>NZ_JAPFPY010000012.1 GCF_026240945.1 Mycolicibacterium sp. J2
TGTGAGCATGAGAAAGCGGGCCTCCTTCGATGGAGCAACTGGCGTCAGACACCAGCAGCTTCGAGGGAGGCCCGCCCTTCTCGGCGGAGCCACACGGGTGGGGAATTTCGATGAGCGTCAGTGGGGAATTTCAGTGAGCGCGGTCAACTGGCCGTCGTGGTCATGATGGCTTCGTATTCGACGGGGGTCAACCGGCCGAGGGCGCCTTGGCGGCGACGTCGGTGGTAGGTGCGTTCGATCCAAGTGACGATGGCGATCCGCAGCTCCTCTCGGGTGGCCCAGCGGCGGCGGTCGAGGACGTTCTTCTGCAGCAGGCTGAAGAAGCTCTCCATCGCCGCGTTGTCGCCGGCCGCGCCGACACGTCCCATTGGGCCGACCATGCCGTGATGGTGCAGGGCCTGGACGAACTTTCGACTTCGAAACTGCGACCCTCTGTCCGTGTGAACCACGCAGCCGGCGACCACCCCACGGCGGCCGACCGCGTTGCGCAGCGCGGCGGTCGCCAGGCGTGACTTCATTCGGGAGTCGATCGAATAACCCACGATGCGGTTGGAGAATGCATCCTTGATCGCGCAGAGGTAGAGCTTGCCCTCGCCGGTGTAATGCTCAGTTATGTCGCTGAGCCACAACATGTTTGGCGTTTCAGCGGTGAAGTCGCGCTGGACCAGATCGTCGTGCACCGGCGGTCCTGGTTTGCCGTTCTTGTCGCGCTTCTTGCCGAACACGCTCCACAACTGCTGCTGTGAGCAGATGCGCCAGGCGGTGCGCTCGGCCATCGGCTCGCCGGCCTCACGGGCCTCCTCGACGAGGTAGCGGTAGCCGAACTCGGGGTCCTCGCCGTGCGCGTCGAACAGGGCGTTGGCGCGGTATGCCTCGACGAGTTCGGCATCGGTGATGGGATTTGCCCGCCAGCGGTAGTAGGGCTGGCGGGCGAGCTTGAGTACCCGGCGCGTCACCGCGACGGGAATCCCGTCGGCGGCGAGCTCACTTACGAGCGGGTAGACCCTTTTCCCGGCAGATTGGCCTGCGACAAGTACGCCGCTGCCCGCCGTAAGACTTCATTCTCTTGTTCCAACAACCGATTTCGGCGTCGTAGCTCGCGCAGATCAGCGGAGTCATTGGTGCTCTTACCCGGCTTGGCGCCCTCGTCGACGTCGGCTTGGCGCATCCACTTGGTCAACGTCATCGGGTGCACGCCGAAATCGGTGGCGATCTGCTCGATCGTCACCCCGTCGTCGGGTTACGGGCAACGCGGACGACGTCGTCGCGAAATTCACGGGGGTAGGGCCTAGGCACACTGACATCCTTCCAGCCCGCCCGCTTTGGGCAAGCCAACTCAGATGTCACCTATTGGTGCAGCAGACCCGATGATCGTGGGCTGGCGGGTAGCGTCGCACATGCGTACCACCATGGTGCTGGATGCGTTGGAGATGGCTCGTTGGTGACGCGGAAACACGTTGCCGGGCTTGACATGTCACTCCGATGCCGGATCGCAATTCACCTCTATCCGCTATGGCGAACGGCTCGCCGAGATCGGAGCGGTCCCCTCGATCGGCACGATCGGAGACAGCTACGATAATGCCCTGGAGACGGTGAACGGCTACTACAAGGCGGAGCTGATCTACGGGCCAGTCCGCACCAGGCCGTGGAAGACCGTCGAGGACGTCGAACTCGCGACCCTGAGCTGGGTGTACTGGCACAACACCAGCCGCTTACACAGCTACCTTAATGACATCCCACCCACCGAGTTCGAAGCCGCGTTCTACGATGCACATGGGACCGACCAACCCCTGGCCGGAATCCAATAACCCGAGCCTCCGGGAAAGTCAGGGCGATTCAATCAAGTAGCTAGAGTCCGATACGTTTGGCGATGACCTCGTTCATGATTTCGTTGGTGCCGCCGCCTATTCCGAGAATTCGGCAATCTCGATAGTGTCTCTCGATCTCAGACTCACGCATGTAGCCCATCCCACCGAAGATCTGAACCGCCTCATTGACCACGTAGTCGCACGCATACACAGCGGTGTTCTTGGCCATCGACACCTCGGCAACGACATCCTCCCCCGCTAGCCACCTCTGCATGACCGCACGGGTGTAGGTGCACGCCACGTCGACCTGTCGAGCCATCTCCGCAAGCTTATGGCGAATGATCTGGCGCCCCGTCAAGGGTCTACCGAACGTTTCACGTTCCCGCGCCCAACTCTTGGCAAGGTCGAGAGCCCGACCCGCCGTCGCGTACGCCTGGACGGCGATGCCGAGCCGTTCAGCCTGAAATTGCTGCATGATCTGCAAAAACCCACTGTTCTCTGCCCCCACCAGGTTGTCAGCCGGTACGCGAACGTCGACGAAAGACAACTCGGCGGTGTCGCTACATCGCCACCCCATCTTGTCTAACCGGCGGGACACTTCGAATCCAGGCGAATTCTTGTCGATCACAAGCAATGAAACTCCACCGTAACCCGGTCCGCCGGTGCGTACCGCCGTAGTAACGAAGTCCGCTCGAACTCCGCTGGTGATGAACGTCTTTGCTCCGTTGACCACGTAGGTGTCCCCTTCGCGCACCGCGCGTGTGCGCAAATTCGCGACATCTGAACCTGCCCCAGGCTCGGTAACGCCCAGCGAGCCGATCATCTTTCCTGCGAGCGTCGGACGGACATATCGTTCAATCAGGGCTTCGGAGCCATTGGCGGCAATGTGGGGAAGGGCAATGCCATGGGTGAACAAGGCGGCACAGACGCCAGTAGACCCACCTGCGGCCAGGATGGCCTCAGTGACCAGTGCGGAGTCAATCGCGTTGCCGCCGCTGCCGCCGACATCTTCCGGGAACCCGATTCCGAGAAGCCCCACCTCGGCAGCATTGAGGTGCAGGTCGCGTGGAATCTCACCCACCTGCTCCCATTGCGCTAGCTTCGGCGCGATTTCACGTTCGACGAAAGACCGCGCCATCTGACTCAGCGCTCGTCGCTCCGGCGTGGTCCACGCCTCCGGGGCGACAACGAAACGAGCTGCCCCATCCTCGCTTGCCATGGTCGTGCCAGCGTCCGTCATCTCAGCCTCCGAGAGAATTTGATGGATGATTGATTACAAGGTGTCTAATGCTTGCCGTCTCAGGACGGGAAAGGAGGACGCGACGCGCGGCAGCCTAAGCGGTCCGGCGGCGTGTAATCTGCAGCGGCGCAAGGACATGAACACGAGCAGTGGAGCATGGTTCTCTTCAGAACCGGACGAGCCCTCGAATGTTTCTTCCTGAACGCATATCCTGGTAGCCCTCATTGATTTGGTCGAGGGAGTATTCGCGGGTGACCAACTCGTCGAGCTTCAACAGCCCGGCGGAGTAAAGCTCGACCAGCCGCGGAATATCGTGTGGCGCATTGGATGAGCCATACAAAGCGCCACGAATCTGCTT
Source organism: Mycolicibacterium sp. J2 (assembly GCF_026240945.1). Lineage (GTDB taxonomy): Bacteria > Actinomycetota > Actinomycetes > Mycobacteriales > Mycobacteriaceae > Mycobacterium. The sequence goes on from NZ_JAPFPY010000012.1 coordinate 3,407, forward strand.
CTCGTAAAGCGTCATCTCCAGCAGTGACCCTGAGATCGACGACTCGTCGGGATGCCCGATGGCCGTAACCACGACGCGTCCGCGCTTTCCGACCAAGGCCAGCGCTTCGGCGGTATAAGAGCCCTCAGCTACATCAGTGGTGAGGATGCAGACATCGGCCAGCTTGCCCCGCGTCATATCGCTGACCAGCGACCAAGCTTCATCCATGGAGGCGGCGGTATGCGTCGCGCCGAACCCGCTCGCTTGCTCTCGCTTGAAGTTCACCGGATCGACCGCCACAATTGCTAGCGCACCCGCGATTCGCGCACCCTGAATCGCATTCATTCCGATTCCGCCTGCTCCCACTACCACGACGGTGTCCCCGGCGCGCACCTCCCCAGTCCGCACCGCAGATCCGTAGCCGGTCGTGACGCCGCAACCGATCAAGGCTGCCCGATCCAGAGGGATTCCGCCGTCAATCTTGACCACGGATGCCTGCGGCACCACTGTGTACTCGGAAAACGTTCCGAGCAAGCACATCTGCCCGACGTCCTCGCCTCGTGCGTGAAAGCGATAGGTGCCGTCGATCTGCGGTCCCATCATCAGCGCTGCTCCCAAATCACAGAGATTGCCCATGCCGCGCGCGCAGTAGGAGCAGCGCCCACACGAGGGAAGGAAGGTCAAGATGACAGAATCACCTTCGGACAGATCCTCGACCCCTTCACCGCACTCCACGACTGTGCCAGCACCCTCATGGCCCCCTACTACCGGCAATGGGATCGGGAGGTCGCCGGTCACCAGATGTTCGTCGGAATGGCACAAGCCGGTGGCCGCCAGCCGCACGAGGACTTCCCCGGGGCCCGGCGGATCCAACTCGACTTCTTCGACCTCCCACTTCTGCTCCAAGCCCCACAAAACAGCGGCACGTGTCTTCATGCTCAAGTCCCTTCTATCTAATGACGCTTCTGAAGTAGTTATCCCGACCGCGCACGGTGGTCGCGAGAACTGTCCCGTACTGTGTCCCGGCATATCGCCTATAGGCCGCGGCGGCCGCTCGCCCGCACCCGGTCTCGTACCGGACTGACATCACACATCGAGCAGGTCGTGACGCTTGTCGGCTTCGAGGATTGCCCGATATTCTGGAAAGAGGTTTTTGGCCTGCGGTATGAGCTTGATCAGTTTGGTGACAGGACCTTTCGCTCGTACAGTTCCTTTCGCCATCGCCATGGTCAAGTTCACCTTCCCCAACCAGAACCTGTTACCGGTATCCGCGGACATGAACAATTCGACATTCGGTGTAACGCCACTGTCCGCGCCGGTCTCTATCACCTTCTTCGGCATATCCACGGTTACTACCGCGTCCGGATCGGTGTAGTGGATCCGCAACACCACCCCGGACCCGGCGAGTCTGTTCGCAAGGTCTTCGTTCTCCAAACCTCGTCGAAAGATGCCGGCGAGATAGCGGTAAACCTCTTCAGCATCAGCGAACACAGCCATCCTGAAATTCCATTCTGTTGACGCAGTCCAAGCACTCACAAATAAATCCGTTGAGTCGCACCCAGTTTCATTTCCTCCGCAGGCAATCAGGACTCATAGGAGACGATTTCCTGCCTCCCTCAGCGCCTGCGCGAGTCGACGTTCGGCTTGCGGCAACTGCGCAGCGAGGGACGCGGCGCCGCTCGCTCGCCGGCGCGGATCTGCACCGCTTTCGTACGCGGTATGCGCGACAGCGGTCCACAACTCAGATGCGGTCTTGGCGGCCTCCGCTGCTTTAAACGCAGGTTCGAAACTCAATTCTTCTGCGACGCGCCGACATCCACGTGCCTGCAGATCTCGGAACAGACCGCCCCCGGTTCCAGCCTTTTCGATGAAGGCGCTCAGCGCAAACAAGGCACCGTCGAGGGTGTCGTCGTCAAAGATCTCCGACCACCGCTTGAGGTCCTCCACAAACGTCAACACCCCTGATAATCCACGGACCTGAACATCACTATCGGAGCCCTCGGTGATCGGCGCGCTCACAAACGAACCCTGCATCGCGTCCGCGGACCTACGGAAGGCCGACCGAGCAGCATTGCCGAGATCTGGTGCTGCGCCGGGCCACTCGACCACGTAGGTGGTGTGCCGCGTGGGGACGGGAAATCCCGTCGATGCTCGCGCCTTCCGCAAATTCTCGTACGGCACCGCTTGAGGTGTATCGCGATCGTTATCGACCACGAACGCGAGTTCCTCGTCGTCGTCGTACCCCACGATCACGACATCATGCCGGCTCATACTCAGACGCGTTCTCAGATAGGGCAATTCGGCGATGTCAGTCCACACCATGACCGGCCTGCCGGAATCGATCTGTTCGGTCACCCATTTCCAACCAAGATCGGGGTCGTCTGTCGAACGGCGCTCGAAGCGCGCGCCCAACCGGGTCAAGTATTCGTCTTCGAGGTCCGCGCTACGTCCAACGAGGTAGATCGGTGGACGTAGGTGCGCCGAGCGAACATACGAGAAGTCGAGGGCCCCGCCGAGAGCAAACACGATACCTTCGTCCGGGGTGTCATCACCCCAACGGATCCCGGCCCATTCGGTCAAATCCCGAAGAGCCCCCGATCCGCAATGGCCGCCCATGTCGTGGCGATACGGCACCACCATCGATGCCATCAATCCTCCTCCAGGTGACTAACGTGCAGGCGGCAACTCATCTGAGTCATAGGGAACGCGAGATGATTTCCTTCATCACCTCGTTCGTGCCGGCATAGATTTTTTGCACGCGCTGATCCACCCACAATCTCGAGATGGGGTACTCGGTCATGTAGCCATATCCGCCGTGAAGCTGCATACAGTCATCGAGTACCTTCATCGCTCGCTCAGTGGTCCACCACTTCGCCATGGCGACGGTCTGCACGTCGAGTTGACCCGCAAGGTGCAGGTCGATGCAGTAGTCGAGGAACACTCGTGCGATGCGCGTTTCGGTCGCGGCTTCAGCCAGCGTGAACTTGGTGTTCTGAAAGCCAAAGACAGGCCGACCAAACGCCTCCCGCTCACGGGTATACTCGAGCGTCTGCTCCAGGGCAAGTTCCATCGCTGCGACAGCCCCCACCGCGACGATGAGTCGCTCTTGTGGCAGCTGCGTCATCAGCTGAATGAAGCCCTGTCCCTCAGACTGGCCCAGTAGATGCGAGCGCGGAACTCTCACTTCATCGAAGAACAATTCGGAGGTGTCCTGGCCGCGCTGGCCGATTTTGTCGAGAACCTTGCCGCGCCGGAATCCCGCCCGGTCAGCCTCGACAACGATCAAAGAGATGCCCGCAGCGCCCTGGCTCGGATCTGTCTTGGCAACAACGATGATGAGGTCGGCCTGTTGGCCGTTGGTGATGAAAGTCTTGGAGCCGGTGATCACGTACTCGTCACCGTCCAGGAGGGCTTTTGTCTTGACGCTCTGCAGATCGGACCCGGTCCCCGGTTCTGTCATGGCGATCGCCCCGATCATTTCACCGGACGCCATCTTGGGAAGCCACTGCGCGCGCAGCTCTTCAGTCGCGTACTGCAGGATGTAGTGGGCGACGATTCCGCTGTGCAGTCCCGCGCCCCATGAGCTGTCACCGATGCGGGCCTGCTCTTCGAGCACGACCGCTTCGTGCGCGAAAGTGCCACCGCCTCCGCCGTATTCCTCAGGTATAGACATGCAGAGCAGGCCCAGCTCGCCCGCTCGGTTCCACAGTTCTCGGTCGACGTGGTGCTGGTCTGCAAAGCGATTCGCATGCGGCGCCAATTCGGCCGAGAAGAACTTCGCAGCGAGGTCACGAAGCTCGAGTAATTCGGCATTCATCCAGGGTGAGATTGGTGAGGACATGATTACCTTTCGACTGTTGGAATTCCAGGGATTTGACGTTATGACGTTTCGATTTCGATGAGGTATTCGCCGGCAGAGTGGCGCGCACGGATGGCCTTTTTGTCGTACTTTCCGACGCTCGTCCTCGGAATATCGGACACGAAGCTCCATCGCTCAGGAATCCACCATTTGGCGACTTTGCCCGAAAGGAACGATCGGAGTTGCTCAATGTCAACGTCGGTTCCGGGGTGGACGACGACAAGCGCCAACGGCCGTTCCTGCCACTTATCGTCCGCGACGCCGACTACCGCCGCTTCGTACACGGCAGGGTGCCCGATCAGCGTGTTCTCCAGCTCCACCGAGGAGATCCATTCGCCACCTGACTTGATAACGTCTTTCGAGCGGTCGGTCAGTGTCAGATAGCCCTCGGCGTCGATCCTGCCCACATCACCGGTACGCAACCATCCTTCGTCGAACTTCTCCGTATCGTTGTCTCCGAAATAAGAACCGGTAATCCAAGGGCCGCGCGCCTGAATTTCCCCAACTGATTGCCCGTCCCACGGCACGTCTTTCCCGTCGTCGTCCCGCAACCGGATTTCGACACCGCATATCGGCCGGCCCTGGGATGCGCGCATCTCCCATCGTCGCGTCGCGTCGGCTCTGCGAGCCGGACGTGCAACGGTCGCCAACGGAGAGGTTTCGGTCATACCCCATGCCTGCACAATGGGCACGTTGTACTTCTCTTCGAATGCCCGCATCAAGGAAAGCGGAACAGCAGATCCCCCGCACGCGACCAGCCGTAGCGAAGAAATGTCCCGCCCAGGGTGCGAATCCAGATATCGGTCGACATCGTTCCAGATCGTCGGCACTGCACCGGCCACGGTCGGCCTGGTGTCTTCGATGATCGACACCAACGGTTCGGCTTGGAGATAGCGGTCAGGCAGCACCAGATCCGCACCGGACATCAACGCTGCGTAGATAAGCCCCCACGCATTGGCGTGAAACATTGGGACGATGGCCAGCACACGGTCGGCCTCGCCGACTGACAAAGCGTTAGCTGCGCAGGCGGTCAGGGAGTGAAGGTACGTCGAACGGTGGCTGTAGACGACCCCTTTGGGATCTCCGGTGGTGCCGCTCGTATAACACATGGCCGCGGCGGACAGCTCGTCGAGCCGAGGCCAGTCAAATGATTCTTCCTGGCCGGCAAGCACTTCCTCGTAACGCAGAACGGTCTTCCCACATCCCTGTAGCGGGGCAAGGTCGCCCTCTCCGGTGACGATGACGGTGTGCACCGACGCCATCGCTGGGAGCGCGCGCGCCAACAACGGGGCAACCGAAGCGTCGACTAGGACGATCTGATCGCTCGCGTGGTTGGCGATGTACGCGAGTTGCTCTGGTGCCAAACGAATGTTGAGCGTGTGCAGGACCGCGCCCATGGAGGGAATCGCACAGTAGGCCTCCAGATGTTCCTGGTTGCTCCACTGGAAGGTGGCCACGCGTTGGTCTGCCGTGATACCAAGGCTGCGCAGCGCGTGGGCGAGTCGAGCTACGCGCGGCAACACACCGCGGTAAGGCGTTCTGCGATACCCATCTCCGGTCGGAGTGACGACCTCGCTGTCACCGTGTATGGCTGCCGCATGCTGAACGATCGCCGAAACCGTGAGAGGAACATTTTGCATTGTGCTTTGCATCGTGCAGGGCCCTTTCAGGCGAAGAGGTCGGAACGGCTGCTCGGCTGGTCGATGAATGTGCCGTAATGCGTTTTCAGCGCTTGCAGGATGTCTGCCAGGGGTAGATCGTCGTAGGCTCCCCGGTCGCGCAGATACTCCATATGCTGGGTGCCGTCAGCGGTGAAACCATGGAGTAGCGCGTCGCTACGGCCGTCGAATTCGATCGGCGAGACACCGAAGCGTGCGCACAGCTCGCGATTGAACGCCGGGGTGGCCTTTACCCACGCACCGTTGAGGAACATGAGACTGTAGCCGTGGTAGACGAAAACGTCGCTACCACCCATCCGCTCGCGCAATGTCTTGGTCTGGAGGTGGTTTCGGACATCGGCGAACCCCAGCCGCGCCGGGATTCCCGCCGCTCGGCATGCTGCAGTCAAGAGCACGGCCTTCGGGACGCAGTAGGCCCGTTCTGCGGTCGCGACGGTGCTGGCGCGATACGCGTGCGGGTTGTCGGTCACCGTGTAGGGGTCGTACCAAATGGAGTCACGGACCGCGGTGAAGATGGCGATGGCCTTCTCGGTGTCGCCGCTGGCACCACGGATCGCCGATGACACGAAGTCACGTACCGAATCTTGTTGCCAGTCAAGAAACTCCGTGGGTTCGAGGTAGGGCGTGTGGTCGACGGTCATCGGCGCTTCATCTCCAACGGAAGTCCGTCCACCGGAATGGGCAGCGAGGTGTTGTCCCATCGGACGTGATAGTTCTCCGGAACCTTCCAAGTGAACGAACGCAGCATCCTGTGCAGGATTGCTTTGACCTCGAGCGTCCCGAATTGCATGCCGATGCACTTGTGGGCTCCACCTCCGAACGGAACCCAGGCGAATCGGTGGTGTTGGTCTTCGCGCCGAGGCTCGTCAAAACGTGAGGGATCGAACCGTTCCGGATCACTCCAGATCGTTCGATCGAAGTGATTCACGGCAGGCGTTATGGCGCACAAAATGTTCGCGGGGATGTGATATCCGTCGATGGCGACATCTCGAACCGTCTTGCGCATCACCAGCGGAACAGGTGCAAGCAGTCTGAGCGCTTCCTTGATCACGAGGTCGATGACCGTCATCTTCTCCAGGGCCTCGATGTCCGGCAACGCGTCACCGATGGCCTCGGCTTCCGCAGCCGCTGCCTCCTGCCACTGCGGATACTTGGCAAGGAAATAGGCGACCGCAGTGGTGGTGATCGTCGATGTGTCGTGGGCCGCCATCATCAAGAAGATCATGTGATTCACCACATCCTCGTCGGAAAACCGCTCCCCGTCTTCGGTGGTGGCTTGACAAAGAGCAGCGAACAGATCATCCGTTTCACCGGCTCGCGCGGCCGGCAGATGCCGGAAGAAGTAGTCCTCCAAGACGCGCCGCCCTCGCACACCAGCGCGGAATCTGGTACCCGGAAACGGGACACGCACAATGGAACTCGCTGCTCGAACCGTGGCGACGAACGCCTTGTTGACAGCATCGCTCTCATCCTTGCCGCGGCCGCCCATGAAGACGTCGGTGGCTATGTCGAGGGTGAGTTCCTTCAACAGTGGGTAGATTCGAACCGACGGGCCCACCGGCCACGCGGGCACTGCCGAGCGAACGCGTGGAGTTACCTGTTCGACGTATCCGGTCAGGCGCGGACGCGTAAACGCCTCCTGCATGATGCGCCGGTGCATCAAGTGCTCGTCGAAGCTCATGAGCATCAAACCGCGATGGAAGAAGGCGTCGATCAGGAAGGACCAGCCATCCTGAGAAAATGCCTTCGCTTCGCTCGTGAACGCCTCTCGAGTGGCGTCAGGGCCGGCGATGACCACCATCTTGGTGCCGAACGCGCCCATCCACGACACCGAACCCAGACGGTCGTAGCGCTCTCGACTGAAATCCGAGCCGAATCGGATGTAGTCGAGTGTGTGACCCACGAAGGGCAGTCCGGCATCCCCCCGGACGGCTTTCAATCCACTGCCCGCGGGTGCCGGTGCCAGTTCACGAGCCGGCCAGTCCCGCGTCCATCGACGCCATCTGTCGTCGACGGCGTGAGGCGCGGGGACCATGATCACAGAGGACAACCGCTCCTTCACGTGGTGCGCAGGTGCGAGAAGGTGATTCGTCATGGTTCCTCCTGGACGCTGGGCCGCTTTGACGGCGTCCATCAGTCTTTACAAAGATGCCATTGATGTCAATATCTAGACATTATTGGCCTAGCGGTTAAGTCCGCGTCTCGTGCCCGTAGTCGGCCAGGCTCGGTTCTGCAGGGTCTCCGACCTTTAGACGCCCGACGTTTCTCAAGACGTAATCGCCGCTGTGCGGCTTCCGGGTAAGGAGTCGATAAACCAAGGTAGGCCCCGGCCAGTTCGTCGGGATTTCCCCGCTCGAGGTTCGATACCAGCTCGCACACAGCGCCCACACCGACCTCCGTAGTCGCCTTCTCAAGCGCGTGTTGTAGCGTTGCGCGCTCTCCGTCCTGACATCGATCGCATGACCCGGATGAGCAGCCACGGCTTTGATGAGCGTTGCGATGTGACGGACTTGTGACTCGATCATGTAGAGGATCGACCCCGAGCCCACATTCGTGTTGGGACCATAAAGCAGGAACAGGTTCGGGAACATGGGGACAGTGATGCCCAGATATGCGTACGCCTGGGTCTTCCACACCTCGGCCAAGGAGACTCCGCGAGAGCCGCGCACGGACATCGGGGCGAGAAAATCGGTGGCGCGAAACCCGGTTCCATAGATCACGACATCTGCAGGACGAAACTCTCCATCCACGGTCTTGACACCGTTGTCGCAGAGCTCTGCGATAGCCTTCGGCACCAACGACACGCGATCACTCGCGATTGCTGGATAGTAATCATTCGAGAACAGCACTCGCTTGCACCCTGGCGCGTCCGAAGGCATCAATTGCTCGCGCAAAGATGGGCTAGCAACCTGCCGATGTAGGTGGCGGCGCGCGATCGCACCGAGGACGCGTGAGAGGGGCTTCGCGTCGACTAGCGTCACAGCGAGCAACTCGAAAATTAGCCATACCGCGAAACGCTCGAGGCGCAGCGCCATCGGCAATAATCCGATCACCCAGTGGTGAACGACTCCATACCTGCTGTCCCACTTCGGCAAGATCCACGGAGCCGTGCGCTGATATAGCGTGACATGCTCCGCCTCCTGGGCGATGTGTGGCACGAATTGGATGGCACTAGCTCCTGTGCCGATGACGGCTACTTGCTTGCCGCGAAGCGAAACCGATCGGTCCCAACGCGCCGAATGAAAGCGCGGCCCCTGGAAGGTGTCTGCGTCGGCAATAACGGGTACGTGGGGCAAGGAGAGCTGACCCACAGCCGAGACGACGACATCGCAGGTTATTGTCTCGTTCGAGTTCGTAACCAGGGTCCAACGCCCGAGCTGGTCATCGAAGGTCATTGTGACAACTTCGGTCTGGGTACGCAGATGCGCGGCCAGTCCGCTACTCTCCACGAGTTGTTGGAGGTACTTGAGTATCTCGGGTTGCTCGGCATATCGCCGTGACCAACGAGGATTGGGCTTGTACGAGAGTGAGTACAACGCTGACGGCACGTCGCAGGCCGCTCCCGGATAGGTGTTGTCACGCCAAACACCCCCGATGTCTGCAGCCTTTTCCAGGATCGTGAAGTTCGTGAACCCGTCCTTCTTCAGCCGGTGGGCCATCGCAACCCCGGCGAAGCCGGCCCCGATGATCACGATCGACGGATCGTATGCGCGACAGGCCGTCGCGAAGTTGCTGCTCATGAGGCAGAGACGACTGACTTAAAGCTGCGGGACTGCAGGAGCATCGCCTGTTCGACCACTTTCACCTAGGCCCGAGGCTTCGAGGAAGCGACCCGCTCGATGTATCGCGTCGCGGGCTTCGGGAAGAATTCGGAACATGGCTTGGAATACATGGATCTGTCCCCGGTAGACCTGGATCTCGACGTGGGATCCAGCCGATTGAAGTCGCTCGGCGAGACGCCTCGAGTCATCGATCAACATTTCCCTCCCGCCCACCTGAATGAGGGTCGGCGGCATCGAGGTCAGGTCCGCGTCAAGCACGCTGAGGCGCGGATCGTCGCGATCTGCACCCCCTACGTACAGGTCAAGAGCGCGCGCCGCTGATCGAGCGGAGGCAAAAGGATCCCGGCGGCGAAGTTCACGCGCCCTGGCGAGTTCGCACCTGAGATCCAGGACGGGAGACATCAGCAGCATCGCATCAGGGGGCGGCAATCCGGCCGCACGTGCGCCCAAGGCCGTGGCCATCGTAAGCTGACCGCCCGCCGAATCTCCGGCAACCGCGACAGTGCGCTGGCTAGAACCCGGGGAACCTCCGCTGGTAAGCCAGCGATACGCGTTCAGTGCATCGTCCGCGGCTGCGGGATAGGGATGTCGTGGTGCAAGTCGATACTTGACGGCGAAGATTGGGCGTCCGCTTGCAGAGGCGAGTTCGCCAAGAAGACCGCGGTGCGTATCCGGCGAACACATGGAGTATGCACCGCCGTGTATGTACAGCAATGGATTCGCTTGCGGATGAGTAACAGGTGTGGTGATCCAGTCCCCACGAACCGGGCCTCCGGCGAATACAGTGTCAACCTTGCGCACTGTGACGCCGCGCCGAGGCCGTGAGGCTACGAGCGCTGTTCGAAGCACGCGATCCATCACAGCAAGTCCGTAGGCGTTTGATGGCATCAGCTGCGCTAGTGGCCGCAGCGTGGTTCGCGAGGACACCGCGACGAGATGACTGGCAAGACTGGGCTGCCAGTCGGGGGCATCCATTCTGGTCACCGGGGACACACCTCCTCGGGCCGATTCTCGAATCGGTAATCCGAGAGACGAAAGGTGCGGCTCCGCCAATAGGTCTCCAGAGTCGTTGATGGGCGGAGTGGAACGTCGCCGTGTTTGTCGAAGTAGTAGCTGTTTGCATTGGAACAGCTCGGCTGCCAGAAAACCTGTCGGTGACGCCGCCCTAGCACTTCGGCGAAATAACGGTCGTTCGCCTCCTTCTTGACCTCCACGCAGTTGGCACCCAGCGCCCGCGCGCGACGAAGACACCGGACGATGTGCCGACTCTGCGCCTCGATGAGCGTGAAGTACGAGGAACCGTTGTAGCCGTAAGGGCCGAAGATATTGAAATGATTCGGAAACCCCGGGACGCTCACCCCTTCGAAGGCCTGCAGTCGATGCTCGTCCCACCATGCAGCCTGCTCCAGTCCGCCGCGTCCCTTCAACACGTACGTTGGCATGTTGCCCGACTCCATCACTTTGAAGCCGGTGGCCAGGATCAAGACGTCAATGGGATGAGCTTTGCCGTCTTGAGTGTGAACGGATGCGTCGTCGACATGGGTTATGCCGCTCGTCTCGAGCGAAACGTTGGACCGGTTGTACGTTGCAAGATAGGAATTGTGGAAGCTGGGTCGTTTACAGCCCAACGAGTAGCTTGGAATGAGTTGTTCTCTCGTCGTCGGGTTATGGACCTCGCGCCGCATGTACCGCTTTGCGGCGCTCTCCATGACATCGGCGAACGGTATCACCGTATGAAAGTGAGCGGCGATTGGGAAAGTGATTTCCACGAACGCCTGGCTCGCGGTCCGGGTCGCCAATTGCGCCCCCGGCAGGAAACGTAGAAGCCTTCCTCCCCACGTCGGTATGGGGAAGTCTGGCTTGGGCAGACAATAAATTGGAGTTCGCTGAAATACCGTCAGACTCTCCGCTTTCTTTGCGACTTCGGGTATCAGTTGCACCGCCGATGCACCGGTACCGATTACTGCGACCCTCTTCCCGCTGAGGTCTTTGGTATCGTCCCATCTAGCCGTGTGGAGCGTAACGCCGGCGAAATCTCGCACCCCCTTGATTTCAGGCCACTTTGGCCGACTGAGAACGCCGGAGCAATTTATCACGAAGCGTGCCGTGAACTCCTCACCATTAGCGCTGGTCAAACGCCACCGTGTTGCGTTCTCGTCGAAACAAGCCTCGGTAATGGTTGTGTTTAAACGAATTTGATCCCGGAGCCCATACTTTTCAACACATCGTTCGGCATAGGCTTTGAGCTCATTGCCGTGGGCGTACGTGCGCGACCAAGACGGCCGCATTTCGTATGAGAATTGATAACTATACGATGGTATATCGACAGCGATGCCCGGGTAGGTGTTCCAGTGCCACGTCCCACCTACGCCATCGGCGTCATCAACCATCAAGAAGTCAGTAAATCCCGCCTTCATTAAGCTAATGCCAGACCCGATGCCGGAAAAATCCAGCTCCTATGATGATTATCTCGTAATTACGACTGGACTTGCGATCCATTGCTGTTTTTCACCCGTTCTGACGGTCAGCCGTGCAAATTTGTATTCAGAGTGATTGCGTCAGCTTCGAGGTTTGTATCGTCGCGCCGGGTTATCACGTAATCATGAGTATCCAAGTGGGATAGTTCTCTCTTGAACTGGGTTGCGAAACCTGGATACATCGTGCCGTTGTAGCCGTCCTCGGTCAAATACCAACTGCTGCACCCCGAATTCCAAGTCGTTCGTTGAAGGCGGCGCTGAATTTCGGAGTGATAGCGGTCCTGGCAATCCTCCCTCACATCCAAAGTGCCGATGTCGGCTTGCTGAAGGAGCTTGATCGCCTTGACTATGTAGTCAATTGCGGCCTCCATATATACGAGCGCCGAGTTGTGGCCCGGCCCGGAATTCGGTCCGAAAGTGAAGAACAAATTCGGATACCCGGCTACGCTCACGCTCTTGAAGGCGAATGTCCCCTGGGACCATTCATCGCCGAGCTTCCGACCACCGAGGCCGCTGATCGGGAACGGGGTGCCACGTTTGGCTACATCGAAGCCAGTGGCAAACACAATACAGTCCACCTCGTGCTCCACACCGTCAGCGGTCCGAATACCGTTCGGTGACAATGTGGCGATCGGCCAGCTGATCAGTTTGCAGTTATCCGCCTGCAGCGCCGGGTAATAGTCACTGGTCATGAGCATACGCTTGCATCCGGGTCTGAAATGGGGCGTCAACTGACGTCTCAACCAGGGGTCTTTCACCTGCCGACGCAGATGAGCCTTCGCCGCCAGCTGTATCGCCGATGTCGCGGCGGTGTTCCAGACCATACCGACTGCCATCACTTCGTGGGTCCAGAACCAGGCGTCGCGGAGCGCTTGTTCGCTCATCGGCAGTCGTTTGAAGGTCGAACGCGCCCAAGCCGGATGCTTGAAGTTCACCCTGGGCAACACCCAGCCGGGTGTTCTCTGGAAGACTTTGACCGACGCAGCCGACTTCACGAGCTCAGGAATGATCTGAACCGCGCTCGCGCCTGTCCCGATGACCGCAACCCTCTTGCCGCCGAGATCGTAGCCATGGTCCCACCGAGCGCTGTGGATCTTCTTTCCACCGTACGAGTCGATGCCCCGAATATCCGGAAAGCTGGCGTTGGCAAGTGGTCCACTGGCCATTACAACTGACCGGGCTTGATACCGCTTTCCATCTGCCGTGTCGGCCACCCAGATGCCGGCACCCTCGTCGAATTCCAGGCAAGTCACGTCCGTATCGAACTGAATGAACCTGGCAAGGTCGTACTTGGTGACCATATCGTCGATGTACCCGAGGATCTCAGCGCTCCCCGAGTAGGTACGAGTCCAGCCCGGATTCGGCTCGAACGAGTAGGAGTAGAGAAGCGAGGGAATATCGCAGGCCGCGCCGGGATAAGTATTGTCTCGCCAGGTGCCTCCGACGCGATCTGACCGTTCCAGGATGACGAAGTCATCCGTGCCCTCCTGAAGCAGTCTGATCGCCGCACCGATACCTGCGAACCCGGCGCCGACGATCAACGTCGTCATGGCGCCTGTCATTTGGCAACCGGTTCGTAGGTCAGTTCGTCCGTCCAGGATGGCGGCCGACCGAAAATCTGAACAGGGAAAACATCGATCGCATTGCCAAGGCGCTGAGACACGAAGTGCAGAGGCTGGGACCGCTTGATGGAAGACGACATGTGCGCCTTCAAGATGTGATAGCCGGGCACCCTACGCGTATGTTCACTGCGATCGCCGACATTGGCATACCGCGTCACTGCATTGTATAACTTCTCCTCGGACAGACCCATAGCGTTGAGATTCATCAACATGCGTGTCAGGAGCGGGATATACAGCAACGCGCCGGTGAGAATGCGCGGGTCGACCAGAGCACCCGCAGTTTGAATGGCATGGATTCGCATCGGGCTAGCACCCAGGTCATTCAACACCTGGAAGCCAACCGCCAGATGCCTTGATTCGTCGCTGTTGACCTTGTTGAACACCTCCCCGCACACAGGATCGTCAACCTCATCGAGGAGAAACTTCAGCAGCGCTCCATCGAGCGCAGTCTCCAGTGCCGGAATCGCGGCCCCGATGACGGTAAGAGGCAGGGCTTCGGCATAACGGTCCAGCCATTCGATCACCAGCCGAATATTCTTGTTCGGGACCGGTTTCTCACCTTCATCGAGCATGCCCCACCGGCGCATCAGGGCAAGTTCGGCATTGGCGTGACGCTGCTCCTCGGCGTGAAAGTAACGGTAAATGTCTCCGAGCGCTTCGAATGGCGCCTTCGGAGCCATCGCGGCGAAGGCACGTGCTCCAACATGCTCAATCCACACCACGTCGGACATGAATTGCTTGAGTTTGGGGCGCTGTTCATCGGTGATCAGCTCCGCGCCAGGGGCGTCCCAATCGATATCGGCTAGAGCCCATTGCTTGTTCTTGATTGTCTCGAGCATGTCGCTGTATGCGAAAGCCATTTTTTCCTTCTCCTCTACTCGGCTGAATCGTTCCATGAGGCCATGCGCTCCACGAGGCCCAGCGTGCGTGTAAAAGGACCGGGTAGGGCTCTCTTGAGTTGCCACAAGACTTTGGCATCGAGTTGGGGCACTACATAAATTTGTCCGCGATCATGCGCGTTCAACGTCGTTCGAGCAACGTGCTGTGGCGAAATGCCAGTCCATTTCATCAGGTTGGCCGCGAGCCTCGCAGCCGCCTCGTCGATTTGAGGATTTTTGACGATGTTCGTCTTAACGAAGGTGGGGCAAAGCACTGTGACCTTGACGTCAGTACCGCTCAGTTCGGCCGCCAATGTCTCCGACAGAGCGAGGACTCCGGCCTTGCTCACGTTGTAAGCCGCCATTCGAGGGGCCGAGCCAAAGCTCGCTGCGGACGCCACATTGATGACTCCGCCATGCCCACTGCTGCGGAGCCGCGGCACAAAAGTCTCGCAGCCGTAGATAACGCCCCAGAGGTTGACAGAAATCGCCGCTTTCCAGTCCTCGATTGACGTCGCGCCGATTCGATTACCACCTGCACCGATTCCGGCGTTATTGATGACGAGGCTCGCGGCCTTCCCGAACCAGTCTTCGCTCACATCAGCGAGTTTGCGGATCTGCTCAAGGTCGGTGACGTCGCATGCGATGTCGAAGCCTTCGCCGCCAGCCTGCCTCACCAACTCTGCCGACTCTTTTGCGGTGACGGGATCTCTGTCGGCGCACACCACGCGTCCGCCTCGGCGTGCAAGCTCCACGGCGAATGCGCGGCCGATACCGCTTCCTGCGCCCGTGACGACTGCATCGGCTCGGTGCGTTCTGCCGGGTGCGCCGCCGAATGGCAGCAATCTCATCTGTCTGCCTTCCGGGTCGCGACATTGACGTCTGCTGTGGGGGAACTCTCATCTGGGGGCATCAGCCACCATTGGTGTCGCATGCCACCAGTTTTGTCGTGCACCGAACGCTTTGTCAAGATGGAGAGGTGCGGTCGAGAAATAAGCGCTGGGGTGGTCGGACCGGGGCCGAGCGTCGTGCAGAACGACGGCAGCAATTGATCGAGGCCGCAACCGAGATTTGGAGTGAGAGCGGTTGGGCCGCGGTCACTATGCGCGGAGTATGCGCCCGCACAAGCCTGAACGATCGGTACTTCTACGAGGACTTCAAGACGCGCGACGAGCTGCTCGTTGCTGCGTGGGATGGCGTCCGCGATGATATGCTCGGCGAGGTAGCTGCGCTCTTCACCGAGCGTGCGAATCGGCCGCCGATCGAGACAATCACCGCAGCGATAGCCATCGTGGTCGATGGGATCGCACGCGATCCCGGCCGAGCGCACATCCTCCTCGCTCAGCATGTCGGTAGCTCACCGCTACAAGACCGCCGCGCGGTGGCGCTCCAGGAGGCAACGCAGTTGGTCGTTGAGGCAAGCCGGCCACACCTCCGACAAGATGCCGATGAGATGGCCCTTCGCATGGACACCCTGATCGCTGTCGGGGGGTTCGTCGAAGTCATCACCGCCTGGCACTCGGGTTTGCTTGCGGTGACCGAGAAAGAAGTGGTCGCGCACACCAGCAGACTTGCTGAAACCCTGGCTCAACGCTATTTAGTCAGCGACTGATCAGGCTCACAGCGCCAGCCATCTCCGTGGCGGTCGCTGCCAAACCGCGTTCGTGGTCTTTCCGCCGCCTTCTACCGTCTACCGAGTGGCGCGCCAGTGAGGCTGCCGGCGCGCACGCTGTTCGGAAGGAGCGACGCGGGAACGGTGCTCCTGCGTCGCCGCCTTCCGCACCTTTGCTATCCCGACGAAGCGATTACTCGCTGTGAACCGTCTTGGTCGAACAGTTCTTTGCTCCAATGCTCCAGGACCGCGGCGCTGTCCCAATCATCAGGATGGAAACCCGGGCGATTGTAGGAACGGAATCGCCGCAGCGCATCGGCGGTGAACATCGGGGTGCGACTAAAGCGGTACAGACTGCGCACCAAGGTGACCGGGTTATATGAGGCTCTATCAGCGGCCATGGACAAGGCAGTCTGCAGAATGAGCTCGCCGAACAGAATTACTGAAGCGATCCGCATGCCCCGTACACGGGTGCGCTCGGTTCCTCCAATCAGCTCATAAACATCGAAGGCAACCGCTTTGTGCTCCGACTCCTCGAAGGCATGCCACAGCAGAATCGGTCGAACCTCTGACTGGCCGATGAGCTTCTGGGCGTCTTCGCTGGTAAGAATGATTTCTGCCAGCGTAGCGGTGTAGTGCTCCAACGCGGAGGTCATGGACAGCCGCATTTCCGGCGAAAAGCGCCGTTCCAATCGCTTGATCAGGCGTGCGACATGACGGTCGATTCGCGCGGTCGGATACCCCATGACCTGGAGTCGCTCGTTGAGGAGACGATGCTGGTGTCGATGTGTGGCCTCTTGTCCGATGAAACCCTTGACCGCTGTCTCCAATTGGGGATCGTCGATGGAACTCTGGAAGTTCCTGACCGAGCGGATGAAGAAATCCTCGCCTTCCGGGAACGTCGCAGAAAGCACCGCGATGAAATGGCTCATCACAAGGTCGCCATCGACGAAGTGTTGCCGCTGCGTGGAGGTCGGCATCGGAAACCGAACACGCCTGGGCTTTGGCAGCACCCGGGTCCGGGTCGGGGCTTGATCGTCCGACATTTGAGGTCCTTCCTTGAAATTTGGATCTGACTTTATACCTTGTCAGATAAGACTGCCAGACTGTAGGACATGAGTCCAGCACGTGTTTACGGCGGGCTGTCCGCAACTCAACGCGATGCGCAGCGCCGCGTGAGGTTGATTGATGCCGCGGTCTCAATCATGGGCACCCACGGAGCTACCGCGTGCACCGTGACCGCGGTGTGTGCGAAATCAGGAGTGACGAGCCGGTACTTCTACCAACAGTTTCGCGACCGAGACGCGCTCCTGCGCGCGGTATTTGCCAAGATCTCCGCCACCTTCCAAGCGGTGATAACCAGCGCCATTCCGGACGACACCGTAGCTCCTCAAGAACTCGCTTACGCTCCGATCAAGGCCCTGGTTCAGTTGATCGAGAACGATCCCAGCATGGCCCGCATACTGTTTGTCGAATCGGGCGCAGAATCCCTCCTTCGGCAACTGCGAAGCGAACTGATGACCGATTTTGCGGAGCTGGTGCTCAGAGAGGCCCGCTTGCACCTCGATATACCCAGCGATGTGCTCCAAGTCGCAGATCTCGCCGCTACCTACGGTGTCGGGGGCCTGTTCGAGATACTCCGTCGCTGGATAGACGGACAACTGAGCCTCTCGACTGAAATGCTTATCGGGCACTGTGCGGGTTTTCTCGGCATTCTCGGCCTGTATACCCTCGGGCAGGCAGGCGCCTGATCAGGCCGCTCCGCGGCTGGCCGCAGCTGAGGAGACCCGATAGATTCTGCCCGACCCGGCGTCATGCACGACTCGGTTGGCTGAAGGGCATGGCGCGACGCTGACAATCACTGCGGGCGTTCATCCGAGATCGCGACCATAGAGACTCAACGCTCGGGTTGGGTCTGCTGCACGAATAGGTGACATCTGAGTTGGCTTGCCCGGGACGGGTGAGCTGGAAGGATGTCCTTGTGCCCAGGCCCTATCCCCGTGAGTTCCGCGATGATGTCGTGCGGGTTGCTCGCAACCGCGACGACGGTGTGACGATCGAGCAGATCGCCACTGATTTCGGTGTCCACCCGATGACCTTGCACAAGTGGATGCGCCAAGCCGATATCGACCAGGGCGCCAAGCCCGGCAAGAGCACGACCGAGTCTGCAGAGTTGCGTGAGGCGCGGCGCCGGATCAAGTTGTTGGAGCAGGAAAACGAGGTGCTGCGCCGGGCCACGGCCTATCTGTCGCAGGCCAACCTTCCGGGAAAAGGCTCTACCCGCTCGTAAGTGAGCTCGCCGCCGACGGGATCCCCGTCGCGGTGACGTGCCGGGTACTCAAGCTCGCCCGCCAGCCCTGCTACCGCTGGCGGGCCGATCCCATCACCGACGCGGCCGCCTACCGTGCGCCCGACCGCCGTAAGGGCCGCACCATGATGGCGGCATTGATCACCACGCTGAGCGCCGGCGTTCCCAAGCCTCTGCAGGAACTGGTCACCCTGGGACGGACACTGAAGAAGCGCGCCGCCGACGTGCTGGCCTACTTCGACCGCCCCGGCACCTCCAACGGGCCAACCGAAGCGATCAACGGCCGCCTCGAACACCTCCGCGGATCCGCGCTGGGCTTCCGTAACCTCACCAACTACGTCGCCCGGTCCCTGCTCGAGACCGGAGGCTTCCGCGCCCAGCTCCTTGGACCTCGGCAGTGAGGAGTCCTCAACGCGTATTCAGCGCGGCCAGAGCGGCATTGGTCTCGGCCACCGAGAAACGATCGGGGTGCCAGTCTCGGGGCAGCCAGTCCCTCATCTCCTGAGCACCCAGCCCCATCGGCGTTGCCCGCGGGTCGTACCCGCCACGAATCCACGTAGCCAATTCCTCATAGCCGCCCAGGCCGCCACAGTCCTCCGGCGGGCAGGCCATCTTGCCCGTCAGGCACACCGGAGCCGGGGGCGGATCATCGAGAACGTCTTCGACCACCAGCACGTGCTCCCACCCGTCGCCGAAGTCGTAGTCATAGAACAAGCGCTCGCCCTTATCGGACAACACCTGATCGAGCCGCACACCGTCCTCGACGACACCGTCGTCGCCTTCGCTGAGATCAAACCCGGTGACGAAGTAGGCACGGGTACGCCGGTCCGCCCCGACCCCGAACTTATGCAGATGACCGTCCTGCCAGCCCATCGCGACCTGCAGCACGAGATGGAGCTCATCGAGCATGAGGTCGCCCGGCAGGTCCAAACGACGCCAGATCGGCGGCTTGGCGTACATCAGGTCGGCCCGCACCCGGAAACCCCGCACACGCTCCGGCACGGCCCGCACCTCGGGCGTCGGTTCATCGAACACTCCCGCGAACACGTCCCGGCCAGCATCGGCCATCAGCTGTTGCAGCATCGCCAGGTCCACACCGCCCCCGGACACCGCGCTCTTCCTCTTACTCTTCCGCTTCTTCGCCGGCACACCCCCAGCCAACCAGACCCCCGATCACTGGTCGAAACAGCTGACCGCCCTACACCCTCAACTGCGAAGAGCCAAGAAACGTGGCAAGAACGGCAAAGTCGGGCCACCGGTGCATGACGACCTGGTCGAACGGGACTTCACCGCAGATGCGCCAAATCAATTGTGGCTCAGCGATATCACTGAACATCGGACCGGTGAGGGCAAGCTTTACGTCTGTGCGATCAAGGACGTGTTCTCCAACCGCATCGTCGGGTACTCGATCGACTCCCGGATGAAGTCCCGGCTCGCCACCACAGCTCTCAGTAGTGCGGTGGCACGCCGCGGTGACGTGGCCGGGTGCATAGTCCACACGGACCGCGGATCTCAGTTCAGGTCAAGGAGATTCGTGTACGCACTGAGTCACTATGAGATGGTCGGATCGATGGGACGCGTCGGTGCAGCCGGCGACAATGCGGCCATGGAGAGCTTCTTCGCCCTGCTGCAGAAGAACGTCCTCGATCGCCGCCGCTGGGACACCCGAGAAGAGCTGCGGATCGCGATCGTCACCTGGATCGAACGGACCTACCATCGCCGCCGGCGCCAAGCCGGACTCGGGCGGTTGACCCCGGTCGAATTCGAGGCAATCATGACCACACCGGCCAGTCAGGCCGCGTGACCGAAACTGTCACCTGATCGTGCAGCAGACCCCTCCGGTCGAGGAACTCGATACGACCTCGCAAGTGGCCACCCTGCCAGGCTAGAGGACTCATAGCGGAGGGCCGTCAGTTCGTTCTCCGTTGTGAGGACCTCTATGGGGTCAGGAGCTATCCCTTCAGATGAAGGTCATCGACCTTCGTTCTCACGGAGTCACTGCGGCTCGCTCGCGCCGGTTCCCGTTCCCTGTGGGGCGCAAGACGGTTCGCGACATCACCGGGTAACACATCCGGCCAGGGTCTGTGTGGCGTCGCGCCCGCAGTCTATTTCGATCGCTCGATCTGGCAGCGAAGCGCAGCGCTTCGTCCATCGCGATTCGACGGAATCTCAGCGCGGGAAACAAATCTGACGCCCGGCCTGCCGCGGTTGTCACCTGATGTTAATTGCGGCTAACATCAGCGCCTAGCAGATCGACGTCGATGCTCGCCCGGAGGGAAAACTTTTGGTACAGGTCCTGCCCGATCGGGTCGACGACACCGCGCCCGGCTATCTCAAGAACCGCGAAGGACTGAGCGCGCAACTCGACACCATCGCGGAGCAACTGGCGCTGGTCAACGGCGGCGGCGGCGCGAAATACGTTGCGCGCCACCATAAGCGGGGCAAGCTGCTTGTCCGCGAGCGCATCGAGCTGATGCTCGACCCCGACACGGCGTTCCTCGAACTATGCCCCTTCGCCGCCTGGGGCAGTAAGTTCCCCGTCGGCGGTAGCGTGGTGGTAGGCATCGGCGTGGTCGAGGGCATCGAGTCGATGATCATCGCCCACGACCCCACCGTCCGCGGCGGCGCATCGAACCCTTATACCTTCCGCAAGGTGTTCCGCGGCATGGCCATCGCGCGGGAGAACCGACTGCCCATCATCAACATCGTCGAATCTGGCGGCGCCGACCTGCCCACACAGGCAGAGATCTTCGTGCCCGGCGGACAGCTGTTCCACGACTTGACCCAGCACAGCGCAGCGGGGCTGCCGACACTGGCCTTGGTCTTCGGCAACTCGACCGCGGGAGGTGCGTACGTCCCGGGCATGTGCGACTACGTCGTGATGGTGCGCAACCGTTCCAAGGTGTTCCTCGGCGGTCCGCCGCTGGTCAAGATGGCCACGGGCGAGGTCTCCGATGACGAGTCGCTCGGCGGCGCCGACATGCACGCCCGCACCTCGGGGCTGGCCGATTACATGGCCGAGGACGAGCAGGATGCGATCCGCATCGGCCGTCGCATCATGGCGCGGCTCAACTGGCGGAAGAACGGCCCCGGACCCACCACGCCGCCGCACCCACCGGTGCACGACCCCGATCAGCTGCTCGGCATCGCCTCCGTCGATCCGAAGGTGCCCTTCGACCCCCGCGACGTCATCGCCCGAGTGGTCGACGGCTCGGCCTTCGACGAGTTCAAACCTCTCTACGGCACGTCACTCGTCACCGGCTGGGCCTCGATCCACGGCTTCCCGGTCGGCATCCTCGCAAACGCACGGGGCATCCTGTTCAGTGAGGAGGCCGAGAAAGGTTCGCAGTTCATCCAACTGGCAAATCAGATCGACACCCCCCTCATCTTCCTGCAGAACACCACCGGTTTCATGGTCGGTGCCGAGTACGAACAGGGCGGCATCATCAAGGACGGCGCCAAGATGATCAACGCCGTATCCAACAGCACGGTCCCCCACGTGACCATCACCATGGGTGCGTCCTACGGTGCCGGGAACTACGGCATGTGCGGGCGATCGTACTCGCCGCGTTTCCTATTCGCTTGGCCTAACTCGAAGTCGGCCGTGATGGGTCCGGCGCAACTGGCCGGAGTGCTGTCCATCGTGGCGCGCGAGTCCGCCGCCGACCGCGGGCTGCCCTTCGACGAGGAGGCCGACGCCCAGATGCGCGCCGCCGTCGAGGAACAGATCGAGCGCGAATCCGTCGCACTGGCCAACAGCGGCCGACTTTACGACGACGGGATCATCGATCCCCGCGATACGCGGACCGTTCTCGGGTTTTGCCTGTCGGTGATCCACAACGGCGAGGTCCGTGGCCAGCGTGGCTACGGCGTGTTCCGGATGTGATGGCGATGCCCAAGATCCGCAAGGTCCTGGTCGCCAACCGTGGCGAGATCGCGCTGCGGGTGTTCCGCACTTGCCGCGATCTCGGGATCGCCACCGTCGCGGTCTATTCCGACGCCGACGCCGACGCGTGGCACGTCGCCGACGCCGACGAGGCCGTGCACCTTCCCGGCTCGTCTGCCGCCGAGACCTACCTCGACATCCACCGGATCATCGCCGCTGCCTCGCTCACCGGCGCGGACGCAGTACACCCCGGCTACGGCTTCCTTTCGGAAAACGCCGGGTTCGCGCGCGCCTGTGCCGCCGCCGACCTCGTCTTCATCGGTCCGCCGCCCGGGGCGATCGACGCGATGGGCTCGAAGCTGCAGGCCAAGAAGACGATGTCCGACGCGGGGGTGCCTGTGCTGCCCGGTGGCGACACGACGGGGCTATCGGCCGAGCAGCTGGCGAAGCTGGCCGCCGACGTCGGCTACCCCGTGCTGGTCAAGGCCAGCGCTGGCGGCGGTGGCCGAGGCATGCGCATTGTCGCGTCGCCGGACGAGCTCGACGAAGCGGTCACCTCCGCTTCGCGTGAGGCCGCCGCAGCGTTCGCCGACGGCACCGTCTTCCTCGAGCGTTACGTCCAGCGCCCACGCCACGTCGAGATCCAGATCATGGCCGACACGCACGGAAACGTCGTCTCTCTGTTCGAGCGCGAGTGCTCCGTGCAGCGTCGACACCAGAAGGTGATCGAGGAGGCGCCGTCACCGGTCGTCGACGACGCGTTGCGCGCTCGGATGAGCGAGGCCGCCATCGCCGCCGCGCGCGCCGTCGGCTACGTAGGCGCCGGGACGGTCGAGTTCGTCTACGACGCCGCTCAGGATGGCAAAGCCGACTCCTTCGCCTTCCTCGAGATGAACACCCGGCTGCAGGTCGAGCACCCGGTTACCGAGCTGATCACCGGCCTCGACCTGGTGCGTGCCCAGCTGCTCGTAGCCATGGGCCGCCCGCTGCCTGAGGAGATGCACAACCCGCGAATTCGCGGTCACGCGGTCGAGGCCCGTCTGTGCGCCGAGGATCCGGCCGATGACTACCGGCCCTGTACCGGCACCCTGCGCACCTTGGATGTCCCGGCGCTTGCCGGCGTGCGGGTTGACTCGGGTTTTCGTGCCGGTTCGGTCATCAGTCATTACTACGATTCGCTGCTGGCCAAGGTCATCGCGTGGGCACCAACGCGCGACGAGGCACTTGCCAGCCTCTCGGCGGCGCTAGCCGGCGCCCGTATTCACGGCGTGACCACCAATCGCAACCTGCTTGTTCGCGTCCTGCGCCATGACGAGTTCGCCGGGCGGGGCACCGACACT
Source organism: Mycolicibacterium sp. J2 (assembly GCF_026240945.1). Taxonomy (GTDB): domain Bacteria; phylum Actinomycetota; class Actinomycetes; order Mycobacteriales; family Mycobacteriaceae; genus Mycobacterium. The sequence goes on from NZ_JAPFPY010000012.1 coordinate 26,829, forward strand.
GGGTTCCTTGACCGACACGACGTCGCCCAACTCGGCGCTGCCCTCCCAGACACGCAGTCCGAGCGCCTGCACGCCGTCGCGGCGACCGTGGCCGGGGTGGCCGCGCGGCGTGCCGTCGCAACTCTGCAGGCCACGTTGCCCGCCGGCTGGCGCAACAACCCTTCGCAGCCGCAGACCACAACCTGGCAGACCCAGGGTGGGCGCGAAGTGCGCGTCGGGTACACGTTAGGTTCGACAGGGACCTGCCTGCAGGTCGACGACGAGCCGTTGGCCGACGTCGAGGTTGTCGAGGGCAGTAGCGAGCGGGTGGTGCTGCGCGTCGACGGGGTGCGCCGCACTTATGATGTCGTCCTCGACGGCGATGTTGCCCACCTCGACTCGGTCGCCGGCTACTCCGCCCTGCGGCTGGCGCCACGCTTCGTCGACCCGAGCACTCTGAACCCGCCCGGGTCGCTCACCGCGCCGATGCCGGGTTCGGTGGTCCGACTGCCAGTCGCCGAGGGCGAGACGGTCTCGGCGGGCCAAACCCTTGTCGTCCTGGAGACGATGAAGATGGAGCACACCGTCGCGAGCCCGATTGACGGGGTGCTGAACGCCCTGCCGGTCCAGGTCGGCCATCAGGTCTCGAGCGGTGACGTCCTCGCCGTGGTCGAGGCGGTGGACGGCGGTGAAGTGGCGTCGGACGCCACCGAGCTCTAATCAACCCGGCGCGCTCCCGATCGGTGGCGCGTCGATACCGATGTGAGGAGTGTCATGGAATTGCACGAGACAGCGGAACGTCAGGACCTGCGCAAGGCGGTCGCCGAGATCGCCAAGGACTTCGGACACGAGTACTACCTGGAAAAGTCGCTGGCCGGCGCGAAAAGCACCGAGCTGTGGCAGGCCGTGGGCAAACAGGGCTTCCTCGGGGTGAACCTTTCCGAGCAGTACGGCGGCGGCGGCGGCGGCATCTACGACATGCAGATCGTCGGTGAGGAGCTCGCCGCGGCGGGCTGCCCGCTGCTGATGACCGTCGTCTCGCCGACCATCTGCGGCACGATCATCCAGGCATTCGGCAGTGAGGAACTCAAGCAGCAGTGGCTGCCGGGCATCGCCAGCGGCGAGACGATCATGGCATTCGCGATCACCGAGCCGGACGCGGGCTCGAACTCGCACAACATCTCCACGACCGCGAAACGCGACGGCGACGACTGGGTCATCAACGGCACCAAGTACTACATTTCTGGTGTCGACGAAGCCGAAGCGATCCTGGTCGTCACCCGAACGTCTACCAACGACAGTGGTCGCGGACTACTCAGCTTGCTCGTCGTGCCCACCGATGTCCGCGGGCTCACCAAGTCACTCATCCCGGTGCAGGCGGTCACTCCAGAGAAGCAGTTCACTCTATTCTTCGATGACGTCCGCGTGCCGGCCGCCAACCTTATCGGCGCGGAGAACGAGGGCCTGCGCCAGGTCTTCATGGGCCTGAACCCGGAGCGAATCATGGGGGCGGCGCTCGGCAACGGCATCGGTCGCTACGCGCTGGATAAAGCCGCCGATTACGCCCGCAACCGCCACGTGTGGGGAGCGCCGATCGGCTCGCACCAGGGCGTATCGCACCCGCTCGCCCACGCCAAGATCCAGGTTGAGCTGGCCCGGTTGATGACTCAGCGTGCCGCCGCCCTGCACGACGCCGGCGATCCGGGGTCGGGTGAGGCGTCGAACATGGCGAAATATGCCGCAGCCGAGGCGGGCATCCTGGCGCTCGACCAGGCGATTCAGACCCACGGCGGCAACGGCATGGCCACCGAGTACGGCCTCGCCACGTTGTGGGGTCCGGCCCGGCTCATGCGCACCGCGCCGATCAGCCGCGAAATGATCCTCAACTTCGTGGCGCAGCACAGCCTGAAACTGCCCGCGTCCTACTGAGTCGCCGCGGAATGAAAGGGAATCGCATGAAACTCGGCATCGGTCAGTGGGTGACCCGGCGCGCCTTCCTCAACGGCGGGCGCACCGCGTTGATCAGCAACGGCGCGCACATCACCTACGCCGACCTCGATCGGCGCACCAACCAGGTCGCCGCCGCACTCATCGCCCTCGGCGTGCGCAAGGGCGATCGGGTCGCGATGCTGCTGGTCAATTCGACCGAGTTCATCGAGGTGCTGCTGGGCTGCGCCAAAATGGGCGCACTTGCAGTTCCGCTCAACGTGCGCCTTGCCGGACCCGAGATCGGCTACATCCTGGCCGACTCAGGCGCCGATGTTCTGGTCTTCCACGAGCCGTTCGCCGCGCAGGCCAGGAGCGCCGTCACCGAGTCCGGAGTCCGCGTGCGCCATGTCGTGCGCGCCGGTGGGGTGCCGGCGCCGGGCGAGCTCGGCTACGAAGACGTCGTCTCGGGCGCCGCGCTCGAACCGCTCAACGGTGACGTCGACGGCAGCGACCCCGCGTTCATCATGTACACGTCGGGGACGACGGGCCGACCCAAGGGCGCGATCCTCACCCACGACAACCTGCTATGGAACGCGATCAACGTCCTCGGCACCGACATCGGCCTGCGGGGCGAGGACGTCACCGTCGCGGTGGCGCCGATGTTCCACATCGGCGGGCTGGGAGTACACACCCTGCCGCTGCTCTACGTCGGCGGCACCAGCGTCATCATGCCGTCCTTCGAGCCGCGAGCTACGCTGCAGGCGATGGCCGACCACCACGTCACGGTTCAGTTCATGGTGCCGGCCATGTGGACCGCTCTCACACAGGTGTCCGACTTCGACTCCTTCAACCTGTCTGCGCTGCGTTTCGCCATGGGCGGCGGGTCGCCCGTCCCTCTCACGGTCATCGACTTCATGCGCGAGCGAGGCGTGCCCTTCACCGAGGGCTTCGGCATGACCGAGACCGCTCCCCTGGTGACCGTCCTAGACGCCGAGAACATCAGCAAGCGGGCCGGGTCGATCGGCCGCGTCGCAATGCATGTCGACGCCCGCATCGTCGACGACGACGACCGCGACGTCGCGACCGACACCGTGGGCGAACTGATCGTGCGCGGCCCGAATGTGTTCACCGGCTACTGGATGAAGGCCGAGGCGAGCGCCGAGGCGTTACGCGGGGGCTGGTTCCACACGGGCGACCTCGGGCGCATGGACGCCGAGGGCTTCATCACCCTCGTCGACCGCAAGAAGGACATGATCATCTCCGGCGGCGAGAACGTCTACCCGATCGAGGTCGAGCAAGTTCTCTTCCGCCACCCGGCGGTACTCGACGCCGCCGTGATCGGCGGCAAGGACTCAAAGTGGGGCGAACGCGTCGTCGCGATCGTCGTCGCCGACCCGGCAACACAGGCACCGAGCGCCGAGGAGATCGTGGCGTGGTGCCGGGAGCGGCTGGCGCACTTCAAGTGTCCGCGTGACGTGCACTTCGTCGCCGAACTGCCGCGCAACGCCACCGGCAAGCTGCTCAAGACCGAGCTGCGCGCGCAGTTCACGGGCATCGAGGGCGGAGTCGTTTTGCGCTGAGTCGTGCCGCTGCACATCGCGGGTTCGAAGCAGGGCCCCTAAATCATGAACTGAGAAGAGGATGCGACAGCATCGGCGGGGGCTAGCGGTTTCGTTCACCTCCCTTGATTTGGTGCGGCGGGTGCCGACGCAGGCAACCCCAGCGCCGGTAGGATCCCAGCCCGGCCCAGCGGATCGGACGGCGAACAACGTAACCACAAATCGACAGGAGGCCTGAAAGTGGCCGGTTTGCGCCGCAAACTGCTCCTCGAGGCCGCCGCCGACCTGTTCGCGCGGCAAGGCTTTCACGCCGTGGGCATCGACGACATCGGTGCCGCAGCAGGGGTGAGCGGGCCGGCCGTCTACCGGCACTTTCAGAACAAGGACGCGATCCTGCGCGAGTTATGCGACGCCGCCATGACTGAGCTGCTGGCTGGCGCCCGGCGCGCCACCAACGCCGGCACACCGACGGAGGTCCTGCACGCCCTTGTCGACCTACACGCGGCCTTCGGCGCGCGACGACGCGGCCTGTTGGCCGTCTACGCCCGCGAGCACCGCTCGCTGTCGCCGCTGGCGACCCGTGCCCTGCGACGCCGACAGCACAGGTACGAGTCCTTCTGGGTCGACGCGCTCGTACGAGCACGGGGCGATCTGGACCGTGAGCGCGCACAGGGCCTGGTCGCCGCCGTGCTGTCATTGCTCAACGCGTCCGCGTACATGCCGGCGTCGCTGGACGACGCGACGATTGAGGCGATGCTGGCCGCCGCGGCCGTTGCGGCGCTGTTCAGCGGCGCGGTTACACAGCAGGTAGACGGCGCCCCGCACCGGATTTAGTGTGTGACGAGCAGCGACTGGGGAATGTCCACCATGCGGGACCGCACATATTCCCCGAGCCCCTTGGCCTGCGCGTCCGGCCGGGTCGAGGAGGCCACTCCGTCACCGAGCAAGCCGTGCACCACCACGTTGAGGGCGCGCAAGTTCGGCAGTTCGAAGCGCTCGATGGGCAGGTGCGCCGTCTCCGGCCCGAGCAGTGTGCGCAGCCGCTCGACGCTGAAGTAGTCGCGCGCCCACGCGTACCCAGGGTCATCCCGTGCCCACAGGCCGAGGTTAGCGTTGCCGCCCTTGTCTCCGGACCGCGCGCCGAGTACCGACCCGAGCGGCGCACGACGTGTCGGCCCGGACGGCACCGGCAGCTTCGCGGGCGGGGCAATCCCAGCCGGCGGGACGGCACCGGTCGGCGGGTCGGGGATCTCGTGCCGTGTGCCGTCGGCGTCGACCAGTACGTGCGTGAGGGCCGAGCGCGCAACGTAGGCCGGCCGGTAGATGCCGAAGGCGGTCTCCGAGGACGGTGGCGTGGTGGTGTGGAAGCCGGCGAAACCGGCCAGGGCGATCTCCATGACCCCGCCGGAGAATGCTCGGCCCACCTTGCGCGGGTCGGCGTCCTTGACCGTCACACGCAGGTGCGCGCAGGCTTGCTCGTTCGTCGGTGCATCGGAGACGTCGAAACGCAACAGCCTCACGTCGACTTCGTCGAAGGCGTCGCGTCCGCCGAGAACGTCGAAGAGCTGCTGTTCGGCGAAGGCCGCCTTGGCCTCGATGTCGAGGCCGGTGAGCACCATGGTCATCGTGTTACGGAAGCCGCCCACCTCATTCAACGCCACCTTCAACGTGTCCGGCGGCGGACTGCCTTTCGTACCGCTGATCGCGACGCGGTGCTCATCCTGTTGAGCCAGCCGGATGGTGTCGAAGTGGGCGACGACGTCGGGGCCGAGGTAGGCAGGTTCAGCGATCTCGTAGAGCAGCTGGGCGGTGACCGTGCCGACTGAGACCAATCCTCCCGTGCCGGGATGCTTCGTGATCACCGAAGAGCCGTCCTCGGCGACCTCGGCGATCGGAAACCCCGGGTAGCGGCGGTCGGTGATCTCGTCGAGGAACGCGTAGTTGCCGCCTGTCGCCTGAGGGCCGCACTCGATCACGTGCCCGGCGACGACCGCGCCCGCGAGCCGATCCCAGTCCTCGGGCGCCCAGCTGTGCCACCAGGCGGCTGGACCGACCACCAGGGATGCGTCGGTGACCCGGCCGGTCACGACGACGTCGGCGCCCGAACGCAGCGCCTCGGTGATGCCCCAGGCGCCGAGGTAGGCGTTGGCCGATACCGGTTTGATGTCGCCGACGGGCGGCGTGATTGCGTGGAGGCCGCCACGTAGGTCGTCGCCCTCGACGTGCGCGACGCGCGCGGTGAGGCCGAGACGTGCGGACAGCTCGCGCAACGCGGCGGCCAAGCCGGCGGGATTGAGCCCGCCCGCGTTCGCGACGACCTTGATGCCACGATCGAGACAGGTGCCCAGCACCTGTTCCATTTGGGTGAGGAAAGTCCGCGCGTACCCGCCGGACGGGTCTTTGGCCTGGGCCTTGGCCAGGATGAGCATGGTCAGCTCGGCCAAATAGTCACCGCACAGGACATCGATCGGACCGCCCTCGACCATCTCGCGGGCTGCGGCGATGCGGTCGCCGTAAAAGCCGGAGCAGTTGCCGATGCGGACCGGGACGCTCACCGCTGCCCCCCTGCGAACTGGCCCGCCACGCGCCCGCCGCCAGGGGGCCCCGCGAAGGCCTGGGCGATCGCGAGCCACTGGTCGGCCAGCGGTCCGTCGGCGACCAAAGCGGTGTCGTCGCGGTGGCGGCGTTGGGTCACCAACAGGCAAAAGTCCAGCGCCGGCCCGCTCACGCGGTTGGCGGCGTCGGCTGGCCCCCACGTCCAGACGCTGCCGTCCGGAGCGGTCAGCTCGACGCGTACCGGGTCCGCGGGGAGGTCCAGACCGTTGGCCAGGTAGCTGAAAGCGCGCGCACCCACCCCGATGTGGGCCACGTGCCGCAGCCGTGCCGTGGCCTCGCGGGTCGCGCCGAGCGCGTCGACGATGTCCTGGCCGTGCGCCCAGGTCTCCATGAGTCGCGCTGTCAGCGACGAGACCGCGCTCATCGGCGGCCCGAACCACGGCAGGCGGGTCGCCGGGGCAATGTCCGCGAACGCCGCAACGAGGGCTGCACGCGACGTGTCGAACCACGCGAGCAGGTCGGCAGCCGGCATTTGACGGTAGCGCTCAGCGATGACGTCGGGTGAGATGCTTCCGTCGGCCATCATCGGCAGGTAGTCGCTGCTGAAACCGTCGGGGTCGGTGGCCGAGCGCACCGCCACGTCGTCGAAGAACGCCAGATGGCTGATCTGGTCGCGGATCGCCCAGCCCACGGCCGGAGTCGGCGCGTCCCAGCCGCGCGGACCTTCGGGCAGCGGTGCGATGAGTTCGCGCAACGCGGCCGTTTCGGCTTCGATGTCGACGATTACCGACTGCATGGTCACCGCCATGTCAGCGTCCCTTCCACTGTGGTGCGCGCTTCTCGCGGAACGCCGTAGGGCCTTCCTGCGCGTCGTCGCTCAGATAGACCGGCTCCCATATCTCGTCGGCCAGGTCGTAGGCGGCGGCGAGGGGGTGCTGTGCCGAGAGGTACACGGTGCGCTTGGACGCAAGCACCGATAGCGGTGCGTTCGCGGCGATGCTGAGCGCCAACTGCTGGGTACGCTCGCGCAACTGATCGGCTGGCACCACCTCGTTGACCAAGCCGACCTGGTGGGCGCGCTCGGCGGTGATCGGCTCGCCGGTCAGCAGGATCTGCATGGCGATGCGCGGAGGCACCAGCCAGGACAGGGGTGCCGCCCAGGGCGACCCGCGGCCGACTTTGACCTCGCTGACGGCGAAGGTCGCGTGTTCGGCAGCCACGACCAGGTCGCACTGCTGCGCGAGCAGGAAGCCCCCGGCGAAAGCGACACCGTTGACGGCCGCGATCGTCGGCTTCGCGACATCGATGTTGCGGCCGAACTGCGGAGCGAAGTCCTTCGGCGGAACCTTGAGCGCGTTGTGCGCCATCTCCTTCAAGTCCCCGCCGGCACAGAACGCCTTATCGCCCACGCCGGTGAGGACGAGCACCTTCGCCGCGTCGTCGTCATTGAAGCGGCGTACCGCGTCGAAAAGCCCCGTGCGCACAGCGTTGTTCAGCGCGTTGCGCGCCTCGGGCCGGTTGATCGTCAGCCAGGCCACGCTGTCGACGACCTCGTAGCGAATCGGTTGCTCGGCCACCGAGCCTCCGTCCCTCACCGTCGCCTCGCATGTGAGTGGCAGTTCACCCCGGCACCTCGACAAACGGGTCGGCCAGCTCAACGGTGGCTTCACTCGGCACGCACGGACCAGCTTCGCTCGAGACGAGCAACTCGAGGTCGACGAGGCGCCGTCCGCCATCGTCGCGTTTGGCCACGACCTTGCCGCTCAGGGTCGCGGTCTGGCCCGGGTAGATCGACCGGATCATTGAGATTCTGCGGCGCCGGATGAGTGCGTCGGGTCCGGCCCATTCGTTGAGGCCGCGGTCGATGAAGCCATGGAAGAAGAGGGTTGACAGGTAGATCGTGCGCTGGCCCTGGCTGCGCGCGTAGTCGGGGTCGTGGTGACCGGGGAACCAGTCCCATGTCGAAGCCGCGTTCATGCAGATGCGCTTGTAGCTGATGTCGATCGAGACGGGCGTCAGGGTGTCGCCGACGGCGATGTCCTCGAACCGCACGGGGACGCGGACCATGCTGTGCTCGGCGGAGTCGTTCATGATGCGCCGTCACTATCGGCAGTGTCGTATCGGAAGAGCACGTTGGTGTTGCGGCCGATGACCTCACCGTGCTGGTCGGAGAAGGTGCTCACCGTGGTGATGAACACGCCGGTGCCCACCCGCGTCGTCTTCGGCTCGGAGATCGAGGCGATCTCCTCCACGATCGACACGTGATCGCCTACCCGGGGCCGGCGTTCGAACTCCGTCGTCGTCGAGGCGTTGATGATGTGGTGGCCCGGCAACGGGACGCTGAGCGCGAACATCATGTCGGCACGCGCTAGGTACCCGGGCACCCACTGCGGCGCGAAGCCGAGGCTCATCAGCAGCCCGGGCGGGCAGTCCTCACCCTCCCAGTAACGGGGGTTCGCGTCCTCGACGAGCGAGCAGTAGTACAACACCATCGAGCGGTCGATCGGGAACCACGCATGCCGCGGTTCGGAGCGATGACCGACCCACGCCCGGCCTTCGTCGAAGGTCCCGAACGTCATCCCGAGGCCGGTGACGTCGCTCGTTGGCGCGCTCACCGGGCCACCTGCACGACGGCGCTCCCCTTTATCGCGGGTTCGCCGGTCTGGCGCGTGACCACGAGTTCGAGGTCTGCCACCTGGTGCCCTCCGGCCTCGCGCACGCCGGTGACCCTGCCGCCGAAGCTGAGCAGGTCACCGGGCCATACCTGACCAGTGAACCGGATGCGGAACGAGCGGATGTTGGCCAGCCCCACCCAGGCGGTCAGCCGCTGCGCGAGCACACCGCCGTGCAGCAGTCCCATACCGAACACACCGGGCATGCCGGCCGCGCGGGCGAACTCCTCGTCGTGGTGGATCGGGTTGAAGTCGCCGCCGGAGCCGGCGTAGCGGACGATGTGCGAGCGCGTCAGCGGGCCGAACTGTGAGCTCGGCATCTCGTCGCCGATGGCCAACGCCACCGGCGCGGGGGATGTCGTCATTGGGTGGAGCCTCCGGTTTCGATCAAGACGTCGGTCTGGCGCACGACGAGTTCGTCGCGCTGGTTGGTGAAGTCGGTCTCGATCGTCACGATTGTCATGGTGCCGCCGCGCTTGCCCTCGCGGCTGGTCACGTTCGACACCCGACGAGTCTCGGTGAGCTCGTCGCCGACGAACACCGGCGCGAAATACTCCCAGCCGCACTCACCGTGCAGTACGCGTCGCAGGTCGAGCCCGAGGGCGCCGAACATATCGTCGTCGGCGCGCCAGTGAGCCGAGGAGACTACGAAGGTCGGAGGAGCGGGGATCGCGCCGAAGCCGGCGGCGCGGGCGGCCGCGACGTCCTGGTAGACCGGGTCGCGGTCGCCGAGCGAAAGTGCGAACTCGCGCACTTTGGACCGGTCGACGGGAAACGTGGTCCTCCCGAGTTGCGTCCCGATGAGCGATGCGTCAGCCACTCTGGTCACCTTTCCCGCCGGCGAAGGCCGGCGCACAATCGCGAATGAGGCTGCCGAGGTTCTCGGCGATGCGCTCGGGCGCGAGGCCAATCGAGGGTGAGTAGAGAACGATGTGGTCCAGCACGCCCTCGTAGCGGCGCAGCCCTTCTCGGACCTCGGCGGCGGTGCCGGCCACCGCCATCGCGTCGATCATGTCGTCGGTGACCGCGGCGAACATGGCCGGCAGGTCACGCCGCGCGAACGCGTCGCGGATGGCCGCTCCCTGCCTGGCGAAACCGCTGACGTCGAGCACGTGCTCGTAGGTCTTCACCGAGGAGTAGAACGCGATCTGCTGCGCGGCCTCACGACGTGCGATCTGTGGGTCGTCGTGCACCGCGCAGATGACCATTGAGACGATCTCAATGTCGGCGGGATCGCGTCCGGCCCGCTCCGCACCGCGCACGACGGCTGGGCGGGCGACCTCCTCGACGTAGTTCGTGGTGAACAGCGGATGACCAGCCAACCCGTCGGCTACGCGCCCTGCCACCTCGCACATCCGCGGACGCACGCCCGCGGTGATGATCGGGATCGCTCGCTTCGGCGGCGCGACGTCGCCGGTTGGGACGAGATTCATCCGGTAGAAGCGCCCCTCATGGCGCACGGGGCCCTCGTGCAGGTTCCAGATCCGACGCACGAGCGGGACCAGCTCCTCCATGCGCAGAGCGGGAGCGGAGGTGTCCTCCACGCCGTGCCAGTCGCTCATCATGCGGCGTGTGCCGTTGCCGAGCCCGAGTACGACGCGCCCGCCTGAAAGCTCGTCGAGGTCACGCGCCTCGGTGGCGAGCACGAGCGGGCTGCGCCCGACGCCATACAGGATCGACGACCCGATGCGGCAGCGCTTTGTGCGCGCGGCCATCGCGGCCATCGAGATCGAGCCGGAGCGCGAGTAGAACTCCGAGGCCCAGGCGGCGTCGAAGCCGGCGAGGTCGGTAGCCTCGGCGGTCTCGACAAGGGTGGCCAAGTCCGCGCCGAGCACCGAGACCCCGTACGTGCTCACGACGCCGCCGGCCTGAATCGGACCAGCCCAAGGTCCTCGTTCACCCGCTCGAACACTGCGCGCACTCTTGCGCCGATCGCAACTTCATCGGGGGCCACGCCCTCGAGACTGGCCAACAACTGCGGCCCCTCGTCCAGACGAACGAGCACGACGACGTACGGCTCGCTGCGCGGGAACGAGTCCCACGGGGGGCGGTACACCGGCGCGAAACTGACGATCTCACCAGTACCCGCCGCGGTCTCCCAGGCCAACTCACCGTCATGGCAGACGGGACACACCAGCCGCGGGTAGAGGAACGGGTGGCCGTTCGCGCACCGCTGGAAGACGAGTACGCCGCGGGCCGCTGCTGCGAAGTAGGGACGGTTGACATCGGTCAGCGGCGGCAGCGCCTCAGGATCGTGCAAACCGTCGAGCGAACTCGAAGCTGCGGTCATGACGCTCCCTCCATCACCATGCTGACGTGACTGCACAGCATCGAGCCGTAGCTGTGCACGAACGCGGTGTCCGCCCCGAAGACCTGACGGCCCTCGGCGCGACCGGACAACTGCCAATAACCCTCGAGGATCTGCGAAATGCCAGAGGAGGTCCCGGTGTGCCCGAACCGGATCAGGCCGCCGTCAGTGTTCACCGGAAGGTCGCCGCCCGGATCGGCGCGGCCGTCACGGTAGAAATCGCCTGCCCCGCCGGGCTTCACGAAGCCCGCCTCCTCCAGGATCATCGCCGGGTTTGAGGCGAAGGCGTCGTAGAGCAAGGCGATGTCGATGTCGGCCGGCGCCCGTCCGGAGCGCTCGAAGGCCATCGGACCAGAACGGGCGGCCCCGGTACGACCGGGGCGGGCCAGCGAGGTCAGGAAGCCGTGGGTGTGACCCTCTCCAAACCCGAGCAGGTGTACCGGCCGGTGTTTGCCCTGGCGGGCCCGGCGGGCCGAGCCCAGCACGAGCGCGCCACCGCCCTCGCAGGGAATCGAGCAGTGGTAGAAGTGGAACGGCCCGGCGATCGGTCGGGACGCCAGCACGTCCTCCACGCTCAGGCGTTGCGAGCGGTGCGCGATCGCCGCGGGGTTCAGCGCCGCCCAGCGGTCCTGCGACGCGGTGACCTCGGCGATGTCCGCCTTGCCCTGTCCTGTCTCGTGCATCCATGCCTGCGCGATCAAGCCGTAGAGCGCCGGCACGGACGGTCCGTAGGGCATCTCGAACGCGTGGTCACACACCAGCGCCATCAGTTCGCGCCCGCCATCGCGTATCGGCGGAAACTTGCCCGCCGACACGACCAGCACCGTCTCGGCCTCGCCTCGGGCGATGACGTTACTCGCCATGCGCGTCATGGCCAGATGGGTCCCGCCGCCAAGCTGACAGGTCATCTGAAGTTTCAGGTTGTGCAGCCCGAGATAGTCCATGAGGTCCTCGGACAGGAAGACCGAGCCCTCGTTCGTCATCGGCCCAGCGCACACGAGACCGTCGACCTCGTCTGGGGCCACCCCTGCGTCGGCGAGAGCCGCGACCGCGGCGCGCACATGCAATTCAGTGGAGGTGTTCGGAACGTTTCTTCCTGGAGTGAGTTCGGCGGCACCAATGATGGCCGGCTGGTCGTGTGACATCCGGGCTCCTCTCGACCACGCGTTCAACGCCGACCCCGACGTGAACGACGGTTAGCATAGCGTGCCCGGCGGTCCGAGTCACCCCCGCCCCTAGCGCGGTATGAAAAATCTGGAAAATCGTTGCGGCTCTTCCCAAGACGGTGCCGGGATGACCAGAACCCGCGCCGCTCGTGTCGTTTCTCGACCCTGTCCACGTGACAGATGCGGCCGATCGTGGAGCCCGCCGGTTCCGATGGGCGCCCAGCACACGCCAGGACGGATCTATGCGCGCTCAGTCGCGCGTTCTTCTGAAGTGGCGCGGTGAACGACCGGTCCACCGTTTGAAGGCATGTGTGAAGTTCGTGAGGTCCGCGTACCCGAGTTCTGCCGCGATCTCGCTCACAGACACCGATCTGTCGAGAAGTCGCAGAATTGCTCGCTCCTGCAAGAACGACTGACGTAATTCGCGAAAGGTGGTCCCCTCTTCGCGCAGGCGCCGCTTCAGCGTGCTCGGGGATATCGAGAGCTCGCCCGCCGTCCGGCTGATGTTCGTTTGTCCGGGATCTTTCTCCAGCAGGTCTCTAACTTTTTCGGAGAACGATGCGTCACGTCGTTGATCGAGAGTTCGCTGCAAATCGGTGACGGCAATCCGATACGCCACAGGATCGGTGAATCGACAGACCTCTTCGAGTGTAGCCGCGGGAACGTGGATGAACGAGCTGGGGGCGTCGAAGAAGATCCGACCCGCCAACACTTCGTCATGAAGAACCCACGACTCCGGCGCTGAATGACTCAGATGCAGTTCAATATTCGGTACGGCACCCGCAAGCATGTCGAGCAGACGCAGCAGCGCCAGCCCACCGTAGGTGACGGCCAGGCAGTTCAGGGCCGCGTCACCGGTGCGACCGGTGAGCCCGATCGTCAGGCCGCGTTCCGTCGAATGGAACGACGGGCTGAGGGCTGTGGTGATCACCGGCAGATAAGCGAGCAACTCGACAACCTCGGCTACCGAGCCCGCACTGACCAAGGGAACACTGAGTGCCCCAAAGGACGTCAGTTTGGCGTGTTCAGCGAACGCGAAACCCAGACGGGTTCCCTGATCACAATCGAAATCGGAATATATCTCCCTGAACCACCGTAAGGGGACCTGTGCGTCGCGGCCCACCAACATCGACTCGGTGACGTGCTCGCGAACCATGATGCTGCGCAGCGCAATGCTGGCGTCATGCCCCAGCGCCTCACTGTCCAGCATCTGCAGGAAAGCCAGCGCTGGCATACCCGAGTCGTCGAGTTTCACGTGCCTCCCTGCGCGTGAGCTAAAAACACAACTCTTTGACTCTTGCGAGCCTAGCGACGCTGGTCACGCGCGACAAAACTCGTTAGGAGAAGTTCCAGATTGAGGAGAGTCAACCATGGCAGTCGTCACCTTCGTCTCTCATGACGGCGAGAAGTACGAAGCCCCCTTGACCGAAGGGCAGTCCTTGATGCAGATCGCGGTCAATAACGCGGTGCCCGGCATCGACGGCGATTGCGGAGGGGAAGCCGCATGCGGAACATGCCACGTGATCGTCGCTCCCGAGTGGTCGGACACGGTGGGACTCTGCGGCGCCAACGAAGAGGAGATGCTCGCGATGAACCCCGAGCGTCAGCCGACGTCGAGGCTGTCCTGCCAGATGGCCGCCTCCGAGGCATGGGATGGCATGACGGTCGAGCTACCTGAGTTCCAGCTCTGAAACAACGTCATGGATTTGGAGGAAACAATAATGAGTATTCCCGCGGCAGTGGCCGCCAAAGCCCAGTCTGCCGTGCCTCTGGAGCTGCAAATCCGCGGCGCACACCTCTACGACAAGACACGTCGGTGGGTAACCGGAACCAATGGTAAGAAGATCTTCACCGAGACGCCCATTCCTCCGGTCGAGGACGTCGATATCGCCGACATCGATCTCAGCAACCCGTTCCTCTACCGCCAAGGCCGCTGGAAGTCCTACTTCGAACGCGTGCGCAACGAGGCGCCGGTGCATTACCAGGCTCGCAGTCCGTTCGGCCCGTTCTGGTCGGTGACCCGCCACGCGGACATCATCGCCGTCGACAAGAACCACGAAGCTTTCTCCGCAGAGCCGTTCATCATCATCGGGAGACCGCCTCGTTTTATGGACATCGCCATGTTCATCGCGATGGATCCGCCACAACACGACTTGCAGCGCGCTTCCGTCCAAGGGGTTGTCGCGCCGAAGAACCTGCGCGAGATGGAGGGGCTGATCCGCTCGCGTGTCCAGGAAGTGCTGGACGATCTACCGGTGGATCAGCCGTTCAATTGGGTGCACCACGTCTCCATCGAACTGACAGCGCGCATGCTCGCGACCCTGCTGGACTACCCGTACGAGCAGCGGCACAAGCTCGTGGAATGGTCGGACCTCGCCACCTCCATGGAGCAAGCCAATGGTGGTCCTTCCGACAACGACAGAGTGTTTCGTGGCATGGTCGACATGGCGAAGGGGCTCAGCGCTCTCTGGCATGACAAGGCGGCCCGTACCGCCAACGGGGAGCGACCGGGCTTCGATCTGATCACGATGCTGCAGGCCAACGAGGACACCAAGGATCTCATCGACCGCCCGATGGAATTCCTCGGCAATTTGGTATTGCTGATCGTCGGGGGAAACGACACGACTCGCAACTCGATGAGCGGAGGGGTACTCGCCTTGAACCAGTTCCCCGATCAGTTCGAGAAGTTGAAGGCGAACCCTGACCTGATTCCCAACATGGTGTCCGAGATCATTCGCTGGCAGACCCCGTTGGCGTACATGCGCCGAGTCGCGAAAAAAGACATCATGTTGAACGGGCAATTCATCCGCAAGGGCGACAAGGTCGTGATGTGGTACGCCTCGGGTAACCGCGATGAGCGTGTCTTCGAGCGGGCCGATGAGTTGATCATCGATAGGAGCAACGCCCGCAATCACATCTCGTTCGGGTTCGGCGTGCACAGGTGCATGGGAAACCGACTTGCTGAGTTGCAGCTTCGAATCCTGTGGGAGGAATTGCTCCCTCGCTTTGAGAACATCGAGGTGGTCGGCGAACCCGAGTATGTGCAATCGAATTTCGTCAGGGGTATCAGCAAGCTGATGGTTCGCCTCACTCCCAGGCCAAGTGCGTGACTCCCGAACGAGCGGTGATCGTCGGCGCGAGCCACGCCGGCGCGCAGTTGGCAGCTAATCTTCGAAGGGAGGGGTGGTCTGGGGAGGTCGTGCTCATCGGCGACGAGGGGGGACTGCCCTACCACCGGCCTCCGTTGTCGAAGGGATACCTGGCCGGCAAGAACGGCCTCGACGATCTCCTGATTCGCGGCGCGGATTTCTACACCAAGCAGAATATTCAGCTCACGAACGCGACCGTGGAGGCCATCAACCGGACTGCCAAGCACGTCTCTCTGAACACCGGCGACACGCTGGCCTACACCAAGCTCGCGTTGTGCACCGGTGCGAGGGCCAGACGACTCCCCACACCAGGGGTGGATCTTCCCGGAATTCACTACCTGCGTACCGCTGCAGACGTCGAGTTGATCCGTGCCGCCACCGCATCAGGTCGGAGGGTTGTGATCGTGGGCGGCGGTTACATCGGCCTGGAAACGGCGGCCTCGCTGCGTTCGCTGGGCATGGCAGTCACTGTGCTCGAGGCAACTGAGCGTGTACTCCAAAGGGTCACCGCGCCGGAGGTTTCCGCATTCTTCACGCGAATCCACCGCGGCGAGGGAGTGGAGATCCGGACACACGCTCTCGTCGAAGCCTTCTCCGGTGACGGCAGAGTGCAGGAGGTCGTGCTGGCTGGCGGCGAATCGATTCCCGCCGACTTGGTCATCGTCGGCGTCGGTGTGGTGCCGAACACCGAGCTCGCCTCGGCCGCAGGATTATCCGTCGACAACGGCATTGTGATCGACGACCAGGCCCGCACCAGCGACCCCGACATCGTGGCGGCTGGCGACTGCACCAGCCACACCATGGCTCGATACGGCTCGCGTATTCGCTTGGAGTCCGTACCTAGCGCCGGCGAGCAGGCCAAGATCGCTGCGGCGACCATCTGCGGTAAACACAGCGCAATCGCTGCGCTTCCGTGGTTCTGGTCCGACCAGTACGACCTCAAACTCCAGATTGCCGGTCTCAACACCGGGTACGACGAAGTAGTCTTCAGCGGCGACCCGTCGCGTGACCGTGACTTCAGCTGCTTCTACTTCCGCGAGGGCGAACTCATCGCCGCCGACTGCGTCAATCGTCCTCGGGATTTCATGTCCAGTAAGCGGGCCATCAGCCAGCAACTTCGGGTTGACCGCTCAGACCTGCTCACCGGCTCGATCTGACATCCTGCGACGGCGGCAAAACCATGCGCGCGGAACTCCGCAGACTATGCCGTCGGCTCAATGCATAGGTCGTGAAAGCTTGCTGGTCACAAACTGTGGACAACTCCCAGGTACCTGAGTGCTACGCGGGAGATCCGCTCACCAGTGGTGGCGATGTCCGCGGCGGGGAGGACGACATGACTCACGGTCAGTCGCACCAGAACATCTGCGACGTCTCCGACGTCGTCAGGGTCGAGATCGGCGAAGTGGTCGTTAAACCAGGTGATCAGAGCCGCGGAGCAGAGCTGAAGCAGGGAAGCCGAGGTCGGCAGAAGAGGAAGGACCCCCGTAGACGAGGAGCCACCGCGATCATTCCCCGAGGGGTTGGACGTCAGAACTGCCTTGAGGAGCGGGCTGTCTTCTGCTTCACAGAGGGTGAACTGCACCGCTGCGGTGATGCCGCCCTGTACGTCGCCCACGTGTTCGGCAAGGACGGCACGAATGCCTTCCACAAAGCGCTGGCCCTCTGACACAACAAGGGCGTCACCGAGCCCCTGTTTGTCGCCGAACTCTTTGTACAACGTCGGGCGGGACACGCCGACCGATTCGGCAACCTCGCTCATCCGGACCTGATCCCAGCCCTTCTCGATGGTGAGTTCTCGTGTCGCCCTCAAAACCTGTTCGCGCACATGCCGACGGAAAGACATCCGCACGGGTTCAGTTGACATAGGAGCAGGATAGGCGCCAGCCCTACAAGGGCAGTAAACCGACTGCAGGGTTCATATGGTCCTGTCGAGGAATTCGACGACAGCCGTCGAGAATGCGTCGTTGTTGTCGCCGGCAATCATGTGGCCCGCGCCCGACACGTCGACGGTTTGCGCGTGCGGAACGACGGTGAGGAAATGCCTTACTGTCTCTTCGGAGACGATGTCCGATAGCAGGCCCCGGACCAGCAGCGTCGGCGCGGACACTTGCCGCGCACCATCGAGAAGGAACGCGCTCATCATCTCGAAGTCCTCTGCGCCTTCGTCTGGATCGCCCTGCAGAAACTGGAAATTCGACGTCACGAAGGCTGGATCCCATCGCCAAACCCAGCGACCGTCTTCGCGACGTTGGAGGACTTTTCGGAGGCCGTTGAGGTTGTCGGGGCGGGGGCGGTGCGGGTTGTGGGCGGCGATCACGTCAGCGGCCGATTCTAGGCTGTCGAAACCTTCGGGGTGTGCCGACATGAACGCTACGACTCGTCGGGCGCCGTCCATCTCCATTCGCGGAGTGACGTCAACCAGCACAACGGCCTGCCATAGGTCCGGCGGGGCGAGCAAGTGTGTTCCGAGAATGGTCAAGCCGCCCAGAGATGCGCCGATCGCGGCGACGGGGCGGCCGGAACCGGCGTATGAGCGCACGGCCAACAGGTCGGATCCAAGCCGGTCCATGTCATAGCGTCCGTCAGGGGCCCAGTCGCTGTCCCCGTGTCCCCTGGTGTCGTACGCGGCAACCGTGTAGCCCCGCTGGTGCAGGCGTTGGGCGGTGACATCCCAGGCGTGCCGGCTTTGACCTCCGCCGTGAAGGAGCAACACGACCGCCCGCGGCGCGTCACAGCGGTAGAGGTCGACGGCCAGCGACAGCCCGTCGGCCGTGGGCACCCGCTCGACGACAGGGGCCGACGAATCACTTGCTCTGTGTGCAGGCATCAGGAGTTCGTCTTCGGTGCGACGACGGTGACAGTGCCCTGGGCCGCACACACCGCTCTGCCGTCGTTACAGATGTCGATCCGCGCCACACCGCTGGTTCTGCCCAGCGCGATGATCTCAGCTGTGGCTACACAGGTGCCGCTGGAGACCGGACGAAGCAGATTCAGTTTGAACTCCGTTGTCGCGACCCAGGATCCCATTGGAATCACGGGATAAAACACCACTCCGAGGCAGTGGTCGACCATGGCCGATAAGCAGCCCCCATGCAGGTTGCCGAAAGGCGTCTTCAGGTCGTCGCGTGCGTCCATCTCCGCGACGAGACGTCCCGCAGTGAATTCCGTGTGGCGGAAGCCGAGGTAACCGGCCAACCCGCCCGTGGCTTCTGCTGCGCTCTTTAGTTGCTCGGCGACCTCTTCGTTGAACGCGGTGAATTGCACAGGCCCTCCTAACTCATCTGCTGTCGAGACATTACGCCATAGTTGTCACACCGGTCGACGGTGGTCACTTGCCAGGATCGCCGGAAGGAGAAACCTCGACAGAAACGCCCGGAGCCCGTCACGACTGCGCTCCCGCGGCCCCCGAACAGTCAGCAGGCTCAGTATCGTGCGGACAACCCACTCGGCGGCGTCGTCGACGGAGACGCCCGGTTCCACGCAACTCCAGTGTCTGGTGAAGATGGGACGCAGAAATTCGGTGACGATTTCGAAGAGGGACGTCGAGGTCCCCGCCGCGAGACCCACGCCGGCGAGTTCCTCGTCGCTGCCGAACAACAATCCGATGATCTCTTCGCGGCGCGCGGCCTCAATCGTGTATTCCACGAAATCGACGAGCGCGGAGCCCAGGTCGGCGTGCGCCGCGATCCGCGGGCTGATGCGGTCGAGATAGCGCCCGGCGGCGCGAAGGATGACGCCCGACATCACCGCCTCCCGACTGGGGAAGTAGCGATACACCGTTGCCCTGGACACACCCGCTGTTCTGCCGATGTCCTCCATGGTCGTGCCCACCACACCGCAACTCTCGAGGCACCGCTCGGCAGCATCGAGCAACCTGTCGCGAGCGGACCCACGATCTGTCGGCGCGGCGGCGCCCCATCTCAACAACTTCGTCGCCACACAGCCAGTATGCCGCGAGCGCGCACCATTGTGACTTGCTCACGCACATGACACCATCGCAGTTATGTCTCAAGTCAGCCCCCGTGGCCCTGAGCGGGCGCCGGCGTCGGTAGAAGCGCGTACCCCGGTGGTCGTCGGCGTGGGCGACGTCACCCATCGCGGGGACGACTTCGTGGACCCGATCGACTTGGCGGTGGAGGCCGCACGCCGCGCGGTCAGAGACGCAGGTCGCGCGGTCGAGCGGCGCATCGACACCGTCGCGACTCCCGGCATCCTGGTCATCCCGCGCGACAATCCCGCCAGCAGGATCGCCGAAGCGATGCGCATCGGTCCCGCCCGCCGCATCAGCTGTCCGGTCGGCGGAAACACCCCGCAGTATCTCGTCGAGGTGTTGGGTGGCGAAATAGCCAAGGGTCGCGCAGATGTCGTCCTGGTCGCCGGGGCGGAGAGCGGGCATTCCGCGCGCAAGCTCCAGGGCGGGGGACTTCTCAACTCGCCGCCCCCGCCCCGCTCCGGCGACGAATCCCTGGGCGACGCCCGCCCCGGGCTGAGTCAAGCCGAACTATCGGTGGGTCTGAGTTGGCCGCACGAGGTGTATCCCATCTTCGAGTCCGCGATCGCCGCGCGCCACGGCCGCGACTTCGATGCTCAACGGGAGTGGCTGGGCACGCTGATGGCACCGTTCACAGCCGAGGCGGCACGCCATCCCCAGCAGGCTTGGTTCCCACGCACACGAAGTGCCACCGAACTCAGCGAAGTCACCGCGGAAAACCGCATGGTCTGCTTGCCCTACCCCAAGCTGCTCAACAGCATCATGTCCGTCGACATGGCTGCAGCCTTCATCCTCATGGCGGCCGAGGTAGCGGACGAATTGGGCGTCGGGCGCGATCGTTGGGTCTTTCCCTGGTCAGCAGCGACTTGCAACGACGTGTACTTCCCCGTGGAACGGCCGGACCTCAGTCGCTCATCGGGTATCGAGGTAGCGGCACGCAAGGCTCTCAATGCGGGCGGGTTGACCACCGACGACATTCGGTGGTTCGACCTCTACTCCTGCTTCCCGTCGGCAATTCAGATGGCTGCCGAGGCTCTCGACGTGGACCCCCTCGACGACAGAGGCCTCACAGTAACCGGAGGGCTGCCTTATCACGGCGGCCCTGGTAACAATTACGTCAGCCACTCGATCGTTGAGATGGTCCGACGGTGCAGACGCGACCCCACCGATGCCGGACTCGTCACCGGCCTCGGGTGGTATTCGACGAAGCATTCGGTCGGTGTGTGGTCGGCCTCCCCGCCGCCAGCCGGATGGCGGCTGATCGACACGGCAGTCGAACAGGCTCACATCGATTCGTCGCGGCTGGCCGTCGCGGGCGTCGGCGAGGCGACCGGTCGCGCGACAGTGGACGGATACACGGTTGTCTACGACCGAGACGGGCGACCTCGATGGACTCCGATCATCGCGCACCTGTCCGACGGGCGAAGAGTTGTCGCACGCAGTGACGATCCGCAGATTGCCGAGGCGATGGGCGGGGAAATGTACGTCGGTAAAACGGTGTGCCTCCGAAACACAGGGTCGTTCACCGGATTCGAGCTTTCATGATCGCCGAGGCGATGGTGCTGACCGGACCGCAGAATCTGGAGCGACGCCGGATCACCATTCCCGACGTCGGCGA
Source organism: Mycolicibacterium sp. J2 (assembly GCF_026240945.1). GTDB lineage: Bacteria > Actinomycetota > Actinomycetes > Mycobacteriales > Mycobacteriaceae > Mycobacterium. Next base: position 47,756 of record NZ_JAPFPY010000012.1, read on the forward strand.
CCGGGGTGCGATACTGCGAGTTGAAGCATGTGGTCTGTGCGGGACGGATCACGAACAATTCACCGGACACCTGCCTGCCAGCTTCTCATTCGTTCCAGGTCACGAAATCGTCGGCATCGTCGAACACGTCGGCACTGCGGCCAGCCAACGCTGGGGTGTACAAGCCGGCCAGCGCGTGGCCGTCGAGGTGTTCCGGTCCTGCCGAGACTGCCCCGAGTGCCGCCGCGGCGAATACCGGCGGTGTGCGGCGAACGGCATCGCCACCATGTTCGGGTTCGTCGACGTGCAGATCGGCGCGGGCTTATGGGGCGGATACGCCACCCATGTGGAGCTTCCGTGGGACGCGATGCTGCTCCCGATTGCCGAGGACATGGATCCCGTTCTCGCCACGTTGTTCAACCCTCTCGGGGCCGGTATCCAATGGGGGGCCACTCTTCCCGACACCAAGGCCGGGGACGTCGTAGCGATCCTGGGGCCCGGCATCCGCGGAGTCTGCGCGGCCGTGGCGGCCAAAGAGGCGGGAGCCGCTTTCGTCGCGATGACCGGCGTCGGCCCACGCGACGAACAACGACTGGCCATAGCCAGATCATTCGGTGTCGACCTGCCCATCGATGTATCGCAGCACAACACAGTGACAGCGCTCCAGCGTGAAACAGGCGGACGGCTTGCCGACGTGGTCGTCGACGTCACCGCCAAAGCACCCTCCGCATTCGCCGATGCCGTCGACCTTGCCAGACCCGGCGGCACAGTCGTGGTGGCCGGCACCCGCGGGCGAGGCGGCGCGCCCCGGTTTGAACCAGACTTGTTGGTATATAAAGAATTACACGTCGTAGGCGCACTCGGCGTGGAGTATCCCGCCTACCGGGCAGCCCTCGAGATCCTCGCTGAAGGCCGCTGGCCGTTCGACCGCATCACCAGAGAATCAACCGGATTCGCTGGGCTCGCGCCGCTGCTCACTTCGCTTGCAGACGAAAATGCCCGAACGAGCGCGGCGCTGCACAACGTCTTCTTGCCCACGCCCTGACGGCATGCAGAGGTTCAACAGAGAGGGCCACCCGTGACCATGGCGGAACGCGTACCGATGCTCGACCGCGAGCAGGCCCAGCTGCGGGCTGCCGAATGTGGGTTGCCCGAAGAGTTGGCAGACCTGTCGGTATTCCGCGTGGCACTTCATCAGCCGCGTGTGGCAGTTGCGCTGCACGGGCTGCTCGACGCGTTACTCTTCCGCGGTTCCCTTGACGCGCGGCTACGCGAGCTGGTCATCATGCGCATCGGCTGGATCACCGGCTCCGAATACGAATGGACCCAACATTGGCGAATCGCCACACTGCTCGGCGTGCCTGAGCATGATCTCCTCGCGGTGCGCGACTGGCAGAATTCCGAAAGCCTCGGGCCAGTCGAACGTGCGGTCCTCGCAGCGACCGATGATGTGGTACGCGACGGGGTCATCTCCGAGGAAAACTGGGCTGCGTGCCAGAAGGCATTCAATAGCGATCACGCGGTTTTAGTCGAACTTGTCGGAGCAATCGCCAATTGGCGGCTCTTTTCAATCCTGCTTCGATCCCTGAATATTCCACTTGAGTCCGGTACCGACGGCTGGCCGCCCGATGGGCGAGCTCCTCGGCGTGGCGATTGAGCGAAAAACGTGGGCCGATGCTTGACCGAAGCGGTCAGCGCCCCAATCGCCAGACCACGACCCGTGTCGTAGACGGACAAGTCCCCCCTCGGACACCCGACTGAGGCGAGAGGAAAAGGACGCCCCGCGTTCTTTTCCGAGCCGATGGAGTGTGCTGAGCCGCGAAGCGGCGAGCACACCCGACTGAGGCGAGAGAAAAGAACGCCCCGGGCGTTTTCTCTCCCCGTCATATGACAGAGGTACCCGACCGGCGCCATTGCCGATCAGGTACCTCTCTCCTCTTCTGGTGCTAGCCCACGTCCCCGCGGTGCACGTTCACGCACGCCCGCTTCTTGCCCCAGATCGTGCGCACGGTGAAGCACACTCGCTTGGGCCTGCCGAATACCGTCGTGCTCTCGACGGTGCCTTCGGTCCCTTCGGGCACTGCCGGAACATCCATCTCCTCGATCTGCCGGCAGGCGGTGACGACATCGCCTCGTTGCCAACTCATCGGTATCTCTCCCCTTCCCCGATCCGCCCTCGCGGTCCGGGCATAGCTCAGTGTTACGTCGTAGTAACAATCAGGGCGAGCGATTTATTCTGCAGGTACCGGCTCAGTAGACGTCGCGTACATAACGTTTTTCGGCCACCAGTTCGCGCTTGTAATCGTGTGCTTGCTCGTCAGACAGGCCGCCGTGCCTGCGGATGATCGCGGTCAGCGCGCCGTCGACATCCTTGGCCATGTGAGTGGCATCACCGCACACGTAGAAATGTGCGCCACCCTCCAGCCACCGCCACAGTTCGGCGCCGGCGTCGAGCATCTTGTGCTGCACGTAGACCCGCTTGGCCTGGTCCCGGGAGAACGCCAGGTCCAGGTGGTTGAGCAGCCCGTCGGCGACCATGTGCTCCAAATCATCGCGGTAGTAGAAGTTTTCGGAGCGGTGCTGGTCACCGAAGAACAGCCAGTTGCGGCCGGTGTGACCGAGCGCACGCCGTTCCTGCAGGAAGGCGCGAAACGGCGCGATCCCGGTGCCCGGCCCCACCATGATCATCGGCGTCCGAGATTCGGCGGGCGGCCGAAAGTTTGGTGACCGCTGGATGAACACCGGCGCGGCGTGCGCGCGGTCGGCCAGGAAGGTCGAGGCCACCCCGTGCCGCAACGCCCCGCGGGCACTGCGGTAGCGCACCACCGACACCGTCAGTTGGACTTCGGTCGGACTCACCAGCGGGCTAGAACTGATGGAGTACTGCCGCGGGGTCAGCCGCACCAGCGCGTCCTGCCACTCCTCCGGCGCAGCCCGCACCCCGAACTCCTCGACGATGTCGAGAGCGTTGCGCCCGTCCAGCCAGGTGTCCAGCTCGGCCCTGGGCCCGCGCAGCCGTTTGGCGGCCTTGGGCCGGTGGTCGGCGATGAAGCGCAGCAGGTTCGGCGTGATCCGGCAGATGTCGTAGCTCGAGGTCAGGGCGCTGCGCAGGTCGGTGTCCGCACCGTCGACCTCGATGATCTCGTTGCCGGTCAACCCCGTGCAGGCCAGCCAGGTGGCCACCGCATCGTCGGAGTTGGTGACGAACACGCCGAGCGAGTCACCTGCTGCATAGCTCGCCCCGTGCTCGGAGATGTCAAAGCCGAACTGGCGCACCTCTTTTTGCGCCGACTCCGGCGTGAGCCGGATGTTGCGGCTCAGCGGCGCCAGCAGCGGCGCGTTGCGGGTCAGCGGCTGCGCACTCGGGGACGGCGTGATCGGGACAGCCGCACTGCCGGTTTCGGCTGCGCCGCCGACGAGCCCGGCGACCTGACCGGCCCACGCGCTCATCGGTTCGTCGTCATATGCCTCGCACTCGACCCGGTCCAGAAGCCGGGTCGCCCCGAGGTCGGCCAGCCGGGCGTCCAGCGCCTTGGCGTGGCCGCAGAAGTTGTCGTAGGACTTGTCGCCGATCCCCAGCACCGCATACCGCAGGCCGGGCAGCGTCGGAGCAGCGTCCGAGGCCAGCCGCTGCCAGAAGTCGGCGCCGTTGTCCGGCGGGCCGCCGTCACCGAAGGTGCTTGTCACGACTACGATTTCGGTGGCCACCGCCAGTTCGGTGAGCGTCACGTCGTTCATCGTCACCAGGCGTGCACCGGTCAGCCGGCCGGCCACCGTGGCCGCGAACTCCTCGGCGGTGCCGGTCTGTGACGCCCACAGCACCAATGGGCCGGGCGCGGTCGGCTCCAGCACCGCCGAGGATGTCCCGGCCCGGGAATGCATACCGGCCAGCAGTCCGTCGATCCACAACCGGGTCTGAGGGCGGACCGGCGCCGCGCCCGGAAGCACCGGAACACCCTCCGGGCCGTTGCCGAGAGCCGCCAGAAAGCCTGCGATATAGACCTTTTCGTCGTCGGTCAGTTCCATGGTGAAACCTTGCAATCCGAGCGCCTCGGCGAGCGGGTGATCGGCCGCGGTGGGCAGGGCCGGCGCAACGGGCCGCAGCGCGACCGCACAGACCTTCAATTCGGGTTGCAGCGAGTCGGCGTCGACTGCGTCGTTGGTGAGCGCGTTCACGGTCAGGTACTCACCGTGCTCGTCGTTCCAGTGGAACGGCACCCATACGTTGCCCGGTTGCACCCGGTCGGTGATGACCGGTGGCAGCACCGCCCGCCCGCGCCGCGAGGTCAGCTCCACCTGGCAGTGCCCGGTGATGCCCGCCGCTGCGGCGTCCTCGGGGTGGATCTCGACGAACGGCGCACCGTTGAGTTTGTTGAGCTTGGCCACCCGCCCGGTCTTGGTCATGGTGTGCCACTGATGCTGCAGGCGTCCGGTGTTGAGCACCATCGGGTAGTCCTCGTCGGGCAGCTCCTCGGCGTCCATGTGCGGCCGGGCGAGGAAGACCGCCTTGCGCGACGGTGTCGCGAACGCCAGCCGCGGCCGGTGACCGTTCTCGTCGACGAACAGCGTCTGGGACACCCCGTCGTTGAGGTACCGGATGGGGTGGCGGTCCGCGGCATCCTCCGGTGGGCAGGGCCACTGCAGTGGCGTCTCGCGCAGCCGGTCGTAGCTGGCGCCGCGCAGGTCGTACCCGGTGCGCGGATTGGCGAACCGGCGGATCTCGTCGAAGATGTCCGAGCTCGACTTGTACTCGAAATCGTCGCCGAAGCCCAGGTGTTCGGCCACCCCACAGATCAGTTCCCAGTCCGGGCGCGCCTCACCCAGGGGCGGCACCGACTGTTGCAGCAGCGTCAGGTTGCGTTCGGAGTTGATCATCACCGCGTCCGATTCGGCCCACAACGTGGCCGGCAGCACGATGTCGGCATACCGGTTGGTCGCGGTGTCCTGATAGGCGTCCTGGGTGATGACGAGTTCGCACGCCTCCAGGCCGGTGATCACCGTCGTGCGATTGGGCACCGATGCGACGGGATTGGTGCAGATGATCCAGCACGCCTTGATGTCTCCCGCCGCCGCCTGCTCGAACATCGCGACCGTCCCGGGCCCGACGTCGGTGCGGATGGTGCCGCGTTCCAGTCCCCACTGGTCCTCGCAGAACGCGCGGTCGTCGGCCGACAGCACCGACCGCTGACCGGGCAAACCCGGACCCATGTAACCCATTTCGCGTCCGCCCATGGCATTCGGCTGGCCGGTCAGCGACATCGGGCCACTGCCGGGCCGGCAGATGGCGCCGGTCGCCAGGTGCAGATTGCAGATCGCGTTGGTGTTCCAGGTGCCGTGGGTGCTCTGGTTCAGGCCCATGGTCCAGCAGGTCATCCAGTCGCCCGCCTCGGCGATCATCGTTGCCGCGGTGCGGATGTCGCCTTCGGCGATGCCGGTGATGGTGCTAACTCGCTCGGGAGTGTAGTCGGCGAGGAAGGCCGGCATGGCCTCCCAGCCCTGCGTGTGCTGGGCGATGAATTCCCGGTCGATATCGCCGTTTTCGACCAACAGGTGCAGCAAGCCGTTGAGCAGGGCCAAATCCGTACCCGGCTTGATCGGCAGGTAGAGGTCGGCCTTGTCCGCGGTGGCGGTGCGCCGGGGGTCGACGACGATGAGTTTGGCCCCGGCCTTGATGCGGTCGGCCATGCGCAGGAACAGGATCGGATGGCAGTCGGCCATGTTGGCGCCGATGACGATGAACAGGTCGGCGTGGTCGAAATCGGTGTACGAACCGGGCGGACCGTCCGCGCCGAGGGACTGCTTGTAACCGGTCCCCGCGCTGGCCATGCACAACCGCGAGTTCGATTCGATGTGCACGGTGCGCAGATACCCCTTGGCGAGTTTGGTCGCCAGGTACTGGGCCTCGATCGACATCTGGCCGGACACGTACAGCGCGACGGCGTCGGGACCGTGTTCGTCGACGATGGCGCGCAGCCGGCGTCCCGCTTCGGCGACCGCCTCGTCGACCGGGGTGGAGACCGGTTCGGCGCCGCGCTCCGAGCGGACCAGCGCGGTGGACAGCCTGCCGTCGGTGGCGGCCATCAACTCGGCGTGCGTGGCCCCCTTAGTGCACAACCGGCCGTAATTGGTCGGGTGCAACTTGTCGCCGCTGATCTGTGCGATCACCGGCAACCCGCTGAGCTGGTCGGCCTTGGTGGTGACCTCGATGCCACAGCCGACCCCGCAGTACGAGCACGCGGTCCGCGTTTTCACCGACATGGTGACATCGTGTTCTGCCACTGTTCCGGTTCCTTTGAGGCGACGTTAGCGCGAGGAAAACTCGGCCTCACAGTGCGGTTGACGCCCTGTGAGGCCGAGTTATTCCTGGTCAGGCCGTTGCGACGGACTCCGGAACGGAGTCGGCCACCTTGTCCTTGACCGGCGCGATGCGCAGGAAGACAAACCACGTGACGACCGCGCACACGACGTAGAAACCGAGGAACACCCAGAAGGCGTTGGTCGCCGACTTCGCGTCGCTCACGTACGAGGCCCGCAGCACGATGTTGATGAACACGCCACCCAGGGCGCCGACGGCACCGGCGAAGCCGATCAGGGCGCCGGACATCCGGCGCGACCAGGACGCCTTCTCCTCGCGGCTCCACTCGTCGTGGTCGGCCGCCTTGGCCTCGAAGATGGACGGGATCATCTTGTAGGTCGAACCGTTGCCCAGGCCGGAGAGGATGAACAGCAGGATGAAGCCGACGACATAGGCGGTCATCTGGCCACCGGTGGGCGCACCCTTGTGCGCATCGTCGAGCATGCCTGCGGTCACCAGGATCCCGGCCGCGAACATCATCGCGACGAAGACGTAGAGCGTGATCTTGCCGCCTCCGATGCGGTCGGCGAGTTTACCGCCGAACGGCCGTGAGATGGAACCCAGCAGCGGGCCCAGGAACGAGATCTGCGCGGCGTGCAGCGAGGCCTGCGCCGCGGTGGAACCGCCGGCCAGGAAGTTGATCTGCAGCACCTGCCCGAACGCGAAGCTGAAGCCGATGAACGAACCGAAGGTGCCGATGTACAGGAAGCTCATCACCCAAGAGTGCTTGTACCGCATCGCCTCGATCATGGCGCCCATGTTGGACTTCTGGTTGCGCAGATTGTCCATGAACAGCGCGGCACCGACGGCCGCCAACCCGATCAACACAAGGTAGATGGCACAGACGACCTCGGGTGCGGTGTTGCTCACGGTGGCGATCACCAGCAGGCCGATCAGTTGGATGACGGGGACGCCGATGTTGCCACCACCGGCGTTCAGGCCCAGCGCCCACCCCTTGAGCCGCTGCGGATAGAAGGCGTTGATATTGGTCATGGACGAGGCGAAGTTGCCGCCGCCCAATCCGGCGAACGCGGCGATCACGAGGAACTGGGTGTAGGTGGTGCCTGGGTTCTTCATCGCCCAACAGGTGAGCAGCGTCGGGATGAGCAGCAGCAGTGCGCTGACGATCGTCCAGTTGCGCCCGCCGAAACGCGCCGGGGCGACGGTGTAGGGGATCCGCATGAAGGCGCCGACCAACGTCGGAACGGCCACCAGATAGAACTTTCCTGCGGCGTCGATGTGGTACACGTTCTGCGGCATGAACAGCACCATCACCGACCAGATGGACCACACCGAGAAGCCGACGTGCTCGGCGAAGACCGACCAGATCAGGTTGCGGTTCGCAGTCTTTTTTCCGCCGGCTTCCCAGGCCTCGACGTCCTCGGCGTCCCAGTGCTCGATGTCACGGTCGCGGGTCAGAATGGTCACGGAGGTCCCTCCCAGGTGTGGATCGGTTGTCCAGAAAATTAGGCCCGCGCGATTCCGCACCGATTGCACCACCGTGTCGGGTTTGTCAACACCTACTCACACGGCCGGCAGTACCCGTCGTGCGCAACGGTATTCATCGGCGTTGCACCGGGGAAACGATTAGGAAACATTTGGGCCCTAGCTTCGCTGAAGCATGAGCGATGGCAGTGCACCACGTTTCTTGCAGGGCGCCTTCGCATTCGAGGGAGTCGGTCTGGACAAACCGGTTCTGTTGCACCCGTCGTTGCGGTACGTGGTGCCGCCGGGCTCCGTCACCCAGCCGGTGTACTTCCGAGGCGGGAACTCGACCGACGAGTTGGTCACGGTCGTGCTGTTCCGGGACGGCCAGCCGATGCGCTTCTTCCCCATCGGCGCCAAGGGAGCCACCCATGTGGCGCTCCGGGTGGTCGAGGATCTGCTCGCTGACACCGTGTTGGAACTCCACGTCGCGGCGCCGGCCGGCGTGTCCGGTACCGTCGTCGTCGATTTCGGTGTGGTGGAGATCCCGTGAAGCGCCGTCTGGTCGTCGTCGGAAATGGGATGGCCGGGGTCCGGGCGATCGAGGAGATCCTGGCCCGCGGCGGCGGCGAGTCGTTCGACATCACCGTGTTCGGTGACGAGCCCTACGGCAACTACAACAGGATTCTGCTGTCGAATGTGCTTGCCGGCAGCGATGACTCGGCCGAGATCTATCTCAACGCGCTGGACTGGTACGCCGACAACGCCATCGACCTGCGGGCCGGGGTACGGATCGTGCGGTTGGACACGTATGCCCGGCTGGTGCACGCCGACGACGGCACCACCATGCGCTATGACGCCTTGATCCTGGCCACAGGAAGCCGGTCGTTCTTTCCCCCGATGACGGGCCTGTGGGCCGATGACAAGACACTGACCGACGGCGTGTTCGGCTTTCGCACCCTCGACGATTGCATGGGGATGATCTCGGAGGCGGCCAACCGGACCAAAGCCGTGGTGATCGGTGGCGGGCTGCTCGGGCTGGAAGCCGCACGGGGACTGCAGAATCGCGGACTCACTGTCGAGGTGGTGCATGCCGGTCCCACCCTGATGAACGCGCAGCTCGACGACGCGGCGGGCGCCATCCTGCGCCGGTCGGTCGAGGGCATCGGCATCACCGTGCACACCGACAAGCGCACGACCGAGGTGCTGCTCGGCGAGGACGGCAAGCTGGCCGGGATCGTGTTCTCCGACGGCAGCACCGTGCACTGCGACATGGTGGTCATCGCCGCGGGCATCCGGCCCAATGTCGGCCTGGCGCAACGGGCAGGGCTCACGGTGGAACGGGCCATCGTCGTCGACGACCATATGCGCTCTGTCGACGACGATCGCGTCTATGTCGTCGGCGAATGTGCTCAGCACCGCGGTCAGGTGTACGGGCTGGTGGCGCCGTTGTGGGAACAGGCCACTGTGCTGGCCGACCATCTCACCGGCACCGATACGACCGCGGCCTATCGGGGTTCGCGCACCGCGACCAAACTCAAGGTGGCCGGTGTCGACGTGGCGTCGATGGGTATCAAGACCCCCGAGCTGCCCGATGACGAGTTCGTGCAGTACTCCGAACCGCGGCACGGCGTCTACAAGACCATCGTCATCCGCGACGGCAAACTGGTGGGCGCCACGCTGGTCGGCGATGTGTCCAAGGTGTCGTTCCTGACGCAGGCCTTCGACAGTGGGTTGCCGCTGCCCGACGAGCGCGTCTCGCTGATGTTCGATATCGGCACACCCGAAGTGGCCGTTGGTGTTTCAGAGCTGTCCGACGATGCGCAGGTGTGCAACTGCAATGGGGTGTCCAAGGGTGCCTTGGTGGCCTGTGTGCGCTCAGGTGAGACCACGGTGTCGGGCGTGATGGCCAAGACCAAGGCGGGCAAGGGCTGCGGTTCGTGCAAGGAGCTCGTCGGGCAGGTCGTCGAGTGGGCGGCCGGCGGCGCCGTCACCGAGGATGCGTCGGCTTCCTGGTACGTGCCGGGAGTGCCGTACGACAAGCCATCCTTGATGGCCTTGATCCGGGACCTGCAGCTGCATTCGGTGTCATCGGTCTTCGCCGCCCTGGCCCCGGACGGGCGCGTCGACGCGGGGTCCAAGATGGCGCTGGCCTCGCTGTTGGAGATGATGTGGGCCGACGAGTTCGTCGACGAGCGGGACGCCCGGTTCATCAACGACCGGGTACACGCCAACATCCAACGGGATGGCACCTTCTCGGTGGTGCCGCAGATGAAGGGCGGGGTGACCAGCTCCGAACAGTTGCGCAAGATCGCCGATGTGGCCGACAAGTATGCGATCCCGATGATCAAGTGCACCGGAGGTCAGCGCATCGACCTGTTGGGCGTCCGCAAGGAGGATCTGCCCGCGGTGTGGGCCGATCTGGGCATGCCGTCGGGTTATGCCTATGGCAAGAGTTTCCGCACCGTGAAAACCTGTGTGGGAAGCGACTTCTGCCGTTATGGCCTCGGCGACTCGACCGCCCTGGGCATCGCGTTGGAGGAGCGCTACCAAGGGCTGGCCAGTCCGGCGAAGATGAAGCTGGCGGTGACCGGGTGTCCCCGCAATTGCGCCGAGGCGCTGTGCAAGGACCTGGGCGTGGTGGCTGTCGACGGCGGCCGCTGGGAAATCTACGTCGGTGGGGCGGCCGGCGCCCATATCCGCAAGGGGGATCTGCTTGCGGTGGTGGATGATCCGGCCACGGTGATGACGCTGACCGGGCGTTTCCTGCAGTACTACCGGGAGGATGCCAACTGGCTCGAGCGCACCTACGCGTGGGTGCCACGGGTGGGAATCGAGCACATTCGCGCGGTGGTCGTCGACGACGTGCACGGCTGGGCCGAGGGCCTGGATGCGCGGATGCAGAAATCGATCGACGCGTACCGGGATCCGTGGCTGGACGGGCAGAAGCCGGTGAGCGAGGGCCAGTTCCGTTCGGCGCTGCCGCTGCTGCCGCTCCCCCAGGTTCCGGTGCGATGAGCGCTTGCGCGAAGAGCCGAGGGCCCCGCTGATGGATTTGGGGCCGGTCTCCCAGATTCCCGTTGGGGAGGGTCGCGCGTTCACCGTCGACCACGCTCAGATCGCGGTGTTCCGGCTGCGCGACGGCTCGCTGCGCGCGGTGGACGCGGTGTGCCCGCACAAGGGCGGACCACTGGCCGACGGTCTGGCGGACGACCGGGTGGTGGTGTGTCCGTTGCACGGTTCGACCTTCGACCTGTGCACGGGTGCCGAGGCCGGCGGTGGTGATCCGGTGCGCAGCTATGACGTCGCCGAGGTGGACGGGCAGATCCAGATCACTCTTTGAGCTTCAGCGCAAGACTGAAAACGGTTGTTGTGGATAGTTTTTGGCCCTGTGGATAACTTCTGACGCCGTCACCTCCGCCCGCTAGCATTCGAACATGCTTGCGAAATCGGTGGCTGATCGGGAGGTGGTGTCGGCCGCCTTCGATGCCGTCGACACTGCCGCCGAACAGCTCGCCGGCATGGATTTCACCTGCTTCTCGGTCGCCGAGTTACTGGCGTTGCAATCGCGCCGGGAACGGCAGGCCCGCATCGCCGCCTCTGCCGACCACCGCATCCTGGCTGCACTGCAGAACCAGGCCACCGCCCGGGAGATGGGCGGCAAATCCTGGCCGGACATCCTGTCCTTACGCCTGGGCATCAGCCAGGCCCAGGCCAAAGCCAGGGTGCAGGATGCCGAGCACCTCGGGCCGCGTCATGTGATCGGTGGTGAAGTCCTGGAACCGCTACTGCCGGCGTGTGCCGAGGCACTGGCAGCCGGGGTGATCACGCTCGAGCACGCCGGCCACATCCGCGACGTACTGCGCAAATCCGAGCGTTACACCACCGCGACCGATCGCGCAGAGTGGGAACGCACCCTGGTGGGTATTGCGGCCGCGAACCCGCCCGAGACGGTCAAAGACGTCGGCGCCGAGATGCTGTATCTGCTTGACCAGGACGGGTCCGGCCCGGACCTGGCCGCCCACCAACCGGGTCTACGGCTGGGACCTCAGGACGCCGACGGGCTGCATCGCCTGTCGGGCCATGTGGACGCCGAGGCCGCCGCTTACTTCAAAGCCATTGAATCCGTCTGGGCGGCACCCGGTATCAACAACCCCGCCGATACCGAACCACTCGCCAATCCCACGCCCAACCCGCTCGATCCCGACGAGCCGCCGGAGATGGATGCCGCACAACGGCAGGCCGAGGCCGCCGAACGCGACACCCGTAGCCCGGCCCGTCGCAGCCACGATGCGTTCAAAACCATGTGCCGGGACATCCTGATGTCCAAGCGGCTCGGCCAACATAACGGGTTGCCGGTCACCGTTGTCGTCTCGACGACATTGGCCGAACTGGAGGACGGCGCGGGCGTCGCCCGCAGCAGCAGCGGAGTCAAGATCCCCATTCCCGACCTCATCCGGCTCGCCGCCCACGCCCACCACTATCTGCTGGTGTTCAAGCAGCACACCGCCGAGCCGCTCTATCTTGGCCGCACGAAACGCCTGGCCTCCAAGGCTCAACGCCTGGTCGCGATCGCCCGGGACCGCGGTTGCACACGCCCCGGCTGCTTCGCCCCCGCCGACCGCTGCCAGGCGAACCACGCCGGGCTCGACTGGTCCGCAGGTGGTGAAACCAACGCTGACACGATCGTGCTGGGCTGCGGCCCCGACAACCGACTGGCTTACCGATCCGGATGGACCACCACCATCGACCCCACCACCGGCCGTGCCCAATGGCATCCGCCGGCACTGCTTGACACCGGCCAAGACCGCACCAACCACCACTTCCACCCCGAAGAACTGCTCCGCAGATCGGATGGGAACGTCGGAGGCGACGACCCGTAATCGGTTGTTAGCCTTGGTCATGCATTCGACGCAGCGCCCGATCGTATTCGGTCAGGTGGCGTCGCTGAGCGGCTCCAATTACATGGGGTCGGAGAACCGGGATGGCTCGGAGCTTGCGGTCGCGCAGTTGAACGATGCGGGCGGAGTCCTGGGCCGGCCCGTGGCGTTGTGCATCGAGGACGACCGCAGCATGCCCCAGGGCGCCGTCGAAGCCTACCGTCGGCTCGTCGAACACGGCGCAGTTGCAGTCATCGGGACGTCGTTCTCCAACGCGAGTCTTGCTGTGTTGGAGCACACCGACCGGCTGCGCGTCGTCTATGTGTCGACCGGTGCGGCGCATACCCAGGTCGCCCCGGTTTGGCCGTATGTCTTCATGACGCCACCCACCGGGCATCTTGTTGCCACCCAACTACTGCGATACCTCAGCGACAGCGGTGTCGGCGAGCTCGCAGTGGTGTTCGACGCCGACAGCGCGTTCAACCGGGAAGCCTGGGCGGCTCAACAAGACATGCTGGAGCGGTTTGGGATCGAAGCCGTGACGGTGCAGGCGGTACGGGTCAATACCGAGAACTTCGAGCCGACGCTGGCCGCGGTCGCCGACAGCCCTGCCCAGGCCGTGATGGCATGGGTGACGGGTCCGCCGGCGACCGGCTTGGCGCGGGCGTTCCGGGCCGCTGGTGTGGACATTCCGCTGGTGGCCGGATTGGGCGCCGCAAGCCCGGCGTTCGTGTCCGAGGTCGGCGCGGCGGCTGACGGCATTGTCGTGGCCACCTCACTGGTCAGTGTCAGGGCGGACTTGCCGCCGTCAGCGATCTGCACGGCGATCGACTCATTCACCGAGCCATTCCAGCGTCACCACGGTATCGCGCCTTCGCAGTTCGCCGTCGATGGTTACACCGCCACCATGCTCATCGCGGCGGCCGTCGAAGCGGCCGGCAGCGAGGCCCCCGATGTGATCCGGGCTGCGATGGAATCGTTGAGCTGCAGCACACCGGAAGGCGAGTATCACTTCTCCGCAACGGACCACTCGGGCCTTGTTGCGGATGACGTTGCCGTTGCGATCATTCGGGACGGCAACTTCCGGCTCACTCAGTGGTCGCGGGACAGGCTGCGTACGCACCTGGCTTGAGCTGGGTTAGCCGTTGTTGCGTCGCCACCAACGAGGAGTGCGGCGTGGCGGTTCGACGGCCGCAGGTTGTGGCGCGGCGGGCTCCGGCTTGTCGTCGACGGGTTGTTCGGCCGGGGAATCACCTTCCGAGGCTTCGGCTCCGGTCGCTGGGGCTTCGGCCGCTTGGGCACTGTCCTCGACGGCCGGTTCGGCTTCGTCGGCGGTGTCGTCCTCGCCGTCGTCGGCGGCGTCCTGGTCGTCGGCGGTCTCGTGCTCAGCTGCCAGGGACTCCGCGGCCGCCTCCAGCTCGTGGCCGATATCGAACGGCTCGGCTTCCTCGTCGGCAGGCTCCTCGGGCTGGTCCTGCGCCTCGGGCTCGACGTGCTCTACCTCGAGCTCTTCGTCGGCGTCGGCATCGTCCGCCTCCTCGGGCTCGGCTTCGGCCTCGGGTTGTGGCTCAGCCGGAGTCTGCGCCTCTTCGACGGGTTCCTCGGCCGCGGAATCCTCTTCTTCCGTCGCCTCGTCGGCCGCCTCAGCCTCGGCCTCGCGCTCGGCAGCCAGCGACTCCGCGGCCGCCTCCAGCTCGTGGCCCACGTCGAACGGGTCGTCATCCTCGTCAACCGGCTCTTCGGCCACCTCGAGAGTGTCGGCATCGACGGGCTCTTCGGCCTCGTCCGCGGCCTCGGCCTCCTCCGCCACCTCCTCGGCGGCGGCATCCGCAGTGGCAGCATCCCCGGTGGCAGCGTCCTCGGCTACCTCGTCGGTATCGCCCACCGCGGCCGCATCTTCATCCTCGGCATCACCGGCGACCGTCGCTGCCGCCACCACACCGGTGGTCGCACCGACGGTTGCGAGCTCCTTGGCCAGGATGTCCTCGACCGGGGACTCCTCGTCCGTATCCTGCTTGCCGCGCAACGACTCCGGAGCTTCCCTGCCCTTCGGCGCGACCATGATGTACACCACCGCCGCGATGAACACGAACGTCGAGGTGAACGTGTTCACCCGGATGCCGTCGACGGGCATGGACGCGGGGTCACTGCGCATCAATTCGACCCAGAACCGGCCCACGCAGTATCCGGCCACGTACAGCGCGAACAACCGCCCGTGCCCCAGGTTGAACCGCTTGTCGATCCACAACAGCAGCGCGAAGATCAGCAGGTTCCACAACAACTCGTACAGGAACGTCGGGTGCACCACCGCGACGAGCTGCCCGTCGGACACGCCGTTGAGGGTGTTCAGCGCACCGCTGGCGTCACGCCGCTCGTAGATCTCCAAGCCCCACGGCACCGTGGTCTCTCGGCCGTACAGCTCCTGGTTGAAGTAGTTGCCCAACCGCCCGATCGCCTGGGCCAGGATGATCCCCGGCGCAATGGCATCACCGAAGGCCGGCAACGGAATATCGCGCATCCGGCAGGCGATCCAGGCGCCGACGGCGCCGAGTGCCACCGCGCCCCAAATTCCCAGGCCGCCGTCCCAGATCCGGAACGCCGCACCCAAGCCGGCGCCCCCGTCGCCGAAGTACGTCTTCCAGTCGGTCATGACGTGGTACAGCCGGCCGCCGACGAGCCCGAACGGCACCGCCAGCAACGCAATGTCGTAGATGACGCCCGGCTCACCGCCGCGGGCCACCCACCGGCGGTCGCCGATGATCAACGCAGCGACGATGCCGGAGATGATGCACAGCGCATACGCGCGAATCGGCACCGGGCCGATATGCCACACACCCTGCGCCGGGCTCGGGATATAAGCCAGGATCGTCTCGGTCATGCAGGAATCCCCTGCCGGACACCCTCGGACAGCTCCGCGGTCAGCGCCCGCAGCGCGGGGACACCGGCGTCGAGCGCGGATACCAGCGCCGATCCGACGATCACCCCGTCGGCATAGGCGCCGATCTCGGCGGCCTGTTCGCGCGAGCGCACACCGAGGCCGACCCCGACCGGAATGTCGGACACTTCCCTGATCCGCTGCACCAAGTCCGGAGCAGCATTGGACACCGCATCACGGGCACCGGTCACACCCATCGTCGACGCGGCGTAGACGAACCCGCGCGAGGCCTGCACCGTGGCGGCCAGCCGCTCCGGGGTGGACGACGGCGCCACCAGGAAGATGCGGTCCAGGTCGTGCTGCTCGGAGGCCGCCAACCAGTCCCCCGCCTCGTCCGGGATCAGATCCGGGGTGATCAACCCCGCCCCACCGGCCGCCGCCAGGTCGCGCGCAAAAGCGTCCACGCCCCAACGCATCACCGGATTCCAATACGTCATCACCACGGCCCGCCCGCCGGCGTTGCTGATGGCCTCGACGGCCCGCAGCGCGTCACGCACCCGTACACCACCGGCCAGCGCGACCTCGGTCGCTCTGGCGATGGTCGGCCCGTCCATTCCCGGATCCGAATACGCGACACCCACTTCGACGATGTCACAACCGGATTCGACAAGCGCCACCATCGCTTCGATGGACGTGTCCACATCGGGATAGCCGGTCGGGAGGTAGCCGATCAGTGCGGAACGCCCCTCGGTGTGACACGTGTCGAACAAGGGACCCAATCGGCTCACGCGTCACCGTCCATCAGACCGAACCATTTCGCTGCGGTTTCGACGTCCTTGTCACCGCGACCGGACAGGTTCACCACGATCACCGACGACGGCCCGAGTTCCACGCCGAGTTTCAGCGCACCGGCCACCGCGTGGGCGGACTCGATGGCCGGGATGATCCCCTCCGTGCGGCTGAGCAGGGAGAAGGCGTCCATCGCCTCGGTGTCGGTGATCGGCCGATACTCGGCGCGGCCGACGTCCTTGAGCAGGGCATGCTCGGGACCGACGCCCGGATAGTCCAAACCCGCTGAGATCGAATGGGATTCGATGGTCTGTCCGTCCTCGTCCTGCAGCAGGTAGGAGAACGAGCCCTGGAAGGCTCCCGGCGATCCACCGGCGAAGGTCGCGGCATGCCTGCCGGTCTCCACCCCGTCCCCGGCGGCTTCGAAACCGATCAGACGTACGCCGGGATCGTCGATGAAGGCGTGGAACACCCCGATCGCGTTGGACCCGCCGCCCACACACGCGGTCACCGCATCCGGCAGCCGGCCGGCCTGTTCCAGGATCTGTGCCCGGGTCTCCATCCCGATGATGCGCTGGAAATCGCGCACCATGAGTGGGAACGGGTGCGGGCCCGCTGCGGTGCCGAAGCAGTAGTAGGTGTCGTCGGCATTGGTCACCCAATCCCGGAACGCCTCGTTGATCGCATCCTTGAGGGTCTTCGAGCCGGATTCCACCGAGATCACCTGCGCCCCCAACAGTCGCATCCTGGCCACGTTGAGCGCCTGGCGCGCGGTGTCCACCGCGCCCATGTAGATGACACAGTCCAGGCCCAGCAGGGCACAGGCGGTGGCGGTCGCCACCCCGTGCTGACCGGCGCCGGTCTCGGCGATCACCCGGGTCTTGCCCATCTGCTTGGCCAGCAACGCCTGCCCGAGCACGTTGTTGATCTTGTGCGAACCGGTGTGGTTGAGGTCCTCGCGTTTGAGGAACAGCCGTGCGCCCCCGGCATGCTCGGCAAGGCGGGCCGCCTCGTACAGCGGAGACGGGCGGCCGGTGTAGTGCCGCTGCAGCCGGTCGAGTTCATCGAGGAAGGCCTGATCGCGCCGCACCTTGTCATAGGCGGCGGTCACCTCCTCGACGACGGCCATCAACGCCTCGGGGATCAGACGGCCCCCGTAGGCGCCGAAATGGCCCTTCGCGTCGGGGTCATGGCTGGTGGGTTCGGCCACCGCCGCGCTCATGCGGGGCAGTTCCTGATCTGCGATATTCGTCATCTACCGGGCAGGCTTGGGACAGGACGGATGGGTACCGGCGGTGACCAGGTCGGCGACAGCGCTGCGCGGGTCACCACTGGTGACCAGGCCCTCGCCGACCAGCACCGCGTCGGCGCCGGCGCCGGCATAGGCCAGCAGGTCCGCGGTGCCGCGCACGCCGGACTCGGCGACCCGGATGACGCTGCTGGGCAACCCGGGGGCGATCCGGGCGAAGCAGTCCCGGTCGACCTCGAGCGTCTTGAGGTCGCGGGCGTTGACCCCGATCAGGGTGGCGCCGGCCTGCAGGGCGCGGTCGGCCTCTTCCTCGGTGTGCACCTCGACCAACGCGGTCATGCCCAGCGATTCGGTGCGGTCCAGCATGGACACCAACGCGTCCTGCTCCAGGGCCGCGACGATGAGCAGCAGCATGTCGGCGCCGTGCGCGCGGGCCTCGTGGATCTGGTAGGGCCCGACGATGAAGTCCTTGCGCAGCACCGGAATCGACACCGCGGCGCGGACCGCGTCCAGGTCGTCGAGCGAACCGTTGAACCGGCGCTGCTCGGTCAGCACGCTGATCACCCGCGCGCCGCCGTCCTGGTAGGCCCTGGCCAGTTCCGCCGGGTCCGCGATGGACGCCAGCTCACCCCGTGACGGGCTGGCCCGCTTGACTTCCGCGATGACGCCGATGCCCGGCTCCCGCAACGCCGCCATCACGTCCAGCGGCGGCGGCGCGTCCTTGGCCCGCTGTTTGATGTCGGCGAACGGAACCGCGGCTTCACGGGCGGCAACGTCGGCGCGAACTCCTTCGATGATGGAGTCGAGCACGGTCCCCGAACTCATGAGCCCTCGTCCTTCTCCGTCGGCCGGGACGCTCCCGGATTGATCTGCCTAGAGGTTAGTCGCCTGCACCACACCGATGATCACCGACCCTTCGTGTCAGAACCCGCGTCCGGATCCGTTGGGTCCGACCCCTCGTCGAGCGCATCCCAAATCATCCGCTCCGACATCGCGTCCGCTGTGCTTTCCCTGTTCACCGCGTCCCGGCGGGCGGCCGGTGCGACGTACTTGGTGCCGCGCGCAGTAGCGGCGGACCGGATCAGCAGCACCGCGGCCGCCAGGGTCAGCACCGCCGCGGCCACCGTCACCCCGGCGCCCACGTACTGGCGCGACGATCCGACCAGCGCGGCGACCGGGACCTGCGCCAGGTCGGCGCCGCGCACCGCGATGTCGCGGACTACCCACAAGCTGATGCCCAGGTAGGCCAGCGCGGCGCTGCAGACGGCCACCAGCACCGCCAGCAGCCGCAGCGCCCAGCCGCGCACGGCCAGTGCCGCGACCGCCGCGGCCAGCAGCACGAGTGCCAACGGCACCAGCGCCGTCGACCATTGGGCGCCCGTCAGCGTCGAGGTCTTCGGCTGGCCGAGACCGTCGAAGGACTGCACCTGCACCCATGTCAGCCGCGACGCACCCCACAACGCCAGCGCCGCGAGCGCCAGCAGGGCCTGCGCGATCCGGATCACGGCACAACCAGTGTCTCGGCGGCGGCCACGGCGGCCAGCACCGCCTTGGCCTTGTTGGCGGACTCGTTGTACTCGTAAGGCCCGTTCGAGTCGGCCACCACGCCACCGCCGGCCTGCACGTAGGCGGTGCCGCCGCGCATCAGTGCGGTGCGGATGGCGATCGCGAAGTCGGCATTGCCGGCGAAGTCCAGGTAGCCGAGCACCCCGCCGTACAGCCCGCGCCGGGTCAGCTCGACCTCCTCGATGAGTTCCATGGCCCGCACCTTCGGTGCTCCGGACAAGGTGCCTGCCGGGAAGCAGGCGGTCACCGCGTCCAGGGCGGTGCGGCCCTCGGCCAGGTGCCCGGTGACGGTCGAGACCAAGTGCATGACGTGGCTGTAGCGCTCGATGTGGCTGTAGTCCTCGACCCGCACGGTGCCGGGCTCGCATACCCGGCCCAGGTCGTTGCGGCCCAGGTCGACGAGCATGAGGTGCTCGGCGCGTTCCTTGTCGTCGGCCAGCAGTTCCTTCTCCAGCAGGACGTCTTCCTCCTCGGTGGCACCGCGCCACCGGGTGCCGGCGATCGGATGGGTGGTGGCCTTGCCGTCCTGCACGGTGACCAGGGCCTCGGGGCTGGAACCGACGATCGAGAAGTCCAGGCCGCCTTCGGCGTCGGGCGCGTTGAACAGATACATGTAGGGGCTGGGATTGGTCACCCGCAGCATCCGGTACACGTCGATGGGATCGGCGGTGGTGGTCATCTCGAACCGCTGCGACGGCACCACCTGGAACGCCTCGCCGGCTTCGATGTCACCGACGAGCTTGTCGACGATGGCGGTGTACTCGTCGACGGTGCGCTGTGAGCGGTGCTGCGGTGCGGGCCGGGAGAAGGTGGCCACCGACGAATGCAGCGGCTCCCCGAGCGCGGCCGTCATGACATCGAGGCGAGCCACCGCATCGTCGTAGGCCCAGTCGACCCGCTCGTCGGTGCCGTTCCAGTTCACCGCGTTGGCGATCAGCGTGATGGTGCCCTCGTGGTGGTCGACGGCGGCGATATCGGTGGCCAGCACCAGCAGCATGTCGGGCAGGTGCAGGTCGTCGACCGTGAGTTCGGGCAGCCGCTCCAGCCGGCGCACCAGGTCGTAGGCGAAGAAGCCGACCAGGCCCGAGGACAGCGGCGGCAGGCCGGGCACCGGCGCGGTGGCCAGCAGGTCCAGCGTGCTGCGCAGCGCGTGCAGCGGGTCACCCCCGGACGGGGCGCCCTGCGGCGTGCTGCCCAGCCACACGGCCTCGCCGTCACGCACCGTCAGCGCCGAGGGCGCGCCGGCCCCGATGAACGACCAGCGTGACCACGACCGCCCGTTCTCCGCCGACTCCAGTAGGAAGGTGCCGGGGCGGTTCGCGGCCAGCTTCCGGTACGCCGACAGCGGGGTCTCGCTGTCGGCGAGCACCTTGCGGGTCACCGGGACCACCCGGTGCTCGGCCGCCAGCGCCCGGAAATCCTCGCGTGAGGTGGTTGATGCCAGTGATCCGGCGGGCTGGAGCGGAGCGACCGGGGAATGTTCTTGCACGAGGTAATCCTCCCAGACGGACCACAGTCAGCTCGGCGTGCGTATCTGCCGGCGGGCCCAGCCAAGTAGCGTGATGAAACATGACTGCCTTGACCACGGGTGACACCGTCGCGGAGTTCGAGCTGCCCGACCAGACGGGCACCGTGCGCAGCCTGTCCGGTTTGTTGGCCGACGGACCGGTGGTGCTGTTCTTCTACCCGGCGGCGATGACGCCGGGCTGCACCAAGGAGGCCTGCCACTTCCGCGACCTGGCCGCCGAATTCGCCGCCGTCGGCGCGACCCGGGTGGGCATCAGCGCCGACCCCGTGCACAAGCAGGCGACGTTCGCCGACCAGCAGAGCTTCGACTACCCGCTGCTGTCGGATACCGAGGGTGTGGTGGCCACCCAGTTCGGGGTCAAGCGTGGCTTGCTCGGCAAGCTGATGCCGGTCAAACGGACCACGTTCGTCATCGACACCGACCGCACCATCCTCGCGGTGATTGCCAGCGAGTTCAGCATGGACACCCACGCCGACAAGGCGCTGGAGGCGCTCAGGGCGCGTTGACCGCCCGCAGCACCGCGGCCATCGACGATCCCAACACCGAATCGCTGCGCCCGCATGCCCACCCGGTGCGGTGTTCCAGATAGCTGACCGCGGTCGCGCCGATGGATTGCTGGGTGAGGCTGAGGATCTCGACCGGATGTCCGACGTCGGCCAGCGCACGGGTCAGCGCGTCCAGCGGTCCGCCCGTGTGATGGGTGCTGGTGTGACTGTGTCCGTCGACGACGAGGGTGATCTCGGTGGCCCCGGCACTGCCGGTGTGCCAGTCCTTCAGCTGCACCGGCCCGCTCGAGTCGAGATAGGTCGCCTCGAAGAGGTCGTAGAGCTCGGCGGCGGTGACCTCGGTGCCGCTGTCGTCCGTGCGATTCTGGACGTGGCGGGCGAAGTCGATCTGCAGCCGCCGCGGCAGGTCGAGCCCGTACTCGGTGTGTAGCAGATAGGCGATGCCACCCTTGCCGGACTGCGAATTCACCCGGATCACCGCGTCGTAGCTGCGGCCGATATCGGCCGGGTCGATAGGCAGATACGGCACCTGCCAATCGATCTCGCGTTCGGACCGGCCAGCTGCCACGGCCCTGGCCCGGTGTTCGGCCAGGCCCTTCTTGATGGCGTCCTGGTGGGTGCCGGAGAAGGCGGTGTGCACCAGATCGCCCACGTACGGATGGCGTTCGTGGATCGGCATGCGGGTGCAGTGCGCAACGGTCCGCGCGATCGTGTCGATATCGGAGAAGTCGATGGCCGGATCGACGCCTTGGGCGTACAGGTTCAGCGCCAGGGTGGCGATGTCGACATTGCCGGTGCGCTCCCCGTTGCCGAACACGCAACCCTCCACCCGCTGTGCGCCGGCCAGCACCGCCAGTTCGGCACACGCGATGCCGGTGCCCCGGTCGTTGTGCGGGTGCACCGACAGGATGACGCTGTCCCTGCGGGCGATATTGCGGTGCATGTACTCGATCTGGTCGGCGTAGACATTCGGGGTGGCGACCTCGACGGTGGCAGGCAGGTTGAGGATCACCGGGCGATCCGGTGTGGCCTGCCACAGATCGGTCACGGCATCGCAGATGTCCAGCACGTAGTCGGGTTCGGTGAGGTTGAACACCTCCGGAGAGAACTCGAACCGCACATTCGGCAGCTCGCCGGCCAGCTCGAGCACATCGCGGCCGCCGGCCAGGATCAGCTCGCGCAGGTCGGCACGGTCCTTGCCCAACACGGTGTCCCGCCACACCGGGGCGGTGGCCGTGTACATGTGGATGACCACGTCGTTGGTGATGCCGTGCACCGATGCCACGGTCCGCTCGATCAGGTCGCGCCGCGCCGGGGTGAACACCACGATGGTGACATCGGGCGGGGCGATATCGGTTTCGGCGATGAGCCGGACGAAGTCGTAGTCGGTCTGTGAAGCGGACGGGTAGCCGACCTCGATTTCCTTGTAGCCCATGGTGACCAGCAGTTCGAAGAACCGGCGCTTGCGGGCCGGGTCCATCGGTTCGGCCAGTGCCTGGTTTCCGTCGCGCAGGTCGACGGGCACCCACAGCGGTGCCGCTGTGAGCCGCGCGTCGGGCCAATCTCGCTGTCGCAGAGGTACGTCCACGCGGTCATAGATGTCGGCGTAGCGGTGCCACGGCATCGGTGACGGTTGTTGACGGTTCCAGTGCATGGGTTTCTCCATTCGGTCGAGGAAGGTTTCGACCGGCGCGACGAGAGGCCCCACGGCAGGGGGCCGGTCGTTCAGGCCCTGCCGAGGCGGCGAAGGAGGAGGTGGCGCGTCATGGTGGTTACACTGTACACAACTCCTCAGACAAGTAGAGAGGTTCGGAGTGGCTTCGCAGATTCGGCAGGTCCAGCGCCATCCGCTGGCCGCCCAGGCGGCACAACTGCTGCTGGCGCGTATCCGCGCCGGCGAGTGGCCGCTGGGGCATCGGCTGCCCGGCGAGACGACGCTGGCGGCCCAACTCGGGGTGGGTCGTTCCACGCTGCGCGAGGCGATCCGCGAGCTGGCCGGCCGGGGTGTGCTGGAAAGTCGCCAGGGCGCAGGCGTCTTCGTCACCGCCACCGACGTCACCGAGGACTGGGACACCGTGCTGCGGCGCACCACGATCGCCGCCGTCGTCGAGGCCCGCATCGCCATCGAAGCCGAGGCCGCCGCGCTGGCCGCCGCCCGGCGCACACCCGCCGATCTGCGCGAGATCCGTCGCACCTTGGCTGCCCGCGGTGTACCGGCTCAATCGGTGCCCGAGCACGTCGACGCCGATATGGCGTTCCACCGCGCTGTCATCGCCGCCGCGCACAACGAGGTGCTGCTGCAGCTGTTCGACGCGTTCCTGCCCCGGTTGCGCCCCGCGATGATCGACATGCTCAAGATCGCCCCGGTGCAGTCGGGCTTCTCGGCGGCCGCCGACCACGCCTGCCACCAGGAACTCGCCGAGGCCATCGCGGCCCGCTCCCCCGAGGCTGCCGCCGCCGCCAGCCGTACCCACTTGACCTCATTGATGGAGTCCTTCACATGACACCGGTGCTCGAGATCGACGACGTCACCTTCCGCCGCGACGGCAAGCAGATCATCGACGGCATCTCGCTGACCGTGCAGTCCGGCGAGCACTGGGCCCTGCTCGGCCCCAACGGCGCGGGCAAGAGCACCTTGCTGGGATTCTGTGCGGCCGTGACATTTCCGACCACCGGAACGGTCCGGGTGCTCGGGAATCAGATGGGCAAGACCGACCTGTCGGTGCTGCGCCGCGCCATCGGTCACGTGAATCCGCGGCACCGGCTGCAGTATCCGTTGACCGTGCGCGAGGTGGTGCTCACCGGCATCACCGCCACCATCGACGTCGCGGCCCGCTGGAGCGCGTCCGCCGAACAGCTGGCGCGCGCCGACGAGTTGATCGACACCGTCGGTCTGTCGGCGCGCGCGGGGTCGGTGTGGCCCACCCTGTCCCAGGGCGAACGGGGCCGCACGCTGATCGCGCGAGCCCTCATCGCCGACCCGCAGCTCCTGCTGCTGGACGAACCGACCACCGGCCTGGACGTGGCCGCTCGCGAGCAGCTGCTGGAAACGCTTGACACCCTGGATGTTTCACATCCGGACATGGCGTCGATCCTGGTGACCCACCACCTCGAGGAGCTGCCCACCTCGACCACCCATGCCTTGCTCATCGCGCATGGCCGCACCGTCGCCAGCGGCGCGGCCCGGGAGACCGTCACCACCGATCACGTGACGACGGCCTTCGAACACCCGGTCACCGTCGGGTTCGCCGACGGCCGGTGGTCGGCCCGGGCCAAGGCGAGTTCGAAGGTGCTCTAGCGGTCAGTGATGGCCGGCGTCGCCGCTGTGATCACCCGTGCCGGAATTGTCGGGCGGGTGGTTGCCCGGGTTGGGCGGCACGTTGCACTGACCGTCGATGACGATCTGGCCCGGCTCGCAGACGATCGTGTCGTCGGCCGCGGCCATCGCGCTCGTCGTAAGGAGCGCCGACGCACACAGGAAGCCCACAGCAAATATACGGGAAAGGCCCGTAGGTCCGGTCATCATCGTCCGTCCCTTCTTGACGTAGGCGGCAATATTAGCGCTCACCGGCATTGCCCAACCGAGTTTCGGCACTATTGACACGGGCCGACCGGATCGGTGCCGAAGGCAGGCGTACCGAGTCAGCAAACATCCGGCTCAGGCCTCGCGGCGGCGCAGCCTCGCCTCACGGTGCCTGGTCACCGGCGTGGTGTCGAGCACCCGGTTGACCATGGTCGCCAGAAAGCGCGCCGGCGCCAGCTCGGGCGGCACGGTGTCGTGGCGGATGGTGATGTCCGGCAGTGCCGCCAGCGCCGCATCCACCGCCGCCGTCTCGACGTCGACGATCTCGAAAAGCGCGTCCGGCTCTGCTTTTTCCAGGCTGTCGACCTCATCTTCGGCTGGCGGGGCGCCGTCGCTGTCGTAGTCGATCATGATGAGCGCGACGGCATGGTAGGCGTCGTCTTCGGTGCCGAGCTTGGCCAGCAGGTCGATCAGCCATTCGGCTTTGTCCGGTTCGGTGGTCAGGATGGTCGAGCGCAGACCGTAGACGAAGCCCAACGCGGCAAGCGGGTGGCGCAGCCGCAGATTCTTCGCATCGCCGTAGCTCTCCTCGACCCGGTTGGCGGCGTTCTTGCCGAAACTGGAATCCATCCGCTTGGTGCTGATCAGCAGCTCCGGTCCGGTATCCCAGTCCGACATCACGATGTCGACCTGCTTCATGTAATGCTTGCCGAGCACACTGGCGCTGGACCCGGCCACCCCCTTCATCGAGCGTTGCAGCCGGTGCTCGATGAGCTGACGTTCCTTGATGGGCAGCGCCTCGAGCAAGTGGGCGATGGCACTGGGCATGATGCGCGGCTCGGTGGCCCGCGGCCACACCGCATTCGGGTCGAACCCGGCCCGGCGCAGCTCGTAGGACAGCCAGACGTCCAGCGCCAGCGCAGGTACGCCCGTGGTGGACGGCGCGTCCAGATACAGCGGTACACCGAGCAGGCGGCGCAGCACCCGGAAGTCCGGCTGATACACCAGGATGTCGTCGACGCGTCGCCACGGGTTCGTGTGCTGGCCCTGCGGCGCGGCATCGGCGACGATGCGGTCGAAGATGGCCCACGCGGTGGCCTTCGCGGAAGGTTTTGCGACTGGCTCAGCGGGCACGCCGCGACCTTACCGCCCGTCGGGATGCCAGTGAATCACGCGCTGCCCGAATCGAATCCATGTCACCGAGGCCGAGCGCGGTGTCCACGGCGTGCACGGCGTCGAGCAACCGGCCCCGGGACAACAGGCCCGCCACGGTGCGCCGGACTGCCCGCAGCTCCCCGGCGCGAGTGCCGATCAGCTCGGCCGAGGGCACCAGCCAGCGGTCCGCCTCGCGGGGTTCGAGCTTGAGGATGCCGCCGCCGTAGGACCGGCCGACGATCTCGGCGTGCAGCACCGTCGCCGAGTTGAGAGCCGCCAGCGGGAGCAGATCCTGACCGAGCGCGGCCTGCCCGTCGCGCAGATACACGCCGTGCACCGAGTTGAGGTGATGCGCCCCGGCACGATTGGTGACCAGCCGAGGCGTGTCGGCGTTCATGCAGGTGAGCAGGAGGTGCGCGGGCGGCACCAGCGGCACCGCGAACCACGGGCTGCGTACCCGGCACTTGTAGGCCAGATGGACACCGGCCGCGTGGCCTGCGGCGATATAACGCTGGGCGGCAGCCGATCCGGCGCCGGCCGGCCGGAACAGGTGGATCGCCTTGCCGTCCTGGCCCAGCCGGGCCAGCTGCGCGGTGGTGAGGGTGAGCCCGCGCAGGTGCGCGCTGCCCGGCGGGGACAACGGCAGCAGATCGGCCGGCCGCAAGCCCAGT
Source organism: Mycolicibacterium sp. J2 (assembly GCF_026240945.1). Classification (GTDB taxonomy): domain Bacteria; phylum Actinomycetota; class Actinomycetes; order Mycobacteriales; family Mycobacteriaceae; genus Mycobacterium. The sequence goes on from NZ_JAPFPY010000012.1 coordinate 74,257, forward strand.
TCGCGCACCCGCGCCGGGGACAGCGCGAAAAAGCCGTTGTTCCCGGTGACCATGCCCAGCGTGGTGTCGCCCCACCGGTCCAGTGTGACGAACCGGCCGCAGTCGGCCAGTGCGTGCAATTGCCCCACCGGCGCCGCGCCGACCAGCCCGCTGACCCACTTGTCCGAAGGATCGGTCGGCGCCCAATGACGTTGGGCCAGTTCGGAGTTCAGCGATTGGGCGTTACGGGCCCGGTGGATGACGGCATGTCCGGACGGCCCGCCCCCGAAACCGTCGGCCAGCAACAGCACCACATCGGCCTCGGCCCCGGGGAACACCTGCTCATCGAACATCACCAGTTCCACGGTCGCGAACCTGTCGAAGAGGAACTTGCGCACCGGCGCCGCATAGTTCACGCTCAGCAGCTCGGCGGGGAGCACCAGCGCCATGCGGCCACCCGGTTGCAGGAACAGCGCCGCGTGCACCGTGAACGCCGCCCAGCTCGACGCGAGGCCGGACAGGCTGACCCCGGCCTGCAGGGCCGCCCGCCGGGACTGGGCCCGCGCCTGGCCCCGGAAGTCCTGATACCGGATATAGGGCGGATTGCCGATGACCGCGCTATAGGACGGTTGCGGGTCCACGGCGAAAAAGTCGGCGGTGCGGATGCGAGCGGTGGCGCCGGCCTCGGCGACGCGCGAGCGAGCGGCCCGGGCGCTGGCCGGGTGGATCTCCACCCCGTCCAGCACCGGGGCGTCGGCTCCCAGGTCGACCAGCCGGCGAGCCGCGGCGACCAGGAAAGCCGCCTCCCCGGCTGACGGTTCGAACACCCGGTCGCCGGGCGTCCGCACCGCCCACTGCGCCAGATAACGGGTGATCTCCGGCGGGGTGAAGAATGCCCCGCGCGCTTTGCGGGCCCCTGCGGAATCGATCACGCTGGTCATTCTGTCCGACGACACCGACAAGTCGGCGTAAGACAGCGCCGAGGGTCACTTCCCCACCAATCGCTTCGATTGGCTAAGCTTTCAGGCATGTCGAAGTCAGTCTTGGCCACGGTGGTGGCTGCCGGCGCAATCCTCGGATCCGCACTCGGCATGGGCACGGCCGCTGCCGAGCCGCCCGTCGATGCCGGCGGTCCCGCCCTGGAGGCACCGGCCAACGCGCCCAAGAAACCCGCCGAGTCGTGGCAGGGTCACCCGATGGTCTGGTGGGACTGGGGTTCGGGCGGGCACTGGGGTGTCTGGATCAACGGACAGTTCCTGCCGTTCTCCTGAGTCAGGCCTCGGGCGCCAGCAGTTGGTCAGCGTCGAAACAGCTGTGATCGCCGGTGTGGCAGGCGCCACCCACCTGGTCGACCTCGAGCAGGACGGTATCGCCGTCGCAGTCCAGCCGCACCGAGCGCACGTGCTGGGTGTGCCCAGACGTGGCACCCTTGATCCACTGCTGCCCGCGGGACCGTGAGAAATACGTGGCCTCACGGGTTTCCAGCGTGCGGGCCAACGCGTCGTCATCCATCCAGGCCACCATCAGCACATCACCGGTGCCGTGCTCCTGGACCACGGCGGTGAACAGTCCGTCGGCGTTGCGCTTGAGGCGGGTGGCGATGTCAGGGTCGAGACTCATCGGTGTGGTCCTCTCTTCGCGCAAGCGCTCATCGGTGTGGTCCCCGTTTCGCGCAAGCGCTCATCGCACAATGATCCCTTCGGCCGCCATCGCTTCTTTCACCTGACCGATGGTCAGCTCCCGGAAATGGAACACGCTGGCCGCCAACACCGCATCCGCGCCTGCCGCGACGGCGGGCGCGAAATGGTCCGCCGCCCCGGCGCCACCACTGGCGATCACCGGCACCGTCACGGCCGCCCGCACCGCGCGCAGCATATCCAGGTCGAAACCGGCCTTGGTGCCGTCGGCGTCCATCGAGTTCAGCAGGATCTCCCCCACACCCAGTTCGGCTCCGCGGCGGGCCCATTCGACCGCGTCGATACCGGTGCCGCGGCGGCCGCCGTGCGTGGTGACCTCCCACCCCGACGGTGTGGGGGCCGACCCGGCCGGAACGGTACGGGCGTCCACGCTGAGCACGATGCACTGCGAACCGAACTGGCGGGCCAGCTCGGCGAGCAATTCGGGGCGGGCGATGGCGGCGGTATTCACCGACACCTTGTCCGCACCGGCCCGCAGCAGGGTGTCCACGTCCTCGACCGAGCGCACCCCGCCGCCGACGGTGAGCGGAATGAACACCTGCTCGGCGGTGCGTCGCACCACCTCGAGCATGGTGGACCGGCCCGACGACGACGCGGTCACGTCCAGGAAGGTCAGTTCGTCGGCACCCTCGGCGTCATAGGCCGCCGCCAACTCGACGGGATCGCCGGCATCCCTGAGGTTCTCGAAATTGACGCCCTTGACCACGCGGCCGGCGTCGACGTCCAGGCACGGGATGACCCGGGTGGCCACATCACTGGTCACAGGTGGTCCTCCGGACTACCGGCCGCAGCGACGATCTCCAACATGCGCTCATGCACGCCCGGCGCCGCGGCCAGCGCCGACTTCGACTCGGCGGTCCACGGTGCACCGGACAGGTCGGTGACGATGCCGCCGGCGGCCCGCACCAGCGCCACCCCGGCGGCGTGATCCCAGATGTGATGACCGAAACTGATGGCCGCACCCAGGATTCCGCTGGCCACGTAGGCCAGGTCGACGCCGGTGGCGCCGTGCATGCGGACCCGGGAGCACTCGCGGCTCAGGTTGGCCAGCACCGCGGCTCGGTATCGCCCGGGGAAGCGGCCCCGTGAGTCGATGTTGAAGGTCTGGATTCCGACGATGGAGTCGGCCAGGGTCGAGGTGTCGAGTGCCGGCAGGGCCACGCCGCTATCGCGTACCGGACCGCCATCGGTTGCGGTGTAGCGCTGTCCCATGAACGGCAGCCAGGTCAACCCGGCTATCGGCGCACCGTTGTGCAACAACCCCAGCAGGATGGCCGCCATCGGGGAGCCGGCGGCGTAGTTGAAGGTGCCGTCGATCGGGTCGAGCACCCAGACCAGCTCGGAGTCGATCGGTTCACCACCGAATTCCTCACCGTGCACGCCGATTCCGGTCTGCTCCCGCAGTGCCGCCACCACCTGCCGTTCGATGGCCAGGTCGATCTCGGTGGCGAAATCGTTGCCCTTCTTGCGGACGGCGGAGTCGGCGCGGTGACCCGCGATGAACTGTGCCGACGCCGCATCGAGAATATCGGCCGCGGTGGCGACCAGTGCGTCGAGCCGGATGGGGTCCATGGTCGTTATCCGCTGACCGCGGCCAGCGCCTCGGGCAGGGTGAAACGTCCCGCGTAGAGCGCCTTGCCGACGATCGCGCCCTCCACCCCGCGGCCCGTGAGGGTGGCGATGGCACGCAGGTCCTCGACGCTGGACACCCCGCCGGATGCGATCACGGGCGCGCCACTGCGTTCGGCGACCTCGCCGAGCAGATCCAGATTGGGCCCGGTCAGCGTGCCGTCCTTGGTGACGTCGGTGACCACGTAGCGCGAGCAGCCCTCGCGCTCAAGCCGTTCCAGCACCTCCCACAGGTCGCCGCCGTCGGTTTCCCAGCCGCGGCCACGCAACCGGTGTTGCCCCTCCACGATCTGGACGTCGAGCCCGACGGCCACCTTGTCGCCGTACTCGGCGATCGCGGCCGCACACCAGGCCGGGTTTTCCAGCGCGGCGGTGCCGATGTTGACCCGGGCGCAGCCGGTGGCCAGCGCGGCCCGCAGCGATTCGTCGTCGCGGATACCGCCGGACAGTTCCACCGCGACATCGAGCTTGCCGACCACCTCGGCCAGCAGTTCGCGGTTGGAGCCCCGCCCGAACGCGGCATCCAGGTCCACCAGGTGGATCCACTCCGCACCGTCACGCTGCCAGGCCAGGGCCGCCTCCAGCGCCGAACCGTAGTCGGTTTCGCTGCCCGCCTTGCCCTGCACCAGGCGCACCGCTTTGCCCTCGACCACGTCCACGGCCGGCAAAAGAATCAAACTCACAGTCCCTCAACCCAATTCGCTAGCAGCGCCGCGCCGGCGTCACCGCTTTTCTCCGGATGAAATTGTGTCGCCGACAACGGGCCGTCCTCGACGGCCGCGATGAACGGCACATGGTGCGTCGCCCAGGTGACCAGGGCCTCGGGCCGGCCCTGCCACTGCTGTGCGGCGTACGAGTGCACGAAGTAGAACCGGGTGTCGGCATCCAGGCCCCGGAACAAGGTACTGCCTACCGGGGCGTCGACCACATTCCAGCCCATGTGCGGGATGACCGGGGCGTCCAGCCGGGTGACCGCGCCGGGCCACTGGCCGCACCCGGTGGACTCCACCCCGAATTCGACACCGCGGGCGAACAGGATCTGCATGCCCACGCAGACGCCGAGCACCGGCCGGCCCGCGGACACCCGCTTCGCGATGATCTCCTCGCCGCCGATGCCGCGCAGTCCCACCATGCAGGCCTCGAACGCACCGACGCCGGGCACCACCAGACCGTCGGCGTTCGCGGCCGCGGCCGGATCGCTGGTCACCTCGACCTCGGCCCCCGTGCGCTGCACCGCACGCTGCGCCGAACGCAGGTTGCCGGACCCGTAATCCAGCACCACCACTTTTTTGGCGGTCACAGACTGCCCTTGGTCGACGGCACCCCGGTGACCCGCGGGTCGAACTCGACGGCCTGGCGCAGCGCGCGGGCCACCGCCTTGTACTCGGCCTCGGTGATGTGGTGCGGGTCGCGACCGTAGAGGGTGCGCACGTGCAGGGCGATGCGGGCGTTGAAGGCCAGCGACTCGAACACGTGCCGGTTGATCACGGTGTGATACGGCGCGCTGGGTCCGGCGCCCGATCCGGAAATGGTGAACGACACCATGAATTCCGGTTCGCCGGTGTGCACGAAGTACGGCCGGCCGGACAGGTCGACGGCGGCGTGCGCCAGCGTCTCGTCCATCGGGATGAACGCATCGCCGAAGCGCCGGATGCCCTTCTTGTCACCCAGCGCCTGGCCCAGCGCCTGGCCGAGCACGATCGCGGTGTCTTCGACGGTGTGGTGACCCTCGATCTCGATATCACCCTTGGCGTGCACGGTCAGGTCGAAGCTCGCGTGGCTGCCCAGCGCCGTGAGCATGTGGTCGAAGAACGGGACCCCGGTACTGATATCGGTTCTGCCCGAGCCGTCGAGGTCGATCTCGACGACGATGTCGGACTCCTTGGTCTTACGTTCGACCCTGGCGCGGCGGCTCATGAAGCTCCTTGTGCGGGGAAAGCGGATTCGGCGATCTCGGCGCTGACGTCGAGCAGGGCGTCATTCTCCTCGGCCAGGCCGATGGTGGCGCGCAGGAAGCCGGGGATGCCGACGTCGCGGATCAGCACGCCGGCGTCCAGGTAGCGCTGCCAGACCGCGGGCGCGTCGGCGAACTCGCCGTAGAGCACGAAGTTGGCATCACTGGGGATGACCCGGAAGCCCATCTCGGACAAGGCCTTCGATACCCGGTTGCGCTCGGCGATGAGCAGCGCCACGCTGCCCAGCGTGTCGTCGGCGTGGCGCAGCGCGGCGCGCGCGGCGGCCTGGGTCAGCGAGGACAGGTGATACGGCAGCCGCACCAGCAGCAGGGCCTCGATGACGGCCGGGTCGGCGACCAGGTAGCCCAGTCGGCCGCCGGCGAAGGCGAACGCCTTGCTCATGGTGCGGGTGACGATCAGTTTGGCAGGGTACTCGGCGATCAGCCCGATGGCGCTGGGCTGTGAGGAGAACTCGCCGTAGGCCTCGTCGACGATCACCACCCCGGGGGCCACCTCGAGCAGCTGGCGCAGTTCGTCGACGGTGATGCTCTGACCCGACGGGTTGTTCGGGCTGGCCAGGAACACCACATCGGGCTGGTGTTCCTTGACGGCGGCGACCGCCACGGCGGTGTCCAGACCGAAGTCCTCGGCTCTGGCGGCCTGCAGCCATTCGGTCTGGGTGCCGTCGGAGATGATCGGGTGCATCGAGTAGGACGGGACGAAGCCCATGGCGGTGCGGCCCGGCCCGCCGAACGCCTGCAGCAACTGCTGCAGGATCTCGTTGGAACCGTTTGCCGCCCAGACGTTCTCGGTGGCGACCGGGACACCGGTCTGGGCGCTCAGGTAGGCCGCCAGGTCGGCACGCAGGGTGACCGCGTCCCGGTCGGGATAGCGGTGCAGGTCCGACGCGGCGTCGCGCACCGACGCCGCGACGTCGTCGACGAGCGCCTGGCTCGGCGGGTGCGGGTTCTCGTTGGTGTTGAGCCGCACCGGCACCTGCAGCTGCGGCGCACCATAGGGGCTCTTGCCGCGCAGGTTGTCCCGCAGCGGCAGGTCGTCGAGGGATATCCGGGACACTAGCGTTCGAACCTCCGTCGTACCGCCTCGCCGTGCGCGGGCAGGTTTTCCGCCTGCGACAGCGTGATCACATGGCCTGACACGTCTTTGAGCGCGGCCTCGTCGTATTCGACGACGTGGATACCGCGCAGGAAGGTCTGCACCGACAGGCCGCTGGAGTGCCGCGCACAGCCCGCGGTGGGCAGCACGTGGTTGGAACCCGCGCAGTAGTCACCCAGACTGACCGGGGACCAGGCGCCGACGAAAATGGCTCCCGCCGAACGGATCCGGTCGGCCACCGCGGCGGCGTCGTCGGTCTGGATCTCCAGATGCTCGGCGGCGTAGGCGTTCACCACCTTTACTCCGGCCTCGACATCGTCGACCAGGACGATGGCCGATTGGCTGCCGGTGAGCGCGGCGGTGACCCGTTCGCGGTGCACGGTGGTGCGAAGCTGCTCGGCGACCTGAACATCAGCGGCATCGGCCAGTGCCTCGCTGTCGGTGACCAGCACGCTGGCGGCCATCTCGTCGTGCTCGGCCTGACTGATCAGGTCGGCGGCGATGTGCACGGGGTCGGCGGTGTGGTCGGCCAAGATGGCGATCTCGGTGGGGCCGGCCTCGGCGTCGATGCCGACCTGCGAGCGGCAGATGCGCTTGGCGGCAGTGACGTAGATGTTGCCGGGGCCGGTGATCATGTCGACGGGCGTGAGCTCGGTCTGATCCAGGTCAGTGCCGCCGTACGCCAGCAGCGCGACAGCCTGCGCACCGCCGACGGCCCACACCTCGTCCACGCCCAGCAGCGCCGCGGCGGCCAGGATGGTCGGGTGCGGCCGGCCGCCGAACTCCTTCTGCGGCGGGCTGGCGATCACCAGCGAGTCCACCCCCGCGGTCTGCGCGGGCACCACGTTCATCACCACGCTGGACGGGTAGACGGCGTTGCCGCCGGGCACGTACAGACCCACCCGCTCCACCGGAACCCAGCGTTCAGTGACCGTCGCCCCCGGCGCCAGCGTGGTGGTGGTGTCGGTGCGGCGCTGGTCGGCGTGCACCGCACGGGTCCGCTCGATGGCCACCTCCAGGGCGGCGCGGACGTCGACGGGCAGTGCGGCCAGCGCCTCGGTCAGCGCGGCGACCGGCACCCGCACGGTGTCGGGGCGCACCCCGTCGAACCTCTCGCCGTACTCCAGGGCGGCCTGCGCGCCGCGTTCGGCGACGTCGGCGACGACGGGACGCACCGTGGGCAGTACGGCGTCGACGTCGACACCACCGCGCGGCAGGACGCCGCGCAGCCGGGCCGCCGACAGCGTGGTGCCCCGCAGATCGATGCGGGCCATGACGGGTTGTGGTGCGCTCACCCGACTATTGTCCCAGAGCAGGCCAAATCGTATTCACGAGCCATGGGAGACGCCATGTCCGCTGCACAATCCAGGCACGAGCATCCGAACAATGCGCCGGGGGTGCCGATGATCTTCCCGCCGTGGCTGGAGAACTTCCAGATCAAGTACATCAACCCGGTGATCGCCCCGCTGGCCAAGCGGCTGCCGGGGTTCACCGTCGTCAAGCATCGCGGGCGCAAGTCGGGCACGCCGTACGAGACGACCGTCACCAGCTTCCGCAAGGGCAACACCCTGGCGATCGGGCTCATGCACGGCAAGACCAACTGGGTGAAGAACGTGCTGGCCGCCGGCGAGGCCGACGTGCACCTGTTCGGGGGCGACATCCACATCACCAACCCGCGGGTGTTGCCGGCGGGCACCGACGATCCGTCGCTGCCGCGGATGGCCCGGCTGGTGGCCCGCAGGTCCGGCGTCTTCGTCGCCGATATCGGCTGATATCGGTTTGACCGGGACTGCCACACTGGACGCATGACGTGGCAGGTGTGGCTGGCATTCCTCGGGGCCGCGATCGCGATCAGCGTGTCCCCCGGCGCGGGTGCCGTGCAGTCGATGGCGACCGGGATGGCGCACGGCCTGCGCCGCGGCTACTGGAGCATCCTCGGCCTGGAGATCGGGTTGATGCTGCAGCTGGCCCTGGTGGCCGCCGGGCTCGGCGCGGTGGTCACCCGGTCGGTCATCGCGTTCACGGTGATCAAGTGGATCGGCGTCGGTTATCTGGCCTACCTGGCCGTCAAGCAATGGCGCACCGCCACCACCGATCTGCGCGAGACCGTCGGCAAGGTGGGCCACCACGGTGGCGGCCGGGCGGCCCTGGTCACGCGCGGCTTCCTGGTGAACGCGACCAACCCGAAGGGCCTGGTGTTCTTCCTTGCGGTGCTGCCGCAGTTCGTGGTGCCGACCGCACCGCTGCTGCCGCAGTACCTGGCGATCGGCGCGACGATGATCGTCGTCGACTGCGTGGTGATGGGGCTCTACACCGGCCTGGCCATGCGGTTGGTGGATTGGCTGCACACCCCGCGGCAGCAGACGATCCTGAACCGGGTGTTCTCCGGCCTGTTCGCCACCGCGGCCGTCGTGTTGTCGTTCGTGCGCAGGGGCGTGCCGGCCTGATAGTTGAGCGATCGTTCCGGTATCGCCGGTAGCATCGCTGCCATGCCCCGTCCCGACCGCAGCCGCGCCGCGCTGCTGGATACCGCGGCGCAATTGTTCCGCCGGCAGGGGTACGCGGCCACCGGCGTCAACCAGATCCTCGATGTCGCGCAGGTCAAGGCGGGCTCGCTCTACCACCACTTCCCCGACGGCAAGGCCGAACTGGCGGCCGCCGTCGTCGACACGGTCGGCGGCGGGATCGGCGCACTGCTGCGCCAACTGCTGGCGGCCGACGAACCCGCCGCCGACATCGTGGACCGCTGGGTGGACGTGATGGCTGCCAACCTGCGCGCCGACGAACGTGACGGCTGCCCCATCGAACCGATCGCCACCGAGTCGGTGACCGCCAGCCCGGTGGTGCGGGCCGCGTCGGCGCGGGCGTTCGGCGACTGGATCGGTGCGGTCGCCGACCGGTTGCGCGCCGACGGCTGGGAACCGGCACCCGCGGACGAGACGGCGCGCGCGATCCTCTCGTTGATCGAGGGCGCCCTGCTGCTGTCCCGGGTGTCGGGCGAACCCAGCGCGCTGCTGGCGGTCAAGACCGCGGCACGCGCCCTGCTCGAGCGCGGTTAGGTGTCCAACCCGATGTCGAGCACCCGCACCGAATGGGTCAGCGCGCCGACGGCGAGGTAATCCACGCCGGTGGCCGCGTAACCGGCCGCCGACTCCAGCGAGAGCCCGCCGGAGGATTCCAATTGCGTTGCCGGCGAACGACTGTCGCGGCGCTGTACGGCGATCTGGGTCTGCCACACCGGGAAGTTGTCCAACAGGACCAGTTCCACGCCGGCACCCAGCACGTCGTCCAGTTGCTCCAGCGAGTCGACCTCGACCTCGCACGGCAGGTCCGGTGCGGCGGCACGCACCGCGTTCAGCGCGGCCAGCACCGAGCCGGCCGCCGCGACATGGTTGTCCTTGATCAGGGCGGCATCGCCCAGGCCCATCCGGTGGTTCACACCGCCGCCGACGCGCACGGCGTACTTCTGCAGGGCGCGCAGCCCGGGCAGGGTCTTGCGGGTATCCCTGATCTTGGCCCGGGTGCCCTCCACGGCGTCCACCCACCCGGCGGTGGCGGTGGCGATCCCGGACAGGTGGCACACCAGGTTCAGCATGGTGCGCTCGGCGGTGAGCAGACCTTGCGCGGGAGCGCGGACCGTCAGCAGGGCCTGGCCGGCCGTCAGGCGGGCGCCGTCCTGCACCCTGTCGAGCACGGTGTAGCCGTCGGGACCGAGCACCTCGTCGAGCACCAGCAAGGCGATGTCGACGCCGGCGACCACCCCGGGTTCCCGGGTGGCCATCGACGCGGTGGTCACCGCGTCGGCGGGCACGGTGGCCGCGGTGGTGACGTCGGGCCCGTAGCGCAGGTCCTCGTCGAGGCCGCGGGCGATGACGGCGCGGGCCTCGTCGAGTTCGTCGGCCGACGGCTTCACCGGGCACCTCCCGACACGGTGGCGGGCGCCAGGACGGCCGGCGCCCCGGCCGCGTCGAGCCGCACGGTGATGCTCTTCGCTTGCGCCGGATCGGTGTTCGGGTGATCGGCGCGGTGGTGACAGCCGCGCGACTCGGTGCGTTCGGCGGCGGCCACGGCCACCGCCCGGGCGGTCATGGTCAAAGCGGCATCCTCGAAATCGGTGCGGTTGGTGACGACGCGGGTCCCCGTGCTGTTCAGCACGGCGGTCAGGTGGGCCAGCCCGTCGGCGTCGCGGACCACGGCGGCGTCCCGGCTCATCGCCCGCTGCAGCGCACCGCGGTCCAGCGTGGGCTCGGCGGCAACCTCCGGCACCCGGGAAAGGACCGGACCGGCGGCCAGGGCGTGGGCGGCGGCGGCGCGCCCGGCCCGGCCACCGACGACGAGGCCTTCCAGCAGGCTGTTGGACGCCAGCCGGTTGGCACCGTGCATCCCGGTGCGGGCGACCTCGCCGGCGGCGAACAATCCCGGAAGTTCGGTACGGCCGTGCACATCGGTGGTGACGCCGCCACAGCTGTAATGCGCGCCGGGCACCACCGGGATGGGTTGGCGGGCCGGGTCGATCCCGGCCGCCAGGCAGGCCGCGGTGACCGTCGGAAACCGGTGCGCCACATCGGGTATCGCGGTGGCATCGAGGTAGACGCACGGGTCGCCGGTCTCGCGCAGCCGCGCGTCGATGGCGGCGGCCACCACGTCCCGCGGCGCCAGGTCACCCATCGGGTGCACGCCCGCGGTCACCGAACGGCCCCGGCGGTCGAGCAGGACGGCCCCTTCGCCGCGGATCGCCTCGGTGATCAACGGGCGGCGCCCGCCGGCCGCACCGGTGTAGAGCATCGTCGGGTGGAACTGGATGAACTCCAGGTCGGTGACGGTGCACCCGGCCCGCAGTGCCAGCGCCACCCCGTCGCCGGTCGACCCGTCCGGATTGGTGGTGGCGGCGTACAGGTGGCCCAGACCACCGGTGGCCAGGATGACCGCCGGCGCGTGCAGCACGCCCGGCCCGTCCGGACTGTGTACCAGCACGCCGGTCACCTGGTCGGCGTCGCGGCAGATCTGCAGTGCCACATGGTTGCGCCGGATGTCCAGATGGGCGGCGGCGTGGTCGAGCGCGCGCTGCACCTCAGCCCCGGTGGCGTCGCCACCGGCATGGATGATGCGACGCCGGGTGTGGCCACCCTCGCGGGTCAGCGACCAGTGGCCGGGGGTGGACTCGTCGAACCGGGCGCCGTCGGCCACCAGGTCGGCGACGGCCCGGTAACCGTCGGCGACGATGGAGCGCACCGCCTCGGCGTCGCACAGCCCGCCGCCGGCGGCCAGGGTGTCGGCGACGTGCGCCTCCACCGAGTCGTGGTCCGCCCGGAAGGCCTCGGGCAGCACCACGGCGATGCCGCCTTGCGCGTAGAAGGTGGCCGTCTCGGCAATCTTGCTGAGCACCACCACTTTCCGGCCGGCCCGCACGGCGGCCAGCGCGGCGACCAGCCCGGCCACCCCGGTGCCGATGACGACGACGTCAGCGCGTTGTTGCCAGTGGGTGGCGCCACCGCACGCGGTCATTCCCCGCCGCCGGGCTGCCCGATCTCGATCATGCGCTGCACGCTCTTGCTGGCCGCCGCCGCGACATCCAAGTCGACGTGCACCTCGTCGGCACCTTCGACCAGGCAACGCAGCAGCGCGGCCGGGGTGATCATCTTCATGTACGTGCAAGACGCCCGGTCGTTGACCGCCACGAAGTCGACTTCCGGTGCGGCGCGGCGTAATTGGTGCAGCATGCCGACCTCGGTGGCAACCAGCACCTGCCGGGCGTCCGTCGCCCGGGCGGCGTCCAGCATGCCGCCGGTGGACAGGATCTTGACCCGGTCCTGCGGCACCGCACCCTCGCCGGCCAGGTACAGCGCCGAGGTGGCGCAGCCACATTCGGGGTGCACGAACAGCTCGGCCTCCGGATGACTGCGAGCCTGGGCGGCCAATTCGTCACCGTTGATGCCGGCGTGCACGTGGCATTCGCCGGCCCAGATGTGCAGGTTCTCGCGGCCGGTGACCCGGCGCACGTGGGCGCCGAGGAACTGGTCGGGGCAGAACAGCACGGTGCGGTCCTCCGGAATGGAGGCGACCACCTCGACCGCGTTGGACGAGGTGCAGCAGATGTCGGTGAGCGCCTTCACCGCCGCGGTGGTGTTGACGTAGGAGACGACGACGGCGTCGGGGAACTCGGCCTTCCAGGCCCGTAGTTCGTCGGCGGTGATCGAGTCCGCCAGCGAGCAGCCGGCGCGCTGGTCCGGGATCAGCACCATCTTCTCCGGTGACAGGATCTTGGCGGTCTCGGCCATGAAGTGCACGCCGCAGAACACGATGGTGTCCTCGGGCGCGGCCGCGGCGATGCGGGACAGCGCCAGCGAGTCCCCGACATGGTCGGCCACGTCCTGGATCTCGGGCAGCTGATAGTTGTGCGCCAGCACCGTCGCATTGCGCAGATCGGCGAGCCTGCGGATCTCCGCCGCCCACTGCGCGTCGGCGACGACGCCCCCGTAGCCGCCGGGACCGTCGACGATGCGCGACGCCAGCGCGCCGGCGCGCTCCGCGGTCGGTGCCCCAGTGCGATCCAGGACCGTCATGGCCGTCTCCTTAGGTGAAGCCTGTCAAGCCAGGTTGGTGAAGCCAGGTTTTCGACTTACAATCGAAAACATGTCACATATTAGCACCGGGCACGAAGTGCTGGCCGTCGTGTTCCAGGTGCGCCAGCTGTCGACAAAGAAACCCCAGCTCAGCGTGCTGTTATGGGAGCGGGCGATGGAGCCCCAGCGCGGCGCGTGGTCACTGCCGGGTGGCCGGCTGCGTCACGACGAGGACATGACCAGTTCAGTCCGTCGTCAACTGGCCGAGAAGGTCGACCTGCGTGAACTGGCCCACCTGGAGCAGCTCGCCGTGTTCTCCGACCCGGCCCGGGTACCCGGGCCGCGCACCATCGCCTCGACCTTCCTGGGACTCGTGCCTTCCCCCGCCACCCCGGAACTTCCGCCGGACACCCGCTGGCATCCCGTCTCGGCGCTGCCCCCGATGGCCTTCGACCACGGGCCGATGGTCACCAACGCGCACGCCCGGCTGATCGCCAAACTCTCCTACACGAATATCGGATTTGCCTTGGCACCAAGGGAATTCGCCCTTTCCACGCTGCGGGACATCTACAGCGCGGCACTCGGGCACCCGGTCGACGCCACCAACCTGCAGCGCGTACTGGAACGCCGCAACGTCATCACCAGGACCGGCACCACGGCCCGCTCCGGCCGCAGCGGCGGCCGTCCTGCGGCGCTCTACCGGTTCACCGAGGCCCGCTACCGGGTCACCGACGAATTCGCCGCCTTGCGCCCGCCCGGGTGAGTCGACTGGATTCTTAGACCACTCTTAAGTAAGAATGCCCGGATGGACCTGGGCAGTGCGGCCACCGCGACCGGCGCCGAATGGATCGGGTGCGTGCCGCACGAGGCACTCGACCGGGGCGCCCGCCCCCAGCTGCCCCATGACGACCCGTTCTACGACGCGCCGACCGGATTCCAGCACGCCGAGCCGGGCACCGTGTTGCGCAGCCGCGACGTCGAGGTGGCGTTCCTCGGCCTGATCCCGCAGCAGGTGCGGGCCGTGCAGCTGCTGTACCGGACCACCGACATGAAGGGCAGACCGGACGCCGCCGCCACCACCGTGCTGCTGCCGGCCGACCGGGACCTGGCCGGCTCGGCGCCACTGATCTCCTATCAGTGCGCCATCGACGCCATCACCTCGCGATGCTTCCCGTCCTATGCCCTGCGCCGTCGCGCCGTGGCCCCGGGCGCGGTACCGCAGTTCGAACTTCTTCTCATCGCCGCCGCGATCGCCGAGGGCTGGGCGGTGTCGGTGCCCGACCACGAGGGCCGCGCCGGCAGCTGGGGCACCCCGTACGAGCCGGGCTACCGCATCCTCGACGGGCTGCGCGCGGCGCTCGGCTCCGAACGCCTCGACCTGTCACCCGATGCGCCGATCGGCCTGTGGGGCTACTCGGGCGGCGGCCTGGCCACCGCCTGGGCGGCCGAGATGAGCGGCAGCTACGCGCCCGAACTGAACATCGTCGCGGCCGTCCTCGGCTCGCCCGTCGGCGATCTGGGCCACACCTTCCGGCGGCTCAACGGCACCTTCGCCTCGGCGCTGCCCGCGCTGGTGGTCGCCGCGCTGGCCGACGTCTACCCGGGTCTGCGCCGCATCATCGACGAGCACGCCAACGAGGACGGGCACGAGCTGCTGGAACGGCTGCACCACATGACCACCGTCGAGGCCGTGCTGCGGCTGATGCGCACCGACATGGGCGACATGCTGGACCAGCCGTTGGAACAGATCCTGGCCACCCCGGAGGTGCGGCACGTCTTCGACGAGATCAAGCTCGGCGCCGCCGTGCCCAGCCCGCCGGTGCTGATCATCCAGGCCGTGCACGACGAGATCATCTCGGTCGGCGGCATCGACGAACTGGCCGACACCTACGCCTCGGGCGGGGCCAGCGTCACCTATCACCGGGACATGCTCAGCGAACACCTGCTGCTCCACCCGATGTCGGCCCCGATGGCGCTGCGGTGGCTTGCCGATCGATTCGCCGGCCGACCGCTCGATGCCAATATCCGCCGCACCAAGTGGCCCACACTGCTGAACCCGTCGACCTACCGGGGCATGGCAAGGCTGGCGGTCATCACCGCGAAAGTGTTGACCGGACAACGTATTCGGCATCTGCCGCTGTCGGTTTTCGACCGCTGACACCCGGCGCCCGGCGCCGACCCACGCTGTGAATTCCTCTCAGCAACCGCCTGCGAAATACCTGCGAAATTGCTGTGCGACCGGCACTATGTCGAAGGCATCCGCCGGACGACGGTGGTCGAGCAAACAGGGAGTCAACCGATGACAGGCAGACTGACGGGAATCACCGCGAAGACGGCCGCGACCGCCGCGGCCGGCGCGATGGCCCTGGCGGGCACCGCGGCGATCGCGGTCCAGCAGGCCGAGCCGGCACCGGCCCCACGCGCCGCCCAGTCGATCTCCGCGTCGGCCTCCCTCGCCCGGCTGGCCACCCCGACCACGCTGCTGGCGGCCGTCACCCAGACCTATGCGGCCGAGCCGAGCGCGATCCCGCCTGTCAGCCTGTCGATCGGCAACGACACCACGCTGGTCTTGATCCCGCTGGCCGTGCCGGGCTCGTCCCAGGACCGGACCGCCCTGTCGGCGCCGGACACCGGTAACCCCCTGACCATCCGGCGCTCGGCGCCGGCCACAGCCACGGCCACGGCCACGGCCGCAGGTGAAGCACCTACCGGTGTCGCACCCGCCGGCGCGGCGACGCTGGCCACCACCGTCAGCCTGGCCGACCTACCGGGCGCGATCGCCGGGGTGCTGGGCGACATCGGCGGCAACATCCCGATCGTCGCGGTGTTCGTCCGCAACGGCACCGCCGCCAACCCGGACGCCGGCCTGCTGATCGGCAACGGCTACAACGTGACCGCCGAGGGCGTCAACGGCGGGCGCGGCGGTCTGCTGCTGGGCAACGGCGGTAGCGGTGGGCGCTACGGCGACGGCGGCGCGAGCGGGCTGATCGGCAACGGTGGCGCCGGCGGCGCCGGTGGCGGTGACGGCGGCGCGGCCGGGCTGTTGATCGGCAACGGTGGCCGCGGTGGCGACGGTGCCGGGCTGAATCCGGATGGCGGCAACGGCGGGCGCGGTGGCTTCCTGGGCGACGGCGGTCGCGGCGGCGACGGTGACAACACGGTCGGCCTGGAGAACGCCGGCCATGGCGGCAACGGCGGGGCCGGTGGTTTGATCGCGGGCAACGGCGGCCGCGGCGGCGACGGCGCGGACGCCACCGGTCTGAATGCGGTCGGCGGGAACGGCGGAAACGGCGGCACGGCAGGAACTCTCGGCGCCGGTGGCAGAGGCGGCACCGGCGGTGACGCGCAGGGTGTCAGCGGGGTCGGCGGCAGCACCGCCACCGGCGGGCGCGGCGGTGACGGCGCCCAGTCGTTGTACGCACCGGGCAACGGTGGCCGCGGCGGTGACGCCTACACGCCGGAGTCGGACTCGGCGGACGACACCGCCACCGGCGGTGCCGGCGGGCGCGGCGGCGTGGTCGAGATCGGCGTGGGCGGCACCGGCGGCGCCGGGGGCAACGGCTACGCCGGCGCGGGCCAAGGGACCGGCGGGACCGGCGGTGACAACGCCATCGCCGGGAACGGCGGGCGCGGCGGCGCCGGCGGCGCGGGCACGTCGGGCACCGGCACGGGCTCCGGCGGTACCGGTGGCGGCGGCGGGACCAGCGGCATCGTCGGCGGCGGGGGCCGCGGCGGGGACGGCGGCACCGGCACCCACACGGCGTCCGACGGCACGTCGGCCGGCGGCCAGGGCGGTACGGGCGGCAACGGCCGCGGCGTCCTCACCCCCGGCGGCCGCGGCGGCAACGGCGGTAACGGCATCGCCGACACGGGTTCGGCCACCGGGGCCGGCGGATCCGGCGGGCGCGGCGGCAACGGCAACCTCGGTGGTTCCGGTGGCCGCGGCGGCAACGGCGGTTCCGCCGACGGCAGCGGCGGCCAGGGCGGGAGCCCGGGCGGCAACAGCGGGACGCCGGGCGGCTCGACGGTCTAGCGTGCGTGCAGGTGCGGCCCGGTCACGGTTGGCCGGGCTGCACCTGCGCCAGTGTCGGCAGCCGCCAGTGGCGGCCCGACTCCAGATCGAATTGCTTGGGCTTGTAACGGAGTAAGCCGCCACCCGGGTACGGGGTGTACTCGCCGAACCAGACCTCGCCGTCCACGGCGTACAGATCCACCCGGATGAAATCCCAATCAGCACCGAGGGCGCCGGCGATTTCCAGCATCTTGTCGAGCTCGCGCGGCGGCCGCTCATCGGCAACGGGGCGGATGCGCCAGCGCACCGGCAGCCGATTCCATTCGGCGTCCAGAAAGGTCGCCGTCTGGTGGCCGAACCGCCCGCTGTTGACCTGGATGAACTCGACCCGGCCGTCGAACACGAAGAACTTGTAGTCGGGCGGCGGCGCACCGTCCGACGTCAGGATCTTCTCCTCGAGCAGCAGCGCGGGTGTCGCCTGGCCATAACCCCACTCGCCGAGACTGGCCGGGGTGTGCTGCCACCAATGCCTGGTTTGCGCCGTCAGCGTGGCAAGGTCGGCGCTCGCATCCGGCCCGAACAGCACGTGACCGCTGCTGTGATTGGGTTTGAGCACCCACGGTGGCAATTCGTTGAGGTCGGGGGCGTCGCACAGATCGGTGCCCGCCCAGTAGGTGGCCGGAATCCGGAGGTCCGCACCGGGATAGGCTGCCCGCGCCATCTCTTTCATCCTCAACTTATCGCAGGCGGCCACGATCCTGTCCCTGCGGTCGTTGATGATCCGCCAGTTGACCTTCTCGTTGAACGTGCGCGGTGCGCGGAAATCACCGAGTCGGTGGATCATCACCACGTGGTAGATCTGCCGCAGCACCGGTACCGGTATCGAGGCGATGACTCGTCGATGCGCTGCAACGATTTTGGGTGACGGCGTCCTGTTCTTCAGCAGCGGCATGGCTCACGCCTGGCTGGTGAGATAACCACCGCGCCGGAAGAACTTGTCCCCACTGTGCTCGGCACCGTCGGCGGAACGCACCTTGGTGATGACCAATCCGCGGTTTCCGCCCAGATACGCCTCGGGTCCGCACACCACGGCACCGCCGTCCTCCTGCACGATCACCCGGCCCGGCGTTCCGCCGTAACGGATCTCGGACACCTTGGCTTCCAGAATCTCGATCCGCTCACCGCGGTAGAACGTGAACGGGCGCGGATAGGGCTCGGACAGCGCGCGCACCAAGCGCTCGAGCGCGTCGGCCGGCCAGTTCCAGTCGACCAGGCTGTCGCGCTCGGAGCGCTTGTGGAAGTAGGTGCGCTCGGCCTTGTTCTGCGGCCGCCATTGCGCGGTCCCGGATTCGAGCGCTCCGAGCGCTTCCTTCAGAGCGCCGGGAATCAACGCGATACCGCGCTCGACGAGTTCGGTTCCGGTGTCGGTGGCGCCGATCGGCAGGGCATGCTGCACCAGGATGTCCCCGGTGTCGAGGTCCTTGTCCATCCGGTGGATCGTCAGCCCGATCTGCGACTCGCCACTGATCAGGGCCCACAGCACCGGCGAGAAACCGGTGCCCTTCGGCAGCAGGGAGTCGTGCAGGTTCAGCGTCCCGTGTGGCGGCAGCTCGTACAGTTCCGGCGGCATCCAGGTGTACCAGCTGTTGACCACGATCACATCGGGCTCGGCCCGTTTGACCAGGTCGATGGTCTCGTTGTCGACGCGCTCGGTGAGGTGGACCGGGATGCCGAGCTCGTGCGCGAGCTCTTCGACGGAATCGGAGAAGATGCCCTTGTAGGCGTCGTCGCTGGCCGGATGGGTGACGGCGAGCGCAACCTCGTGCCCGAGATCGACCAACGCCTGGAGCGTCTTCACGCCCCACGTCTGGAAACCGAACGACACGATGCGCATGACCAAACCCTCACTCAGATACTTTTACGTGGCTGCAATTTGCTGACATTCAGCTGTGAGCCTGTCGAATGTATCCGCGGCGGCGCGCTTTGTGGGGGCTACGTTTGCGGGATCTGCGGCCCGGCGGGATATTCCACCGGCGGCCAGGCACCGAGGTCGTCGCGTGGGGTGGACAGCGCGGTGAACGTGTAGACCAGTGCGGCCACCGCCGCGGGCAGCACGATGGTCGCGGCGATCTGGAATGCGCCGTGGCCGAAGAACACCGCGGGCGCCTCGGTCACGTAGTGGATGCGGTGCTCCGGGGTGACCGGCGCCGCGCCGATATCGACGACGCCGTAGCGCCAACGCACCAGCACCGCACCGATGCCCGCGGCGGCGCCGGCGGCGCCGGCGGCACCCAGGGTCAGCGCGGCCAGCAGCACGGGCCCGCGATGCGCGCGCCACTGCCACACCAGCACCGCAGCCACCACCGCCAGGCCGGAGAGCATGCCGACCAGGAGGAACTCGCCGAGAAAGAAGTTGTCGGACTCGTTACCCAGGTAGGCCGTGGTCCGGTTGCCGCTCTTGGTCAGCGCGATCACGCCGTGGATCGGCGGCGCCAGCCAGGCCCACAGCGCACCGATCAGCAGACCGCTGCACGCCACCCCGACGAAGACCCGCAGCGCCGCGGACTTTCGCGAAACCTTGGGGATATCAACGATATCCGCGTTCAGAACGGTCATCGCCTGGTGTCCAGATCCTTGGAATCGACCTGTCCGTGGCGTGAGCATTTGGCCCACCAGCCGTCGGGTCGGACCTGCACGATCATCCGGCGGCCACAGTCGGCGCAGAACCGGGGCGGCTCCAAACCGAGCTGGGCGGCGGTCGGGACGGTGCTGCCGGCCGGGCCCCCGGTGTAGACGTTGTAGACCCCGGCCCCGACGGGCGCCGGCAACACCGGAACGTCGTCTGTCATCACCACCCGTTTCTACAGGGTGGCGTTGAGGGCCTTGATCGGCATCTGCAGATCGTCGAGCAGTTCGAGGTCGGATTCGGCGGGCCGGCCCAGCGTCGTCAGGTAATTGCCGACGATGACGGCATTGATCCCACCGAGGATGCCCTGCTTGGCGCCGAGGTCGCCGAGGGTGATCTCGCGGCCGCCGGCGAACCGCAGCATGGTGCGTGGCAGGGCCAGCCGGAAGGCGGCGACCGCCCGCAGGGCGTCGGCGGCCGGCAGCACCTCGAGGTCGCCGAACGGGGTGCCCGGGCGCGGGTTGAGGAAGTTCAGCGGCACCTCGTGCGGATTCAGCTCGGCCAGGTTGGCGGCGAACTCGGCGCGCTGTTCCAGCGTCTCGCCCATCCCGAGGATGCCGCCGCAGCAGACCTCCATGCCGGCCTCGCGCACCATCTCCAGCGTGCTCCAGCGCTCCTCCCAGGAGTGCGTGGTGACGACGTTCGGGAAGTACGACTGGGCGGTTTCCAGGTTGTGGTTGTAGCGGTGCACACCCATCTCTTTGAGCCGGTCCACCTGCTCCTGGTTGAGCATGCCCAGCGAGCAGGCGATCTGGATGTCGACCTCGTTACGGATCGCTTCGATACCCGCGGCCACCTGGGCCAGCAACCGCTCGTCCGGGCCGCGCACCGCCGCGACGATGCAGAACTCGGTGGCACCGGTCTTCGCGGTCTGCTTCGCCGCCTCGACCAGGCTCGGGATGTCCAGCCACGCGCTGCGCACCGGTGAGGCGAAAAGGCCGGACTGCGAACAGAAGTGGCAGTCCTCGGGGCAGCCGCCGGTCTTGAGGCTGATGATGCCCTCGACCTCGACCTCGGGTCCGCACCACTTCATCCGCACCTCGTGGGCGAGCGCCAGCAGCTCGTCGAGCTGGTCGTCGGGCAGCTGCAGCACCTGCAGGGTCTGATCCTGATCGAGGCCCACGCCGCCTTCGAGTACCTGCTCGCGTGCCTGAACCAGAATGTCGCTCACCGAATTGCCTCCATCAGCCTCTTGAACACCGTTCAGGTTAGAGTAACCGTGTGCAGCTGCACAAACGTGACGTAGTCGATGCCGCGACGGCCATCCTGGACAACTTCGGGATGGCCGACCTCACCATGCGCCGGCTGGCCCGCGAACTCAGCGTCAGCCCCGGCGCCCTGTACTGGCACTTCGCCAACAAACAGGAACTGCTGGGCGCGGTCGCCGACCGGATCCTGCAACCCGCCCTGGAGCGGTCCGACACGGCGGGCTGGCGCGAGCAGATCACCGACCGCTGCCACCGGCTGCGTGACGCGCTGCTGTCGCACACCGACGGTGCCGAGCTGGTGTCGGCCAGCTTCGCGGCCGGCCAATCGGCGGCAATGACCGAGATCGTGGCCGGGCTGTCGGCGGCCGCGGGTGCCGCGGGCGTCGCTGCCGCCGACACCGAACTGGCGGCCCGCACCGTCGTCTACTACGTGCTCGGCTTCACCGCCGACGAGCAGTCCCGGCTGCAGTGGGACGCCGCGGGTGCCACCCTGCCCGACGGTCAGTCCGTACTGACCGCCGAGCCGTCCCGGCGGTTCGCGTTCGGCCTGACTGTCGTCATCGACGGCCTTGCCGCGCAGCGGGATTCGGGACTATGGCATGCCGTCGACGATGACGTCGCGCAACGCCGCCTCGGCTGACGGCTCCCCCGGCCCCAGAGGGCCTTGACTTTCCCGACCGGAAAGTGAAGTCTTCTTTCCACACCGGAAAGTGGGGAGGTGCCGTGGACGACATCACGCCCGAGGGGGCCCGCAACGCCCTGGAAACCGCCGACCACGCGCGGCGCCGAGTGGCCGCCGAGATCGGCCTGCCGCGCGGCTATTGGTGGGCGATGGCCGTCGCGTGGGTGACTCTCGGCGTGCTCGGCGATCTCGGCCCGCGCTGGCTGGCCACCGTCGCGACGATTGCGTTCGCCCTCGGGCACAGCACGGTGGCCGCACGGCTGCTCAGTGGCCGGCACCGGTCGGACCGGGTGCAGGTCAGCGCCGCCACCGCGGGCCCGCGGGTGCCACTGGTGGTGATCGGGATCCTGCTGAGTCTGGTCGCCCTGACCGTCGCGGCCGGTTTCGCGCTGCACGCCGACGGTGTCCGGCATGCCGGAACATGGGCCGCGATGCTGGCCGCGGCGGTGGTCGGGTTCGGCGGCCCGGAGATCCTGCGGGTGGCCCGCCGGTGGGCGCATGCCTGACTCCGCGCGTTTCGACGACCTGATCCACCCCAGCACCCGGCTGACCTTGGTGGCCACCCTGGACGCCGCCGACTGGGCCGAATTCGGTTATCTGAAGGACCATCTCGGATTGTCCGACTCGGCGCTGTCCAAGCAGTTGGCCGTCCTGGAGGACGCCGGCTACCTGCACACCGAACGACGGCTCGAGGGCAGCAGGCACAAGCTGCGGGCCCGGCTCACCGACGCCGGGCGCAATGCCTACCGCGGTCACATTGCCGCGCTGAACGCCATCGTGTCCGGGCGACTCGTGCGGCGGCAGCCGTGATCAGTGCGGCCGGAACTCCACGAATCGCTCGATGCGGGTGCCACCGTCCCAGAGCCGCAGCCCGATGGCGGTGGCCTCGATCTCGGTGGGCCGCCCCGCGACACGCAGCGCGGTGGCCAGCTGGGCCGGTTCGACACGGCGCGCCAGCGTGACGTGCGGCGTCCAATCCCCCGGCAGGGTGTGCGGCAGCGGACCGGGACGCAGATACGGCGCTCCGAGGCGGGCGACCTCGCCGTGCAGGTCCAGCAGTTCGGTGCTGGGCACCACGAGCCGGGCCAGGATCCCCGCCGAGCGGCCGAACAGCAGCGCGGCACCGATGCGGGCGCGCAACGGGAACCGGCCGGCCAGCCCGGCGAGCGCCGCGAGCACCCCGTCGTCGATCCGGTCGGCGACGCTGACGGTGGCATGCGGCCGCGCCCCCGGCGATTGAGCCCTGATGCCGTGCTCACGCAGGGCGTCCCATATCGACCGGACCGCGGTCTCGGTGTCCGGGTCGAAGACCAGCTCGACGGAGTGCACCATCTCAGACCAGGCCGGCCAGCCAATCACGGTCGAAAGCGGCGGCGCTGATCGCGGCGAAATCGCCGGCACGCGCGGCACCGGCCGGCAGCACGGCACGCACGGGGGCCAACCGGGCCAGCTCCTCCCGGTTGCCCAGTTTGGCCACCCCGGGATCGGCCGGCCAGCTCCCGATGACCAGTCCCGCACACGGAACTCCATGAGCGGCAAGAGATTCCAACGTCAGCGCGGTGTGGTTCAGGGTGCCCAGCCCGGGTGCGACGACCAGCAGCACCGGAGCATCGAGGTCGACGGCGAGATCCCGCAGCGTCACCCCGGCCGACCCCAGCTCGACCAGCAACCCGCCGGCACCCTCGACCAGGGTCAGCCGGCCCGGGGCGTCGACCGCCCGCACCGACGCGACCAGCTCGGCCCGGGTGGGCAACGGCAGGCCCGCCCGCGTCGCCGCGGCCACCGGCGCCAACGGCTCGGGATAACGCCAGCCGCCGTGCAGTGCGGTGACACCGGCCAGCCGGCCGACCTCGCCCAGGTCGTCATCGCCGGGCGTCGGCTCTCCCGTCGCTGCGCTCGCCCCGACGGTGCCGGTCTGCACCGGCTTGCACACCGCCACGTCCAGCCCGGCCTGCCGCGCCGCACCGGCCAGCGCCGCGGTGGTCACCGTCTTGCCGACACCGGTATCGGTGCCGGTCACCAACAGCAGGCTCATCGCGCCGACGCGAGTACGTCGGTCAGCACCTCGCGGGCCAACTGCATCTCGTCGGCGGACAGCGACGCCCGCGCGGTCAGCCGCAGCCGGGAGGTGCCGGCGGGCACGCTCGGCGGCCGGAAACAGCCGACCCGCACGCCGCGGTCCAGGCAGGCCGCCGCGGCAGCGACGGCCACCTCGGGCTCGCCGAGGATCACCGACACCACCGCCGAGGTGGGGTCGTCGGGCACATCGCAGATCCGGGCCAGTTCGGTCGCGCGGGCCAGCACCGCGGCCGCCCGCTGCGGCTCGGCGATCAGCACGCGCAGTGCGGCCAGGGCCGCACCGACGGCGGCCGGCGCCAACCCGGTGTCGAAGATGAACGGGCGGGCGGCGTCGATCAGGTGCGCCCGCACCGCCTCGGGTCCGAGCACCACCCCGCCCTGCGAGCCGAGCGCCTTGGACAGCGTCGTCGTCATCACCACGTCGGGAGCACCGGCGAGCCCGGTCTCGAACAGCAGACCCTGGCCACCGGTGCCGCGCACCCCGATCCCGTGCGCCTCGTCGACGAACAGCAACGCGCCGTGCCTGCGGCACACCTCGTGCAGCTCGCGCAGCGGGGCCAGCACACCGTCGGCAGAGAAGACCGACTCGGTGACCACCACTGCCCGGTGCTCGGTCCGCTCGGCCAGCGCTGCCTCGACGGCGGCCACGTCCCGGTGCGGGGCGATGGTGACCCGGGCCCGGGACAGCCGGCAGGCGTCCACCAGCGACGCATGGGACAACGCGTCGGACACGATCAGCGACCCCGGCCCGGACAGGGCGACCAGGGCACCGAGATTGGCGGTGTAGCCCGAGGAGAACACCAGTGCCGATTCGGCGCCGGTGAAGCGGGCCAGCTCGGTCTCGAACTCCTCGTGCAGCTCGGTGTTGCCGGTGACCAGGCGGGAGCCACCCGCGCCGGCCCCCCAGGTGCGCAACGCCTGCACCCCGCCGTCGAGCACGGCGGGATGTTGGGACAACCCGAGGTAGTCGTTGGAGGCAAGGTCCAGTTCGGCGCCGACCGGCGGGCGAACCCGCAGCGCGCGGCGCAGCCCGGCGGAGCGGCGCTGCTGCTCGATGTCGGCGAGCCAGGCCAGCGGCGAAAGACCGGTGCGGGTCACGGTGCGACCACCTCCTGAACGGTGTTCAATTCCCGCTCAGACTAGCGCACGCGCCACCGCCACCATCGCCGCACCGATCTGCGCGACCTCGCCCGGGGTGCAGATGAACGGCGGCATCGCGTAGACCAGCCGGCCGAATGGCCGCAGCCACACCCCGCACCGCAATGCCGCCTCGGTGGCCACCGCCATGTCCACCGGCTCGACCATCTCGACCACCCCGATCGCCCCCAGTACCCGGACGTCGGCCACCCCCGCCAGTTCCCGCGCCGGTTCCAGCCCGGCGCGCAGACCGGCCTCGATCGCGCGCACCCGCGCCGGCCAGTCACCGCTGAGCAGCAACTCCACCGAGGCCACCGAGACCGCGCACGCCAGCGCGTTGGCCATGAACGTCGGGCCGTGCATCAACGTCCCCGGCTCGCCGGTGCTGATGGTCCGCGCCACCTCCGCCGTGCACAACGTGGCGGCCAAGGTGACGTATCCGCCGGTGAGGGCCTTGCCCACACACATGATGTCCGGGGTGACCCCGGCGTGGTCGGCGGCGAACAGCGCGCCGGTGCGCCCGAAACCGGTCGCGATCTCGTCGAAGATGAGCAGCACGCCGTGCCGGTCACACGCCGCGCGCAGATCGGTCAGATACCGGGGATCGTGGAAACGCATGCCGCCGGCGCCCTGCACCACGGGTTCGACGATGACGGCGGCCAGCTCGCCGGCATGCTCGGCCAGCTGGGCCTCGAACGCCGCGCTGTAGCCGGGGTCGTAGTCCGACGGCACCCGCGGGGCGAACACCTGCGGGGTCAGCACATCGGTCCACAGCTCGTGCATGCCGCCGTCGGGGTCACACACACTCATCGGGGTGAACGTGTCACCGTGATAGCCACCCCGCCAGGTCATCAGCCGGTGCTTGGCCGGCTTGCCCCGACTGCGCCAGTACTGCAGCGCCATCTTGGCCGCCACCTCGACGGCCACCGAGCCCGAATCGCTGAAGAACACCGTCTCCAAGCCGGCCGGCGTGATCTCGACCAGCAGCTGCGCCAGCCGGGCGGCGGGCTCGTGGGTGAGCCCGCCGAACATGACGTGGTTCATGGTGGCCAGCTGCGCGGTGATGGCCGCGTCGAGCACCGGGTGACCGTGCCCGTGCACCGCCGTCCACCACGAGCTCATCGCGTCCAGCGCCTGGATCCGGGCGCCGTCGTGCACCAGCGTCAGCCAGGCGCCCTTGGCGCCGACGGCGACCACCGGCGGCAGCGCCCCGGCGCCGATGGTGCTGTAGGGGTGCCAGACATGCGCGGCGTCGATGGCGCTGATCTCGTCGGGTGTCAACGCGGGCATGGGATCCGACACTATCGCTTTGCTCACAGACGACGCGGCGGCGCCCGTGACCTGAGGTATCCAGGGTTCTTGGGTAGATTGAGTCACCGACCATGAAGAACCCGACCACCAGCCGGACCGCCTCCGGTGCCGCCGACCGCGCCGAAATGGGTACCCGCACATCGGGTTTCTACCGGCACGACCTGGACGGGTTGCGCGGGGTGGCGATCGCCCTGGTGGCGGTGTTCCACGTCTGGTTCGGGCGGGTTTCCGGTGGTGTCGACGTGTTCCTCGCCCTGTCCGGATTCTTCTTCGGCGGCCGGCTGCTGCGCATGGCGCTGCGGCCCGGCGCGGCACTGCGGCCGGTGCCCGAGGTCGTCCGGTTGGTGCGGCGGCTGCTACCCGCACTGGTGGTGGTGCTGGCCGCCGCCGCGGTGCTGACCATCCTGGTGCAGCCGGAAACCCGCTGGGAGACGTTTGCTGACCAGAGCCTGGCAAGCCTGGGCTACTTCCAGAACTGGGAGTTGGCCGACACCGCCGCCAACTACCTCCGCGCCGGTGAGGCCGTCAGCCCGCTGCAGCACATCTGGTCGATGTCGGTGCAGGGCCAGTTCTACATCGCCTTCCTGGCGCTGGTGTTCGGGTTCGCTTATCTGTTGCGCAACCGGCTGGGGCGGCACCTGCGGGCCGCGTTCATCGTCCTCATCGCGGCGTTGGCCGTCGCCTCCTTCGTGTACGCGATCATCGCGCACAACACCGATCAGGCCACCGCGTATTTCAACAGCTTCGCCCGCGGCTGGGAGCTGCTCGCCGGCGTCCTGGCCGGTGCCCTGGTCCCGCGGGTGCACTGGCCTAGCTGGCTGCGCACGGTGATCGCCACCCTGGCACTGGTCGCGATCGTCGGCTGCGGTGCCGTCATCGACGGGGTGCGGGAGTTCCCCGGACCGTGGGCGCTGGTGCCTGTCGGGGCCACCGTGCTGTTCATCCTGTCGGCGGCCAACCGCGGTGACGCGCCGCTGCCCGCACCCAACCGGCTGCTGGCCACCAAGCCGTTCGTGTCGCTGGGGTCGATGGCGTACGCGCTGTATCTGTGGCACTGGCCACTGCTGATCTTCTGGCTGGCCTACAGCGGCGGCGCGCACGCCGGCCTGTTGGACGGTTCGATCGTGCTGCTGGTGTCCGGGGTGCTGGCCTGGCTGACCACCCGGTATGTGGAGACACCGCTGCGCTACCGGGCGACGGCGGCCCGCACCGCCCCGGTCGTGCCGTGGCGCGCCCGGCTGCGCCGCCCGACGATCGCGCTCGGCTCGGTGGTCACCCTGCTCGGGGTGGCGCTGACGGCGACGTCGTTCACCTGGCGGGAACACGTCACGGTGCAGCGGGCCAGCGGCAAGGAACTGTCCGGGCTCTCGGCCCGCGATTACCCGGGGGCGCGGGCGCTGCTTAACCATGCCAAGGTGCCCAAACTGCCGATGCGGCCCACCGTGCTGGAGGCCAAGAACGACCTGCCGGAAACCACCGACGACGGCTGTATCGCCGACTTCGACAGCGTCGACATCCTCAACTGCACCTACGGCGACAAGGCTGCCACGCGGACCGTCGCGCTGGCCGGTGGTTCACACGCCGAACACTGGATCACCGCGCTGGACCTGCTCGGCCGGCTGCACCACTTCAAGATCGTCACCTACCTGAAGATGGGTTGCCCGCTGACAACCGAGGAGAACCCCCTCGTCATGGGCGACAACCGGCCCTACCCCAACTGCCGGGAGTGGAACCAGAAGGTGATGCCCAAACTGCTCGCCGACCATCCCGACTACGTGTTCACCACCTCGACCCGGCCGTGGAACATCAAGGACGGTGACGTGATGCCCGGCTTCTACATCGGCATCTGGCAGCAGTTCGCCGACGCCGGGATCGACGTGCTGGCGATGCGGGACACCCCGTGGCTGGTGCGCAACGGCAAGCCGTACTTCGCCGCCGACTGCCTGGCCGACGGTGGGGACGCCATCTCCTGCGGCATGAAGCGCTCTGCGGTACTGTCCGACCACAACCCCACCCTGGATTTCGTAGGAAGGTTTCCCAACCTCAAGCCGCTCGACATGAGCGACGCCGTGTGCCGGCCGGACGTGTGTCGAGTTGTGGAGGGAAATGTGTTGATGTATCACGATTCTCACCATCTATCGACCACCTACATGCGCACCATGACGAACGAGTTGGGCCGCCAGATGGCGGCCGCGACGGGGTGGTGGTGACATGGTGAACGCGGTGTGGCCGGGAACCGCCTACCCGCTCGGGGCGACCTATGACGGTGCGGGCACCAACTTCTCGCTGTTCTCCGAGGTGGCCGAGAAGGTCGACCTGTGCCTGATCGCGAAGGACGGCACCGAGGAACGCATCCCGCTCGAGGAGGTCGACGGGTATGTGTGGCACGCGTACCTGCCCACCGTCAGCCCGGGCCAGCGCTACGGCTTCCGGGTGCACGGGCCGTGGGACCCGGCCGCCGGGCACCGCTGCGATCCGAGCAAACTGCTGCTGGACCCCTACGGCAAGTCGTTCCACGGTGACTTCGACTTCAGTCAGGCACTGTTCTCCTACGACCTGAGCGCCGAGGACCCGGGCCTTCCCGGGCCGCTGCCCGGCGTGGACTCGCTGGGCCACACCATGACAAGCGTGGTGATCAACCCGTTCTTCAACTGGGGGTCCGATCGCGCGCCCAAGACGCCCTATCACGAGACGGTCATCTACGAGGCCCACGTCAAGGGCATGACGCAGCGGCATCCCGGCGTTCCCGAGGAGCAACGCGGCACCTACGCCGGGCTGGCCCACCCGGCGATCATCGACCACCTCAAATCGCTGAACGTCACCGCCATCGAACTCATGCCGGTGCACCAGTTCCTGCACGATCACCGGCTGCTCGACCTCGGACTGCGAAACTACTGGGGCTACAACACTTTCGGTTTCCTGGCACCGCACTACCAGTATGCGGCCAACCAGCATGCCGGCGGCGCCGTCGCGGAATTCAAGGCCATGGTGCGCTCCTTCCACGAGGCCGGGATCGAGGTCATCCTCGATGTGGTCTACAACCACACCGCCGAGGGCAATCATCTCGGGCCCACCATCAACTTCCGCGGTATCGACAACGCCGCCTACTACCGGCTGCTCGACGGGCAGCCGCAGTACTACAAGGACTTCACCGGCACCGGCAACAGCCTCAACGCCCGGCACCCGCACACCCTGCAGCTGATCATGGACTCGCTGCGGTACTGGGTGCTGGATATGCACGTCGACGGTTTCCGGTTCGACCTGGCCTCCACCCTGGCCCGCGAGTTCTACGACGTCGACCGTCTGAGCGCGTTTTTCGACCTGGTGCAGCAGGACCCGGTGATCAGTCAGGTGAAACTGATCGCCGAACCGTGGGACATCGGCGAGGGCGGCTATCAAGTCGGCAACTTCCCAGGTTTATGGACCGAGTGGAACGGGAAATATCGCGACACTGTGCGCGATTACTGGCGGGGCGAGCCCGCAACCCTGGGTGAGTTCGCCTCCCGGCTGACCGGTTCCTCGGATCTCTACGAGGCGACCGGACGGCGACCGGGCGCGAGCATCAACTTCGTCACCTGCCACGACGGCTTCACGCTGAACGACCTGGTGTCCTACAACGAGAAGCACAACGAGGCCAACGGTGAGGACAACCGCGACGGCGAAAGCCACAACCGGTCGTGGAACTGCGGGGTGGAAGGTCCCACCGACGACCCGGACATCCTGGAGCTGCGCCACCGGCAGATGCGCAACATCCTGGGCACGTTGATGGTGTCTCAGGGCACCCCGATGATCAGCCACGGCGATGAGATCGGCCGCACCCAGGGCGGCAACAACAACGCCTACTGCCAGGACTCCGAGATCTCCTGGGTGGACTGGTCCATGTGCGAGACCAATGCCGACCTGCTGAACTTCACCCGCAAGGTGGTGGCGCTGCGCAAGGACCACCCGGTGTTCCGGCGGCGCCGATTCTTCGCGGGCACACCGATCCGCACCGCCGAGCAGGAACGCGATATCGCCTGGCTGACACCGGCCGGGACCGAGATGACGCCGGAGGACTGGGGTTCGGGCTTCGGCAAGAGCATCGCGGTGTTCCTCAACGGCGATGCCATCCCGGAGCCCAATGCCCGCGGTGAACGGGTGACCGACGATTCATTCCTGTTGTGCTTCAACGCCCATGACGAGGCGCTGGATTTCGTGCTGCCCGCCGAGGCCTATGCCGAACAGTGGACCGCGGTGCTGGATACCGCCGATCCGGAGGGCACCAACGACCTGGCCGCCGCGGCGGGAGAGAAGATCTCGCTGCGGCCGCGTTCCCTGCTGGTGTTGCAGAAGACGAGCTGAGCGGGCTCCCGGTGATCCCTGTCCTGGCGACGTATCGCCTTCAGCTGCGCGCTGATTCGTTCACCTTCGCCGACGCCGAAGCCCTGCTGGACTATCTGGCCGACCTCGGGGTGTCGCACCTGTACCTGTCCCCCATCCTGACCGCGGCCACCGGGTCGACCCACGGCTACGACGTCACCGATCCGACGACGGTATCCGCGGCACTGGGCGGACCCGAAGGGCTGCAACGGCTTTCGGCGGCCGCCAAGGCGCGGGGCCTGGGTCTGGTCGTCGACATCGTGCCCAATCACGTCGGCGTGGACGATCCCGCCCAGAACCCGTGGTGGTGGGATGTGCTCGAACACGGCCGGGATTCGGCGTACGCGTCCTTCTTCGACATCGACTGGGACCTGGATCCGCACGGGCGGGTGGTGCTTCCGGTGCTGGGCTCCGACGACGACGTCGACGATCTCGTCGTCGACGGCGACGTTCTTCGCCTCGGTGCCCGGAGCTGGCCGATCGCCCCGGGCACCGGCGACGGCTCCCCCGCCGAGGTGTACGCCCGCCAGCACTACCGGCTGATCGGTTGGCGCACCAACGTGTGCGGCTACCGCCGGTTCTTCTCCATCACCTCGCTGGCGGGCCTGCGGCAGGAAGACCCCGACGTGTTCGCCGCCACGCACGCCGAGGTGCGGCGCTGGTTCACCGAGGGGCTCGTGGACGGCCTGCGCATCGACCACCCGGACGGCCTGACCGACCCGGCCGAC
This sequence comes from Mycolicibacterium sp. J2, assembly GCF_026240945.1. Taxonomy (GTDB): domain Bacteria; phylum Actinomycetota; class Actinomycetes; order Mycobacteriales; family Mycobacteriaceae; genus Mycobacterium. Next base: position 105,398 of record NZ_JAPFPY010000012.1, read on the forward strand.
TACCTGGCCCGGCTGCGCGCACTGGTGGGGCCGGACGCCTGGATCGTCATCGAGAAGATCCTGGCTCCCGACGAGCCGTTGGACACCAGCCTTGTGGTCGACGGCGGCACGGGTTACGACGCGCTGCGCGAGGTCGGCGGGGTGTTCGTCGACCCCGGCGGGGAACCGGAGCTGAGCACCCTGTATCACCGCGACACCGCCGAGGCCACCGGGCAGCTCAAGGCCATCACCGCGACCACGACGCTGGCCAGCGAGCTGGCCCGGCTGCGGCGCACCATTGCCGCCGAGGCGGGCACCGATCATCCGCTGCTTGCCGAGGCGGTCACCGCGTTGCTCACCTATGTCGGGGTGTACCGGTTCGACTATCCGGGCCTGGCCGCGGTCGGCCCGGTCGCGATCGCCGAAACCGCCGCTGCGCGAAGCGATCTTGCGCAGCCGCTGGAGCTGGTGGCGACATCGCTGGCCCTCGGCGGGGAGGGCGCCAAGCGGCTGCAGCAGCTGTGTGGCGCGGTGACGGCGAAATCCGTCGAGGACTGCCTGTTCTACCGGGACGCCCGCCTGGTGTCGCTGAACGAGGTGGGCGGCGAGCCCGACCGGTTCGGGGTCACGGCCGCCGAGTTCCACCTGCGCTCGGCGACCAGGGCTCGGCTGTGGCCGCGGGCCATGGTCACCACGTCGACACATGACACCAAGCGCAGCGAGGACGTGCGGGCCCGGATCGGGGTGCTGTCCCAGATTCCCGCACTGTGGGCCGACCGGGTGCGGCGCTGGTCGAACATCGTGCTGGCCCCCGACGAGGACACCGCACTTTTCTTGTGGCAGAACATCTTCGGGGTATGGCCGGTCGACGGCGAGGTGTCCGACGAGCTGCGCGCCCGGCTGCACGGCTACACCGAGAAGGCCATTCGGGAGGCCGCGACGCACACCACGTGGAACGATCCGGACAGCGACTTCGAGGCGGCCGCGCACGCCTGGCTGGACGCGATCATCGACGGACCGGTGGCCACCGAACTGACCGCACTGGTGGCGCAGGTGCACCCGCACGCGGCAGGCGACGCACTGGGCCAGAAGCTGCTGGCGCTGACGGTGCCCGGCATCCCCGATGTCTATCAGGGCACCGAGTTGCCCGACGACAGCCTCGTCGACCCGGACAACCGTCGCCTCGTCGACTACGCGGCGCGCCGGGCCGCCTTGGCCGCCGGCAGCGAGCCGAAGATCCGGGTGGTCGCCGCGGCGCTGCGGCTGCGCCGCGACAAACCGGACACCTTCCTGACCGGCGGGTATCAGCCGCTGTCGGCGTCCGGTTCGGCGGCCGAGCACGTGCTGGCGTTCGGGCGCGGGGCCGATGTGCTGGTGGCGGTGGCGCGCTGGACCGTCCGGCTGAACGAAACCGGTTGGGGGAATACCATTTTGGATCTGCCCCAGGGCTCGTGGTCGGACCGGATATCCGGACGCACGTTCACCGGCACGGTACCGGCCGGCGATCTGTTCGAGCAGCTGCCCGTGGCCCTGCTGGAGCGCCTGCCATGACCTCCTTCGCGGTGTGGGCCCCGCGCCCCGAGGTGGTGCGTCTGGAAGTGGACGGCACGCGGTACCCGATGACGCGCGGCGACGACGATTGGTGGCGAGCCGATGTGCCCGCGGCGCCCGGTGCCCGGTACGGCTTCGTGCTCGACGACGACGAGACGGTGCTGCCCGACCCGCGCTCGGCCCGCCAACCCGATGGCGTGCACGCCCGGTCGGCGTTGTGGGAGCCGCAGGCCGCGCCCGCGCCGTGGGCCGGCCGGTCCGTCGAGGGCGCGGTGATCTACGAGCTGCACCTGGGCACCTTCACCCCCGGCGGCACCTTCGATTCGGCCGCGGCGAAACTGGACCACCTGGTGGAACTCGGTGTCGATTTCGTCGAGGTGATGCCGGTCAACGCGTTCAGCGGCACCCACGGCTGGGGTTACGACGGGGTGCTGTGGTACGCCGTGCACGAACCCTATGGCGGCCCGGACGGCCTGCTGCGGTTCGTGGACGCCTGCCACGCCAGGGGCCTCGGCGTGCTGATCGACGCGGTGTTCAATCACCTCGGGCCGTCCGGGAACTACCTGCCCCGGTTCGGGCCGTACCTGTCGCGCGGCAGTAATCCGTGGGGCGAATCGATCAATATCGCCGACGCCGACGCCGACGAGGTGCGCCGCTACATCCTGGATTGCGCGTTGCGCTGGATGCGTGATTTCGGCGCGGACGGCCTGCGCCTGGATGCGGTGCACGCCCTGGTGGATACCACCGCCATTCACATCCTGGAGGAGCTGGCCACCGAAACGCAGGCGCTGGCAACCGAACTGGGGCGGCCGCTGTCGCTGGTCGCCGAGAGCGACCTCAACGACCCGCGGTTGATCACCCCGATCGCGCACGGGGGTCTCGGGATGACCGCCCAATGGGACGACGACATCCACCACGCCATCCACACCGCGGTATCGGGCGAACGGCAGGGCTATTACGGTGATTTCGGATCGCTGGCCACCCTGGCGCAGACGCTGACGCACGGCTACTTCCACGCCGGCACCTATTCGTCGTTCCGGCACCGGCGGCACGGCCGCCCACTGGATACCACCACCATTCCGGCCACCCGGCTGCTGGCCTATACCCTCACCCACGACCAGGTCGGTAACCGCGCCGTCGGCGACCGCCCGTCGCAGAATCTGACGTTCGGCCAGCTGGCGGTGAAAGCCGCGCTGGCCCTCGGCTCGCCCTACACCGCCATGCTGTTCATGGGCGAGGAGTGGGGATCGTCGAGCCCGTTCCAGTTCTTCACCTCGCACCCGGAGCCGGAATTGGGCCGGGCCACCGCGGAGGGCCGCAAGGCCGAGTTCGCCGCGCACGGCTGGGACGCCGACGAGATCCCCGACCCGCAGGACCCGGCGACGTTCGAGCGGTCGAAGCTGGACTGGTCCGAGGTGGGCAGCGGCGAACACGCCCGGCTGCTGGAGATCTATCGCGGCCTGATCCGCCTGCGCCGCAACGAATCCGACTTCGCCGACCCGTGGCTGCCGCATCTGCGCGTCGATTACGACGAGGACAGCCGCTGGATCGCCATGCACCGCGGCGCTTTTGCGGTGGTCTGCAATCTGAACACCGAAGCGGTGCTGGTCCCGGTGACCGGGACCGTGGTGCTGGCGTCCGACGATCCGGCGCCGGACGGGTCGGCCACCCGGCTGCCGGGACACTCGTTCGCGGTGCTGCGCACCGGATAGTCCCCGTCAAAAAAATTGACGAACCCGCCAACAGGCACGTCGCCCTGCGTTACCGTGTGACGCGGAACACGAAGGGGGACTTGCCGAATGAGCGTCGGATCGACTTTGCTGCAACGCGTCACCGAGCAGGCTTTCGCACCTGAGGCCGTATACCGGCTGTGGCTACACGGTAGCGGAGCCTCCCGGCCCACGGAACCGATCACCGTGCCGTCCTGGTGCACGACGCTGAAGTCGACCGAGCAGTGGCAGCAGTCGCTGGCCGCCATGCGGCGGCTCGGGCTGCCCGCTCACAATGACGGCCCCAAGAACTGGGACACCGAGATCATCACGGCCGCCATGCTTTCCACCGACGGGCCGATCCTGGACGCGGGCGCGGAGACCTATTCGATGATCCTCGCCGCGCTCTACCTGTACGGTCGCCGTGACCTGACCGGGATCAACCTCGTGTTCGACAAGCCGTTCCGGCGCGGACCGATCCGCTTCGAGCCCGGCGACATCACCCGCACCCGCTTCGCGAACGAGACCTTCGCCGGCATCGCCTGCCAGAGCGTCGTGGAACACGGCGTCGACCTGCGCGCCTACTTCACCGAGATGGCCCGCATCCTGCGGCCGGGCGGCGTGCTGTCCACGTCGACGGACTACTTCCCGGAACCGGTGGACACCGGCGGCAAGATCGCCTACGGGGTGCCGGTGAAGATCTTCACCCGCAGCGACATCCTGGACGCCCTCGACGTCGCCGCCGGCGTCGGCCTGACCCCGACCCATGACGTGGACCTGGACTGCACCCAACGCCCGGTGCACTGGAAACGGATGGACCTGCGCTACACCTTCACCTGCATCACGCTGCGTAAGGACGGATCCGCCTAGGTCAGGTAGCGGTAGGTCGGCGAGCCCGGCTCCAGGAGCTCCACGTGGCATTCCGAGCCGCGCATGCGCGCCATCAGGCCCTCCAGATCCGACGCCGACCCCATTTCGATGCCGACCAGCGCTTCGCCGGTCTCCCGGTTGTTGCGTTTGACGTACTCGAACAAGGTGATGTCGTCGTTGGGTCCGAGCACACCGTCCAGGAAGCGGCGTAGGGCGCCGGGCTCCTGCGGGAAGTCGACCAGGAAGTAGTGCTTGAGGCCCAGATGCACCAGGGAGCGCTCCAGCACCTCGCCATAGCGGGACACGTCGTTGTTGCCGCCGGAAATGATGCACACCACCGTCGAGCCGGGCTCGATATCGGTCTCGCGCAGCGCGGCCACCGACAGCGCACCGGCGGGCTCGGCGATGATTCCCTCGTTCTGGTAGAGGTCGAGCATCGCGGTGCACACCGCGCCCTCATCGACGGCGGTGATCGACACCATGTCCCCGGCGGCGGCCAGCGCCGCGTAGGTGTGGACGCCGGCCCTGGCCACCGCGGCGCCGTCGACGAACTGGTCGACGTGCTCGAGGGTCACCGGACCACCGGCGGCCAGCGCGGCCATCATGGAGGCGGCACCGGCGGGTTCCACGCCGAGCACCGCGGTGCCCGCGGTGCGCTCCGACAGGTACGTCGTGATACCCGAGACGCACCCGCCCCCGCCCACCGGCACGATGACCAGATCGGGTTCGGCCGCCAACTGATCGAGGATCTCGACGGCGATGGTGCCCTGGCCGGCGATGGTGCGCGGGTCGTCGTACGGCGGGACCAGCGTGGCGCCGGTCCTGGCGACGTCCTCCAGGGCCGCCTCGGCCGCCAGGTCGTAGGTCTTGCCGCCGACGATGACCTCGATGAACTCACGTCCGTGATAGCGGATCCGGTCCCGCTTCTGCTTGGGGGTCTTCGCCGGGACGTAGACCCGGCCGTGCACTCCCATCGAGCGGCAGGCCAGGGCGAATCCCTGGGCGTGGTTTCCGGCCGAGGAGCACACCACGCCGGCCGCCAGCTCCTCCGGGGACAGCTGCATGAGCAGGTTGTAGGCACCGCGCAGCTTGTAGGACCGCACCGTCTGCAGGTCCTCGCGCTTGAGGTACACCTGGGCGCCGGTCAGTGTGGACAGCCGTTCGCTGAACTGCAGCGGACTGGCACTGACCACGCCGGAAATTCGCTGAGCGGCCGCGTCGATATCGGCAGCGCAGACGGGTGAGGTCAGCTGCGTCCTTCGGGGATCCTGGCTCAGTTCGGCAGACACTGCTTCATGGTGCCACCATCGGTGCGCACGGCGAAAAACTGGGCACCGCGACCGGAGTTTCGGTTGTCCGAACTCAGAGTTACGCGCTATCGTTGCTTCATGACCACGCCAACCGAAGTGCGGATTGCCGGGGTCCCATGGCCGACGTACAAGGTGATCGCGCTCATCGTCGGCGCGCTCGCGCTGATCGTCGTCGGGGTGCTCACCGCCAGCGCCCCCGCCGCGGTGCTGTGCGCGGCCGCGATCAGCACCGTGACCTGGGCCGTCCTCGGCACCACCAGCAGCCGCCGCTAGTAGGTGCGGCGCGCCGCCGCACCTACTAGCGGGTAGGCAGCGAGGGCGGCCACACTGGGCCGATGGAACCCCATCCGGAGACGCCTGCCGAAGCATTCGTCAAACGCGCCGAACAGCGGATGCCGTCCTGGCTGCGTCCCGGCGAACCCGAGAACCGGCTTCCGGTGCTGGTGGCCATCCTGGTGGCCGTCGCCCTGCAACGCGCGGTACCCGAGCGCTACACCGTGGTACCCCGCTGGCCGCTGGTCGTCATGGAATTGCTGCTGGTGGTGGTGCTGGTGGCGATCAACCCGCTGCGGTTGACCCGCCGGACCACCGCGGCGCGCTGGGGCAGCCTGGCGTTGACCGTCGCCATCACCGTCGATAACACCGCCTCGGCCGTGGTGCTGGACTACCGGATCCTGTCGGGCGACGTCAGCAACGACGCGGCCGTGCTGCTGGGCAGCGGCGGGGCCATTTTCATCACCAACGTGCTGGCCTTCGCGCTGTGGTACTGGGAGTTGGATCGTGGTGGACCCTTCGCTCGGCGCGCCGGCGAGCAGCCCTATCCCGATTTCCTGTTCCCGCAGATGACGGACCCGAACACCGCCGCACCCGGCTGGCGCCCGACCTTCGTCGACTATCTCTACGTCAGCTTCACCAATGTGGTGGCCTTCTCCCCGACCGACACCATGCCACTGGCCCGGTGGGCCAAGATGCTCATGACGGTGCAGGCGCTGGTGTCGATGTCGACGGTGGCGTTGGTGATCGCCCGCGCGGTGAACGTGCTGAAGTGAGTGCTCACAACCAGGCCCGTTCCGTCGCCGCCGCGATCGCGTCGTTGGCGGTGCCCTTGCCGTCCCAGAGCCCGCGCTTGGCCGCGACGGGCATCGACCACCACAACGCGGCGGTGTCGCGCACCTGGCGGACCGGGATCCCGGTCGCCACGGCGGCGTAGTGCAGCCAGAAATCGTCGGCGCGGGGACACACCGTCAGGAACTCCGCACCGCGCTCACGCAGGGTGCGCTGCAGTTCCGGTGGGTACGCCGCTCCCGAGACATCGGTGGCGAACACCCGCTCCGAGGTCTCGGTGGTGGTGCACGTCGGCCAGCTGACGTACGGGTCCACCGACCGGATCCGGGCCCGGAACGTGGTGACCTGACCCGGCCGGTGCGCGCGCAGCAGCTCCTCCAGCCACGTCGGAGGGTAGTAGACGTCGTCATCGGCGGTGACAAGCGTGAAATCTTCGCCGTCACAAGCAATTTCGCTGACGTATGGGTAGTACTTGGTGTGTGGACCGTAGCCGCGGCACAGCCTGATCTCCAGCCCCCGCTCACGCAGCCGGACGAGTGATGACGGCGGCGGCGCCATCGCGGCCGGGTCGTCGAGCCACAGGATCAACCGGCGCGGTTTGACGGTGCCCGCGCCGATGGTCTCGATCGTCCGCCACACCGTGCCGATCCGGCGACCGTGGCTGGTCAGCGACACATCGGCCGCACCGTGGCCGACCACCGGGGTGTCGCAATGCCGATTCCGCCACCACAATCGCGGGCTCAGGGTCGCGAATTCGAACAGCGCCAGGCACCACTCGAGGCCATTTCCGGGAAGAACCCCCGTGTTGCGCATCTTGCCCCCTAGGGCGGTCCCCACCTCCGTTGGCACGCTAACCCGATCCGGGGTAGGCCGCAGGGCGAGTCTCCGATTTCGCCCGATCGGCGTACCCCGGCTATCCCCCCAGGCAGCCCGGACCCAGCAAGGCCTTGAGATCACCCATCAGCGCAGAGGACGGCGTCACCCGCAACGACTGGTCCAACTCCAAGGTGGTGATCCGCTCCCCGCTGATCAGTCGCAGGTGGACCTGCGACACACCCGGGTGGCGGGCCAGCACCTGCTTGAGCGCGGTCACCTTGTCCAAGGTGCACTGCCGGGTCGGCAGGCTCAACGCGAGAGGCCGGTCCGGCTGGGCATTCGAAAAATCGGGCACCACAAGGTCATTGGCGATCAGCGAGATCCGGTCATCGCGTTTGGCCACCTTGGCGCCGACCAGGACCACGGCATCATCGGCGATATCGGCCCCGAACGCCGAGTAGGTCTGCGGGAAGAACAGCACCTCGATACCGCCGGTGAGGTCCTCCAGCTGGGCCGAGGCCCACGGCAGACCGTTCTTGTTGACGCGACGGTTGACCGAGGCCAGGATGCCGCCGACGCGCACCTGGGTGTCGTTGGCGATATCGCCTTCCAGGATCGCCGGGATCTGCGTGTCCACCTGTGCGGTCAGCAGGTGCGCCACCCCGTCGAGCGGATGGCCGGACACGTACAGGCCCAGCATCTCCCGTTCCAGCGCCAGCTTGTGCTTGTCGTCCCACTCCCCCTCGGGCACCGGCATGGTGAAGACCGACTCGATGCCGGTATCACCGTCGCCGCCCCCGAACAGGTCGAACTGACCGATCGCCTCGGCCTTCTTGGTGCCCAGGACCGAATCCACGGCATCGGCGTGCACCAGGAACAAGCCCTTGCGGGGATGGCCGAGCGAGTCGAACGCCCCGGCCTTGATTAGTGATTCCGTCACCTTCTTGTTGCAGGCGGTGATGTCCACCTTGTTCAGGTAATCGGAGAAATCGGTGTACTTCCCCTTGTCGCGGCGCCCGGCGATGATCGACTGCACCACGTTGGCACCGACGTTGCGGACACCACCGAGCCCGTACCGGATGTCGTTGCCCACCGAGGCGAAGTTGTGCACCGATTCGTTGACATCCGGTGGTAGCACGGTGATCCCGAGCCGTCGGCAATCCGACAGGTACACCGCGGCCTTGTCCTTGTCGTCACCGACCGAGGTGAGCAACCCGGCCATGTATTCGGCCGGGTAGTTCGCCTTGAGGTAGGCCGTCCAGAACGACACCAGGCCGTAGCCGGCGGCGTGCGACTTGTTGAACGCGTACCCGGCGAACGGAAGGATGGTGTCCCACAACGCCTTCACCGCGGCCTCGGAGAAACCGTTGGCCGTCATGCCCTCCTTGAAGCCCTTGTACTCGGCCTCGAGCACTTCGAGCTTCTTCTTGCCCATCGCCTTGCGCAGCGCATCGGCCTTGCCCATGGTGTAGGACGCGACCTTCTGGGCGATGAACATGATCTGCTCTTGGTAGACGATCAGGCCGTAGGTCTCGGCCAGAATGTCCTTGAGCGGTTCCTCCAGCTCGGGGTGGATCGGCTTGATCGGCTGGCGACCGTTCTTGCGGTCGGCGTAGTCGTTGTGCGCGTTCATGCCCATCGGGCCGGGGCGGTACAGCGCCAGCACCGCGACGATGTCGTTGAAGCCGGTGGGCTGCATGCGGCGCAGCAGATCCCGCATCGGGCCGCCGTCGAGCTGGAACACCCCGAGGGTGTCGCCGCGGGACAGCAGTTCGTAGGTGGCCGGGTCGTCCAGCGGCAGGTGATCCATGTCCAGATCGATGCCGCGGTTGGCCTTGATGTTCTCCAGCGCGTCACCGATGACGGTGAGGTTGCGCAGGCCCAGGAAGTCCATCTTCAGCAGGCCGATGGCCTCGCACGACGGGTAGTCCCAGCCGGTGATGATCGCGCCGTCCTGCGCGCGTTTCCACATCGGGATGGCGTCGATGAGCGGCTCGGAGCTCATGATGACCGCGCAGGCGTGCACGCCGGCGTTGCGGACCAGCCCCTCCAGCCCGCGGGCGGTCTCGTAGATGGTGCGGACGTCGGGGTCGGTGTCGATCAGCCCGCGCACCTCGGCGGCTTCCTTGTACCGCTCGTGGTTGGGGTCGGTGATCCCGGACAGCGGGATGTCCTTGGCCATGATCGGCGGCGGCAGCGCCTTGGTGATCCGGTCGGCGATGGCGAAGCCCGGCTGGCCGTAGTGCACCCGAGCCGAGTCCTTCAGCGCCGCTTTGGTTTTGATGGTGCCGAAGGTGATGACCTGGGCCACCCGGTCGCTGCCCCACTTCTCCGAGGCGTAGCGCACCATCTCGCCGCGGCGGCGGTCGTCGAAGTCGATGTCGATATCGGGCGCCGACGGGCGCTCCGGGTTGAGGAACCGCTCGAACAGCAGGCCGTGCGGGATCGGGTCGATGTTCGTGATGCCCATGGCGTAGGCCACCAGTGAGCCGGCCGCCGACCCACGGCCGGGCCCGACCCGGATGTTGACCGACTGCGCGTAGGTGATCAGGTCGGCCACGATCAGGAAGTACGACGGGAAACCCTTGTCGCAGATGACCTTGATCTCGTAGTCGGCGCGGTCGAGGTATTCCTGCGGCACCCCGTCCGGGAAGCGCCGGTTCAGGCCGGCGTGCACCTCGTGGCGCAGCCAGCTGGCCTGATCGTGCCCGTCGGGGATGGGGAAGATGGGCATCCGGTCGCGCGGGGCCCACACGTCGGCGTAGGACTGCACCCGTTCGGCGATCAGCAGGGTGGAGTCGCACGCCCCGGGCACCTGCGGGTCCCACAGCGCCCGCATATCGGCAGCCGACTTGAGGTAGTAACCGTCACCGTCGAACTTGAACCGGGCCGGATCCGAGAGCGTCTTGCCGGTCTGGATGCACAGCAGCGCCTCGTGGTTGTGTGACGCCTCGCGCGTCACGTAATGGCAGTCGTTGGTGGCCAGCGGGGGGATGCCGAGCTTGCGGCCGACCTCGAGCAGCCCTTCGCGGACCCGGCGCTCGATCTCGATGCCGTGGTCCATCAATTCCAGGAAGAAGTTCTCCTTGCCGAAGATGTCCTGCCACTTTGCCGCGGCCTCGACCGCTTCCTTCTCGTGGCCCAGCCGCAGCCGGGTCTGCACCTCACCGGACGGGCAGCCGGTGGTGGCGATGATGCCGGCGGAATGTTCGGCGATGATCTCGGCGTCCATCCGTGACCACTTGCCGAGCTGACCCTCGAACGAGGCCAGCGAGGACAGCTTGAACAGGTTGCGCAGCCCGGTCGCGTTCTCGGCGACCATCGTCATGTGGGTGTAGGAGCCGCTGCCCGAGACGTCGTCGCCCTTCTGGCTGGGGTCACCCCACGTGACGCGCTTGGTCTCGAAGCGCGACGCCGGCGCGATGTAGGCCTCGATACCGATGATCGGCTTGATGCCCGCCTCGGTGGCCTTGTTGTAGAACTCACTGGCGCCGAACATGTTTCCGTGGTCGGTCATGCCGATGGCGGGCATCTCCAGGCGCTGCGCCTCGGCGATCATCGGCTTGACCTTCGCCGCACCGTCGAGCATGGAGTATTCGGTGTGGTTGTGTAAGTGCACGAAGGACCGGTGAGAGCTCATAGGAACGCCAGTCTATGGGTGCCCACCGACAGTTCTCGGCGTGTCGCGTGACGTGTCTGGTCACCCGGCGTGGGGCGCGGCGGCCGCCTCGGTGTGACCCCGCGACCGTAGGTCTCACATACCCTGCGACGGCTGTATCGTATGACTCCGTGATCGAGCTCAATAACGTCGCCAAGACATTCGGCGGCAGCGTGCCCGCCCTGCGCGACGTGAGCTTTTCCGTTCCCACCGGGTCCGTCTGCGCGTTGCTGGGGCACAACGGCGCCGGGAAGACGACGACGGTGAACATCCTGTCGACCCTGCTGAAACCGTCGTCCGGTACCGCGCTCGTCGCCGGCTACGACGTCGTGCGGGAATCGGCACAGGTGCGCCGCAGTATCGGCGTCACCGGCCAGGATGCCGCGTTGGATCTGCGCCTGACCGGCCGGGAGAACCTGGTGCTGTTCGGTCGGCTGCGGGGTCTGCGCCGGGCCGAGGCCCGCGCCAGGGCCGAGGAGCTGATCACCCAGTTCGACATGGGTCATGCGGCCGACCGTCAGGTCAGCGGCTACTCCGGCGGTATGCGGCGGCGGATCGACATCGCCGTCTCCCTGGTCGTGATGCCCAAGGTGCTGTTCCTCGACGAGCCGACCACCGGCCTCGATCCGCGCAGCCGCCGCGATGTGTGGAACCTGGTGTCGTCGTTGAAAGCCCAGGACATCACGGTCCTGCTGACCACCCAGTATCTCGAGGAAGCCGATATCCTCAGCGACTCGATCGTCATCCTGAACCACGGCCAGATCGTGGCGAAGGGAACGGCGGACGAGCTCAAGCGCCAGACCGGTTCCAGCTACTGCGAGATGACGGCGCTCAACTCCGACGATCTGCCGCGGATCGCCGCGGCCCTCGCCGATTTCCACGAGGTCGAGGTGGACGCCGAGACCAGCACCGTGTCGGTGCCCGCGCCGCAAGGGGTGGCGACCCTGTCGGAGGTGTTCCGCCGGATCGACGAGCTGGGCGTCGAACTGCTGGACATCTCGCTGCGCAGGCCGTCGCTCGACGAGGTGTTCCTGCATCTCACCACTCCGGCAACGACACCGTGAACGCGCAGGCGATCCTCACCGGCCGCATCCTCAGTCGCAGCCGGGTGGACCTGATCTTCGCCGTGGTGGCACCGCTGCTCGGATTGATCGGCCTGACATTTCTGCTGCGCGATGTCATCAACACCGGCGAGATGAGCTACGCACAGTACGTGCTGCCCGCCGTGGTCGTGCAGGCGATGCTCTTCGGAGCGCTGACCACCACCGACCGGGCCGCTCACGAAAAGTCCAGCGGTATGGGGGTGCGACTGCGCACCCTACCGATATCGCAGTATTCATCGCTGATCGCCCGGATGAACTACTGCCTCATCCGCGGCGTGCTGGCCATCGTCGCCTCGGTCGCCGCCGCGGTGGTGTTCGGTTTCCGGTTCTCGACCGGGTTCGGTAACGCGGCAGCCTTTTTCGCCCTCGCCCTGGTGCTCACGCTTGCGCTGTCACTGGGTGCGGATGCCACCGGGACCAAGGCCGGACGCACCGAGGTGGCTAGTCAACTGCTCATGGTGCCGCAGCTGCTCCTGGTCCTGCTCTCCACCGGGGTTGCCCCGCTGGAGTCGTTCCCGACCTGGTTGCAGCCCTTCGTGCACTACCAGCCCATTTCCCAGATCACCGAAACCCTGCGCGGTTTCACCAGCGGACATGTTCAGCCGGGGAACCTGCTGGCCAGCCTGGCCTGGTGCGCCGGGCTGCTGATGGTCTTCGGGTGGCTCGCGCTCCGGTTGCAGAGGCGGACCCAGTGAACGACTCGGGCAACGACATGGCCGCCGGGGCGCCGCGCCAGAATTCCGTCCTCACCGAGAGCTGGATCTTCGCCGGCAGGCTGTTCGTCCAATGGCGACGGTATCCGACGGTCCCCTTGCAGTCCCTGCTGTTTCCCACCGTCCTCTTGATCACCTACAGCCTGCTGGTCGGCAAGTCGATGGTCCGGCTCACCGGCAGCAGCGGACTCGATGTGCTGATCCCCGTGTGTGCGGTGGCGGGCGCGCTGTCAGGTTCCCTGGGGGCCGGGATGACGATGCCCTACGACCGGGAAAGTGGACTGCTCACCCGGCTCTGGATCACCCCGGTGCACCGGGCCAGCGCACTGACCGGCATCCTGCTGGCCGAGGCGCTGCGCACGTTCGCCGGGACCGCGTTGATTCTGGCCACCGGTTATGCGCTCGGTTTCCGGTTCCACGGCAATGTCGTGGCGCTGCTCGCGTACCTGATCATCCCCAGTCTCGTCGTCGTGGTCTTCGCGACCATCGTGGTCTCGTTGGCCTTGCGTCCCGAGGGTCGCACCATCTTGGCCTGGGCCGGGACCGGCAGCATGGGGTTGGCCTTCGCGGCGCTCATCCCCCTCGACAAGATCCCGGCCATGTTGCGACCGGTCGCGCAGGCTCAGCCCGTGGCGCCCTCGATCGAGGCCATGCGAGCGCTGTCCAACGGCGCAGGCGGGATCTGGATACCGCTGGCGCTCACCGTCGGTTGGATCGTGGTGATCGGCGCCGCGTTCGGCCCGTTGGCCGTGCGCAGCTACCGCCAGGCCGCCGAGACCGGCAAAGTCGGCGAGTGAACCGACGCTTTCGGCCCGTCCCGGTGCCCTGACCGCCAGACGGGACGGTCAGACCAGGTAGGTCCAGCCGTCCTTGATCCACCACTCCTTGTCCAGGCACATCCGGCCGTCGATCACCGTCTTGTTGCGCACGACCGCGCTCAGGTCCGACGGATTGATCTCGACGAACTCCGACCACTCGGTGAGCACCATGACCACGTCGGCGTTCTGGCATGCTTCGTGCACCGAGGAGGCGTAGGACAGGGTCGGGAACAGCGCGCGGGAGTTCTCGATCGCCTTGGGGTCGTACACCGTGACCGAGGCGCCCTGCAATTGGAGCTGCCCGGCCACGTTGAGTGCCGGCGAGTCACGCACGTCGTCGGAATCCGGTTTGAACGCCGCACCCAGAATGGCGATGTTCGCGGTCTGCAGGCCACCGCCGCAGGCCTTCCTGGCGACGTCGACCATCCGGGTCCGCCTGCGCATGTTGACGTTGTCGACCTCGCGCAGGAAGGTCAACGCCTCGGATGCGCCGAGCTCGCCGGCCCGGGCCATGAACGCCCGGATGTCCTTGGGCAGGCACCCACCGCCGAAACCGATGCCGGCGTTGAGGAACCGGCGGCCGATGCGCGCGTCGTAGCCGATCGCATCGGCGACGGCGCGGACGTCCGCGCCGACGGCATCGCAGACTTCGGCGATCGCGTTGATGAACGAAATCTTGGTCGCCAGAAAGGCATTCGCAGAAACTTTGACCAGTTCGGCGGTCTCCGGGTCGGTCACGATGAACGGCGTACCCACGTCCAGGATGTCGGCGTAGACCTCCCTGGTGAGTGTCTCGGCGCGGCCACCCTCGTGGCGCCCCAGCACGACCCGGTCCGGTCGCAGTGTGTCCTGCACCGCGTACCCTTCCCGCAGGAATTCCGGGTTCCAGGCGATCTCGATCGTCACGCCGTGCGCCAGCGCATCGGCGCGCGAAATCAGCTTGGCGCACGTGCCAACGGGCACCGTCGATTTTCCGAGGATCAGGACGTCGCGGCGCACCAGCGGGGCGAGGTTGTCGATGACGGCCTCGACGTACCGCAGGTCCGCCGCGGATTCACCCTTCTTCTGCGGAGTTCCGACGGCGATGAAATAGAGTTCACCCCATTCGGCGGCCACGGCATAGTCGGTGGTGATGGTCAGGCGGCCCGAATCCAAATGCTTGCGCAGAAGTTCGGCCAGTCCCGGCTCGTAGAACGGGACCTCGCCGTTCTCGAGCTTGGCCACTCGCTTCGGGTCGACCTCGACGCCCAGGACGTCATGACCCATCTCGGCCATACAAACGGCATGGGTGAGCCCGAGGTATCCCAGGCCGAACACAGTCAGACGCACGACTAGATCTCCCTGTCAACGCTGTGGTCCATCGGTATACGCACGTACGCGGCGCCCGCCGCTTCGATGGTGCGGGCAACCTCATTCACCACCCAGTTCGCTCCGGTGAGACTACTTCATCGCATCGGAGAACTTCGACTTCCTCAGGGTGTTGCTCCACCTCGCGGACTGCCGCGAGCAACGCCCGATCGTTGCGGATGCCCCACGTACGACCTGAGTCATTGCAAACTCAAGGGTATCCTTCGTGAGTGCAAATGCGTCAGGTGGCAAAGCATCGACCCCAACATGGCTGGTCGCGTCACCGAGTGACTCCCAACATCCTGACGACTCCGCAATCGAGCCACACTCGACCCACGAGAGGGACCCAGTAACCGCCATGTCCAGCCAGCTCCCCGTCATCGCCGCAATACCGAACTACAACATGGGGCACCATCTGCGGAAGCTGCTCCCGCAGGTACTCCGGCAGGGCTACAGCCGGGTGTATGTCTTCGACGACGGCTCCACCGACGACAGCGTCGAGGTGGTCAAGGAGTTCGACGGGCAGGTCCAGATCGTCGTCGCGCCGGAGAACCAGGGTTGCACGGCGAACCGTAACCAGGTGCTCAAGGTCATCGACGGCGACGAGCTGATCCACTTCATCGATGCCGACATGGACCTGGAAACCGAGAACATCGCCGACGTGGCCCGCGACCTGGCCGCACGGTATGCCGATCGGGGTGTGGGCGCCATCGGCGGTCTGGTCAGTCGAGCCGACGGCAGCCAGGAGCCGTACAACTTCGGACCGGCGTTCTCCCTGCAGACCCACCTCACCGGAGTCCCGCCGGTGCTCGACCGGGTGCGCGACCGCCCGCAGCTGGCGCGCGCGATCCAGCAGGCCGTGCGCCCCGTCGTGAAGAACTTCCCCAACGTGCTGGACACCCCGACGGCCCAGGAGACCTTCTGGCTCCACGAAGGCAACATGCTGATCTTTGCCGATGTGTACAAGTCGATCGGCGGCTACGACATCAACATGCGTAACCACGGCGCCCAGGATCTGGGCATCCGGCTGGAGAAGAGGGGCATCAAGCGGTGGTTCGATCCCAGCATCGAGGTCGTCCATCACTACATCGACGTCCGCGGTAAGAAACGCCGGAAGCAGCAGTACGAGTCACTGCGCTATCTGATCGGTAAACACGGGTTCAAGGCCTGGGCTACCGGCACGTACCGCTAGTAGTACGTCCGCCGGCGAGAATTTTTTTGCAACCTGGCCTGCCCGTAAAGGCAAATGCGATAGAGGCCACACAGCCCGTTCATAGCCGAGGCTTTCCCGGGCATCCGGCGCAACAGCAAATTCTGGACGGTTGTCGACGGCCGGCAGATCCGCTCGACGTGCGAAAACTGCCCAGTGCCAAGCGGTTTGGGTTGTTACGCTGCCACCCATGGCCGAATGGGGGTTGGTCAACGGTAGGGCGCTCACCGGGCACGGTGCTGTCGGCGGTGGGCTGGCGGGATCCGTCGCGGAATCCGCGACGTCACCTGTGCGCGTGCAGATGTGGCCGCGCTGGGTGGCAAACCCGTACTTGCCCAGCCTGATCTCCTCGCTCCAGAACGCCGGTGTCGAAGCCGGGGCTTCTCCCCTGCTGTACCTCGGGGCGCGACGGCTGCGGGCCGGGGATTGGTTGCACCTGCACTGGCCGGGAGAGACGCACCTGCACGGCAGCCGCTCGCTGTATCGGCTGCGTGCGGCAGCCATCCGGCTGCGTTTGAAGGCGCTGAAACGGCGGGGTGTGCGTATCGCGTGGACCGCAAACAACCTGGTACCGCACGATGACCCGCACCCGAATCTCGGCCGCCAGGCTCGGCGCGATCTGCTCGCCGTCGCCGACCACGTGTTCGTCCACTTCGAGGGCGCCAGGGAGCAGCTGGCCGAAGCCTTCGGCTACCGGGGTCCCTGCACCACCGTGCACCATCCGCACTACATCGGCGACTACCAGGCGCCACCTCCGCGCGCGGAAGCCCGCGCCCAGTTCGGCATCCCGGCCGACGGTTTCGTCGCACTGGCCTTCGGCCGCATCCGCCCCTACAAAGGAGTGGGCAACGTGATCGAGGCGTTCCAGCGCGTCGCCGGCGAGCAGGACCGCCTCATCATCGCGGGGCCACCCCAGGGTGATGTCTCGGCCGAACTGGGAATAGCCGCCGGAGACTCGCGAATCATTCTGCACGCCAAGCATATTCCGGACGAAGAGGTGCCGGTGTATTACGGCGCTGCAGACGTGGCAGTGCTGGGCCAGCGGGCGTTCTTCACCTCGGGCAGCGCGGTGCTGGCCCTGAGCATGGGGCGCCCGGTGGTGGGACCGACAACCCATCATCTCTCCGACCTCGCAGGAGGGCAACGGGTTTTCGCCGTCGAGACCACCGTCGACGGGCTGGCGACCGGACTGGCCCAAGCCCGCGCCGCAGCACCGACGATCGATCACGACGCCGTGCGGGCGTGGGCGTCGCACTACGGTACATGGCAGGACGCCGCCATCCGCACGGCCAGTGTGCTGCGCTCCTGACGTGCTTCAGTAGCACCCTTCGCCGGGTGGAGTCGGTGGGTCGACCACCTGACGCAGGCGGGTCAGCAAGGCCGATTCAGCATCGCCGATAGCCGAGACACTGTGCGCCAGAGAGGTTCTGCACAAGGTGGCGGCGAACTTCGACATCGACGGAGTCGGGACATCGGGCCGCGGTGCGGGTAATCCCTGTGCCACCGGCGGGCATTCGGATTGCTGGGTGACCAAGCTGCGGTAGAGCGCCACATAGCGATCGACGGTCGCGTCATGGGACAGGTGTGTCTCGGCATGGCGCCGCACATCGCCACGCGAGATCGTCGGTATGTCGCGGATCGCGGCTGCCATCGCCGGAATGTCGCCCGGCGTCACCACCCGGCCGACATCCGGTGTCACGATGTCGGGTATGGCACCGCGGCCGAACGCGATGACCGGTGTGCCGCACGAAATCGCTTCGGCGGCGACGAGACCGTACGCCTCATCCCAATACGGCGTCACCAGGGCCGCTGCCGCTTCGCCGAGGAGCTTGGCCAGTTCCGGCTGAGCGAGATGCCCGACGTAGGTGATGTCTTTCCCGAGGCGAGGCATGATCATGCGGCGAAAGTAGCGTTGGTTGTCGATTCGGCCGGCCAATGTCAGGGGCATGCCTGCCCGGCGCGCCGCGTCGATGGCGGCGTGGGGCCCCTTCTCAGGGGTGATGCGGCCACACCAGGCCAGCGTTGTTCCGCCGGGGCCGACCGGCCACGCCGCAAGCTGTACCCCGTTGTTGACCACCATCACGTCGTCCACCACATCGCGCCACTGCTGGGCCGCAAAGTGGCTGACGGTTGCGTACGCGCTGCCCTTTCCGTCGCTGCACTTGATGGCCGACTTGAGCCACAGCACCGGGGCGGTATGCAATGTCGTCACCATCGGCACCGGCAGGCGCGCCGCCAAAAGGACTGGCCAGTAATGGTATGCGTGGTTGTGGACGACGTCGAAAGATCGGCCGGCGTCGTCGATCAGCGAATCCATCAGCGACCGGAAATCACGGTGGTCCGGGATCGGAGCACGCCACTGGGGACGGCATTTCTTGCCGATGCTGTGAATGGCGACACCCGACGGCGTCGATCCGATGTCCAGATCGGAGCCCGGGGAGGCGAACAGCGAGACGTCGTGCCCACGGTCGGCCAACGCGCGCGCCAGGTACCACACGTGCGATTCCAGGCCACCGGCGAAGGGTTGCCGGATCGGGAACCGGTTGTGCGCGATGACGGCAATACGGAGTCTGCGCGCCGGCTGCATCTGAGTCGGCTGTCCATCGGGGTGCCACGGCCGCGTTGGCACGGGAACCCCTGGTCAGCGGACCGGTGTCCACTCCTTGCTGGTGGATCTGCGGAGGAACAAAACCGACATCGAATTGCTGAACCAGCTAAGCAGCAGGCGCGGCCACCCGACCGCATGAGCCCGTCGGCCGGTGTGCCAGACGGTCAGGCGATTGACAAAACGGGTCCGGCCGATCTGTGACAGCCGGCGGAACAAGTCCATGTCTTCGGAGGCAGTGAGCCGCTCGTCGAACCCGTTCACTTTCCTGAACGCTTCCGCGGTGATCATCTGGAACTCACCGCCCGCGCCGCCGATGTGAAAGACGTTGTTCTGCAACGCAAATTGCAGACCGAGGGAAAAGAAGACCCACCGGTCGAACCACGTGCTCACCTCGGGGAAAACCCGGTAGCGTCCCGTCAAGGCGACCAGTTCGGGTCTGCGTCGAAACTCCGCGAATGCGGTCGCAAAGAACTCGTCGATGTCGTGGATCACCACGTCGGCGTCCATGAACACCACGAAGTCCCCGGCCGCGACGGCGGCACCCATGTTGCGGGCCATGGCGATCGTCTGCCTGGCCTCACCGTCGTAGACGACCACCTCGTCCGCGTATCGACGGCAGATCTCGATGGTGCCGTCCGAGCTGTTCCCGTCGGAGACGATGATCTCGTGGCGGCCCGAGAACTGGCTCAAACACTGCAAGGTCCGTTCGATCGTCTTGGCCTCGTTGAGGGTCGGAATAACGAACGAGAGCATGCCTTGATCCCCCGCGGAAGCGACGGCTGCTTGCTCACGCGCTTGACGGAGTTGCAGCGCACCGGAATCGAATACTTGGGTGCGCGGTGGGACGTGCGACGAGAGGCCAGGGTTCGCGCCCCGTTCGATCACCACTGCGGATCCCCGATTACCGCCGCCCTGCTCCCCATCTTGAGCCCACCCTCCCCATTGTTTGCCGTGCGACCGCAGTGTAGCCGTATTGTGCGGATTCGACCAGCCGACACGATTTGCCACAGAAGGTCGACAGCGACCTCAACGCATCTGGTAAGGAGACGAGAACTGCCGAATTATGGCAGCTGAATCGCATCGAAACAGATGGCTAACACGTGCACATGCTAGGTGAACGCCGTCGATCGGATCTTTCCTCGGAGCAGATTTCACCCGATCGGACTACGGTCGATGTCATCCTCTCGATCGAGATTAGCTGTGATTGCCGAGAGTGGAAGATCGACAAGCGCCTCGGGACGACCGGGCAGGTCACCGGCCGCGAAATTCCTGGGGTGCACCGGGAGTCGGGAACCCGGGCGAAAGTGGAGCCGCTGACAACGAGGGAGGTTCGGCTACGGAGAGGCCCGTCGCGTCAACTGGTAGACCTCCGCTCCCCCCATCGCGGCGCTGCTACCCATCCGAGCCGAGATGTAACCGCGGTCCGCGAACTCCTTGAGAATGAGATCGCGTTTGGCGACGGTGTTGCCGTACACGTTTCCGAACATCACCTTGCTGACGTAGTACAGCCGTCGTGACGCGGCCGGCGCCAAGTCGGGGAACTGCCGCAGCAGTTGATCTTGAGTCGCCGCATAGATCGGCACCTCGGGCGCGACCGGCCACAGCGCGGGCGGCACGATCCCGCGTCGATCCGAGTCCAGGACGATCGCCGCGTCGGCACCGGGCACCACCGTCTTGCCGCTGTGGTGTGAGTACACGAAGCCGCCCGTCGCGATCGCCACCCCGACGAGCTGGAAGACCAGTAGCACTGAGGTCGCCCTGACCACGCTCGCGGACCGACGGGCCGCAACGGCCAGACCGACGAACAGGAAAGGCGTGAGGAAGTACAGGTAGACCGGGCGCATGGAGTGCTGTGGACTGACGAACGACAGGTACAGCATGACCACCGTGAGCCAGCTCCCCAGGAAAAGCAGCAACGGTGCGGACTCGGCCGTGGCGCTGATTCTGCGACACCCCAAGCGGTTTCGCCACAACCATCGCAGCGCCACCGCGAGTATCGGCACCATCACCACCAGCGTGATCACGCACACCGCGATGGACACGGCATCGATCTGATACGAGGGGTCCAGCGGTAGGAACGACTCGAACACCGAGGCCAGCACCGCGAGGACCCGAGCCGGCAATGCCGCCCAACTGAACGCCTGCGCCTGTTCACCGCCCCTGCGCACCGAGTTCATGAAGTGTGGGTCGGTGGCCACGAACACCGCACCGGCGACGACATACACGACGACCAACTGCCCCAGAACCCGGTACCGGCGCTCGGCGACCAGGGCAAGTGTGACGACAGCGAAGACTGCCCCGGCCACCACCGCGAAGAGAAACTGGGTGAGCAGCCCGGCGGCAACCACCGGTGCCATCGCCGCCAGATATCGGAAACGCTTGTGGCGCAACCACAGAACTGTCAGCAGCAGAAGGAGTGCCGAGAAGGCGCCGAGTAACGCGTACGGACGCAACGCCGCCCCGGCTGCCCGCGTGGACATCGTGAGGGCCCACGTCAGCACGACGGCAAGGCCGACCGCACTCAGCACCGACAATGTCCGGCAGGCAGCGAAGATGAGCACACCGGTTGCCGCGATGAGCAGCAGATTCAGTACCAAGGCACCGGAAATCGACACACCGAACACCATGAACCAGAGGTGCAGCACCCAGAAGTACAGCGTCGGGTGGATGTCGAAATCGGCGAGGTCCGAACGGATTACATCGAAACAGCCGGGTGTGCCGAGCCGCCAGTAGTCCTGCCACACCGCCGCTTGGACCCACTGTTGAGTGGGAATGGCGGCGGCATAGCGGCCCTGGTTGCAGGTGACGCCCAACATCGTGATGGCGTCGTCGTGCACCAGGAAATTGGCCGAGAGTGCGCGCACCGTCAGAATCGCCGCGACCACGACCGCCAACACGACACAGAGGCTCAGCGGCGAGGATGCCCTCGTGAAACGCGCCTGCAAACTCCCCAGCAAATGCTGTCCGCGGCGTTCTATAGAGCCGAGAATGTGACCGTCCCCGTTCGCTCACTCCATCGGAGTCGTGTTGTCGGCTCCGATGAGCAACCACACTCTCACGCGGGCGGTGGGTGTGCAAGAAGAAGCGTCGATGCGGATAGCTGCCGACAATTACCGGGTACGCCAGGCTCGCGTGACCATCGATGCGTTGGCCGCGGCCTGACCGAAGTCGGTGTCGGCATCGTCATCGTCCACGTCGTCATACCAGTCGCCGTCGCGCGCGCCGGAACCTGCAGCGCCCGCCGCCGCACCCACGGGCACCGGCGCCCGGCGTTTACGAGACACCTTCTTCTTGCTCGGCGGAGCCGCGGGCCACCAGTTCTTGTCGCCGAGCAGCACCGCGATGGCGGGCACGGTGATGGTGCGTACCAGGAAGGTGTCCAGCAGCAGGCCGATGCCGATGATGAAACCGGTCTGCACCACCGCCGCGATGCTGCTGACCGTCAGTGCCAGCATGGACGCCGCGAAGATCAGGCCGGCCGAGGTGATGACACCACCGGTGGCACCGACGGTGCGGATCACGGCGGCCCGCATGCCGCGGTGCGCCTCCTCCTTGATCCGGGATATGAGTAGCAGGTTGTAGTCCGCGCCGACCGCCACCAGCACCAGGAACGTCACGCCGGGTGTGTTCCAGAAGATCGGCTGCTTCAACAGGAACTGGAACACGATGACCGTGATGCCCAACGCCGACATGTACGACAGCACCACGGTGAGCACCAGGTACAGCGGCGCCAGGATGGCCCGCAGCAGCACCACCAGGATGAAGAACACCACGATCAGTGTCACCAGCACGATGTAGCGGATATCGGCGTTGTAGTAGTCGCGGATATCGTTCTGGCCGCGGGTGAAACCGACCATGGTGATGTCGGCGTCCGCCAAAGTGGTGTTGGGGCGCGAACTTTCGGCCGCCGCCACGATGTCGTCGACCTGATCCATGGCCGCCGTGCCGAACGGGTCGAGCGCCGTCTGCACCAGATAGCGGGCGGTGTGACCGTCCGGCGAGATGAACAACTTGGCGGCCTTCTCGAACTCCGGCCGGGTGAGGATCTGCGGCGGGATGTAGAACCCGGACATCGACGGGTCGGCCGCGTCCCGCTTCATCGCCAGCAGGAAGTCCGAGGCCTGTCCCAGGCCGCCACCCATCTGGCGGGTCTGGTCGACGAGGACCTTGACACCCTGGGCCAGCCTCTCGCTGGAGTCGGCCAGCAGGTTCGCGCCCTTGGTCAGCGTCTCGAGCTGGGACTTGAGCGCCACCGGGTCGGTGGCCTTGAACTCGTCGGCGGCGGTCAGGGCGGTGTCCAGGTTGCTGTCGATCCCCGAGAGCTGGTCGTGCAGCGAGGTGTCATCGGTGTTCTGCAAATCTTGCGCGGCCACCTTGAGCTGCATCATGGTGCCGTCCTGATAGGCGTTGAGCAAGTTCGTCATGTCGATACGCACCGCCCGGCACGCCGGGTCGATGGAGCACCACGGCACCGCGTTGAGCACCTGCAGCGCGGGTTGCAGCCACACCGCGTTGGTGACGACGGCGTCCATCCCTACACCGACCTGCTTGCCCAGGTTGCGCAGCCCGTCCACCAACTGGGCGCTGGCGCTGGCCCGTTTGATCGTGCCGGTGCCGCCGTACTCCTTGTCGATCTCGACCAGCGCGTTGAGCATGGTGTTCAGCGGGCCCGCCGACTGCAGCACCTGCTCCCGCAGCTTGTTCAGCGCATCGGCGAGCTGGCGGGAACCGTCGGTCAGCGCGGTCAGGTTGCCGTCGTTCTGCGAGATGAGGTTGGTGGCCTCCTCCATCTTCTCGCCGACCTCACCGGCCTGATGGGTGGCCCTGGCCTCGGTCAACATCTCGCCGTTGGGCCGGGTGATACCGCGGACGGCGGCGATGTCGGGCAACTGCGCCACCCGCGCGGCCATCTGCTCCATATCGGCCAGCGCCCGCGGTGACCGCAGATCCTGGGTGTCGGAGTGGATCACGATGAACTGCTGCATCGAGTTGCTCACCGGGAAGTGCGCGTTCATCGTCTCGTAGGAGTCGTTGCTCGCCGATTTCACCGGCAGGTTCTTGCGATCGTCGTAGTTGAAGTCCACCAGCAGCGTGCAGCTGGCCAGCGAGATCAACACGATCAGACTGCAGACCAGGTTGAGCCACGGCCGGCGCACGATGTTCACACCCGAGAGCCGCCAGAACCGGCCGGTGATGTCCTTACGCGGATTGACCCAGCCGCGCCGGCCCGCCAGCACGATGAACGCCGGCAGCAGCGTCACCGACGACAGGAAGCCGACGAAGATGGTGACGGCCAGCGCGGGACCGATCGTCGAGAACACGGCCAGCTGGGTGAACATCAGCGACATGAAAGTGATCGCGACCGTGCCCGCCGAGCCGGCGATCACCTCGCCGATCGACACCAGCGCGGCGACCACGGCCTGGTCCGAGGCCATGCCGCCGCGCAGATACTCCTGATATCGGCTGAACAGGAAGACGGCGTAGTCGATACCGGCACCGATCATCATGCCGGTGATGAGCATGAGGGTCTGCGGCCCGAGGCCGAGTCCGATCAACCCGAGCCCGGCGATCACCTGCTGTGCGGTGCCCAGTGAGATGCCGATGGTCAGCAGCGGGATGATCATCGCGACGATGTTGCGGTAGACGATGATCAGGATGACCAGCACCGTGATGACGGTGGACAGCTCGATGATGTGCTGATCACGCAGCGCGATACCGGTGACGTCCTCCATGGTCGCGGCGGCCCCGACCACGCTGGCTTTCAGCGTGGTGTTTGCCGTGACCTCGTCGATGATCTTGATGGCCTCGCGGTATGCCTGCTGGCCCTGCCCGGTGCCCATGGTTCCGTACAGGCTGACCGGCAGGTTGAACGCCTTGCCGTCCTTACTGGTCATGGCGGGCTTCAGCTCGGGGATGTGCACGAAGTCCTGCGTGCCGATGACGATGTCGGACCTGGCTCGCAGTTTGTCCACCAACGTCCGGTAGGTGGCCTCGTCCTCTGTGCTCAGCCCGTTCTCGTCGACGAGGACGACGGCGACCATGTTGCCCGCGCCCGCCTCGTTGAACGCCGTCTTCATCTGGTTGCCGGCGGCCAGCACGGGGGCGTCCTTGGGCCAGAAGTCCGGCGGATTGCGCGCCGCGACGGTCGCCAGCGGCGGCAGCGCAGCGAACAAGGCGCCGGCGATGACCACCCAGGTGGCGATCATGAGCACCGGGTGGCGGACGATCAGTCGGCCACTGCCCGTCAAGAAGGCGTGGGCGCTCACCTTGGGACGTTTGAACATTGCGGACCAGGCTACATGTTTCCGCTGCTGAGTTGACCGCGCGTCGGGCAATATCGCCGCGGTCCAGCAATCTTCTCAGGTTCTTTATACATTGGCGTCTCCGGAAACCGAGCGGCGCGCTGACCGCGTACGGAGAACGGCATCGACGCTGAACACCGCTAGTGCGATCCAAATCAGTGCAAACCCGAGCCAGCGCGCGGGCGGCATCGGCTCATGGCCGACCAGCACACCCCACGTCATTTGCATGATCGGCGTCAGGTAGAACAGCAGTCCCATTGTCACCATCGGCAGGCGCTGTGCCGCGGCAGCGAACAACAACAGTGGGATTGCGGTCAGCACCCCCGAGGACACCAGCAGCACGACATGGGCGGCACCGTGTCCGGTGAAGGTGCCCGTACCGGAGGACTGCAGCACTGCGAGATAGCCCAGAGCAAACGGCGCCGCCAACCCGGCCTCGACGCCGACGCTGACCCGCGGATCGGTGTCCACCGTCTTCTTCACCGCGCCGTAGAGCCCGAACGACAGGGCCAGCCCCAACCCGATATACGGCAGCGCGCCGACCTCCACCGTCAGCACCACCACCGCCACGACCGCGATGGCCAGCGCGGCCAGCTGGGCGCGGTTGAGCCGCTCCCGGAAGATCAGCACCCCGAGCGCTACCGTCACCAGCGGATTGATGAAGTAGCCCAGCGCGGCGTCCACCACGTGACCGTTGTTCACTGCGTACACGTAGATCGCCCAGTTCGCGGAGATCAGGGCCGAGGCGCCGGCCAGTAACAGCCAGTTGCGCCGGGACATCCGGCGCAGGTCGCCGAGCCGACCGACCAGCGCGATCACCACCGCCATCAGCACCAGACTCCAGACGATCCGGTGCGCCAGAATCTCGACGGCGCCGGCCGGTTTGAGCAGCGGGAAGAACGCCGGGAACAGCCCCCACGTGCCGTAGGCACCGGCACCGAAGAGCAACCCGGCGCGCCGGACCCGCTGGCTTGGCTGTGACGTCACCTCAGTGGTCGCGCAGGACGTCGAGGGCGTGCTGCAGATCGGCCGGGTACGGGCTGGTGATCTCGATCCACCTGCCGTCGGCGGGATGCGCGAAGGCCAGCGAGCGGGCGTGCAGCCACTGCCGTTCCAGGCCCAACTTCTTGGCCAGGGTCGGGTCGGCGCCGTAGGTCAGGTCGCCGCAGCACGGATGGTGCAGCGCCGAGAAATGCACCCGGATCTGGTGCGTGCGGCCGGTTTCCAGGTGCACGTCCAGCAGGCTGGCCGCGACATGGGCTTCGATCGTGTCGTAGTGGGTGACGCTGTGCCTGCCCCCTTCGGTGACCGCGAACTTCCAGTCGTGCCCGCGGTGCCGGCCGATGGGGGCGTCGATGGTGCCGCTGGACGGATCGGGATGACCCTGCACCAGCGCGTGGTAGCGCTTGTCCACGGTGCGCTGTTTGAACGCGCGCTTGAGCAGCGTGTACGCCCGCTCCGAGATGGCCACGACCATGACACCGGAGGTGCCGACGTCCAGCCGGTGCACGATGCCCTGCCGCTCGTGCACGCCGGAGGTGGTGATCCGGTAGCCGGCCGCCGCCAGGCCGCCCAGCACGGTGGGACCGGTCCAGCCCACCGATGCGTGCGCGGCGACCCCGGCGGGTTTGTCGACGGCGACGATATCGGCGTCGGAGTACAGGATGGTCATGCCCTCGATGTCGACCGGGGTGTTCTCGATCGGTGCCGGGGCGTCCGGGATGCGCACCTCCAGCCAGGCGCCGGCCGTCAGCTTCTCCGATTTCCCCGCGGTCACCCCGTCGAGTTCCACACCGCCCTCTTCGGCGATCGCCGCCGCCGCGGTGCGGGACAGTCCGAGCAACCGGGCCAATCCGGCGTCCACCCGCATGCCCGCCAGCCCCTCGGGTACCGGCATCGAGCGGGTGGTCACTCCGGGGTATCCGCGTCGTTCGCCGGTCCGCCGGCCGGATGCGCCGCCGGCTCCTGCGGCCTGCGCCGTCCGTCGGTATCGAAGTCGAAGCCGAACAGCGACAGCACCACCAGCAGGATCGCCCCGCCGACGACGGCCGGGTCGGCCACGTTGAACACCGGCCACCAGCCGATCGACAGGAAGTCGACGACGTGGCCGCGCAGCGGGCCGGGCGAGCGGAAGAACCGGTCCACCAGGTTGCCCAGCGCACCACCGAGGATCATGCCCAGGCCGAGCGCCCACCACGGCGAGACCAGCCGGCGACCCATCCAGAAGATGCCGACCACCACCCCGGCCGCGATCAGGGTGAGCACCCAGGTGTAGCCGGTGGCCATGGAGAACGCCGCACCCGAATTACGCACCAGGGTCCACGTCACGGTGTCGCCGATGATCGACACCGGCTGGCCGGGTGTCAGCAGGTGCACGGCGAGCACCTTGGTGACGACGTCGAGGGCCAGCACCACGCCGGCGACCGTGAGCAGCAGACGCATCCGCCGGCGCGAGCGCGGCCCGGAGGTGCCGGCCTGCTCAAGGCCCGCCGGCGCGGCCGCGTCGGTTGCGGGGGTGGCGCTCGGCCCGGCCGGTGTTTCGTCAGTCACCCGTCCATCATCCCAAACGACGCGGCGGCGATGCCGAACCCGCCGCCCGATACGGCGGACAACCGCGGCCCGGCCGGGTATTGATGGGTCGGTGAGCTGGTTTCGACGCGCTGCGATCGCTGTGGCGCTGTTCGCCGTCCTGCCGATGGGTGCCGCCGCGGCGCAGCCCCCGGCGGGTGCCGACGCCGTCGGCGGCTACCCGCTCGCCCAGGGGAACTATTCGTCCCCCGACGGGAACGATTTCGCCTGGGTGTTCTTCAAGACCCCGGACGGGCGCGGCTGCGGGATCGGGCCCAACGGCGGCCCGGTGGGCTGCGATGCGGTGCCCTATGACGTCACCGGATTCGATCAGACGGTGGTGGAACCGGGCGCCCCGGCGGGCTATCGCCAGTCGGGTCCGCGGACGTTCACCCGTGATGTCGACGTGCTGCCCGAAGGCCACCGGTTACAGAACTGGGGTGCCGGTTGCGGTGTCGGTCATCAAGGCACGGTGACCTGCCACACCTACGGCGAGCACGGGTTCGTCCTGGCGGCCACCTATTCGGTGTTCTGGTAGAGCCCGGCCAGATAGTCCTGCCAGTCCAGGCTGTCCACCGGGTCGGCGCGGGTGATCTCGTCGTCGTCGGCGGCGAAGGTCCTGGCCACGCCCGGTCCGCTGGCCCGCGTCTCGAACCGTACCGTCATCACCCCGTGGCCGGCCCCCTGCAACCAGCCGTGCCCGTACCGCCGGTGTGCCACATCGTCACCGATGCGCCACGGCGCCGGCGCCGGCACCGCGGCCGACGGTGCCGCCGGGTGTTCGGCGATATCGTCGTGCACCTGGTCGAGGTCGGGGAACAGCGACTCCTGCTGCACCTGCGACAGTCCCGAAAAGCCCACGCCGACAAGGCGAATCGGGCCGACCTCGACGGGGTCGAGCAGCAGCCGGCGGGCCGTGGAGATCAGCGTTGCCGCGTCGGTGGTGGCATACGGCAGGGTGGCCGACCGGGTCAGGGTGCTCATATCCGACTTCTTGAGTTTGACGGTGACGGTGCGGGCGCCCCGGCCGTCCTTGGTCAGTCGCCGGTGCGCGTGTTCGCCGATCGGTCCGGCGGCCTCGCGGAGCTGGTCGAGGGTGCGCAGGTCTTCGGGGAACGTCGACTCGGCACTGATCTGCTTGGCCTCGGCGCGTTCGGCCACCGGCCGGTCGTCGATGCCCCGCGCCAGCCGGTGCAGTGCCGGACCGACCGTGCCACCCAGGATGTCGGCGACCTCGCCGTCGGTGAGCGCGGCGAACGCGCCGATGGTCTCGATGCCGAGCCGGCTGAGCTTCTCCTCGGCGACCGGGCCGATGCCCCACAGCCGCCGCACCGGCAACCCGTCCAGCAGGGCCCGTTCGGCGCTGCGCTCGATGACCCGGATACCGTCCGGTTTGGCCAGACCCGAGGCGATCTTGGCGACCTGCTTGCCGGAGCCCGCACCCACCGACGCCACCAGCCCGGTTTCGGCCGACACCTTGGCACGCAACGCGGCGCAGAAGTTCTCCACCTCGACGGCCGTCGCGCCGGCCAGCTCGGCGGGCTCGCCGAACGCCTCGTCGAAGGACAGTTGTTCGAGCACCGGCACCACCGAGCGCACCGTGTCGAACACGCGGCCACTGGCCACCCCGTAGACCGCGCCGCGCGGCGGCAGTACCACCGCGGGTGCCCCGACCAGCCGGCGGGCCTGGTGCATCGGCATCGCCGAACGCGCGCCGTACACCCGGGCCTCGTAACTGGCGCCGGCCACCACACCGCGTCCGCCCAGTCCGCCGACCAGGACCGGCCGGCACCGCAGGGTGGGCCGGGTCAGCTGCTCGACGGACGCGAAGAACGCGTCCATATCCAGATGCAGGACCCAGCGCTCCACAGCCCTCGATGCTAGGGGTCGGATCCGACGTGCCGGAGCCGGCGGTGCCCGGCTCACCGGCGTGACTACGCTGGCTGCCCATGGACGACGTGCCCATCCGCGACGAGACGATCCGCCTCGGGCAGTTCCTCAAACTGGCCGGTCTGATCGACACCGGCTCGGACGCCAAATCCGTGATCGCCGAGGGCCTGGTGCGCGTCAACGACGAGGTGGACACCCGCCGGGGCAGGCAGTTGCAGCCGGGTGACGTGGTGTCGTTCGCCGGCCGCGCGGCGCGGGTCGCCCGGCCCTGAACGAAACCTGACAGCAAGGGCCGGCCGGCGCGGGCCGGCCGGTCCGCGCGTGCCACCGCCGCATCGCATGGTTTTTTGCCGGCACGCGCGGCACCGGGCGAGCCTGCGCGTACCTCGCGCCGGTGCCGCGGCGGGCGCCCTTTGCCGGTACCCGCCCCGGCTCACGCGATACGCCGGCCGCACCACCGAAACCATGCAGCAAACCGTTGAAATGGCAAATATTGGTCAGAGTAGCCGCCTGGCCCATGCGGGCGGTGACCGAATAGCACTGATACAGAAGCTTTTTCGAGATTTGTCCAACATCATCTGGCCTGTGGTTAGCTGCACGGCATGGGGTTGTTCGACGCACAGCAATAGCATGACCGGATCGTGGCGCGGCTCAGGGGTTGGCCCGGCCCACTCGGCGCGGGAATCTTGGAGTGGTATGCCGCGGCCATGCGACGCTGGGCCCCCGAACAGGACGGTGTGACGTACTTCGGTGCCACCGTGCGCTGCGATCCGGTCGACACCATCCAGCGGATGATCCTGTTGTTCAAGGTGTGGGAGCCGGGTGTCTCCGCGGTGATCGAGGCCAACCTGCGTCCCGGCGACGTGTTCGTCGACATCGGCGCGAACGTCGGCTACGACAGCCTGCTCGCCGCCAGCCTGGGCGCCGACGTGGTGGCGGTGGAGGCAGCGCCGAACACCTTCGGCCGGTTGGTCGCCAACCTGGACCGCAATCCCGACCTCGGTTGCCGGGTCCGGGCGGTGAACGTGGCCGTGTCCGATCGGCCCGGCGAGCTCGACCTGTACGAATTCGGGCCGTCCAACACCGGGGCCACCACCATCGCCGCGCGGCACGGCACCCGGTGCGCGACGGTGCGGGCCGCCCGGCTCGGCGACATCCTGACCGCCGCCGAGCGGTCCGCCGTCCGGTTGATCAAGATGGACGTCGAGGGGGCCGAACCGGCGATTCTCGACGACCTCCTCGATCATCTCGACGACTATCCCGCCCGGATGGACATCGTCATCGAGGCCAACCCGCAAGACGACCGGGCCCGCTTCGGCGCGCTGTTCGGGCGGTTGCGCGACGCCGGTTTCACGGCCTGGTCGATCGAAAACCGGTACGCCAACGGGTGGTACCTGCGCTGGCGGGCCACCCCACCGCGGCGGCTGGACGCCGCGCCCGAGCAGCGGTGCGACCTGCTGCTCACCCGGCGCGACACCCTGTGATCACCGTCGGCGGTCAGGCCTTCGCCAGCACCACCCGCACCCCGTCGCCGATCTCGCTGCCGTCGGGCAGGTACAACCTAGAAGCCCTGTGACCGCTTAGTTCGTGAAGTTCGCATCCTTCCTTAGCCTGAAATGGAATCCACTACCAACACGTCCCGAGAACCATCCGTCGCTATCAGGCTCAACGCCGATGGCGCCGCTAACCATGTCAAAACCACCATGATCTTGAGACCTCTGACGAAGCCTGGGATCCTCCTTCATTTCAAACGTCGTTGCGAGGAGCTCGCGCGCGATAAAGTCGCGCAATTCACTGCGCCAGCCGTCCGGGTACTGGTGAATAGTCAGGAGTAGCTCGATGCGGTCACCAACATCGAGGTCGCAACGACGTCGAGCTTCTTGAAGTTCCCGGATGATGTCCCGTGCCCAGCCCTCGGCCTCCAACTCGGGGGTGACCGTCCCGTCCAGTACCACCAGCCCCGCGCCGTCGGGCAGGGCGGCCGTCCACTCGGGTTCGGCGGCAACGAGTTTGGCGGTGTACTCGCCCTCCAGCAGCACGGCGGGCCCGGCGGTCAGGGTCCCGTCCGGATTGACCACGCCCGCACCGGCCTTCACCGCCTTGATGGCGGCCTGCACGTCCTTGCCGATCCGCGGGCCGGCCACCCGGGCGTTGACGGCGAGCTCGAAGCGGCCGTAGGCGTCGATATCGTCGGTGAACTCGACCGCCTTGACGTTGAGCTCATCGGCGATCAGCTCGGCGAACGGGGCCAGCGCGGCCGGGTCGGCCACCGCCACGGTCAGTTTCGGCAGCGGCAACCGCACCCGCAGCTTCTTGGCCTTGCGCAGCGAGGACCCCGTCGAGCACACCTCGCGGACCTGGTCCATGGCCGCCACCAGGTCCGGATCGGCGGGCAGCAGGTCGGCCGCGGGCCAGTCGGTCAGGTGCACCGACCGCTCCCCCGTCACCCCGCGCCAGATCACCTCCGACACCAGCGGCAGCAGCGGCGCGGCCAGCCGGCCGGTCACCTCGAGCACCGTGTGCAGGGTGTCGATGGCCTCGGCGTCCTCCTCCCAGAACCGTGAACGCGACCGCCGCACATACCAATTCGTCAGCGCTTCGGTGAACTGACGCAGCTGCTCACACGCCCCGGAGATATCGCAGACGTCGAGCGAAGCCGTCAGGTCGTCACGCAGGGCGGCCAGCTTGGCCAGGATGTAGCGGTCCAGCACATGGGCGGAGTCGGTGCGCCAGACGCCGCGCTTCGGCGCGTACAGCGTGAGAAACGTGTAGGCGTTCCAGAACGGCAACTGCACCTGGCGCACGCCCTCGCGGATCCCCTGCTCGGTGACGATCAGGTTGCCGCCGCGCAGGATCGGCGAGGACATCAGGAACCAGCGCATGGCGTCGGATCCGTCGCGGTCGAACACCTCGGACACGTCCGGGTAGTTGCGCAGCGACTTGCTCATCTTCTGGCCGTCGTTGCCCAGCACGATGCCGTGCGCCACACACGTTTTGAACGCGGGCTTGTCGAAGAGTGCGGTGGCCAGCACATGCATGGTGTAGAACCAGCCGCGGGTCTGTCCGATGTATTCGACGATGAAATCGCCGGGGAAATGCGGTGGTTCCGTTGCGCTGCCGTCGAACCAGTCGGCGTTCTCGAACGGGTAATGCACCTGGGCGTACGGCATCGAACCCGAGTCGAACCACACGTCGAACACGTCCTCGATCCGGCGCATGGTGGACTTGCCGGTCGGGTCGTCGGGATTGGGCCGGGTCAGTTCGTCGATATAGGGCCGGTGCAGATTGTCCGGGCGCACCCCGAAATCCCGCTCCAGCTCGTCCAGGCTGCCGTACACGTCGATGCGCGGGTACGCCGGGTCGTCGGACTTCCACACCGGGATGGGACTGCCCCAGTAGCGGTTCCGCGAGACCGACCAGTCCCTGGCATTGGAGAGCCACTTGCCGAACTGGCCGTCCTTGACGTGTTCGGGGTACCAGGTGATCTGCTGGTTGAGCTCCACCATGCGGTCCCGGAACTCGGTGACCTTGATGAACCAGGACGACACCGCGCGGTAGATCAGCGGGTTGCGGCAGCGCCAGCAGTGCGGGTAGGAGTGCTCGTAGGTCTCGTGGCGGAACAGGACGGCGCCGTTCACGCCGGCGGACCCGGTGCCGTTCTTCAGATCGCGGATGATCTGCGAGTTGGCCTCGAACACGTGCTGTCCGGCGTAATCGGGCACGGTTGCGTCGAACCGGCCCTTGGAGTCCACCGGGGTGACCGCGACGATATCGGCGGTGTCGGCGGTGGCCTTGTCGTCTTCGCCATAGGCCGGGGCCATGTGCACGATGCCGGTGCCGTCATCGGTGCTCACGAAATCGGCGGCCAGCACCTGGAACGAGTTGACGGCGTCGGCGAAGTACGGGAACGGCGGGGTGTAATGCGTGCAGACCAATTCTGCGCCGGCGTAGCTGCCGACCACCACCGGCTCCTCGCCGAGTTCGCGGGCGTAGGCGGCCAACCGGGCCTCCGCCAGTACGTAGCGGTGCCCGTCCGGGCCTTCCACCACGACGTAGGTGACCTCGGGATTGACGGCGACGGCCTGGTTGGACGGCAGCGTCCACGGCGTGGTGGTCCAGATCAGCAGGTAGTGGCCCGCGACCGGGCCGTCGGTGGCCTTGAACCCGACCGTCAGCGCCGGGTCCTGCCGGCTCTGATAGACATCGTCGTCCATCCGCAGTTCATGGTTGGACAGCGGCGTCTCGTCGTTCCAGCAGTACGGCAGCACCCTGTTGCCCTCGTAGGCCAGCCCTTTGTCCCACAGCTGTTTGAACGCCCAGATCACCGACTCCATGAAGCCCAGATCCAAGGTTTTGTAGTCGTTGTCGAAATCGACCCAGCGGGCCTGCCGGGTGACATAGGCGCGCCACTCGTCGGTGTACTTGAGCACCGATGCGCGGCAGGCGTCGTTGAACTTCTCGATACCCATCTGCTCGATCTGCGCCTTGTCGGCGATGCCGAGCTGGCGCTGCACCTCGAGTTCGGCGGGCAAACCGTGGGTGTCCCAACCGAATCGGCGGTCCACCTTGAAGCCGCGCATGGTGCGGTAACGCGGGACGATGTCCTTGACGTAGCCGGTGAGCAGGTGGCCGTAGTGCGGCAGCCCATTGGCGAAGGGCGGGCCGTCGTAGAAGACGTACTCAGGAGCCCCGTCGCGCCGTTCGATGCTGGCCCGGAAGGTGTCGTCGGCGGCCCAGAACTCCAGGACATCGCCTTCGAGCGCGGGGAAGTTGGGCGATCCGCCCGTCGGTTTCGGGTAGGTGGCCACGACATGTCTCCTGTGCCAAATACGTCAGGCACGGGGACGATCGCCGCGCAGGTGCGCGAGCGCCGCGGTACCACCCCGCTTGCGCACCGACGGTGCGCCACTCGAAGCGGGCGATGACGGGCCCACCCGTTCGGTTCTACTCGGCAGCAGGATCGCGTCCTGACGGCGTTTCTTCCGAAGGCTCCCCGGTGATGGCCGGATCGATGCCGTTGGCAGCGAGTTTAGCGCCAGCTGCGATCAGGCGACCTCGCGGGCGGTGGGGACCGCCTCGGAGGTGACCTCGATGAGTGCCAGCGCAAACTGCTCGGCGCGCTCCTCGACCGTGTAGGCCTCGAACCGCCGGGTGTCATACCACCAGTCCAGCGCGACCACGCCGGCGTCGCGGTAGGCCCGCACCTCAAGCGCATGGCCCAGGCCGGGGATGATGTCGGCCGCGCGGCCGGAGCCGGTGTAGCGCAGCGCCACCTCGGCACCGGACCAGTTGCCGTCGGTGACCGCCGCCCGCACCGCCGCCAGCAGCTGGGTGGCATCGACGTCGGCGGGGGCGACGCACGGCACGCCCACGCCGTAGCGCGTGGCGGAGCCCTCCACCATGAAGTCCACGGCCAGCACTCCGGCGCCGGCGGTGCGCTGCACCGTCCGCCCCAGCGCGGCGAGCAGGATGACCTCGACGGGCACGCCGAGGTGTCGGCTCGCGCCGTCGAGTTCATCGCTGAGGAGCTGGGACAACGGCGCCGCCAGCCGACCGAGGTCGTCCGGCAGCGGAGCGCCCTCGGCGTCGTAGTCGGTCAGCGCCGGTGCGACGGCCGAGCCGACGGCAACCACGTCCAGCGGGACGGCGACTGAGGCGGGGGCGAATTCGCCGGTGCCGACGTGGTCTTTGAAAAGCGGAGCAACCATGTGCACCAGACTAAGGCCTGTGTCCCATAAATGGGACACGACTCCCGAAACTGTGACGGCAGTGTCAATTAAGAATTCTCTGTCCGAAAAATGGTTGCTGGCGCCCATTGGTGGGATGCCGTTATGGTGAGCGGGTGCCTCGTACCGATGAGAACGGTCGCCAACTGAAGGCGTTGCTGGATTACCTGCTCGACGGTGACGTCGAAGCCAAGGACATCTACGACGCGCTGGGCATCTCCAGCAGCACGTACTACCGGCGCATCAAGGAGGCCAGCTACCCCGACGCCGAGGAGTTGCGGCAGGTCGCGGACCGTTTTTCGCTGAGTTATCCGGATCTGCAAATTCGCTTCGGCCTCATGAGCCGGCAGGAGGTGTGGAACTACATCGAATCCACACCCTTCACCGTCACCGCCGTGAAGGAGTCGGTGCGGGAGGATGTGCGAGAAGACACCGCCATCCGGCGACAAACCCGCACGCCGCGACTTTCCGAATTGTCGCCACGTGGCGACGCGCCGCCCCTTTAGCCTCGATCCGTGGATGAATAGGCTGGATGCGGGGTGTCGGAACGAGGAAAGTGCCCTTTGAGCTGGGATGATTGATGTTCCTCACGCATTAATCAAACCCGGTTAGAAGGGCACTTCCAGTGCGAGTGTCGCATGGCTTTGCCGCG
>NZ_JAPFPY010000013.1 GCF_026240945.1 Mycolicibacterium sp. J2
GCCGCCACCGCCTGACCAACCGCCGAAAGGCCCGACCCGAACATCACAGGAAAAGCTGGGTAGACCAGCAACTACCGACTGCCCACGATCTGGGGCCATGACAAAAATCAGCCCCAAGAACCTCAACAGGGTCGATCCACGGATCGAGGATTAGTGCTGCGAGGGCATCCGCGAACTCGCCGAGTGGGATTGCATCGGCGTCACTGACCTGGCGGACTGATGCGTTGTAGCCCGCGGACAGTCGGCACTGTGCCTGGATTCTGTCCAAACCTATGTTGACGAAAGAGCGGGCCTGCCGGTCATGGACCGACCGCGCCACCCATTCGTCGTGGGTCGGAGGTTCGGCGGCTTTGAATGCTTCGTCCATATCCAAGGCCGACTTGAAGACTCCGGAATAGCCCATTCGGCCAGCCAGAGGGGCAGGACCCTCGAGGTAGGTAACGACGAGTTCCGGCGCGCGCATGAGTGCGACGTGGTGAACCGATGCCTTCGTGCGTCGTGCTCCGAGAGGAACCGGCCTGTCGGGCAAGTCCGCGGGCGCAACGGGGTCTTTCTTGATGGCCAGTCGTCCTAATTTCCTCGATGGTCGCAAACTGCGGATTTCGGAGTCGATCATGAATTCGTCCGCGATGGTCGCCTCGGGCTCTTGGCGCAACCTATCCATGGCTTCAACGAATCCTCGCAGCTGCGGGTGCATCCTCGGATTGGGGATTCGCACTTTCCTGCCATTGTCGGTAATAGAGATCTTCATGGTGTGTTGCGCGCCGCCCGGGGTGTCGATCATGCGGGGCCAAAAGTTCCAGGCGACTGCTTCAGCAATGAAGTCCATCGTTGCGTCTGTGCCATCGCCGGCTTCGATGGTGATGGACGGAGCGACGATAAGAACCGAGGTGCCCAGATCTTCGGCGCTGGCGCGGGGTGGAAGGCCCAGGGCCGAAGCTATCTGTTCGGCATCGCGCCCGGTGACCGGCTCTGGTACGCCATCCGCCATTCGGCCCCACCAATGTCGACCCGTGAAAGGCAGACCTTCGACATCGAAGGTATGGCCGAGGGCGCATCCCAATATCCGTCGTTCCAACTGTCCGTCGTCGGTCCTGCACAGGCTGTCGATGATTACGGTCCGAGCCGCACTTGCGATGTAGAAGGCGGCCTTGCCATAACCGAACGATCCGCCGCCGAAGTCCTTGTCGGGCGGTTGGCCGATGTTTCGAATGAAGTCGACGAAGTCGCGTGGTTCTCCGGGACGGTCGGCGCGCGTCGGGCCGGCGAGCCCGTGCGTACCGAAATCGGCGAAGTAGAGCGTGTGCATACCTTCGCACATCTCTTCGTCAAGCGTAAGGCCTGGTGGCGGATCGACAAGAATGTGGTTGCGCAGGAATGACGCGCCGGCCTGATCAAGGGTGGAGCGACCGACTTCAACGCGGATTCGAGGTGATTCGGGTCGCTTGGCATCCCAACAGTTTTGGATTGCTTCGCGTACCAACACTTCCAGTGGCTCGGTATCCGGGCGTCCGAGTTGATTTAGCACGCCGATGGCGGCCAGGCCGCCTGTCGCGTTGTAAGGCTCGGAGTAGCGCTCCATCGGCTTCATAGGCCTGAACCCGCGGCCACGGTCGCCGTAACCATCCTGTATTTGTCCGCGTTCAGCGCACGATCCGCGTTCTGAGAAAAATCAATGACGTACGTGATGTCCACAATCCCGGAAGGGCGCTGACCGCCAATGAAGGACTCGGGAACAATTCGTGGAGTCTGATCGTCGACGGGCAGCGTCATTCGTTCGAGTAAATCGAAGGTGATTATGTCGGTGGCGGGCAGGTCCACCGCTGCAACCCCGCTGGCGGTCAGCGCGCGGAAGAGTTGCTCCGCTGATACTCCCGCATCCAGCAGTTCGTCCACTAACGCTGTCAGGCGGAGTTGACCGCCGTGAACTGACTCCAAGCGCACAAAGTGTAGATACAGGTGACCGTCCTCAGGCGGTAGGAGTTGGTCCTCCCCGTGGATGGTCACTCGATACCCGGTGTGAGCGCGTGTGGTTTTGACTTCCACGGCCGTCGTTCCGCCGCGGAGGTCGTGACGTTGACCGAAGGGTCCCGACCAGAAAGCTATGTCGACCAGTCCGGAGTTCTGCACCGCGTCCTTGACGACGAGCAGCTCTCCGAGAATTGCCGCGATCTTGTCGACGCTCGGCGGACCTGATGGTGGAACCAGGAAGTTCTTCCAGCTAGCGAGGACGTTCTTGACCGCATCGGAAGGTGCTTCGGCCGATGCAGCTATCCGCTGGATGACCGCGGCTGCGAAGTGATCGAAGACCTCTGATAGCGCCGGGAAGAGGCATGTGATGTCGAGGACGCGGAGGTCCTTACCAGCGATCCGCAACGGACGCGTTGAGACCGCCAGTGTTGTCACGCCTGGGTCGATCTCGACGTCTGATTGGGTTCGGAGAAGCAGGTGCTGGCGGGACTGTTCATCGATTGCGACGTAGGCGCCATCAACGGGTTCGAGAGCGAGTGTGGCTAGACCGTGGTGTTCGGCACTTCCATGAGTAGCGAGCGCCGCGAATGCAAGGCGCACTTCGTCGATCACGTGAGATCCGCCTCGGTCTCGATAGGTTCATCGCCTTCGTCGGGAACCTCCACTTCGACATTGGGCATGGCAGCAACGTCGGCGGTTACATAGTCGACATTCGCTCTCGCCGAACGGCTTTGGGGGAAGACAAGGCCAACGCCGACAACATGCTCGATCGCGTTCAGAGCTTCACGTGTTTTCGCAGTGCCTCGAACAGGTCTGCTGTCCTTGGACACTGGGTACAGGAGGAGCAGGCCCGATCCATCCCCGAAGCCGCCGTGCGATGGATCGCTACGGTATCTCGCCAGGTCGGCAGGGCTGGTTTCCGCCGTCAGTAAACCGTCAGGCAGTTGAATGTCGATGACGCGATCGTGCCGGCTCATCAGAGCCTTGATGTCGGCGTAGGTGTTGGTTCCGATCTGCAGAAGTCTCGCTCGATTTATGCAGCCTGTTTGCTTGCCGGTTCCGAGGTCGATGTCTCCCAGATAGTCAGACTCGGAGGTGCGGCCCATGATCGCGACG
Source organism: Mycolicibacterium sp. J2 (assembly GCF_026240945.1). Lineage (GTDB taxonomy): Bacteria > Actinomycetota > Actinomycetes > Mycobacteriales > Mycobacteriaceae > Mycobacterium. The sequence goes on from NZ_JAPFPY010000013.1 coordinate 3,088, forward strand.
TTGAAGCGCAGCAGTTCGCCTTCGTCGCGTCGGTCGAGGATGTAGCGACTAATCAGTGGGCTGTCCAAGTCGCGGCTGTTCTCGTGGAAGTGATACATCGACAAGAAGCTGACGATGTGGTGTGAGTCAATACCTTCAAAGATGGTGATCCCGTCGCGTGGACTCCACTCTTTTTCGGGCTGCATGGTCATCAGCAGCGTCCGTGCAGCTTCGACGTTGTCGACCAACCACTCTGGGTCACGGTGGTTGAAGAGGATCGTCTGCAGGCGTCGGCCGGCATATGAGGCCTCCGCCGTGCGAGCGTTCTGCATCTTCGCTGCTGAGGTAATGGCGAGCGACGGGTGCGTGCGGATTCTGACGCCGAACTGTTCGGGTGTCAGGTGTTCTACCTCGAGTCGTTCGACGTCGTAGCGGATCTCCTGCTCGACAGTGGCGAGGTGGTGGAACCAGCCTCGCATTTCGTCGGTCATCCAAATGCGCGTCAGATCCGCATAACCATTACGGTAGCCGAACCAGCGACCCATTTGGAGCAGGGTGTCGTAGGCCGATGCTGTACGTACGAAGAAAGAAACGGCGAGTCCTTCCAACGTCAAGCCGCGGGAAAGGGTGTTGCCTCCGACCGCGACGATGACGCGAGGGTTCTCATCGTCAAAGGACAGGCGTTCTGGGCTCCTAGAGTTGTCCACAATCACCTCCGCGACCTCAGCAACTTCATTCACGGCGGCGGCGATTTCGTCCCAGCTCAATGTGTTCCAGCCGAAATCGCCCGCTGGAACGCGCCCGCATTCGTTCTCCCACTGCGCCCGCAGCGCTTGCAGAAGAGCCTCGTCGCCCCGTTGGAGTCGTTTGTTCAGTAGGTCGAGGTGATCGCGGATGGCCTCAGCTGTTCGTTCGTGGACGTCGATGTGTTGGGAGGTGTGGACGAGTGCTGTTGCGTGGGGATTTCCCTTACCGCGGACACGTCGCGCTGCCGTACTCATCAGGAAGTAGCGCAACGCCTCATCGAGGCTGTCGGTCACCCGTGGATCGAACTCGTGACGCTTGGCCGCGCCTTTTGGTTTGAGGTCGTCCAGCTCACCCGCCGGAACGGAGCGGACGAAGTCATGCCCATCGTCGCCGACATCAGTGTCATCAAAATCCAGCGGCTCGCGTCCGAAGATCGCTTCAGGACCGATGTAGGGAAGGGGCCGCGGAAGATCGACGATGAAATCGCGGGGATAGAGATCCTCGTAGTCGCCTGGATCAATGAGAACGTTTGCAAAGGGGGTCGCCGTGTACCCGACGTATGCGGACTTCGGTACCTTGTTCACGATGTCCCGGATGAGGCCGTTAATACGCGAAGGTTGCCGATCGGGTTTGGCGGTGTTGACGGTTGCTTGATCAGCCTCATCATCGATAATCAGCACTGGGCAGGCGGCCAGCACCTCGGGCCGCGCGGAGAACAGCCACTTCCTAAGGGACAGGAGCCGAGATCCGTTCTTCTTGACCACTGCCAGAACGCACTGACGTTGCGTCGACAGCAGCGCGTCGACGTTCGCGGTCGGCCGGAAATCTTGTTCGTCGGTAAGGCGGTGCCAGATATTGCTGTTCTGTTCCCAGAGCTGTTCGTTCAAGCGATCCTGAGTCTGTTGACGCAACGCGTCATGGATGCCGGACAGGACGACGAACATCCGATAGCCAGCGTCGGCAGCTTTCGCTATGACCGCGGTGAAGTTGGTGGTCTTGCCGCTCTGCACATACCCGAGAACAAGTCCGCGGCAATGGTATTCGCCCTTACCGGCCGGATTGGGAAGGTTCGCGACAACCTTTGTTGATGACTTGTCAAGGTCGGCAATCATGTCCTCGTTCCACCCCTCATCGGTGAGGATCTCGACTAACGCCGCCCAGTTCTTGTCGGTTGCACGCGGCCCCGGATACCAGGACTCGATGTTTCCTGCGACAACCGACGTCGGGATTTGGGCGTTGCGGATCCGCTCACTCAACTCTCGGATCCGCTCGGCCGCCGCCTCCGCCTTCTGTGCGTCGCCTGTCTCGGAAAGTTCGGCGACGGCCTGCTCCAACGTCAGGGAAGGACTGTCCCGGAGAATGCGCGCCAGCGCCCGAACGTACGCGTCCTCAGCGGCGAGGGCGTCCAAACTGTCTGGCCCGTCGAGCGCAAGATTCATCAATGCTCCCGATCCGCGCGGCTTGCCTGAGGGAGGCAAAGCGTCGGGAACACTCGGGCGAAGATGACCATCAACTCACCCGCGTGCTGCTCATCAATCTGCAGAACCTGGCTCGTGGTGCCGTCCGATGCGTAGGTTTCCAGTTGTAGGAGACCCTCGCTCCGGTCGTATGTCCATCCGCAGTCGACTCGGGTCTTATAACTGACCGTCCTGTCGCTCCGGTACTTGAAGCCAGTGATCAACGCCATCGCAATTCGCCCCCTCGGGCCTAGTACGGCCCAGCCCGCAACCTATACAAATCCGCTTTTCACCGAGCAAATTACCGCGCGGCGGCGACGTGCGGGCCGATTACGCGAGTGCCCAAACAGGTTCCGGGCGTAGGTGGGTGGAGTACTCGGCGTCCAAGTCTCCGAACGTCGGCGGAACACACCACAGGACTCAGGCCCCACACCAAACACAAAGGCCACGAACTCCGGAGAGTCCGTGGCCTTATGCCTGCAGTTCGTAGAACCGCTCGTGGTGGGCGAAGGGGGACTTGAACCCCCACGTCCCGAAGGACACTGGCACCTGAAGCCAGCGCGTCTGCCATTCCGCCACTCGCCCGAATGACCGCGCAACCGTATCACCACAGCCCCACCGGACCCAAACCGCCAGATCGGAATCAAGATCACGCGTCCTGACCTGCCGCGACCCGATTCTCAGAGTTCTGTTGGTCACGCATCCCAGCAGTGGGCCGATAACATGCGTGTGAGCAGTGTGGCCACAGCGACACGCGAACACGCGGGGGCACGGCACGACGACAACAGAAGGGGCGGTGCGATGGGTCTGGCAGACCGTATCGAACGTCGCCTCGAATCGAGTGTCGGCGATGCTTTCGCCCGGGTCTTCGGCGGATCACTCGTTCCGCAAGAGGTCGAAGCGCTGTTACGTCGTGAAGCCGAGGCCCATGCCCGTGAGGTCGGGGGTGGCCGCATTTTGGCCCCCAACGACTACGTCATTACGCTCAGCAACACTGATTACCAGAACGTGAGCGCCGATCCGGAACGGACGTCGTCGACATTTGCCAGACACCTGCAAGGTTTTATTCATGACCAGGGATGGCAAACGTATGGTGATGTGGTCGTCAGGTTCGAGGCCGCATCGACGCTGCACACCGGACAGTTTCGTGCCCGTGGAGCGGTCAACCCCGACTCGTCCACCGGCACGCCTGCCCCACCCCAGCACGACCGCCCGTCCACCGCACAACCAGGAGTACCAGCGATGACCGACAACCCGAGCTACCGCGGCCAGGGACAGGGGCGGCCCGGCGACGAACAGTACGACGAGCGCTACCGCCAGCAGGAAGAGCGTGGCGGCTACCCGCCCGAGCACGGCGCCCACCCGGACCAGGGTGGCTACCCGCCGCGTCAGGGTGGCTACCCCGACCAGGGTTACCCGCCGCCGCCGGCCCCGCCGTCCTACGAGCAGCGTCCGCCGGCCGGCTACGGCCAGCCGCCCGCCGGTTACCCCGACCAGGGCTACCGTCAGCAGCCGCCGGCCGGGTACCCGCAGCCGCCGGCCTCCCCGCCGCCCGGTTACGGCGAGTACGACTACGGCCGCCCGCCTGCCCCGCCGCGCGCGGACGAGGGCTACGGACGCCCGCCCGCGCCGTCCTACCCGGATCAGGGCGGTTACCCCGACCAGGGCGGCTACGGCCGCGACTACGGCCGCCAGGACTACGCCGCGCCCGCCGCCCCGCAGGCACCGGACTACGGCCGCTACGGTGAGCCGCCCGCGGCGCCCGGCTACCCGGACACCGGCTACGGCGAGCCCGAGGGCTACGGCCAGGGTTACGGCCAACCGGCCGGAGCCGGCTATGGCCAGGACTACGGGCAGGGCTACGGTGCCGCGGAGCCCGCCGGTCCCGCTGCGTACGGCGGCTACGCCGGCGCCGGGGCGACGGTCACGCTGCAGCTCGACGACGGCAGCGGGCGCACCTACCAGCTGCGCGAGGGCGCCAACGTGATCGGCCGCGGGCAGGACGCCCAGTTCCGGCTGCCCGACACCGGGGTGTCCCGGCGTCATCTGGAGATCCGCTGGGACGGTCAGGTCGCGCTGCTGTCGGACCTGAACTCCACCAACGGCACCACGGTGAACAACGCCCCGGTGCAGGAGTGGCAGCTGGCCGACGGCGACGTCATCCGGCTGGGCCACTCCGAGATCATCGTCCGCGTCCACTGAGCGGCGCCGAGCTGGCACTTCGCCCTCGAGCCGATGGGCGCCCCAGTATCGTGACGGTGCCGATGATCGTGAGACCAGGCGGGGAGGACGTCAGATGCAGGGGCTAGTACTGCAGCTGACACGGGTTGGTTTCCTGTTGCTGCTGTGGTTGTTCATCTGGTCGGTGCTGCGCATCCTGCGCACCGATATCTATGCCCCGACCGGGGCGGTGATGGTGCGCCGCGGACTGGCGCTGCGGGGCTCGCTGCTGCCCAACCGGGAGCGGCGCCACATCGCCAAGCACATGGTCGTCACCGAGGGCGCACTGGCCGGCACGCGGATCACCCTGGGCAGCCAACCGGTGCTGATCGGGCGGGCGGACGACTCGACACTGGTGCTCACCGACGACTATGCGTCGACACGGCACGCCAGGCTGTCCCCACGGGGCTCGGAATGGTACGTCGAGGACCTAGGATCGACCAACGGTACATACCTTGACAGGGCGAAGGTGACGACGGCGGTAAGGGTTCCGATGGGAACGCCGGTACGAATCGGCAAGACGGTAATCGAGTTGCGGCCGTGACACTAGTTCTACGGTATGCGGCGCGCAGCGACCGCGGGCTGGTGCGCGCGAACAACGAGGACTCGGTGTACGCGGGTGCCCGGCTGTTGGCCTTGGCCGACGGCATGGGCGGCCATGCAGCGGGCGAGGTGGCCTCCCAGCTGGTGATCGCGGCGCTGGCCCACCTGGACGACGACGAGCCGGGCGGTGATCTGCTCAAGAAGCTCAACGACGCGGTGCACGAAGGTAACTCGGCCATCGCCGCACACGTCGAGGCCGACCCGGAACTGGAGGGCATGGGCACCACGCTCACGGCGATCCTGTTCGCAGGTAGCCGACTGGGCCTGGTGCACATCGGCGACTCGCGCGGCTACCTGCTGCGCGACGGCGAGCTGACCCAGATCACCAAGGACGACACCTTCGTCCAGACCCTGGTGGACGAGGGCCGCATCACCGCCGAGGAGGCCCACAGCCATCCGCAGCGCTCGCTCATCATGCGCGCCCTCACCGGCCACGAGGTGGAGCCCACCCTGATCGTGCGGGAGGCCCGCGTCGGTGACCGGTATCTGCTGTGCTCGGACGGACTCTCCGATCCGGTCAGCCACGACACCATCCACGAGGCCCTGCAGATACCCGATGTGGTGGACAGCGCAGACCGGCTCATCGAGCTGGCCTTGCGCGGCGGGGGTCCGGACAACGTCACCGTGGTGGTGGCCGACGTCGTCGACTACGACTACGGCCAGACCCAGCCGATCCTGGCCGGGGCGGTATCCGGGGAGGACGACGACACCCTCCCCCCTAATACCGCGGCGGGGCGGGCATCAGCGTTCAATCCCCGCCGCATCGCCCCGAAAAGGGTTGTGACGCAACAGGAGGAACTCCCAAAAGCACACCGCTCCAAGCGGCGTCTGGTGATAGCGGGAGTCGTGGTGTTGTTGGTCGTGCTGGCCGGCTTGGCGGTCGCACGGGAGATCATCCGCAACAACTATTACGTCGGTGAGCGCGACGGCACCGTTTCGATCATGCGCGGCGTGCAGGGCTCCTTTCTGGGCATGGCCCTGCAGGAGCCGTTTCTGGTGGGCTGCCTGAATCCACGAAACGAGTTGTCGCTCATCAGTTTTGGCCAGTCCAAGGACAACCTGAACTGTGAACTGTTCGGCGTCGACGACATCCGCGAATCCGAACGCGCCCAGGTGACGGCGGGCCTACCCGCGGGCACCCTGGACGACGCGATCAACCAGATCAACGAATTGGTCCGCAGCTCACTGCTGCCGATCTGCGCCCCGCCTGCCCCCGCGCCCAAGCCCACGCCCAGACCCGCCCCGGCACCGGCCACCTCGCCCGCTCCGGCAACCACCACACCCGGGGCGGCAGCACCCAGCACGACGGGCACCTCGCCGGCGCCCGCGCCGACGTCAGCGCCCGCCCCGCCCACCTCCGCGGCTGTCCCCGCGACTCCCGCTGGGTCTCCCCCGCCCGCCACCGCGCCTCCCGCATCCACCCCTGGTACTCCCCCGCCCACTACCCAGGCACCGACCGTCACGGCCCTGCCTCCCTCACCGCCGGAGCCGGGCACCACCTGCCGGACGGCGTCATGACCACCGCCCCCCAGTCGCCCGTCGCCGTCACACCGCCGCTACCCAACCGGCGCAACGCCGAACTGGGATTGTTGGGCTTCGCCGCCGCCATCACCACCGTGGCCCTGTTGATCGTCGAGGCCAACCAAGAACAGGGCCTGAGCTGGGATCTGCTGCAGTACACGGTGGCCTACCTGGCGCTGTTCAGCGGGGCACACCTGGCCATCCGTCGGTTCGCGCCGTACGCCGACCCGCTGCTGCTACCGGTGGTCGCCCTGCTGAATGGGTTGGGGCTGGTCATGATTCACCGCCTCGACCTGGCCGCGGCGCCGCTGAACCAGGACAGCCCGACCGCCAACCAGCAGATGTTGTGGACACTGGTCGGCGTCATCGCGTTTTCGGTGATCGTGATCGCCGTGCCCGATCACCGGGTGCTGGCCCGGTACGGCTACCTCTGCGGCCTCACCGGCCTTGCGCTGCTTGTCATCCCGGCGCTGCTTCCCGCCCGGTTCTCCGAACAGAACGGCGCCAAGATCTGGATCCAGTTCCCGGGCTTCTCCATCCAGCCCGCGGAATTCTCCAAGATCCTGCTGCTGATCTTCTTCTCCGCCGTCCTGGTGGACAAACGCGAACTGTTCATCAGCGCCGGAAAACACGTGCTGGGAATGGATCTCCCGCGCCCGCGTGACCTGGCCCCCCTGCTGGTGGCCTGGGTCGCCTCGGTCGGGGTGATGGTGTTCGAAAAAGACCTCGGCACCTCGCTGCTGCTGTACGCGTCGTTTCTGGTGCTGGTCTACGTGGCCACCGGACGGCTGTCCTGGGTGCTCATCGGCCTCGGCTTGTTCGCCGTGGGAAGCGTTGTGGCATATCACCTCTTCGGGCATGTCCGGGTTCGGGTGCAGAACTGGATCGACCCGTTCGCCGATCCGGACGGCGCCGGCTTCCAGATGGTGCAGTCGCTGTTCAGCTTCGCCACCGGCGGCATCTTCGGCACCGGGCTCGGCAACGGCCAACCGGGCACCGTGCCCGCCGCCTCAACGGATTTCATCATCGCCGCCGTCGGTGAAGAACTCGGCCTGGTGGGGCTGGCCGGCGTGCTGATGCTCTACACGATCGTCGTGATCCGCGGGTTACGCACCGCGATCGCCGTGCGCGACAGCTTCGGCAAGCTGCTGGCCGCCGGGCTGGCCTCCACGCTGGGCATCCAGCTGTTCATCGTCGTGGGCGGGGTGACCAAGCTGATCCCGCTGACCGGGCTGACCACACCGTGGATGTCTTACGGCGGTTCGTCATTGGTGGCCAACTACATCCTGCTGGCCATCCTGGTGCGCATCTCGCACGCCGCGCGCCGGCCCATCACCACCGGCCGCGGACCCAATCCGAGCCCGATCGCATCGGCCAGCACCGAGGTGATCTCGAAAGCATGAACACCGCGCTGCGCCGCCTATCCGTCACGATCATGGTGCTGATCGTGCTGCTTCTCGCCAACGCCACCTTCACCCAAGTCTTCGCCGCCGACGCGTACCGCGCCGACCCTCGCAACCAGCGGGTGCTGCTCGACGAATACTCGCGCCAGCGCGGCCAAATCTCGGCCGGCGGCCAGCTGCTTGCCTACTCGGTCTCGACCAACGGCCGCTTCCGCTTCCTGCGGGTCTACCCCAACCCGCAGACCTACGCCCCGGTCACCGGCTTCTACTCGCTGCAGTACTCGAGCACCGGTCTGGAGCGGGCCGAGGACGCCATCCTCAACGGTTCGGACGAGCGGCTGTTCGGGCGGCGGCTGGCCGACTTCTTCACCGGCCGCGATCCCCGCGGCGGCAATGTCTCGACCACCATCAACCCGCAGGTGCAGCAGGCCGCCTGGGACGCCATGCAGCGCGGCTGCGACGGTGCCTGCAAGGGCGCGGTGGTGGCGCTGGAACCGTCCACCGGCAAGATCCTTGCCATGGTGTCCGCCCCGTCGTACGACCCCAACGAGCTGGCCAGCCACGACGGCAGCGAGCAGTCCGCCGCCTGGCAGAAGCTCCGCGACAACCCGGACAACCCGCTGGTGAACCGCGCCATCGCCGAGACATACCCCCCGGGGTCGACATTCAAGGTGATCACCACCGCGGCTGCGCTGCAGGCCGGCACCACCCCGGACACCCCGCTGACGGCGGCCCCCCGCATTCAGCTGCCGAACAGCACCGCAACGTTGGAGAACTACGGCGGGTCCACCTGCGGCAACGGCCCGACCGCGACGCTGCGTGAAGCGTTCGCGCGGTCCTGCAACACCGCCTTCGTCCAGCTCGGGATCGACACCGGCGCTGATCGGCTGCGCGGGGCCGCACGCGCGTTCGGCCTCGACGACGCCCCTATCCAGATCCCCCTGCAGGTGGCCGATTCCACCGTCGGCCCGATCGACGACGCCGCCGCGCTGGGCATGTCGAGCATCGGACAGAAGGACGTCGCGATGACACCCTTGCAGAACGCGATGGTGGCGGCCACCATCGCCAATGACGGCGTCACCATGACGCCTTACCTCGTCGATGGCCTCAAGGGCCCTGACCTCTCGAATATCGCCACCACCGCCCCGCAGGAGCTGCGGCGGGCAGTGTCACCGCAGGTCGCGGCTACACTTACTGATCTGATGGTGGGCGCCGAGCAGGTGACACAGCAGAAGGGAGCCATCGCCGGCGTGCAGATCGCATCGAAGACGGGCACCGCCGAACACGGAACGGATCCCCGCAACACCCCGCCCCATGCCTGGTACATCGCGTTCGCACCGGCTCAGGCCCCCAAGGTCGCCGTCGCCGTGCTTGTGGAGAATGGTGGGGACCGATTGTCCGCCACCGGCGGCGCGGTGGCCGCCCCGATCGGGCGAGCGACCATCGCCGCTGCCCTGCGGGAGGCATCATGACGGCCCGGGTGGGTGTGACGCTGTCCGGACGGTACCGGCTGCAGCGTCTGATCGCGACCGGCGGCATGGGCCAGGTGTGGGAAGGGCTGGACACCCGGCTCGGCCGCCAGGTGGCCATCAAGGTGCTCAAGGCCGAGTTCTCCACCGACGCCGAGTTCGTCGACCGGTTCCGTGGCGAGGCCCGCACCGTCGCCATGCTCAACCATCCCGGCATCGCCAGCGTCTATGACTACGGCGAGACCGAACTGGAGGCAGGTGAGGGCCGCACCGCCTATCTGGTGATGGAACTCGTCAACGGTGAACCGCTGAACTCCGTCATCAAACGCACCGGACGGTTGTCGCTGCGCCACGCGCTGGACATGCTCGAGCAGACCGGTCGCGCCCTGCAGGTCGCGCACACCGCCGGACTGGTGCACCGCGACGTCAAACCCGGCAACATCCTGATCACCCCGACCGGGCAGGTGAAGCTGACCGACTTCGGGATCGCCAAGGCGGTCGACGCCGCCCCGGTGACCCAGACCGGCATGGTGATGGGCACGGCGCAGTACATCGCGCCGGAGCAGGCGCTGGGCCGCGACGCCACCGCCGCCAGCGACGTGTACTCGCTGGGAGTCGTTGGCTACGAATCACTTTCGGGAAAGCGGCCGTTCACCGGGGACGGTGCGCTGACGGTCGCGATGAAGCACATCAAGGAGCAGCCCGCCCCGCTGCCTGCCGACCTGCCGCCCAACGTGCGGGAGCTCATCGAGATCACCCTGGCCAAGGAGCCCAACCACCGGTACCGCTCCGGCGGCCCGTTCGCCGACGCCGTCGCGGCGGTGCGCGCCGGCCGGCGCCCACCCCGGCCCAACCATGCGCCCACCATCGGCCGCGCCACGCCGGCGGCCATTCCGTCGACCACCCAGGTCCGGGCCGCCGCTGCCGCCGAGTACCGGCCACCGGCCACCGCCGCGCGGCCCCGCCCGGCTGCCGGCAGCCACCGCACGCCGCCGCCGCGGCGCACCTTCTCACCCGGTCAGCGGGCCTTGCTGTGGGCCGCCGGTGTGCTCGGCGCACTGGCCATCATCATCGCCGTGCTGATCGTGTTGAACGCGCAGGACAAGAAGGACCGCCCGGTGCAGCAGCAGACCTCGACCAGCACCACGGTCATCGGCGTGCCGCCGTCCTCGCCGCCCGGTGGGTCCCCGTGACCACGCCCCAACACCTCTCGGACCGCTACGAGCTGGGTGAGATCCTCGGCTTCGGCGGGATGTCGGAGGTTCACATCGCGCGTGATGTGCGCCTACACCGCGACGTCGCAGTCAAGGTGCTGCGCGCGGACCTGGCGCGCGACCCCAGCTTCTATCTACGGTTCCGCCGGGAGGCGCAGAACGCGGCCGCGCTCAATCATCCGGCCATCGTGGCCGTCTACGACACCGGCGAGGCCGAGACCCCCAACGGGCCGCTGCCCTACATCGTCATGGAGTACGTCGACGGCGTCACGCTGCGCGACATCGTGCACACCGACGGTCCGATGGAGCCCAAGCGGGCCATCGAGATCATCGCCGACGCCTGCCAGGCCCTGAACTTCAGCCACCAGCACGGCATCATCCACCGCGACGTCAAGCCCGCGAACATCATGATCAGCAACAGCGGCGCGGTGAAGGTGATGGACTTCGGCATCGCCCGCGCGCTGGCCGACGTCGGCAACAGCGTCACCCAGACGGCCGCAGTGATCGGCACCGCCCAGTATCTGTCGCCCGAGCAGGCCCGCGGTGAGCCGGTGGACGCCCGCTCCGACGTGTACTCACTCGGTTGCGTCCTCTACGAAATCCTCACCGGTGAGCCACCTTTCGTCGGTGATTCGCCGGTGGCGGTGGCGTACCAGCATGTCCGTGAGGACGCGGATCCGCCGTCCAAGCGGCACGCGGGAATCTCGCCGGAACTCGACGCGGTGGTGCTCAAGGCGCTGACCAAGAACCCGGAGAATCGGTATCAGAGTGCAGCCGAGATGCGCACCGACCTGATTCGGGTGCACAGCGGCGAGGCGCCCGAGGCCCCCAAGGTGCTGACCGACGCCGAGCGCACCCACATCCTGACCGCACCCCAGCCGCACGCGCGGGCACTGCCGACCGAACACATCCCGGCCGCCGGCGGGTACGCCCCACCTGGCAACAGCGGGTCGGTGGGCCGCTGGCTGATCGCGGTCGCGGTGCTGGCGGTGCTGACCGTGGTGGTGACCATCGCAATCAACGCGATCGGTGGCAAACCGCGCGATGTGCAGGTGCCCGACGTGTCCGGGCAGGCCTCGGCCGATGCCATCGCCGCGCTGCAGAACCGTGGCTTCAAGACCAATATCGCGCGCAACCCGGACTCGAAGGTGCCGCCGGACCACGTCATCGGCACCGACCCGAGCGCCAGCGCCTCGGTGAGCGCCGGAGACGAGATCACCGTCAACGTGTCGACCGGGCCCGAGCAGCGCGAGGTGCCCGACGTGTCCGGCCTGAGCTATGCCGACGCGGTCCGCAAGCTCACCTCGGCCGGGTTCGGCAAGTTCAAGCAGGCGCCGTCGTCCTCGGCGCCCGAGCTCAAGGACCGGGTGGTCAGCACCGTGCCGCCGGCCAACTCGACATCGGCGATCACCAACGAGATCACCGTCGTGGTGGGCACCGGACCGCAGACCAAGGCGGTCCCCGACGTCACCGGCCAGCCCGAACAGGGAGCGCGGAACAACCTGCAGATCCTGGGCTTCACCGCCGTGCTCACGGCCCCGATCGCCAGCCCGCGCCCGGCGGGGGAGGTGGTGGCCACCGACCCGGTCGCCGGCACCGTGGTGCCGCTGGACGCACCGATCACGCTGAAGGTGTCCCTGGGCAATCAGTTCGTGATGCCCAACCTGGTGGGCCAGTTCTGGGTGGACGCCGAGCCGAATCTGCGGGCACTGGGCTGGACCGGTGTGCTGATCAAGGGCGCCAACGTGGACAACAGCGGGCTGCGGTCCAATGCGGTGGTGACCCAGAGTCCGGCGCCGGGGAGCGGCGTGGGCTACGGCGACTCGATCACGCTGAGCTTCGCGTCGTAGCGACCGGCTCAGCCGACTGTCGTCGCGGCCGCCACGGTATCGGCGACTTCCTGCTCGAGGCGGCGGACCAACTGCTCGTCGGGGGCCTGACCGCAGAAGCCCAGCCAGTTGGCCAGCATCCGGTGCCCGCCCTCGGTGAGGATGGATTCCGGGTGGAACTGCACACCGTGGATGGGCAGCTCGGTATGCCGCACGGCCATGATGACGCCCGAGTCGGTGTGCCCGATGGCCTCCAGCACGTCGGGTTTGGTCTCCGGCAGGATGGTCAGCGAGTGGTACCGGGTGGCGGTGAAGGGATCCGGAAGGCCTTGCAGCACACCGACATCGGAGTGGTGCACCAGGCTGGTCTTACCGTGTAACAGTTCCGGTGCGCGGTCCACGGTGCCCCCGAAGGCCACCCCGATGGCCTGGTGGCCCAGGCACACGCCCAGCAGCGCAGTGCCGGTTTCGGCCGCGGCGTGCACCAGCGGGATGGACGCCCCGGCGCGTTCCGGGGTGCCGGGGCCGGGGGAGAGCAGGATGCCGTCGAACTGCTCGGCGACGGCGCGTGGATCGGCCAGGCGCTCGTCGTCGTTGCGCCAGACCTGTGCGTGCACCCCGAGCTGACCCAGGTACTGGACCAGGTTGAACACGAAGCTGTCGTAGTTGTCGACGACCAGAACCTGCATGCGACCAGGCTACTGCGACGAACCAACCGGTTAATACCCGAGCGGCCCGGCCGGCTTGGCGTACTTCATCCGGACCGGCGCGGTATATCCGGCCAGCTCCACCGACGGTTGCGCCACCTCGCTATACCCCAGCCCGAACCGCACGACGTACTGCTTGTAGAGCGTCACCAGCGGGGCGGCGGCCAACGCGGCCTGCATGGCCGGCACGTCACCGATCGCGGCGATGACATACGGCGGGCTGTAGGTGCGTCCGCCCAGCAGCAACGTGTTGCCGACGCAGCGCGGCACCGACGTGCCGATGATCCGCTGATCCTGGACCTGGATGCCGTCAGCGCCCGCACTCCACAGCGCGTTGAGGACGGCCACGATGTCCTGCTGGTGCACCACCAGGTCGTCCGGTGCTGCGTCGCGCGGGAACCGGCCCTCCGCGTCGCGTTGCGCGTCGTTGAGCGTGATCACCAGCCCGGGCCCGCGTTCGGGGTTCAGCCCGGCCTGTTCGGCCAGCCGATCGGAGCGCGTGGTGATCGCGTGCAGGGCGGCGTCGGCGCCGGGGGAGCCGCCGTGGTGGTTGTCGATGGCGGTGACCAGCTGATCGCGCTGCGTCGTGAGCCGATCCACCCCGATCTGCGCCTCACGCACCAGGTCCACCAGCCGGGGGGCGTCGCTGCGCCGGATCTCGCCGCCGCCCGACACGCCATGGGTGGCCGCCAACAGCAGACCGGCGAGCAGACACACCACCGGCACGCCGAATCGCCAGGCCGAGCGCGGTCTCCCAGAATTCTCGGCGGGGGCGGACGCTGCGTTAGGCTCAGTGGTCAATGCCGGCATCCCATCCGGCCACGTGTTCCATCGTCTCCAAAGGTAACCATGCCCAAGTCCAAAGTTCGCAAGAAGAACGACTTCACCATCAACCCGGTGAGCCGGACCCCGGTGAAGGTGAAGGCCGGGCCGTCGAGCGTGTGGTTCGTGGTGCTGTTCGTGGGGTTGATGCTGATCGGGCTGTTCTGGCTGCTGGTGTTCCAGCTGGGCGCCACCGGCCTGAACGCTCCCACATGGCTGCATTGGATGGCCGACCTGGGCCCGTGGAACTACGCGATCGCCTTTGCTTTCATGATCACAGGGTTGTTGCTCACCATGCGGTGGCGCTGAGGCGACACTCCGCCGGAATGAATTCATTTTGGCTTCGATCTGTTACCCAGCTGGCTACCGCGGCGTCACCCAATCACAACGTTGTGATTCATCCCCATTGGGGATAGCGCCTGTGGATAACTGCAAACCCCGCGGTAGGACCAGGTTCTGAGGCCATGCAGCAAACAATGTGGGGGCCTAAGCCCGCCGGGATTCTCGGCATCGGATTCGCCGGCCTCGTGATGGCCGTAGCCGTTGTGACTGTGGTCACAGACGGTCCCGGACGTGTTCTGGGCGGCGTTGCCGCGGCGGGGTTGCTGGCCTTTGCAACGATGTCGTGGGTGAGCCGGCCGAAGCTGGCAATCTCCGGTGAGGGTGTCGTCGTCCGCGGTTGGTGGCGCAGCCGGACGTTGCGCCGGGGCGATATCGCGACCGTCCGGATCACCGAATTCCGCCGGCTGGCCCGCAAGGTCCGGCTACTGGAGATCGACACCGCCGACGATCGGCTCTACGTGTTCACCCGCTGGGATCTGGGCACCAGCCCGCTGGACGTGCTCGACGCACTCACCGATGCCGGGTACGCGGGCCGCTGACCTGCCCGCCAACGCAAAAGTGCGGTCCCATACGCGACGCGCGAGGCGAGGCGTATGGAACCGCACAAATGGTGAGGCTCAGGAAATGGTGACGGACTCGATCACCACCGGCTCGGTGGGCCGGTCGCTGCGATCGGTCGCCGTGGTGGCAATGGCGTCGACGACCTTCTGTGAGGCCTCGTCGACGACCTCACCGAAGATGGTGTGCCGGCGGTTCAGGTGCGGGGTCTTCCCGACGGTGATGAAGAACTGCGAGCCGTTGGTACCCGGCCCGGCGTTGGCCATGGCCAGCAGATACGGCTTGTCGAACTGCAGTTCCGGGTGGAACTCGTCGGCGAACTGGTAGCCGGGGCCGCCGCGCCCGGTGCCGGTCGGGTCACCGCCCTGGATCATGAATCCGTCGATGACGCGGTGGAACACGGCGCCGTCGTAGAACGGGCCGGAGGTGCTGCCCGAGGCGTTCTCGGTGCTGTAGTCCTTGGTGCCCTGCGCGAGGCCGACGAAGTTGGCGACCGTCTTGGGGGCGTGGTTACCGAACAGGGCGATCTTGATGTCGCCGCGGTTGGTGTGCAGCGTCGCGGTGGCTGTCTGAATGGGGCTCGTCACGGATTGCAGTCTGCCATCCGGGCTTCCGGGCGCCTTTCGAGGCCCCTCCGGCACGCACCCCATACCGCGTCGGCAGGGTTTGGTGGCAGGCTGGGGAGGCGTTTTCCCGCCCGCCTGCGAAAGAGGTGCCCATGAGTTCCAACACGGATGTCCGGCTGACGTCGGGACAACGGCTCGCGCGTGGTCTGAAGTACTCCGTGGTGGGCCCGGCGGACCTCACCAGGGGCGCCGTGGGCGTGGGTGTGAGCTCGGCGCTGTCGTCGGTGTCGTGGCTGGGGCGCAAGCTCCGCAAGGGGGAGGTGGTGCCCGAGCCGCGCCGGCGCAAGCCGCTGCTGTGGATCGCGATCGGGGCCGTGGTGCTCGCCGGCGGGGCCGCGACGTTCTCCATCGTGCGCCGCTCGACTCGCCCGGAGCCGTCCTCGCTGCCGCCCAGCGTCGAGGTCGCGCCCAAGCCGTAACGCGTCAGCCCAGCGGACTGCTGGGCAGACCCGTGATGGGCAATCCGGTCGGCAACCCGGCAACGGGCAGCCCCGTGCTCGGCAACGCCGGGATGTTCAGACCGGCCGTATTGGTCACACCCGACAGCGTCTGCAGTGGGTCGGTCGCCGCACCGGTGACACTCTGCATCGGGTTGATCGCCGACGCCGCGCCCGTGAGGGCTCCTGGCAAGTGCCCGTTGGCAAGTGAGTTGATCCAGGACGGGCACTGGTTCTGGATGACGAGGTTGGTGACACCACCGGCCACCGTGCCACCGAGGCCGTTGCCGTTGGCGCTGTAGGAGTTCTTGGCGAAATTGCTGCCGGCCTGGGCGATCAGCGGGCAGAACATCTCGCCCAGTTGCGCGATCATCGAGCTGATGGGCCCGTTGTTGCCCACGCCGACATCGGTGAGGACGGTGTTGACCGGATCGGCCGCGGCCCTGGGCATCGACCACCACATCGCGGCGATCATGATGGCCACCGCGACGAGTATCGGGCGCAGCACCGTGGCGAGCACGTCGCCGACGCGCACCACCGCGCGGCCGAGTGCCCGGCGGGAGGCCCAGTCCGGCAGGGTCTGGTGGTACAGCGCAATCGTCATGTCGTTCCCCTTGTTCCCCGACGGCATCGTCCGCGTCGCGCGGCAATGTCACTTTGGTAACGGTGGGCTACAAAGGTCACGTTTTTAACACGGGACGGTCACCGTTCGAACCCTATGCGTTTCGCTGCACCGCGCTGTGGCGGTTTGGTGAGAGCATGACCGGTTTACTGAACGCCGACTAAGAGATTGGGCGGTTACCTTAACGAAAATTGGGTGCGCGCAACCGAATCCGCGAAGCGGTCAATGGTGGGTGTCCGGCGCGCACCGGGAGAAGAGTGGTTGTGGAGCCTAGGAGATTCGAACTCCTGACATCTGCCTTGCAAAGGCAGCGCTCTACCAACTGAGCTAAGGCCCCTTAGGGGTTCGCAGGGTCTGCGGCGGTGTGCCAGACTTCGGCGCCGTGTCGCGATCGCCACACGGCGGCTGCGGCCAGAACTGCCGCGAGCACTACCACCAGCCTCATGGTGTAACCCTTCCGTGGGCCTAGGAGGACTCGAACCTCCGACCTCTTCGTTATCAGCGAAGCGCTCTAACCGCCTGAGCTATAGGCCCGTGTGACCACTCGATTTCTCTGACCGGCCGAGCGACGAGATTACCGTAACGGGCCCCGTCTTCCCAAACCGCGTGAAATCAATCGCGCCGGCGGGCCGGCAGTCAGTCTCTGTCGGCCAGCGTCACCTCGACCCCGCCCACCAGGTCGGTGGTGAGGTTGTAGATGAACGCACCGGCGGTCGCCATCGCGGTCAGCAGCACGATGTTCACCAGACCGATCAGTGCGGCACCGCCGAAAATCGTTCCGCTGGAGACCAATTCGCCGCCGGTGCCGCTGTTGCTGGTCAGCAGATCGCCCACGTTGCTGTTCAGCTTGCTCCACACGCCCATACCGCCGAGCACCAGGTACAGGAACGCCACGGCGATCATCCAGACGAAGAACAGCGCGGCCGAGAGCACCAGCGACACCTTCAGCGTGCTCCACGGATCGATGCGCCGGATCTGCATGCTGGCCCGCACCGGACCCTGCTTGCGATTGGAGACCTGCACCCGCCCGGGCGGGGGAGTGGGCCGCGATTCGACCGCAGCGGCGCGCGCCGGCCGCGGTGGCGGTCCGGACAGGTCCGGGAGCTCACTGGCGTAGTTCTCCGACCGGGTGGACTCCGGCCGCTCGGTACGGGCGGGTAACGCCTCGGTCTCCCGCGGCGCGTTCTGCGGCGGACCGGAAGGCGTCTCGCGAGCCGGTGCACTGCCCCCGGCGATGAACCGGTTCAGCCTGGCATCGACGCCTTGGGGGTGTGCCGGTCGATTGCCGCCCTCGGTGGGACGGGCGCCTTCGGCCGGGCGAGGGGCATTGCCGCTCTCGGCGGGCCTGCCGGCTCCAGCGCCTTCTGCCTGCCTACCGGCCTGAGCCGAATCTGCCGGCCTGCCGGCTCCAGCCCCCTCTGCCGGCCTGCCGGCGGAAGCCCGGGCCGCCGGCCCGCGCTGCCACGGGGGCACTTCACCCTCGGGGACCGCACCCGGCACCCCGGGCGCGCCGTTGGCGCTACCGGGGCCCTCGCTGGGCCGCGAGTGGCCGGGTTCCTTCGGTGACGTCACCTGAGGTGCTCCTTAGCTCAAAGCCCCGGAGGGCTGGGTGCTGGCGGTACTGCCGCAGTGGCATCCGGCAGTCACGCTACGCGTCCGTCGACTCATCGCCTGCGGCCTGATCGCCTTCAGCCTCGGGGGCCTCCACGCCGCCGGCTTCCACGTCACCGGCTTCCACGTCACCGGCTTCCACGTCCACAGCATCGGCCTCGTCGGATTCCTCCGCATTGTGTGCGATGGCAATCAGTGTGTCGCCCTCACCGAGGTTCATCAAGCGCACACCCTTGGTCTGCCGACCGGCCTTGCGCACCTGACGTGCCGCCGTGCGGATCACACCACCGCCGGAGGTGATGGCGTACAGCTCGGTGTCATCGTCGACGATCAGCGCACCCACCAAACTGCCGCGGCGCCGGTCGTACTGGATGGTCAAAATGCCCTTACCACCGCGGCCCTGCACCGTGTACTCCTCGATATCGGTGCGCTTGGCATACCCGCCGGCCGTGGCGACCAGTAGGTAGGTGCCCTCCCGGACCACGTTGAGCGACAACAGCCGGTCATCCTCGTTGAACCGCATGCCCTGCACACCCGAGGTGGCCCGGCCCATCGGGCGCAGCGCCTCGTCGGTGGCCGAGAACCGGATGGACTGCCCGTTGGCCGAGACCAGCAGCAGATCGTCCTCGGCCGAGCACAGCACGGCGCCGACCAGTTCGTCGCCTTCACGCAGGTTGATCGCGACGATGCCGCCGGAACGGTTCGAATCGAAATCGATCAGCTTGGACTTCTTCACCAGGCCGTTGCGAGTGGCCAGCACCAGATACGGCGCGTCCTCGTAGCTCTTGATCTGGATGACCTGAGCGATACGTTCCTCGGGCTGGAAGGCCAACAGGTTGGCCACGTGCTGACCCCGCGCCGTGCGCGACGCCTCCGGCAAGTCATACGCCTTGGCCCGGTACACCCGGCCCTGGGTGGTGAAGAACAGGATCCAGTCGTGCGTCGAGCACACGAAGAAGTGGTTGACGATGTCGTCCTGCTTGAGACCCGCGCCCTGTACACCCTTACCGCCGCGCTTCTGGCTGCGGTACAGGTCGGTCTTGGTGCGCTTGGCGTACCCGGTCTCGGTGATGGTGACGACGACGTCCTCACGCTGGATGAGGTCCTCGTCGGTGACGTCACCGTCCGCGGCGATGATCCGGGTACGACGTTCGTCACCGTGCTTCTCGACGATCTCCTTGAGCTCGTCGCGGACGATGGCGCGCTGGCGCTCCGGCTTGGCCAGGATGTCCTCGAGGTCGGCGATCTCGGCCTCGATCTTGGCCAGGTCGTCGACGATGCGTTGGCGTTCCAGGGCGGCCAGTCGACGCAGCTGCATGTCGAGGATGGCCTGGGCCTGGATCTCGTCGACATCGAGCAGTTCCATCAACCCGCTACGCGCGACATCGGCATTGGCCGACGCCCGGATCAACGCGATGACCTCGTCGAGGGCGTCGAGCGCCTTGACCAGACCACGCAGGATGTGGGCGCGTTCGTTGGCCTTGCGCAGCCGGTACCGGGTGCGCCGGATGATCACATCGAGTTGGTGCGCAACGTAATAGCGGATCATCTGATCCAGCCGCAGGGTGCGCGGCACGCCGTCGACGATGGACAGCATGTTGGCACCGAAGCTGGTCTGCAGCTGGGTGTGCTTGTAGAGGTTGTTCAGCACCACCTTGGCGACCGCGTCGCGCTTGAGCTCGACCACGATGCGCAGACCCACACGGTCGCTGGACTGGTCCTCGATATTGGAGATCCCGGTCAGCTTGGCGTCGCGGACCTGCTCGGCGATCGAGGTGATGAAGTTGTCGTGGTTGACCTGGTACGGCAGTTCGGTGATGACGATCGAGGTGCGCCCGCGCGAGTCCTCCTCGATCTCGACCACGCCGCGCATCCGGATCGATCCGCGGCCCGTGGTGTAGGTGTCGTTGATGCCCTGGGTACCGACGATGAGACCGCTGGTGGGGAAGTCGGGGCCCTTGACGCGCTCACACACCGCGGCCAGGGTGGCCTCTTCGTCGGCCTCGTGGTTCTCCAGGCACCAGTACACAGCCTCGGCAAGCTCGTTGAGGTTGTGCGGCGGGATGTTGGTGGCCATGCCGACGGCGATACCGCCCGAACCGTTGGCCAGCAGGTTGGGGAATCGGCTGGGCAGAACCGTCGGCTCTTGCACCCGGCCGTCATAGTTCGGGATGAAATCGACTGTCTCCTCGTCGATTTCGCGCAGCATTTCCATGGCCAGCGGGGTGAGCCTGGCCTCGGTGTACCGCATGGCGGCGGCGGGGTCGTTGCCCGGCGAACCGAAGTTGCCCTGACCGTCGACCAGCGGGTAACGCAACGACCACGGCTGCGCCATCCGGACCAGCGTGTCGTAGATCGACGCGTCGCCGTGCGGGTGGTAGTTACCCATCGTCTCGGCCACCGAGCGGGCCGACTTGGCGTGGCTGCGGTCCGGTCGGAAACCGGAGTCGTACATGGCGTAGAGCACCCGCCGGTGTACCGGCTTGAGGCCGTCGCGAACCTCGGGCAGCGCGCGGCCGACGATGACGCTCATCGCGTAATCGATGTAGCTGCGCTGCATCTCGTGCTGGATGTCGACCGGTTCGATGCGATCGGACGTGCCGTCGCCGGGGGGCAACGTGGTGTCAGTCATGAAATTTCCTCAGTGGGTCAGACGACTAAACGTCAAGGAATCGAACGTCTTTGGCATTTCGGGTGATGAAGCTGCGGCGCGCCTCGACGTCCTCGCCCATCAGGATGGAGAACAGTTCGTCGGCCGCGGCGGCGTCGTCGAGGGTGACCTGGCGCAACACCCGCACCGAGGGATCCATGGTGGTCTCCCACAGTTCCTTGGCGTCCATCTCACCCAGACCCTTGTAGCGCTGGATGCCGTCGTCGGTGTTGATCCGCTTGCCGGCCTTCTTGCCCGCCTCCAGCAGACCGTCCCGCTCACGGTCGGAGTAGGCGAATTCCGGTTCGCTTCGTTGCCATTTCAGCTTGTACAGCGGCGGCTGCGCCAGGAAGATATGCCCGTTTTCCACCAACGGCTTCATGAAGCGGAACAGCAGCGTCAGCAGCAGGGTGGAGATGTGCTGGCCGTCGACGTCGGCGTCGGCCATCAGCACGATCTTGTGGTAGCGCAGTTTGGTGATGTCGAACTCGTCGTGGATACCGGTGCCCAGCGCGGTGATGATCGCCTGGACTTCGGTGTTCTTCAGCACGCGGTCGATGCGGGCCTTCTCGACGTTGATGATCTTGCCGCGCAGCGGCAGGATCGCCTGGAACATCGAGTCCCGGCCGCTCTTGGCCGAGCCGCCGGCCGAATCACCCTCGACCACATACAGTTCAGACTTGCTGGGGTCGGTGGACCGGCAGTCGGCCAGCTTGCCTGGCAGCCCGCCGATGTCGGTGGCACTCTTACGACGCACCAACTCCCGCGCCTTGCGCGCGGCAATACGCGCCTGTGCCGACGAAACAGCTTTATTGACAATAGTTTTGGCCTCAGCCGGATTCGCGTCGAACCAGTGCTGCAACTCTTCGTTGCAGATCTTCTGCACGAAGGACTTCACCTCGGTGTTACCCAGCTTGGTCTTGGTCTGACCCTCGAACTGCGGCTGGGCCACCTTCACCGAGATCACCGCAGCCAGGCCCTCGCGGATGTCGTCACCGGTGAGGTTGGGGTCCTTGTCCTTCAGGAGCTTCTTGTCCTTGGCGTACTTGTTCACCACGGTGGTCAACGCCGCGCGGAAACCCTCTTCGTGGGTACCGCCCTCGTGGGTGTTGATGGTGTTGGCGAAGGTGTGCACCGATTCCGAGTAGCCGGCGTTCCACTGCATCGCGACCTCGACCTCGTGGCCGGGGCCCTTACCGTCGAAGTCGATGACGCTGGGCTGGATCGCGGTCTTGGTCCGGTTGATGTGCTTGACGAAATCGACCAGGCCGCCGGGGTAGTGGAAAGTCCGGTGCTTGACCTTGTGCGGTGCGGCGGCTTCGGCGGCCTTCTCCTCCGCAGATTTCGGCGCCTCGGCGGTGTCACCGACCACCTCGTCGACCACTTCTTCCGGGGTGACCCGCTCATCGGTCAGTTCGATGGTCAGACCCTTGTTCAGGAATGCCATCTCCTGCAGGCGCCTGGCAATGGTCTCGAAGTCATAGGTGGTGGTCTCGAAAATGTCCGGGTCGGCCCAGAACCTGATGGTGGTACCGGTCTTCTTGGTCTTCTCACCCTGGCGCAGGGTGCCGGGCACCGACCGGTCATAGGTCTGGAACCACTCGTGGCCGTCGGTGCGCACATCGGCTTCCAGTCGGGTGGACAGCGCGTTGACCACCGAGACACCGACGCCGTGTAGACCACCGGATACCTGGTAGGCGCCCTCTTCGAACTTGCCGCCGGCGTGCAGCACGGTCATGACCACGTCGATGGTCGGGATGCCGGTGGCGTGCATGGCCACCGGAATGCCGCGGCCGTCGTCGGTGACCTGGACGCCGCCATCCTCGAGCAGGCGCACGTCCACCTTGGTGGCGAAACCGGCCATCGCCTCGTCTACGGCGTTGTCGACGACTTCCCAGACCAAGTGGTGCAGACCTCGCTCACCGGTGGAGCCGATGTACATGCCAGGACGTTTGCGAACCGCTTCGAGGCCTTCGAGCACTTTGATCGAATCGGCACCGTACTCATTCTGGGCAGCCACGTTGGACGCGTCTCCTTGGGGTTCGCGGGGGGCGGTAGCGACTACCACCCACAGATCTCGTCACAGTCTACCGGCACATTCGCACGGCACTGAATCTGTGGCGGCGTTTCCACGCACCTAAACGCGGCGTCTGTGGAATTTCTCGGTCCTGGGTGCGTCCTGACGCCTGAGGAAGTGCTTCGCGGGGTTCTGGCGGCTTTCAGCGACCCACGCCGGCAGCTATCCGTACGTATCCCGAGGACCCCGGCCGGCGATGTGATAGCGACCCTTCTTCCAGGACGGCGCCTGCGGTCCGAGGATCTTCACCGAGGTCACCACCCCGTCTCCGACGGCGGCGGCGATCTTGGCCAGGATCTGCGCCTGCATCATCCGCAGCTGCGTGGCCCACGCGGTGGACTCGGCGGCGACGGTGAGCACCCCGTCGCGCAGGCCGGTCGGAACGGCGTGGTCGGCGATATCGGGACCGACCACCACCTTCCACTGACCCAACACCGACCCTTCGGCCACCTGTTTGGACCAGCCGCGCGATTGCGCCAGGTCCCGGGTCGCCGACCCGAACGGCTGCGGATCACGGACATCGGGTCCTGGTCCGGACCAACTGCGTCGCTTGCCGGCTGCTCCGGTCCGCCGTGCCGGTGACGTCCGGCCGCGTCCCACGTCCTTGCCTTGACTGCGCGCGGCGCCGCGGGCCTCCTCGAGCACCCGGCGCACCATGTCGCGCGGATCCTCCGATGACGTCTCTCCTACCGGGTCGCTCACTCCAGCACCTCCGATATCCGTCCCGTGTCATCGTCGCGCATTCCCACCAGTATCCGCCGTGCATCCCAATTGTCCGGCAGGTCGTCGGGTACCGCGGCGGTGACCAAAACTTGTTCGGCCGAGGCCGCGACCTTGGCCAACGCCTGCCGGCGCGCGCTGTCCAACTCGGCGAACACGTCGTCGAGCAACAGCACCGGATCGGTCCCGTCCGTGCGCAGCAATTCATAGGACGCCAACCGTAAACCCAATGCCATCGACCACGACTCACCGTGACTGGCAAAACCTTTGGCGGGTTGATCACCGAGGCGCAGCTCGAGGTCGTCGCGGTGCGGTCCCACCAGACAGACCCCGCGCTCCA
The DNA here is from genome assembly GCF_026240945.1 of Mycolicibacterium sp. J2. GTDB lineage: Bacteria > Actinomycetota > Actinomycetes > Mycobacteriales > Mycobacteriaceae > Mycobacterium. The sequence continues at coordinate 27,042 of NZ_JAPFPY010000013.1, forward strand.
GCTCGGCCGAGCGGCGCCGACCCAGTTCCTCGAGCAGTGCTGCCTCGTACTCCGCCGGGTCGACGGTGCCGGCTGCCGCCGCGGCCTCCACCGCCTCGGTGCCACTGCGGTACCGGATGGACGCAGGCCGCGACGCCGGGGCCAACAACTGGTAGGCCTTCTCGACTTCGGGCCCCAGCTCGTTGACCAGCTCCACGCGAGCAGAAAGAAGTTGTGCCCCATGGGATGCCAGATGCCCATCCCACACCTCGAGGGTGTCGAGCATGCCGGAGTCGCCACGGTAACGTGCGGGCCCGGCCGTTTTCAGCAGGGCGGTCCGCTGCCGGACCACCTTGTCGTAATCGGCCCGCACGCCGGCGATCCGCGGCCGCCGCGTCGTGGCGACCTCGTCCAGATAGCGGCGCCGCTCCCCAGGGTCGCCGCGCACCAGTGCGAGGTCCTCGGGAGCGAACAACACCGCGCGCAGCACACCGAGCACCTCACGCGGACTGCGCACCGGCGAACGGTTCAGCCGAGCCTTGTTGGCCCGACCGGCGGTGATCTCGAGATCGACGGCGAGCTCCCGACCGTCGTTGGCGACGATCGCCGACACCACCGCTCGCTCGGCACCCGCCCGGATCAACGGCGCATCGGCGGCCACCCGGTGTGACCCGAGCGTCGCCAAATACCACAGCGCCTCAACGAGATTCGTCTTACCGTAGCCATTCGGTGCGACGAACACCGTCTGGCCGGGACCCAGCTCGAGATCGGCCCGCGGCCACGAACGGAAATCCGTCAACACCACATGACGTACGTACAAATCGTCTTCCCGGCGTCAGCCCGACTCGTGAACCCGTTGCACGGCATGCCCGCCGAACTGGTTTCGCAGCGCAGCGACGGCCTTCATGGTCGGCGAATCTTCTTGGCGGGAAAGGAATCTGGCGAACAACGAGGCAGCGATGCCAGGCACCGGTACGCGCAGCCGAATGGCTTCTTCGACGGTCCACCGGCCCTCACCCGAATCATCGGTGTAGCCGGTGATATTGGCCAGCCCGGGGTCTTCCTTGAGCGCCTTGGCCAACAACTCCTGCAGCCACGATCGCACCACGGTGCCGTTGGACCAGGCCTGGTACACCGCTGCCGGGTCCTTGACCAAGGGCTCAGCCGCCAGCAGTTCGTACCCTTCGGCGTAGGCGGTCATCAGTGCGTACTCGACGCCGTTGTGCACCATCTTGGTGAAATGACCGGCACCGACCGGCCCGGCGTGGACGAATCCGTCGGCGACCTCGCCCGCCGGCCGCAGCGTGTCGAAGATCGGCATGGCGCGCGCGACATCCTCGTCGCTGCCGCCGACCATCAGACCGTACCCTTCTGTCAATCCCCAGATACCACCCGACACACCCGCGTCGATGAACGCGATTCCCTTGTCGCCCAACAGCTTCGCGTGTGGAGCATCCTCGGTATAGCGCGAGTTTCCACCATCGATGACCAGATCACCCGGCTCGAGATGTTCGGCGAGTTCCACGATGGTCTGATGGGTGATGTCACCGGAAGGAACCATGACCCAGACGGTGCGCGGTGCGGCAAGCGCATCGGCCAACCCGGCCAGGCTCGGCACGTCGGTGACCTCGGGGCGGGGGTCGTAACCAACCACCTCATGGCCACCGCCACGCAGCCGCTCCCGCATGTTGAAACCCATTTTTCCCAGGCCGACCAACCCGAGCTGCATATGCGTCCCCTTTACGCGACGTAGGACCGGTCAGCCAGGAAGACGAACCGGCATCAACAGATAGACATAGTCGGTATCGGCGGCCGGGAATGGTCCGGACGATCCGACGGTCTCATCATTGTCGCCCGCCGGCCGCAACACCGCGGGACGGCTCGGTGTCGTGAAGCCGAACGTCACACGCTCGGAGTGCAACGAACTCAACCCATCGGTGAGATATCCGGGGTTGAAGGCAATGGTCAGCGGCTCACCGGCGAACTGCACCGGCAGATCTTCCTCGGCCCGACCGACATCGTCGGCGCCTGCGGACAGCCGCACCACATCGGAATCGAATTCCATCCGCACCTGCGCACCACGGTCGGCGACCAGTGCCACACGCTTGATGGCCTCGGTCAGTTCGGCGACCCCGACCGTCGCGATCGCGGTGTGCTCGCTGGGCAGCAATTGGCGGAACTTCGGGAACTCGGCGTCCAACAGCCGCGTGGTGGTCCGTTTGCCATTGGAACGAATTCCCAGCAGACCCTCTTTGCCGACGGCCGCACCGGCACCCAGCGCCAGGTGCACCTCGGTGCCCGCGGTACCGGCCTTCGCCGCATCGGCCAGAGTCTTGGCCGGGACCAGCACCGCGGCCTCGACCCCGGCGACCGCCGTCGACCAGGTCAGTTCACGAACCGCGAGGCGGAACCGGTCCGTCGCGGCCAAGACCACCTTTTCACCCGAGATCTCGACGCGGATGCCGGTCAGCATGGGCAGCGTGTCATCGCGCCCGGCCGCGACGGCGACCTGGCCGATGGCCTGTGCGAACAGGTCGGCCGACACCACACCGGTCTCGTCCGGGAGCGCCGGCAACGACGGGTAGTCCTCGACCGCCATGGTCGGCAGTGAGAAGCGGGCACTTCCGCAGCTCAGCGACACCCGGGTGCCCTCGACACTGACGTCCACCGGTTTGGCAGGCAACGACCGAGTGATCTCCGAGAGCAACCGCCCCGACACCAAAACGCTTCCGGGAGAAGCGATCTCGGCGGGAACACGAATCTCGGCGGAAGTCTCGTAGTCGTATCCGGAAATCGTCAGCCCGTCGTCGGAGCCGGTGAGCAGCACGCCGGCCAGTACCGGGACGGTAGGACGGCTCGGCAGGTTACGGGCGACCCAGGCAACAGCGTCGGCAAAATCTTCGCGTACCAGGCGGAACTTCAAATCGGTGAGACCAACATTCGTCGTCACCACGTCCATAACGTCCCTTCGATCTACCGCATCAACAAGCACACGAGCGCACGGCTCAGTGTCGTTCCGAGCCTAGTCGCGAAGTGATCGGCGACCGTGCCGGTTATCGAATCACCACCGTAGAGCGTTCGACGCGAAGTTGAAAGCCATCCGCTCGCGAAGACCAGAGGCCTGGAACCGCGCCTGTGCTGCTGTGTCCCCAACAGCCTTCTTCTGAAGAAAGAACTAGGTAGAGATACAAGCAACAGTAATAGGGTCTGTGCAGGTTGGGGATAGTTGCCCGGGGCCGCTGGTGGGGACCGCTATGGGCATGTGCGCAGGCTGTGGAATCCCGGGGCGGTTGTTGGGTGCGAATGTGGATAACTTCGGCGGTGTGGAGTGAACGGCGGTTGTCCAGCCGGTTGCGCGCAGCTTTTCCACAGCATCATCCACACCGATTTCGTGTGACAAACGATGCGGCAGTGGCCAAAGTTTTTTGCAGATTTTCCGCGCCGGCAGGTATCGGCGCCCATTCCGGGCGCACGTCGAAGCGCCGGGTGTGCACGGTGATTCGCGCGCACTCGAGTGGGGAAAATCGAGAAAAGAGGGTGTCAGCCCTTGGACCGCTGACGGATCCGGGTGGTGAGTTCCTTGACGTGATCGAAGATTTCGCGGCGCTCGGCCATCCCGTCGCGGATCTTGCGTTCGGCGTACATCACGGTGGTGTGGTCGCGGCCGAACGCCTCGCCGATCTTGGGTAGCGAGAGGTCGGTGAGCTCCCGGCACAGGTACATGGCGATCTGGCGGGCCTGAGCCAGTGCCCGGGTCTTGCCGGGGCCGCGGAGTTCCTCGAGGGAGGTTTCGAAGTACTCGGCGGTGACGGCCATGATGGTCGCGGTACTGATCTGCACCGTGCTGGCGTCTGCGATGAGATCGCGCAGCACGATCTCGGCCAGTGACTTGTCGATCGCGGTATTGCTCAACGACGCGAAGGCGGTGACGCGGATCAGCGCGCCCTCGAGCTCGCGGATATTGCGCTCGATGCGGCTGGCGATCAGTTCCAGGACGTCATCGGGCACGTCGAGGCGGTCCATCTGCGCCTTCTTGCGCAGAATGGCGATGCGGGTCTCCAGTTCGGGCGGCTGGACATCGGTGATCAGGCCCCACTCGAAGCGGGTGCGCAACCGGTCCTCGAGAGTTGCCAGCTTTTTCGGCGGCCGGTCCGAGGAGATGACGATCTGCTTGTTGGCGTTGTGCAGGGTGTTGAAGGTGTGGAAGAACTCTTCCTGGATACCTTCCTTGCCCTCGATGAACTGAATGTCGTCGACGAGGAGCACGTCGATATCCCGGTAGCTGCGCTTGAACGATGCCTTGCGGTCATCGCGCAGCGAGTTGATGAAGTCGTTGGTGAATTCCTCGGTGGAGACGTACTTCACCCGCATTCCCGGGAAGAGCTTCTGCGCGTAATTGCCTGCGGCGTGCAGCAGATGCGTCTTGCCGAGACCGGATTCACCCCAGATGAACAACGGGTTGTAGGCCCGGGCCGGGGCCTCGGCGATGGCGAGGGTGGCGGCGTGGGCGAAGCGGTTCGATGCCCCGATGACGAATGTTTCGAAGGTGTAGCGCCGATTGAGGCTGACATCGTCGGGTTCCGGGCTGGCCGGTTGTGGCCGGTTGAAGAAGGTCGGCCAACTCTGTTCGGCGCTGGTGCGTGCCGCCAGGTCGTCGTCGACTTCTTCGGCGTCGGCGGTGGGAGGTGGGTCGGCGGGCGCCGATTCGGGCTCGGGTTCGGGGGTGGAGATCCGGACGGCCAGTTCGACCCGCTGTCCAAGCTGACGGCTGAGCGAGGCGACGATCGGCTCACGCAGATGGCGTTCGATCTCGTTCTGGACGAACGGAGTGGGCACCGACAGCAGGGCGAACCCTTCGGTGATGACCAGTGGCTGCACCATCCGAAGCCAGGCGCGCTGCTGCGGCGTCAGGGCTGAGGTGAGTTCGGCGACGACGTTGTTCCAGATCGTCCCGAAGGAAGCATCGGGGTCCGCGGCCAACGACGCTTACCCCCTTGCAGCTGGCCCGGGCATCGCCCAGGAGCGACGACGACAAACTGTCCACATAGTTATCCACAGTCTGTGGATAGTGGTCAGTCGTGTTATCGCGTTGTGTGTTAGGCGTGGAAAACGTGTGTGTCGGAGCTCGTCACATGCCTGGTGGCGTGTGGGCTCGCGGCCGGTGGTTGTCCTCGCTCTGGTGTCCGGCGCCGCCTCGGTGTCGAAACGGCATTGCCAGAAGCTAACAGTTTTCTCTCGCACTGCCAACCGTTCTGCAACATTGCCGGGAGGGACCTGCCCGGCACCGTAAAGTTGGTGACGCGTGTGACTTTTGTGATTGCACAGGCGATTCCGGGTGGGTAGTTCCACGGGAAGGAACCGGCGAGGAACGTGGTCGTATGCAGCCGTAGATCCGGTGCGGGGCCGAGGTTTGACCCAGGGAAATCTCGTCAGTACCCTCGAGCAGTCGCCCGCACGTGGTGATACGGCTGCGACCCGGGTAACCGGGGACCGCGCCGGTTAGTACATGAGATCGACGAGCTTACCCATGGTGGCCGTGGTCGCATCGGCACGGGATTCTCGTGACGGTGTGGTTGTGGTCACCCCATATGTAACAAGGAGAAACAGCCGTGGCCAAGGGCAAGCGGACTTTCCAGCCGAACAACCGCCGCCGGGCTCGTGTGCACGGTTTCCGTCTGCGGATGCGTACCCGTGCCGGGCGCGCCATCGTGTCGGCTCGGCGCGGCAAGGGTCGCCGTTCTCTGACTGCCTGATTCGATCAGGGTTCAGGGCGGTGCTACCGGCCCGAAACCGGATGACCCGGTCGACTGATTTCGGTGTCACGGTTCGTCAAGGAGTGCGGGCATCTCAGCCCGACCTCGTCGTGCATGCAATGCATGGCGGGATCGGCGGGGCCTCCGGTGCGGAATCTGACGGCCCCAAGATCGGTTTCGTCGTCTCGAAGTCCGTCGGGAACGCGGTGCAACGGCACCAGGTGTCCCGGCGGCTTCGTCATGTGGTGCGCACGATGCTCGACGATCTGGATGCCGCCGATCTCGTGGTCATCCGCGCACTCCCGGGGAGCCGCGACGCACGCTCCGCACGCCTCGAGTCGCAGGTGCGTGCAGCGCTCAAGCGCACTCGGATCGCGGGAGCGCGATCGTGACGGGTCGCGCGGCCCGGAGTGTCATCTTCGTCATCCAGCTGTACCGCACGATGGTGTCGCCACTGCGACTACCCACGTGCCGTTTCACCCCGACGTGTAGTGCGTACGCCGTCGAAGCCTTGACCGAATGGGGCCTGATCCGCGGCGGATGGTTGGCCGTGGTGCGGCTGGCCAAATGTGGGCCATGGCATCGCGGCGGATGGGATCCGATCCCCGAGCGGTGCCACCATTCCGCCGGGGCAACCTCAGCGGAAGTCGTCAGGAGCGATTCTCTTGTTTAACTGGTTCAGCCTGGACATCATCTACTACCCGGTGTCGGGCATCATGTGGCTCTGGTACAAGCTTTTCGCGCTGGTGCTCGGCCCCTCGAACTTCTTCGCCTGGGCCCTGTCGGTGATGTTCCTGGTGTTCTCGCTCCGTGCGATTCTCTACAAACCGTTCGTCCGGCAGATCCGCACCACGCGGCAGATGCAGGAACTGCAGCCACAGATCAAGGCCTTGCAGAAGAAGTACGGCAAGGACCGCCAGAAGATGGCGCTGGAGATGCAGAAGCTCCAGAAGGAACACGGGTTCAATCCCATCCTGGGCTGCCTGCCGATGCTGGCGCAGATTCCGGTGTTCCTCGGACTCTTCCACGTGCTGCGATCGTTCAACCGGACCCAGGGTGGTTTCGGCCAGATCCACCTGACGGTCGAGCAGAACCGGGCCACCGGCAACTACGTCTTCAGCCCGGCCGACGTCGCGCACTTTCTGGACGCCAACCTCTTCGGAGCGCCACTGGGCGCCACCATGATCCAGACCACCGGTCTGGACGCGTTCACCGAATTCAATCGGGCTGCGGTGATCGGCGTCGGCCTGCCGATCATGATCCTGGCCGGCGTCGCCACCTACTTCAACAGCCGTGCGTCGGTGGCTCGGCAGAGTCCGGAAGCGGCCGCGAATCCGCAGACCGCGATGATGAACAAACTGGCGCTCTACGTCTTCCCGCTGGGTGTCGTGGTGGGTGGTCCGTTCCTGCCGCTGGCCATCATCCTGTACTGGTTCGCCAACAACATCTGGACCTTCGGTCAGCAGCACTACGTGTTCGGCAAGATCGAGAAGGAAGAAGAGGCCAAAAAGCAGGAGGCCATCGCGCGCCGTGCGGCGAACGCCCCCGCGCCGGGGAAGAAGCCCAATCGGGCCAAGAAGGCCGCGCAGGAGATCACGAAGTCCGATGCCGTCGTCGACGGGGTGGACGCCGATGGTGTGGTGGACGACTCGGTCGAGGATTCGCCGTCGAAGACAGATGGTGGCCGTGCCGGTGGCAGCGCGTCGAACAAGACGCCGCGACCGGGTGCACGGCCTACCCGAAAACCCAAGCGCTGACGCCGCTGCGCGGATCGACGCAACAAGCCAAGCCGGACGGCCAGAGACGACGGGACGAGTGGTTCCGGGCGCCGGATCGCAGAGTAAGGAGAAGACGATATGACTGACGCTGAAATCACCGAGCGCACCGAGGACGCGGTTGCTTCGGACGCCGAGACGACGGGCTCGGACATGACGGGCTCGGACGATCTCGAGGAGCGACTTGTCGCCGAGGGCGAGATCGCGGGTGACTATCTGGAGGAGCTGCTGGATCTCCTGGACTTCGACGGGGATATCGACCTCGACGTCGAGGGTGACCGGGCCGTGGTCAGCATCGACGGCGGTAGCGACCTGAACAAGTTGGTCGGCCGTAAGGGCGAGGTGCTTGACGCGTTGCAGGAGCTCACCCGGCTGGCTGTGCACCAGAAGACGGGCGAGCGCAGCAGGTTGATGCTCGACATTGCGCGCTGGCGTCGCCGTCGCCGGGACGAACTGGCGGCGCTGGGCGACAAGGTGGCGCGTCGGGTGGCGTCCTCGGGTGAGCGAGAGGAGTTGTCGCCGATGACGCCGTTCGAGCGCAAGATCGTGCATGACGCGGTGGCCGCCGTGGACGGGGTACGCAGCGAGAGCGAGGGTGCCGAACCCGCCCGCCGCGTCGTCGTTCTGCCGGCCTGAATTACAGGGATGTAGTTCCGAGCCACACAATCAAGGCCGTCGGCCTGGGTCATCCGGAGGATGTTTCACGTGAAACATGGCGAACTGAGTCCGGCTCCCCAGTCGGCGGCCTTGTGCTTTGGCGAGCGCGTCGATCTGGCGCGCCGATACGGCGGGATCCTCGCCGGTGCCGGAATCGAGTGGGGATTGATCGGGCCGTCCGAAGTGGAGCGGCTGTGGGACCGGCACCTTCTCAACAGCGGCGCGATCGCCGAGCTGATGCGCCCGGGGGAGCGTGTCGGTGATATCGGCAGTGGAGCCGGGCTGCCCGGCATACCGTTGGCGATTGCGCGCCCGGACGTGCGGGTGGTCTTGGTGGAGCCGCTGCTGCGGAGAAGCGAGTTTCTCCGCGAGGTCGTCGACGACCTCGGTCTCGACGTCACCGTCGTCCGCGGCCGGGCGGAGGATCCGGCGGTGCGTGACGAAGTGGGGGAGTTGGACACGGTGACTTCGCGCGCGGTCGCCTCGTTGGACAAGTTGACTCGGTGGAGCCTGCCGCTGCTGCGCATCGGCGGCCGCATGCTGGCGCTCAAAGGCGAGCGCGCCGAGTCGGAGATCAGTGAGCACGAGCGGACGCTGCGTTCGCTTGGTGCCACCGACGTAAGGGTGGTGAGATGTGGCGTGGACTATTTGAATCCACCCGTAACCGTGGTCGCGGCGACGCGCGGTCAGCGAGCGGATCGCCCAGCACGATCCGGCAGGAGGAAACGATGACAGCGGGACCGGTACAGCCACCCGAGGGCGCCGATGTTTCACGTGAAACGTGGACCCCCGACGCTACCGGCACCTGGCGGGGTGACCCGGGCATCGATACCCCGATCGCCGCCGAGGCCGAGCGGGCAACCCGGCTGCTGCACAACCGCGAGGGCGGATTGCCGAAGCCTCAGCGCCAGCGCGTCTTCACCATCGCGAACCAGAAGGGCGGCGTCGGCAAGACGACCACCGCGGTGAACATCGCCGCCGCACTGGCTCGGCAAGGACTGCAGACATTGGTGATCGATCTCGATCCGCAGGGCAATGCGAGCACCGCCCTGGGGATCGAGCACCGGCAGGGCACCCCGTCGTCGTACGAGGTGTTGATCGGTGAGATCCCGCTGCACACCGCCCTGCAGCGCAGCCCGCACAACGATCGTCTGTTCTGCGTGCCGGCCACCATCGATCTCGCCGGCGCGGAGATCGAGCTCGTCAGCATGGTGGCTCGGGAAGGCCGGCTGCGCACCGCACTGGCCGAACTGAAGCAGCACAGCTTCGACTATGTCTTCATCGATTGCCCGCCGTCGCTGGGCCTGCTCACCATCAACGCACTCGTCGCCGCCCCGGAGGTGCTGATACCAATCCAGTGCGAGTACTACGCGCTGGAAGGGGTGGGCCAGCTGCTGCGCAATATCGAGATGGTGAAGGCCCACCTGAATCCTGAACTGGACGTCACCACCGTGGTGCTGACCATGTACGACGGGCGCACCCGATTGGCCGATCAGGTGGCCGAAGACGTTCGAGCACACTTCGGCGACAAGGTCCTCAAGACGGTCATCCCGCGCAGCGTGAAGGTGTCCGAAGCTCCCGGGTACGGGATGACCATCCTCGATTACGATCCCGGTTCACGCGGCGCGATGAGCTATCTCGACGCCAGTCGCGAGATTGCGCGTCGCGGGCAGGACAGCGAGCAGCGGAAGGCACAAGGATGAATCAACCGGCCAAGAAGCGCAGCGGGCTGGGCCGTGGTCTGGCGTCGCTGATCCCGACTGGTCCCGCCGACGGTGACCCGTTGGGCACCAAGATGGGCAGCGCGGCCGCCGATGTACTGCTGGGTGGGCCGAGCGCAGGCACGGCACCCAGCGCCCCGCCGGCCGCCGTCTCGGAGTTCGGCGCGGTGTACCGGGAGATCGATCCGAAACTGATCGAGCCCAACCCACGCCAGCCACGCCAGGTGTTCGACGAGGAAGCGCTCGCCGAGATGGTGCACTCCATCAAGGAGTTCGGCGTCATGCAGCCGATCGTGGTGCGCGAGTTGTCCGACGTTTCGGACGGGGAACGCGGCCCCCGGTACCAGCTGGTGATGGGGGAGCGGCGGTGGCGGGCATCCCAGGAAGCCGGGTTATCCGTCATCCCGGCCATCGTCCGGGAGACCGCCGACGGCGATATGTTGCGCGATGCGCTGCTGGAGAACATCCACCGGGCGCAGCTGAATCCGTTGGAAGAGGCGGCGGCCTACCAGCAGCTGCTGGAGGAGTTCGGCGTGACGCACGACGAACTGGCGGTCCGGATCGGGCGCTCCCGCCCCCTCATCTCCAACATGATCCGGTTGCTACGACTGCCGATCGCGGTGCAGCGGCGAGTCGCGGCCGGCGTGCTGTCGGCCGGTCATGCCCGCGCGTTGCTGGCGCTGGAAGGCGGGCCGGAGCAGCAGGAAGAACTCGCGGCCAGGATCGTCGCCGAGGGATTGTCGGTGCGTGCCACCGAAGAGGCCGTCACCCTGGCCAACCGCAACGGTCCGGTCGAGCCGTCGGCCCCGCGCCGCAAGCCGATCCAGATGCCGGGCCTGCAGGACGTCGCCGAGCAACTGTCGACGGCCTTCGATACCCGGGTGACGGTGAGCCTGGGTAAGCGCAAGGGCAAGATCGTCGTCGAATTCGGCTCGGTGGACGATCTGCAGCGCATCGTCGATCTGATGAACGCCGCGAAGTCGTGATCGGTCGAAATGAGCGCTGCAGTGCCTGACCCAGGGACACCGGCGAATTACGTCACTGTGACACTTGATCATCGGATGATTGAGGTGCGCGCATTGCAAAGCGGGGATCCCTTGTTTGGCAGCGGATTTCGCGATCGAGGTGGCTCCCGGCGGCAAACCGGCCGGATCTGGGCCGCGAGTGGCGCGCTCTCGTATTCTGGAAGAGCAGCCGAGCCGGACATGCCATCGTGTGCCGGATGTTTGTGAGAGTCGGGGGTCGAAGTGTCATCGCGAATCACGCCGCTGCGGCTGGAGGCGTTCGATCAGCTGCCCAAGCATGCCCGGCGATGCGTGTTCTGGGAGGTCGATCCGTCGACCCTCGGCGGTGACGATCACCTCGCCGATCCGGAATTCGAGAAGGAAGCCTGGCTTTCCATGGTCATGCTCGAGTGGGGCTCGTGCGGGCAGATCGCCGTCGAGCGCGCACCGGAGCCCGGCCAACGGGAGGCGGCACCCGCCGAACTGCTGGGGGAGTCGGCCTGTCTGGGCTACGCCTTCTACGCCCCGCCGCGGGCGGTGCCGCGGGCGCGGAGGTTTCCCACCGGACCGGTCAGTGCCGACGCCGTCCTGCTTACCTCGCTGGGTGTCGACGCCTGTGACGAGGCCGGCGTCCTTCCGCGCGGCTTGATCGCTGCCGTGGTCGCCGATCTGGTGCGCCGCGGTGTGCGCGCGCTGGAAGCCTTCGGCCGGACATCGGCGATGCTGTCCATCGAGCCGGCGGCAGTCCCCCCGGACCTGCAGCCTGTTGTCGAGGTACTCGGCGACTGTAGCCCCGAACAGTGCATCATCGATGTCGAGCTGTTGGCCGAGGCCGGTTTCGAAGTGGTGTCCCCACACCCGTACGTGCCGCGCCTCCGGCTGGAACTCGAGCAGGGACTCGGCTGGAAGGCTGATGTGGAGGCCGCGCTGGAACGATTGCTGGAATCGGCCCGCATCGAGGTACCCGTCGGGGCGGTGCCGTGCGGGTGACCCGCGGTCATGGCTAGCTAGCTGGGGGAGACGCGGCCGGCCTGTTCGACCGAGAGTTCGTGCGCGAGCAGTTCGGCGAACGTGAAGGTGCCGGTGGGTCGGTCGTTCTTGCCCAGCAGATACAGCCGCTTGACCGCAGCCAACATACCTTCGGCGATGGCGTCGCGAGTTGCGCTGGAAGCCAATAATTGTCGGTCGTGAACGTTGGTGATGTAGCCCAAATCGACCTGCACGGTGGGCATTCTGGTCAACCGAAGCAGATCCCACGTGCGACCGTGGGTACGGCAGTCACGTAAACCCGTGCGCGCCACCACTTCCCGCTGAATGAAGTCGGCGAGGTTGCGCCCGATGGTGGACACCGAGCCATGCGAATTGCCGAAGTGGAACGAGGCTACCCCGTTGGCAGCCGGGCTGACGTGGCTGGTGCAGCGCAGGCTGATCATCAGATCGGCGCCGACGGTGTTGGCGGTGCCCGCGCGCTCGGCATCCGATGGGCTGCGTCCGACCGGCCGGGACAGGAAAGTGTCCATCCCGATCGCCGTCATCCGGCCTTCCAGGCGACTTGCCAAGTCCCACAAGATGTCCGCTTCGCTGATCGGGCCGTCGGGGCCCTGCAGGATCAGCCCGTGGTCGTCACCGCCACGCCCCGGATCGATGATGATGCGCTTACCTGACAGTTGGGGGCCGGACCGGCGAACCAGCTCCTCCTCGCGGATCGCGTGAATCGAGCCGCCGGTGACCCGGGAGCCGAGAAAGTACAAGGACCGCAACGTTTCCGGGCCGCAGATTCCGTCCGGGAACAGTCCGTACTCGCGCTGGTAGGACATCAGGGCATTGTGGGTTTGCAGGCCGAAATGGCCGTCTACCAGGCCGGTGTAGAAGCCGAGATCCTGGAGCCGGGCCTGAAGTGTCGCCACGTCGTCGCCGTACATCGGGGCGCCGAACTGGTGGGCCAGGGTGCGCGCGCCCAGTTGATAGGACGCCTCCTTGAGCGCGCGGAACGTCGCCTCGCCTACCATTCCGTCGACCAGCAGACCGCGGTGCTGCTGGAACGCACGCACGGCGTGGTCCAGCTCGTCGTCGAACACGTCCGCGGCAATGTGCTTGCCGGTGGACAGATCCGCATCGGGACTGTCCAAGAGCCCTAGCGCAGCCAACGCCGCCCTGATCTCGGTGACCGCAGCACCCCGGTCACCTCGACGCAGTATCGACATACCTGGCCTTTCGATGGGCTACAGCCGGACACGTGCCGACGACCGCTGGATGGACTGACAGCATTGTCGCAGATACGCGGGTAAATCCGGAAAACCCCGGGGTGCAGAATGACTGCGCGTTACCTGTTAGATGTGCTCGGCGATCTCCCGGAGCAGGGCGGCCTTGCCCTTCGCCCCGACGATACGCTTCACCGGTTCGCCACCCTTGAACAAGATCATTGTGGGGATGGACACCACCTGGAAATCACGCGCGGTCTCCGGGTTGGCGTCCACGTCGAGCTTGACCACCCGCAGATCGCCGGTCTTCTCCTTGGCGATCTCCTCGAGAACCGGGGCGACCATCTTGCACGGACCGCACCAGGTGGCCCAGAAGTCCACCAGCACCGGGGTGGAGCTGGACAGCACATCCTGACCGAACGAGGCGTCGGTGACGGTGGCGGTCGCGGAATCTTCGCTCATGTGATCCTCCTGATCGAGTTGGGAACGTCTATACGGTTGCGGCAGCGTGGTTTTCGGCCAGCCAGCGCTCGGTGTCGATGGCGGCCGAACAGCCCGAACCGGCGGCGGTGATGGCCTGCCGGTAGGTGTGATCCACCAAATCGCCTGCGGCGAAGACACCTTCGACAGACGTCGCGGTGGTGCGTCCGATCACCTTGACGTAGCCCTCGTCGTCCAGTTCGACCTGACCGCGGACCAGCTCCGAGCGCGGGTCGTGCCCGATCGCGACGAACACACCGGTCACCGGCAGTTTGGATTCCTCACCGGTCACCGTGTCCCGCAACCGGATTCCGGTGACCTTGGGGTCGCCCTCGATCTCGGTGACCGCGGTGTTGGTCAGGAACGTGATCTTCTCGTTGGCCTGGGCGCGCTCCAACATGATCTTGGAGGCGCGGAACTCGTCGCGCCGGTGGATCAGGGTGACGCTGCGCGCGAATCTGGTCAGGAAGGTGGCTTCCTCCATCGCCGAGTCACCGCCGCCGATCACGGCGATGTCCTGGTCGCGGAAGAAGAACCCGTCGCAGGTGGCGCAGGTGCTCACGCCCAGACCGATGCGCTCCTGCTCGCCGGGCGTGCCGAGGTGGCGGGCCGCCGCGCCCATGGCGAGGATCACCGCGCGGGCCTGGTGAGTCTCGTCACCGACGGTCACCTTCTTGATCGGGCCGGACAGGTCGACGGCGTCGACGTCCTCCATGCGCAGGTCGGCGCCGAACCGCAGCGCCTGTTCGCGCATCTCGTCCATGAGGTTCGGGCCGGTGATGCCCTCCCGGAAACCGGGATAGTTCTCCACCTCGGTGGTGGTCATCAACGCGCCGCCGAACTGGATGCCTTCGAACACCACTGGCTTCAGTTGTGCGCGGGCGGTGTACACCGCGGCCGTGTAGCCGGCCGGTCCCGAGCCGATGATGATCACGTCGTGGATCTCGGATGAGCTTGACATCGTGGGTGCGAGGCCTTTCTGCCGTGTGAAACCGGCGTGAGTTCAAACATCAGGGTAGGCCCAGCTGTTCCCGGGGGCGCGTTCCGGTGGCACCAGTCAGGGTCGGGGCAGTGTGGTCTCGGCGAGGGTGGCGTCGTGTGCGGCGTCGCAGCCGGCGTCCAACGTGACGGCCTGCACGTCGCCGGGGTGGTTCCCGGGGAACACCACCACCACCGCCTGCCGCCCGGCCTCCGTCACGGGGGTGGCCCCGAGCACCGGAACCGCCGGATCCCGTCGCAGCCCGCGCAGGCAGGCCACCCAGCGCTGCGGCTCGGCCAGGGGGCCGAGGTCTGCGGGCCGGCCCAGCAGCGCCAGGATGTCGGCCCGGGAGAGCGGCATCGACGCCGGCCGGTGCGCGACGGTGATCTGCTGGGCCGTCGGCCCGCTCACCCGGGCCGGTGCCGAGGTGTCGCTCAGCGCCGCCACACCCAGGCCCAGGCCGGCTACAGCCGCCGCGACGCCGCAGACCAGGGCGGTGCGCCGCCAGTGCAGCGGGCGCGCGGCATGCGCCGGCCCGCCCGGTGTGTCGGGGTCAGCATCGGGGTGGTGCACCCGTCCATCATGGCGCGGCGGGTGCGGTGCGTTCGGCCAGTACGTGGGCCAGTGTCGCGCGGGCCCTGGCTCGTCTGCTCTTCACGGTGCCTTCGGCGATACCCAACATGCTGGCCGTCTCGGCGACCGAGAAACCCTGCATGTCCACCGCGACGACGGCGGCCCGCTGGTCGACGGGTAGGCGCATCAGGGCGCGCTCCACCACGATCGCGGTGTCGACCTGCGCCGTCTCGTCGTCCACCGGCCAGAGGTCATCCTCAAGCGGTGCCGTGGGGCGGGCCTTGCGCCGCCGCAGCCGGTCCAGGCACGCGTTGAGCACGATGCGGTGCAGCCAGCTACTGACCGACGACCCGTGCCGGAACGTCGCGGCGGCGCAATGCGCGGACAGCATCGCCTCCTGCAGCGCGTCCCCGGCGTCCTCGGGACTGCGGGTGGTGAAGCGGGCCAGCCGGTACAGCGGCCGCCGATAGCGGATGAACAGCTCCTCGAATGCGAAGCGGTCACCGGCGACGTGCGCGGCGAGCAGCTGTGCGTCGGTGCGCTGCGGGCCGGAATTCCCCCCGAAATTCTCCACAGCCGAACCCTATGGACGCCGCGGAACCCCCCATTACAGTTCTTCTGGCACCTGTGTCAAAAAGGCGCTGACCAGCGCATCAGGTATGCACAGGCTGGGGATAACCGTCAGGACTTGGCCTTGAGGGTGATCTCGGAGATGTCGCTGCGGTTCTTCCCGTCGACGGTGCCCAACGTCGAGATCCACACCAACACGTACGACGTCGGGGACGCGTTCGGGATGGCGATGGTGTTGGACCCCTTCTTCAGCGGGGTGGCCGGGGCCAGCACGGTGGTGTCCTCCAGCTTGGCCGGATTCGCCGACTGCGCCGACCGGATCTGCACGGCGGTGCCGGTGCTGGACACGTCGACGGTCACCGATGCCAGCGTGGTGGGTTGGGACAGTTGCAGCATCAGACCGACCCCGTTCTTGAAGTTCGGGAACGGGTTCGGATCGGAATAGGTGTCGGTCGGCCAGGCTGTCGCCGGGTTGCCGTCGATCGCCAGCCCGGCCAACGTCGGTTCGTCGGCTTCACCCTCGGGTGAGTAGACCGTCGCCCGCACCGGCTTGACCACGTCACCGTCCGCTGAACTCGACGAACTGCTGGGCGCGTTGAGTCCGAGTTCCTGCTTGTCCAGGGAGCCACCGACATCACCGAAGATCCGATTGAGCACCGAGGCGAGCACGACGAGGGCGATCACCACGACCACACCCGCCGCGGACAGGCCGATGATCAGGCCCTTCCGCCGACGGGCCACAGTGTCCGGGTCGTTGGCGGCCACCGCGCTGAACTGCCGTGCGGGCGCCGGCGCGCCGGCACCGTCCACCGGCGCGATGTAATCGGTGCGGTCGGCGACGGCGGTTGCCTGCTGCAGCAGGTTCAACAGCGTGGGGGCGCTGCGGATGCCGCCGCCCTCCTGCACGGCGCGCGCGGCGGCAGCCGAGATCTGGAACGGAATGTCGCGGTCCACCGAGCGCGGTTCGACGGGTTGTCCGGTGCCGTCCACGTCGGCCGGGGCCAAGCCGCTGTGCACCCCGGCTTCCGGCAGCGGCCAGCGGTTGACCAGCAGCGCATACAGTGCCGCCCCGATCCCGCGGATGTCGTCCTCGGGCGTGGCAGAGGGCAGCGTCGCGGGGAACGCCAGCGCCACATCACCCTCGATGCTGACCCGGACCCGGCTGGGGTCGTCGATCGACAACGACACCCCGGACCGGTGCGCCGCTTCGGCCGCGGCCGCCAGCGACTGGATGGCCCGGGCGCCGCCGATCGGCGACGGCGAGGTCTCGGCCACCTCGGCCAGCGAGCCGCCACGGATCCATTCCGCGACTACCAGCCCACCCGATGCGGTGCGCGCGACGTCGAGGATCTGGGCGACGCCAGGGGAGTTGATCGCGCTGAGCTTGGAGGTACGGCTGAGGATGTCCTGCACTTCGCTGTCGGGTAGTTGACCGTCGGGATCGATGAACGTCAGCGCGACCTGCCGGTCCAGCGCGGTGTCCAGGGCATGCCAGAACTGCAGGTGTGGGGGTCCGCCGTGGAAGACCAGCAGTCGGTACCGGCCGCCGGCGATGATGGCGCCGGGGATCAGGTGGACATCCTCCTCGCCGGGCAGACGGGACCCTGGTGTGGCGGTCTCGATGGGGGGCTCGCGGGGCGGATCGAACGGCAACTGCTCGCGGGTGGGGTCGCCGCCGTAGTCGGCGGCCGGCCGTGCGGGGATGTCCGGCTCGAAATCGCCGGCATCGGCCCGAGGAATCCGCGTGGTGGGGCCGGCACCGGTACCCGCCTCGGCAGGTCCGTCGGCGCTTGGCGGGAACCCGCTTCCGGGTTGGTCGGCCACCATGTGTCCTTTCCGCGTGCCCGTCCCGGCGGGGCGCTGCGATGTGTACGAATTCCTCTGGTCAGCGTAATTGACGCGCTGGACCGGCCGCTGGGAGATAACGCGCGCGGGCGGGGGGACGGGTGCGGCGGCAGGTGAGCGTCCCAGCCGGCGGCGCACCGCGCGCAGCGCGGCCTGGGCGTCGGGGACCCGGGCGGCCAGCAGCACCCCGGCGATGATCGGCAGCATGATCACACCGAGGATGAGCAGCCGCAGCAGCGAGCCCGCCGCACCAGCGTGCTCGGTCAGCTTCTCGACGCCGAGCAGTTGGTCCACCACGTGCGCGACCAGCCCCGCGACCATGGACCCGGCGATGGTCACCAGGATGGTGCGCACCACGTCGACGCTGATCAGCCCGCCCGCCCTGGACGGCAGCAGCGGTGCGAGGTTGGCGCGCAGCACCACGTACCCGATGGTGGCGCCGGCCAGGAAACCCAGACCGTTGGCCAGTCCGAGATAACCGGCGACCAGCTCGGGGTCGGTCACCAGGTGACCGACCAGCACCGAGGCCACGATCTTGACCGCGGTGATCACCAGGATCAGCACGATCGGGATCCAGGGCTGCTCCCTGGCGTAGAACACGCGCAGCTGCAACAGCACCAGTGCGTACGGGATCAGGGTGAAGGCCGACAGGGTGATCGCCATGCCGAGGTAGCCGGCGTCGGTCGCGCCGAAATTGCCGTAGGCGAACAGCGCCGAACCGATGGCCGGTCCGGCGACGGTCATGAACGCCACGATCGGAATCAGGGTGATCATGGTCAGCCGGGTGGCCAGAGACAGGTCGGCCAGGATCGCCGGGCCGTTCTCGGCGGCCGCGTTGCGCGACAGCCGGGGCATCACCACGGTCAGCACGGTGACGCCGATCATCCCGAACGGCAGCTGCAGCACCAACCAGGTGTAGTTGTAGATCGCCGGCCCGGAGGCGGCGGCTGCGCTGGCGATCTGGTTACCGACGATCAAGCCGATCTGACTGATCAGCACGTAGAGCACCATCGCGGCGGCCATGGTGCCGAACTTCTTGAGCCGGTCATCCACACCCCACAACGGCCGCAGGCTGATGCGCTGGCGCCGGATGGCGACGAGCAACACGGCGGCCTGCGCGACGACGCCCAGTGTGGTGCCGATGCCGAGGACGAGCAGCTTGGCATTGCCCATCTCGACGGGGTCCAGCGACAGTTGACCGGGCACCAGGAGATACAGCCCGAGGGTGGCGATGGCGACGACGTTGTTGACCACCGGAGCCCAGGCGGGCGGCCCGAAGACGTTGCGGGTGTTCAGGATTGCCATGTACACCGATGTCAGACCGTAGAAGATGACCTGCGGTAGCAGCAGATAGGCGAACGCGGTGGTCAGCGGCCGGTTCACCTGCGGATCGCCGCCGAGCATCAGGTCGACCAGCAGGGGAGCGGCCGCCACCGAGACGATGGTCGCGATCAGCAGCAGGGTGGTGGCCAGGGTGACCAGCCGGCGCACGAACGCCGTTCCGCCGTCGGCGTCGTCGCGTTCGGCGCGGGCCAGCACCGGCACGAAGATGGCGGTGAAGGTCGCCTCCAGCACCAGGGC
Organism: Mycolicibacterium sp. J2; assembly: GCF_026240945.1. Classification (GTDB taxonomy): domain Bacteria; phylum Actinomycetota; class Actinomycetes; order Mycobacteriales; family Mycobacteriaceae; genus Mycobacterium. Next base: position 46,160 of record NZ_JAPFPY010000013.1, read on the forward strand.
GGCCACCAGGTTGGGCAGCTGATTGGCCACGGTGAACGAGCTCGACAGCGCCGCGCCGAGGATCGCGGCCAGCAGCACGATGCGGAAGAAGCCGGTGATCCGGCTGATCAGGGTGGCGAACGCCATGCCCCATGACCGCGACACCACGGCCGAATCCGACAATTCCTTGCGCGGGGCAGCGGCGGACCGCTGGGAGGCGCGTTGCGGGGCGTTCATCGTTCGTCGTCGGGGGTGTGGGCCAGCGCGGTGTCGAGCGGATCGGGCCGGTGGGCCTGGGCCGGCCGGGTCGGCGGCACCAGATCGGCGCGGTCGGGTTGGCCGCGGAACCGGTGCCAGAGGCGCCGGCCGACCAGCAGCGCCAGGATCACCCCACCGGTGAGAGTGATGAAGAACAGCACCTTGCCGTAGGCGTTGGAGTGCACCGACAACCGCACCTGCTCACCCAGTGACATGCCGTCGGCGGTGCTCAACCCCACGTCCACGGCGACGCGCTGGGTGAAGTGCACCTCGATCGGGACGCGCAGCGGCAGATAGCCGGGGGGCAATTCGATCTCCCCGGGATCGGTCACCGTCATCCCGGGCGGCGCGTCGATGTGCAACCGCACCCGGATGGGTACCGGAAGGTCGTTGCGCAGGGCCAGCGGCAGCGGGCTGCGTTCGGTCGCCAAGGTGTACGAGCCGCCGGGGTTGACGATCGTCACCGCGTGGACGATATCGGACACCGTGCGGGTGACCGTCGAAAGCCGTTGCTGCGCAAGCCCGTTACGGGCATCGGGGGGTACCGTCTGGCTCAGTGCGCGCAGCATGTCCTCACGCAGCGGCGCGGTGTAGGCCGCGCCGGTGAGCCCGGTCTGCTCGTCGGTGGTCAGCGCGGAGGTGAGCTGCGACAGCCGCCCGGTGGTCAGGCCGATGCCGGCGATGACGTCGTCGTCGATCCGGGCGCGCGGGTTGCCGTCGATGGCCGGGGGGCTGCTGTCCACGGGCGGCGCGGCGGCCGAGGTCTCGGCGATCAGGGCGGGCAGCGGTCGTGGCACCGCCAGCCCGGCGCGGATGGTGCTGGAGATCGCGCTGAACACCGCCTGGGCTTCGTCCGGCCGCAGATCCCAGCCCAGCGGCGGCATGACGATCTGGGTGCGGGGCTCGCTGTCCGGTAGCAGGCCACGCCACAACAGCGCGCCCAGCGCGTCCTGCAGGCGGGCCACCGCGGAGTCGTGTTTGAGGGGGATGGTCAGCCCCGAGTCGACGTAGGTGGGGGTTTGCGGATCGCTCCCGACGCCGGCCAGCGCGGCTCCCACCATGGGATCGAACGGGGCGGTGACCAGCTGCGGTGCGTCACGGCGTGGCTGCAACGCCACCGTGCCGGAACCGTCACCGGTCAGTGGGGCGGCGGCGATCGCGACGGTCGGCCCCTGGGTACCCAGCACCTGGGCCGCCCGCTGGGTCAGCGGTCCGTCACCGAGCAGGGTGGCCCCCCGTACCGACTTCACCCCGAGGATCTGGTCGACGATATCGGTGGCAGAGGCGATGGCGGCGCCGTTCAGCGCGGCATCCCCGACCCGGTCCAGGGCATCCAGATCGGCTTGGGCGTAGACCGTCGAGGTCACACACGTGCGTTGGGCCAGCGCCTTGAGCCGGTTGAGCCAGTCCACCGCCGCTTCCTTGCCCGTGCCGGGCCGGGTCGGTGCGCCCATGCCGCCGTCGGGTTCGGCGCTGACCACATAACCGGCGGTCATCGCGTTCACGGTGACCAGCAGGTCCGGGTCCACGGCCAGGCACAGCGCGGTACGCACCGTGCCGTCCGGATCGACCTCGGGGCTGGTCGCGAAATCGGCCGCCGACAGCAGGGTGTCCAGGCGACCACCCGAGGCCAACGAGGTGGCCAGGTCGTCGTCGATCAACCGCACCGGTGTGGTGCCGCCGGGAATGCCCGCGGCCAGTCGCGGCCGGTCGGCCAGCGGCCACAGCACCGTGGTGGCCACCGGCTTGGTGGTGTCGGGTGCCACGACGGCGCCGAGCGCCGCCCCCTCGCCCGAGTCGGCGCTGTCGGTCGGGTCGGCAGGCACGCCGAGCACCGGTAGCAGGAAACGCGCGTCGTCGAGGCGGGCCGGCTCGCCGTAGTCGGGTGTGCCGTTCACGTTGACCAGCACCGGGTAGACGCCCGGCTTGTCGATGCGCAGTGACGGCGTCCGGTCGGCCCGCACGGGATAGCTCAGGGTGAACGGAACCTGTTGCCCGCGCTCCAATTCCGGTGCCACCGTGATGAAGTCGGCCACCGGTTCGTACTGGTCCAGGTTCGCGGACAGATTGGTGCGCAGCCCCGGTGCGGCCGTCACGGCCGCGGCGTGCTCGAGCCGCACGACGATATCGCGCACCGGCCGGTCGCCGATATTGCTCACGGTGCCGGTCACGGTGACCACCGCGTCGCTGGTGGTCGTGACGATGTCGGGGGTGACGCGGTCGATCTGCAGGTGGAGGAACTGTGCCGACCCGGGTTCACCCGCGGCTGCCCGCGGCGAGATCGCGGGGGCGGCGAACAGGATGAGCAACGCGGCGGCGGCGAGGAAGCGGAGAACAATCACCGCCCTCGAAGTCACGGGCCGTTTCCGCATCCGTTCGCCCGCCGCCGGGGTGAGTCCTCCTGGCGCCGGTTCCTGGTGTGCGAATGGGTCTGCGGACGCCGCCTGGGCGAGCTGTGCGGCAAGGGCGGCAGTGCTGCGGGTCCGTCGGTCTGCAGCTTGTCGATGAGTTCGCCGGCGACTTCGGCGAGCCGCCGCTCGTCGGCGTAGGCCAACCGGGCCGGCAGGTCCTCCAGCGGCACCCACGCGACCTCGGTGACCTCGACATCGTCATCGGAGAGTTCGCCGCCCAGGAAACGCATCAGGTAATGGTGCACCGTCTTGTGTACGCGGCGCCCCTCGGTCACGAACCAGTAGTCGATGCTGCCGAGGGCGGCCAGCACGCTGCCCTGGATACCGGTCTCCTCGGCGACCTCGCGGATGGCGGTCTGTTCGGCGGTCTCGCCCATCTCGATATGGCCCTTGGGCAGCGACCAGAGCATCCGCCCGCGCCGGTCGATCCGGCCGATCAGCGCGGCGACCTGGCTCTCCTTCGGACCGTCGATCCCGTCGATGACAAGTCCGCCCGCTGACGTCTCGTGCACCGTGCGCAACCGTTCCTGGGCCCGCCGCGGCGGACGTTGCTGGCGGTTCTGGCCGGGTTTGGCCGGACTGGGGGTCTTCTCGGTGGCCGGTTCGTCGGCGTTGGAGACGGGCTGCTCGGATGCGGGTGTCGGGGGACCGGCAGCGCGGCGTCCGCGGCGACGCCCTCGGCGCCGTCGCGGTTTGGCTTGTTCGCCGTCCGACACCCAAGCGATAGTAGCTGCCGCGGCAGGCCGTCCTCGCCACACTGGCCCGGTCGTGGCCGGGCTGTCGCCGGGTCGTTATCGCCGGGATGGTCGTCACTAGACTCACCGAACGTGCCGAACCACCCGACCCCGGAAGCCGCCGACGCCGAACTGCTGGCCGGCGCCTGGGTGGCGCTGAGCGAGTACCGGCCGCTGCTCGCCGACCTCGGCGCGGTGTTCGCCGCCGCCGGACATGAGCTGTACCTGGTGGGCGGAAGTGTCCGCGACGCCCTGCTCGGCCGGGTGTACACCGACCTGGACTTCACCACCGACGCCAGGCCCGAGCAGATGCAGAAGCTGCTGCGCGGCTGGGGCGACGCGCTGTGGGACACCGGCATCGAGTTCGGCACGATCGGCGTGGCCAAGGGTGCACACCGGCTGGAGATCACCACCTTCCGCTCCGACAGTTATGACCAGGTGACGCGCAACCCGCAGGTCAGCTTCGGTGACACCCTCGAAGAGGACCTGGTGCGCCGCGATTTCACGGTCAACGCGATGGCCGTGCGGATCACCGGGGACGGGCCGACCGAGTTCTGCGACCCGCTGGGCGGCCTGGCGGCGCTGCGCGCCAAGGTGCTCGACACCCCGTCGGCGCCGCAGGTGTCGTTCGGCGACGATCCGTTGCGGATGCTGCGGGCGGCCCGGTTCGTCTCCCAACTGGGCTTCACCGTCGCACCGCGGGTGCTGGAGGCGCTGCTGGACATGGCGCCGCAGCTGGAACGGATCACCGCCGAGCGGGTGGCCGCCGAACTGGACAAGCTGTTGCTGGGCGTCGACCCGGTCGCCGGGGTGGATCTGATGGTGCAAACCGGGCTGGGTGATGTGGTGTTGCCCGAGGTCGGCGACATGCGGATGGCCATCGACGAACACCATCAGCACAAGGATGTGTATTGGCATTCGCTGACGGTGCTGCGCCAGGCCGTCGACCTCGAGGACCCCTTGCCTGAGGGAGGCCCCGATCTGGTGCTGCGCTGGGCGGCGCTGCTGCACGATATCGGCAAGCCAGCGACCCGCAGGCACGAATCCGACGGCGGGGTGAGCTTCCATCATCACGAGGTGGTCGGCGCCAAGATGGCGCGCAAGCGGCTGCGCGCGCTGAAGTACTCCAAGCAGATGGTCGACGACGTGTCCCAGCTGGTGTATCTGCACCTGCGCTTCCACGGGTATGCGGATGCGGCGGGGACGGGCCGGTGGACCGATTCGGCGGTGCGCCGGTACGTCACCGACGCCGGGCCGTTGCTCAGCCGGCTGCACAAGTTGGTGCGGGCGGATTGCACCACCCGCAACAAGCGGCGGGCGGCCCGGCTGCAGGCCAACTACGACGACCTGGAGGCGCGGATCGTCGAACTGGCCGAGAAAGAGGACCTGCAGCGGGTGCGGCCCGATCTGGACGGCAACGAGATCATGGAGATTCTCGGTATCCCGGCGGGGCCCGAGGTCGGCCAGGCGTGGAAGTACCTCAAGGAACTCCGGCTGGACCGCGGACCGCTCGAGCACGACGAGGCCGTCGCCGAACTCAAGAAATGGTGGAACGCGCGCCCACGCTGATGCGTCTGTAAAGGGCATGGACTACTGCCTGGCCGACGGTGACGGCGGCGCCACCATGTTCTCCGCGGAGCCGGTTGTCGACGTCGACGGGGACGGGCTGCTCGACGGCGTCGGACTCGATCTGGACGGGGACGGTCTGGTCGACGACGCGCTCGCCGATCTGGACCGCGATGGGCTGGCCGAGCACGGGGTGCACGACGTGGGGGCCGCCGGCGCCGCGTATTTCACTGACGACGGTTCTGGCACATGGGCTTTGGCGGCGGATGCCGGCGCTCGGGGTGGGCAGCTGCGCTGGTTCGGGCTGGACGGGGTCGAGCAGAGCGGGGGTCCGGTCGTGGATTTCGACGGCGACGGCCAGGTGGACGACCGGCTGCTGGACACCGATGGCGACGGACTGGCCGACCGGGCATTGGCGGGGGAGGCCGCCTACGCCGATCGCGATGCCGACGGGCATTGGGACATCAAGCTCGTCGATGCCGACGGGGACGGGGCCGCGGATTCAGCGAGCGAGGTGTAGGCCGGCGGGCCCCGCCGCTCAGCCCCGGCCGGCGCCGGGTGGCCCCGCGAACGCCTGCGCGATGGTCAGCCAGGTCGCGGCGTCCGCACCGACGGCGGTCACGTCCAGTTCGGCCGGGGCCCGGCGCTGGGTGACCAGCATGCAGAAGTCCTCGGCAAGCCCGGTCACCGTCTGGGCCGCGTCGTCGGGTCCCCACGTCCACGAATCCCCGTCTGGCGCTTGCAGTTTCACGTGAAACGGTGCAGTTGGCGGCGTGAGGCCGTGCACGGTGAAGGCGAAGTCGCGGGTCCGCACGCCGATATGGGCGATGGACCGCAGCCGTGCCGTCGGCTCGCGGCGCACCCCGAGCGCGTCGGCGACGTCGAGGCCGTGCGCCCAGGTCTCCATCAGCCGGGCGGTCGCCATCGACGCAGCGCTCATCGGCGGTCCGAACCACGGCAGCTTGCGACCGTCCTCGACGGTACGCAGCGCGTCGTGCAACCGGGATCGGTCGGCGCGCCAACCAGCCAACAGCTCCGCCGGGGGAGTGCCGGCCAGTCGCTCGGCACCTTCATCGACGAAGCCGAGCGGGTTCTCGGCGGCCTCGGCCACCGTCTGCCGAAAGGCGGCTTCGTCGGTGACCGCCTGCAGCGAGGTCTGGTCCGTCCACCACAGGTGCGCGATCTGATGGGCGATGGTCCAGCCGGGGGCGGGCGTCGGGGTCTGCCAGGCCTGCTCGGGCAGCTCGGCAACCAACGCGTCCAGCACGTCGCTCTCGGCCTGCAGGTCGGCGATGATCGGTCCGGCTCCAGCCACGGGTGACACCCTAGCCCCGGTCCGGAACCGGTCTGCCGCGTCTACCGATCCAGGCGTGCAACGCGAGTCCGATCAGGTAGAGCGCCGCGCCGGCACAGACCAGTGCCGGCGACCGGCCGTCGGCCGGGATCACCGCGGCCGCCGCGGTGACGGCCAGCACGAACGACATCCAGAACAACGCGTCCTGGACGGTGAACACGTGCCCGCGCAGGGCGTCGTCGACGTCGATCTGCATGGCACTGTCCGCGCACAGCTTCACCACCTGTCCGGCCGCACCCAAGATGAAGCCGCAGACGATCATCACCGGCACGGCGAGGGTGATCGCGCACAGCTGCACCGCCGCCGCCAGCGCGAGTGCCCCGTTGGCCGCGCGGTACCGGCCCCAGCGCCCGACCAGGGCCGGGGTCAGCAGGGTGGCCAGCAGCGCACCGGCCCCGGCGGCGCCGACGAACAGCACCGTGGTGCCCAATCCGACGCCCGCGACCTCCTGATCACCGATGTGCCGAACGATCACCAACACCATCAGGGTGTTGATGCCGAAGGCCATCCGGTGCGCTGCCAGCCCACTGAGCGTCGCGGCGACGGTCGGCACCGACAGCACCGTGCGCGCCCCGTGCACCCAACCGGTGAACACGGCATAGGCCACCGACCCGTGCACCGCGCGGGCGCTGTCGTCGGGGCCCAGCACGTGCGGGGAGAAACGCACCGACAACCACAACGCACCCAGGATGGGCAGCGCGGCCAAGAAGATCACCACGGCGGCCCCGGCGTCGTTCGCGCCGAGCAGCCACCGCGGAAGCAGCATGAAATTGGCGCCGAGGAAGGTCGCCACGGAGGCCGTCGCGGTGGCCACCGAGTTCATGGCGACCACCTTGTCGCGCGGCACCACGTGCGGCAGCGCGGCCGACAACCCGGACGAGACGAACCGGGTGAACCCGTTGACCAGCAGCGCTCCGAGCAGCAGCACCAGATTGGGTGAGTCGACGGCCAGCGCGGTGGCCACGGCAAGCACCAGCGCCAGCCGGCCGGCATTGGCGCCCACCAGCACCCAGCGGCGGTCCCAGCGGTCCAGCAGCGGGCCGGCGAACGGGCCGAGGATCGAATAGGGCAGGAACAGCACGGCGAACGACAGTGCGACCTCCCACGGCCGCGCCGCCCGTTCGGGGTTGAACAGGATGGCGCCGGCCAGGCCGGCCTGGAACAGTCCGTCGCCGAACTGGCTGACTGCCCGCAGTTCCAGCAGTCGCCGGAATTCGGGCATGCCGCGGACCGCCTGCCAGCCGGTGTCAGGTGGGCGGGTGTCGGTCATGTGGTTTCAGATCCTGTCCGGGCCGGGCGGTGCCAACAAGCCGTCCGCACCCGGAATCCACCCTACAAATATCCCGGCGGGCCGTGGTTGTTCGTCACGACGTGCGGCCGCTGGTGCGATGATGGACCGGTGGCGCACCCAGAGGATCCGGAGGATTACCCGACTCCGACGGCACCTCGGGTGCGGGCCGGAACGCTGTTGCTCGCCGAGACGGATCTGCTCGAGCCGACGTTCCGGCGCAGCGTCATCTACATCGTGGAGCACAACGAGGGCGGCACGCTCGGAGTGGTGCTCAACCGCGCCAGCGAGACGGCGGTGTACAACGTGCTCCCGCAGTGGGCCAAGCTTGCGGTGAAGCCCAAGACGATGTTCGTCGGCGGACCGGTGAAGCGCGATTCCGCACTGTGTCTGGCCACCCTGCGGGTCGGGATGAGTGCGAGCGACGCGCCCGGATTGCGTCACGTGCAGGGCCGGGTGGTGATGGTCGACCTGGACGCCGATCCCGAGGCGATCGCCCCGGTGGTGGAGGGCGTGCGGATTTTCGCCGGTTACTCCGGGTGGACCATCGGCCAGCTCGACGGCGAGATCGAACGCGACGACTGGATCGTGCTGTCGGCGCTGCCGTCGGACATCCTGGTGGAACCGCGGGTGGACCTGTGGGCCCGGGTGCTGCGGCGCCAGCCGCTACCACTGTCCATGCTGGCCACCCATCCGATCGACCTCAGCAGGAACTGACTCCGGCGTTCAGCCGCAGGACAGGGTGCACGAGGCGCATGACCCGGCGCAGCTCGAACCGGTCTGCGCCTTGGCGAGTTCCTCGGCGGCCTCGGCCCTGGCGACCAGCTTGGCGTTCTGCCAGCACCCGGCCGCGACGGTGCCGATCGCACCCAGCACGCACACCAGGAGCACCAGCAGCGCCGTCGACCCCGGCTTGACCAGGGTCACCACGCCGCCGGCGGCGAGCATCGCCGCGGCCGCGAACTGAGTGGGCGCGACGGCGCGCAGCACCTGACGGACGGGATCGGCGGAGTGCGGGCGGGTCAGCGTCCAGCCGGCAACACCGGCCGTGGCGGCCGCGGCGCACAGACACAACACGGCGGCGACGAGCATGCGCCCCAGGATACGAGGCGCCCGGAATCCGTCAGCGGGCGAGGCCCAGCGCCGCCGGTGCGACGGCGCCGGCGCCGGCGCCGGCGCCGGCGCCGGTGGCCAGCGGCGTGGCGGAACCCGCCGGAGCCGCGGGTGCGGGCGCTGCCGGTACCGCAGGACTTGCCGGCGCAGCGGGAGCCGCGGCGGGCACCGCACCGGGCGGCAGCACCTTGAAGCCGTTGATGATCGCGTCGGTGGCATCTCCGGAGGCAACCGCCACGCTCGCCCCGGTGGTCACCGCGAGCGACACCAGGTAGCGGTCCGGTCCGGAGGTGGCGATCAGGTTGTGCCGCGACGTGTTGAGCGTCATGTTGTTCTCGCGGTACGTGCCTTCGATCCACGAGGTGGGCACGTCGTTGATGACCGAGATCCGGCCGTCGGTGGGCCGCCACGCGGTGAGCTGCTGGCTGTCGACGAACCCGTGCCGGATGGCTTCGCGGGGATCGAAATCGCCGACCAGCTTGTAGACGACCACCTGCGCGTTGGAGGTGTACAGCCCGTCACCGCCGGTCCGGTCGGCAATTACCGCGAAGGCGTCGGGCACGTTCGGGTCCGGCACCTGCGACCACCCGCTCGGCATGGGCAGCACGATGTGCAGCGCCGTGAAATCGCGGGGGTTCTGGGGCTCCAACCTGACGCCCTTGGAGGTGAGGTAGTCCCGGATGGTGCCCGAGTTGTCCGGGTTGAGCGGGATGGCGACCGGCTGGGTGATCGCCTGGGTGACCGGGGCGGTGCCGGCCGGGGCCATCACGGCACCGGCCGCGGCGGGCGCGACCGGCGCGGCCGGCGCGCCGGCCAGCCCGGCGGCGGGGACACTGGCCGCCTGCGCGGGTACAAGACCGGCATTCGGCACGACGGTGACGGTCTGGGTCACGGTGGCCGGAGCGGGCAGCACCGGCTGCGGCGCCAGCGGCTCGGCGGCGGCGGTGTTGCCCGCCAGGCCGACGACACCGGCCAGTCCTGCCGCGGTGCCGGCGAGCACCATCCGCCAACGGTGCCGCGCGCTCGGATTGTCGGCCATCTGCCTCATCTGACGTCGGTCCTTCCCCTGCTCGTTCCCAAGTCAGGGGCCGACTGTATCCACGCCCGCGGCGTGCTCACCAGGGCCGGAATCGAGCTGCAACCGTGCGCTGACCGCTCTGCAACGCAACCTTTATCAACCCGTGGCCGAAGGCGCCGTCAGCGGCGCTTATACCCTGTTTGGCGTGACAGACGCCCCGGCCGGCCCCGAGACCGCCACCGATGTTGACGCCCCGACCCATCGCTACACCGCGCAGTTGGCCGGTGCGATAGAGGCCGACTGGCAACAGCGCTGGCACGCCATGGGCACCTTCAACGTGCCGAATCCGGTCGGCTCGCTGGCGCCGGCCGACGGCGGCCCGGTCCCTGCGGACAAGATGTTCGTCCAGGACATGTTCCCGTACCCGTCCGGTGACGGCCTACATGTCGGGCATCCGCTGGGGTACATCGCGACCGATGTGTATGCCCGGTATTTCCGGATGACCGGTCGCAACGTGCTGCACGCGCTGGGGTTCGACGCGTTCGGTCTGCCCGCCGAGCAGTACGCGGTGCAGACCGGGACCCACCCCCGCACACGCACCGAGGCCAATATCGTCAACTTCCGGCGCCAACTGGGGCGCCTCGGCCTGGGTCACGACACCCGGCGCAGCTTCGCCACCACCGACGTCGACTTCTACAAGTGGACCCAGTGGATCTTCCTGCAGATCTTCAACGCCTGGTTCGACCCCGACCGCAAGCGGGCCCGGCCCATCACCGAACTGGTCGACGAGTTCGCCTCGGGCGCCAGGGCGCTGCCCGACGGCCGGGAGTGGGCGAGCCTGTCTGATGCCGAGCGGGCCGACGTGGTGGACGGCTACCGGCTGGTCTACCGCGCCGACTCGATGGTCAACTGGTGCCCGGGGCTGGGCACCGTGCTGGCCAACGAAGAGGTCACCGCCGACGGCCGCAGTGACCGCGGCAATTTCCCGGTGTTCCGGAAACGCCTGCGGCAGTGGATGATGCGCATTACCGCATACTCCGACCGGCTGCTCGACGACCTGGACGTGCTGGACTGGCCCGACAAGGTCAAGACCATGCAGCGCAACTGGATCGGCCGGTCCACCGGTGCGTCGGTCGAATTCGGCACGCCGGCAGGCGATGTCGAGGTGTTCACCACCCGGCCGGACACCCTGTTCGGAGCCACCTACCTGGTGCTGGCGCCCGAGCACGACCTGGTGGACGCGCTGGCTGCGGCCGAATGGCCGGCCGGCGTGGACGAGCGCTGGACCTACGGCGCGGCCTCCCCGGCAGCGGCGGTGGCGGCCTACCGCGCCGCGATCGCGGCGAAGTCCGATCTGGAACGCCAGGAGAACAAGACCAAGACCGGGATATTCCTCGGTGCGTATGCCACCAATCCGGTCAACGGTGCCCAGGTCCCGGTCTTCATCGCCGACTACGTGCTGGCCGGCTACGGTACCGGCGCCATCATGGCGGTGCCCGCTCACGACCAGCGGGACTGGGAGTTCGCCACCGAGTTCGGTCTGCCGATCGTGGAAGTCATTGCCGGCGGTGATGTTTCGGAACAGGCCTATTCCGGCGACGGTGAGCTGGTCAACTCCGACTACCTGAACGGGCTGTCCGTGCCCGCGGCGAAGGAGGCGGTGGTGGCCCGGCTGGAGGCCGACGGCCGCGGCCGGTCCCGGGTCGAATACAAGCTGCGCGACTGGCTTTTCGCCAGGCAGCGCTACTGGGGCGAGCCGTTCCCCATCGTCTACGACGCCGACGGCCGTGCCCACGCCCTACCGGAATCGGCTCTGCCGGTGGAACTTCCGGACGTCCCGGACTATGCGCCGGTGTCCTTCGACCCGGATGACGCCGACAGCGAGCCGTCGCCGCCGTTGGGCAAGGCCACCGAGTGGGTGCACGTCGAACTGGATCTCGGCGACGGGCTGCAGACCTACACCCGCGACACCAACGTGATGCCGCAGTGGGCCGGCAGCTCCTGGTACGAACTGCGTTACACCGACCCGCACAACCCGGATGAACTGTGCGCCAAGGAAAACGAGGCGTACTGGATGGGTCCGCGCCCGGAGATCCACGGGCCGGACGACCCGGGCGGCGTCGACCTGTACGTCGGCGGTGTCGAGCACGCGGTGCTACACCTGCTGTATTCGCGGTTCTGGCACAAGGTGCTCCACGACCTTGGCTTCGTCAGCTCCGCGGAGCCCTACCGGCGGTTGGTCAACCAGGGCTACATCCAGGCCTTTGCCTACACCGACGCCCGCGGCAGCTACGTGCCCGCCGCCGACGTGGTCGAGCGCGACGGCAAGTTCTGGTACGGGGACCAAGAGGTCAACCAGGAGTTCGGCAAGATCGGCAAGAGCCTGAAGAACTCGGTGTCGCCGGACGAGATCTGCGACGCCTACGGCGCGGACACCTTGCGTGTCTACGAGATGTCGATGGGTCCGCTCGAGGCGTCGCGACCGTGGGCCACCAAGGACGTGGTCGGCGCGCACCGATTCCTGCAGCGGGTCTGGCGCACCGTCGTCGACGAAACCACCGGCGGCCAGCGGGTCGTCGAGCATGAGGCACTGTCGCAGGACACGCTGCGCATCCTGAACAAGACGATTGCCGGAGTGGCCGAAGACTATGCGGCACTGCGCAACAACACCGCCGCCGCCAAGCTCATCGAGTACACCAACCATCTGACGAAGGAGGGGGTGGCCGCCCGCGCGGCCATCGAACCGCTGGTGCTGATGGTGGCCCCGCTGGCGCCGCACCTGGCCGAGGAACTGTGGCGCCGGCTCGGCCACGACACCTCGCTGGCGCACGGACCGTTCCCGGTGGCCGACGAGCGCTATCTGGTTGACGACACCGTCGAACTGCCGGTCCAGGTGAACGGCAAGGTGCGCGGCAAGATCACCGTCGCCGCCGATGCCGACAAGGCCGCACTGGAAGCGGCGGCGCTGGCCGACGAGAAGGTGCTGGCGTTCCTCGACGGCGCCACCCCGAAGAAGGTCATCGTGGTGCCGGGCCGGCTGGTGAACCTCGTCGTCTGATCAGCGCGGCCGGACCACGATCTCGTGCACATGGCCGTCCGGCGGGGTGGCCACCGCGTGCGCGACCAGTTCGGCGACGGTTTCCGGCCGCAGAAACTGCTCGGGCTGGTAGTCGCGTTCCTCGTAGGCGATCAGGTCGCGCTGCATCTCGGAGTCGGTGCGGCCGGGGAACACCGATGTCACCCGCAGCGACGGTTCGTCGGCGCGCAGCGAATCGGCGAACGCCCGCAACGCGAATTTGCTCGCCGAGTAGGACGCCATCCCGGCCGACACCGTGCGGCCGGCGCCGGAGTTGATGAACACCACATGACCGCGCGCGGCCCGCAGCGCCGGCAACAACGCCAGGGTCAGGGCCACCGCGCCGGTCACGTTCACCTCGAAGCTGGCCCGCCACTGTTCGGCGGTGGACTCGGCCACCCGCCCCGGATAGAGCACACCGGCGTTGTGCACCAGCACGTCGAGTTCGGACAGCACCTCGGTGGCCGACTCGATCGACTCCGGGTCGGTGAGCTCCAACGGCCAGGTCGGGGCACCGAGGCGGTCGGCGAGAGCGTCCAGGCGGGCCGACGGGCGGCCGCCGAGCAGAACGGTGTGGGTGGGGGCGAGCGCGGCGGCGATGGCTGAACCGATGCCGCCCGCCGCGCCGGTGATCAATGCGGTCGGCACACCGTCGAGGGTAGCGATATGCCCGGTCCAATCTGCACGATGCCGCCCGGCGACGCATTATGGATGCGATGCCACCCGACCCGAGCTTTGCGCCCACGCAGCTGGCCGCCCGCGCCGCCTATCTGCTGCGCGGTAACGACCTGGGCGTGATGACCACCGCGGCCCCATTGCTGTACCCGCACATGTGGAGTTGGGACGCCGCGTTCGTCGCGATCGGCCTCGCGCCGCTGAGTGTCGAGCGGGCCGTCGTCGAACTGGACACGCTGCTCTCGGCGCAGTGGCGCAACGGCATGATCCCGCACATCGTCTTCGCCAACGGGGTCGACGGTTATTTTCCCGGACCCGCCCGCTGGGCCACCTCCGCGCTGGCCGCCAACGCCTCGCGGGTGCGGCACACCTCGGGTATCACCCAGCCGCCGGTGCACGCGATCGCCGTGCAGCGGATCCTGGATCACGCCAAGACCAGGGGGCGCAGCACCCGGGCGGTCGCCGAGGCATTCCTGGACCGGCGCTGGCCCGACTTGGTGCGCTGGCATCGCTGGCTGGCCGAGTGCCGCGATCAGCAGAGCCGCGGCCGGGTGACCCTGTACCACGGCTGGGAATCCGGGATGGACAACTCGCCACGCTGGGACAGCGCCTACGCCAACGTGATTCCGGGCAACGTGCCCGAGTACCAGCGCGAGGACAACAAGATCAACACCGACGCCACCCAGCGCCCGTCGGATCTCGAGTACGACCGCTACCTGTGGTTGGTCGAGGAGATGAAGTCGGTCCGCTACGACGACGAGCTGCTACCCAAGGTGATGAGCTTCGCCGTGGAGGATGTGTTCGTCTCGGCGGTGTTCTCGGTGGCCTGCACCGTGCTGGCCGAGATCGGCGAGGACTACAAGCGCCCGCTCGCCGACGTTCGCGACCTGTACTCGTGGGCCGACCGGTTCCGCACCGGCGTCGTCGAGGCTGCCGACGAACGAACCGGTGCAGCAAGGGATTTCGATGTCCGGGCGGAGAAGTGGGTGGCCACCGAGACCGTCGCGCAGTTCGCCCCGCTGCTGTGCGGCGGGCTGCCGCACGACAAGGAGCGCGCCCTGCTGAAATTGCTTGAGGGACCACGGTTCTGCGGCCACCCGGACCTGAAGTACGCACTGATCCCGTCCACCTCGCCGGTGTCGCGCGACTTCCGGCCGCGCGAATACTGGCGGGGCCCGGTGTGGCCGGTGATGACGTGGTTGTTCTCGTGGTGTTTCGCCCGCCGCGGCTGGGCCGAGCGGTCGTCGGTGTTGCGCCGCGAGGGTCTGCGTCAGGCCAGCGACGGCACCTTCGCCGAGTACTACGAGCCGTTCACCGGCGAGCCATTGGGCAGCATGCAGCAGTCCTGGACGGCGGCCGCCGTACTGGACTGGCTCGGTTAGTTCGGCTTCTCGGCCGGGGCCTGGTCGCCGAGGCGGTCCAACGAGCCCAGCGCGGCGGCCAGGGTGCGCTGATCGTCCTCGCTGAGGTTGCTCACCAGTTCGGCCAGGAACGCCCGCCGGGCATCGAGTGCCTCACGGTGCTGAACCAGCCCGCGCGGGGTCACCTCGACCAGCACGGCCCGCAGGTCGGAGGGGTCGCGCGACCGCTTGACCAGCCCCAACTTCTCCAGCCGGCGGATCGCCACGGTGGTGGTCGGGGTGCGGACGCGCTCGTGCGCGGCCAGCTCGGTCATCCGGATGGGGCCACAGTCGAGCAGGGTCAGCAGGATCGACAACTGAGCCAGGGTGAGGTCGCCGGCCTGGCCCTTGTTGGTGTCCCCGCGACGCAGCACGGAGAACAGCTTCGAGAGCACCCGTTGGAGCTCTCCGGCCAGCTCAGCGACCTGCGGTTCGGTCTCGACCATAATTTCGCCAGTCTAACCTGTCGGGGCATACCAGGTCGGTCCCGCACCGATTTTCCCTGCCGGGATGCTCACAGCACCTGCGACAGGAAGCGACGCAACCGGTCGGTCTCGGCGGCCTCGAAAATCTGCTCCGGCGGGCCGGATTCCACCACCTTGCCGTGATCCATGAACACCACTGCATCGGCGGTGGACCGGGCGAAGCCCATCTCATGGGTGACCACCACCATGGTCATGCCACCGGAGCCCAGCTCGGCGATGAGTTCTAGGATGCCCTTGACCAGTTCGGGGTCCAGCGCGGAGGTGGCCTCGTCGAAGAACATCACCTGTGGTGACATGGCCAGCGCCCTGGCGATCGCCACCCGTTGCTGCTGGCCGCCGGACAACGTCGACGGCCGCACATCGGCCTTGTGCCGCAAACCAACTCGATCCAACTGCGCCAATCCCAGCTCACGGGCGGCGTCGGCGGCCATGCCCTTGAGTTTGCGCGGCGCAAGGGTGACGTTGTCCAGCACCGTGCGGTGCGGAAACAGGTTGAACTGTTGGAACACCATGCCGATCCGTTGCCGCAGCGCATCCGGATTGTCGGCCAGCACCGAGCGGCCGTCGAGCAGGATGTCGCCGCGGTCGGGCTCGTAAAGCCGGTTCAGGGTCCGCAGCAGCGTGGACTTCCCCGACCCGGACGGTCCGATCACCACGGCGGTGCTGCCTGCCGGCACCTCCAGGTCCACCCCGCGCAGCACCGCGTTGGGACCGAACGAAAGATGGATATCCTTGGCGCCCAGGGAAACCGCAGTATTCCCCGTCGCTTCGCTCGCCCCTGGACTTTTCCCCGTCGCTTCGCTCGCCCCTGGATCAGCCATCAGATCATCTCCTCTTGCATGGGGGCCGGCTGGCGGCCGGTGCGCAGCCGTTCGTCGATGAGGTTCACCACGTGGGTCAGCGGGATGGTGAGCACCAGATAGAACAGTCCGGCCGCCACCAGGGGGGACAGGTTGCCCGTCTGGGCGTTGAGGTCGCGGCCGACCTGGAACAGCTCCCGCTGGTTGGCCACCAGCCCGAGGAAGTACACCAGCGACGAGGCCTTGAGCAACGAGATGAACTGGTTCACCAGTGCCGGGAGCACCCGGCGCACGCCCTGGGGCACCACGACCAGCCGCATCGACGAGCGGTAGCTGAAACCCAGCGCGCGTGACGCCTCCAGCTGACCGGCCTCCACGCTCTGGATGCCGGAGCGGAAGATCTCGCCCACATAGGCCGCCGACATCAATCCCAGTGCCGCAATCCCCAACGGGTACGGGTTGTTTCCGGTCAGGCCGCCGACGACCGGCCCGATGCCCAGCCCGATCACCAGGATGATCACCACCTCGGGCAGACCGCGGAAGATGTCGGTGTACACCCGCGCCGGCCAGCGCAGCCAGCGGGACCGCGAGATGCCCGCCATGGCGAGCACCAGCCCGAGCAGCACGCCGATGACGGCGGCGCAGACGGTGAGGATCAGCGTGTTCGGCAATCCGGTTTTGAACAGGTCCGGGATGGCCTGCCGGTACAGGTCCCAATCCAGGAAGGCCGCACCCAGTTGCGCCAGAGTCGATTTCGGTGCCGCAGCGCCGGCGGCGGGAGCACCGGCATGCTGGGCGGCGATGGCTGCGAAGTCGGGAAGCTGCGGGACTGGAGCGGCTTTGGAGCCCGGTTTCCAGCCCGGCGGCAGCGCGCGCGGTACCCAGTCCGAGTACAACCTGGCCCAGGTGCCGTCGGCGATCACCGCGTCCAGACCGGCGTTGAGCGCATCGATGAGCGGCTTGTTCTCCTTGGCGACCGCCCACGCCACGAAGTTGTCCAGGCTGAAGGTGTTCTCGACGATCACCGCGGGGTCCCCGGCCTGCACCGTGCCGACGGCCTGCTGGGACGGCGCCACCCAGGCGTCGATCTGGCGGGTTTTCAGGCTGGCGTAGACGGTGTTGTAATCCGGGAATTTCACCGGATCCAGGTGCAGGGTGTCGACGACGTAGGCCTCCTGCACGGTGCCCTGCACGACGCCGATGCGCTGCCCCTTCGCCAGCTGGGAGAAGCCGGTGATGGCTGACCCGGTCGGCACGACCAACGAAAAATAGCCGAAGTCGTAGCCGTTGGTGAACCCGACGGTCTTGCGACGGGCGTCGGTGGTGGTGATCGAGGAGGAGCCGACGTCGAACCGTCGGGACGCCACCTGGGCCAGCAGCCCGGAGAAATCGGTGCCGACGAAGTTGATCTTCAGCCCGATCCGGTCGGCGACGGCGCGCAGCAGCTCGTTGTCGAATCCGGTGAACTGACCCTTGGAATCGATGCAGATGCTCGGCGGCGCGTCGGACAGGGTGCCGACGGTGAGCACACCGGGCACGCCGAGCCCGAGCGCATTGACGTCGATGCTCTGCAAGGGCTTCGACCGAAGCCGTGGTGTATTTGTCCGCGCCGGGACCTTTGGCGGCGGCGGCCAGGTTCGTCGGTAGCGCGCTGGCGCTGTCGACGCCGGGTGGGGCGCACTGGTCGGCGTTCGCCGGGGCGGCCAGTGCCAGGCCGCCAGCCAGTAACGCGACCAGCACGCAGACCACCGCCCGGAGAATGCGGTTGGGTACAGACGTCATCGTGGAAACCTAACCGGTCGGGTGGCCGACGCAGAATGCTTCGGTTCATGCTGGATTCGTTCGAGGTCGGGTCAGTCGGCTTCGGACGGGATCAGGGGCGCCAGCACCCCGCGCCGGACCAGCTCGGTGAGCATCACCCGCCCCATCAGTGCCGCGCCCGTCTGGCATGCGACGCGGGCGGCGTCGGGATCACCGTCGGTGATGGCGTTGGTCTCGTTCTCGTAATGCGCCAACAGGGCCCGCCCGGCGTGCAGGTGGTCGGCCCAGAAGGCGCGCGGGATGAAGGTTTGCGCGGCGCCGATCGCGGCCTGCAGCCGCGGTCCGGCATGCCGTTCGGTCAGCAGCTGCCGGTACTCCCACGCGATGTCGTGGAAGTTCTCGGCCCGCAACTGGGCGGTCAGCTCCTTGAGCCGGTCGATGGTCTGTTGACTGGCCTCGGCCGCCGCGCCGGCGGACACCAGGCCGTTGAGCACCCCGAACAGGTAGTAGTGCTCCAACAGCACGTGCGCGTCGAACCGCGCGATGAACGCACCGCGGTGGTAGCGGGTGACCACGATGCCGTCGTGTTCCAGCTGTGCCACCGCCTCCTGCACCGGTACCCGGCTGACTCCGAGGGACGCGGCAAGGTCGTTGCGGTCCAGGCGATCTCCGGACCGGAGCTTTCCGGTCAGGATCAGCTGCGCGACGTGCCCGACGACCTGCTCGCGTTCGTTGACGCCGTACCGCTTGGGCAAGTCAGCTCCGGCTGTCGCGCCACCGGACCAGTTCTTCGGCTTCCGACAGGTCGTAGTCCGGGCCGTTCACGCCGATGGTCAGCAGCGAAACCCCTAGCGCGGTCAGTGCTTCGGCGTTGGCGATCAACCCGTCACCGCTGCCGTCGACGCCGGCGGATCGTTCGATGGCGCCCGGATCGCGGCCGGCGTCGGCGCAATGCCGGTCCAGCACCGCGGCCTTGTCCGGATAGCTTTCCGCGGTGGTGAACCCGTGCCAGATATGGGCGTATTGCGCGACGAGCTTGAGCGTCTTGCGTTCACCCTGGCCGCCGATCAGGATCGGGATCTCGCGCACCGGTTGCGGGTTGAGTTTCGCCAGCCGCGCGGTGATGCGCGGCATCGCGGCGGCCAGGTCGTCGAGTCGGCTTCCGGCCGTGCCGAATTCGTAGCCGTACTCGTCGTAGTCCTTCTCCTTCCAGCCCGACCCGATGCCCAGGATCAGCCGGCCGTCGGAGATGTTGTCGACGGTGCGAGCCATATCGGCCAGCAATTCGGGATTGCGGTAGGAGTTGCACGTGACCAGCGCGCCGATCTCGATGCGCGAGGTCTGTTCGGCCCAGGCGCCCAGCATGGTCCAACACTCGTAGTGCGCCCCTTCCGGGTCGCCGTACAACGGGAAGAAGTGATCCCAGTTGAAGGCGATGTCCACGCCGAGGTCCTCACAGCGGCGCACCGCGTCGCGGAGGTGACCGTAGTTGGGGGAGTGCTGGGGCTGCAGCTGGACGCCGATCCGAGTCATGACCTCAACGGTAGCCCTCCACGGCGTTTTCCAAACTCGGTCGACCTAAACGCCGATGGCGCCGCCGTCCCGCCACACCGCCACCACGGCGGGCCGGGCCGGGGCGGTGCCGCCGTCGGGCCAGTGCGACAGCGGGTTGTCCAGGCTGTGGTCGTCGCCTTCACCGGGGTGCTGCACGCTGACGGTGATCAGGTCGTCGGTGATCACCGGCCCGCACGTCTCCGCGCCGACCGGCACCGTGAGGAACTGTTTGGTCTCGCCGCGCCGGTCGCCGTCGAGCGCCACCGCGAACAGTCCGTCGTTGGAGTCCAGGGCGTTACCGTCGGTGGAGATCCACAGATTGCCGTGCCCGTCGAAGGCGACATTGTCCGGGCAGGAGATGGGGCTGACCTTGGTCTTGTCGAAGCCACCGTAATACGTGTCCGCGGCGGCCGGGTCACCGCAGACCAGCAGCAGGTCCCAGGTGAAGGTGGTGCCGGCGTGGTCGTCGGTGATCTCCAGGACCTGGCCGTTCTTGTTCTCGCTGCGCGGGTTGGCCGCGTCCGGCTTGGCCTTGCCGTCGGCGCCGCGCTTGTCGTTGTTGGTCAGCGCGACGTAGAGCTTGCCGTTTTCGGGGTTGGCCTCGAAATCCTCGGGGCGGTCCATCTTGGTGGCGCCGGCCTTGTCGGCGGCCAGCCGGGTGAACACCGCGACATCGGGCGCGGAGAAGCCTTCGACCAGGGACTCGGCCGTGCCGGCGGGCCCGGAGTGCAGCAGCGGGATCCAGGTGCCGGTGCCGGCGAAGGTGCCCTTGGCGGGCAGCTTGCCGCTGCCGTCGATCTGATCGGCCGGGATGTCGCTGGACAGCTTGGCGACGTACAGCGTGCCCTCGTCCAGCAGGGTCATGTTGTGCGCCATGTTGTCGGGCTCGATCTTCTTGTCCGACACGAATTTGTACATGTAGTCGAAGCGTTCGTCGTCGCCGGTGTACACCACCACGGTGCCGTCCCCGGTGACGTAGACGTTGGCGGCCTCGTGCTTGAACCGGCCCAGCGCGGAGTGCTTCACCGGTGTCGAGGCGGGATCCCACGGGTTGATCTCGATGACGTAGCCGAACCGGTTCACCTCGGTCGGTGTCTTCGCCAGGTCGAAACGCGGGTCGAAGTTCTCCCACCGCAGTTCCGACGGTTCGGTGAGCACGCCGTAGCGCTTGAAGCGGTCCGGGTCCGCCGGCGGTGTGCCCGCGGCGGCGCCGAAATACGTGTGGAAGTTCTCTTCTCCGGAAAGAATTGTGCCCCAGGGTGTTACACCACCCGAGCAGTTGGCGAAGGTGCCGATCACGGTGCGTCCGGCCGGATCGGCGGCGGTCCGCACGGCGGGGGCACCGGCGGCCGGCCCGGTCAAGGTGAAGGGGGTGTCGGCGGTGATGCGGCGGTTGTACCGGCCCATGACGGGACGCAATCCGCCCTGCGGGCCGCGTTCGACCTCGACCACCGACAGGCCGACCGCGGCGGTCTCGACGTCGAACTGTTCGCGGGTGGGGGCGTCGGCGTCGTAGCCGTGAAACATGAACTGCGGGCTCACATATTCGTGGTTGGACACCAGCAGGTAGCCCCCGGACGCGCCGCGGATCGGCAACAGCGCGGCGAAATCGTTGTTGAAGCCGAACTGCTGGCGCTGTGCGGCACCCCTCTGCCGGTTGATGTCGAACACCGGAGCCCCGGGCAGCACCGGGTCGCCCCAGGCGATCACGACGCGCTGTTGGTACCCGGCCGGCACGACGACGGCGTCCTCGGTGTTGGGGGCCACGCTGTCGAACCGCATACCGGCCGGTGGCTGCCCCTGCGGGGCCGGTGTCGTGGACGCGGTGCCTTCGGTGGGTCGGTCACCGGAACAGGCGGCCAGTGTCGAGCCCGCTCCCACGGCGAGCACCGCGATACCGGTGGCCCGCAGCACCGACCGGCGGGACATCTCGGTCACGAGATCGCCGAAGTACTCGTTGGCACTGGTGTTGGGCACCGGCTTGGCGCAGGCGTCCCCGCAGCGATTGCGGCAGGTCACATGCTGGCGGCCAGAGCTGCCGTGATGGGAGACAAGCAGATTCAGCGGAACAAGGGCCATGGCCGGCGAACCTACGCGAGCCTGGCAATCAGCTGGTGAACGGCTGGGAAAGTCCCGGTTATCCGAGGATCTCGCGCAGCAACTCGACCAATTTCGCCGGCTGGTCACCCTGGACGGAATGCCCGGCGCCCTCGACCACATGGGTGCGTTGGAACCCCGGTGCGGTCCGGGCGAACGTCGCGGCGTCCTCGTCGTTGACGAAGAACGACTTGGCCCCGCGGATCAGGGTGGTGGGCATGGTGATCGCCGGGACGTCATCCCAGAGGCCGGTAAAACCGTCCCCGTTGCGTAACGAGTCGTAGCGCCAGGTCCAGCTGCCGTCGTCGAGTTGCTTGGAATTGTGGAACACACCGCGCCGCAACGAATTCCGGTCCCGGTGTGGCGCCGCGGCCACGGTGACCTCGAGCATGTCGGCGAACGTCGGGAAGGTCCGGTCCTCATTCACCAGCGCGACGGTGCCCATCTGGGCCTTGGTCATCTCGGTGTGCCGTTCCGGCGCGGACGGGGTGACGTCGACCAGCACCAGTTCGCGCACCAGCTCCGGGGCGGTGGCCGCGATCCGCAGCGCGGTCAACCCGCCCAGCGACATGCCGACCACCAACCGGGCGTCCGGGGCATGCTCGCGCAGTACCGGTTTGAGGGTATCGGCGTTGAGCTTGGGGCCGTAGTCGCCGTCGGCGCGCCAACCAGAGCGACCATGGCCGGGCAGGTCGACCGCCAGCGCGGGCACATCCAAACCAAGGATGACGGTGTCCCAGGTGTGCGCGTTCTGCCCGCCGCCGTGCAGGAACACCACCTCGGGCGCGTCGGCGCCCCACTTGAGAAAGCTGATCGCACCGGAGTCCACGCGCGTCACCGGCGGGATGCGGGTGGCCCCGATCTGCGCGGCGTTCTCGTGGAGCAGGCCGAATTCGTCCAGTCCGGCCAGCTCGTCATCCGGGATTTGTGGAGTCATACCCGCAATCATTACGGGTAGGACTCCACAAATCACCGACTAGCCCTGAATGAAGGTTTCCAGCTCCGCGCGGGCGATATCGTCGGCCAGCTGCTTGGGCGGGCTCTTCATCAGATAGGCCGACGCCGGGATGATCGGACCGCCGATACCGCGGTCCTTGGCGATCTTCGCGGCGCGCACGGCGTCGATGATGATGCCTGCCGAGTTCGGCGAATCCCACACCTCGAGCTTGTACTCCAGGTTCAGCGGCACGTCACCGAAGGCGCGGCCTTCGAGGCGGACGTAGGCCCACTTGCGGTCGTCCAGCCAGGCGACGTGGTCGGACGGGCCGATGTGCACGTTCTTGTCCTCGACCTTGCCGGCCAGCGACCCGGTCAGGTTGGACGTCACGGCCTGGGTCTTGGAGACCTTCTTGGACTCCAGGCGCTCGCGCTCGAGCATGTTCTTGAAGTCCATGTTGCCGCCGACGTTGAGCTGGTAGGTGCGGTCCAGCGTGACACCACGGTCCTCGAACAGCTTGGCCATCACGCGGTGGGTGATGGTCGCGCCGACCTGGCTCTTGATGTCGTCGCCGACGATCGGCACACCGGCATCCTCGAACTTCTTGGCCCACACCGGATCCGAGGCGATGAACACCGGCAGTGCGTTGACGAAGGCCACGCCGGCGTCGATCGCGCACTGGGCGTAGAACTTGTCCGCCTCTTCGGAGCCGACGGGCAGGTAGGACACCAGCACGTCGACCTTGGCGTCCTTGAGTGCCTTGACCACGTCGACTGGCTCGGAGTCGGAGATCTCGATGGTCTCGGCGTAGTACTTGCCGATACCGTCCAGCGTCGGCCCACGCTGCACGACGATGTCCATCGGCGGCACGTCGGCGATCTTGATGGTGTTGTTCTCCGAGGCGAAGATCGCCTCGGACAGGTCGAAACCGACCTTCTTGGCGTCGACGTCGAACGCGGCGACGAACTTTACGTCGCGGACGTGGTACTGCCCGAACTTGACGTGCATCAGGCCCGGGACGGTTCCGTTCTCGTCGGCGTCCCGGTAGTAGTGCACACCCTGCACCAGCGAGGACGCGCAGTTGCCCACGCCGACGATGGCGACCCGAACCTCATTCGACTCAGACATGTGACGCTCTCCTTTTCTTACTTAGGTGCTTGTGCCGGATGCGGGCTGATCAGGGCTGATTGTCGGGGCGGCTCTGCCCCACCCGTTCGGCTGCGATCAATTCGTTGAGCCACTTCACTTCACGCTCACTGGACTCCAGACCGAGCTGGTGGAGCTGCTTGGTGTAGCGGTCCAATGAACTGCTCGCCCGGGCCACCGCCTCGCGCAGACCTTCCCGGCGCTCCTCGACCTGACGCCGCCGGCCTTCCAGGATGCGCATCCTGGCTTCGGCGGGGGTGCGGTTGAAGAACGCCAGATGCACACCGAAACCGTCGTCGGTGTAGTTCTGCGGGCCGGTGTCGGCGACCAGTTCGGCGAAGCGTTGGGTACCGGCCTCGGTGAGCTGGTACACCCGCCGCGCCCGGCGCACTTTTGTCGCACCGAGGACGGTGCCGACGGGTGCGGCGTCCTCGACGATCAGGCCGTCGGCCTGCATGCGCCGCAGAGCGGGATAGAGCGAGCCGTAGGAGAAGGCCCGGAACGCGCCCAGCAGCCCGGTCAGCCGCTTACGGAGCTCGTAGCCGTGCATCGGCGATTCGAGCAGCAACCCCAGAATGGCGAGCTCCAGCATCGAATCACCTCCCCCTCGGTTGAGAATCCAGTCAAAGCCGAATGAATGTCACGTCGGCTCGACACGTCGCGCAATTGTATCGCGCCGATATATTGAGTGCCAGCCGAGGTTACCAAAGGTGTCGATTTGTCAGGTGCTAGTTCTTGGCTTCGTTGATGCGCTTGACGGAGCCGTCGCCGTTGAGCTCGATATAGCCGCTGTTGCCGAACTTCGGGGTGACATAGATGGAGATCTCGATGCTGCCCGGCGGCTGGGTGATATCGCTGTTGGGTTCGATGCTGACGTGGGTGCTCTTGACCTCGGCGGGGTTGATGCCGACACTCTCGGCGGCCCCCCGGATCAGCCCCACCATCTTCGGGATGTCGAATGCGCCCAGGTCGACCACCTTCGCGTCGCTGCTGACGCTGGTCTCCGACGGGTCGTCCCAGCCGCCGCGGTAGTAGTAGTTCAGGGCGCGCCGCGGTTCCGACGGATCGGGGCGGGTCAGCGAGGCGTAGTCCTCGAAGATGGTGATGCTGTAGCCCTTGGTGTCGCCGAACTTCTGCCGCATCTGCTCGAACAGACCCGTCAGCCCGCCGAGTGACTGCAGCTGCCGCGGCGGGGTGAGCACGGTGCCGGGGATGC
Source organism: Mycolicibacterium sp. J2 (assembly GCF_026240945.1). GTDB lineage: Bacteria > Actinomycetota > Actinomycetes > Mycobacteriales > Mycobacteriaceae > Mycobacterium. Next base: position 71,028 of record NZ_JAPFPY010000013.1, read on the forward strand.
CGTCGGCCTTGGCGCCCGGATCGGTGGTGAAACTCAGCGGGGACGACGTGTTGCCGTACAGACCCCACCCGATGGCGATGCCCAGCAGCACCAGCACGGCCGCCGTCGCCACCCGCAAGCCCCAGCTCGCGCCTGCGCCGGGGGCCAGGCTGCGCTCGGGCTTGAGGTTCGGCAGCTTGACCGGTGCGTTGGCCACCTGTAGATCGCTGACCAGGTCCTGCAGCTCGCCGAGGGTGGCGGCATTGGTGGCGGCGCTGACCCGCTGCCGATGTTCCTCCATGGACAGCTGACCCTCGGACAACGCGGTGTCGAGCACCTTGCAGGTGTCGTTGCGGTCGCTGTCCTTGGCCCGCGTGCCTGCGGTCTGCCGTGTCGCCACGCGATGATCGTAAGAGCTGCTGTGCGCCCGCTGCTGGTCAGCTGGGGTTCTTCTCGACGCGTTTCACGGTGGCGGCCGGATCCAGATACAGGTAGCCGGTGGAGCCCGACTTGGTGGTGATCTTCACCAGCAGCTCCAGCCCACCCTGTTCGGCGATGTAGTCGACGTCCAGATAGGTGCTCGCCACGTCGGCCGGTGCGATGTTGAGCGTCGCGGGCGCGGCGGCCACCGCGGCGGCCGTGGCCGCGGTGTCGAATGCGGCCACATCGGTCAGGTCGTCGGTGTCCGACCGATCGCGCCGGGACGGGTCGTCCCAGCCGCCGCGGTACGGGTACACCATCTTCTGCTGATCGTCGGCCGGATCGGGGCGGGCGAGGTAGGCCTGATCGGTGGTGATGGCGAGTTCGTAGCCCGTGGTGTCGCCGAACCGGCCGCGGATCGAGTCGATGATCGCGCTCAGTCCTTCGGCGGTGAGCAGGTCGCGCGCCGGTTTGACGACCACGGGTGGCACGGTGTCCGGGACGGCGACGGTGCTCAGCGCCTTGTGCGATTCCGGGACCGGCGCTGCGGAGCTCGGCTGCGGGCTCGGGCTGCTCGCCGGCGTGGTGGCATCGGGCCCGCCGCTGAATGCGACGACGGCGATGACGATGGCCGCCGCTGCCCCGACGCCCGCCAGGACCAGGTTTCGGCGCCGCCGCTCCGGGCGTACCGGCGCCGGACGCTGCTCGTCGGGAATCTGAAGATCGGCCAGGAGCGCATCGAGCTCACCGAGGGTGGTGGCCGTCACGGCAGCGGTCACCCGGCGCCGGTGCTCGTCCCCGGACAGCTGGCCGTCGGCCAGGGCGTTGTCCAGCAATCGGCAGGTCGCGTCGCGGTCGCTGTCCTTCGCCCGGGTCCATGCGGCCATGGCGAAGATCGTATTCCTGGGGTACGTGTGGCGCTGGTCCTCCCTCGACTGCCCAGACGACCGACGTACTCTGGTCATCGTGCGATTGCAGCGACAGGTGGTGGATTACGCGCTTCGGCGCCGATCCCTGCTGGCCGAGGTGTATTCCGGGCGGACCGGAGTGACCGAGGTATGCGACGCCAATCCCTACTTGTTACGCGCCGCCAAGTACCACGGGAAGCCCAGCTCGGTGATGTGCCCGATCTGCCGCAAGGAACAGCTCACCCTGGTGTCCTGGGTTTTCGGCGACCACCTCGGTCCGGTGTCGGGTTCGGCCCGCACCGCCGAAGAGTTGGTGCTGCTGGCGACGCGTTACGACGAATTCGCAGTACACGTGGTGGAGGTATGTCGGACCTGCAGTTGGAATCACCTGGTCAAGTCCTATGTGCTCGGAACGCCGAGGCCGCCGAAGGCCCCCAAGGCACCCCGCACTCGAGCGGCGCGTCCCGGCGCGCGTACGGCCAGTGAATAACGAAGGGCGCCATTCGAGGTCAGCGGGGGATGCCGAACGGGAGTCTTCCGCTGCCCCGGGCGCACACCGCCGGGCCAACGTCGCGCCCGATGATCGGCAGACCACCCTGCTACCCCCGGTGCGCAACCCCACCGAGCCGCATCTGCGTGATCCCATCGACGTCGTCAAGGCGGCGCTCGACGGCGCGCCCCCGCGCAAACCACCGCCTCCGGTGCCGCCGCGCCCGCCTGTCGGTGGGCCGCCGCCCGGCCCCACCGGGCCACCCAAGCCGGCGCGTGCCCGCTTCCAGTGGAAGTGGGTGCGCCGGGCGGTCTACCTGGGCCTGGTGTTGTTCCTGGTGCTGCCGTCGGTCACGTTCGCGATGGCCTACCTCATCGTCGACGTGCCCAAGCCCGGTGACATCCGCACCGCGCAGGTGTCGACGATCCTGGCCAGCGACGGCAGCGAGCTGGCGAGAATCGTTCCGCCGGAAGGCAACCGCGTCGACGTCAGCATCAACCAGATCCCGGTGCATGTGCGCGACGCCGTGATGGCCGCCGAGGACCGGGACTTCTACAGCAATCCGGGCTTCTCGCTGTCGGGGTTCGCGCGGGCGTTCAAGAACAACATCTTCGGCGGCGACCTGCAGGGCGGGTCGACCATCACCCAGCAGTACGTCAAGAACGCCTTCGTCGGCGACGCCCGCTCCGGGGTGGGCGGCCTGGTGCGCAAAGCGAAAGAACTCGTCATCTCGACGAAGATGTCGCGCGAGTGGAGCAAGGACCAGGTCCTGGAGTCCTACCTCAACATCATCTATTTCGGCCGCGGCGCCTACGGCATCTCGGCCGCCGCCAAGGCCTATTTCGACAAGCCCGTCGAACAGCTCAATGTTGCCGAGGGCGCCCTGCTGGCCGCGCTGATCCAGCGGCCGTCCACCCTGGACCCCGCCGTCGACCCGGAGGGTGCGGCCGACCGGTGGAACTGGGTGCTCGACGGCATGGTCGACATCGGTGCGCTGTCCAAGGCCGACCGGGCCGCGCAGGTGTTCCCGCCGACGGTGCCGCCCGAGCAGGCCAGCCAGCAGAACCAGACCACCGGGCCCAACGGCCTGATCGAACGCCAGGTCACCAAAGAGCTGATGGATCTGTTCAACATCAACGAGCAGACGCTGAACACCGAAGGCCTGCAGGTCACCACCACAATCGATCCGACCGCGCAGAAGGCGGCCGAGGACGCGGTGACCAAGACGCTGGACGGGCAGATGCCCGATATGCGGTCGGCGGTGGTCTCGATCGACCCCAAGACCGGCGGGATCAAGGCCTATTACGGTGGCTCGGACGCCCAGGGCTTCGACTTCGCGCAGGCGGGGTTGCCGACGGGATCGTCGTTCAAAGTGTTCGCGTTGGTGGCGGCCCTCGAGCAGGGCATCGGGTTGGGGTACCAGATCGACAGCTCCCCGGTGACCGTCAACGGCATCAAGATCACCAACGTGGAGGGCGAGGGCTGCGGCGTCTGCAATATCGCCGAGGCGCTCAAACGCTCGCTCAACACCAGCTACTACCGGCTGATGCTGAAGCTGAAGAACGGGCCGCAGGACGTCGCCGACGCCGCGCACCAGGCTGGTGTCGCCGAGAGCTTCCCCGGCGTCGACCACACCCTGAGCGAGGACGGCAAGGGCGGTCCGCCCAACAACGGCATCGTGCTGGGTCAGTACCAGAGCCGGGTGCTCGACATGGCTTCGGCGTACGCCACGCTGGCGAACTCCGGCGTCTACCACAAGCCGCACTTCGTGCAGAAGGTCGTCGACTCCGACGGCAAGGTGCTCTTCGACGCATCGCAACAGAGCGACCAAGGCGAGCAGCGTATCGACAAGGCGGTCGCCGACAACGTGACCGCGGCCATGCAGCCGATCGCCGGCTGGTCCAGAGGCCACAACCTGGCCGGCGGCCGGCCCTCGGCGGCCAAGACCGGCACCAACCAGCTGGGAGACACCGGCGCCAACCGGGATGCCTGGATGGTCGGCTACACCCCGTCGCTGTCGACGGCGGTGTGGGTGGGCACCACCTCGGGTACCGAGCCGCTGGTCAATCAGGGGGGTGGCCCGGTGTACGGATCCGGCCTGCCTTCGGACATCTGGAAGGCGACGATGGACGGTGCGCTCAAGGGCACCGACAACGAGTCGTTCCCCAAGCCGACCGAGATCGGTGGTTATGCCGGGGTTCCGCAGGCGCCTCCGCCGCCACCGCCGGCACCCACCCCGCCGCCGGGCATGCCCTCGGAGACGGTGATCCAACCGACGTTGGAGATCGCGCCGGGCGTGACGATCCCGTGGGGTCCGCCGACGACGGTGCCGGTCGCGCCGCCGCCGGGTGATCCCAACGCGCCGCCTCCGCCGCCCGGAGCACCGCCGCCACCGTGACCGAACCCGAAGAGCCGCAGACGGTTTCGCCGGCATCGCCGGCGCCAGTGGAATCGCCGGCACCGCTGTCCCCTGCTGAATCGCCGGCACCGCTGGCCCCTGCTCAATCGCCAGCACCGCTGGCCCCTGCTCAATCGCCAGCGCCGCTGGCCGAAGATCTGCGCAGCGCCGACGACCGAGACCTCCCCAGCCGCACCGACGTGCTCGGTGCTGCGCTGTCGCAGACCATCGGTGGCCCCGTCGGGCGGCACGCGCTGATCGGGCGGGCGCGGTTCTTCACCCCACTGCGGGCCATGCTGGTGATCGGCGTGATCTTCCTGGCGCTGGGGTATTCGACGAAGGCGGCGTGCCTGCAGTCGACCAGCACGGGCACCGCGGCGCAACGCGTCGCCAACTGGGAGAACCAGCGGGCCTATTACGAGCTCTGCTATTCGGACACGGTGCCGCTCTACACCGCGGAACTGCTGAACCTGGGCAAGTTTCCGTACAAGTCCAGCTGGGTCGACGTGGACAGCACCGGTAAGCCCAACGTCCAGTACGACGGCAGTCCGGCCATCCGCTACATGGAATATCCGGTGCTGACGGGTATTTACCAGTACCTGTCGATGACGCTGGCCAAGACGTACTCGGCGCTCACCACGGTGGTTTCGGTGCCGAAGGTGGCCGAGGTGGTGATGTTCTTCAACATCTCGGCGTTCGGGCTGGCGCTGGCGTGGCTGGCGACGGTGTGGGCGACGGCGCTGTTGGCCGGGCGCCGGATCTGGGACGCCGCCCTGGTCGCCGGGTCACCGCTGCTGATCTTCCAGATCTTCACCAACTTCGACGCGCTCGCCGTGGCCTGCGCCACCGGTGCCCTGTTGGCGTGGGCGCGGCGAAGACCGGCGTTGGCCGGTGTTCTCGTCGGCGTCGGGGTGGCGCTCAAGCTCTATCCGCTGCTGCTGTTGGTGCCGCTGCTGATGCTGGCACTGCGCACCGGCCGTTGGCGCGCGGTGGTCACCACGGCGCTGACCGCGGTGGTCACCTGGATCGTCGTGAATCTGCCTGTGCTGGTGCTGTTTCCCCGCGGGTGGTCGGAGTTCTTCCGACTCAACGCCCGCCGCGGCGACGATATGGATTCGCTGTACAACGTGATCAAGTCATTCACCGGGTGGAAGGGCTTCGACCCGAATCTCGGGTTCTGGGAGCCGCCGTCGGTGACCAACGCGGTGTCGGCGGCGCTGTTCGCGCTGTGCTGCATCGGTATCGGCTATGTGGCGCTGACCGCGCGGCAGCGGCCGCGGGTGGCGCAGCTGGCCTTCCTGGTGGTGGCGGCATTCCTGATGACCAACAAGGTGTGGAGTCCGCAGTACTCGCTGTGGCTGGTGCCGCTGGCCGTGCTGGCGCTGCCGCACCGCCGAATCCTGTTGGCCTGGATGACCATCGATGCGCTGGTGTGGATCCCGCGGATGTTGTTCCTGTACGGCGAGCAGAATCGCGGCCTGCCCGAACAGTGGTTCACCGCGACGGTGCTGCTGCGCGATATCGCCGTCGCGGCGCTCATCGCCTTGGTGATCCGCCAGATCTACCTGCCCGAGCTGGATCTGGTGCGCCGTAACCGCACCATCGACGACCCGTCCGGCGGAGTGTTCGCCGACGCGCCGGACGCCTTCCCGACGTGGGTGCCGGCCTGGCTGCGGCCGCGCCCCGTCCCGATCGGTCCCGAGCCGGCGCCCGAGGGCAACGCGGGCGTCGAACCGGCGCCGGTCGGCTGAGTGCGGTTTCATCCGCAACACGCGGCTGCGGCTGTATCGAACCCCACATTCACGGCCGAGCACTCGGCGTGATTTCGCAGATCAGCGGGCGCACCTGTAACCTGGGCAGGTTGCCGACGCAGGCGACCCTCCTGCCACGGAACGACCGTGGCCGCAACGACCATAGGAGGTGATGGGTTTCTCATGCGTCCATACGAAATCATGGTCATTCTCGACCCCACTCTCGACGAGCGCACCGTAGCTCCGTCGCTGGAGACGTTCCTGAACGTCATCCGCAAGGACGGCGGTTCCGTCGACAAGGTCGACATCTGGGGCCGTCGCCGGCTGGCCTACGAAATCGCCAAGCACGCCGAGGGCATCTACGCCGTCGTCGACGTGAAGGCCGAGCCCGCCACGGTGTCCGAGCTGGACCGTCAGCTCAACCTGAACGAGTCCGTGCTGCGGACCAAGGTGATGCGGACCGACAAGCACTAGGCCGATACCCGCCGCCGATGTCGGGCGACTTGCGTAGGCTCGCGCCCAACATAGGCTGCCCACTGCCCAGGAGGATCTTGTGGCTGGTGATACCACCATCACTGTTGTCGGAAATCTGACCGCCGACCCGGAACTGCGTTTCACGCCGTCCGGCGCGGCTGTCGCGAACTTCACGGTGGCGTCCACGCCCCGGACGTTCGACCGCCAGACCAATGAGTGGAAGGACGGCGAAGCGCTGTTCCTCCGCTGCAACATCTGGCGGGAAGCGGCCGAGAACGTGGCCGAGAGCCTGACCCGGGGTTCCCGCGTGATCGTCACCGGCCGGCTCAAGCAGCGGTCCTTCGAAACCCGCGAGGGTGAGAAGCGCACCGTCGTCGAGGTCGAGGTCGACGAGATCGGCCCGTCGCTGCGGTACGCGACGGCCAAGGTGAACAAGGCCAGCCGCGGTGGCGGCGGCGGTGGATTCGGCGGCGGATCGAGTCAGCCGCGCAGTGCGGAGCCGAAAGACGATCCGTGGGGCAGCGCCCCCGCGGCCGGCTCCTACAGCGGCGCTGACGAAGAACCGCCCTTCTAAATCAACACTGACACGTTTGAACTGAGAAAGAGATAGACCCATGGCCAAATCGAGCAACAAGCGGCGGCCGGCCCCCGAGAAGCCGGTCAAGACCCGCAAGTGCGTGTTCTGCTCCAAGAAGGGCAAGAACCAGGACATCGACTACAAGGACACCGCGCTGCTGCGCACCTACATCAGCGAGCGCGGCAAGATTCGTGCCCGCCGGGTGACCGGCAACTGCGTCCAGCACCAGCGCGACGTCGCCGTCGCCGTGAAGAACGCCCGTGAGGTGGCTCTGCTGCCGTTCGGTTCGTCGACGCGGTAAGGGAGGAACCACATCATGAAGCTGATTCTCACCGCTGAGGTCGATCACCTGGGCGTCGCCGGCGATGCCGTCGAGGTCAAGGACGGCTACGGCCGTAACTACCTGCTCCCGCGTGGGCTGGCCATCGTGGCCACCCGCGGCGCCGAGCGTCAGGCCGACGAGATCCGTCGGGCCCGCGAGACCAAGGAGATCCGCGGCGTCGAGCACGCCAACGAGGTCAAGCAGGCCATCGAGGCACTCGGCCCGGTCACGCTGCCCGTGCGGGCCGGCGAGGGCGGCAAGCTCTTCGGCTCGGTCACCCAGGCCTCCGTGGTCGCCGCCATCAAGAAGGCCGGTGGCCCGAACCTGGACAAGCGCACCGTCGAGTTGCCCAAGGCGCACATCAAGAGCGTCGGAACGCACCCGGTCGGCGTGCGACTGCACGCGGGCGTCACCGTGTCGGTGCCGCTCAACGTCGTCGCCGAGTAGTCAAGCGATTCTGGTAACGCCCGGGTGGGTCACCACCCGGGCGTTGTCATGTCTGTAGCGAACCCGCATCGGAATTTGCTCCCAGCAACGGCAACCGACTGTTAACCTCGACGGCCCTTCCGGGCAACACAACACGCCCGAGATGGCAACCCTGGGCGACACGCCGGAGAAGTTTGCATCCACAACTATGGACGGTTTGACGATAGCGTTGACCTGCGGGTTATTTGATTACCGATGAGTTGATCCACAAGTTCTCCCCATCCGCTCAACACGGTTGTCCACGGCTGTCCACACGCCATCCACAGACGTGTCCACAAGCTCGTTTGCGTGCCGTCCAGCAACGCCTAATGATTGCCGTCGCGAGTCAATGGAGCTGAGTCCGACCGGGTTTGTCGGTGGGGTCTCCTATTGTCACGACAGCGGTTGTCGAACATGCGTTCGGCATGAGATGTGAAGGGGGAGGGACGCTTAGTGGCTGTCGTGGACGACCTCGGTCATCACGGTGTGGACGAGCCGCCCAGTGAGGATTTCGGGCGTCAGCCACCCCAGGACATGGCGGCCGAGCAGGCGGTGTTGGGCGGCATGATGCTCAGCAAGGACGCCATCGCCGACGTCCTGGAACGCATGCAGCCGGGCGACTTCTACCGACCCGCGCACCAAGATGTCGCGATGGTCATCCTGGACCTCTACGACCGCGGCGAGCCCGCCGATGCTGTCACCGTCGCCGCCGAGCTGGACCGCCGCGGCCAGCTGCGCCGCGTCGGTGGTGCCCCATATCTGCACACGTTGATCTCCACCGTGCCCACCGCCGCGAACGCCGGCTTCTACGCCGGCATCGTGGCCGAGAAGGCACTGCTACGCCGATTGGTGGAGGCCGGCACCCGGGTGGTGCAGTACGGGTACGCCGGAGCCGACGGTGCCGATGTGCACGACATCGTGGACCGGGCCCAGGCCGAGATCTACGACGTCACCGACAAGCGACGCCAGTCCGAGGATTTCGTCCCGCTCGAGGACCTGCTGCAGCCCACCATGGACGAGATCGACGCGATCGCCTCGCAGGGCGGCATCTCGCGTGGTGTGCCGACCGGGTTCATCGACCTCGACGAGGTGACCAACGGTCTGCATGCCGGGCAGATGATCATCGTCGCGGCGAGACCTGGTGTCGGGAAGGCGTTGGCGTTGGACACACCTTTGCCGACGCCGACCGGCTGGACCACTATGGGTGAGGTCGAGGTGGGAGACGAGCTGATCGGCGATGACGGCCGGCCGACTCGAGTGGTCGCCACGACCGAGGTGATGACCGACCGCCCGTGCTACCGCGTCGAGTTCTCCGACGGAACGGTTATCGTTGCCGATGAACAGCACCAGTGGCTGACCGAGACCCGTGCCTCTCGCCGATCCGCGCAAGCTGCTGCCACCGGTTACAACCGGATGAGGAATCAGCGCACCTTCTCCGAGGTGAGGACCACCCGGGAGATCCTGGATACGCTGCGGTGCCCGACGGCCGATCGACGACTGAACCACTCCGTGGTGAATACGAGGGCAATCGAGTGCCCGGATGCTGATCTGCTGGTTCCGCCTTACACGTTGGGCGCATGGCTGGGTGATGGGACGACAGCGTCCGCACAGATCACGACCGCCGACCCTGAAATCGTCGCGCGCATCGAAGGCGAGGGGATCGTTGCCGTCCCCTCCACCGCCTCGCCGATGCGGTATCAGCTGACGTTGCCGCCTGCACCGGAGATCGAAGCGCGCGCGTGCGTGGTGTGCGGTGCCCGGTTCATCCCGCGGACCAGCCAGGTCCGTACTTGTGGACGGCGTTGTGGCGGTGCCGCCCGCACTACCGCCTCGGTGCCGGCACCGACCTGTTCGCATTGCGGTGGACCATCGATCGGATTGGTGTTGTGCCAGCGGTGCCGTAACACAGTCGGCACGTTGCAGGCCCGGCTTCGCACCATCGGTGTGCTGGGAAACAAGCACATTCCGTCGCAGTATCTGCGTGCTTCGGAATCGCAGCGCCGCGCGCTCCTAGCGGGTCTCCTCGATACCGATGGCACCGTCACACACGGCGGCTCCGTGCAGTTCTCGGTGACCAACGGTCGATTGGCTACCGACGTGTACGAGCTGATCGTGAGTTTGGGTTATCGCTGCCAGACGTCGACGAAGCGCGTTGCCGGTCGAAGTGATGAATCCTCGACCGCCTACACCCTGACCTTTGCGACCGATGACATCGTGTTCGGTCTCGAGCGGAAGGCGATGCGGCACAAAGAGCGTCGTGCGATGTGTGGTCCGACCCGCCACACGTCGCGATTCATCGTCGACGTACGCAAGGTTGACTCGGTGCCCGTGCGGTGCGTCGAAGTCGACAACGCCAGTCACATGTACCTCGCCTCGAGGTCCATGGTGCCCACCCATAATTCAACCCTCGGACTGGATTTCATGCGGTCCTGCTCCATCAAGCACCGGATGGCCAGCGTCATCTTCTCGCTGGAAATGAGCAAGTCCGAGATCGTGATGCGGTTGCTGTCGGCCGAGGCCAACATCAAGCTCGGTGACATGCGCTCCGGCCGGATGAACGACGACGATTGGACCCGGCTGGCCCGCCGCATGAGCGAGATCAGCGAGGCGCCCCTCTATATCGACGACTCGCCGAACCTGACGATGATGGAAATCCGGGCCAAGGCGCGGCGGTTGAAGAAGAAGGCCGATCTGCAGCTGATCGTCGTGGACTACATGCAGCTGATGACCTCGGGCAAGAAGTACGAGTCGCGCCAGCAGGAGGTGTCGGATTTTTCCCGAAGCCTCAAGCTGATGGCCAAGGAACTCGATGTCCCCGTGGTGGCGATCAGTCAGCTCAACCGTGGTCCCGAACAGCGCACCGACAAGCGGCCGCAGGTGTCGGATCTTCGCGAGTCGGGCTCACTCGAACAGGACGCCGACATGGTCATCCTGTTGCACCGCCCGGACGCGATCGACCGCGACGACCCACGCGGCGGCGAGGCTGACCTGATCCTGGGCAAGCACCGTAACGGGCCGACCGCGAATATCACTGTGGCGCACCAGCTTCACCTGTCGCGGTTCACGAATATGGCGCGCTAGGAAAGCGGAGGACCCCGCACAGAGCTGGCGACGAGCGTGGGTTCAGGTTCGATGGATTCTGTGTCCTCAATATCGAGATGGGTGACGAGGACGTTGTCGAGTTCGCTGAGCCGCGCGTTCTGGGTCACATGCGCCCTCCCGAGGCGTCGATGGTCGCTCTGGTGCTGCAGGAGCCGGCGATGGAGGTGAGCGGGACCACCGATAGGCCGCTGTGGTGCGTCTGCCAAGCTGCTCGGTAGCTACTGCCGAGGAGAACGATGTCGACACCACAGGACACCGCGCCGCCCACCGCGGCAGCGCATCCACCGGCACGCGCCTGGACCGCGGTTATGGTGCTCGCCCTCGTCGGCACCCTCAATTACGTCGATAGATTTTTGCCTGGCGTCCTGGCCCAGCCGATCAAGCAGGACCTCGCGCTGTCCGACACGGCCATTGGTGTCATCAACGGGTTCGGGTTCCTCATCGTCTACGCCGTGGTGGGCATCCTGATCGCGCGCGTCGCCGACCGCGGCGCTTTCGGTGCGGTGATCGCCGGCTGCCTGACGCTGTGGGGTTCGATGACCATGCTCGGCGGTGCGGTCCACTCCGGCCTGCAGCTCGCGCTGACCCGTGTCGGGGTGGCCATCGGCGAGGCGGGCAGCACACCGGCAGCGCATGCCTATGTGGCGCGCAACTTCGCTCCGGACAACCGATCGGCGCCGCTGGCAGTCACCACCATGGCGATCCCGCTGGCCAGCGCCGCCAGCCTGCTCGGTGGCGGGCTCCTCGCCGAAAGCATGGGCTGGCGCGGCGCTTTCGTGACCATGGGCGCCATCAGCGTACTTCTTGCCCCGGTGGTGCTGTGGGTTGTCGGGGTCCGCCAGAGCTTGCCGACTCCGCCACCGCGCAGCGGTGATGCATCGCTGCACTGGTGGCATCTTCTGCGCAAACGCAGCTTTCTCGCGATGGTGGCCGGGACTGCGCTGGTGTCTGCGGCGGGCTACTCGCTGACGACCTTTGCGCCCGCTTTCCTGATGCGTACCCGGGGGATGTCGCTGGGCGAGGTCGGTATCGAGTACGGCCTTCTCACAGGCCTTCTCGGAGTTCTGGGACTGTTCATCGTCGGCCGTATCGCCGACGGGTTGGCAGCCCGCGATCCGCGCTGGTTGCTCTGGATCGTCGTGATTCTGATCGCGGCACTGTTGCCGGCGTCGGTGCTGGCATTCGTTGTCGAGAACCGCGTGTGGTGTGTTGTCCTTCTGGCACTGTCCTATGTCATCGGCATCGCATATCTGGCGCCTTCCATCGCGGCGATACAGCGCTTGGTCCTTCCCGAGCATCGCGCGACGGCGTCGGCGGTGTTCTTGTTCTTCAACGCGACGCTGGGTGCGGTCGGACCCTTCCTGACCGGCGTGGTCAGCGACTCGCTGGCTGGTGCTTTGGGCACGCAATCCCTGGGCCGCGCCCTGCTGATCCTCGTGCCGACCATGCAGCTGCTGGCAATTGGCTGTTACGCCCTTGCCGCGCGCCGCTTCCGGCGCGACGTCATTCCGGAATCGTGACGTCCGCCGTTGCATCAGCGGCTCGGGGGTGAACGCGACGCCTGCCACCTGATGCTGCCGTTCCAAGCCGAGAGCCGTAACAACGCAGGTCGATTCCACCATGGCAACAACCTGTCCTACCGGCCGTTGCAACTGGCGGCCACACTTCAACCCCAGCCTCTCAGCGAGTGATTCGACTGGCTCTACGGAGAAGGCGTCACGCGATGAGGCGCGCCCGATCGCGTAATGAGGGGCAGGTCGACGAAGTCAGCCGCGTGACCTTGGACGTGATCGATAAGGATAAGTGCACCGACGCATACGCGACGCCAGTGGTTTTCATTCACGGCGCGTGGCATCGCGCCGGCCACTGCTCATGGCGAGCGTCTTGGCCGCAGGCGTGTCTCTGCGTGAAGTCAGCTCCATCGACTCCGCGCGCCTGGCCTTCTACTCGCCGACCAACCCGGCCTCCATCATCGCCACGCATATGAGCAGCCTCCGTGAAAAGCGGGTCCGGGCCGCTGTACTCGGAATGATGTGGCGGCAACTCCCGCGACCGCATTTGGTGGACACGCCGTTGCTCGTGCGCGGGGCGGAACACGATGGCTCGTTCAGCCTCAACGAGACGCAAGCGACCGCGCGTGATACAGAACCACCGCCGAGATCTTTCCGGATATGGGCCACAACACGATCCTGGAGCAGCGGCGGCACGATGTTGCTGATCACATCGGCAGGTGGCTACGCGACAGGGACCTCTGAAAGAAAGGCTCTCACTGAAGCGTTCACAGCCATGCATCGAGGAGCGGCGCGTGCTCCAGGGACCGCGCGGTGCCGAGTCCAGGTCGGAAGTGACGCTGGCAGGCGGCTCTACGATGAGGGCGTGGAGTTACGTCAACTTGAGGCCTTCGTGGCCGTTGCGACCGAACTGCACTTCGGACGAGCGGCCGAGAAGTTGAGCATTGGCCAGCCGACGCTGAGTGACATGATGCGCCGGCTGGAGCGGGAGATGGGGACCGCGTTGCTGACACGGAGCACACGGCACGTGGCGCTCACTGCGGCAGGTAGCGACCTGCTCGATCGAGCGAAGACCATCCTCAATGAGGTCGCGATCGCCGGAGCCGCGGTGCAGCGCATCGCGCAGGGTGAGGCCGGAACAGTCAGACTGGGCATTACGCCCCTGGCCGCTCCAATTCTGGTGAAGCACTTGCAGAAGGTGCTGCATTCGCAGGCGCCGGACGTCGAGGTGATCGTCACGCGGATGTGGCTGTTCCATCTGCAGGAGGCCCTGATTGAGGGGTCGGTTGATGTCGCCATCACCTGCGGAATCGTGGCTGATCCGCCGCATGCCGTCAGTGAGGTGATCTGCGCTGAGCCGCTGCTTGCCAGCGTCCGACCCGATCATCGGCTAGCACAGCTGCCGCAGATCGACCTGACCGATCTGGCACACGAGACGATGGGTATCCAGAGCCACTTCCTCTTCCCGGCATGGGTGTCGGCGCAGCGACAGGCGCTCGAAGCAGCCCGAGTTTCGCCACATACCGTCGAGCTGGAGGACAACCACGTCTCGGCGGCGGCATGGCCGGCGCAGGCCGAGGTCGATTGGATCTTGACGACCGGTTCGATCGCGGACGACGGCATGGCCGCCGTGGTGCGTCCGGTGACGAGGCCGCGCTTCGTGCCCTATACCCTGCAGTGGATTCCGGATCGCGCACCGACCGAAGCGGTCAACCGCTTCGTCGGCATGGCACGCGACGACCCCGCTGCCGTTCCACCCGGTTGGGCGAAGTCGGGCGATCCGAGCACCGACGGCACCTCGCCGCGCTAGGTGCGTGTAAAGGCCAGAAGGGACGAATAGGCGGGAATGGCGTAGCGACCGAAGATCTCCGCGATGGCGTCGCCGCCTTCGGTCCGCCAGTCGCCCAGCAGCTCTGCGGCAACAGCCACCGTACTCGTCAATACAACACCGGCGCGTGCCATGCGATCGCACGCGGCGTCGGCTGCCAGCGTGCTCCACGTCCCCGAGGCGTCGGTAACGGCCCACGCGCCGTATCCGGCTGCCACTGCCGATTGCGCTGCGAAGGACACGCAGACGTCAGTGCTGATGCCCGAGAGGATCAATTGATCCTGGCCGCTATCACGAAGCGCCGCAGCGAAATCGGCATTGTCCATGGCGTCGATCTCACCCGGGCGGCGCACCCGCAATATGGGGTACGGAAACGCGATCACACTGACGTGACGCGCTTTCGCAACTAGATCTCGGTGGGATCGCCGTACACGGCGAACTCCGATCGCTCGACGTCGGTGCCGATGCGAACATAGGCGAATGACCTGATCGTGACCGGGCCACCACACGCATCGGCCTTGACATGCACATTGGTGACATCGAGCATGCCCAGCCCTCCGGGACTCAACGGCATACTGGCCATGGGCAGGTCGACGATCACGCCGGGTTGGAGGTTCGTCTGCAGATAGCCGGTCAGCCCGCCGCCCAGTCCGGCGTTGACGCCAGGCCCTTGGCCGGTGAGGCCGACCGAGGCGGCCGGCGCGATGGCACCCGCACCACCGAGCTGCAATCCACTGGAAACATCGGTCTGACAACCCAATTGATATCCGGCCACGAAGTAGCTGTCGGTGATGGGAAGGTCCCCGCCGCCGACATTGGCCGTGGCCTCGTACGTGACGAATGCTTCTCGGGAGTTGGCGGCCGCTGCGAGGTTGGGCACCGAATTCACCGTCTCGTTCGCCAGCGTCAGCGTCAAACTGTTACCGCCGCGCGTGACTTTTGTGTCGATCTTGGACGCCATCGGTTTGACTTCGGCTTGCGCCGGTCCGGCTGTGGGCACAGAGAGCGCGAGGGCGGCGAGGACCGCAGTCGCGGTTGCACCGCAACGCATCGCGAACGGAACGCGACAGATCATTCGCCGGACCCGATCGCGACAGGGGGCGATTGCGGCCCAGCTAGGTCGACGCCGACCGACGGTCCCGCCGGCGGATGCGCGGGCGGCGCAGGGTCCTGCGATGCGATGGCGCCGGGGTCGAGGTCGGACAGCGTCGTGCCGCCGACAGCGCCTTGGGGCCCTGCGACACCCACGGCGATGCGGATGGCCGGGCCTGGTCGTCCGTTGGGCATTCCGGCGATGGGCCCACCCAAGTCCGAGAGTGTGCCGGCGGCTACACCCCCGGTGTCGAACTCGGCGCGGGGTGGACCGTTGACGAATGCAGGAGGCGTCACCTGTACTGGTCCGTAGGGCGCGCCTTGGCCGCCGGGGACCCGGGGCTGCGACGGCGGAAGGGGTGGCGGTTCGGCGACGGCTTGCGTGGCCGAAAGCAGCGGCGCGCCAGCGCAAAACAAAGTCACCGCGAGCGCCCCGGTGACCGACCAGCTCCAGACGATGACCGAACTCGTTGGCACACCGACAGTGTGGAACACCCTGCGAACCAGCGGAAGACGCAGATTCACATGGCTGCGATCGGGTGTGCCGATGAATTCCTGCGCGGCGTTTCCGTCTTTCGATCGACTCTCATGGCGTTCAGATGGCTCGCGCGGCGAAATCCGCGCCCTCGCCTATCATGCCGTTGTCCAGGTAGGCGTGGTGTGCCGCGCGGTCGAGCCCTCCCGTATCGCAGATGGGATCGCGGAGTGCGCAGAGCTGGAGCATCTTGGCGGTGTAGTCGGGACCGATACTCATCGGCGGCGCCTGGCTGGCCAGCAGATTGACCACCCACGGCTTCGGCGTGCCGAACATCACGACCGCCGCCACGTGCGGCGCGACCGTCTGCGGCATCGGGCCCGTAAGGCCCTCAGGTAAGACGAATCCCGGCGGAAGTGAATCGATCAGCGTATAGCCGGTCACCGCGGCGCCTTGTGAATAACCACCGAGGACGATCCGGGATTGCGGGCATGCCGCGGCGGTCGCCTCGATGCGGTGGCTGGTGTCGATGACTCCCTGCACACCGGTCGCGAAATCGTATGAGGCCGGGTAGTTCACACCGTATACGTCGAGTGTGCGGCCCGGCAGGCGCGATCGCAGAGCGTCGACGAATGCCTGCCCGACCTCTCCGACGCCGGGCGCCTCGTTGGTGCCTCGTGCGAAGATGACGGCCACGTCGCTGCATTCGGGCTCGCGAGTCAGGGACGGGCCGGCCGTGACGCACGCCGCCGCCACCAGAGTGGACAGGAGGACGCCAAGGCGGCGGAGGTCTCTCCGAAGAGCCGTCATGTCGGGGAGCCTTCCGCTACTACCATTGCGTCACTGCACAAGTCGTGAGCCTAAACCATGGTGCCACTGTTGATGGGTCGCCGAGGGCGAGCGTGGGTGATTTCTGACGACTAGCCAACCGAGGCCGGTATCCACGGTTGCTATCGATCGCCATCGCCGATTGCAGTTATCTGAACTTCGTCGTTTCCGGAAGCCGTCTCGGCGGCGACACTTGTCGTGTCCGGCCGCTCACGAGTGCGGTCGGTCGTCGGAGGAGGTCGTCACGGTGCCCGTCGATGTGTCCCGCCCGCCGTTGCCGCCGTTCGATGAGCAATCGGCATTGGTCAAGGTGCAGGCGGCCGAAGACGCATGGAATACCTGCGACCCGGAACGAGTGAGCAGGGCGTATACGTTGGACTGCCTGTGGCGCAACCGAACGGAGTTCGTGACCGGCCGCGAAGAGATCGTCGCGTTCTTGACCGACAAGTGGCGGCGCGAGCGTGACTACGCATTGCGCAAGAGCCTGTGGGACTTTCACGGTAATCGAATCGCGGTGCGGTTCCAATACGAGTGCCGTGACCAGTCTGGACAGTGGTGGCGAAGCTATGGCAATGAGCTGTGGGAGTTCGACACCGCCGGGCTGATGCGCCGCCGCGAGGCCAGCATCAACGACCTGCCCATTCAGGAATCCGAACGCCGTTACTTCGGCCCCCGCACCGAGGCCGAGCGCGGGGCGGTAATCCCACTCGAATGAGTGGTGTCGACCCGCGTGCCGGCCTGGCGCTAGGACCTGGTCACGCTCTGGCGGGTCAGGCCGTCTGCGGCGCGGCTCAGTCGCGCTTCCAACGTGAGCAGACTCTGTTCGATGGTCTGGCGTTGCGCGGCGTCCAGTCCGCTGACTGCGGCGTCTTCGAGTTCGGCCCAGATCGCCTCCACGCGTCGGCGCAGCCCGATACTCGCGGGGGTGGGTTCTATCAACCAGGCCCGCTTATCAGCCGGAGTCGGGACGCGGCGGACGAATCCTGCGGTCTCCAAACGACGGATCGACCTCGTCATGGTGGCGGCGTCGGAGTCGAGAACACGCACGAGATCGGCTTGGCGTTGAGGCCCCGCCTGCCACAGATGCATCATCACGATCTCCTGCCCGGGGTGCAGCCCCACCTCCCGCAACAGATGGCCGGCGATCATCCGATGCAACCGCGCCACGCGGAAGATCGCGTGGCTGATGGGGCCACTCTGCGCAGCCGAAGGTACAGGGACGCTGGAATCGGGCGGTGCGTCAATCGGGTTGCCCGGGCGCGACGCGCGTTTCATGTCCAGTCAGGTTACTCCAACATATGTCAGTTAGCTGCACCTACACGTGCACGAACACGTTGAGGTAGAAGGCTTCACGAGGAGGGGAATGAATCCGCACTGATACCTGTTCGAACAGGTATCCGGGCGGCGACGGTACGGAGCTGGCGGTGAGAACGAGGTCACAAGCCCGTGGCCTGACGAACATTCAAGACGAAGGAAAAGCCATGAGTACTGTTTTCGACCCCATCACAGTCGGCGGCGTTGAACTGAAGAACCGGACTGTCATGTCGCCGATGACGCGCAGCCGCGCATACGGCCCTGGCGCGACGCCGACGCCAAGCATGGCCGAGTACTACAGCCAACGGGCCGGCGCCGGCCTGATCATCACCGAGGGCACGCAGCCATCGGTCATCGGGCAGGGATATCCGAACACCCCCGGTCTGCACTCCGACGAACAGGTCCAGGCGTGGCGGGTCGTCACCGACGCGGTGCACGCCAAAGGCGGTGTCATCTTCGCCCAACTCATGCACACCGGTCGCATCGGCCATCCGAGCCTGCTCCCAGCGGGCATGGCCCCCGTCGGGCCCTCACCGGTCGCTGCGGCAGGTGAGGTGTTCACCCTCGACGGCAGGCAGCCCTACGTGGTTCCCGAAGAACTTGACGAGGAGAAGATCACTCAAACGGTGCTCGACTTCGCCCAAGCGGCACGCAACGCCGTTGCCGCGGGATTCGACGGCGTCGAGGTGCACGGCGCCAACGGATATCTGCTGCATCAGTTCCTGTCCACCAACGCCAACCTCCGCACCGACCGGTGGGGCGGATCGGTCGACAATCGTATTCGCTTGACCCTGCGTGTCATCGACGCCGTGACGGCCGCCATCGGCGCCGACCGCGTCGGTCTGCGCATCTCACCGGCCAACCCGCTCAACGACATCCAAGAGGACGGCTACCACGACACGTACCGCGCCCTGGTGGACGTCCTGGCGTCGAAGAGCCTGGCTTACCTGCATGTCATGGAGGTCGGTGATCGCGACTTCACCAACGAGCTGCGCCGTCGGTTCGGCGGAACGTTCGTCCTCAACCCCGCGACTCCCGGGGGGATCACCGGCCCAGGCGAGGTCGGCCTCGTCGAGGACGGCACCGCCGACCTCATCGCTTTCGGGGCGGCGTTCCTGGCCAACCCTGACCTACCTCGCCGTCTCGCTGAGGGTGCTGCGCTCAACACTCCTGACCGCGCCACCTTCTACGGGGGCGACGAGCGGGGTTACACGGACTACCCCGCGCTCGACGCGGTACCGACGGCCTGATATCGAGACGGGGATCTGAGGAGACTGATATGAGTTCGACATTCGAGGGCCGCGTCGCGCTGGTGACCGGCGGAAGCCGCGGCATCGGTGCTGCGATAGCGTCTCGACTGGCCGACGCCGGTGCCACGGTTGCGGTCAACTACCGGTCCAACGCCGGCGTAGCACGGGAGCTCGTCGAGGACCTGCGCTCGCGTGGACACCGCGCTGAAGCGTTCGGTGGGGACGTGACCGACCCAGCTCAGATCGCCGACGTCGTCGCCAACGTCGTCGAGGAGTTCGGCGCCCTGCATCTGCTGGCCAGCAATGCCGGTGTCGAACACTTCGCACGACTGGCCGACATCACGATCGACGATTTCGAGAAGGTGTTCCGCACCAACGTCGCCGGCCAGTTGTTCGCGGTGCAGGTCGCGGCGGCCGTCATGCCCGCGGGCAGTCGCATCGTGTTGACCTCGTCGGTCAGCGCGCGCATCGCCGTCCATCACCACACGCTGTACGCCGCCAGTAAGGCCGCGGTGTCCGCCATGGCGCTCAATCTCGCACCGGAACTGGCCGAGGCCGGCATCGCCATCAACGCCGTCGCGCCCGGTGGAACCGCCACCGACATGGCCGCCGAGAACGGAGCCGACTACGTCCATCCGGCCCTGGCGGACGTTGCGCCGGACGATGTGACCCGGTCGATGAATGCCCTCGGCCGGCTCGCGCGGCCTGAGGAGATCGCCGATGCAGTCTGTTTCCTGTTGTCGCAGAGCGCTTCTTACATCACCGGCTCCACCCTCGACGTCGCCGGCGGATGGATGCGGTGATGGCGGACTCGCTCGAGGTTGGGCAGCGCAACGGAGGTGGTCGATGAGTACACGTGCCGAGCTCGAAGAGTTGTACACCGCGTATCTGGACGCGTGCAACGCTCATGACCTCGACAAGATGACGAGGTTCTACGGACCGACGATTCGGGTCAACGACGCCCCGATGCAACGCGATACCGTGGCGACCCAGTTCGCTCCCATCTTCGCCGCGTTTCCGGATTGGCATTGGAAAGTCCGGAATCTCGCGATCGACGGAGCTCTGGTCTCGCTGCACTTCACCGTCACCGGTACTCACCGTGGGGCCTATCTCGGTGTGCCGCCGACGAATCGGCGGGTGGCGATCGCGCAGTTCACCGTCTACCGGGTGGAGAACAACCTGTTCGCCGATGTGTGGGACCTGGCCGACATGGCCGCCATTCCGGCGCAGCTCGGCGCGTGATTGTCACCCGCTGACATGGTGAATACCCCAGTGGGCAGCGCGTTTGCGTTGGCCGCGGAGTCGGCGGGTCGATCAGGGTGCTGTCACGGAACCGTTTCATTTATGTACGCCGGATGGGGATGAGGGAGTGGCATGCGCGCCATCTACTACGACAGGCAGGGCCCGGCAGGGGATGTTCTGCGATTCGGTGAACTGCCTCGTCCCCGAATCGGCGCAGGCGAGGTGCTCGTCCGCGTGCACGTCTCGGCAGTCAACCCGAGTGATGTCAAGAATCGGATCGGATTCGTGGGGCCCATGCGGTACCCGCGGATCATCCCGCACCAGGACGGCGCGGGAATCGTCGAGGCGGTGGGGGCGGGCGTCACGCCGGAGCGCATCGGCGAACGGGTCTGGATCTACGAGGCTCAGACCGGCAGAGCGGCAGGTACAGCGGCGGAGTATGTCGCCGTGCCCGCGCAGAACGCCGTCCCACTGCCCGAGGAGGTTTCGTTCGAGGTCGGTGCGACTCTGGGAGTGCCGGCGATGACGGCGCACCGGTGCCTGTTCGCCGACGGCAGGCTCGAAGGTCGGCGCGTTCTGGTGCACGGCGGAGCAGGGGCCGTGGGCGCCGCAGCCATCCAGCTCGCGACGTGGAGGGGCGCCAGGGTGGTTGCGACGGTGCGCCGAGCCGAGCAGGTGGATGCGGCCCGGCGGGCCGGCGCCGAGTCGGTACTGGTCTCCGGAAGTGCGGACACGGCGAACCTGCGAACGGCCCTCGGAGACTGCGGGGCCGACCGCATCGTCGACGTCGCCGTGAACGAAAATCTGGACATCGATCTGGCTGCATTGGCCGACGGCGGTGTCATCAGCGCCTACTCGACCGCTTCCCCGTCGGACGAGGTCTGTCTCCCGATGGTGCGGGCGATGGTCGCCAACGCTGCGGTTCGCTTCGTCTACGTGTACACGGTGCCTGTGCAGGCCAAAGTGGCCGCCGTCGCCGACATCGACGACTGTCTGCGCAACGGGGGTCTTCGTCCCAGAATCGGCCTTGTGGTACCGCTCGCACGCACCGCCGAGGCTCATCTGGCTGTGGAGGCCGGCGCCGCGGCCGGCAGGGTGCTGATCCGCGTCGTCGACGAACCGGCCGATCAGTGAGGTCGGTGACGACGCGAGTCAAAGGCCGGCAAGACGAGCAGTGCGAGGCCACGGCCCCGTGCCCCGCAAAGACGGAATGACCGAAAGGAACCAGACATGACCGACTACGGAAGAAAACTGCAATTCGGGGTTTTCGTGACTCCGAGTCCAGATCTGCTCGACAACAGCTACGCCATCGCCGAGATCGCCGACGAGCAAGTGGATTTCATTGGCGTACAAGATCATCCCTATCAGAAGCACTTCTTCGAAGCGTGGGCGTTCATGGCTACCCTGTTGGCTCGCACCCAACGGGTACGGGTGGTGCCTGACGTTGCAAACCTCCCGCTGCACAACCCGGCGGTCCTGGCCAAGACGGCGGCGAGCCTGGACGTCATCTCCGGCGGGCGGGTGGAGCTGGCCCTCGGAGCGGGAGCGTTCTGGGATGCGATCGCCGCCATGGGCGGGCCGCGACGGACGCCGGGCGAGGCCGCCCAGGCGCTGCGGGATGCGGTCGAAGTGACCCGACTCATGTGGTCAGGCGAGCGTTCGGTCAAATACGCCGGGGATTTTTACGGGCTGCAGGGCGTGCACCCCGGACCCCGACCTGCCCACGAGATGCAGATCTGGCTCGGTGTGGGTGGGCCGAAACTGCTGCGATACCTCGGCGGGCACGCCGACGGGTGGCTCCCGTCGAACTCCTACTTCCCACCGGAGGCGCTCCCAGGCATGAACGAGCAGATCGACCGGGGTGCGGCCGAAGCCGGGCGCGACCCGGGTTCAATCATCCGTGCGTACAACGTCTTCGGCGAGATCAACCAGCGGGCGTCCGGCGATCCATTCAGAGGAACGGTCTCACAGTGGACCGATGAGCTGACGGCGCTGGCCGTCGACACCGGCATGGACACCTTCATCTTCGGCGCCCCCGATGACGACCTCACACAGACCAGGCTTTTCATCGAGGAGGTGGCGCCTGCGGTGCGCGACGCGGTAACCGAGCGAAGAGGACAGCGATGAGCATCAGTTTGCGTGTCGCGTCAAAGCCAGCGTGGCGCAGCGGCAATGGTGTCAGGCCGCTAGTCTTCTGAGCGTAAGCCGGTGGCGCCACGTCCGGCTGACCTCGCTCCCTTCGACCTCTGACCTTCGGCCGCAACCGGCCGTCGTAGCCCAGGGCCCCGTGTCCTCGTGCTTTACCGGATCAGCCTCAAATGAGGCATCGCCCCACAGTCAGAACCGTCGCTACCAGCGCCGTCCCACTGGCCATCGCGGCGACGTTACCGATGAACGGATGGAAGTCTGCGGGCAGTCTGCGGGCGATCGCTGCTGCCACCGGCGGTCCGACCAATGCGCCCAGGACCGCGCCGACCACGATGGACTGCAGTGAGCCGCCGCACATGATGACGGTTGCTGGAGCGATGGAGACCACCGGCACGAAGCTGGGATACCAGCCGTACTTGGCCCATTGTCGGTGCCACAGCGTCACAGAGAGCGCAGAGGTCATGATCTGCGCGCCCAGCAGCCGGGGTAGCAGCTCTCCGGCACCGCTCGCGAGTGCCGGAGATAGGAGAAAAGAAAGCATGATGCCCAAAAGGAGTGCAGCACCCGCCCATTCGTTTCCGATGAACTGCGCCTCGGCGAAATCGGCCATTATGCGGCGAGCCAACCACTTCGGCCCTTGCGGTGCGGTGTCTCGGAATGTGTGTGGTGACCTCGCGTGGCAGCGGGGCACGGCGACCAGCCGTACGGGAATCCACGGGAGATGACGACACAGCGCGAAGGCGATGACCGCACTGACCCACATGCCAGTGGTGGCACCGATGACGTTGGGCAGACCCAACGGACGGCAGCAGAGATTCACCACTGCGAGTGCGATCGGTGTGGTCAGGCCGGCGCCGAGTGCGGCGCCGGTCAGCAACACTGGCGTACTGCCGCCGTAGAGCAGCACGACCGCAGCCGGCACCGAGGCGAATGGAACAAACGTTGGCTGCCAGATTCCGGACGCGGCGATGGTCCAGCCCCACGCCAGGTTGCTGAAGACCAGCCCCAACGCTGCGCTGCCCAGCGCCCACGGGAACAATCCGGTTCCCGAGGTGACGGGGAAGCCGGCCCAGCGGCTCTCGTGCGCATGACCACGGTGTGCGGCGTATCCACCGAGCAGCATGAGGACACCGGCAAAAGCCGCGTGAGCGTAGCCCGGCTCGGTGGTGTCGCCGAGTGTCCACAGTAGGAGGGCACCGACATCCGTGTAGTTACCACTCCACGGCGCGGCCCCGACGAGCGTTCTCGCCATCGACGCCTGCAGGAACTGGAGACCGAGAAGCAGCACCATCGCCAGCACGACGATCACCGCGGCGCTCGACCACAGGATCACCGGCCGAGATCGCGGTCGTGGACTTGGTAGAGCGGATGGCCCACTGCCGGCGGCTCTTTGAACTTCACACGGCGGTGGGGGTGGGCGCGAATCGGCCATCGCCGGACTCCTCCACTCGATACGTGGCTCACTGCGCCGAATGTCGACCGCGATGCAGAGTCGTGCCACAGCACCCGTGCCCCGCCTGTCATCGCGCTGTGTCCTGTGAGTTTGCACGCGAGCGCGATCGCGATAAAGACGCAGTATGCGATCGCTGCCATGGGCTTAGACGATCAATTCGACGGGACGTGGCCACAACCACAGCCATCCTGGATGCCGTAGCCATCTGACTACTCTGCGGGCGTACAAGATGCGTTGTGCGCGACGTCGTCTGATCGGTATGGGCGATGGCTGCAATGGAGTTTTCCGTCTTGTTCTGCGTGACCACTGCCGTGCAGCCTTGAGCTGATCATCAATCAATCTCTGAGAAGGTGCCCTGTGAACCCGTTCAGTACCCGCTATCGCACCGTGACCATCGATGGTCAACAGGTCTTCTACCGAGAGGCCGGTGACCCCGCGAAACCGACAGTGCTCCTACTGCACGGCTTTCCGTCCAGCTCGCACATGTTCCGCAACCTGATCCCATCCCTGTCTGACGAGTTTCATCTGGTCGCCCCCGACCACATCGGCTTCGGGCGTTCATCGATGCCGTCGGTGAACCAATTCACCTACAGCTTCGACCGGCTCACCGAGATCACCGAGAAACTGATCGACCACCTCGGGCTGGAGCGATTTGCGATCTATATCCACGACTACGGCGCGCCGATCGGCTTGCGGATCGCCAGCACCCGCCCCGACCGCATCACCGCCATCATCAGCCAAAGCGGCAATGCCTACATGGAGGGCTTCACCCCGTTCTGGGACGTACTCTTCGCTCACGCGAAGGACCGCGCCGCCAACGAAGACGCCGTGCGCCAATACCTGACGGCCGACAAGACACGGTGGCAGTACACCCATGGAGTCCCCGCAGACCGCCTCGACCGCATCGCCCCGGAGGCCTGGCTGCTCGATCAAGCCGGTCTGGACCGCAACGGAAACGACGCCATCCAGCTCCAGCTGTTCTGGGACTACCAATTCAACCTGGACGGCTACCCCAAGTTCCAGGAGTACTTCCGCACCCACCAACCACCGCTACTGGTCACCTGGGGCAAGAACGACGAAATCTTCGGGGCCGCAGGCGCCGAGGCGTACCGCACAGATCTCCCCAACGGCGAAATCCACCTGCTCGACGCCGGGCACTTCGCATTGGAAACGCACGGCGAAGAGATCAGTGACTACATTCGGAGCTTCCTGAACCGAATCGACGACAACGAACGATGACTGGCGGCCCCGTCATCCCGCGTCGCGCACCCCGTTCGGCGGGGGATGACGGGACCGATGCGCAGCGTGTCGTCGTCAACACCGTCGACGCGCTCTGGTCCGCGTCGCACCACCAACACAGGGCGGTCAGCGCTCGGGTGCCCAACGACGAATGTGAGAGAAGCCCCGCTGCAGTCCACCGAAATCTTACGGGGTCACACCGCCATCCGAGTGGCCGCTCGTGCGAAGCCGTACGAGCGGACATTGTTGAATATCTATTGGCGGACAGTGACTTCCGAGTAGCGTTGGCGTCGCTGTGTCTTCCCGGGGGGAGCCGCATCGGGGTGCTCGGCGCATCCATGGGCGTTGATGCTGTCCATTGGGTCGCACTGCTGAGCGATGTACTGGCCGCGGCCCGAACCCATGTCGAGCTCGTCGATCACTGCTCGACCGGATGCACCACAACGGAGGCGCTCGCGGCACTGCCGGGTCTCATATCGCAAAGACCCCAACACATCCTGATCATGCTGGGGGTCGACGATGCTCGCCGCCACGGTGCCGCCTCTGGCGTTTTGCGCGTCTCGATGGCGGAGACGCATCGCAACCTGTCAGCGCTGCAAGCCATGGCCCAAGGCGAGGCCCATGTGGGGACGACGCTGATCACCCCTCCGCCAGCTGATCCACGGCACGAACAGAGCGCCGATTCCTATTGGCTGGCAGAGGATCTGAACAGTGTTGCCAACATGGTCAGAAGCATCGATCCCGACGCGGTCTGTCTGCGTACGGGTACGCCGCCGTCCCAGGACTACTGGTTGGCAGACGGCGTACACCCGTCGGTGGTCGGACACACCGACATCGTCCGTAGGATCATCACCCACTTCAGTCGGGCACATCAGCCGGAGGAGAGTTGCCGAACTCGGATGGGTGCGGCGTCGCCCAACGCGCCGACGACCGCCTCCCGTGGGTGAGCGACGGATCCGTCGAGGCACGTCGCCTGGTGCCGACGACAGAAGAATCCAGCTCGTGGCGGCGGCACTGCGTATCGACGCCGACGTGATCGTCATCGGCTTCGGCGAGGGCGCCAACACGCTTGCTACGGCGCTGGGTCGGCAGGGCAAACATGTCGTGATGATCGAGCGCTCAGATCGCTTGTACGTCGGGACACGTATCCACCTGGGCTGTGTTCCCACCTCATCGATCCTGTTTCATCCTGAACGGGCGGCCGCTGCAACTGAAGAAGCACATTCGTCGGCGTTGCAGGCCGCCGCTGCGCTGACCGCGGAAATGCGCGACGAAGCTCTCGCGATACTCGGCGCGATTCCGAGCGTCGAAGTCCTCACGGGCACCCCGAGTTTCGTCGATCCACATACAGTCAGAGTCCAGTTGCAGTCTTCGATCGTCATGGTCACGGGCCGCGCCATTGTCATCGGGACTGGATCCGAACCCATCTGGCCCAGTGTTCCCGGCTTGCGTGGTAATCCACGGGCGGTGAGCACCGCGGAGTTGTTTTCCGCTGTGCGAGTGTCTCGTCGGGTCGTCGTGCTCGGCGGGGGGTATGTCGGACTGGAGTTCGCTGCAATGTGTGCCGCCTTTGGCGGCGAAGTGACGGTTCTCGAGCGACGACCGATGATCCTCGAATCTGAGGACGACGATGTCGTCCGCTGTGTTTCGGAGGCGTTGGGTGACGCCGGGGTGGAGTTGATCACCGCAGCGAAGGTGACCCTCGTCGATGGGTCGGCCGTCACTTATCGGGTCGACGGTGCCACCTCGACGGTGCAGGCTGACACCATCCTGGTCGCCTCGGGGTGGCGGCCGGCGACTACGGAGCTGAATTTGCGCAATGCTGCCATCGTCACGCGGGCCGACGACACCATCGTCGTCGACGATCACCTGCGGACCAATCAATCTCACGTGTTCGCGGTCGGCGACGTCAACGGTGGAGGGCAGTCCACCTGCATTTCACTCGACGATTGTCGGATTGTGTTGGATCAGTTGATCGGTGACGGAACCCGCCACACCGCAGGTCGTCGGGCCGTCCCATACGTACTGTTCAGCGCTCCGCCGCTGGCACGGGTCGGGATCACCGAACGCGACGCGAGGCGATCCGGATATCAGGTAAAGGTGGCCTCCCTTCCTGTGTCGGAATTGGGCACCGTCGCGCGTGCTCGGATACCGCGACCGCCCGACGGCCTCATGAAGGTCGTCGTTGATGCCGACACAGATCTGATCCTGGGTGCAGCGTTCCTCGGTTACGACTGTCACGAGGTCATCAACATCGTCGCCTTGGCTATACGCCACCGCATCACGGCGACTGAGCTGCGTGGGGGGATTTACTCTCATCCGTCAATGGCCGAAGCGCTCAACCAGCTCCTCGGTGCGCTCTCCTAGGTGCATTCTGGCTCGATGGCGACCCGCCATCGACCGCTTGGAGTACCCGGAGCTCAGGAAGCTTGGCTGCGTCGGGGCTCATTGGAACGTCTCACCATTCCCGGAGGTAAGTCGCCGTCCAATGCCAACCGCACGAACCGGCCCACCGCGGGATTGGTCGCTCGGCCAGGGGCCCAATGCAGTATGAACGGGACCGCCTGCTGGGGTGTGACGGGTCGAATCGTGGCCGCGAGGTCACTTACTGCTAGCGAGGCCGTTGTGAGAATCCAGTCCACGTCAGACTGTGCCGGCCACTTCCACGCAGACAAATCGGTGTCGGCGAGTTCAACGATCGTCGGGCGTACCCCTGCGACCCGAAGCGCCCGCTTCTGCGCTTCGGTCCATGCGGGAAATAATGCCTCACTGTGCATTCCGAGCGTTTCAGCGCCAAGATCCGACAGTACGACAGCGTCGCGGCCTGTAAGGCGGTGGCCAGTACGTAATCCCACCATCCACGGCTCGCCGCAATACACTGCGCTGACCACCCCCGTCATCGCAGGCACCGGGCCGCAGGTTATCGCGACATCGATGGTGTCGTCGGCAATCGCCCGCTCCAAGTCGAAAGGCCACATACGACGGACCTGCAGTTCCACACCAGGGGCGTCGGCATGCAAGGCCGCGACGAGATGAGGCGCCAGTACGGGTGCAACGGGTGGGGCGATGCCGAGACGTACGATACCCACGTCGCCGTCGGCCCACTGGTGCATTGCTGCGACGGCCGCGCCGGCCTGATCCAGGATAAGCCTGGCGCGTTCAAGCATCTCGGCACCGGCGTTGGTCAACGACACCCGCCGCGACGTGCGCGTCAGCAATGTGGCGCCCACTTCTCGCTCCAACCGCCGAACCAGGTCACTGAGCGTGGGCTGGCCGATATGCAATCTCACGGCGGCACGGCCAAAGTGCAACTCCGTCGCGACGGCAACAAACGCGTCCAGCTGGCGCAGTTCCATCCCAGCAACTTACTTGCTTGCATTCAGGCAAGCAAGATTGGTCTCGAGACGGGCGAGGGACTATCGTCAGACCATGGTGCCGTCCTCTCACTGCGAAAGCGGACGTCGGTGGTCTGTTGCGCAGGCCGCAGTCGGGCCGGTACGCCGTCGCTTGGTGCCGGTAACAGCGGTCGCGGCTTCGCAGCGATGACCGAGGCCAAGCAGCGACGCACACAACGCGAGCGCGTCGATGAATCGTCCCGACGTCTGGCCGCCGCGGCCATCGAACTCATCGTCGAGAAGGGATATGCCAACACCACGGCGAAGGACATCGGCCTGCGGGCCGGATACAGCCGAGCGATGGTGGCCGAACGCTTCGGGAGCAAGGAAGCGCTTATGGACGCGGTCCTGAACGAGTACGAGACTCGCATCGACATCGGCGTCGCCGCAGATGCAAGCGGTTTCGACAGAGCCATCGCACCAGTCGAGGCGGTCTGCCAGTTCGTCGCCGAAGACCCCACATTCCTACGGGCCATGTTCATCATCAACTTCGAAGCGGTGCATGACACCGGTACTCTTCGCGACCGAATTCGACAGTGGCTTATGGGGTTACGTGAAACGATCGCTGACGGTATCCGCGCCGGCATGGTCGATGGTTCCATCACCGTCGAGGTCGATGCCGACGACTTCAGCAGAGAGATCCTCACTACCGGTATTGGCTACTGCTATTGGTGGGTGGTGCTGCCGGATCAGATCGACTTTCCGTCAACTCTATTCCGGTGGCGTGAGCGCATAACTGAATCCCTTGTGCCACAGCGGTAATACTGTCTGAAGCGCAGATGTTTGTGGAGACTGAACTGGCCCCGCCAGGCTCGCGGTTGCACACTTGTGACGAATTGGCCAGGGGCGCGAACGTCGTCAGCCGGGAGAATTTTCGCTGTGGGCAACGAGTGAGAAGGTCGCCGTTGTTGCAGGTCATGACATCGCTCGTGAAGCCCGTACATCTAGACAGTTGGATAGCGCACGCCGGTAAGCTTCTCGGACAGCTCCCACAATCGGCGGCGATCCTCGACGTTGGTGGCCCGAGCAGGCATCTTCGCTTCGGCCACTCCGCCGCCGCGCAACTCTTGAAAACCACGCGGTCCGTAGAAATGACCGCCACGAGCTTTCGGGTCGGCGGCCGCGTACAGCACCGGGATGATGGCGTCGTCGACGTCCTGCCACATGAACGGCATGTAGCGGTGGCTGAACCGGTGAAAGCGCGCCATCGCCGTGGGTTTCTCCGTGCCGTGGGTCGGTCCGCTGATCTGCAGGTTGGTCTTACACAGGCCGGGGTGGGCGGCGCTCGACATCAGGCCCCACCCCAGACGTTCGCTGAGCCGATCGAACTCGAGGGCGAACATCAATGTCGCGAGCTTGGACTGGCCGTAAGCCGAGGTGCCTGAGTAGCGCCGCTCGCAATTGGGATCGTCGAAGTTTATCTGTCCCATGCGGGCCGCGAGGCTACTGAGTGACACCACGCGCGGCTGGTCAGCAGCGCGCAGCAGTGGCAGCAGGTGGGCGGTCAGGGCGAAATGCCCTAGGTGGTTGCTACCGAACTGCAGCTCGAATCCGTCTGTGGTGGTGGAACGTTGGGGTGGCTGCATGACGCCGGCGTTGTTGACCAGGATGTCGATAGGCCGGCCCTCGGCGTTCAACTCCGCACCGAGTGCGGCCACGCTGGACAGCGAGGACAGGTCGAGCTTCTTGATGGTCAGCTTGGCGTCCGGGACCTCAAGGCGGATCTCGGCGATTGCCGCCTCGCCCTTGGCGCGGTTGCGGATCGCCATCAGTACGTCGGCCCCTGCGGCCGCGAGGCGCTTGGTGGTGGCCAGTCCCAGTCCGCTGTTGGAGCCGGTGACGACGGCCAGTTTGCCGGACAGGTCGGGGAGGGTCAGTCGGAGATCAGCCATGGCGACCAAGCTAACAGAACGATGGTCTGTTAACAACAGAACTCTGGTCTGCTAAATTTGAGGGGTGAGTTCGCCCTTTCAGCGCGCGCGCAGGCCTGAGCAGATGGCCGCGCGGCGCTCGGCGATCCTGACTGCGGCGCGAATCGCGTTATCCGAGAAGGGGGTCGACGGGGTCACACTCCGAGACATCAGCGAGCGGGTGGGCTTGGCGAAGTCCAATGTGCTGCGCTACTTCGACACCCGGGAAGCGATTCTCCTTGAGGTGCTCGACGGGGAGCTTCGGGATTGGGTGAGTGAACTAGCGCAGCGACTGGGGCCGCCTCATCGACGAAAAGCTGGTTACGCCAGCGAGAAGCACTTCGCGCGCATCGTCGCAGAGACCCTTGTCGAGCGACAGCTTTTGTGTGAGCTGCTCGGCGCGATGTCCGCCGTGCTGGAGCGCAATATCTCCGCGGACTACGCCCGTGACTTCAAGGTGCGCGCGATGCAAAGCATCAGGGCGATCACCGAACTGACCAGCGAGCAACTGCCGTGGCTACAACCGGATTTTGCCGCGTTCTTCGGAGAGGCCACCCTGAGCCTGGTGGCCGGTATGTATCCGTTTTCCACTCCCACCGAGCCGGTTCGTAGTGTGATCGACGATCTGGGATTTCCGGATCCGAAGATCCGATTCAGTGAAGGATTGCGCACCGGACTGACCACCTGGCTGATAGGTGCCGCCGCGCAAGGCTCGGCATGATCAGGGCGTCGGTCGAGCGCAATCTCCCCTGAGGCAGTCCATCGCCACACCACACGCAGCCGCGTTACACGCCGGAAGAGGTCAACTCCTCGGCCAACAACCGGGCACGCGCAGCCACGTACTCCTCGCTCAACCGGGCTACCAGCTCGGCCGTCGAGGCCACCTCGCGGATGGGGCCGATGCCCTGGCCGGCACCCCAGATGTCCTTCCACGCTTTGGCGTCTGTATTGCCGCCCGAGCCGAAATCCATTGTCGACGGATCGGATTCGGGAAGATTATCCGGATCCAGCCCTGCCGCCTCGATCGAGCCCCGCAGATAATTGCCGTGCACACCGGTGAAGAGGTTCGAGTACACGATGTCGCTGGCGCCGCTGGTGGTGACCATTTGCTTGTAGGCGTCCGCGGTGCGGGCTTCGGTCGTGGCCAGGAACGCCGAACCGATGTAGGCGAGATCGGCGCCGGCGGCTTGGGCGGCCAGGATGGATCGACCGTGCCCGATGGCGCCCGACAGCAATAGCGGCCCGTCGAACCACGCGCGGATTTCCTGGACGAGCGCGAACGGCGAGATGGTGCCGGCGTGCCCGCCCGCTCCCGCGGCCACGGCGATCAGGCCATCAGCGCCCTTGTCGATGGCTTTGCGTGCGAACCTGTCGTTGATGACGTCGTGCAGCACGATGCCGCCGTAGGAGTGGATGGCGTCGTTGACGTCGGCACGGGCGCCCAGCGACGTGATCACGATGGGGACCTTGAAGTCGATGCACGCCTGGACGTCTTCCTCCAGTCGCTCATTGGACTTGTGCACGATCTGATTGACCGCGAACGGCGCCGTCACCGTTTCGGGATGCTCACGGCGCCGGCTATCCAACGCTGTGGTGATCTGTTCCAGCCACTCGCGCACCATCGACGCCGGACGGGCGTTGAGCGCTGGGAAGGATCCCACGACGCCGGCGCTGCACTGCGCGATCACCAGCTCCGGTCCGGAGCAGAGGAACAGCGGGGCCGCGACGACGGGCAGGGCGAGATTATTGCGCAAGATGTCGGGAAGGGCCATGGGGCAGTCACTTTCGCTCGAGTCGGTCGGTGCGGTGGGATGGCAGTTCAGTGCGTTCTGGATGCGGGGGAGCGAGTTCGTCTGCGGTCTCGGCGATTTCGCGCCAGAAGGCAATGGATGCCTTTTCGATCATTTGGCCCGCCCGCAAAGTCGCCAAGGGGTAGCCGATGCCAGGACGATCCTGATAACGGTGCTGCAGATCGGTGAAGTGGGCCAAGCGGGCCTTGCGTTCCACGATCTGGTTCTCGGCCAGGTCCCGGATGGTCGCCGGATCGGCAAGCTCACCGAAATGGAGTTTGAGCAGCGCCTCGTCATGGAGCTCGGAGGGCTGAGCGGTCCCGGGATCGCACAGCCAATTCCTCAAGTAATCAAGGCCTTCGGGCGTGATGGTGAAGAACTGGCGACGTCGGCCGCCTTCCTCGGTCTCGGACTGCAACAGCCCGCAGTCCTCCAATCGGCGCGGTTCGCGGTACAGCGTGGCGTGCTGCAGTGGCCACAGGTAGGCGATGGATTCGGCGACGTACTGCTTGAGCTGATACGAGGTGGTGGGTCCGCGCACCGCGATGACACCCAGGACCACATAGGAGAGGTGGCTGAGCCGGGAGCCCTCGGACATACACCTGACCGTATCATTGATACGGTGTCCCTGACACTGTCCGAGACGTCGTCTATTCTTGTGCGGTGCCTCACACTGAGGGCCTGAAGCGGGATCAGTCACATGGGTGCCATGCTGACCGGTTGAGCGCTGTGTGTGATGGGCTGCGGAGTCTGATCGAGGCCGGTCAGACGCGGGTGTCATCGCGGGAGGCGCGAGCGGTGCTCGCCGAATCCTGGTCCACGCTGGCAGATGCCCTCGACGGCGACGCCGAAGCGGGCGCCGTGCTGGCCGCGCTGCGCACGCTCGCCGACCGGGAAGCGGATCTCGCACGGGCGCGGGACAGGACGCGCGGACTCGGCGACGCGCTCGCGCGACTGGATGCCGCCCCATGCACGGTCGAGGACCTGATGGAGTTGGCGCCGCAATTGGTCACCCGGCTCGGATTCGACCGGGCCATCTTCTCCCGCATCGTCGACGGGGTGTGGGTTTCGCAGTCGGTCTACGTTCCCGACGATCCCGACTGGGCCGCGGAGATCAACAGGGTGGGACAGGAGCAGCCGCAACCGCTGGTGCGCGGACTGTTCGAGACCGAGATCGTGCGGCGTCGGGAGGCCCGAGTGGTGACCGACGTGCAGCACGACGCCCGAGTTCATCGACCCATTGCCGACGCTTCGCGCAGCAATTCCTATGTCGCTGCGCCCGTGATGGCCGGTGACCACGTTGTCGCGCTGATACACGCTGACCGCTACCGACAGCACCGCGATACCGACGACGCCGACTGCGAGGTGCTGACCGCCTACGCCAACGGCTTGTCGCTCGCTTTCAGTCGAGCGCGTGCCGCCGAACGCCTACAGGCTGTGGGCCTGGCATTGCAGTCGGCGTCGCGTGACTGCGCCGACGCCGCGGCCGGCATCCACGAATACACACTGGCAGCGAGCACCGGCGACCACGGCACGACGATGCCGGTGCGCCATGCGCAGCGCTCGGTGCGCGCCCTGCTCACCTCCCGGGAAGCCGAGATCCTCGAGCACATGGCCAATGGCCGCACCAATGCTGCCATCGCGGCCAAGCTGTTCATCGCCGAAGGCACCGTCAAGCAACACGTCAAGCACATCCTGCGCAAACTCGGTGCCGAGAATCGTGTCGAGGCCGTCTCGATGCTCTACCGCGATGACGGTGCCTGATCACTCACTCCGCTCGATCGACAATGACTGGGTGGGGCAACTTCGCACCGCTTCCTCCACCTGCTCGAGCTGTGAGTCGTCGATGCACGCGTCGAGCACACGCGCGTGCCCGTCATCGCCCACCTCCAGGGTCTCCGGCATGAGCGCTTCACACAATCCGATCCCGGAACAACGCGTGGTGTCGACGGACACTCGCCATCCGCTCATGCCGGCGCTCCTGCGTCGAACGGCATGCTCAGCACGCCGCGAATGAAGTTGGTGCGCACCAGTTCCGGATCACCCGTGGTGAAGTTCGGGGCCTGGACGTGGATCTCGCGGAACAGTGAGCGCAGCATGACCTTGGCCAACTGGCTGCCCAGGCAGTAGTGGATTCCTCCGCCACCGAAAGCCAAGTGGGGATTGGGGGTGCGGTTCAGATCGAAAACGGTCGGATCGGTGAAAACCGACTCGTCGCGGTTGCCGGAGGCGTACATCATGACGACCTTGTCGCCCGGCAGGATCTGCTGGCCGCCCAACTCGTAGGGTGCGACGCAGGTCCGGCGGAAGTTCTGCACCACCGAACCCCAGCGCAGGAACTCCTCCACCGCGACCGCGATCCGCTCGTCGAAGTCCGCCCACAGCCACTCCCGCTGATCCGGAAAGTCGTTCAGCGCCTTGGCTGCCAGGCTGGATGTATGCCGTGTGGTGTCGTTGGCGGCGACCGAGAACAGCACCATGGTGGCGCCGATCTCGAAGTCGGACAGCTTCTGCCCGTCGACCTCGGCGCTCACCAACGCCGACAGCAGATCCTCGCGCGGGTCTGAGCGACGTTCGTCGATGAGTTCCTGGGTCATATCGTGGATGCGCAGCGCAGCCTCGATCTGGACCTCCGCGGGATCACGTCCGGCCAGCAGGACCGGATCGGCCCACGCCTGCGTCTCGTCCGCCGCGTGCACGACGTCGGCGCGCAACTCCTCGGGGAACCCGAACATGTCCCCGAACATCTCGGTCGGCAGGTGCCTGGCGATGTCGGTCACGAAGTCCACCGCCTCACCGGCCCGGCTCCTGTCCACCGCCGCAGCGACGATGCGCTGGGCGCGCGAGGCGATGTCGCCCTCGATGCGCCGGATCTGGCGAGGCGTGAACACCGAGCTCACCAGCCGCCGGATCTTGTGGTGCTGCGGATTGTCCATGGCCAAGAACGACATCGCCATCTCCAGGAACACCGGCGGCAGCATGTCGAACATGACGCCGTAGCGGGAAACGAAAACGTCACTGTTCTGGCTGATTTCGACGATGTCGGCGTGTCGGACCACCGCCCAGTAACCCGGATCGTCGGGGTCGGGGGAGACCGCGGTCTCGATGGGCGGCTGCCAGCTCACCGGCCGGTCGGCGCGCAGCTCGGCGAAGATCGGCTCACGCTCGGGAAGATCGAGGTCCCAGAAGGCATCGGTGGAGACGTTGAGGGGATCGTAGGCGCGGGTGGCGGCGACGTCGTTGGTGGGTGGAACGTCGACCGTGTCGTCGTCATCGTCGAACGACAGGTCGGCACTGAACAGTTCGTCGTCCATGGTGGTCATCGGTGGGTCCTCATTCGTCGGCGTGGCTGAGCAGGATGTCGTAGGGCTTGCTGGCCCGGCCCCCGGACAGATCCAGGTGGACGGTCTTGGCCTCGGTGTAGGCGTCGAGGGCGTCGGGGCCGAGTTCGCGGCCGACGCCGCTCTGCTTGAAACCGCCGAAGGGCACCTGGCAGTTGATCTGATGCGCGTCGTTGATCCACACGCTGCCGCAGTCGATCCGCGCGGCCAGGTTGAGGGCGCGGGAATTGTCGGAGCTCCAGATACTCGCGGCCAGCCCGTATTCCGAGTCGTTGGCGATGCGTACAGCGTGGTCGTCGTCGTGGTAGGGGATCACGGCGAGCACCGGTCCGAACACTTCCTCCCGCGCGATGCGCATGTCGTTGCGCACACCGGTGAGGATCGTCGGCGTCACCCAGAATCCCGGCTCGTCCAGCGCCTCGCCGCCGAGCGCCACCTGCGCTCCCTCGTCGACCGCGCCGCGGATGTAGTCCAGAATCCGGGCCTGCTGACGGGCGTTGATCACCGGACCCATGTCGGTATCCCAGTCGCGGGTCGGCCCTTGCACGATGGTGGCGGCCCGGGTGACGAGCCGCGTGACGAACTCGTCGTACAGATCGGCCGGAACCAAAGCGCGCGTGCCGGATTCGCATATCTGCCCGGAGTAGACGAAGCAACCGTAGAGCACGCCGTCGACCGCGAGTTCCAGATCGGCGTCGTCCAGGACGATCGATGGTCCCTTGCCCCCGAGTTCCAGCGTGACCTCCTTGACGGTGCCCGAGGCCAGTCGCATGATCTCCCGACCCACCGCCGTAGATCCGGTGAACGCGATCTTGCCGACGTCGGGGTGGCTGGCGAGCCGGGCGCCGACCTCGGGTCCGTCGCCGGTGACGACGTTCAGTACGCCGGGCGGGAGACCGTTGGCTTCGGCGATACGGGCGAACGCCAGAATCGACAGCGGCGTGTGCTCATCGGGTTTGACCACCACGCTGTTGCCGGCGGCCAGCGCCGGGCCCACTTTCCACAGCGTCAGCAGCAGCGGAAAGTTCCACGGGGCGATGGCCCCCACCACACCGATGGGTTCGCGGTGTACCACCGCTTGCCCGAGTGCGGGAAATGTCGTGATCGGAGCGGGGCGTTGCCAGGCATAGGTTTCGGTGAGGTCGGCAAAGTGGCTGAAGTGGGCGAGGGCGTATCCGACGTGGAATCCGGTGGCCTGGCGCACCGTAGCCCCGTTGGCGCACATCTCCAACTCGACGAGTTCTTCGGCTACCTCGTTGGCTGCGGCCGCGATTCGGCGCATCACCGCGGCGCGCTCCTGCGGTGTGCGGTGCCGCCACACGCCGGCGTCGAATGCGGCGCGGGCAGCGGCGACGGCGGCATCGACGTGACCGGCATCGCCGTGTGCCACCGTCGCGACGATCTCGCCTGTGCTCGGATCGATGATGGCCCGCTGCCGATGGGTGTCGACCGGCGATCCGCCGATCAGCATCGAATAGTGCTGGATATCAATACTTGTCATGTCATGCCCTCGGATCCAGCACGATCTTGGTGGCCTCGCGGGCCTCGAACATGCGATACGCCTGTGCCGCGTCGGACAGGCCCATCTGGTGGGAGATGATGGTGCTAGGCCGCAATTTTCCGGCGCTGGTCAACGCGATCACTTCGTCCATGTACTCGGTGATGTGGGAGACGCCCATCTGCAGCGTCACACCCTTGAGGTACAGCTCCCCGAAGGGCAGGGTGATGGCGTCCTCGTTGTAGACGCCCGGGATGGACAGGGTGCCGCCTGCGCGCACCAGTGCGATCGACGACAGCAGCGCTGACTCATGGCCGACCGCGTCGATGACGACGTCGGCGCCGCGCCAATCGGTGAGGTCGAGCACGGCGTCGGCCGGATCGTCGTGCGTCGCGTCGACCGCGATCGCCCCGAGATTCGCTGCCTCCTTGAGACGTGCGGCGACCTTGTCGACGACGATCACCTGTGCGGCGCCCAGTACGTCGGCGGCCATCGCCGCGCACAGTCCCACCGGGCCGCCACCCACCACCGCGACGGTGTCCCCGGGCGTGATGGCCCGCGCCACCGCTTCGTAACCGGTGGTCATGATGTCGCCGGCGAACAGGATGTCGTCGTCTCCGGCGTCGCCGCTGTCGGGGATGAGGCGGGCGGTGCTGTCGGCGTTGGGGACGACGACGTATTCGGCTTGACCGCCTTGCAGGTCACCCAGGGCGAGGCCGAGGCCGAAGATCCGGGAGCCGGCGCAGTTACCGGGCTGGTGCCGTCTGCATTGATGGCATGCGCCGCAACTGACCACACACGAACTGACCACCCGGTCACCGTCGGTGAAGCGGCCGACCGCCGAACCGGTGTCGACCACGGTGCCAAGGAACTCGTGACCCAGCACGATGTCGGCTTCCAGTTCCAGTCGACCTTCGTAGGGATGCAGGTCGGTACCGCAGATCGCGGTTCGCTCGACACGGACCAGAATGTCTGTGGGAGAAGTGATCTCGGGTATCGGGATTTCGGCGATCTCGAGATGATGCGGTGCGCGCAGCACCGCCGCGCGCATCGTCTCAGGCATGGGTGCCCGCCTGCGCGTCCTTGGCGGCGACCTTCTCGCGGTACATCGGGAACAGCGGCTTGGTCAACGGGACGAGCTTGAGGATCTTGTTGACCGGCCCCTTGGCCTTGACCTGCCCCTTGGCCAATCCGATCGCCAGGTTGTAGTCGCCGCGCCAGAACTGATCGGCGGTGTCGCCGCGCATCAGCAGCGTGACGTCGGCCTTCTCATCGCTCGGACCGGGGATTACCTTGCTGTCCTCGCGGAAGACCATCGTCATCTCGCAGTCGGGATCGGTGTAGATGACCCGCATGACCAGGTTGGCTCCCTTGAGCTTGGGTCCGGACTCGGGATGGTCGAACGCGTCGCGGAAGACACCCCCGATATAGGTGTCGAGTTCGGCGGCATCGGCGAAAAAGCCCATGGTGACGCTCCAATGTCGGTGTTGTGATGGCCGTCACTCATGCAAGCACCGACGCCGCCCCGGGGTCAGCCGTCGTTGGTGAGCTGTTCGTATCCCTTTAGGGGTATGCGGGCATCCAAACCTTCTGCGACTTCGGCTCCGGCGCGCACCGGCGGGAGTTTTCCTGGGCCGAAGTCTTGAGGCGCTACAGCGAGTTGCTTGCAGCCCGTGGGGTTGAGCTGGCCCGCCTGGTCCGACAGGTAGAGATTCTTGCTCCGGCATACCGGACGGCGGACGCACCGACACCGAAATGAGTTGCGCGATGACCGGATTGCCGTCGACCAACCGTCGTCCAGCGCTCGAAGAACGCGCCTCCGGGAACTAGTCCACCGTGAGCACGATCTTGCCTTGGATATGACCGAGTTCGGCGCGTTCGTGCGCCGAACGCGCCTTCTCGAGCGGGTAAGCGCCATCGATCGCAACGACGATCGTGCCGTCATCGAGCAGGGCGCCCAAGTCTGCGAGTTGGTTTCCGTTGGAGCGGACCTGGGTCATCGACACGGTCACGCCTCGCTCGGCTGCCTCCGTGGCGTCGGAAAAGCCTGGAAACACTGGGAACAAGGCTCCGCCGCGCTTGATGCACTGCAGGAAACGGCCGGTGGCGGGGCCGCCGAGAGTATCGAGCACCAGATCCACGTCGTGTGCGGTGTCCTGTGGGTCATGCGTGGTGTAGTCGATGAATTCGTCGACGCCGAGCTCGCGCAGGAAGGATTCGTGCCGCCCCGAGGCCACAGCGATAACCGTCGCACCTTGGTGTCGTGCCAGTTGCACTGCGAGGTGTCCCACTCCGCCTGCGGCTCCGTTGACGAGGACCGTCGCACCGGCGAGTGGTACGGGGCGATGTGTTTGCGGTTGTAGCGGATTGGGTTCTTCGTGGCCTAGGTCGATGAGGAACTGCCATGCGGTGAGACCCGACATCGCCGCGGCTGCGGCGTGCGTGTGGTCGATCCCAGGCGGTTTGAGTGCGAGGTCCGTGGCCGGCGCGGTGACGTATTCGGCGTAGGCGGCGCTGTCCCCGAAGCTGGGGAAGCGAAGCATGCCGAAGACTTCGTCGCCGACGGTGAAGCCGTCGACGTCGGCTGCGGCAGCCTCCACGACGCCTGAGATGTCGGAGCCAGGGATGGCCGGCAGGGGGATCGACGGCCGCAGATCGGCTGGCAGATCCGAGGTGCGGTAACCGTCACGCAAATACCAATCCGGCGGGTTGAGCCCCACTGCGTGAACGCGGACCAGCACCTCGCCTGCCTGCAGCGTGGGAACGGGCACCGTGTCGTACTGCAGCACCTCCGGGCCGCCGAATTGGTGGAACCGGATGGCTTGCATCGTGGTTGGCATCGATCTTCTCCTATTCGTGCGCGAGGGTTTCGTCGAGCCAGTCGAGGTATGTCTGTCACCCGCGGGTCCTGGCGGGGTGGTCACAACGGAATCGCACGATCCCGCCTTAATGCACCCTATAGTTGCTTTAGCCAGGCTGGCACAGACTCAGTGTTAACGCAACAAAGTAGGGCGATAAATGTCGAACCGGCAGGTGACGACCGGTGCACGATCAGGTGGACGCAGCGCTCGCGTCCGCGAAGCGGTACTTGATGCCGCCTTCGACGAGCTGACGCGCACGGGCTATGCGGGGTTGAGCGTGGAGGCGGTAGCCGCCCGCGCTGGGGTCAACAAAACCACCATCTACCGCCGATGGGCCACGATCGACGACCTTCTGGTCGACGTACTCACCAGGTGGTCGGCAGAGGTGATCCCGGTCCCTGACACCGGCAGCATCGAGAACGATCTGTTCGCACTCGGGCGCGAGCTCGCCGAGGTGCTCAACGGCGGTGTTGGTCGCCAACTCGCTGCGATGGTCCTGACCGCGGGGTTGAGATCGGCGCATCTCAGCGAAGCGACTCGACGCTACTTCGAGAACCAGACGGCGCGCGCCACTCCCGTGGTGCGCCGGGCCGTCGACCGAGGCGAGATTCCCGCGGACTGTGACACGAGCTCATTGCTCGCGACGTTTCGGGCCCCGTTGTTCTACCAGATGGTCACCACCGGTGATCCCATCGACGATCACGTGATCGCACGCGCCACCCGCGTGGCGATCACCGCTGCACAAGCTGGGTTGCTGTCGGCATGATGGCCGAGTCGCCGGCGACGGCGGCCGAGTGGCATCTGCGCCCTGCCGTCCGTCAGAACTCGACGTCCTTCCACAGGGCGCGTGTTGACTTCTCCGGATCGGCCACGACGCTCGACGCCGCGTCGAAGCGCATGGTGTCCCGCGTGGTCAGGTCATACACCGGCCAGCCGGGATCGCCGGTCTTGGCGAACGCCACCCATGCGCCGTGCATCGCGTCGGCCAGCGAGGCCGGCGGATTCGTTCCGACGAAGGCCCGCGCCTGGCCGGAGGAGACGGTGTCGAAACTGAACGGCACATCGACGAAATGCGCCGCACCGAGGCGGCCGTCGTAACTCGGCGACCGCCAGGAAAAGTTGTAATGCCACGTCCGGCGGTTGCCGCTGCGCAGCTCGGCGATCCTGAGTGCGGGCATACGGAAGGTGTAATCCGACTGCAGCGCGGTGAAGAGGTCGCCGATCGTGTCATTGGCCGGATCGGCACGGTAGATGCTGGGTGTATCGGCAGGAAGCTTTATGTCGCCGATGAATTCGTCGAGTGCTTGCTGCGAGATGTGATCGATTTCGCCGCCCGGGACCATGTAGAGGCGGGCTTCTTCGTCTGTGCTGCCGACGATGACCGGGACATCGGGCTTGGGTCCGCGCGCAAGCATGTCGATCGGTGCGGCATCGAGTACGTCGCCGTCGAGCACCGGCAGGAAGGCGGTGCCGCCGAGCGAGAGCTTTCCCCACGTGGCGCGGTCCTTGACTGCCGTTGTCAGTTTCGTGCCCGCGTCGATCAACGTGTCCAGAGGGACGCCGGCGAGCCCGTCTGCAGTCGGTGCGACACCGAGACCGTCAGCGAAAACGCCGGCTAGCCGGGTGGCATCGGCACTGGTCATGGCCTGCATGGGCGGGCTCTGCAGGATGACGCGGGTGAAGAGCCCGTCGGATTTGGGTGATGCGAGCAGGATGGCGGCGCTCTCCGCACCGGCGGACTGCCCGAACAGCGTGACATCGGTCGGATCGCCGCCGAAGGCTGCGATGTTGTCGCGAACCCACGTCAGCGCCGCGATTTGGTCGAGGAGGCCGCGGTTGTCCGGAGCTCCCTCGATCGTCATGAAGCCGTCGGCGCCGACGCGATAGTTGACGGTCACCACCACGATGCCCTCGGCCGCGAAATGCGTTCCATCATAGGGCGATTCGCTGGCATCGGCGCGGACAAAAGCGCCACCGGGAATCCACACCATGACGGGCAGTCCCCGCGCACTCGGATCCGGCGTCCAGATATTCAACGTCAGATCGTCGGGACCGCCGAACAGCACCGGTTGCGGGTCGCGACTTGGTTGGGGCGGCGGCGGGCCGAACGCGGTTGCATCGCGGATGCCCGCCCACGGCACAACCGGCTGTGGAGCCTGGAAGCGGTTGGCTGCCGTGAACGGATTGGCGGCGTACGGAACTCGCTTGAACGTTACTGTGCCGGCCTCACGCGTGCCGCGCAGGTGGCCGGATGGGAGTGTGACGACGGGCTGGCCGCTGTCGGCCCTGGAGCGGGCGGGGCGCAGCATCGCAGTGATCACCGAGGCCAGGCCGACGCCGAATACGGCGCGCCGCGATAGGGGCAACGGCATTGCGATCTCCGAGTCTCTGTCGAGGACGCCGTCGGGCGATTGGTCGAACGCCCGCAGCACCCGCGGTTCAGCGCAGCGTCGGTTCGTTCACGGTCCATCATGAGGTCAACCGCGGTCGTGGCGCCAATCCCACCGGGGCAGGCAGGAGCAATGCCACACCCGCATTGCCAGCGCAGCGGCTGTCCCACCGGGTCCCGCGATTCTGAACTGGACACGGGCGGGTCTTCAACCCGACTACGCTTCACCCAAACTCGGCCGGTAAGCGGCCGTGTCGGCCTCGGCAGCAAGCAGTGCGCCCAGATCACCCTCCTGCTGGGCTACGAACACGCCGATCACCTGCCGGCACACCTCGGGCACGCTCACCCCACGAATATCTGCAATACGTTTGAGCCCGAGCAGCATTGACGTAGAGACGTGAAACTGCACGGCGAACTGACCGCACGAACCATCCTCAGGTAACGAGCCCGGACCGACGACCACAGGTTCATCGACCCCGTACTCGCCCACCTCGGCACGCCGGGCTCGCTCAACGAACCCGCCGCCACCAACCGTGTCGGCCGGCTTCGGGAACTCCTCATGACTGAACAAACCCATTCTGCCCACGCTAGTGCTGCCGTCGCCGATATGGCCGATTAAAGGCTGGTCCACTGGCGGCCGTGCCAGGATTCTTCAGCGTGACGCGTCCCAACTTTCTGGTCATCGTGGCCGACGACCTCGGGTTCTCCGACATCGGCGCCTTCGGCGGCGAAATCCATACTCCGAACCTGGATCGACTGGCCCACGCGGGAATCAGGCTCACCGACTTCCATTCCGCTCCAGCCTGTTCGCCGACGCGGGCGATGCTGCTGACCGGAACCGATCACCACGTCGCCGGAATCGGAA
Organism: Mycolicibacterium sp. J2; assembly: GCF_026240945.1. Classification (GTDB taxonomy): domain Bacteria; phylum Actinomycetota; class Actinomycetes; order Mycobacteriales; family Mycobacteriaceae; genus Mycobacterium. Next base: position 114,343 of record NZ_JAPFPY010000013.1, read on the forward strand.
CCATGCTGGAGATGGCCGCCCCTGAATTTCAGGGTGCCCCCGGCTACGAGGGGTATCTGAACGACCGGGTCGTAACCCTGCCGGAACTGCTCCGCGACGCCGGCTACCAGACGCTCATGGCGGGCAAATGGCATCTGGGCGACACGATCGACAGGTCGCCATCGGCACGGGGATTCGACCGCTCCTTCGCCCTGTTACCGGCCGGCGCCAGCCATTACGGCAGCCGCGGGGGCGGCGGGCTTTCTCCCGTGCCGACGATGTTCACCGAAGACGACCAGTTCGTCACGGTAGGAGAAGACTTCTACTCGTCGGATGCCTACGTCGACACGCTGCTGCGGTATCTCCGCGAACGTCCCGACAATCCTGACAAGCAACCCTTCTTCGCCTACTTGCCCTTCCAGGCTCCCCACTGGCCGCTGCACGCGCCACAGGAAACCATCGACACGTACCACGGCCGTTACGACGACGGACCGGACGCACTGCGCGAGGAGCGCCTGGCAGCGCTGCAACGACTGGGGTTGTGCTCACCTCACGTTCAGCCGCACCCGGTGGTCGCCGACGGCGCCCCCGAATGGGCGGACATGACCGACGAGGAGCGCGCCGTCTCTGCCCGCAACATGGAGGTTTACGCCGCCATGGTGGACAGGATGGACTGGAATATCGGCAGGGTGATCGACTACCTCGCCGGCACCGGCGAACTCGACAACACGGTCGTGATCTTTCTGTCGGACAACGGCGCTGAGGGGACGATCGTCGAGGCCATGCCCTTGCGCGGCCCCGAGATCGAAGCGTTCGTCGCCAAGCACTGCGACAACAGTCTGGACAACCTCGGTGCCCCCACCTCCTGGGCCTGGTACGGCCCGCGCTGGGCGCAGGCCGCCACCGCACCATCGCGGCTGCACAAGGCCTTCACCACCGAGGGCGGAATCCGGGTGGTGGGTTTTGTCACGTGGCCGGGCTTTGCTCGGCAGGGGGAGATCGGTACGGCCTTCACCACCGTGATGGACATCGCCCCGACCGTGCTGGAACTTGCCGGTGCCGCACATCCCGGTACCGAGTACCAGGGCAGAAAGGTGGAGCCGATGCGGGGGCGATCGATGGTGACTTACCTGTCCGGGCAGACGGACGCGGTGCACGACGGGGACACTGGCACGGGGTGGGAGTTGTTCGGCCGCCGGGCTATTCGGCAGGGCGATTGGAAGGCGCTTCACCTGCCCGCTCCTTATGGCACCGGCGTCTGGCAGCTCTATAACCTCTCGAATGATCCCGGCGAGGTGCACGACTTGGCCGCATCCCGGCCCGACAAACTGGCCGACCTGCTCGAGCTGTGGGACCGCTACGTCGAGGACAATGGCGTGATCCTCGGACCCGTGTCACTGTTCGAGATCGACCTGGACGCGGGTTGACGCGTTCCGGTTGAGGAAACGGCGGGGATTAAACTCTCTGTATGCCAAGAAAACTCAGTGACGAAGAAATCGAGGCCTTCCTGGACAGCCGGCCGGGCTGGGCGACACTGAGCACCATCGACAAGGATGGTTTCCCCCATTCGGTACCACTGGGATACTTCCGCCTCGGCCGCGACATCGTCATGGGTGTACGGGACGGAACACGCAAAGTCGCCAACGTCGAGAGCAATCCGAACGTGAGCATCATGCTCGAAGACGGTTCCACCATGGCGGACATCCGCGGCGTGCTGCTCCAAGGTCACGCCCGCATCGTTCGGGAACCGAGTGAAGCGCTTCAGCTCGCGAGGGACGGCGCGCGGGTGCGGGGTGTGCCGGAGACCGAGTGGCCCACCGCACCACGACCGGGCGTCGTCTACATCCGCATGACACCGGTGCGAACGGTGTCGTGGGATTACTCCCCGGAATGAGCAGACCGCCTTCGTTGTTCCCGCTGAGGTTGGGCCGATCAGGGAGGGTTTTCGATGACGACGTTGCCGTTGACCGGTGCCGTGGCGGTGGTATCGGGGGCTTCGAGCGGGATCGGGTGGGCGACCGCACGGGCGTTGTCCGCGCAAGGGGCGCAACTGCTGGTCCTCGCTCGGCGGATCGAACGGTTGAAGGACCTGGTGGATGTCATCGCCTCCGATGGCGGGCAGGCGCTGGCCTACGAAGTCGACGTCGCGGATGCGGCCGGCGTTGAACAAGCCATCCGGGCTATCGGCGAGGAGCACGGACATATCGATGTCTTGGTCAACAATGCCGGCTTCCTGGCCAACGGGCCCGCGCTAGGCGCGGATCTCTCCGATTGGCACCGCATGCTCGACATCAACGTCGGCGGGGTGCTCAACCTCACCCACGCTGCCTTGCCGTATGTGGTGCGTGCCGCGACGGGATCTCGCGGTGTCGCGGACATTGTGAACGTGAGTTCCGTTGCTGGAAGGCGGGTTCCATCTCCGAATAGCAATGTCTATGCGGCCAGTAAGCACGCAGTCGTGGCGTTCAGCGAGGCGTTGCGGCAAGAGCTGAGTGGCAAAGGTGTTCGTGTGGGTCTCATCGAACCCGGTGTCGTCCGAACCGAGATGACGACGGGTGGCGCAAAGAACGCGCCCGACGCAACGACCGGGCGACCGCTGAATCCCGATGATGTCGCCGGCGCCATCACCTACATGGTCACGCAACCGCCGCACGCCGCGGTGAACGAGATCCTGCTGCGGCCCACCGAGCAGGTCATTTAGCGAAGCGGGGCATAGGGGTCTGCGCTGAGTGCGTCGAGACTGCGCTCAGGGCGCGAAAACGCCGCGGTCTGCGATCTCAGCGCAGCCTCGGTGGCGCGACGATGTGCACCCGGCCGCACCAGGCGCCGCGGTGTTCCCGGCCCATTTCGCCGGCCATGGAGCGACCACCATCGCGCCGCACGGCCGGGACGACACAATCACCCGATGGGAACGTTTCGACGCGGTTTGACCCGTGTCGGGAGCGGACCAACTGCGCGTCACAGGGGGCTGTCGGGTTTCGTCGGTACATTCGGCACTCAGCGCCTCACCGTGTGAACCGAGGAGATGTGGGCGATGCCAGGAGGCAGACTCAGCGACGATGTCGAGCTCGTCGTCTCGGCGCAGCACGGCGACGTGCAGGCATTGGCGCAGCTGCTGATCCGCCACGAGTCGAATATGAAGGCTGTTGCGTTGGGCATCCTGGGTGCCAGCCCCGAAGCCCAGGATGCCGTGCAGGACGCCTCGTTGACGGCACTGCAACACATCGGGGAACTACGCCGCCCCGACGCGGTGGGTCCGTGGCTGCGAGCGATAGTGCGCAACGCCTGCCGCATGCGCCTGCGGTCGCACACCCCGGTTCCGGTATCCGATGACCCAGCGCTGCTTGCATCGGTCGACCGGTTGGACCCGGCGACATTGGTCGAACGGCGTGATACGCGCGACTGGGTCTGGCACGCGATCGACGAGTTGTCCCCTGACCTCCGGCTTGTCGTGATACTGCGCTACTTCACCGACGTCACGACCTATGCCGAGATTGCCCCACTGTGCGGCATCCCGATCGGAACGGTACGCAGCCGGCTGAACCATGGCCGAACCAAGCTGCACTCCGCGCTGATGAGGACTGCGGAACTGTCCCATCCGGGCAGCACCACCGCAGCTTTCGCCCGGCGAGATGCGCAGGACGTCATGGACTCCGCGCACCGCGGCTCGTTCCACCACGAGCTGAGCGCCCGATGGGCACACGGCGACCCACCATTTTGTAATGGATCATCTAAAATATATCGCGTCAGTAGCTGCGGAGTGTCGTTCGTTCGACAGCGGCGCCGGCCCGTCAGATTCGCTTGCGCCGCCGCGGCGTCACCGGCCAGGCGTTCAGCGCGACGTCGGCCGCGGCGCGAAGTGACGCGCGATCGGCACCGTCGCGGGCCAGCGATGACATCCCGCGCAGCACGAGGTCGATGTAATCGGTGAGGGCATCCAGGTCGTGGACGTCGGAGAGGTCGCCATCGCGCCGGGCCTGCTGCAGGCGCTTCTTGATGGCCCGGCGCCCGAGTTCGCGTTCTTCGCCCAACACCGGGTCGGAGATCACGAAGCACCCGCGCGGATGGTCGTCAGAACCGTACTCGCGTACCGCAATATCGAGCATACGAGCGAAGACGTCGCGCGCAGTGCGTTCCTCGAGCGCTGTTGGTACCACTCGGGCCGGAGCCTTCGTGTACGCCTCGACCGCCTCGTCGTAGAGACTGCGCTTCCCCCCGAAGGTGTTGTAGAGACTGGGTGCGGAGATCCCCATGGCGTCGGTCAAGTCGCGCACCGTGGTGCGCTCATAGCCCCGCTCCCAAAACAGATGCAGAGCCTTGACCAGTGCTTCGTCACGGTCGAACTCCGGCGGGCGTGCCATCTCGACATTGTAGATAGCTGTCCGTGACGATGTGATCGTCAGGCGTGACCGGCGACTGCGCACCCTGCTACCGTCTGTCCATGGGAATTTGTTCTCTTTGTTACAAAACCGTTGGCCGCTGCTCGTCCACGGGCTCAGTTGCCTCGGGTCCCCACTCATGAGCTCGACACCGCCCGATGTCGATCCAGCCGCCGTCGTTCGCCGCAACGTACAGGAGGTACAGAACGGGGGCGATTTCGCGGTCTTCGACCAGATTTTCGCGGACGACTTCGTCGATCACACCCCCCAGCAAGGAGTGCCCGCTGACAGAACGGGAGTTCGCACTCTTTATGGTGCGTTACGGAACGCCTTCTCCGATCTCCATGCCGAAATCCACTGGCAGACCGTCCAAGACGACAAGGTGACCACCTTCAAGACATACAGCGGTGTTCATCGCGGTACGTTTCTCGGCGTGGCAGCCACCCAGCGCCCCGTCCGATTCCAGACCCTCGACGTGTTCCGCGTCCACCAGGGCCGCCTGACGGACCATTGGGGTGTCGCGGATTTACTCGGCGTCCTGGTCCAGCTCGGTGCGCTGCCCTCCGATATCGCCGTGTGACCACACGCCGATAGCGCCGGTACCCGCTTGTTGGTACTGTCTGCGCTACGGTTTTATCCAGACTGTTACAGAATTGTGGATCGTCAGCCGAGGGGTGCAGCGTGGTAAACGAGTCGGCGCAGGGGTTGATGCTCGCCAACCTCCTCGATGTCTTCAACGAACGCGACGATGCCAAACGCCGCGCCGCCATCGAGCGCACATACGCGAACGACGTGAGTTGGACCGACGCCGAGGGCGTGACATCGGGGTGGGATGCGCTCGACGCCAAATGCGCTGGTTTGCAACGGGGTATCGCCGGCCAGCAGTTCGTCCCAGCCGGACCGGTGCACCAGCTTCCCGGTTTCGCCTACCTCGCCTGGCGCCTCGAAGGGGGTGGGGCGGATCAGCCCGCCCTGTCCGGCTTCGACGTGGCTTTGATCTCCGATGGCGTGATCACCAGTCTCTATACCGTTCTGGACGGGGCGGCCTGACACGCCCCCCGAAGGGGGGCATTCCTCACCAACGCTTCCAACCTTCCGCCACCGAAAGGACATTCCCATATGACCTACGCGATCATCGGGGCAGGTGCCATCGGCTCTGCGCTGGCACGGCAGTTCTCCCGCAGCGGTATAGCCGTCGGACTGGCCGCTGCCAGGGGCGCAGCCGCGGTCACACCACTGGCCGAACAAATCGGCCCGTCGATCCGGCCGATGGAAGTCGCCGAGGCGCTACAAGCCGATGTTGTCGCGTTGGCGGTGCCATTCGACAGCGTGCAGGGACTCGTGGAGCAGGTCACCGACTGGAACCGTCGGATCATCATCGATGCCACCAACGCCATCGATCCGACAGACTTTTCTCCGGCCGATCTCGGGGGCCGCGCCTCGTCGGATGTCGTGGCGGGGTGGGCCACCAACGCCAGGGTCGTCAAGGCCTTCGGAAACACCTGGGCGAAGGTGTTGGCACGCGAACCCGAGGATGGACGCGGCGGCCGTCGTGTCGTTTTCGTCTCCGGCAACGACCCCGAAGCGAATGGTGAAGTTGCCGATCTGGCACGACGTATGGGGTTCGAACCGATCGACCTGGGTCGAAACGATGCAGGGGGACTGCTCCAGTCGTTCGGCGGACCGCTGACGGGGCACAGTTTCATCGCACAGCCATTGGCGGGCAACAGTCCGCCGGAAATGGACCTCGCCGACCCGGCCTGACGTCTCGATTGGCGTCACCGCACGGGGCTCACTCTCGGCGCGGGATCACCCCGGTGAACGATGCACCGGCTCGCACTTCGCTCACGGTGACCGGGCGCGCCTGATCGCGGGTGAAGTACTGGGCGAAAACGTCCAACGATCCGGCGTTCGCGAGGTCGCCCAGGCGTTGTTGGCCCGGCAGGCAGCGGCACAACAGGTCCTCGATCCCGAGATCGTCGCGCGTGTAGATCAAGCCCAACACCAGTCGGCGCGACGGATCGGTCGTTTCCCGGTACAAACACCACCCCGCGGGTCCGGCCACGCTCGGCAACACCCACGTCGATACCGCGATCAGCAAGTCATCGACGGTGGCCGCCGATGGCATCTCCCAGGACTGGGCGTGTGACTCCACATCGTCACCCAGCGCCACCGATGATCGGTCGACCAGCACTCGCACGATGTCATCCACACCGGGGATTCTGCCTCGAGGGGCAGGCAACAAAATCCGAACCGGTCGCGGGGGCACAACAGGTCGTACCGTCGCATTGGGGCCGACAGGCTGTGCCCCAGTGCATTCGGGAGCCTAGAACCGGTCGAAGATCGAGTTCACGATGTCGTCGCCGATACCGATGCCCGCACCGGTCATCATGGCCTGCCCGAACCTGCCGCTGAGGAATCGTTGCAGGGTGCCACCGCCGGCGGCCGGTTGCTGGTACTGAGGTTGCTGATATTGCGGTTGCTGATACTGCGGCGCCGGCGCCGGATATCCCGGGGGAGCGGCATAGGCGGCCGGCGGCAGCGCCGGCGCCGGTTCCGATGCCACGTGATTGTCGACGAGTCCGTGAATCGCCTGCAGGAGTTCGGTCGTCGTCAGCTGCTCATCGCGAACGGCCAGGGCGACCTCTTTGAGGTCGAGTCCCCACTCGCGGGCGTTGCCGTCACCGGCGGCGGCCGCGGCCGCGATCTTGTCGGCCAGCGCGCCGAGTAACGACGCGGTGTGGTCGGCCTGAGCTTGTAGCGCAGCGAACTGACGATCCACGGTGTCGGTGTTCATCAGCGGTCCTTTCGTTCGACTGTCTCTTGGGTACTCCAGTCGGCTAAAAGTGGGCTGAGCGTCTCCTGACAACTTCGGGCAGTGCGCTACCGCACAACGATCGCGTGCAGTGCGGCTAGCGGCCGGTGGCGGCGTTCATGGCCGCGACCACGTCATCGGTCCAGACGACACCGTGCGCCAGGAAGGCATAGTTGACGAGCGCGGCTTGGTAGCCGTCCCCCCATTCCGGGTGGCGCGGACCCGCGACCGCGTCGCGCACGACGTATACCTCAAAGCCTTGCTCGAGCAGGTCGCGAAGGTGCGACTCCACGCACATGTTGGCGAGCATCCCACCGAGGAGCACTTTGCCGATGCCTCGTTTCCGGAGCTGCAGGACAAGGTCGTTGGTCTGCGAGCCGAACACCTTATGGGGGCTGACGACGACGGTGCGCGGGTCCTCGATGTAGGGCTTGAACTCGTCGAGCCAGTCGGCTCCGGAGCCGACAAATCCTTCGAGGTTCAGCGGGCCAGACCTGTCGAACGTCCCCGTGCGCAGTTCGTCGGCCTCCAGTGCACCGTTGAACAACCAGCCGTGGTCGGTGGGATAGAAGTAGTGCGGTGAGATGAACATGCCGAACGAGGCAGCCTTCGCCGCTTCGAAGATAGCGAGCATGTGCGCGACGGTGTCGTTCTCGGTCACGCTGGCCCCCGTTGCGCCCCAGTTGATCCCGGTCGGGCTCAATACGTCGTTCTGCGGATCGATGAAAACCACGGCGGTGTCGGCTGGGCTCCAGTTCATCGGGAGGCTCTTTTCTCGGTTGGCCGGTGCGGGTGGCGGTTGGTCAAAGCGGTGGCTGCACGAGGACTTTCCCTGTCGAGCGGCCACTCTCGACCAGATCGTAAGCGCCGTTGAGCGCGGTGAGGGGCAAGACCGTCGAGTGCAACCGAGGACGCAGCTCTGCAATCGCGAAGTTGTGGTGACTGCGGTCACAAGGCCCCTCTGTTCAGGCGCGGAAGGCGTCCATGGTCAGCGCCGCGAACCGCCGCGATGCCGCCTCCCGTCGGTTCCGGGGGAGAGCACCGAGTCCACGCCCTGCCAACAGCACCAGCACCAGATCGTCGACGGTGACGTCTCGGCGCAGCGCACCGGCGGCTTGCGCACGACGTGCCAACGACCCGACCGCCTGCAATGCGGCGTCTCGGTGTGCGGCGTAATCGGCGGGCTCGGAATTGGCCGAGATGAATGCGTCGACGAAACCCTGATTGCGGCCGTTGAGCACTGTCAGCTTCTCGACGATCGAACAGAAACCGCGCCACGGGTCCGAGTCGGCGCAGCCGTCCTCGACGATCTTCTCGCACAGGCGAACTTCGTCGGCGAACGCCGCCTGCACCAGGTCGAAGCGAGTGGGGAACCGCCGATACAGCGTGGCGGGTCCGACACCGGCCCGCCGGGCGATTTCCCGCATGGTGACGTCGAGCCCGCGCTCGGCGAACAGCTCGCGCGCCACGGCGAGCACGCGGTCACGGTTGTCTCGGGCGTCGGAGCGCAACATCCGAGGCATCTCGGCAACCATGTCTCTCACTTCACTCAAGTGGACGGGGCGTCCACTAACTTTCGACGGTACGTGACGGAAGGGACGTGAACGTGCGGGCAGTGGTGATCGAACGGTTCGGCGATCCGAGCGGCATGACGGTGGTGGAGGTTTCACCTCCCGTCGCCGAGCGCGACCAGGTGATCATCCAGACCGCGGCGATCGGAGTCGGCGGTGTGGACGCGATGATCCGCCGCGGCACGGTAGCCGAACTGCATCCGGTGCCCGCCGGACTGATCCCCGGGAGCGAGGTTGCCGGAGTCGTCTCGGCCGTCGGCGCCGACGTCGATGCATCGTGGGTCGGCCGCCGGGTCTGGGCATTCACCGGGATCGGTGGTGGTTACCGAACGGTTGCTGCGGCGCGGTTCGCCGACATCGCGCCCATCCCGGATGAGCTGTCATTCGTCGACGCGGTCGCCGTGGGCGGCGCCGGCCCGGTGGCTCACTTCACCTTGGCGCACGCCCACTTCTCCTCCGCCGACTCGGTGTTGGTGCGTGGCGGCTCGGGAAGCATCGGAATCGCAACGGTAGAGCTGGCGGCGCGGGCCGGAGCGGAGATCGTCGCGGTCACCACATCCTCGCCGGAACGTGCCGAGCGACTGAGCGGATTCGGCGCGACACACATCCTGGATCGCGATGGCACCGGCGCTTCCACCGTGCCGGCGCACTTCGATGTGATCGTCGACATCGTGGGCGGTGCCCACACGCCGGCATTCATCGACCGGCTTGCTCCGAATGGCCGGATGGTCGTAGCCGGCATGGTGGCCGGCCCCATTCCGGCCGATGTCGGATCGCGCCTTCTGGCGGCGTTTCAACTGTCCCGGTCGCTGGCCACCTTCAGCCTCGACACCATCGCGCCCGACGCCAAAGACCGTGTGAGGCAGGAGCAGTTCGTAGCCGTGACGCGAGGAGAACTGAGCGCCGTCGTAGCGGACGTGCTACCGCTGGAACGGGCCGCGGACGCGCACCGTCTGATGGATGCCGGACAGGTGTTCGGACGAATCGTCCTCACGCCGTAAAGACACCGAGGAGGTCCTCGGTCTGCTGGGCAAACGCTGGACGGGATTGTGCATCGACCTGCTGCGACATCGCTCGGCTCTATTCAACGAGTTGCTTGCTGCGTCCCTGTCGACGAACGCGCGAGCTTCGGAGCGGGGCCGTCAGGGCTGCCGGACGGCAAGCCAGAGCACGCGTCCCAGCGTCGAGGAGAAGGTCTCGTCACTGCCTGGATCACCGTGGGCCAGGTGGTCCAGGACGGCTGCTCGCGTGGTGATCAGCATCAGACGTCCCAGCTGTGCCGCGTCGACCGCGTCGGAGATGTTGCCGGCCCGTTGTTCAGCGGTGATTCGTTCGGCCATCTGCGAAACATACTCGCGGACAAGGGTTTCCACGCCGTCTGCCGCTTCCGGATCGCGGTCGGCGACGTCGAACACCGCCAGCCACGCGAGGCGGTGTTCACGGCCCTGCGCTATCAGGGCGCGGACGATATCCACCATGTCGTCCGAACTGCCCCAGGAAGGCTCGCGCCACCATCGATCGGCTGCCGCTCGGGCTGCGGTCATCGCGGGTGCGGCAAGTCGGAATGCCAGCTCGGTCTTGCTCGCAAAGTATTGGTAGAAAGTCGATCGCGACACCCCGGCCGCATTGATGATGTCGTGCACCGCGATATCGGGCAGACGCTGGCCGTCGCTCAGCAGGGCCGTCGTGGCATCGAGGATCTGCTGCTCGCTGGTGGTGCGACGTTGTCGGGGGGCGGCCGCCCGTCGGGTCGACGACATGGAGAAAAACTCTAGAGCAAGCCCCTTGTCAGCCTAATCGAACATGGTGTACGAATAAGGCGTGACGACGGCGACACACCCGACACAGAAGAAGACCTTCTGCGGCATCTGCGAAGCATCGTGCGGATTGGTCGCGACGGTGGCCGACGGCCGACTCCTCGAACTGCGACCAGATCCCGACCACCCCGCCTCCCGCGGCTTCGCCTGCTCCAAAGGTGTGCACTTCGGGAAGGTGGTCGAGGACCCGGACCGGGTGACCGTGCCGTTACGCCGCACTGCCACCGGCGAATTCGAGCCAGCAAGCTGGGACGAGGCGCTCGACGATATCGGCGCACGGCTGCGCGCAATCCGCGACCGGCACGGCACCGAGTCGATCGGGGTGGCGTGGGGTAACCCCATCGCCTGGAACTACTCGGCCACCGTCGTCATGAACGGCCTTGCCGCCGCGCTGAAGACCAAGCACCACTACACGTCGGCATCCATCGACGTGAACAACTACTGGGTCGCCGCAGACATGATGTACGGCAACTCCACCGTCAATCCGCTTCCCGACTTCGCGGCCACCGATTTCGCGCTGATCATCGGCGCCAACCCCGTTGTGTCGCATGGCAGTCTGGTCACGACGGGCCGCATCCGCGAGGTGCTGCGCGATATACCCCGTCGGGGCGGTCGCGTCGTTGTGGTCGATCCGCGCCGCACCGAGACGGCCCGCCTCTTCGACCATGTTCCGATCAGGCCAGGTGCGGACGCGTGGCTGCTGTTGGCCATGCTGCGGGTGATCTTCGCCGAGGAACTCCACGACATGGCGGCACTGGCGCGGCAGGCCACCGGCGTGGATGCCCTGCGTCGCCTCGCCGGCAACGTCGACCTACATCGAGCCGCCGCCGAGACCGGCATCGACGTCGGCACCATCACCGAGCTGGCGCGGGCGCTTGCTGCCGCGCCGTCAGCGAGCGTGTATGGCCGCTGCGGTGCCTCCCTGGGGCCGTTCTCTACCCTCACCAAGTATCTGCTCGACGCGCTGGCCGTCGTCACCGGGAACTTCGACCGGCGCGGCGGGATGGTGCTGGGTGACCCGATGGTGGATTTCGAAACTCTCGGAGCGCGATTCGGTATCGCCGGGCGGGGACGCTGGAAGACACGGGTCGACGGCGTTCCCGAGGTGATGGGAACCGCGCCCCTGGCGTGTCTGCCGCGCGAGATCGCCACGCCGGGGCGCGGCCAACTGCGGGCTCTCATCGCGATGTCGAGCAACATGGTCACCAGCGCACCCGAAAGCTCGACCACCGCCGATGCCTTGGCGCAATTGGATCTGATGGTGTCGCTGGACCCCTACGTCACCGAGACCTCAAGATTGGCGCACTGGATCCTGCCGCCGACGCTATGGCTGGAACGCGAGCAACTTCCGGTGTTCACCCAGGCGCAGTCGACCGTGCCCAATGCCCAATGGGTGAAGCCGATTCTCATACCGCGCGGGCAGGCCCGCGACGATTGGTGGATCCTGGATCAGATCGCACGGCGTATCGGCATCGTGCCGTCGGTAGCGCCGGCCGCGCGGGTTCTGGGGCGGTTGGGCTTGCGGCCGTCGCCGTCGACGATCACCGATTGGGTGCTGCGTACCGGTCGCCACGGCGATCTGTTCGGCCTACGCCGAGCAGGACTGAACAAGGCCAAGTTGCTCGCCCACCAGGGTGCGGTCAAGCTCGCCGACGCCTGCCCGGTCGGGGTGTTGGAACGCAAGCTGCACACCCGCGATCGCCGCATTCATCTCGACATCCCGGAGCTGGCCGCCGAAGTCGACCGGATGGTCGCCGACACCGGTGAGGTATCGGGATTTCCGCTGCGGCTGTTCAGTATCCGCGAACTCCGATCGCACAATTCGTGGTTGCACAATGTGCCCGAGCTGATGGTCGGTAGGCGTCGTTGCCACGCGGTGATCCATCCCGAGGACGCGCGCACCGCCGGGGTGCACGACCACGACGACATCGTGGTGACCTCACCCTGGGGGCAGGTGCGCGTGCCGGTGCGGGTCAGCACCGATGTCGCGGTCGGCGCGGTGGGGATGACCCACGGGTGGGGACACGACGGGCTATGGAGAACCGCCATTGCGGCCGGCGGTAGCAGCTACAACCTGCTGACACCCAACAGTGCCGACCACATCGACCGGCCATCGGGTAACGCTTTCTTCAACGGCATCCCGGTATCGGTCGCCGCGGTCGAGTCGAGTCGGTGACTTGATGGCCTACGTGATCACCCGATCCTGCTGCAGCGACGCGCTGTGTGCCGCGGTGTGCCCGGTCGACTGCATCCACCCCACGCCCACCGACCCTGACTTCGGCCATACCGAGATGCTCTACATCGACCCTGCGCGATGCATCGATTGTGCCGCGTGCGCCGACGTATGCCCGGTCGACGCGATCTTCGCCGATGACGAACTTCCCTCCACCGAGGCCACATACGCCGCCATCAACGCCGGCTACTTCAGCACCGCGGCGGCTCCGCCCGCATCGAGCACACTGCCCGGGCCGCCTGTGCGAACCTCCGAAGCGCTCACCGTCGCGGTGGTGGGCGCCGGTCCGAGCGGCTTCTACGCCGCCGCCGAGCTGCTCGACGCGGGTCCCGAGGTCACGGTGACGCTGATCGACCGGTTGCCCACGCCCTACGGTCTGGTGCGAACCGGGGTCGCTCCCGACCACCAGGACACCAAACGGATCACGACGATATTCGCGGCCACCGCCGCGCACCCACGCCTGGACGCCCACTTCAACGTCGAGGTGGGTACCGATGTCAATCATGACGAGTTGCTCGCGCACCATCACGCGGTCGTCTACGCCACGGGAGCTCCCGTCGGCCGACGGCTGGGTGTGCCGGGGGAGCACCTGCCCGGCACCTTCACCGCCGCCGAGATCGTCGGTTGGTACAACGGTCATCCCGATCACGCTGACCTCACCGTGACGGCCGGCCACCCCACTGCGGTGCTCGTCGGCAACGGCAATGTCGCGCTCGATGTCGCGCGCGTCCTCCTGCTCGGCGGACGGATGGGGCACACCGACATTGCCGATCATGCGCGGGAGACCCTGCAGGACAGCGGGATCCGTGAGGTGATCATCCTCGGCCGCCGTGGTCCCGAACACGCCGCCTTCAGCTTCAGTCAACTCCTGGCACTGGCCCAGCTCGACGGGGTCGATGTCGTCGTCGACCCTGCCGAGCTAGCCGACGCCGTCACGCCGGTGGGTCGCCCGCATCCGGCCGCTTTCGCCGGTGCGAAGAAACTCGCTCTGCTGCACGAGCTGTCAGTACGTGCACCGCAACACGACAGACGCATCCACCTCAGGTTCTCGGCGGCACTGCGGGCGGTGTCGGGAACCGAACGGGTCCAGACCGTCACCGTCGCCTCGTCGGAAGGCAGTGAGTCGGTGATGGCCGCCGGGATCGTGGTGTCCTGTATAGGTTTTGACGCGAGGCCAATCGATGGGCTCGCCTTCGATGCCGATAGCCAACGCGTGCCCAACCACGGCGGACGTGTCCTCGACGGCGCGGGCCGGGTTGTCACCGGTCACTACGTGACGGGCTGGGCCAAGCGGGGCCCGAGCGGTGTCATCGGGACCAACAAACTCTGCGCGGCCGAGACCGTCGCCGCGCTGCTCGACGACCATCGGCGAGGCCTGCTGAGGCCACCCCGAGAGCTGCCCCAGACCTTGGCCGCCAGGCTCGACGATCGCTCGATCGACCGTATCGATCGGGGTGGTTGGCTGCGCATCGACGAGCACGAGCGCAGCATCGGAAGCGCGTCCGGGCGTCCGCGGCGTAAGTCTGTTCGCCGTGAAGAGATGATCGAGATCGCCTATCCCGACGAAGAATTCGTAGCTGGCAGTCGGCCGGTCTATCAACCGAGGAGAAACGCATGACCCGCGGAGGACTGCTCACCAAGGATCGTTTCGCCCCTGTCGCGCCGGTGCACGCACCGGCGTATCAGATCGCGCCCACCGTCGACTTCGGTGACGTTGACATGCTGTCCTTCACCTACCTCACCGACGCCGACAGTGCCGCGTCGATCGTTCCCGATGCATTGGACCTCGACGACCAGCCGGTGGTAACCCTGTCGTTCCTGAACTACGGGATCAGCGGCGCCGGTTCCTACCGTGAGGTGGTGCACAGCATCGCCTGTCGGCACCGCGATCAGCCGGTCGGTTATGTCCCGCACATCTACGTCACCAACGAACCCGCGATGATCGCAGGACGTGAATGGTTGGGCTGGCCGAAGATGCTTGCCGACATCACCTTCTCCGCCCAGACCACCACCCTGGACGGCCTGATCACCGCCCGGCTGGAGCGGCCGGCAGGTCTCGAGCTGGCCGTCGCACAATTCGTGCCCACGCACCGCCTCGACAGCCAAATACTCACCGCCGCGGGCGATAACGTCACGATGAACCTCCGGGTGATCCCATCGCCGATCCCCGGCCGGGAGCCGTCGATCACCGAGCTCGTACCGTCCACGATGACGGCGCTGTCCGGTGAGGTGTGGGCCGGCCAGGGCAGCGTGTACCTGAGCGGCGCCTCCGAATTCGTTCCGCTGCACCGATTCCCCGTCGTGCAGATGCTGGGCGCCATGCTCATTCGCCACGCCGATATGCGGTTGACTGCACCCACCGAGACCTTCCCGCTCTGATACTCCGCCTCAGGTGGAGTGTTGCCGCAGGCGGTCGCCGGCGTGCGGGTATACCGCTGCCCAGGAGCGCTCGATGAAGTCGTGAAGACGGTTGACCGCCGGTGGCCCGATGCGGGTGCGCCACACCACGTGGCCGTCGGGACGCACCACGACAGCGCCATGATCGTCTATCTCGAACAGCTCGATGGCGGCGGGATTGGTGTCACCGGCCCCGGTCAGCGCTACGACGGTGACCGGTGTCGCCACGCCTGCCGCTGTGAGTACCTCGATCCACCCAGCGGGATCGGCGGTGAACAGCGTCAGGCCCCGCGGCGCAATGGCGGCGTGGATCGATGACTCCGCATCAGCTGCGCCCACGATGGACGCGTGTGGCAGACGCGCGCCAGGATGCGTCGTCGGGTGATACAGCGCGACATCGCCCTCCGGGCACCGGCCTTCGGTGGTGTCGATGAGAGGACTGGCGTAGGCGTAGCCGAACTCCAGGCCACTGGCCACGAAGTGTTCCTCCTGCCCCGGAATGGCAGCTGTCATGCGCTGCCGTAACCGGTTGCTGCGTGCTGTCTTTCGCAACAAGCGCCGCGTTCGAGAGGTCTGCGCGGCGGTCAGGGCATCCGCGACCCGTGCGATGACGGGATCCGGCACCCGGCCCAGCGGGAGTTTGCCGATGAATTCGGTGGCCTTGTGCAGCGAGGTGTTCGTGATACCCAGCGGCGCGGTGACTTCGTCGAGTTTGAAGTGGTTGTCGGTGCTCTGCTCGGCAAATCGCGTGACGACGGGCCGCCGCTCGGTCTCATAGGTGTCCAACAGCGATTCGGACGCGCCGTCCTGCAGGATCGCGGCGAGCTTCCAGGCGAGGTTGTGGGCGTCCTGCACACCGCTGTTGAGTCCGAAGCCACCGGTGTGCGGGAAGCGGTGGGCGGCGTCACCGATGAGTAAGAGTGGGCCGCGGCGGAACCGGTCGGCGATTTGTTTGGTCATCGTCCACGTCCCGGTTGATCGAATCGTATAGTCGGTGGATCCGATCACGCTGGGCAGTATGCCGTTCCAGTAGCGCAGGCTGTCGCTCGCGATCGTTTGAGCAGCGTGCAGATACGGTGTCATCAACACGTAGTCGTCATCGGCGTGGGCGATCATCACGCCGCTGAAGCGCGGGTGGTAGATCCAGCTCAGCAGGGGGCGGCTGGCGCCGTTCGGATACAGCCGAGGAGCGTGGAAGAAGACGCTACCCATGTTGGCCAGCACCGGACCTGTCATTGCGATACCTGCGGCGTCGCGCAGCGTGCTGTTCGCCCCGTCTGCCGCGACGACGAATCGCGGCGTGATGCTGATTGGATCGCTGCCCGGCGACCGCAACGTGAGCTTCTCGTCGTGCAGGTCGGCGTGCCACCCGCGCCGGAAATCGACAAGCGGCTCGTTCTCCAGGACCTTCCACAGCTCGGGCATCAACAGGTGCTGGCCGATGTGAGAGATGAGAAACGGGCTGTGCGAACGTACTTCGGCGAGCCGATCTGGTTGGGAGAGCAGATCGATCTCACCGATCGGGTCGGACCGCACGTCGGTGCACCAACGAATGATGTTGACGGTGTCGATCGGTGGGGTGATCGCTTCCAGAGCGCGTCCCAGTTCGGGCGAGGCCTGGTTCCAGATCTCCAGGGTGCGAGCGTTGATGACGTGGGCGGCCGGATGCAGTCGGGTTTCCCGGCGCTCGTCGACAACGGTGCTCTCGATGCCGTAGCGGGCCAATAGTAAGGCGAGTGTGCACCCCGAGGCGCCGGCGCCGACAATGACGACCGATTCAGTATCCATGCCTCACAACGTCTTCCAGTTGATGGCCCGCTTGTTCGAGCGGGGTTTGGTACCGGGGCGCGTGCCGGCCCCCGGCTTGAGCAGATCCTCTCGCGCCACACCCGCACGGAGCTGTTCGAGCAGGTAGTCCGGGTCGATATCGGTGCCGATCGGGTTCTCGGCGAACGCGTGACTGGTGAAGTACTCGGCGGTCTGCTGCGCGGTGGGGAAGTTCTCGGTCTGGAACTCCAGCCGGATACCCTCGGGGTCTTCGTAGTACAGGCTGGTCGTTGGTCCGTGGTTGATGGACCAGACGGGGATGACCCCCACCTTCTTGAGCCGTTCGTAGGTCAATAGCAGGTTCTCGACGGAAGTGAAGGTGAACGCCAGATGGTCGATGCCGTATGTCTTTCGACGCCACCGTGACAACGGGAAGACGTGCCGCAGTGGTGGCGGCAGTTTCACCAGCGCCAGCCGATGGCTTTCGTGGTCCCAGGTGAGAAAGGCGATCTGACGGTCTTCGTGGACGACGCGGGCACCGAAGACGTGTCCGTACCAGTCGATCATCTCGGCACTGCGCGCGGTCTTGACCACCCAGTGCGCGATGAAGTCGGGTACCAGGCAGTCGGGAAGGTGGTCGAGGTCCGGCGCGCTGGTCGTGGTCTGGGCGTCGTCGGGCTTCGACGGTTGCAGTGGGCTCGGCGTGGCACTCAAGGCGGTGCTCCTCTCAGGAGTCTGGAGCGACGATGGTGTTCCGCTGGGTGCCCAGGTCGAGCGTCCCGGCGGTGTTGCGGATAGAGGCGGTGACGACGTCACCGGGCTTCAGGTAAGGCTTGCGCTGGTTGAGCTTGACGAACGCCGCCCACAGTTTGTCCTCGGGAAGCAGCGCTGTGGCCAGGCGGCGCACAAACGGCGGGGGCGAGCCCGCCACGATGCCGTGCGGAGTTCCGGTCAGCAGGACGTCGCCCGGGTCCCAGTTGCAGAACTCGCTGAGTTCGGTGAGTGTCTCGGCGGGCCGGTAGAGCATGTTGCCTGTGTTGTCGGACTGCCGCAGCGATCCGTTGACCTCGAGCCGCAGCTCGAGGTCGTCGATGAGCCGCACATCCTCGGATTCGAGTACCGCCAGGATCGGCCCGAGCGGACAGAAGCCCCGGTAGCTCTTGCCCTTCAGGAACTGGCCCTGGGGGAGCTGGATGTCGCGGGCGGACAGGTCGTTGCCGATGGTCACGCCGAAGACGTGCTCGTGCAGGTTCTCGACGGTCACCGTGGTCGGCGTGTGCACAGTTGCGCGCAGAACCAGCGTCAGCTCGATCTCGTAGTCGAGGAGGGTGACGTGTGCTGGACGGGTGACGGCGTCGTAGGGGCCGGTGACGGCGGCATCGGTCTTGTCGAAGAACAGGTTGAATTCGCGTCTGTCGGGGTTCATCCCCGACTCGATCGCATGCTCTCGGTAGTTCACTCCCTGGCACATCACGCGGCAGGGGGTGGTCACCGGTGACAGCAGGTCGACATCCGCCGGCGTCACGTCGCCAGGTGTGGCCGCCGCGGCCCGCCAGTCGGCTTCGCCGCGCGCGATGAGGTCGGCGGTGCGGGGATAGTCGCCGGTGAGAGGCGAGATGACGCCGTCGGTGAGCACGCCCCAGGAGCGGCGCTCGTTGTGCTCGTATCGGACGAGATGGACGACCATGGACTTCTCCGTCTGCCCGTCATTCGACGGGCTCAGTGCCCAGTTAACTGAGCACCGCCGAGGCGACGCCTGGTCTCAAGTACGAATTATTCGAGGTGCAGTTGGTTTCTAGTCCAGCTCGTCCGTGGTGTAGCGCAGCACGGTGTCCCCGAGCTCCTCGGCGAGGGTGAGTGCCGCGTGCAACTGAAGGCGACGAACCGTTGCCGGTCGGCCGCGGAGTTGCTCGGCCCGCTGCACGCGATACGCGACCGTGTTGCGCGCGATGTGCAGATCGGCTGCGGTGGCGGCCAGACCCCGGTCATGGTCGAGGTAGCACTTGAGGGTGCGACGCACCGTGACGACCGATTCGGTACTGGCGCCCAAGTCACCGAGTTCCCGGGCGACAAACTCACGTGCGGCGGCCAGGTCGGTGCTGAGCATCGCCACGAGGTCGATCTGCTCATAGCCGAAAAACCATGCATCCCGCGTGGACAGGGCACCCACGCGCGCCGCCTCGGCTGCCTGCCGGTGGCTGCGCCGGAATCCCTCGACGCCGGCACCGGCCGTCCCGATCGCAACCCGGACGCCAGCAGGAGGCGGCGTCGCGGGTGCCACCGTCTCTGGCGGATCTGAGGTTCGCGAACCCCAGGCCCAAACCCGTTGGGCGCCAATCGGAAGCACGAGCGTCGAAATACACCCCGCCGCGGCGAGGACATCTGAGGCCGCGGCCCTGAGCTGAGCCGGTTCGGCCGACGCGCTCGAACCGGGCCAGACGATCACCGCCAGATGCCAGCGGGTCAGGTCGTAACCCAGGATCCGGGTGGCCCGGTCCATCGGCACGGCGGTGCCCTGGAGAAGGTCTTCCACGATTTCCGCTCGCAGGGCGACCGAACTGGTCAACCACGCCTCGTGGGCGCGGGCGTACTCATCGGCCATGTGTCGGGTCAGGACATCGACGATGCCGAAAAGCGCTTCGTTGATCCGCCGCATCTCAGCGAAGCGCTGCGCCTCGGGTACCACGCGTTCGGCCGCGTCCAGCAGCACGGCGACGGCGGTGGCGTGGGCGACGTGGATGCTGCGCAGCATGTGCTCGATCCCGATGCCTCGGGAAACCACTTCCATCGGCCCGGTGAGGACCTCCGACATCGCCGCGAACGACACCTCCTCTCCCGGGTTGTGCTCCGGCCCGTCCGCCAAGGCGAGCGCCGAAAGGGCGCCCAATGCGACGGCCTCGCACCCCTTGGCGACTTCGGTGGCGACCGCGTCCACGGCCAGCTCGGGTATCGCGGCGGTGATATCGGCCGCCATCCGTGCCCCCAATTCAACCGCCCACGCGGCCGGCCCGGCCCCCAACGCGTCGGCTAGCAGCTGGGCGCGGTCGGCCAGCAGCGATGTGCCGGGGAATTCGTGGGGAGCCCGCGGTTCGAGTTCGGCGAACCAAGGACGATTCATGGAAGGGACCACTCCATGCCGGTACGAGCCCCCTCTTATTGCGTCCGTACTGAGCCACGCTAGTACACCGACCGGGCCCGCCCGGGCCTTTCGTAACACGGTTGATCCCGACAGACGCCTGTGAGTATCTTTGGCAGCGTGAACATCCGAGTCGAGGAGGTCGTCGGCGCTCGCGCCGACATCAGATGACCGCGCCCCGTCGCCGACCCGCTGGGCCGGCGGCGCAGCCGTTCCCTCACTCCGTTGGACCGCACACCTGTGCGCTCCCCATCCAGGATGGATTCACCAGTGCACTCCTATACCCGTTCCCAGATTCTCGATGCCTTCCGCGGGGCGACCCGCAGCGAGGTCAAAAAGGTCACGTTCGCAGCCGATTTCGATGCGGTCGAGTTCGACAAACTCGAGTACTACGGCTGGACCGATCCCAAGATCCCCCGCCGGGCCTACCTCGTGGTCGAGCGACCCGAGGGGCCGATAGCGCTGCTGTTGAGCCGGGCCGCCGCCAAGCCGCGGGGGCGTGCCATGTGCACGTGGTGCAATGACGTGAACCTCACCGATGAAGCGGTGCTCTACACCGTCCGCCGCGGCGGCGCGGCGGGCCGCAAGGGCGACACCATCGGCATGCTGATCTGCGCGAATTTCGGCTGCTCCCGGCACGTACGGCAGCTGCCGCCGGCATATCACAAGGGAACCGATCTCGACCGGCTACGCGAACAGCGGATCGACGAGTTACGGCGCAAGGTGCGCGGTTTCGTCGACAAGGTGCTCTCGACGGAGGGCTGAGTGCGGGGTGCTCAGATCCTGCCGGCCGGAAACATCGTCCTGACGGCTTGGGTGATGGTGGCGCGGGCCGCGGTCGCGTCGCCGGGGCCCAGCGCACTGATCGCCATCACGTAGCGGCGGTCGGGTCCGATCACACCGGTCGACACGTGCAGCTGATTGCTGCCATTCCAGCAGCAGAACCAGCCTTGTTTCACCGCAACCGGCTCGGCCGAAAGCCCGTCGGGAATCCCGAATCGCTGCGGGTAGCCGTCGAGTCCGGTCGGTGTGGATTGGGCGAGATCGCTGAGGATGACATCGGCCTGCTCGGGCGGCAATCCGCCGGTGCCGTCCAGGAGCATGGCGTAGTAGCGGACGAGATCGCTTGCGGTGCTTTGTGTGACGTCCCAATGCCCGTTGTACGGCGCCGTCGTCGCCGCCAGCCCGTACCGAGCGACGACGCGGGCGATGACGGCGTTGCCACCGCTGCGATCCCAGAACATCTGGGCCGCACCGTCGTCGGAGGAACGCAGCATGGAGTCCAGTGAACTGTGGTCGGCAGGCGTCAGTTTCGTCTTGCCCTGCGACTCCTGCAGCAGCAGGTCGTCGGCGATGAACAGCTTCACCACCGAGGCTATCGGGAAGGGCTTGTTGGTTCCGTTCGAGACAGTCTGACCGGTGTTGCGATCCAGCACAACGGCTTCGATGTTGGCTCCGGACGCGGCCGCGTCCGCCGTCGCCTTACGGATTCGGGTGTCGAGGCCGTCGAGCGCAACGGCGGGCTCGTCGGCGGGTGCTTGGGCGACGACGACAGGTCCCTGCGGCTCGGCAGGCGAAGCATTGCCCGGCGCGGCCTCACACCCGTTCACCAGCAATGCCGCGCCGGCGATGGCAAGAGTGGTCATCGCCCAGTTCGGCCGCTGACGCATAGGTGTCCTCCAAGTGCTGATCCGGCGATGCGGAGCCGACGCTGCCCCGCTGAGGTTTCCCCAACTTAGCTTCGATCCGTGGATGGGCCCCGCTGAGGTGTAGGGAGGCTGATTCTTGCCACGATTTCGGTTGTGGGTAGCAGGTATCGGCTGGTCTGCTCCAGCTTTTCCTGTCTGCTCCGGTCGGGCCTTTCGGCGGTTGGTCAGGCGGTGGCGGCT
>NZ_JAPFPY010000014.1 GCF_026240945.1 Mycolicibacterium sp. J2
TCACCTGGATCGAGCGGACCTACCATCGGCGCCGACGCCAGGCCGGACTCGGACGGTTGACCCCGATCGAATTCGAAGCAATCATGACCACACCGGCCAGTCAGGCTGCGTGACCGAAAACTGTCACCTGATCGTGCAGCAGACCCATCCGCTGGTGCGAGACGTGGGCAGCATGTCACCGCGGCGACGCAGCCGTGCTACCTGACGCTGTCTCGCTTGCGATTTCGATGAGAATATCTACAACGTCAACGAGTGGTCGGTCTGTGCTGACCTCATGGGTAGCCGCCTGTCGAAGCAGCGGTTCGACTTCAGCGAAGTCGGCGAGGATTTGTGCACGCTGCTGTGAGAGCTTGCCAAACGGGTTGTTCGTGCGCTTTTCGATACGGTCTAACACAACGTCTATCGGAGCACTGAGCAGGACGACTGAGTTGAAGCGATCGTAGAAGTGTCCCTGGTTGGCTACCGTGCCCTGCACAAAAAGAGGGGTGGCACGTGGCTGATCCAACAGTTGGTCTATCAGGGGCACCCGCCACAATGGTTCGCCGTCGACGATCTCGAGCCAGTGGTCGTCGTCGGTGTCGACCGCCGTACAGCCCCGCCTGCTCAGCTCGGCCAACACCGTCGACTTGCCCACCCCCGACATCCCGGTCACTAACACTGCCGCATGTCGTTCCATGCCACTATTCAACCGCTTCTGCGATGCGGCCTCGACGCGGTGCTCGGCAGGATGATGTTACGACTCATCTTCAGCCCCAACGCGATCAAGATGAGGACTGTTACACCAGCGGTGATGTCCTCCGTCGTTCGGTTGGCCGAACAGGGCTGCGACCGCGTAGAGGTCACCACCGCTCAGTCGCAGTTGTGCGTACGCAAGTAGCAGCGTAGTTAGGAAATGTAGAGCGCACTCGTCAGGAGCGTCAGGGCGACGGCGAAGGCCATCGACGAGTAGTAGTGCAACGGCGACCTCTTCTTCCCCTCCTGACGATTTGCTGCGATGACCAGCAGGCTGTACGCCGCATACGAGAAGATGACGAGGCAGAGAGCGAAAACGTTTCTAACCGTGCTTTGTTGGAGTAGCGCGATCCACACGACGATCACCATCAGGGCAGCTGGAGCTCCGGTGAGGAAATTCAGGCGGACAGCATCGATATCCTTCATCGAAGGCAATCCACACGCGAGTAGAAACACCATGATGGCAACCATGGCGATGGCCAGCGGCCAGGACAGTGCGAGGGGCGTGTGATTCTTGGCTTGGACGACGGTGAAGGCGAACATGTAGAGGATCGTGCCTGCTCCGGTGAAAGTGATGAGAATCAGATAGAGGGCATTGAGCAGCTGATTTACATAGCGCAGTGAGAAGCCGGTGATTTTCCTCTCCCAGGTGGGATCCTTGGCATCCATCAATTCCTGAAGATCTGGGCACGCCTTCTCCTGTTGCCAGCGTACAAACGCAAAAATGGTAATAACCGTCAGGGGTAGCACGATGTTGAAGGCTGCTTCATTCTTGAAGGACACCGTGTAATCGTCAAAACCCCTTGTCCACCGCCCCGCCAAGATGAAGGCGGCTGCTGCGACTGAACCAATGACGTTGTTGCGTAGATGGGCGTTGAAGCGGTCGCGCTCGTAGATTTCAGGATCTTTCCGCAGCTTCGCTTCTATGATGCCGGCGACCGGTGGGGCCACCGCGAAGGTAAGCAACACACCGATGACGATCCAGGCGTTCGTCGCCAGAAGATAGTGATAGAAGGGCAAGTCCAGCGATGTTGCGACCAATGAAATGACGGAAACAACAAAGACGATCGGCTCTTGAACTTTGGTCGGCTGAGCCTTTGGCATTGCAAACTTATCGACCGCAAGTAAAACTATCTGTAAACAGATGCTGACAATTTTGATTGCCGTTAGCTCTACCACTCTTTCCCCCCATGCATCGCCCACGCGAACTCTGGATCGGATCTTAACGAGTGGTCGCAAATTCGGCAGCGCGGCGAAAGGGATCAGCGTATCCCAACGGCCGGTTTGCTTGCGATCGGAAACTTGAAACCAGCGATTCCTCTACCGATACTTCTTGCCAATGCAATAAACCAAAAGACAATGATCGAGCACCGCATTCGAATCGTTGCTGGATACGCGGTTTGAAAGGCTTAGGTGCGTCGCCTGTGATCGGTCTAGCTACGACGGTGTGACCACATCGCCGATCCGTAGTACAGCACACCACCGACGACACCAAAAATTCCGGCGAGTGATGCGATGGCGATTACCACGATGCCCCACCCCATGTGGCCGGGCGACAAGAAGGGGTATGGGATGGTGACGTCGCCAACCGTGGCGGCCACGGCGAGACCTACCAGATATGTGAGCGGCCAGCAGTACGCGGCGAGCATCCATTGGCCGCGTGACAGCTGAGGTCGTCGTAGGCATAGATCTGCGATGACGAGTACTGGTGCAACGGCGTGAAACAAGACGGTCGCCGTCCGCACCCAGCCGTCATCCCATGGCTGGAACCAGGTTCCAGTCGGGCTAGCAGGAGCGATCACAGCGGCGAAGATGATCGCGGAGACGACGACACCCACAGCACTGGTGAGTCGCCCGGCATCGATACCGACGAGCCGACGATGCGTCACCACCTCAGTCACAGCGGCAATACCAGCCAGCGCGCCCGAAAGCACCGTGAAGTAGACCAGCGGGGACCGCGGGTCAGTCTGCTGTATGAATTGGCAGAGGACGGCGATTGCTTCAATAACAGCGATCGTTTGCGGTAGCAGTCGTCGTGACCAAACCACTAGGACGGTCCAGCGTGGTTCAAGATCTTCACCGTTGTATGGATAGCACGTGTGCGATCGCGCGGGCACGAAACTCAGCCGGATAGGGCGGGGCGTGACGGTCGGCCTTTCGTACAGGCCAGCACTTAGTCACCGAATCCGGAACCCAAACGGTGGGTCAGGTCAAACTGTCACCCCGATTGTGCAGCAGACCCGGGACATTGCGACGGAGCGAGGTTGAGTCACTGGCTTCGGCGCGGAGTTACGGACGTGGCCCGGAACGAGTAGCCATCCTGGCCGCCTGCCGGTGCGTGTTCCCATTCGAAATCGACGGTTTCGCCCTGCAACAGTTCACGGTATCCGCACCGCAGCACCGAGTCGTTCGCCCAGATATCCGAGAAGTGAGCGAAACAGCCGCCTGGCGTTTCGGCTGAGGCGAGCACTCCCCAGCCATCGTCGGGGTGCCAGATCTGGACGGTGCCAACTGATGTCATGGAATCAGGCTACGGTCCGGCAGATGCAGCGGAGATCCATTTGAGATCAGTGAACACCAGGGCGCCAGGACGGGCGACTCACAAAAGCAGACCCCTCGCCTGCAACTGGAGCAGTCAGCCGCGGCCGGCACGGATCGTTACCGGCGCATTGCCGGCCCCCACCGTTGGGGAGGGCCTGTTCCACACCCATGATCGGAAAGTCGAGTAGTCAGTTACTCGCTGCGACGTCAGCCGACCCTTCTACCGTCCTAGGCATACCAACAGCATGCCTACCCACCAGAAGGGGTCATCATGAGCGTCAACGAAATAGATGAAGTAATTGAACTACAGGTCACCAGCGAGGGAGCCTCCTTGCTCGGTGGGGGATCCGCGCTATCGGCGGATAGTGACTCTGGTGAGCCGAGCCAGTTCGTCACGCGCACACACGGCCACATCACTCTGAATACCGGGCCCATCGTCTTCCATTCGGGCGTGCCGGTCGGCGGATGGGGGGCTCTGGACGTCTATGGCGCTGGGGGCAGCAGATTCTCGGGACATTTCCACGACTCGGGGGCCGGCAACTACAACGTCGCCCTGGCGATTGTGGTCAAGGCTCAGAGCGGCACCGCCTACGCCTGGGCCACTCAGGGCCACCTCAGCGGCACGTTCACGCCGGGGTCCCGGGACTACAACTGGGACATTTCGCCGCTCGGTTCAATGGACTCGACCGATGCGAACAGCCTCACCGGTTGGTGGTGGCAGGCAGCGACCAACTGGAACATCAACGGCATGGTCGACAGCTGCGTCAGGAACCTCGGTGGGGCAACCAGGGTCAAGTGGCTGCTCCCGTGACGATTAGCGCGAGCTGACGAGCACGGCAACACTGGACGAGAAGTCCTGCGCAGCAGTCTGTCTGACAGCACATTGTCATCCCGGGTGCCTGGCATCGGTCGTGCGATGGGGCTGTAGCGTGACGGTCGTGATGATCGATGAGGCGCTGGATCAATCCGAGCAGTTGTGGGTTGGCGCTCTTTCTGCAGTAGCGCCGGGCGATCTCGACAAGCCCAGCGGCTGCGACGGGTGGACGATCGCCGATCTGGTCAATCATGTTGCCGGGGGCGGCCACCGGTACGCGATGTTGCTCGACGGCGCGGACGCTGCCGCGACCGCATTGACACGAAGCAACGACTACATCGGTAGCGATGCGGTGGCACAGTTCTGGCGGTACGAACAGATGCTGCGCGACGTTGCTGCCGTTGCCGACCTTGGCGCGATGGTCGACCATCGGGCGGGTCGGCGGTCGGGGACGACATTGCTGAACATGCGCGTCATGGATCTCACCTTGCACGCCAAAGATTTATGTGACGGCCTCGGACGCCAATGGGAACCATCCGACGGTCTCGCCTCCTATCTTCTCCTGGAAGTAGCCTCGACCATCGACGAACTTCGGTCGATAGGTCTGTTCGGCTCAGCGACAACCCCTCGCTCTGCGGCACCCGCCGACAGGCTGCTCGCGCTGGCGGGACGTCGCTGAGCGACGTGGTCGATGCCTAGCGACCCGTGCATCTGGGGTCAGTCACTGGTGGGCAAGTGCACGTACATCGACTGGATGCCGACCCGTCCCGGGCCGGTGAACCGGTTGAACACCACACTGGTCCCGCCGAGTACACCGGTCTTGAGGCCATACATCTTGACCTCCATCTTCACCGTCTCGTCGCGGTAGATCCAGCCACCTGGCTCGACGTCGATCTGCTCACCGGGTGCGAGCACCTTCTCGAAGACGTTGCCGTTGCCGTGTAACCAGACCACGCCCTCACTGTCGGTCGCTGCGAACCGGTCGACGAAGAACCCGTTGCCCCCAACCAGCATGTTGGCGATTCCGCGTTGACGAGTGAAGCTGTAGTCCAGATTCCCTGTCGCGGCGAGGTATTGGTGTTCGCGGACCTGAATGGCCATCCCGGGAGTCAGGTGCAGCGCGAACAGATGGCCGGCACCGTCTCGGGAGAACGCGATGTCCCCGGGGCTCTGGGTCTCGGTCAGCACGATCGGCATCCCCGCGACCACTCGCTTGAACGCGCCGCGCAAGGGATGGATGCCGATCTGTAGGTCAGGGTTCTTCCACAGCACGACGTGGTGCTCGAAGAACACCGGCACCCGCCCGTCCACGCGCACATGCAAGATGGGCACCAGCTCACCGGCGATGGCATACCCCACTCCTGGTGCTTGCCCGGTGGTCTCGGACGTAGACAGCAGCCGTGGGGGTGAGAACGGTTGACTCATGCGCAGTCGACCTTTCCGTGCGCGGTGCACCCAAGCTCGATTATCGAGATTGAACTGCCGCTTCAGCGCGCGTTTGAGCTGTGAACTGTCTGCCGGCTGCCCACCGGTCAGCTGGCAACGACAACCGGCCCGTGCGCAGTCAGGGGGGTGACCTCGTCGAGCCGGCCGGTTGCCACGTCGAAGATGAAGCCGCGCAACGACTCGTGCCTGGTGACGAAGGGGCTGGCCTCGATCCGGCGCAGTGACTGACGCACATCCTCGGCCAGATCGTCGAAAGCCTCGGCGCCCCAAGCGGGTTTGATACCGGTTTCGTGTTGGATGCTGCGCTTGAACTCGTCGTCGGTGAATGTCAGCATGCCGCAGTCGGTGTGGTGGATGAGGATGATCTCCTTGGTGCCGAGCAGGCGCTGGCTGATGGCCAGGGATCTGATCTCGTCGTCGGTCACCACCCCACCGGCATTGCGGATGACGTGTGCCTCGCCGTCGCCGAGTCCCAGGATGCGGTAGACGTCCAAGCGGGCATCCATGCAGGCGAGCACCGCGACATGCTTGCTCGGCGGCAGCGGTAACGGGCCGTCGAAGGTCTTGGCGTACTCCGCGTTGTTGGCCAACAGTTCATCCGTGACAGACATGCGCCGGACACTAACGGTCATCGGCGCCCCGGACACTGGTCGGAATCAGCGTGAATCTTGCGCTGGCGATCAGCGGTGTGACGTGCACCCGGTACCGGGCACCGCGACGTCCACTCCGTTATGTTGTGAGCCGACAGCTCTTGTACTGCCGTACCACTGTGAAAGGTGGCGCCGTGGAGACCGAGAAGCGCCTCAGCATCCTGGGTTTCGTTGCGGTGTTCGCACTCACCCTCGGCGTTGCACCCGCCCGGGCTGCCGATAAGTCTCCCGACGTTGCTGCGTTCTACCTGCAGGGCACCTGCCTGTGCAATACGGTCCCGACGGCACAGGAAGCGCTTGGCCTCGCCGACGGCTATCTGGAGGGCGCCGGACCGATCACCGGCGTGGGCTATCCCGCCGGACTGCTCTTCGCCCTGGACTCGGCGATCGGCGCCAGCGGGGTGAAGACGCATCTGGATGCGGTGCCCGACGGCATCAAGATCACCCTGGCCGGGGTCAGTCAGGGCGCCATCGTGCTCGACTACGTCAAACAGTCACTCGCGCTGCAGATCACACCAGCCCGTCCTCGTGCGGACCTGTCGTTCGTGACGTTCGGTGATCCGATGAACTCCACCGGCGGAATCGTCGCCAAGAACCCGCCGCTGTGGTTGACGGTGCCCCCGGGCATCTTGCCCACCCCGTACGCGACCACCGAGATCGTCCGCGAGTACGACGGCCTGTCGGACTGGCCGGACCGCCCCACCACCCTCTCGATGCTCAATGCGGTGATGGGTATCGCCTACGTGCATCCCTTCTACGGTGCGGCCGCCGACCCGGACACCCCAGGCACCTTGAAGACCGTCTCGGTCAATGCCGCCGGCGGCACCACCACGCACTACGTGGTCCCGACGGCCGGCCTGCCGATCACGCAGCCGCTGCGGGACGTGGGCCTCGACACCACCCTTGTCGACCGCTGGCTACGTCCCCAGATCGATGGTTCCTACAAGCGGCGCCCCACCGTGGTCGCAGCCGCTTCCGAGCCGTCACAGACCGAAGCGGCCCCGCGACCTGCCGAGGCCACGCCGACAACCGCCAAAGAGCCTGCGCCGCAAACCTCAAAGGCCGACACCGACACCGACACCGGCAGCCCGGTGCGCCCCAAGCCCAGCCTGCCTATCACCCAACCGCTGCGCAACCTGGGCATCAACACCACCGCTATCGACCGGTGGTTGCGTCCGAAGGCCGATCGTTCGGACAAGCGCCGCCCCACCGAGGCCACGGCTGAAGCCGACACGTCACCGGCCGCGTCGACAACGGCCAAACAGGATGCACCGAAGCAACCAGAATCCAACGCCGGCAGTCCGGTGCGGTCAAAGCCCAGCCTGCCGCATCGCCCGAAGAAAGAGTCGACGCGTTCACCATCAGATGGTTCCGCCGGGTCCACGAGTAAATGAGCCGCCGCTTACCCGGCCAGGAAACCGACGTCTTTGCGGCCTGCGCCGACCACTGGGCCAGGATCGGCGTCGAGGGTGCGGGTCAACACCTCGTGGTACACGTCGCGAAAGTCCGTCGTGACTTTCAGATCGCCGTTGTCCAGGTCGGTCAACGAGGGCTCGTCACCGTAGAATCCACCGTGTACGGGAACGCCCGCTACGAACATCGGCCCGGCCGTCCCGTGATCTGTCCCTTGTGACGCGTTGGCGCGGACGCGTCGGCCGAACTCCGAATAGGTCATCAGCACAACATCTTTGCCGTGTGGATCGGTCGCCATCTGCTTGAGGAAGCCCGTGACGGCGCTGTCGAGCTTGCCCAACAGGCGTTGTTGGGTGTCGCGCTCGTCGGCATGGGTGTCGAAGCCGCCGAGGCTGACGGTGTAGACGCGGGTGGGCACGCCGGCCGAGATGCAGTGGGCGACGACGGCGAGCTGGTCGGCCAGGGCGTTGTCGTCCGTCGTCTCCTTGTGCGCGGCGGCCTGCCGGTGGTGCGCCGCCGGTTGCAGGGCGTGATCTGCGCTGAGCGCGGATCGGTAGGACTCGCGCACCATCGCCATGGCCGGGGTGTCCCGCGGATCGGCAACGCCGAGCGCGTTCACCGTGCGCTCGAAGGTGGCGATGGTGTTGTCGCCGCCGACGGAAACCGCTGCTGCCGTGCACTTCTGGCCGACAGTCAGGGGCGGCAGCACCGTACCGATGTTCACCGCCCGCAGCGGATCGTCGCCGGTGGCATCGAGCCACCGGCCGATCCACCCGGTCGAGACGGGTTCGTCCGGTGAGGCCGTCTGCCAGATGTCCATGGATCGGAAATGACTGTGGTCGGGTTTGGGATAACCCACACCGCGGATGATGGCCAACTCGCCGGACCGCCATAAACCGGCCAGGCCGGGCATACCGGGGTTGAGACCCAGCTGGTCGTCGAGGTGCAGCACATCCGAAGCGGCATAAGCCAATTCCGGCCGCGCCTGGTGGTAGGCGGAGTCGGCGTAGGGGATCAGGGTGTTGACCCCGTCGTTGCCGCCGTACAGCGTCACCAGGACCAAGATGCCCGAGCCCGGCGCCAGCGGCCGATCGCGGGCGGCCTGCATCAGCTCGGGCAGGCCGAACACCCCTGCGGTCAGCAGTCCGGCTGCGGTCAGCCCGGTACTCGCGAACAGGAACCTGCGCCGGTTCAATTCCACCATGTGCACCTTCTACGACGTCAGGTTCTCGGGTGTGTTGGCGGCCGCGGCCACCAGTTCGGGTGGCCGGGCGATCAAGGGCCGTAGCGCCGCGGCGCTCTGATCGGTCCACGATCCGATGCCCAGCAGGTAACCCGCGGCGTCGATGCGGTCGGCCGGCGCGGCCTGCGCGACGATCGACACGTCGCCTCTGCGTGCCAACGCGGTAGCGGCCTTGAGCCGGATGCCGGCGCCGGCAGTGGACAACCATGCCTGGCCGCGCGGCCAGCCACCCACATCGGGCGGATAAAAGGGCTGCTGTCCCAGCGTCTTCATGGTCCTCATGGCCAGGTCCGTGTTGGCCTTGTCCGTGACGGGCACGTTGAGGGCCCGGACCAGCCCGACGGTCCACTCGACCGGGGTATTCACCACCGACGACGGTTGGGCGCCGAATTCCGGGTCGTTCAGCACGGCCAATGTCAGTGCCTTGAGGTCGCGACCGTCGCCGTAGGCGCCGACCAAGCGGGACAGCGTGGTATCTGAGGGTGGATTGTCCGATGCCAACTGCTGCCACAGTCGCCCGGCGACGAAGCGACCCGACGCCGGGGCAGCCAACACCGCGTCGCAGAACGACGAGGCGTCCAGCGGGCCGGTCCTGCCCAGCACCGTCTTGTCTGCAGCGTCGTGCCGTTTGGCGACCAGGGCGGCCTGCCCGTCCTTACCGATGACCCACCCAGTGAGCGCCCGCGCCCCTTCACGAACGTCGGCTTCGGTGTACCCGTTGCCGTGGCCGAGAGCGAACAACTCCATGAACTCCCGCGAGAGATTCTCGTTGGCGGCTTTGCTGGTGTTCTGTTGACCGTCCAGCCAGCGCAGCATCGCGGGGTCGGTGAGCATGGCGTAGGCCAGCGAGCGGAAGTCACCCAAGGCGCCCGCGCGTAACTTCTCGTTCTGTTCGGCCATCATCGCCGCGTCACGTACCTTGGCTGCCGACGTGGCGAAGTGGTTGTGCCACAACAGTGTGAGCTTTTCGTGCAGCGGTTGTTTCACGGCGACCATCCGGTGCAGCCACCACACGGACAGGTTGTCCAGCTGGTCGGACAGCTGGCGGTTACGGGCTTTGCGTGCGTCGGTGCCGGCGCCCTTGGGCAGCGGGGCAGGAGTACTGAAGGCGGGCATCGGCGTTGCCTGTAGGCCCGGATCTGCGGCGGGATCGCTGTCGAAGGGCGCGGCGAGAAAGTGCGGTTGGCCGACGGCGGCATCCACGGCCGGACCGGTGGTCCCGAACCCGCTGCGGCGCAGGAGACGCGCCGTGGCCAACCACTGCGGGGATTGCGTCGCCATGACGCGATGATCAGCGCTGAACTTAAGCAGACGCTGTCAAAGGCCTTTGCGCCAGGCAACTCCAAGCCGATGTGCAGGGCGCCGGAGGCTGCCCGCCGCTCGGCCTACGCGATGTCCTGCAACTCGGAGTAGGTCGGGTACTCGTCGTCCGGCAGCACCACCAGGTCGTGTTGGTGCCAGTAGTCGGCCGGGTCCGCCTCCATCGTGATGGGGTAAGTGCCGACGCCATAGTCGGAATCGTCGTGGATCACCGGAATCGCCTGTTCGGCGACGTCGGCTGGTTCTGCGTCGAGCGGCAGAGCCGTCACCATGGCTACCTCCAAGCTGTCGAATGTGGTACCCGCGCAGGGGCATTGCAGATCGCAGCCGCCCGCCCCTGGACGTCGATGGTCCGGGGGCGGGTCGAACTGCTCATTGCTATGGGTCGTGCTCTGATACGCCTCCTTTCCTGCTTCCCTGATTCAGACCACCCGCTCGGTGCGGGGGAGACCATGGAGCCCAGGTGCTCTGTGTCGCTGGGAGTTCGGCCGTTCAGGTGGAGGGAGACTGTCTGCCGACACAGGCGCTATCGCCGGGTGGGATGGGCTGCTGCGTCATGATCACCTCCACGATGGTCCGAAGAGCTGAGTGCGGCATGTCGACGATCGATGTCATCGAGACATTTTTTATATAGCACGCGCAGCGGCAGGGGCAAGGATGAACCCGGCGTGCTGATGGTCGAGTTCGCACTCTCGCAACGTGTTTGGCGCACTCAGAGGAACTGCGGTCCACCCATTCCCAGCTGTGACCGGGCCGCCAGCCGCACTCCGGCCTCTGCGACGTCGACCAGGTGCACCGTCCGCTGCGCCGCCCACGCATCGAGGCGGCGCAGCGGCAACGGCGTGCCACGGTGCCACCCGGTGAGCGCATGGGCCAGCGCCGCGGCGTCGCCGAACGCCTTGGACGTGCCCGAGGCGGTGTGCGGGCGGACCGTGCCCGCCGCGTCGCCGATGAGCACGATGTTTTCGGCCACCCTGGGTGCGGGCGCCAGATCGAACACCGGCTGCAGGAAGATCGGGGTCAACTGCACCAGTTCGGCGAACGGCTGGGGGAGGGTGGCGCCGGCCAGTGCCAGGACGGACTCGAGGACTGGGCCGGCGAGTTCGCCGGGTGGGAGGAAGAAGTCGAATCGACGTCCGGAGCGGCCGGTGAGCAGGTGGGGCAGCACGGCCTCGGCGGTGTTGACGTACCAGACCCAGTTGACCCGGCGCAGGCCCTCGGTGCGCTCACCATCGGCCCCCGGAACCAGGTAGCACAGCATCTGCATCCCGGGCACGGCGAACAGGGTGAACCGGTTGGCCAGCAGGTCATGCAGCGGCCCGGGCAGCGAGCGTTCCGGGAGGAGACCCCGGAACGCGACGTATCCGGCGTAACGCGGCTCGTCCTGACCGGTGAGAAGTTGTCTTGTGGTCGAACCGATTCCGTCGGCGCCCACCAGGAGATCGGCCGTGGTGCGGTACCCGTCGCCGAATTGGGCGCTCACCTGGTTGTCTTCGGTGGACAAGCCGGTCAACCGGCTGTCCAGGCGCAGACAGATGTCCGAGAGCGGGGCGCGCAATGCTCCGTACAAGGTGTCCCAGGCAGACATCCATTGCGGGGCGTGATAGCGGTCGGGCGCGCCGTGCCGGTGCAGCTGTTGGCGTTCGGCCAATGGCACGCTGACCGAGGGCACCGACCGGTCGACCCGAGCGAGCAGGGAGGCGACCTCGGGCTGCATGACGATGCCGGCACCGCGTGCCTCGGTGCGCCCCACCGACCGCTCGTAGACCGCCACTTCGGCGCCGATCGACCGCAGTTCGTGCGCGGCCGCCAGACCGCCGAGGGATCCGCCGACGACCGCGGCCCGGAATGTTGTCGTCGCGGCATCGACAGGGACGGTCATGGCGGAACTCCTGGTGGTTCGGGCTGTGCCGGTCGACCGCCGGCGCTGCACTTCACTCTTGCGTGCCCGCATGGCCGTCGTCATGGACGGTGGCGCCCGTTCGTCCTACCTGCCACCCGGTAACGGTTCCGGCCGGCGCGGCAGTGCGGCCGGTGCGTCCTGGACCGTCACCGGGTACACGGCGTGCCTGCCCTGCAAGCCCTTGAGCTCGACGTCGCGCGGCGGCCCGAACCCGACACCGGGCAGACCCTGCACCGCCTGGTGCACCGGTTCGCTGATCAGCACCTCGCCGCCGGCGGCTAATCCCGCCACGCGGGCCGCCATCGCGACATTACGGCCGAACAGATCGTCCCCGCGGCGCACCGATGTGCCCATGTGGATGCCGATGCGCACCCGGATGTCGTCCCAGCGTTCGGGGGCCTCGCGCAGCGCCCGCTGAACCTCAAGGCTGCACCGCAGCGCCTCGTCGGCGGCGGCGAAGGCGATCATGAATCCGTCGCCCTGGGTCTTGACCACGTGACCGCCGTGCTTCTCGACCTGCTTGTAGAACAGTTTGTTGTGTCGCTCAAGCAGTTTCACCCACTCGCGGTCGCCGAGCGCGTCATTGCGTTCGGTGGAACCCTCGATGTCGGAGAAGACAATGACCACCTGGCCGTCGGCGGTCAGCCGGGCCAGATCGGGCCGCTCCACTTGTGCCCAGCCGGCCAGATCTTCGATCGAGTTGCGGACGGTGACCAGCACGCCCTTGTTGATCAAGGAATCCGCGGTCTGCCATACCGTCTTGATGGCCATCGGGGCGAGCCCACGCGGCCGGCGCCGGCGCGGCTGTTCGCGACGCAGCCGGTCCAACTCTCGCCGCGTGCCCGCCAACTGGCGTCGCGCCACGACGAACAGCACGGTCATGGTGATCAGTGCAGCCACCGTCACGGCGACGATGGCCCACGGGATGATGCTCGCGGCGGTCGTCACCCGACCAGTATGGTCGCCGCGTCAGGACAGGACCACGATCCCCAGCGCTACGACGAATGCCACAGTCACCAGCACTGCCACCCACAGCCGCGCCACCGGTGGTTGGCGCGTGTCGGGTGGGTACCTCCGCTCCGGGAAAATCGACGGCTCACGCATACCATCGCGTACCCGAAATCACGAGTCGCTACACTCCGCGGGGCCCGGACCCGGTCTGGAGGCCGGCCGCCTGCCGGGCGGCGCGCACGAAGGCGGGCTTGGCGTACTCGATCCCGTCGAGGTAGCCGCCCACCAGCGCCGCGTCGCGCAACAGTGCGAGCGAGGCCGCAATTTCCGGCGCATCGGTACGTCCGCCCGCGGCCTGTTCCAGAGCGGCCCGGAACCAGCGGCGATGCTCGGTGATGAGCCGGCGGATGGGGTTGTCCGGGTCGGGATACTCGGCGGCCGCGTTGATGAACGGGCACCCCCGGGTGTGGTAGCGCGCGACGTCCTCGGCGATCCCGTCGATGACGAGTTCGAGTAGGTCGGTATCGGCTCCCGCGGCGGCCTCGGCGGCGGCGAAGTACCCCCGGATGGTCTGGTCCTCCACTGCCAGATAGGCCTCGACCAGCTCTTCTTTGCCCTTGAAGTGCCGGTACATGGTGGCCCGGGTGACGCCGGCCTCGGCCAGTATGCGGTCGACGCCGACGGAGTGGATGCCCTCGCGGTAGAAGAGGTCGGTGGCGGTGCGCAGCAGCCGTTCCCGGGGTGCCGACTCCGGCGCAGTGGGGGCCATGACCACGACGATACCGCTGACCAGAACGTTCGTTCTGGTACTCGGGAACAGAACGGTAGGCCGGATGGTTATCGACACAGAAAGAACGATCGTTCTACCTATCGGAGGGGCACCCCATGACCACCATCACCGCACGCGAACAAGCCGAGATCGACGCGGCCAACCGCTCCGGCGCCCGACCCGTCGTCTTCGTCCACGGGTTGTGGCTGCTGCCGGACGGCTGGGACAACTGGCGCGAACTGTTCGAGCAGAACGGCTTCGTCACCCTGGCGCCGGGCTGGCCCGACGACCCGGCCGGCACCGCCGAGGCTCGCCGCGACCCGTCGGTCTTCGCCGGAAAGGGCGTCGCCGCCATCACCGAGCATTACGCCGACGTCATCCGCTCGTTGAACCGCAAGCCGATCATCGTCGGGCACTCGTTCGGCGGCCTCATCACCCAGAAACTCGCCGGCATGGGCTTGGCCGAGGTCGCCGTCGCGATCGATCCGGCACCGTTCCGCGGGGTACTCCCGCTTCCATGGTCGGCACTGCGGTCGTCGTTCCCGGTGCTCGGCAACCCGCTGAACTACCGACGATCGATTGCGTTGACGCCCAAGAAATTCCGCTATGCGTTCGGCAACGCGGTGTCCGAGGACGAGGCGACCCGGCTCTATGAGCGGTACTCGGTGGCCGGGGCGGGCAAACCGTTGTTCCAGGCGGCCGTGGCCAACTTCAATCCCGCGTCCGAGACGAAGGTGGACACCAAAAACCCCGATCGTGGTCCGCTGCTGATCATCTCCGGCGAGTTCGATCACACCGTGCCGCGGGCGATCGCCAACGCCAACTACCAGCTCTACAAGAAAAACCCCAACGTCACCGAGTTCGTCGAGATCGCGGGGCGAGGGCATTCGTTGACCATCGACAGCGGATGGCGGGAGGTCGCGGACACCGCACTGACGTTCATCCAACGGTTCTGAGGGAGTTTGGCTGGTCTGAGCCAGGGTATGCGGGCCGGACGTATTCCTGCTCAGCCCAAGGAGCCTCATGTTCGTGCACAACAAAGACCTGCAGTTCGACGTCCGGGTGAGCGCGCCCGACCCGAGGTTCGCCACGATCCTGCAGGAGCAGTTCGGCGGGGCGAACGGCGAATTGAAGGCCGCCATGCAGTACTTCACCCAGGCCTTCGTGCTGCGTCAGAAGAACCCCAAGATGTACGACCTGTTCATGGATATCGCCACCGAGGAACTGAGCCATCTGGAGATGGTCGGCTCGATGATCACCATGCTCCTCGACGGCCTGAACGACGATCTCAAGCTCGCCAACGAGCGATGTGACTGGATGCCGACCGTGGCGAGCGCCGACGGCCGGGAGCAGGCGATGCACCAAGTGGCGGTCAACCCGTTGTATTTCGCGCTGACAGGGGGTGGCCCGGACGTCAGTAACTCCGCTGGGGTGCCGTGGTCGGGTTCCTACGTCAACGCGAACGGCGACCCGTCGGTGGACCTGCGCAGTAACCTCGCCGCCGAGTCACGGGCCAAGATCGTCTACGAATACCTCAAGCAGTTCACTGACGATCCCGGGGTCCAGGACACGCTGACCTTCCTGATGACAAGGGAAGTGGCGCACTACCAACAGTTCACGGCCGCGCTCAACGAGTTGCCGGTGAACTTCCCGCCGGGCACGTTGGCCGGCGATGACCGCTTCCAGAACGTGGCGTTCAACATGTCCAACGGGGACGGCGACGCACGCGGCCCCTGGAACCAGGGGCAGGGTCCGTGGCCCGAGGGCATGAAGTGGAAGTACATCAAGTCTCCGGCCGACGAGTGGCTGGGAAGCTCTGCCCGGGAGAACAAAGGTGCGGAACTCAACCCCGACGGTGGGCCCGCGGTGAACAGCGAGAAGCCCTTCACGCATGAGCAGCACACCGCCATGACGTAAGGGGCCAAGACATGACAATGGGGGCCGGCCCGGTGGCCGGTCCCCATTGTCGTCGGTGTGGTGCGGGGCTTCAGTTCTGAGCCGGGTCCGGCGGGTTCATCTCGTCGCGTCCACTGAACGCGTCGCGGACATGGTCGACGACGGCGGCGGCCGTGCCCATGGTCTTCTGGGTTAGCGCATCCGACGGCGTATCGGGATGGGGGCGGGTGGGCGCCACCTTCTTGGCCGCCTCCAGCTGCTCACCGAGCCTGGTCAGTTCGGCATCGTCGACCGCGGCCGAGAACCGCGGCCACACGACGTCCTGCTCGTACTGGATGTGTTCGCGTGCGGCACTGACGAATTCGGCCAATGCGTCCTGATAGTCGGCGTCGCCGGGCGAGCCGTCTTCCAGACGCTGCAACAGGTGCTTGGCCGCGGCCTCCTGCTGCACGGCATGCTCGGCCAAGGCGTCCCCGTCGTCGAGCGCCTTGCGGACGGCCGGCCAGAACAGCTGCTCCTCGATGGCCTCGTGCTGCGATTCGGCGATGATCAGATTCGTCACCATGGTGTCCAAGCCGCTCGCGGTGGCACCGTCGCCGCGCGGCGCGCCGTCGAGCACCTCGAGCATGCCCAATACGCTCTTGTGTTCGGCGCGAAGGAAAGTCAACGCATCCATAGATCCTCCTAATCGGGTCGGACTCGGCATACCCGCGACGGATGCGTTGAAACGACGGCTACTTCACGACGCGTGCCGGCCACGCCGGCTGCGCGCATACGCCTGCGCGCGCAGTTCGCTCAACCAGCCCGGCGCCAACGCGACGTCGGGTGCGGTGTGCTGGACGGGGTCGAACGACACGTCGTGCGACGGCGTGATCACGCGGCGCAATGACAGCCGAGCCAGCGGCGTGAACGGCGCCCTGCCGCAGGCCTGGTCGATGTCGAACTCCAGCGGGCCGGTGCGCAACTGCCGCCGCACCGCATCGGTGGACACCCCGAAACCGTCGATATGCGTGGACATTCGGGCCCGCATCCACCAGTTCCGGTCGCGGTATCGCAGCGGCATCAACGTGGTCATGGTTGATCCGGTCCACTTCGTCACCGGACGTAACCCGGCGATCCGGGTCAGCGGTCCCGAGCCGGCTGAGGCCAGCAGGATGTCCCACGGCGTCGGCGCGAACGGCTCCGGCGGCAGGCGCAGCGCCAGGCCGATGACGTCCGGAATCGGGCCCGGCGTGCCGATGCCCTTCGACAGCCTGGCCTCGACGTTGTCGGAGTCGGTCACCGGCAGCCCGTCGCCACTCGTGGCCACCCGCTCGATCGTGGCGTGCGCCAGCAACCCGACGGGGTGGAAGACCCGGGCATGCCGTAGCGCGGACGCCGCTTGAAAAGGGGCGGCCGCCAAATCGGAGACAGTCACAGAGGCGCGGGTTCCCGCCGGGTGACCCCCACAAACACCCGCACCGATCCTGAAAATTCAGTTGAAGCGCCCATGGCGCCCCGGCTTTACTTGCTGTCGATGTCTCTTGCCGCCGAGTGGCCCTCGCTGCGCGACGAACTCGCGCTGGCCGACGCACTCTACGGACCGCGCGGGGCGGCGATGGTGGGGCGATGGTTCGCCCAGCAGGTGGACCGCACCGGCGATATGGGCTTCGCGCGGGAGTTCGCCGACCACATCGACCTGCCGGTGCGCCCCGCGGACTACCTGCACCGTCATATCCGTTCCTCCGCAGGGAAACTGCTCGGCGGAATCCGCTTCTACGGGCGCGACATCACCCGGCCGTTCGTGGAAATCGTGGCGCACGACTTCACGGATCTGGACGCCCTGCGCGCCTGTGTGCGTGCCGAGTGGGCGATGTTCGCCCCGCGGTTTCTGCGCATCCGGTCGGCACCGGGGCGGATCACGGGCCCCGGGGTGCTGCTGGACAAGAGTGTCTTCGCCGCGCGCTACCGGGATATCCGGGCGGCACGGACCGGGGTGTGGCTGCGCCGCTTCGACCGGATCGAGCACGCCGAACGGGTGGTCGCACACCGATATGAGCGTCTCGGCCTCGACGACCCGGCACTGGCCCGCAATATCTCGCCGGCGAGCACGGCCGACCTGCGGGATTGGCATGCGCTGGGTCAGTTGCGTGCGCTGCACACCGCGCACCGGGTCGTCGGCTTACTGGCGGTGGCGCCGGGGCAGGTCAATTGGATCAGCGGCGATGTCGTGAGCGAAGAAGTTGTGTGCGCCGAACACCGCGGTCACGGATTTGCCGCGGCCGGCCAGGCTGCCTGGGCCGCTGAACCCGGCCGTGACCCCGATCAGTGGTTGATCGGGACCATCGACCGGTTGAACATCGCGTCACGCAAGACGGCGGCCGCCGCCGGGCGATGCCGCATGCTCGACGGGCTCTTCGTCAGCACGGATCTCCGGGCGGGGTGAAATAGGGCACCCCTTCGACGGTGTAACAGGGCACCTCGCCGGGCACGTAGGGAACGTGCGCCGCCGCGATGGCTGCACCCGTCGCGACATCACCTGCGACATTGGTGCAGCCGCCGGCCGCGAAGTGCCGACCGTCGGCACCGGCACACACATCCGCGCCGGCAACGGGGGCGCTGATCAGGGGCAATAGCGCTGCGGCGGTGGCGAACCCCGCCGCGAACAGTACCGAGGTGGTACGTGCACTCATGACGATCTCCTTCTGGGCAGCCCCGACTGCACGCGTGGTGGTAGTGACGATTGTGGGGCGCGACGGCGTTCTTCGCTCGGTTTTGACGACAACGTCACTGGATGCTCAGACGTCCGCACTTTCCGGGGTCGGGCGGGTCTTCCACGACGGAAGGCTGCGGGCCGGGCGCTGTCGGATCACCTGGGGCCACCAGAACCACTTGCCCATCAGTGCGGCAATGGACGGTGTCATGAACGACCGGATCACCAGCGTGTCGAACAGCAGACCCAGACCGATCGTCGAGCCGACCTGCGCCACCACGGTCATCTCGCTGGCCACCATCGACATCATGGTGAACGCGAACACCAACCCGGCCGCGGTGACCACCGAACCGCTGCCACCCATGGCCCTGATGATCCCGGTCTTGATACCGCCGTGCAGTTCTTCTTTCATCCGCGCCACCAACAGCAGGTTGTAGTCCGCGCCGACGGCCAGCAGCACGATCACCGTCATCGCCATCACCATGAAGTGCAGTTCGATACCGAGAATGTGCTGCCACAACAGGATTGACAACCCGAAGGACGTGCCCAGCGACACCACCACCGTGCCGACGATGACGGCGGCCGCGATGAGGCTGCGCGTGATGATCAGCATGATGACGAAAATCAGCGTCAGCGCGGCGATACCGGCGATCAACAGGTCGTAGTTGTTGCCCTCCTGCATGTCCTTGAACGTCGCGGCGATACCACCGACATAGATCCTGGAACCTTCCAGCGGGGTGCCCTTCACGGCCTCCTTGGCCGCCGCCTTGATATCGTCGATCAGCTTGATGCCGTCGGCGGTCAGTGGGTCACCATCGTGAGAGATGATGAACCGCACCGATTTTCCGTCGGGGGAGATGAAGTTCTTCATACCTCGCTTGAAGTCGGCGTTGTTGAAGGTATCCGGCGGCAGGTAGAACGTGTCGTCGTTCTTGGAGTTGTTGAAGGCGTCGCCCATCGCCGACTGGTTGGCCTGCATCTCGTTGGCCTGATCCTGAATACCCTTCTGCGTCTGGTACATCCGCAGCATCATGTCCCGCGAGGACTCCATGGTGGCGATCTGCGCCGGCAACGTGGCCAGCATCTGTGGCATCAGTTCGTCGAGGCGGTGCAGGTCCGGCAGCAGGTTCTGGAATTGGTCGGTGGTGGTGTCGATGCCGTCGAGCGCATCGAACACCGAGCGCATGGAAAAGCACACCGGGATGTCGTAGCAGTGCGGTTCCCAGTACAGGTAGTTGCGGATCGGGCGCAGGAAATCGTCGAAATCGGCGATGTGGTCCCGCAGTTCGGCGATGTCGACGGCCATCTGCGAGCTCTTGCCGACCATGCTGTGCGTCGTCGCGCTCATCGCCGTCATCAGCTCGATCATCCGGTTCATCGTGCCGATGGTGGTGTCCATGTCGCCGGCCTGCTTGAGCATGGTGGCGAACATGTCCTCCATGTACTTCTCGTTCATCTGCTGAGCCGTGCCGCCCATACTCATCTGCGCCGGGATGGTGCTGAACTTCAGCGGCTTACCATCCGGACGGGTGATGGCCTGCACGCTGCCGATTCCGGGGACCCGGAAGACCGCCTTGGCGATCTTGTCGATCACCAGGAAATCCGCCGAATTACGCAGGTCGTGGTCGGACTCGATGAGCAGCAGCTCCGGGTTCATCCTGGCCACCGAGAAATGCCGTTCGGCCGCGGCGTAGCCCTCGTTGGCGGGCAGATCAGCGGGCAGGTAATTGCGGTCGTTGTAGTTGGTGCGGTAGCCGGGCAGCGTGAGTAGGCCGACCAGCGACAGCGCGACGGTGCCCAGCAGCACCGGGCCGGGCCAGCGCACGATCATCGCCCCGATCTTGCGCCAGCCCCGAATGCGCATGGCGCGCCGGGGTTCCAGCAGTCTGCGGAACCGGCTGGCCACGGTGATCACCGCGGGCCCGAGGGTCAGCGCCGCGATGACGGCGACCATCATGCCGACCGCCATCGGGATACCCAGCGTCTGGAAGTACGGCAATTTGGTGAAATGCAGGCACAGCATCGCCCCGGCGATGGTCATGCCCGAGGCCAGCACCACATGCGCGGTGCCGTGGAACATCGTGTAGTAGGCCGACTCCTTGTCTTCGCCGAGACTTCGGGCTTCCTGGTACCGGCCGATGAGGAAGATGGCGTAATCGGTGGAGGCCGCGATCGCCAGCGTGACCAGCAGCTGGGTCGCGAAGGTCGACAGCCCGATCAGGTCGTAGTAGCCGAGGAAGGCCACCACACCCCGGGCCGCCGACAGCTCCAGCACCACCATCAGCAGCACGATGAGCACCGTGGCGATGGAGCGGTACACCAGCAGCAGCATGGTGATGATCACGACGAACGTGACCATCTCGATCATCCGGACGCTGCGGTCGCCGGCGATCTGTTGATCGGCGGCCAGCGCCGAGGGCCCGGTGACGTACACCTTGACCCCCGGTGGTGGCGGTACCGCCGCCACCAGTTTCTTGGCCGCTTCCACCGATTCGTTGGCCAGAGACTCGCCCATGTTGCCGGCCAGGTAGACCTGGACGTAGGCGGCTTTGCCGTCCGGACTTTGCGCCCCAGCTTCGGTGAGCGGGTCGCCCCAGAAGTCCTGGACGTGTTCGACGTGCTTGGGGTCAGCCTCCAACCGGTCGACCATCGCGTTGTAGAAGTGGTGTGCGTCGGGCCCCAGCTTGTTCTGGCCTTCCAGCACGATCATCACCGAACTGTCGGATTTGAACTCGTCGAAGACCTGACCCACCCGCTTCATCGCGATCACCGACGGCGCGGTCTGCGCGCTCATCGACACCGAGCGCATCTGCCCGACCACCTCCAGCGGCGGCACCGTCACGCTGAGCACGGCGACCAGCGCAATCCAGCCGATGATGACCGGGATGGCGAGGGTTCGGATCCATTTCGGGATACCGGTGCGCTTGTGGTGCGGCGGGGACGCGTCCGTCACCGAGGTTGGGGCGGACACGTGCTGGCACTCTCCTGATTGCGTAGAGGTCGTCTCTTTCGTACCAGATGACGTGCCCCGGTGGTGAGCTACGGTGGCCGCGCTCGATTCTCGTTCAGTTCCGGCTCGCCACCGAAGCCGGTGCGCTCCACCAGGACAGGCAGGCTCGCCAGCCATCCTGGTCAGACGATGACCCGGTCCACGCAACATAGCCGTCGGGCCGCACGAGCACCGCGGGTCCGTCGTCGGCGCGTTCGCTGTGCAGCAGGCCGGGCGCGTCGACCGGGCCCGTCCCATGCTCGCGTACCAGGACGAAACCGGGGGTGCGCTGCACGACGGTGAGCCGACTCCGGGTCAACGGGATGTGCACGGCGCGGGTGCCGACCTGCCCGCCGCGTCCGTACCGCAGCCCGGTCCCGGAGAAGCTGCCCGCCACGGCGTCTCGCACGGCCGGTATCTGAAGCAGGCGCGGCACAACGAGATTGCGTAACGCGCGGGCGACCCGCGGATGCAGGGTCACCCCACGCGCCATCAGTCCGGACTGCCGCAGCACCCGTTCACCGATCGGGTGCCGTTCGCTCTGATAGGTGTCCAGCACATGCTCGGGTGCGCCGCCGAGAACGGCATCGAGCTTCCACGCCAGGTTCGCCGCGTCCTGGATACCGGTGTTCATGCCCTGCCCGCCCATGGGGGAGTGCACGTGCGCGGCGTCGCCGGCCAGGAACACCCGACCGTGCCGGTACTGCGCGACTTGCCTTTCGTCGCAATGAAACCGGGAATGCCAGCCGATCTCCCGCAGGCCCGGATCTGCGCCGGACGCCCTAGCCAGCACATCGGCGATCTCACCCGCGTCGACAGGGGCGTCGTCGGGCACCTGATGCGCCCGGTCCCACACCATGGCGCGATACCAGGCGCCCTCGCTGTCGGTGCGCCCGTAGGGAGCCAGGAACGCGAACACGTCCCGCGTGCTGCGCAGGGTCAGCCCGTCGCCGACGGGGCCGGCGGCGAGTTTGACGTCGGCCAGCACGATGGAGGACAGCACGGTCTTGCCTGGGAATCCGGCGCCGACGAGGGTCCGCACGGCGCTGTGTGCACCGTCGGCTCCGATCAGGTACGCGCAGCGCCAGCTGTGGCGGCTACCGTCGACGTGAGACCGTGCGACGACGGTGACGCCGCCGCTGTCCTGGGTCAGATCGGTGATCTCGAATCCGCGTCGGATGTCGGCGCCCTGCTCGACGGCGTAACGGGCAAGGGCCGCATCCACATTGGTCTGCGGGGTGATCATCGCGAACGGATAGGCCGAGTCGAGATGGGTCAGGTCGATGCGGGCGCCGCCGAACACGGTCACCCCGGGCGTCCGGTGCGCGTGAGCCAGCAGATCGTCGGCCAGTGCGCGCGCGTCGAGTACCTCCAAGGTCCGGGCCATGGTGGCGAAC
Organism: Mycolicibacterium sp. J2; assembly: GCF_026240945.1. Lineage (GTDB taxonomy): Bacteria > Actinomycetota > Actinomycetes > Mycobacteriales > Mycobacteriaceae > Mycobacterium. Next base: position 22,757 of record NZ_JAPFPY010000014.1, read on the forward strand.
GCACGGCTGGCCTGGTTGGGGTTGGGCCGGCGTTCCAGCACGGTCACCGTGCGGCCCGCCCGCGCCAGATCGCCGGCGGCGGTCAGCCCGGTGGGCCCGGCGCCGACGACGATCACATCGGTCGTAGGCATGGTCGTCGTGGTCATCGGGTCACCGCCTCCGGGTTCGGGTACCACCGGCGGATGTCGTCCGGGGTGGCGACGGCGTCGGCGTTGAAGACGAACCGGCAACCGGGCTGGGTGGCGTGTGCGGTGTTGACGATGGCTTCGAACAGCTTGGTGTTGCCGGCGACCAGGCGCACTCCGGCCCCGATGAGCACCGCGTCGTAGCGAGCGGACTCCAGCCGCTGCCGGGCTTTGGCCGCGCCGGCGTCCCCGAACGGGATGAGGCAGTTGTCCACCCGGTAGCCCGCGGCCCGCAGTCCCGCGATGTTGTCGTCGTTGGCGGCGCGCAGCTTCTCCCGCGTCAGCCCGGGAAACCGCGCGAAGTCGGGGGAGCTGACGTCGATGACGTCCGGGTCGAGGCCGATCTGGATGGCGGTGACGGTCATGGCCGATCCTTCCACGAGGTGAGTTCAACAACTGTTGAACTCGACGCTAGGCCCGTGGCTTGCCCATGTCAACAGTTGTTGAATACGCTCGTCGGCATGGCGACGAAACCGCGCGACGGGGAGGCCACCCGGGCCGCAATACTGGCCGCTGCCCAGGCGCAGTTCGGTGAGCACGGATTCGAGCGCACCACAATCCGGTCGGTCGCCACCGCAGCCGCCGTCGACCCGGCACTGGTCATGCACTACTTCGGCAGCAAAGCCGGACTGTTCGCCGCGGCCTCCCGTCTGGAAATCGCCTTTCCCGACCTGTCCGGCGTCGCCCCGACCGAGATCGCAGGGGTGCTCGTCCCACTGTTCATCGGCGTCTGGGGGCCCGACGGGTCCTTTCTGCCGCTGCTGCGCGCCGCGGCCACCCACCGGATGGCCGCCGACACCCTGCTCGGCGTCTTCGCGGCACAAGTGGCGCCCGCGCTGGCCACCGTGGTGCCCGACCGGCCGGCCGAGCGGGCCGCACTCGTCGGTGCGCAGTTACTCGGCGTCGCGGTGTCGCGCTACATTCTGGGCACGCCGCCGCTGGTCGACATGACCGATGCCGAGCTGATCGACTGGTTGACCCCGGTGCTGGCGCATCTGCTCACCGGGCCCGCGCCCGTCCCGCGCCCGCGTCAGCCCGCCCAGACGTCCTCGACGTAGCGGTCCGATTCGACCAGCCCGATCAGCCAGTCGCGGGCCTGACTCTCGTCGGCGCCGGTCCGGGCCCGGTAGATGTCGAGGAACGCCTGCCGGACCGACGGGGCCATCCTGGCGCCGTCCCCGCAGATGTAGACGTGGGTGTCCTTCGTCGGGTCGCCGAGCAGCGCCCACACGTCGTCGGCGTCCGCGGTGATCCGGTCCTGCACGTACCGGACGCCGTTCTGCGGTGCCCTGGAGAAGGCCGGCCGCATCCGCACGATCCCCAGATCCTCGGCGAGGTCGAACTGGTCGCGGAAGATGTAGTCGACATCGGGATCGCGAACACCGAAGAAACACAACGCCGGCGCGTACGGGGCACCGTTCTGGCGAGCCGCCAGCCGGTCACCGAGGAAGCCGCGAAACGGTGCGACGCCGGTCCCGGCACTCACCAGGATGACGTTCTTCGCCGGGTCGGCGCCGGCCCGAAACGCCTGCCGGGCCTGGTCGACCCGCGCGCGGATCTGCGCTCCCGGGCCCAGCGCGGCCAGATGGTTCGACGCCACGCCCTTGAACAGTCCGCGGCCGGAGCGAGCCGGTGCGTCGAGCACACTGACCACCAGCGCGACCACCTTCGGGGACAGCAGCGAGGACGAGGCGATGGAGTAATGCCGCGGGGTCATCGGTTCCAGCAGCTCCAGCAGATCAGCTCCGGTGACCGCGCACGCCGGGAATTCCAGCAGGCATTCGATGGGGCTGAGCACACACGGATCGGCCGACTCGGCGAGGGCCTCGAGCCGCTGGCGCTCAGGGACGCAGGGGTTCACCGCAGCAAGGCGGCGCAGCTGACTGCGCGTGGCGGGTTTGCGCAATTCGACGAAATGGGTCAACAGATCCCGGACACTGACCTCGCGGTCGAGCGCGATGAGCCGCCGGGAGGTGCGGCGCGGATTGATCGACAGCCGCAGCGCGGGATCGATCTCGAGTTGTTCGAGCACCATGTCGACCAGTTCGGGCGGGTTGTCCGCCAGGACGGTCAGATGATCCCCGGTGTGGTACTCGACGCCGTCGGGCAGGGCGATGCGGACGAAATGCTTTGCCTGTCCCAGCGCATTCTGATCGCTGACCAGTTCGGTGTTCTCCAGCACGGTCATCGGTGTCACGGCGAACCGGCTGTCGATGGCGGCGGTCAGGGGGCCGACGATGAGGTGCAAATCGTAGAGCGGTTCCTCGGTATCGGTCACCGCGACCGCGTCGGGGTCGCCGAACCGCTCGGACAGCGCCGACCACAGTGCCGCAGAGAAGTCTTCCAGCGTTCCGGTCAGGTCGCCGGAGGTGTCCGCCGCCGCGAGCGGAACGAGGCGGGTGCCGCCCAGGTCGGCGAGACGTTCGTCGATCCGTCTCGGCACCGCCTGATAGGTGTCCGCCCAATTGTGGTCACCGACACCTAGCACCGCGAACAACGGGCTGCCGTCCAGGGTGGCCTCCGGGCCGGTGAGCCAGGACAGGAATTCGCGTGCGTCATCGGTCGGCTGCCCGTTGTAGGACGACGCCACGATCACCACCGCATCGACCTTGGGAAGGTTGCCGGCGGCGTCGTCGAGCGGCCCGACCGTTGCGGCACAGCCGATATCGCCGGCCTCCTCGGCCAGTTGCTTGGCCAGGGCGCGGCAGGTGCCCAGATTCGAGCCGTGCAGGATGGCCAAGGTGGTACCGGGCTTCATGGCACGCACCGGGGTAGTCGGTGCCTGGTTGGCGACGGCGGCCTTCGGCGCGGCGATCGTCCGATCGGCGGCGGTGCGACGTTCAAGGTCCAGCCGGAAGCCGGCCGGACGGCGGCTCAACGGGCCGTCCCAGGACAACACGTAATGATCGGTGTCGAGAAGCCGGTAACGGTGCACGATCCGGGCGATGGCCATCGTTGCCTCGTGCAGCGCGAACTGCCGGCCGATACACGAGCGTGCGCCGGTGCCGAAGGGCTTGAACAACGCCGTCGAGCGTGCGGCCGCGGCTTCCGCTTCGAATCGCTCCGGATCGAACAACTCGACGTTGTCACCCCACGCCGGATGCCGGTGCAGGGCGCCCGTCAGCACCGTGACCGCCTCGCCCTGCTTGATCGGGTAAGCGCCACCGATCACGGTGTCTGCCAACGCCATCCGGTCGAAGCTGAGAACCGGCGGGGACAATCGCAACGTCTCGCTGATGACCTGCCGCAAGTAGGTGAATTTGCCGATGTCGTCATAGTCGGGCAGGTGGTCGTCCTCGGCACCGAAGATGCTGTCGGCCTCGGCCCGCACCCGGGCCAGGACCGCGGGGTGGTGCACCAGGTTGTAGAGGGTGTTGGGCATCAGCTCCGAGGTGGTCAGTTGACCGGCGATCAGGAACGTCATGATCTGGTTGCGAATATTGGCCTCGTCCAGACCCGGTCCGCCGAGCATCAGGTACAGCAGATCGTCGGCTCCGTCGTCGCGGCCCGTTCGATGCCCGGCGATGAGCTCGTCGAAGTACGCCGTCAACGTCGCCAGTTCGGTCTCGAATCGCGGTGTCGTCTCCGCCTTTCCGAGTTCGCCGAGGGCGTCGGTGAAACTCTGCGGGATGGGAGCCAGGCCGTCGTAATCGTAGGACTCGAACCGGGCCCCGAAGCCGGCCAGCGCGACGGTGTCCATCGCGAGCTTCTGGAGATCATCGGAGACGTCGACGGGTTGACGCCCGGCGTGGGCATCCCAGCGCTCGATCATCCGGCAGTTGATGTCGAGCATCGCCGAGTGATAATTACGCAGCCCGGCATAGCTGAAGCCGGGGAGCAGAATGTCGTGTGCCTTTTGCCAATTCGGCTCGCCATAGAACGCGGTGAACAATCCGTCACCGGCCAACGGACGCACCCTGGCCAGCGACGGGGTCAGATTCTTGGCGAACCGCGCCTCGTCGCAGAGCTCCTCGACCAACTCCGGCGAGCACACGTAGAGCTTGCGGAAGCCGCTGTAGTCGGCATAGAAAATCGGCCCGTGCAGTTCGCCGAGGACGTCCACCGGCAGCGCGTAGGGCCGTCCGGCAAGGTCGGCCGGGCCGGGCAGTGCACCCTCGGCAGACGGGACGTCCGCCAGCTCGGGGGCCAGCGAGGGTGCGTAGTCGGGCATGCCGGGCAGCATAGGCCCGAAAGCCCTCGCGTACTTGGCGATTACCGCGTTCGATGAGGTGATCCCTGCGGCGGGGATGAATCGGGCGCGCGGTCGGGGTCTATCTACCCATGTTGACCTCCACCGTACGCGCCACCGGCCGTCGCCGTGCACCTCCCGATGGCCGGTGGGCACCGACAGGCTGGCCACCGGACTGGCCATGGCGGAAGTTGCCGCGGCCACGGTGGTCCTGTACCTCAAGACCCGATCGTCACACCCCGATCAGCGTGTCGATCCAACCGCGGGCAAAGTACAGCAGGAAGCCGGCAGCGACGATCCACAGCAGCGGGCTGATCTCGCGACCCTTGCCCGCCGCCGTCCGCACCACCGCCCACGAGATGAATCCGACACCGATGCCATTGGCGATCGAATAGCTCAGCGGCATGACCGCCACGGTGAGCACCACCGGCAGCGCGATCGAGAAATCGGCCAGGTCGATCTCGCGTAGGTGCGAGGCCATCATGGCGCCGACGATGACCAGCGCGGCGGCCGCCACCTCCGACGGCACAATGGCCGCCAGCGGGGTGAGAAACATTGCGGCGAGGAACAATCCGCCGGTGACCAGGCTGGCCAGCCCCGTGCGGGCGCCTTCCCCGATCCCGGTGCCGGACTCGATGAAGACGGTGTTGGACGAGGCCGACACCGCGCCGCCGACCACCGCTCCGGCGCCCTCGACGACCAACGCGGACTGCAACCTCGGGAAGTTGCCCTGCGCGTCGGCGACCCCGGCCTGCCGGGACAGGCCGGTGAAAGTGCCCATCGCATCGAAGAAGTTGGTGAACACCAGGGTGAACACCAGCATGACGGCGGCCAGGATGCCGATCCGGCTGAAACTGTCCAAGCTGAAGGCGCCGACCAGGGACAGATCCGGAACCGCGAACGGCGCCCCTTGCAGGGTGGGCACCGACAGACCCCAGCCGCCGGGTCTCTCCTGAGCCGACCCGAGATGCCAGATGGCTTCGATACCGACGGCCACCACCGTGCCGATGATCAGTCCGATGAGGATGCCGCCGCGCACCTTACGGGCCACCAGGATGCCCGTCACCAGCAGCGTGAAGACGAACACCACGGTCGGGATGCTGGTGATGGAACCGGCGCCATGCCCGCCCAGACCCACCGGTGGCGACGGCCCGCCGGTGGACGCCACGAACCCGGCGTCGACCAATCCGATGAACAGGATGAACAGGCCGATCCCCGCGGTGATCGCCAGTTTCAACGGCATGGGCACGGCGTCGAAGATCAGCCTGCGCAGCCCGGTAACCGCGAGTAACACGATGATCAGACCGTTGATCACCACCAGGCCCATCGCCTCGGGCCAGGTGAGCGAACCCACCACCGACGACGCCAGGAACGAGTTGATGCCCAGGCCGGCCGCGAACGCGAACGGCAACCGGGCGATCACCCCGAACAGGATGGTCATCACCCCCGCGGCGAGCGAGGTGACCGCCGACACCTGGGTGAAGCCCAGCTTGGCGCCGGTGACGTCGGCGCCGCCGGACAGGATGATCGGGTTCAGCACGATGATGTAGGCCATCGCGATGAAGGTCACGACGCCACCACGCAGCTCGGCGGCGACGCTTGAGCCACGGGCACTGATATCGAAGAAGCGGTCCAGCCGGTTCACGGTTCGACCTTAAAGGCACCTGGCCCACGCCTCCGGCGTCGGGACTCCTGTAACGCCTCCGGCGTTGTGGCGATGAACCATGCGAGACAGCTGCTGGCCGGGGGCCAGTGTCGGGGGAGATGGCTGCAAGTTGGCAGCAGTGGCTGGATGCCACGCTCCTTGGACCTTCTGAAGGAGTGGATGCACCGTGCGTGCAACGCGTGAACTGTTCCCCCGCCGCAGTATGGTCGCCGGTGTGGCGTCGAGTCTGGTCATCTCGTTGACCGCGCTCACCTCGGGCCTGGCTCCCGCTTCGGCGTCGCCCAACACCAAAGCCGATCCGTCGGCTCCGACGACGACGGTCGTCGAGGCACCGGAACCGGCGGTGGTCGAGGCGCCGGAACCGGCGGCCCCGCAGTCACAGGCCCCGAAATCCGCGGCGGAGTTGCCCACGGCCGCAACGAAACCGGAGCCCACAGCCGCACCGCAACCGGACCCCAAGCCGGCGCCGGTGGTGCCGACCCAAGCCTCGGCCCCGCAACCCAAACCCGCCGCGTCACCGACCGCCGAGCCGACCGTCGATGCGCAAACTCCGCAGGCGCCCAAGACCACCACCGCACCGCCCGCGACGACCACCCCGGCGCCGTCGACCACCAACACGACGACCACCAACACGACGACCACGAAGGTCGCCGGACCGACTGTGACCACCACGGTCGCCGAACCGACCAAGACCACCACGGTCGCCGAACCGGCGCCGGCGGCCACCGCGACCGAACCCTCTGCCGACCCCAGCCCGCGACCGTCCACGGCACCACCGGCCGAGGCTGCCGCCGAGCCGCCCGCGCCGGACCCGGCCACTGCGTCGAGCCCGGTCGCCCCGACCGCGGAGGCGGCCGCCACCGCCACCGTCACCGGTGTGCCGTCCAGAATCGAGCCGGCGTCGACCGCCATCAAGGCGGCCCGGCCGATCGAGACGGTGCGTCCGCAGACACTGGATGCTCCCGAACCGGATGTCGAACTGGCCCGCAAAGCCAAGCCCATCGAGCAGCAGCCCGAGCCGGCGCCCCAACAGGACATCGCCGCTCTCGCGGTGTCGCTCAACGTGTCTCATCGTGACGACGACCGGGACCGGGACTGGGACCGGCCCGACTGGAACCGGCCCGACTGGAACCGGCCCGACTTCCGCAACGGCGACGGCCTGGACTGGGACCGCAAGGTGCGGCAGTGGCGGCCGGAGTGGGTGCAGTACGACGACTACTACCGCCCGATCATCGTCAACCCGTACCGGGACCCGGTCCGCGTCGTGTACGTGTACCAGAATTCGCCGCGGATCGTGACCATCAACCCGCTGCAACGCGTGGTGCTGTACGCCGCGGAGCTGGCCGCCTACAGCTTCACCGCGGTGGTGGTCAACGCGCTGAACACGGCCGTCAACGTCGCCGTCGGCAGCTTCTTCGGCGGTGGTTTCATCCCCGCGGTCGGGGTGCCGCTGCCGCCGCCCCCGCCCCCGGTCTGGCGCTATGACAACGTGCCCGTCCAGGTGCGGTATTCGCGGGCGGTGTACGAACCGTTCCGCGTGCAGCGCATCGTCGACGTCGGCGACGACACCCGCTACGGCGAGCGCAAGGTCCTGCTCGACGGCGTCACCCCGGCCTGGGGTGTCTGGACGCAAACCGCCGCGGGCGAAAGGCAATTCGAGGTGCATCGCACCCAGCAGTTCCCCGGCCTCGACGAACCGCGCGAGGCGCCGCTGCCCGGCGACTACCGGATGCAGCTCGTGTCCGGAAACACCACCGAGGCGTCGAATGGCTTGGACCGCAACCAGGTCTACCTGATCGCGGCGGCGGTGGCCTGCTCGGTGCTCAGCCTGGGTGCGGTCGGCCTGGTGGTGCTGATGGGCCGCCGGCGCGGGATGTAGGAATCAGGCGTGCACGTCGCGCAGGCCGACGGCACCGCGCAGACCCGAACAGTTGACGCAGCCGACGCAGCCCACGCAGTCGGTGCACGCCACGCAGCCCACGCAGGCCCGGCATTTCTGGCAGGCCACGCAAGCCACGCAGCACGCGCAGCCGACCAGGGCCGCACACAGGATGGTGAAGGCGCTGCCGAACACGGCGATACTGCCCGCCACCCCGGCGCTGGCGCCGGTGCCGATGGAGCCGGCCACGCCCGCGCTGTTCGCCGTGGCAATGGAGCCGGCGACCGCGGCGCTGCCGACGGTGGCGATCGAACCCGCGACCGCCGCGCTGCCGACGGTGGCCAGCGACTCCTCGACGGCCACGCTGCCCACCGTGCCGATCGAACCATCCTCGCGCGCAGTGGTTTCCACTAGTCCGCACCCTTCCCGTTGTCGACGCGGTACACCGCGCCGTGGATGGCCGCCGCGTCCGCACTGGCCAGGAACGCGATGGTCTTGGCGACGTCGACGGGATCCATGAAACCCCGCGGGGCGGCGATCCGCATGATCAGCTCCCAATCCGCGTCGTCCGGGGCGGCGAAGTCGGTCACCTGCGGGGTGAACATCCCGCCCGGGCACACCGCGTTGATGCGCACCTTCTCTTTGGTGAACTCCACGGCCAGCGCCCGGGTCAGCCCGACCAGGCCGTGTTTGGCGGCGCAGTAGCCCGCCGAATAGACCTCACCCTCGACACCGGCCACGGACGCGACGTTGACGATATTGCCGCCGGTCTCCAGCAGGTGCGGCAGCGCGGCCCGGCACAGGAAGAACGGTCCGTTCAGGTTCACGGCCAGATCGTGCTCCCATTCGGCGTCGGTCAGCGTGATGGTGCGGCGCATCTGATGGAAGCCGGCCACATTCGCCAACACGTCCAGGCGCCCGAACGCGGCCACGCAGTCGGCGATGGCCTGGCGGCAGGCGGCGGCGGAACCGATATCCACCGAGGCGTACCGCCCGCCGGGCACCTCGGCGAACACCTCGGCCAGCCGGTCGGTATCGCGGGCGATGCCGAACACCGTCGCCCCCCGCTCGGCGAACACCTTCGCCGTCGCCGCCCCCAATCCCGAGGACGCCCCGGTCACCAACGCCACTTTGCCGTCGAGTGCAGTCATGCGGCTGACTCTCTCACGGCACAAACCCGGGACGTGTCCGAAGCGCCCTGTAATACTGCGACGGTGAGGAAGCACTTTTCCGCATTGGTCGGTGCGCTGCTGACGGGCGCGGCGCTGGTGGCATTTGCCGGGCCGGCGCGCGCGGACCAGCAGGTGATGCAGGGCGTCTACACCTTCCATCAGGAGGGCCTGCCGGACGCGACATGGTCCATCTGGCCGTCGTGCGTGCCGGTGGTGGGCGATCTGCGCGCCGAGATCCACGACCCGGTGGCGTGCCGCCTGCACGTCAGCTCGACCCCGAACGCGGTCGCCAAAGGCGGTGACGCGGTGCTGACCGACGGCCTGTGGGCGTACAACATCAGCTCGGTGGACGGTCTGACCTGCCCGGACGGCAGCACCGAGGCGCTGATGGAAACCTTCCGCTTCGACAGCAACACGTTGACCGGTACCCGCATCATCTCGCACAACCAGGTGTGCGGGCTGCCCGCGACGCTGGACAAGAGACCGTTCACGCTGTCCTATCAGGGCCCGCTGCCGATCCCGGTGGAGCAGTACCCGCTGATCTGCGAGCCGGGTGGACTGCGCCGCTGCTTCTGATCCGCGGCGGCGTTATCCTCACCGCTTGATGACCGATCAAACCCGGCTGCAGCGGTTCGAGCAACGGACCGAGTGGCTGCTGGCCGTCGTCGCACTTGTGTTCCTGGCCTGCTATTCGATCCGGGTGCTGGCCCAGCCGCGCGGGTTCGGCGACGCCGTCCTGCACGTCGTCATGGTCGGGCTGTACCTGGTGTTCGTCGCGGACTACCTGGTCCGCCTCTACCTCGCCAATCCTCGTGGCCGGTGGTTTGTCCGCAATCTGCTCGACTTGGCCATCGTGGCGTTGCCGATGCTGCGCCCACTGCGCCTGCTCAGCCTGGCGGTGGTGCTGGAGGTGTTGCAGCGCGTCGTCGGGCACAGCATCCGAGGCCGTGTCGCCACCTATACCGCGGGCGGCGTGGTGACCATCGTCTATGCCGCGTCGCTGGCCGTACTCGACGTCGAACGCCACGCACCGGGTGCCCAGATCACGTCATTCGGCGACGCGCTGTGGTGGGCCATCAGTACCGTGACCACCGTCGGTTACGGCGACCTCACCCCGGTGACCTTCGGCGGCCGGCTGATCGCGGTGGCGCTGATGATCGCCGGGATCAGTCTGCTGGGCGTCGTCACCGCCACGCTCGCGTCGTGGATCGTCGAACGGGTCGCCGAGGAGGACGACGCCAACCGGGCCGCCACGGCGCGGCAGATCGAAGAACTGCGCGACGAGATCCGGGCGCTGCACCGCAGCCGGGAGAGGGACAGCACGACATGAAACGAATAGTGGTGTGGGGGACCGGGTTCGTCGGCACCATGGTGATCGCCGAGATCGTCAAACACCCACTGTTCGAGCTCGTCGGCGTCGGCGTCAGCAACCCCGAGAAGGTGGGCCGCGATGTCGGTGACCTCTGTGGCCTGGACGCTCCCACCGGGCTGGCCGCCACCGACGACGTCGACGCCCTCATCGCGCTGAAACCCGACGCCCTGGTGCACTACGGCCCCACCGCCGCCCAGGCCGATGCCAACATCGACCTCATCACCCGCTTCCTGCGGGCCGGCATCGACGTCTGTTCCACGGCGATGACACCGTGGGTGTGGCCGCACATGTCGCTGAACCCCCCGTCCTGGACGACCCCGATCGACGAGGCCTGCGCCGCCGGGGGAGCGTCGTGTTTCACCACCGGGATCGACCCCGGATTCGCCAACGACCTGTTCCCGATGACCCTGATGGGTCTGTGCTCGGAGGTGCGCCGGGTGCGGGCCTCGGAATTGCTCGACTACACCAACTACACCGGCGACTACGAGTTCGAGATGGGCATCGGCAAGCCGCCGGAGTACCGCCCGCTGCTGGAACACCGCGACATCCTGGTGATGTCCTGGGGTGCCACCGTGCCGATGATCGCGCATGCGGCCGGGATCACCCTCGACGAGATCACCACCACCTGGGAAAAGTGGGTGACGCCGGAGGACCGCACGTCGGCCAAGGGGATCATCCCGGCCGGCCATGTGGCGGCCGTCCGGTTCACCATCAACGGCCGATACCGCGACGAAACCCGTATCCAGCTGGAACACGTCAACCGGATCGGTCTGGACGCGGCGCCGGACTGGCCGACCGGCAACGACAACGACGTGTACCGCGTCGACATCGAGGGCACCCCGAGCATCTCCCAGGAGACCGCCTTCCGGTTCACCGACGGCTCCGGCCGCGACGCCGCAGCCGCGGGTTGCCTGGCAACCGGTCTGCGGGCGCTGAACGCCGTACCCGCAGTCAACGATCTGCCCCCGGGTTGGGTCACCGCGCTGGACCTTCCGCTGATCCCGGGTGCCGGCACCATCCGCTAGTAACATCCGCCCGGCAAATTCAGATGGATAACCCGATAGGGTTGCTGAAGGCGGGTGTGATGACAGAGTCGGTAGGGCTGTCGATTGGTGCCACCAATCTGGCGGCCGTGACGGTGGGCCGGGCCGCGGTGACGCGGCCGGCAGTGCTGACGCGCGCATCGGGTCAGGTGTTCACCGACTTCGTCGATCGCGTCGGCGATCCGGTCGGCCTGCTCGCCGCCGACGGCACCACCCACCGGGCCGAGGTGTTGCTCGTCGAGGCGCTGCGGACACTGCACGGCGCCGTTCCGCGCGGGACACACACCGGTATCAGCCACCCCGCACACTGGCACCCCCGCCAGGTGGCGGCGGTGCGCATGGCGCTGGCCGCCGACCAGCAACTGCACAGTGCGCCAATGCTTTCCGACGCGGTCACCGCGTTGGCGGCGTTGAGCGACAATCCGGGGCTGCCGGCCCGTGGCATCGTCGTGCTGTGTGACTTCGGCGGCTCCGGCACCAGCATCACGGTGGCCGACGCGGCCAACGGCTATCAGCCCATCGCCCCCACCGTGCGCTACGGCGAACTGTCCGGCGCGATGATCGACCAGGCGCTGCTGACCCAGGTGCTCGCCGGTGTTCCCGGCGCGGCCGATGCCGCCGGCACCTCCGCGATCGGATCGCTGACCAGACTGCGGGCCGAGTGCCGGACCGCCAAGGAACGGCTCTCCGGTGCGACCGCGGCCGCAGTGCCGGTGGACCTGCCAGGCCATCGCACCGAGGTGCGGGTCACCCGCGACGAGCTCGACGCGATGCTGCGCGGCCCGCTCGGCGAGTATCTCGTGGTGCTTCGGGATGCGCTGCAGCGCAGCGGTATTCGAGCCGCCGACCTGGCGGCGGTGGCCTCCGTCGGTGGTGGGGCCCGCATCCCGGCGGTGACCGCGGCCCTGTCCGAGCAGTTCCGGGTGCCGGTGGTGACCTTGCCGCAGCCCGAACTCGCCGCGGCCATCGGCGCCGGCGTCAGGGCCGCACGGCCCGCCGCCGACGAGGGCGCCACCACGATCGCCCCGGTCTCGCCCGCCGCGCCCGCGCCGGATCCGGCGCTGTCGAGCACCTTCCGCGCCCTGGCCTGGTCGCAGGACGCCGACGAGGTGCCCGACGCCGAACCGTTCGTGGCCGACCATCCCATCGACGCCGATCCCTCCCACAGCTTCGCCGGTCTCGATGCCCGGCCGCAGGTCCAGTTCACCGATCGGGAAGAACCGGAGCCCGAACCGACTCCCTGGTACCGGCGGCCCGCCCTGCTTATCGGCTCGGGTGCCGCCGTCGTGCTGGCGGTGTGCGTGGCCGCGGCGGTGTTCGTGATACGCACCGATCAATCCGCGACACCCACCTCGCAGACCACCACGGCCACGGCCAATCCGGCCACCCCGTCGGTGGCTCCCCAACAGCCCTCCCCGGCCGAGGCGCCTGCCCCGGCGACCGAGGCGCCGCCGCAGACCAGGACCGTCACCGAACAGGCGCCCGTCACCCAGGCCCCGCCACCACCGGCCTCCGAAGCGCCGGCGTCGACCACCGAAGCACCTGCGCCGACCAGCGAGGCGCCGCCACCACCGTCCCCGGAGCCCATCAGCGAGGCGCCGACGACACCGCCGCCGCTGATCCCGCCGATTCCCACCATCCCGCCGATTCCCACCATTCCCGGCTTGCCGCCGTTCATCCCGCAACCGGGGCAACAGCTTCCGCACTAGGGTGGGGCCCATGAGCACCGGTGCCGATGTGGTGATCGGCCGACTATTGGCCCGCGGAGTCGATATCTGTTTCGCCAATCCGGGCACGTCCGAGATGCATTTCGTGGCCGCCCTGGACCACACCCCGGCGATGCGCGCGGTGCTGTGCCTGTTCGAGGGTGTGGCCACCGGTGCCGCCGACGGCTACGCCCGCATCGCGGGGACACCCGCGGCCACGCTGCTGCACCTGGGGCCCGGACTGGCCAACGGTCTGGCCAATCTGCACAATGCGCGGCGCGCGCACAGCCCGGTCGTCAACATCGTCGGCGACCATGCCACCTACCACGCGGAGTTCGACGCACCCCTGCAATCCGATATCGAGGCCCTGGCCGGCTGGCCCGACGGTGTGGTCGTGCGGCCCGCGACCGCATCGGCACTGGCGCTCTCGGTGGACGAGGCCATCACCGCCGCGGTCGGTCCGCCCGGCCGGGTTGCCACCGTGATCCTGCCCGCCGACTACTCCTGGAGCGCCACCGAGGACACCGCGGTGGCGGAGCCCGCGCCGGCGGACGCCGGCCAGGAGGCCCCCGCCGACCTCGCGCCCGTCGCCGAACTGCTGCGCACCTACGGTGCGAGTAGCGTCCTGCTTCTCGGTGGAGCCGCCACCGATGCGGCGGGACTTGCTGCGGCCGAACGCATTTCGGCTGCGGTGGGCGCCAGGGCGCTGGTGGAGACGTTCCCCGCCCGGTTGTCCCGCGGAGCCGGCGTCCCGCCCATCGAGCGGCTGGCCTACCTCGGTGAACAAGCCGAGCAGCAGCTGGCCGGTATCTCGCATCTGGTGCTGGTCGGTGCCCGTTCGCCGGTCGCGTTCTTCGCCTATCCGGGAAAGCCGAGCGGGCTGGTGCCGCTCGGCACGCAGATCCACACGGTGGAGCCGGCCGACCTGCACCGGCTGGTCGATGCGCTGGCCGCGCCACCGGTACCGCCTGCCGCCGCAGTTCCTCCGGCGTTACCATCCGGCCCGCTCACCGTCGCGAACTGGGTGGAGGTAATCGGGGCGTTGCTGCCCGAACGGGCCGTGATCGTCGACGAGGCCAACACCAGCGGGGTGCTGTTGCCGGCCGCCACGGCGGCCTCTCCGCGGCACGAGGTGCTGACGCTGACGGGCGGCGCGATCGGTCAGGGGTTACCCGTCGCGGTGGGTGCCGCGGTCGCGGCGCCCGATCGGCCGGTCATCGCGCTGCAAGCGGATGGCAGTGCGCTGTACACCATTTCGGCGCTGTGGACGATGGCTCGCGAGCAGCTCGATATCACCGTGGTGATCCTGAACAACCACGCCTACGCCATCCTGCAGCTGGAGCTGGCCCGGGTCGGCTCGGCCGCAACCGGTCCGCAGTCCCGCTCGCTGTTGGATCTGGGTAGCCCGGACATCGACTTCGTCGCCATCGCCGCGGGTTTCGGCGTACCCGCCAGCCGAGCGACGACGGCCGAGGAACTCGCCGAGCAGTTCCGGGCCGCGGTGCGCCAACCCGGCCCGCACCTCATCGACGCGGCGATTCCGGCTTGGGGCTAAAACGCTTTCGGCCGCTTGTGCAGTACGACCAGTGCCAACGGGATCCGGATCTGCTGCGGGTCGGCGGCCAGCCGGGCCGCCACCCCAGCCTCGAGCTCATCGCAGAAACGGGTGCGCCGGTCGTCCGGTAGCACCGCCGCCAGCGTCGGGAACACCGCCGCCCGGACAAAAGCGGCCCATTCCGAACCGAAATACCTTGCATCCCGGTCCGATTGGTAACGCTGCCAGAACCGGTCCTCGGCGTCGAAAACCTCGAGATGATCGATGCTGAGCTGTTCCAGCCTGCCGGACGGGGCGAACGGCGCCAGGAAGTCGCTCTTGCGCCGGCCGACGATCGGCAGGTTCATCCGCACCAGCTCGGCTTCGGCGATGACGCCACGGGCCACCAGCTCGGTCAGTTCGGCCATCACCGCCTGCAGCACCGGCCGATAGCCGAAATCGCCGTCATCGGAGAGAGCCATGGTGGTCACCACGGCGCGGCCACCCGGGCACAGCTCGCGGCCACGGAATGCCACGAATTCATGCCAGTCGAATGCCGCCTGCTTGTCGTGGGCGGCCCGCACTGCGGCGTCGGCGCTGAACGAGGCATGGATGTGATCGGGTACCGGGCACGGCAGCCGGCCCAGCCACGGCACCGCCCAGGCCGACCAGCCCAGGTTCACACTGTTGGACGGAATGATCTGGGTATAGAAGGACCGACCGACCGCCGAGGCGTAGGTTCCGTGGTCCTTCTTCAGATAGCTGTCCGGATCCTCGTCGAGCACGCGGAACAGCTCGCTGAAGTCATTGTCCGGAACGTCGGTGTGGGTCACCAAAATCGACTGCTCGGGCCGGGTCCGCTTCCGCAAGACCGCGATGGCCGCGGAGATCGGCAGCAGCGAATTGTGCCCGTTGGCCGCACCGTAGTCGGCGATGACGACCGGTCGGGGAGCCGACGGGATGGGCACCGCCTGCGCGGTCTGCTCGAAGAGTTCGATAGCGCGTTTCAGTCCGGCCGCCTGCAACCGCGAACCGGCGGTGTAGAACCCACTGCCCGGTGGGATGGGTCGCACCACCACACTGGATTCACGGCTGGAACCGGCCCTCGAACCGGACGTCGAACTGGACACGATGAAAACGGTAATCCACGAAGCTGTCCGGCGAGGTGTGAGTGCGCTGGGGCGGACAGCTCCGCCCGCTAGCTCAGCGTGGTCACCGCCAACGGCACCGTGGTGTCGGCGACCCGGATGTCGACCGTGCGGATGTCGGCGGCGGGAATGGCGGTGGCGGCGGCCAGGTTCGACGCCGCATTGCCCGCCGGGCTCCAGGATGCGATGGTCGACTCCCGGCCGTCCTTGGTGGTGACGACGAGGTCGTATCTGGACACGGTGGTGGCCCAGTCCTTGGTGTACTCGCACTGCCAATCCAGCCGGGTACCCCACGATTCGGCCGATACCGCCAGCGCTGCGGTCACCCCGGCACGCTGCCCGGAGCCCATGGCCTGCAGCGCGGGCCCCGCCGGCTGCTGCGGGGCCAGGATCAGCTGGCCGACGAAGCCGCCGATGATGAGACATGCGGCGGCGGAAGCGATGCCGGTGGCCAGCCGGATCCGCTGGGTCCGGCGCTGACGGTTGCGGGCCGCCGCGGCCAGCGTCACCAGGTTGGGTGCGGGTTCGGCATCCTCGTCGAGCAGTGCCAGTGCCTCCTGCGGCGGCAGGGCGTCCATGATCGCGGGCAGGCCGGCCAACGAGGCCAGGCCGGCCTCGTCATCGGGATGCTCGGCCAGGTAGCGCTCGTAGGCGACGGTCTCTTCCGGGGTGAGGGCGCCCAGCAGATAGGCGGCGTCCCACTCGGAGCGATCCCGCTCGGGTGGGTTGTGGTCGGCGGCACTCATTGCACCACCCCCCTTTCTTCCAGGGCAACGCGCAGCGCGCGGACCGCATAGTGCAGCCGGGATTTGACCGTCCCCGCCGGGATGTTCTCGTGGCGGCCGATTTCGACGGCGGTCTCGCCCAGATAGTGCGCCCGCACCAGGACGGTGCGGTGCTCACGGCTCAGAGACCGCAAGGCGTCGGCGACGACCCACGAGTCCACGGCCGGCCCGAGGGTGTCGGGGGCGCGCCGCTCGGGGACGGTATCCGTGCGCAGTTCCCGTTTGAAGCGGTGGCTGCGGCGATCGTCGATCACGAGATTGCGGGCCACGGTGTACAGCCATGCCCGTACCGAGTCGATGGACCCGGTGGTCAGGATGTCGGGTTTCTGCCATAGCCGAAGCAGCGACTCCTGCACCACGTCCTCGGCGAACTCACGGTCGCCGCGGGTGAGGCGCAGGACATAGCGCTGCAGCGCGGCGCCATGTTCGTCATGGATGCCGCGGAGCAAGTCGGCGGCACCATCGTGCGGCCCGGACGGACCGGAGGCTGTCATGACGGGCGGTTTCCTCCGTTGGTGGGCGTGCGACCGGTGCGGCGCGTCCTCGTCATGTCACGATTCTGGCGCACCCGGCCGGGCGGCGGTGCGGGACATGGCTACCTGGGCGGGCCGTTGAAGGAGCGACGTGCCTGCCGCCGGTGGTGACGAGTGCTCCAGCGCGCCGCGATCGGCCTGCCCGGCCGGGCGGCGGAGCCGCAGAAAATGAGGTGACCGGCTCCCGGCGCCGTGGTGTGCGCCGGGCTCGTCGCGGGCTGTTCGGCCTCGGTCACGAAGACGCCGACGAATTGGTAGCCGCGGCCACGCACCGTCCGGATGTAGCGCTGCGTGTCCCCGTCGTCGCCGAGGGCGCGCCGGACGGCCTTGATACGGCTGGTGAGCGCCGCCTCGCCGACAAACCGGCCACCCCACACCGAGTCGAACAGTTCGTTCTTGGTGACCACGCGCTGGTGATGGCTGACCAACTGGATCAACACGTCGAACACCTGGGGTTCCATCGGGACGGCGACGTCGTTGCGGCGCAGTTCGAATCGCGGCAGATCCAGCACGAACTCGTCGAATCGCCATACCTGCGGTTCGGCGGTTGTCGTGTCCGCGGGAAGCATCGGGTGCAAGGTCACGGTCGTTCCCTTCTTCAGCGCCGTGTGGCGCGGTCAGCAGGAACGACGGGCGAGGCTTGCCGAGGGTTCAGTCCGCGCCGAAATTTTTCGCACGATGCGCTCCACCAGGTGTTTCCACACCGTCGGCGTGACAGACTGCGCCTGTGAGCCGGTCGACAGCGCCCAGATTCCTCACCGTCATCGCGGTGGTGACAATGGTCGTCTCCGGTGTCGGATTCGTCGTGGTGCTGATGCTCAACGCCTTCGTGTTCGATGAGTACGACGCCTACGGCGAGGTGCCGATTCCGGGACGAGGCACGGTGCACCTGCCGGCCGGTGAGGTGAATGTCAGCTTCCACACCCAGATCATCGGCAGCACGAATGGGGGAGGGTTGCCGATCCCGAACCTGCGGTGGCGCGCTGACCCGCCGGCCGGCGTTGCCGAGCCCGAGGTCACCGAAGCCATCGGCAGCACCACCACCGTCAACAACGATGCCCGGGTGCGGGTGTGGACCGCCCACATCGCCGAAGAGGGTGACTACCGGATCAGCACCGAGGGCAATGTCAGTGCCTTCATCAGCCCGCGGCTGGCCTTCGGGCACGGCAGCCCGGTGCCCGACCTGCCGTGGTGGCTCGCCGCGGTGTTCGGGGTGGCGGTCGTCGACCTGGTCGTCGCGCGGGTGTGGGCGGCCAAGGTGCGACGCCGGCCGACACCGGTGGGCCTGATGCCCACCTTCACCATCGATGCCGGGCCCACCTTCACCCCGACCGACGACGGTATCCGAATCCAGCAACTGAAAACACTTGCCGCGCTACGTGATTCCGGTGCCCTCACGCAGGCCGAATTCGATGCCGAGAAACGCCGGCTGCTGGGATCCTGATCAGGCCGCGGCGCCGCTTCGCAGCGGGGAGCGTGCGAATGTTCCCGCCGGAACGAACCGGCCCAGCAGGTCGTCGGCGGGCTCGCCGGCGAACTGGGTGATCAGCCCCTTGGCCGCATCCTCCGACGTCACCCCCTCGAACGGCCGCGGATCGTCGAGCAGCCCGACCAGTTTGGACGCGAATCGCGCGCTGAGGCTGGCCGCGGCGAAGAACAGTCCGCCGTAGGCCGCGAAGTCGGGGTCACCGAGGAACAGACGGGTCACCCGCTGCGCTGCGCGGGCGCGGTGATCGTAGAAGTTTTCGAAAGCCGCTGTGAGCCAAGCGGTATCGAACGGGCCGTCATGCGCGCCGGCTTCGTGGACCAGGCGGGCCGCCTGGATCAGGCCGCCTTGGGCGCCCTGGCCGGCGATCGGATCGTAGGCCACCGCGGTATCGCCGAGCGCTGCCACCGGATGCCCACTCGCGGTGTGCCCGACACCGGTGCGCACCACCTGGGTGACCGCACCGGTCAACCACGAATGCGGATCCTCCTCGATGACGCGGAGTTCCAGCACTTCAGGGAGATCCCAATCGAGGTAATCGCGATGCAACTCGACGGCCACCGCAAGAGCCGACTCGGCGCTGGTGACGGTGGCGAACCGGCGCTCCCATTCGCTGCCCGGCTTGGCCCACCCGAGGAAGGCCCACGTGGGTCCGGCGTCCTTGTGTAGGTATGGGCCCCAGAACACCTCGCCCTGATCGGATACCACCGACAACGTGTTGTGCGCCCCACCCGCCGGACCACGGTGGGCGAACACCTCTGGACCGTGCGACAGGCCGGTCGCGGTGAACGCCAGCAGTCGGCGCTGCGGCTTGTCGTACGCCGTGCGGGCAGCGTCGACGGGGAACAAGTTGGACAACCCGCCCCGCCCCGTCGCCACCAGGGTCAGGTCGGCCCCGGCGGCGATGCGGTCCAGTCCCTCCGGGTCCACCGGCTGGACCACGAACCGGCCGCCGCGCTGCTGGAACAACGTCAGGCGGTCATCGGCCTTGAGCCGGGTGTCCACGGCGATCCCGCGGAACCCGTCGAACCAGCCGTCGAAGGCGATCGCCTCGACACCACCGTCGACGACCCGCACACTCTCGCCCGTCGACAGTGGCGCCGTCGCCAGATACGTGTTCAGCCCCAGGCTCTCCTCGGCGCGCTGCGCCTCGCCGAGGATCAGCGCCGTACCCGTCGCGGGGACGCCGTCGCGTAGCCGGGCCTGATCCAGATCGCTGAACAGGGTCACGTCGAAACCCTTGTCCAGCAACCCCAGAGCCGCGCTGACGCCGGTCTGGCCGGCGCCGATGATCGCCGCGGTGCGTCCACTCGATGTCGTCATGGCACGACTATCGACGCGGCGGTGCCCCGGCGGTAGGGACTGGCTCAGCGTGATCGCAACTTAGTGGCCGCGCTTGACCCATTCGTCGTAGTGCACGAGTTCGCCGCCGATGGTGGTGGTGTCGCCGTGGCCGGTGTAGACGACGGTTTCGTCCGGGAGGGTGCCCAGTTTGGTGGAGATGGATTCCAGGATGGTCGGGAAGCTGGAGTAGGAGCGGCCGGTGGCGCCGGGCCCGCCCTGGAACAGGGTGTCCCCGGAGATCACGGCGTTCAGTGCGGGGGCTGACCAGCACACCGAGCCCGGCGAATGCCCGGGGGTGTGCAGGGCGTGCACCTCGATACCGCCGGCGCTGAGCACCAGGCCGTCATCGACGCTGCGGAAGTCCTTGTCCGGGTGGATCTCTCGCCACAACATCTCGTCGGCCGGGTGCAGGAACACCGGGGCATCCAGGGTGGTGGCGAGCTCGGGAGCGACGGTGATGTGGTCGTTGTGGCCGTGGGTGCAGATGACAGCCACGACATGGCGCCCGGCGACGGCCTCGACGATCGGGGCGGCGGTGTGCGCGGCGTCGAAGACGATCACCTCGTTGTCGTCGCCGACGAGCCAGATGTTGTTGTCGACATCCCAGGTGCCGCCGTCGAGGGAGAAGGTGCCGCTGGTGACCACGCGCTGCACACTCACAGGATCACCACCGAGCGCAGCACCTCACCGGCGTGCATCTTGTGGAAGGCGTCCTCGATCCCGTCCAGGCCGATGCGTTCGGAGACGAACTTCTCCAGCGGCAACCGGCCTTGGCGGTACAGCGAGATGAGGGTGGGGAAGTCACGCTCGGGTAGGCAGTCGCCGTACCAGGACGACTTGAGCGCTCCGCCGCGGGAGAAGAAGTCCACCAACGGCATCTCCAAGGTCATATCCGGGGTGGGGACACCGACGAGCACCACGGTGCCGGCCAGGTCGCGGGCATAGAAGGCCTGCTTCCAAGTTTCAGGACGCCCGACCGCGTCGATCACCACGTCGGCGCCGAACCCGTCGGTCAGATCCTGGATGGTCTCGACTGGGTCGAGTTCTTTGGCGTTGATGGTGTGGGTGGCCCCGAACCCGCGGGCCCAGTCCAGTTTCCGGTTGTCGGTGTCCACGGCGATGATCGTCTTGGCCCCGACCAGGGCCGCCCCGGCGATCGCGGCATCACCCACCCCGCCGCAGCCGATCACCGCGACGGTGTCATCACGGCCCACCGCGCCGGTGTTGATCGCCGCACCGATCCCGGCCATCACCCCGCAACCGAGCAGACCGGCCACCGCCGGGTCGGCCTCGGGATCGACCTTCGTGCACTGGCCCTGATGCACCAGGGTCTTATCGGCGAACGCCCCGATCCCTAACGCCGGGGTCAACTCCGTGCCGTCGGTCAGGGTCATCTTCTGGGTGGCGTTGAAGGTGTCGAAACACAGCTGCGGGCGGCCGCGCTTGCAGGCCCGGCATTCCCCGCACACCGCCCGCCAGTTCAGGATCACGAAATCACCAGGCGCGACATGGGTGACACCCTCGCCGACCGCTTCCACCGTGCCCGCGGCCTCATGCCCCAGCAGGAACGGGTACTCGTCGTTGATCCCGCCCTCACGGTAGGTCAGATCGGTGTGGCACACCCCGCACGCGATGATGTCGACCACCACCTCACCCGGACCCGGATCGGGGATCACAATGTCGACCAACTCGACGGGCTGCTTCTTCGACCGGGAAATCACACCGCGCACTGTCTGAGGCATGCGTACAACCTAATGCCTCGGCCAAAAGATGGAATGGTGTCCATACAAATGTCCGGCGGCGCCTGGCGCGCTACCGTTGCTCATGGTGTTGGTGTCAGTTGACCACGGAATCGAACTCGTCGTCGTTGCGCGCTCGGCGTACCGGCGCAGCGACTGGCGTACCACGTACGAGACGTTCGCGCGTGTCGAGGCCGTGCAGCGGTTGGCCACCGACGACCTGGCCGCCTATGCCACCGCGGCCTGGCGGTTGGGCCACGGCCGCGAGGCCGTCCGGATCAACGAACGCGTGCACACCTTGCTGGTGCGCACCGATCCGGTGCAGGCAGCGGTCAAGGCGGCCGAACTCGGGCTGGCCTGGTCGGCCCGAGGGCATGTGGCGGTGGCCCGGAGCTGGGCTGATCGCGCCGCGTTGTTACTCCGCGAGACGGCGGAGAGCGCGGCGCACGGTTATGTCGCCTATCTCGGTGTGGTTCTCGCGCCCGACGGCCCTGCCGCGGCCGAGTTGCGCGGCATCGCCGCACGGGTGGGCGACCCGGCCCTGACGGCCCTGGCGCGCGCCGCCGAGGGGATCACCGCGCTGGCGCGGCAGGAGTTCGCCGAGGGCTACTCCGCGCTCGACGACGCGCTGCTGCCGAAGCTGGACGAACGTGTGCCGATGGAGTGGGCGGCCGATGTCTACCGGCGCGCGCTGATGTCGGCCGCCGACGCCGACGCCGACCGACTGCGGGCCTGGTCCGAGTCCGCGTTGCGGTGGGCCGAGGCGACCGACGCCGCGACCTACCGGGCGATCGTGGACGTGCTGCGGTCCCATGCCGGCCTGGCTCCGGCGCGTGCCCGGCTCGGGGAGCTGCGCCGGGTGGTTGCGGAGGTGGACGCCGCGGTTGTCGCGCTGCTCGACGATCTGCTGGCACGGCGGTAGTTCTCCCCAGCTAGATTGGCGCCCGTGAGCGCCCTCGATGTGCTGTCGGACTGGCCGGTCGATACCGCAGCGGCGGCGGTGATCGGGGAAGCCGGCGTGCTGGCCACCCATGGCGATATCGGGCGCGTGTTCCGGCTGGCCTCGGTGACCAAGCCGCTGGTCGCCCGCGCCGCGCAGGTGGCCGTCGAGGAGGGCGTCTTCGAACTGGACACCCCGGCGGGTCCGCCCGGCGCGACGGTCCGCCACCTCTTGGCGCACGCGTCGGGCGTGGCGATGCAGTCGGCTCAACAGATGGCGGCGCCCGGCGCCCGGCGGATCTACTCCAACTACGGCTTCACCCTGCTGGCCGCGGCGCTGCAGGACGCCGCGGGCATCGAGTTCGGCGGATATCTGCGCGAGGCGGTGTTCGAGCCGCTTGGGATGGCGGACTCCGACCTGGTCGGCGGCGCCGACGCCGCCGGGTACGGCGGCCGGTCCACCGTCTCCGACCTCAGCGCTTTCGCCGGTGAACTGCTGCGCCCGAGGTTGGTCTCGCCGCAGCTGCACGCCCAGGCGGTGTCGGTGCAGTTCCCCGGCCTGGCCGGGGTGCTGCCCGGGTTCGGTTCGCAGCGCCCGAACGACTGGGGGCTGGGTTTCGAGATCAGGGACGGCAAGTCCCCGCATTGGACGGGCGCACTCAACTCGCCGCGCACCTTCGGGCATTTCGGCCAGTCAGGGACGTTTCTGTGGGTCGATCCGGTCGCTGACGTGGCGCTCGTGGTGCTGACCGACCGAGATTTCGGGGAGTGGACGTATCCGCTGTGGCCGGCGATCTCTGATGAGGTCCTGAGAGAATTCGGCGCAGACTAGCGCAACACTGGTCCCACAAGGCACAATAGACACGCACGAAACAACTGCATCTATTCGGTAACGCCAGGTCGTTGGGGAAGACGTCCCTCGTGGAGCCGAAGGAGCAGATGATGCGTGCGTTGAACCAGTTCGCCGATGCGACGACTGGCGTGGTTTACGTTCACGCCTCGCCCGCGGCGGTATGCCCACACGTGGAGTGGGCGCTTTCGTCGACCCTGTCGGCGCGGGCGAACCTGAAATGGACGCCCCAACCGGCCATGCCGGGGCAGCTGCGTGCTGTCACGAATTGGGTCGGGCCGGTCGGCACCGGCGCGCAGCTGGCCAACGCGCTGCGTTCGTGGTCGGTGCTGCGCTTCGAGGTGACCGAGGACCCCAGTGAGGGCGTGGACGGTCACCGGTGGTGTCACACCCCGCAGCTGGGTCTGTGGAGCGGAGCGATGAGCGCCAACGGTGACGTGATGGTCGGCGAGCAGCGGCTGCGCACCCTGATGGCCTCGGGCGCGGACACGCTCGCCGCCGAGTTGGACACGGTGCTGGGCACCGCCTGGGACGAGTCGCTGGAGCCTTACCGCGGTGGCGGCGACACCGGAGAGATGACCTGGCTCAACAGGGGTGTCGGCTAGTCACCCGGTAGTGGGCCGGGTCGGGCTCGGCCAGCATCCGGGTGAGCGTGGCGCGGTCGAACGGCCACAGGTCGACGGTGCCGTCCTCGGTGCGATACCAGGAGTTGCAGCCGGTGTTCCACACCGTCGGGCCGAGGGCCTCGGCCACCGCGGCGTTGAATTCGGTGGTGGCCTCGTCGGTGACCTCCACCTCGTCGATCTCTCCGTCACGAAACCGCTTGAGCCAGTGCACGATATAGCGTGCGGTGGCCTCGGCCGAGTACTGCAGCGGGATCGACCCGGTGGGGGAGTTCGGACCGAGCACCGTGAACAGGTTCGGAAAGCCCGGAATGGCGGTCATCCGGTAGGCGCGTGGCCCCTTCACCCAGGCTTCGTCGAGCGTGACGCCGCCCCGGCCGACGATCGACATCGGCCGCATGTAGTTGTGTGCGTGGAAACCGGTGGCCAGCACCACCATGTCGACGTCGTGCTGGGTGCCATCGGCGGTTCTGATACCGGTCGCGGTCATCTCGGTGATCGGTTCGGTGACCAGCCGCACGTTGGGCCGGGTGATGGCACGGTAGTAGCTGCCCGAAACCACTTGGCGTTTGCACAGTGGCTGATAGTCGGGTGTCAGTTTCGCGCGCAAGTCTGGATCGCGGATCTGCGCCCGCAGGCTCAGTCGGGCATAGGCCTGTACCATGCCGCGTCGCCAGGACGGTGTGGTGACGACGTCGGCGAGGATGTTCGACATCCACTGCAGGCGGTCGAAGGCGAACGCGTGCAGGGCCGGCCAGCGCCGTAACGCCGCCGACAGCGCGCGCGGTTGGCGCAGCCACATCGGCGCCCACAGAATCCATTGCGGTGACCTGGCGAAGTGCAGCACCGTTTGGGCCCCGGGCTGCAGCGCCGAAACGACCTGCACCCCGGTCGATCCCGTGCCGATCACCGCGATACGCCGGCCGTTGGTGGGCACGCCAGGGTCCCACTGCGCGGTGTGCAGCACGGGTCCCCGGAAGCGATCCATGCCGGGGATGTCCGGAACGAACGGGTGGTGCAGGACGCCGGTGGCGCAGACCACGAAATCGGCGGTCAGAGTGTCGCCGCCCGCGGTACTCAGGGTCCAGCCGCCGTCGCCGTACCGGGCCGCGGTAATTTCGGTGTTCAGTCGCAGATGCGGTGTCAGGCCGAGACGGTCGACGACGTCGCGGTGGTAACGCTGGATATCGGCGCCGGAGGCCCACAGGTGGCTCCAGTCCGGCTTCGGCGCGAACCCGAATTGATAGATCTGCGATGGCACATCGCAGGTGAGCCCGGGATAGCGGTTCCAATGCCAGACACCGCCGACGTCGGATCCCTTCTCCACCATGGTGAAATCGGTGAAGCCGGCCTGCCGGAACGTGTGGGCGGCGGCGATGCCGGCCATCCCGGCGCCGATGATGACGATCCGCACGGCGCGCGTCATGATGTGTGCTCCCTCCGTCACCATGCTGGGCGCCATCGGTTCCGCGCCGCGCAAGTAGCCGAAATTACTTGCTCAACAACCTCAACGCACCGGGCACCGCCGAGACCGTCACCGGCAGCGGGCAGGCGAACTCGCCGTCGGCATAGGCGTTGAGGCCGGGGGAGTCGACGACGACCCGCGTCGCCCGCTTGGTGGTCACCTCCGGCAGGTTGACGTGCGTGCCCTTGAACACCGTGGGGAACAGCCGGATCAGCTTGCTGCGCGACGCCGAATGCACCATCGTCACGTCGAGCAGGCCATCGGTCGGGTCGGCGCCGGGGCAGATCAGCATGCCGCCGCCGTAACTGCGGGTATTGCCTAACGCGGCCAGCGTGATCTCGGTGGCCATCTCAGGCTCGTCGTCGAACGTCAGCCGGAAGGGCAGCAACCGCAATTTGGACAGCTCGGCGACCATGGCGACGTTGTACCGCATCCGCCCGTGCGGCCAGCGCATCCGGTTGGTGCGATCGCTGACCAGTGAATCGAACCCGGCAGCCATCACCGTGCCGAACCATGTGACCGCTCCGTTGGCGTCGACGATGCGGCCCAGGTCGACGGTCTGGCTGCGGCCGTCGACCACCACGTCGGCCGCAGCCTCGGGATCTCCGGTGGGAATCCCGAATTGCCGGGCATGATCGTTACCGGTGCCGGCGGGGATGATGCCCAGCGGGACATCCCCCAGCGCCAGTGCCTGCAATGCCACCGAGATGATGCCGTCGCCGCCGACCACCACCAGGGCATCGGTGCCGCGCGCGAGTTCTTCGTCGACCAGCCGGCGGGCTTGTGCGGCATCGGCGCCGACCACCTCGCACACGTCGATCCCACGCTGCTGGAAGCGCGCGATGGCCCGCTCGGCGGCGTGCGGTGCGTTGCCATGCCCGGATGCGGGGTTGGTCAGGACCGAGATCCGCTTCACGGAATCAGCTTGCCGGGGTTGAGGATTCCGGTGGGGTCGAGGACGGCCTTCACCGCGCGCAACACCTCGACGCCCAGGTCACCGATCTCGGCGCGCATCCACGGCCGGTGGTCGGCGCCGACCGCATGGTGATGGGTGATGGTCGCCCCGGTGCGCACCATGGCCTCCGACGCGGCGGCCTTGGCCGTGTTCCATTGGTCGATCGGGTTGCCGCGCTGGGCGGCCACCACGGTGAAGTACAACGACGCGCCGGTGGGATACACGTGCGAAATGTGGCACATCACCAGCGCCTGCGTGCCGGATTCGGCGAGGGAGTCGGTCAGCGCCGTGGTCACGGCTGCCTTGACAGCGGCGATGTTCGACCATGACGTCGCGGTTTCCAGTGTCTCGCACAGTGCTCCGGCCGTCAGCAGTGCGTCTCGCAGGTAGGGTGCGCCGAACCGGCCGTGTTCCCACGCCCGCGCCGGCGCCTCGCCCAGCGACGTGCCGCCGTGGGCGGTCAATACGGCGGCGGTCTCGGCGTGCCGGCTCGCGGTGTGTGCGGCCGACCCTTCGAACGCGGTGATCGCCAGGCACCCGCCGGTGATGCTCTGCTCACCGATGCTCTCGGTGGTGGCCAGGTTGATCCCGGTCTCCACTTCGTCGGAGAGCCGGATCACCGTGGGGCCGGTGCCGGTCTGGGTGACGGCCCGCAGTGCGGCGGCGCCGGTCGGGAAATCGGGGAATGACCAGGCCTCGTAGCGGGTCGATTCCGGGACCGGGTGCACGCGCACCCGCACGGCGGTGATCACGCCGAACACCCCCTCGGACCCCATCAGCAGCTGCCGCAGATCGGGTCCGGCCGCCGACGCCGGCGCACGGCCCAGATCGAGGATCCCGGCCGGCGTGACGGCGCGCAGGCCGCGGACCATATCGTCGAAGCGGCCGTAGCCGGCGGAATCCTGCCCCGACGACCGGGTGGCCGCGAAACCGCCGATGGTGGCGAACTGGAAGCTCTGCGGGAAATGGCCGAGTGAGAAGCCCTTCTCGCCCAACAGGCGCTCGGCGTCGGGGCCCGTAACCCCGGCCTGGAGTACGGCTTCACCGGACACCTCGTCGAGGTGCAGCAGTCGGTTCAGGCGGCGCAGGTCCAGCGACACGACCGCGGTGCAGTCACCGCGCGCCGGGTCCAGCCCGCCGACCACGCTGGTGCCCCCGCCGAATGGGACGACGGCGATCCGGTGCTCGCCGCAGGCCGCCAGGATGGCGGCGATCTCGTCCTCGGTGCCGGGCAGCAGCACTGCGTCGGGCGCGTCCTGCGCGCCGGTATCCTTGCGCCGCAACAGATCCAGCGTCGACTTGCCGCCGGACCGTAGCAGCCGGTCGAGGTCGTCGACACGACAGTGCTCGGCGCCGACGATGTCGGCCAACGCGTCGCGCGCGGTGTCGGAGAGCCGTGACGGTTGCAGTGTCACCTGTTCGGCGGTGATGTCGGGGCTGCCGGACCCGTCGATACCCAACGCCTGCTTGAGCAGGGTGCGGATGCCGTCGGACAGCGGCTTGGCCGCCGCGGGATCACCCCAGGCGTTCCATTTCATCGGGGGCAAGAGGGTCACGTCCGATCCAGTCATGCGTTACAGTATTACATATGGTGTCAATCAGTAACGAAGGCGCTCTCGAGGATCGAATCCTCGACGCGGCCGCGAGCTGCGTGCTGGCCTACGGGATCGACCGGGTGACGCTGACCGAGATCGCCCGCCGCGCCGGCGTGAGTCGTCCGACGGTGTACCGGCGCTGGCCCGACACCCGCTCGATCCTGGCTGCGTTGCTGACCGCCCGGATTGTCCGAGTGCTGACTGAGGTGGGGGAGCGCGGCGACGGGCGGGCGGCCCTGGTGCAGCGCATGGTCGCGGTGGCCGAACGGCTGCGCCACGACGACATCGTGATGTCGGTGCTGCACACCGCGCCGGACCTGGCCATGGTGTACATCGCCGAGCGGTTGGGCACCAGTCAACAGGTCCTGATCGACGCGCTGGCCGGTCAGCTCAAGCTCGCTCAGGAGCACGGCAGTGTGCGGCCCGGTGACCCGCGGCAGCTGGCCGCCATGTGCCTGTTGATCACCCAGTCGGCGGTGCAGTCCGCACAGATGGTTGCGCCCATCCTCGACGCCGACGCCCTGGCTGTCGAACTCGACAACGCGCTGAACGGATACCTCAAACCATGACGACTGCCCTCAATGTTGCCCGTCGGCGACGCGAACTCGCCGCGCTGGCCGACGCCGGCCGAGTCGACATCATCGTGATCGGCGGCGGTATCACCGGGGCCGGCATCGCGCTGGACGCGGCCAGCCGGGGTCTGTCCGTCGCGCTGGTCGAGAAGCACGACCTGGCCTTCGGGACCAGCCGGTGGAGCTCCAAACTGGTGCACGGCGGGCTGCGATACCTGGCCACCGGCAATGTCGGCATCGCCCGGCGCAGCGCGATCGAACGCGGAATCCTCATGTCGCGCAACGCTCCTCATCTGGTGAAGCCCATGCCCCAACTGGTACCGCTGCTGCCGTCGATGAGCCGGCCCGCACGCGCGTTGGTGCGCACCGGCTTCGCCGCCGGGGACGGGCTGCGCAAACTGGCCGGCACCCCGGCCACCGTCCTGCCGAGGTCACGCCGGGTGGATGCCGCCCGCGCGATCACGCTGGCGCCCACCGTGCGCCGCGCCGGCCTGGATGGCGGATTCCTGGCCTATGACGGGCAATTGATCGACGATGCCCGCCTGGTCACCGCGGTGGCGCGCACCGCTGCCGGGCACGGGGCGGTCATCCTCACCCGAGTGGCGGCGTCGGCGGCTACCGGCACCACGGTCACGCTGACCGACGAACTGACCGGGGAATCCTTCGGTGTCACCGCGCGGGCCGTCATCAACGCGGCCGGGGTCTGGGCGGGTGAGGTGGATCCCTCGATCAGGCTGCGGCCCAGCCGCGGCACCCACCTGGTGTTCGACGCGGCAGCCTTCGGCAATCCCACTGCGGCGCTGACGATCCCGATTCCCGGTGAGGTGAACCGCTTCGTGTTCGCGATGCCCGAGCAGCTGGGCCGGGTGTACCTGGGGCTCACCGACGAAGAGGCGCCGGGCCCGATACCCGATGTGCCGCAGGCGACCCCGCAGGAGGTGGCGTTCCTGTTGGACACCGTGAACACCGCACTTCAGACCGAACTGGGCCCCGGTGACGTGCGCGGCGCCTACGCGGGACTGCGACCGCTGATCGACACCGGAACCGGGAGGACCGCCGACGTGTCCCGGGAACACGCCGTCACCGAGTCACCGTCAGGGGTGCTCAGCGTCATCGGCGGCAAACTCACCGAGTACCGCTACATGGCCGAGGACGTGCTGGACCGAGCCATCGCCCTGCGCGGGATCACCGCGGCGCGCTGCCGCAGCCGCAACCTCCCGCTGGTCGGAGCGACCCGGGAAACCATTGCGGGACTGCCCGATTCGCTGGTGGCGCGGTACGGCGCCGAGGCCGTGCAGGTGCTTGCCGGGGCCAACTGTGCGCGCTCTGCCGAGCCTGTCGCCGACGGTATCGACGTGCTGCGCGCGGAGTTCGAGTTCGCCGTCACCCACGAGGGGGCGATGACCGCCGAGGACCTCCTGGATCGGCGGACCCGCATCGGGCTGGTGGCCGACGACCGGGCGCGGGTAGCCGAGGTGGCCGCGGAGTTCGTCGCCGAGGTGCACTAGCGCCGCCAGAACAGGTGATGGGTGACACCACTGGGGCTGGGGACGATATCGCAGTGAAACCTGTCCAGCAGTTCGTCGGGACTCTCCCACAGACGTGACCCGGAGCCCAGCGTGACGGGCGAGACGGCCACGTGCAACGTGTCGACGAGATCGGCGTCCAGGAAGGCCCGGACGGTGCTGGCCCCGCCGCCGAGCCGGACATCCTTACCGCCGGCGGCCTCGCGGGCCCGGCCCAGCACGGTCGCGGGGTCACCCCCGACGAAGTGAAACGTGGTGTCGCCCAGCGTGA
The DNA here is from genome assembly GCF_026240945.1 of Mycolicibacterium sp. J2. Taxonomy (GTDB): domain Bacteria; phylum Actinomycetota; class Actinomycetes; order Mycobacteriales; family Mycobacteriaceae; genus Mycobacterium. The sequence continues at coordinate 53,334 of NZ_JAPFPY010000014.1, forward strand.
ACGAGGGGCGTTCATGGTGCGTCATGACGAACACCTGGGTGTGGAACGGTGGCTCGTCGCCCCACCACCCCGTCCACTCGGCGGCCTCGCCGGTCCAGGGCCCGCGGTGCGGGCTGAACTTGTTGCGGCCCATGATCTCGGCGCCGATGTTGTGGTGGAAATCCCTGGTGAGGTAGTCGTCGAGGCCACGGCTGCCACCCGGTTCGGTGCGGTTGGGCCAGCTCGCGGTGGCTCCGCACCAGCTGAACATCGTGGCGGGATCGGCGTGGCCGAACGGACGCTCGAAGCTCTGCCCGACGCCGGCGCCGAAGCCGTCTTGGGACACGTTGAAGTTCTGGACCTTGAGCAGTTGCACCATGCCGGGTTAGACCGGCCTGGGACGGGAAACTCATCGCCGAACGACGAATGGCCCGGGGTGAAACCCCAGGCCATCCGCTGACGCGTTACTTACAGTGGGATGTTCTTGTGCCGGCCACGCCGCTGCGGCGCCTCGGCCAGCGCCTGCGTGATCTTGCTGCGGGTGTGCGCCGGGTCGATCTTCTCGTCGACCACACCGATCTCGATCGCGGAGTCCACCCCACCGGCGATCCGCTCGTGCTCGGCGGCCAGTTCCTCGTGCAGCGCGTCGCGCTCGTGATCGGCCGCGGCCGCCAGCTTGCGCTTGTGCAGGATGCCCACGGCAGCCTTGGCGCCCATCACGGCGACCTCGGCGTCCGGCCAGGCGAACACCTTGGTGGCGTTCAGCGAGCGGGAGTTCATGGCGATATACGCACCGCCGTAGATCTTGCGGGTCACCAGCGTGACGCGCGGAACGGTGGCCTCACCGAAGGCGTGCAGCAGCTTGGCGCCGCGGCGCACCACGCCACCCCATTCCTGATCCACGCCGGGCAGGTACCCGGGCACGTCCACCACCACGATCAGGGGGATGCCGAAGGCGTCGCACAGTCGCACGAAACGCGCTGACTTCTCGGCACTTTCGGAGTTCAGGCAGCCGCCCAACCGCAACGGGTTGTTGGCGATCACGCCGACGGTCCGCCCGGCCAGCCGACCGAGACCCACCACGATGGAGGGCGCCCAGCGGGACTGGAACTCGTCGAACGGGGAGTCCTCGTCCAGCAATGCCTCCACGATCGGATGCACGTCATAGGCACGGCGAGCGGACTCTGGCATCAGCGCCTTGAGGTCGACGTCGCCGGCCTCGGCCTTGCTGCGGTCGAAATGGCCCTGCTGGCAGAACAATCCGACCAAGCGGCGGCCACGCTCGTAGGCATCGAGTTCGTCGTCGGCGACGATGTGGCACACGCCGGACTTCTTGTGGTGGGCCTCGGGGCCGCCGAGGGACACCATGTCGACGTCCTCACCGGTGACGCTGCGCACCACGTCGGGGCCCGTCACGAAAACCTTGCTGTCCGGCGCCATCACGATGACATCGGTCAGGGCCGGCCCATAGGCGGCGCCGCCGGCGGCGAAGCCGACCACCACCGAGATCTGCGGGATGTAACCGGAGGCGCGGATCATCGCCTCGAACACCAGCCCGACCGCGTGCAGCGCCTTGACCCCCTCGGCCAACCGCGCGCCGCCGGAGTGCCAGATCCCGACGATCGGGGACTGCTCCTCGATGGCGACGTCGTAGGCGTTGACGATGTGGGCGCAACCCTCGACGCCCATCGCGCCGCCCATGACGGTGCCGTCGGTGCAGAACGCGACGGTGCGCACCCCGTTGACGGTGCCCGCGGCGGCCAGCACCCCGGACTTGTCACGTTCGTGCAGCAGCTCCACGGTGCCGTCGTCGAAGAACGTCGACAACCGCAGCAGCGGGTCACGGGGATCAAGGGATTCGGCAGCCGCCTCGGGAGCCATGGTTGTCATCTGGTGTTCTCCTTGATCTCCGCGGTGAGCGGGTCAGTACTTGCCGAAGACGAGTGCGACGTTGTGTCCGCCGAATCCGAACGAATTGTTGATTGCGTACTGGTAGTCGCCGTAGCGCGGTTCACCGGCCACCACGTCGAGGTCGATATCCGGATCCAGGTTCTTCAGATTCAGAGTGGGCGGTATCACGCCATCGCGCAAGGCGAGCACCGTCAGGATGGATTCGACCGCGCCGACCGCGCCCACTGAGTGCCCCAGCGCCGACTTGGGTGCGTACACCGCGGGCCGGTGGCCGCCCATCGCATTGTTGATGGCCTGGCCTTCGGCCACGTCGCCGACGTTGGTACCGGTGGCGTGGGCGTTGATGTGGTCGATGTCCGACGGCTGCAGGCCCGCGAGCTGAATCGCCCGGGTCATGGCATATCCGGCCTGCTCGCCGTTGGGGTCCGGCGCGACGATGTGGTAGCCGTCGGAGGTGACGCTGGCGCCCATGATGCGGGCCAGGATGTTGGCGCCGCGGGCCTTGGCGTGCTCCTCGGTCTCGATGACCAGCAGCGCGCCGCCCTCACCGAAGACGAAGCCGTTGCGGTCCTTGTCGAAGGGCCGACAGGCGCCTTCGGGATCGTCGTTGCTGGTGGACAGCACGATGCGCATCTGGGCGAAACCGGCGATCGGCACCGCCTCGATCTTGGTCTCGACCCCGCCGGTGATGGCGATGTCGGCCTCGCCCAGCACGATGTTGCGCCAGGCGTTGGCGATCGCCTCCGAACCCGAGGCGCAGGCCGAGACCAGGGTGCTGACCCCGGCCCTGGCCTTGCGCTCGAGTCCGATGGCGGCCGCAGCCCCGTTCGGCATGTACATCTGCACGACGAGTGGCGAGACGGCCTTGAGGCCGCGCTCGCGCATCCCGTCATAGGCGAACAGGAGTTCCTCGGTGGATCCCAGCCCGGTGCCGACGGAAACCATCAGCCGGCGGGGATCCACCTCGGGTGCACCCGCGTTGTCCCAGACGCGCCGGCCCAGGACCGTCGCCATCTTCTGGAGGTAAGACAGGCGCCTCTTCTCGACACGTGTCAGGTCGTCTTCAAAATCCTCGTGGAGATGTCCGCCGATGCGCACCGGAAGGTCGTACTGCTCGACGAACGGGTCGTCGAGCTTACGGATGCCGCTCTCCCCATTGAGCAGCTTCTTCCAGGTGCTTTCGGCATCGGTTGCCAACGCCGTCGACATCGCAATGCCCGTGACGACGACGTTGGGCAGACCGTTCCCCGTCGAGATGCCGGTGACTCCCGCCATTGCCGAGATGTTCCTTCCGTACCTCAGTACCGCCCGAAGGCCAGTGCCACATTGTGGCCACCGAACCCGAACGAGTTGTTGATGGCGTACTGGTATTCGCCGTATCGAGGCTCGCCCGCAACGACATCGAGATCGATCTCGGGGTCGGGCGTCTCGTAGTTCAGCGTCGGCGGGATGACCCCGTCGCGCAGGGCGAGCACCGTCAGGATCGACTCCAGGGCGCCGACGGCGCCGATCGAGTGACCCAGTGCCGACTTGGGTGCGTACACCGCGGCGTGTTCCACCCCGGCGACGCGCAGGGCGTTGGCCTCCGCGGTGTCACCGATCGGGGTGGCCGTGGCGTGCGCGTTGACGTGGTCGATGTCCTTGGCAGACAGGCCCGCCGTCTCCAGCGCCCGTTTCACGGCCGCACCGGCGCGGATGCCGTCGGGGGCCGGGGCCACCATGTGGAACGCATCCGAGGTGATACCGGCACCGAGCAGCCGGGCCAGCGGCTTGGCGCCGCGGGCCTTGGCGTGCTCCTCGGTCTCGATGACCATCACGGCACCGGCCTCGCCGAACACGAACCCGTCGCGGTCCTTGTCGAACGGACGCGACGCGCCGGCCGGGTCGTCGTTGCGGGTGGACATGGCACGCATCATGGAGAACGCCGCGATCGGCAGCGCCTCGATACCGCCCTCGACACCGCCGCACACGGCGATATCGGCGTCACCCATGACGATCTGACGCCACGCGTGCGCAATGGCCTCCGAGCCCGACGAACAGGCCGAGACCGGCGTGATGACACCGGCGCGGGCCCCGAGTTCGAGGCCGACGACGGCGGCAGCGCCGTTGGGCATGATCATCTGCACGGCCAGCGGCGACACCTTGCGGGGGCCGCCCTCGTTCATCGCGTCGTAGGTTTCGACGATCTTCTCGCCGCCGCCCAGACCGGTGCCGATCACGACCGAGAATCGGTCGGGATCGACCTCCGGCCGGCCGGTGCTGTCCCACAACTGGTTGCCGATGTACTTGGCCATCCGCTGCACATAGGACATCCGGCGCAGCTCCAGCCGGGACATCTTCTCGTCGAGGTTCTCGACGAGATGGCCGCCGATACGCACCGGAAGGTCCCACTTGGTGACGAAATCGTCTTCGAGGACCCGGATGCCGCTCTCGCCGGCCAGCAGGCCCTTCCACGTGCTCTCGATGTCCGCAGCGATGGAAGTAGTTGCCGTAACGGCGGTCACCACAACGCTGGGGAAACCGCCGTTAGCAGTGGAAGGTCGGGTCACTTGCCGAACTTATCGCGCAGTGCGGCAGCGGCCTCGGGGTTCTCTTCCTCGAGCTTCTGGATGTAGGAGACGACGTCACCGACGGTGCGCAGACCGGCCAGGTCCTCGTCCGGGATCTTCACGCCGTACTTGTCCTCGGTCTGCACGGCGATCTCGACCATCGACAGCGAGTCGATGTCCAGGTCGTCGACGAAGCTCTTCTCCATCGTCACCTCGGACGGCTCGATGCCGGTAACCTCTTCGATGATCTCGGCGAGGCCGGCGATGATTTCTTCTTGACTGGCGGCCACGATGGCTCCTTCTATTCTTCGGTTACTTCACTCCGGCGGTCGGAGTGTCGGGTGGAACGACTTCGGGTTGGAACAACCGGTCAGAGCTCGGCGAGCCCGTCCAGGTCTGAGGGGGCCTTCACCGCATGTGTCGGTGTGCCCTTCAGCTCTCGTTTGGCGATACCGACGAGCGTCCCGGCGGGCGGGAACTCGACGATCGCCCTCACCTGCAGACCCCGCAGGGTCTCGTTGCACAGGTCCCAGCGCACCGGCCGGGTCATCTGCGCAACCAGCTTGGTCATCGCGTCGGCCGCATCGGCGACGGGCTTGCCGTCGGCGTTCGACAGCAGCGTCGCGGTCGGTTCAGCGGTCGGCACCTGCGCGGCCGCGGCGGCATAGCCCTCGGCGGCGGGGGCCATGTAGTGGGTGTGGAAGGCGCCGGCGGTGGCCAGCACCCGGACCCGGGCCTTAGCCGGCGGATCCTCGGCCAGCTTCTCCAGCGCGGCGACCGCGCCGGCGGCCACGATCTGACCGGCGGCGTTGCGGTTGGCCGGGATCAGGTCCAGCGATTCCAGGCGGGCGAGTACCTCGCCCTCGTCGCCACCGAGCACGGCGGCCATCCCGGTGGGCTCCAGGGCGCAGGCCTTGGCCATCTCGGCGCCGCGGGTGGCGGCCAGTTTGATCGCGTCGTCGGCGGAGATGACCCCGGCGATCGCGTAGGCGGCGATCTCGCCGACCGAGTGACCGGCGACAGCGGTCTCTTCGGTGATCAGGTTGCGTTTGGCCAGCTCCTCGTGGGCCAGCAGCGTGGCGGCCACGACCAGCGGCTGGGTCACCGCGGTGTCGGTGATCTCCTCGGCGGTGGCAGTGGTGCCCAGGCGGGCCAGGTCGAGCCCGGCGATCTCCGACCATGCGGCGAGGCGCTCGGCCGCGCCGGGCAGCTCGAGCCACGCCGAGAGCATGCCGGGGGTCTGGGATCCCTGTCCGGGAGCGAGCAATGCAAGCACGGGATTAAGAAAACACTGTGGAACCGTCTCCGCGCCGTGTAAGAGATTATGAACCTTGTCTTATTCTTTTGTGGAGTTTCTACAAAAGAGCACGTGATGCGACCCTGCTGAGACCGCTTCGCGATCTGTCATGTCGGAATCTGGCTCGCCACATTCGCGAAATGGCTGCCCTGCGGCCACGTTGTACTGCTGATTGACCCGGTGAAGTGGCCTGCGTCACGCCGCAGTCGGCCGACCGTGGTGGCGACCCGCAGGACGTAGGCATCGCGGGGCACCATCGGATCCCGGCCGGTGAAATCCGCGATCCGTTTGAGCCGGTAGCGCACGGTGTTTGGATGAACGAACAATTGACGGGCGCACGCTTCGATGGCGCCCCCGGAATCCAGGTAGGCGTCCAGCGTCTCGGTCAGCGCCGGGCCGGCGTCGGCCAGCGGCCGCATCACCTCGGTTTCCAGTGCCGTGAGGGCCAGCGCGTCGCCCATCAGCGCGCGCTCGGGCAGCAGTTCCCGCGACGACACCGGCCGCGGTGCGCCGCCCCATCCGGTGACGGCGCGCATACCCGAAATCGCCTCGGCCGCGCTGCGATACAAGGTGGTCAGGGTCGGTGCGGTCGGGCCGATCACCACCGGGCCGTCGGCGAACACGCTCATCAGGTCGGCCAGGAACCGGTCGGTCGGCGACAGTGATCCGGACACGATGGTCACCAGCCAGGTGCCGTGCACATCAGACAGGGCGGTGCGGCCGTTGCGGAGCGCCACATCGTGCACGTCCCCGCTGGCCAGGTCGATCCGGTCGGGGTGCGGATAACCCACGATCACCGTCGCCGGCGCGGTGGCGTCCCAGTTCAGGGCCGCCGCCTGGGATTGCAGGGCCGGGCCGGTGTCCCCGCGGACCACGGCGTCGACGATATTGGCCTCCATCCGGGTGTCCCACGCCCCGCGCGCCTCGGCGGCGTCGGCGTAGGCGGTGGCGGCCGCGAAGGCCAGGTCCCGGCTGTAGCGCAGGATGCCCGCGGTCAGGGCGCTGAGTTGTTCGTCGGTGCGGGCCAGCAGCGGCACCACTTCTTCGAAGAACTCCATGGTGACCCGCACCATCTCGACGGTGTGCCGCAGCGCGATCCGCCGGCGCAGATCCTGCGGGACGACATCGAAGGCCTGGGCGGTGTAGCTGACGTCGCTGGTGGGGTCACGCATCCACTCGACGAAGTTGACCACCGCGGTCTGCACCACCAGGTGCACGCTGGCCCGTTGGGAGGCCTCCAGGTCGGCGAAGAACGGCAACCGTTCCTCCAGCGCGTGCACGGCCTCGGTGGCCAGCCGGCCCGAATACTGCTTGAGCCGGCGTAACGCGGAATCCGGCACCGTCTGCAGCACGCCCAGCGTGGACGGCGGCGGGATGGTGCGTTTGTCGGGCATCTCTAAAATCTACGCCGGTCTTTTGTAGGACTGGCACCGCTTCAGGGACGCGCCGCGTTTGTGCGGTGTCATACGCGACGCGCGGGGCGAGGCGTATGACACCGCACAAACAACCGGTCTCAGGCGCTGCCGGTGTCGACGAACGACACCTCGGCCGCGGCCACGTCGTCGATCCGGTACTGCTTGGCCGCCGCGATCGCCACCGACGGATCGATCTCACCGTCACGGGCCAGCGCCTCCAGCACCGCCACCACCACCGACTCGGCATCGGTGTTGAAGTACCGCCGGGCGGCCGGGCGGGTGTCGGAGAAGCCGAACCCGTCGGTGCCCAGCGTGACGTAGGTGCCGGGCACCCAGGGCCGGATCTGCTCGGGCACCGCCCGCATCCAGTCCGACACGGCGACGACCGGGCCGGCCGTCTGCGCCAGCGCCTGGGTGACGTAGGCGGTCGGGTCCGGCTGGTCGGGATGGCGCAGCCGCTGCTTTTCCACCGCCACGCCGTCGCGGTTGAGTTCGCCCCAGCTGGTCACCGACCAGACGTCGGCGGCCACATCCCACTCGGCGGCCAGCAGGTCGGCCGCGCGCAGCGCTTCCGGCATGGCCACGCCTGAGGCCAGGATCTGCGCCGTGCTGGTGCGCTTCTCGGTGGCCGCCCGGTACCGGTACATGCCCTTGAGCAGGCCTTCGGGATCGAAGTTCGCCGGCTCGGCGGGCTGGACATACGGCTCGTTGTAGATGGTGATGTAGAAGAAGATGTTCTCCGGGTCCTCGCCGTACATCCGCTTGAGGCCGCTCTCGATGATGTAGGCGATTTCGTAGGCGAACGCCGGGTCATAGGTGACGGCGGCCGGGTTGGTCGAGGCCAGCAGCAGCGAATGCCCGTCGGCGTGCTGCAGGCCCTCGCCGGTCAGCGTGGTGCGTCCGGCGGTGGCGCCCAGCACGAAGCCCTTGGCCATCTGGTCGGCGGCCGCCCACAGTCCGTCACCGGTGCGCTGGAACCCGAACATCGAATAGAAGATGTAGATCGGGATCATGGGCACGTTGTGGGTGGCGTAGGACGTCCCGACGGCGGTGAACGACGACGTCGACCCCGCCTCGTTGATGCCCTCGTGCAGGATCTGGCCGATCTCGGATTCCTTGTAGGCCAACATCAATTCGGAATCCACCGCGGTGTAGAGCTGGCCATTGCGGTTGTAGATCTTCAGGCTGGGGAACCACGAGTCCATGCCGAAGGTGCGTGCCTCGTCCGGGATGATCGGGACCAGTCGCGGCCCGATCTCCTTGTCCCGCAACAGTTCCTTGAAGGTGCGCACGGTCGCCATGGTGGTCGCCACGGCCTGCGTGCCAGAGCCCTTCTTCAGCGGCTTGTAGGTGTCGCTGCCCGGCAGGCTCAGCGCCTTGGTCCTGGTGCGGCGCTCGGGGACGAACCCGCCCAAGGTGCGCCGGCGATCCAGCAGGTAGCGGATCTCCGGGGCGTTGGGCCCGGGGTGGTAGTACGGCGGCAGGTACGGGTTCTCTTCGAGCTGGGCATCGCTGATCGGCACCCGCGTGACGTCACGGAAGCCCTTGAGGTCTTCCAGCGCAAGCTTTTTCATCTGGTGCGTGGCGTTGCGGCCCTCGAAGTGCTGGCCGAGTGTGTAACCCTTGATGGTCTTGGCCAGGATGATCGTCGGCTGACCCTTGTGCTCCATCGCGGCCCGGTAGGCGGCGTACAGCTTGCGGTAGTCGTGACCGCCCCGCTTGAGATTCCAGATCTCGGTGTCAGTCATCGGTTCCACCAGCGCCTTGGTGCGCGGATCGCGGCCGAAGAAGTGGTCGCGCACGTAGGCGCCGTCGTTGGCCTTATAGGTCTGGTAGTCCCCGTCGGGGGTGGTGTTCATCAGGTTCACCAGGGCGCCGTCGCGGTCGGCGTGCAGCAGCGCGTCCCACTCCCGGCCCCACACCACCTTGATGACGTTCCAGCCGGCCCCGCGGAAGAACGATTCCAGCTCCTGGATGATCTTGCCGTTGCCGCGAACCGGACCGTCCAGGCGTTGCAGGTTGCAGTTCACCACGAAGGTCAGGTTGTCCAGTGCCTCGTTGGCGGCCACCTGGATCAGGCCGCGGCTCTCCGGCTCGTCCATCTCGCCGTCGCCCAGGAAAGCCCACACGTGCTGATCCGAGGTGTCCTTGATCCCGCGGTCGTGCAGGTAGTGGTTGAACCGGGCTTGGTAGATGGCGTTCATCGGGCCCAGCCCCATCGACACCGTGGGGAATTCCCAGAAGTCGGGCATCAGGCGGGGGTGCGGGTAGGACGGCAGACCGCCGCCGGCGTGACTGTGCTCCTGGCGGAAACCGTCCAACTGGTTGGCCGTCAGCCGGCCCTCGAGGAAGGCGCGGGCGTAGATGCCGGGGGAGGCGTGCCCCTGGATGAAGACCTGGTCGCCGCCGCCGGGATGAGATTTGCCGCGGAAGAAGTGGTTGAACCCGACTTCGTACAGCGACGCCGACGAGGCATAGGTCGAAATATGGCCGCCCACACCGACTCCCGGTCGCTGCGCACGGTGCACCATGATGGCCGCGTTCCAGCGGATCCAGGCCCGGTAGCGCCGCTCGACATCCTCGTCGCCGGGGAACCAGGGCTCCAGTTCGGTGGGGATGGTGTTGACGTAGTCGGTGGATGTCAGGGCGGGGATGGCGACGCGCTTCTCCCGCGATCGCTCCAGCAGACGCAACATCAGATAGCGTGCGCGGGCGGATCCGTGCCGTTCGAGCATGTCGTCGAACGACTCCAGCCATTCGGCCGTTTCGTCTGGATCGATGTCTGGTAGATAGGAGGCAACTCCTTCGCGGATCACTCGGACCCGGTCGGGTTCGCCTGCGTTACCGGAGTTTTGGGCCAGGTCTTGGCGCGCGAACTCGGTGGTCAACTGCGGCTCCTTGGTTAACGGTGCTTCGTAGTGCGGTGCTTGTGGCGATCACTATCGTGCCTCTATCGTGCCGCAGATCACCGAGCAGGGTGTCCTACTGCTGAGTAACCAAATGATCCGGCGATCGCTGGTCCGAACCGGTAACGTCTGGCAGCAATGCTGAACAGTGGTGGGGGGTCTGCGGCGCTGATGCGAGTACGTGTCGGCGCCCTGGTGGTGGGTTGGCTGGCCGTCCTGGGGATGATCGTCGTCGGGTGCACCAGCGAGACCAGCGGTACCGCCACGGTGAACAAGGCCGACGCGCCCATCTACCGGGCCTCGGTGTCGGCGTCGGCGGCCGAATCGGCGGAGAGCTCCAGCTCGAAGGAGTCGGAGCGGCAGAAGTCGATCACCACCGGCGCGATCCACACCTCGTGTGAGGCGCTGAGCTCCAGCAGCGTGGACTCCATCACGGCGGTGAACACCTACGTCGGGGCGTACAACGAGAACGGTGACGTGGCGGGCGCCGCGCAACCCGCCATCGACGCGCTCAACCACAGCGCCGATCTGGTGGAGCGCAGTCTGTCCGACCCGCTAGGCCCGGCTTTGAAGGGCGCACTGACCGAGTGGGTGAGCGCCGCACGGGCGGTGGCCTCGGCAATTGCCGGTGATGTGGGGCCCGATGCGTTCAACGATGCGGTGGGCAAGCTGAATGACGCAAAGACGGCTGCACTGGACATGTGCGATGCGGCATATCGATAAACCTTGCCGCCAAGACTCGGCCTCGGGCCTCCGGCGTGCGAATATAGGCCGAGCGCACTCGAAACGGCTTAAGGAGGACTGACGGTGGTCGCCGCGGGGACGGACTCTGACCCGAACTACGCCCGCAAACTGGGCATCGAGAAGGATCAGGTCGTCCAGGAATTGGGGTGGGACGAAGACACCGACGACGATATACGGGCCGACATCGAGGACGCCTGTGGTGGCGAGCTTCTCGATGAGGACGCCGATGAGGTCGTCGACGTGGTGTTGTTGTGGTGGCGCGACGACGACGGTGACCTGGTGGACCGGCTGATGGACGCCATCACCCCGCTGGCCGACGACGGCGTCATCTGGGTGGTCACGCCCAAGACGGGCAAGCCCGGCCACGTCCAGCCCGCCGAGATCGCCGAGTCGGCGCCGACCGCCGGTTTGATGCAGACCTCGTCGGCGAACCTGGGTGACTGGATCGCCAGCCGGTTGGTGCAGCCGAAGTCCAAAGCCGCCGGTCGGCGATAGTGCTCGAGGTCGGCGCACCCGCGCCGGACTTCACCCTGAAAAACCAGCACGGCCGGCCGGTCACCTTGTCGGGGTTGCGCGACCGCAACGTGCTGTTGGTGTTCTTCCCGCTGGCGTTCACCCCGATCTGCGCGGGCGAGCTGGGGGAGATCCAGGCTCATCCCGACGTGTACGACACGCCCGACACCGTCACCCTGGCCATCTCGGTGGGGCCGCCGCCGACACATAAGGTGTGGGCGCAGCAGAGCGGCTTCACCTTCGACCTGTTGTCCGACTTCTGGCCGCACGGTGTGGTCGCGGCGGCGTACGGGGTGTTCAACTCGGAGTCCGGTTTCGCCGACCGCGGCACCTTCGCGGTCGACCGGTCCGGCGTCATCCGGTTCGCCGAGTGCAAACAGCCAGGTGAGATGCGTGACGCCGCGGTGTGGCGGGATGCACTGGCGGCGCTGCGGATTTAGTACTGGCCAGCGCGGGCGTGTAGCGTGCCTGCGACGGGGCGCGTAGCTCAGTGGTAGAGCTCTGGTTTTACACACCAGCGGTCGGCGGTTCGATACCGTCCGCGCCCACTCTGGTCAGCATTCGACGACGTTGACCGCCACGTTGACGGCGAGGCCGCCGGTGGCGGTTTCTTTGTACTTGTTGCTCATGTCCATGCCTGTGGTCCGCATGGTTTCGATCACCTGGTCCAGGGAGACGCGGTGGGTACCGTCCCCGCGCAGCGCCATGCGGGCGGCGTTGATCGCCTTGCCCGCCGAGATGGCGTTGCGTTCGATGCAGGGGATCTGCACCAGGCCGCCGATGGGATCGCAGGTCAGTCCCAGGCTGTGCTCCATCGCGATCTCGGCGGCATTCTCGACGTGGCGCGTTGTGCCGCCGAGGATCTCGGCCAAGGCACCGGCGGCCATCGAGGCTGCGGACCCGATCTCGCCCTGGCACCCCACTTCGGCCCCGGAGATGGAGGCGCGCTCTTTGTAGAGCGAGCCGATCGCACCGGCCGCCAGCAGGAAGCGGATGGCGGTGTCGTCGGGATCGGCCACGCCCGCCGGGGTGTAGTGCGTGGCGTAGTGCAGCACCGCGGGGATGATGCCGGCCGCACCGTTGGTGGGTGCGGTGACGATGCGTCCACCCGAGGCGTTCTCCTCGTTGACGGCCAGGGCGATGAGATTGACCCAGTCCTCGGCGAAGGCGACGTCGCGCTCTGGGTCTTCGGCGGCCAGCCGGCTGTGCCACTCGTGTGCGCGCCGCGGCACCCGCAGATTGCCCGGCAGATAGCCCTGCTGGCTGATACCGCGTTGCGCGCACGCGACCATCACATCCCGCAGGTGCAGAAGATCGCGGTGGACCTGGTCGCGCGTGCGGGCGGTGAGCTCGTGGCGCAGCATCACCTCGCTGATGCGGCAGTCGTGCCGATCGGCCAACGCCAGCAGCTCGGCGGCGCTGTGGAAGGACCCCGGTGTGGGGGCGACAGCGGATCGGCCTGTCGGTTGGTCGCCGGTGACGATGAAACCGCCGCCCACCGAGTAGTACGTCTCGGCGTACAGCGTGTGCCCGGCTGACCCGTACGCGGTGAGGGTCATGGCGTTGGGGTGGCGCGGCAGAACGGTTTCCGGGTGCAGATCGAAGTCGGATTCCGCCAACCGAATGGTGGTGATGCCACCGAGTGTGATGGTGCCGTCGGCGCGCATCTGCGCCAGGCGTCGCTCGGCGTGATCCGGCTCAACGGTGTCGGGCCACAAACCTTCCAAGCCGAGCAGGATCGCCGGGAAGGTGCGATGTCCTGCGCCGGTGGCGGCCAGCGAACCGAACACAGCGACGCGTATTTCGGTCACTTCGGTCAACGACGTACGGCCGGCGAGGTCGGTGACGAACTGCGCCGCGGCGCGCATCGGTCCCACGGTATGAGAGCTGGAGGGGCCGATGCCCACCGTGAACAGTTCGAAAACGCTGATCGTCATGAGCTCTCAGCTCTGATGGCTTGCGGTGAAACGGTTTCGAAGGCGCATGAGGTGACTCCCATTGGTCGAGCTCCACGAGGTGTGGGCTTCGAGTGGTGACACCTCCCCGCTCTGTCCTGTTACCTGAGAGTTTGACGCGTGGTGCGCTTTCACCTTCGGCAAGTGCCCGGTGTGGCTCACCGGCACTGTTCTCCAGAGTTGCCTCGACGCAGCGGTATTGGGCCTGAGAGTTTCTCGGGGAGGAGATTGCTCCTACGGCGCTCCGATGCGGAGGTTCTCCCGCTGCGTGTCGACGGCGTATGGACTTGTGGTGTGGGGGACTATACCCGCAGCTTTCGTGTCAAGCAGGTTGTGCTGCAGTGGATGGCAGCCGAACTCAGTCCAACTCCGCCAGCGCCCGCCGGGCGGCCTCCAACTCGGCTTCCAGTGCCGCCACCTTCGCGGCCTGCTGGACGCGCGCCTCTTCGATGACCTCGTCGATCGGGGTGGCAAGGTCCTCGTGGAGTTCCTTGGCGGCACGGGACACCGCGGCCGCGGCCACGGCGAGGTCGCGGGCCAGGTAGGTGCCACCCTGCTTGAGTTCGGCGCGCCACTCGCCGTCCGCGGTGCCGGTGACGGTGAGGGTCAGCTCCAGCGTCTTGGCCTTGCGCTTGGCCGGTGCCTTCTTGGGCGCCGGCTCGGATTGCGGCGACGTGGCGGCAGCCGAGTCAGACGTGGCGGCGGCCGGGGCAAGAGTGTCTACGGTCATCGTCATGACGGCCATTAGAACACACGTTCGACCAACGGTGCCGAAGGTGTGCGCAAGTGTTGCCCCCGCAACTTACCCATCAGTAGGGTTGGGGCGGAGCGAACAGGAGCTGCCCTATGGCTGAAACCAAGTTCATCGACATCCACGGCGCGCGTCAGGCCGTCCTCGACGAGGGCGAAGGCGACGAAGTCCTCTTGCTGATCCACGGCATGGCCGGCAGCGCGCACACCTGGCGCGACATCCTTCCGCAACTGGCCAAGAAGTACCGGGTCATCGCGCCGGACCTGCTCGGGCACGGGCAGTCGTCCAAACCCCGCACCGACTACTCGCTGGGCGCGTTCGCCGTCGGCCTGCGCGATCTGCTCGACGAGCTCGGCGTGCCGTCGGCCACGGTGGTCGGGCATTCGCTGGGCGGTGGGGTGGCTATGCAGTTCCTCTATCAGCACCCCGACTACTGCCGCCGCCTCGCGCTGATCAGCAGTGGCGGCCTGGGTCCTGACGTGGGCTGGATCCTGCGGCTGCTGGCCGCACCCGGCGCCGAACTGATCATGCCGGTGATCGCACCAAGCCCGGTGCTGCGCGCCGGAAACGCGGTGCGCTCATGGTTGAGCTCGGCCGGCCTGCGATCGCCGCGCGGCGCGGAGATCTGGAATGCGTACTCCTCCTTCAGCGACCGCGAGACCCGCGAGGCCTTCCTGCGCACCCTGCGGTCGGTGGTCGACTATCGCGGTCAGTCCGTCAGCGCGCTCAACCGGCTGAACCTGCGTGAAGGACTGCCCGTGCTGGCCATCTGGGGCGACGAAGACGGCATCATCCCGGTCGAGCACGCCTACTCGGCGTTGAACGCACGGCCGGACTGCCGACTCGAAGTCCTGCCCGGCGTAGGCCATTTCGCCCAGGTCGAGCAGCCAGCCCGGGTGATCGAACTGCTCGACGAGTTCATCGCCACGACCCAGCCGGCCGACCAGACCCGCAGCTGATCACTCCGGCGGCGCGAAGAACTCCAAGGCGATACCGTCCGGGTCCCGGAAGCTCAGTCCCGACCCGTAGTGCGCGTCGACGATGCCACCGTGAGCGATGCCGAGCGCATCGAGCTTGCTGACCCAGGTCTGCAACTCCGCGCGCGACGCGCAGCCGAAGCCGACATGGTCCAGTCCGGCCCGGAATTCGGTGAACTCACCCGGCTCGATTCCACGCTCGTGCTGATGGATGCCGAACAGCGTGCCGCCGTCCAACACCCACACCAGATGCCGGAAACCGGCATCGGTCTGCTCGTCGAGCAGCGGGTCGAACCCGATCAGCGCGCGGTACCACGGTCCGCTGACACCGATATCGTGCACCGTGACCGCCACATGGTTCAGTGCCGGAAATGACATGACTTTCCCCTTTCACACCACCGGTTTTCCCAGCCGCGCCCGCACCCGCATATCCCACAGGTACAGCCGGTAGCCGAACGTCCAGACCTCCCGCGGCACGATCCGGTCGGCGGCGCGTAACCCATACAGCAACAGGGCGAATCGGCGCTGGTCGTCCGGAGTCCAGTCCAACTTCATCAGCGCTCGGAACGAACTGGGCAGAAAGCCCTTGGTGGCGAACAACATCGGCGGTCCGGCCACTTGCCGCAGCGGCGACGGCAAGAACGCCACCGACGCCACACCGTACAGGTGTGCACGCACCGGCTCGTCGACCCGCAGCTCGTCCAGGGTCCGCTTCCAGTACTCGTCGAAAGCCGCGCGGTCCGGCGGCCACATCTCGGCACGCACCTGCAATGTGGTCCCCAAGGTTCGGGCGTCGGCGTACACGGCGTCGGCGGATTCGTCGTCGAGCGGTCCGTACAGGAACTCGTGCTGGTCGACGAAATACCGGTACAGGCACGCCGCCACCCACAGCTGCAGCTTCGGGTCGAAAGCGTTGTAGCGCACCGGGCTCGACCCACTGGACCGGACGCGGGCGTGGACGCGGTCCACCTCGGAGCGGATCAGCGCCCGATCGGCATCGGTGCCACAGGTGGCCGCCGCGAGGTAGGTGCCCGTGGTGCGGGCCCTCTTGAACGGGTGCAGGTAGACATTGCCGCTGTCGACCGGGCTCTCCACCACGCCGTACCCCACGCCCGGCAGCGACAGTTGCATGATGACGTTGGCCGCCGGGGCCAGGGCGGCGACCGGGTTGAGAAGGTCGATGACGCGGCGCGGGCGCCGTGGTGGTCCCAGCCTCATATCAGTGAGTACAGCACCTTGTGAGGCGTTCAGGCGTGGGAACCGACGAGGCAATTAAGCTGCCCGTCGTGTCTGGACACACCGCCCGCGCGGCCGGCCTGGCCGCCGGCTACCTCGCCGACCTGTGGTGGGCCGATCCGCAACGGGCCCACCCGGTGGCCGCGTTCGGGACGGCCGCCGCCGCGCTGGAGCAACGGACCTACGCCGACAGCAGGGCAGCCGGCGTCGCGCACACGGCCACGCTGTTGGGTGGGCTGGCGGCGCTCGGCGTGGCCGCCGAGAAGGCCGCGGCGCGGCGCGGACCGGTGTGGACCTTCGCCGTCACCGCGGTCAGCACCTGGGTGGTGCTGGGCGGCACGTCGCTGGCCCGTACCGGCGCGCAGATGGCCGACCGGCTGGGCAGCGCAGACGTCGACGGGGCCAGGGCTCTGCTGCCGTCGCTGTGCGGCCGCGACCCGGCGGCGCTGGACGCCGACGGTCTGGCGCGCGCCGCGCTGGAATCGGTGGCCGAGAACACTTCTGATGCACAGGTCGCCCCGATTCTCTGGGGCGCGGTGGCCGGGGTGCCCGGACTGCTGGTGTATCGCGGCGCCAACACCCTGGACGCGATGATCGGGCACCATTCGCCGCGGTATGAGCGATTCGGTTGGGCGGCCGCACGTTTCGACGACGCGGTCAACTACGTCGGAGCGCGCGTGACGGGGCTGTGCGCCGTCGTCGTCTCCGGGGCACCTGCGGCTACCTGGCGCGCCTGGCGCCGTGACGCCGAGAAACACCCCAGCCCGAATGCCGGTGTCGCCGAGGCGTCCTTCGCGGGGGCACTGGGTGTGCAGTTGGGCGGGCCGACTCAGTACGCGCACCGGCTGGAGCTGCGTCCTACCCTGGGCGACGGTCCGCCGCCGCGAGTGCAGGATCTGCGGCGCGCCGTCCGGCTGTCCCGCTCCGTTCAGGCGCTGGCCACCGCAGTCGCGGTCAGCGTCGCCGCCCGTACCGGTCGGCGAGCTTCTCTTCGGCGGTCTGCGGCGTAGTGGCCGGCGCCTCGGGGGCCGCGGCCTTCTCCCGCCGGCGTGCCTTCACCTCGGCGATGATGAAGTACCCCAGTCCGATCGGCGCGATGATGCCGAAGGCGATCCATTGGATGCCATAGGACAGGAACGGCCCGGCGTCCAGATGGGGCAGCGGGATGACGCCGAGGCCGCCGGGCTGCTTGTCCACCAATTGCAGATAGGACCCGGCCAACGGCACACCGGTCACGTGTGACACCTGCCCCGGGTTGATCGAATACACCTGCTGCGCACCGTCGGCCCGGAACGGTTCCTTACCCAGCGCGACGGGCTCGGCATCGCGCAGCCGTGCCTCGATGGTCACCGTCCCGCCCGGCGGAGCGGCGAACGGCGGCAGCGCCGTGCCCTGTTCCGGTTTGACGTAACCCCGATCCACCAGCACCGTCGGCCCATGGTCGACCGCGAACGGGGTCAACACCTCATACGCCGGGTCACCGTCGACCGACCGCAGCCGGGCCACCACCTGCGCCTCGGGCAGATACCGCCCGGTGGCCGTCACCCGGTGCCACTGCTGATCGGGGGCCGACGAATCCTGATGGGGCAGAACGCTGGTCAATGGCACCGGGTCGGCGGACAGCGACGCGGCGATCTGCGAGTTCTCCCGCGAGGTCCTGGTGTTCTTGCCCAGTTGCCACGGGGCCAGCACCGTGAAACACAACCAGGCGAACGCCAGCACCACGACGAACAACGCCAGCCACTGCGGCCGGATCAGGAACGCCCAGCGCTTCATTGCTCGGCCAGCCTCTTGTCCACCCATTCGTGCAGCCCGGCCAGCGACGCGTCGATGACGTCGAACACATCCTGGAAGTCGGGCAGCGATCCGTAGTACGGGTCCTCGACGTCGAGGGCGTAGGCCGCCGAACGCGGATCGAACGATCGCATCATCCGAAGCCGCTCGGCGGGCACCCCCATGTCCTTGAGTATCCGGGCGTGGTTGCGGCCCATCGCGATCACCATGTCGGCGGCCAGATGGTGGTCGTCGATCTGCGTGGCGCGATGGTCGGTCGGGTAACCGTGTTGACGCAATACTTGGTTGGTGCGGTGGTCGGCCGGCTCGCCGGCATGCCAGCCGCCGGTGCCCGCACTGGTCACCCGCACCACGTCGGCCAGACCGCGTTCGGCGATCTGGTGGGCGAACATCTTCTCGGCCATCGGGGACCGGCAGATATTGCCCGAGCAGATGAACGTGACGTGCAGGCCGCTAGACACCCAGCACCTCCCGCAGATCCGCCATGGTCTCCACCCGGTGCAGCGGGGCCGGGGCGTCGGGGCCGTCGAAATCGGCGCTGCCGTAACCCCAGCCGACGACGACGGTGCTGATTCCGTGCTGCCCGGCGCCCTCCACGTCGTGGGAACGGTCACCGATCATCAGCACCCGCTTGGGCAGCGGGCTCAACTGCGCCAGCGCATGGGCGACAACGTCGGCCTTGGCGGCGCGGGTGCCGTCCGAGCTCGCGCCGGCGATCACCTCGAAATAGCCGTCCAGGCCGAAGTGGGCCAGGATCCGCTTGGCGGTGATCTCCGCCTTCGAGGTGGCGACGGCCAGCCGCACGCCCGCGGCGCGCAGATCGGCCAGCAGCGCCGGGATGCCGTCGAACAGGCTGTTTATCGCCCAGCCGCGGGTGGTGTAGTCGGCGCGGTAGGCGGTGATGGCCTCGTCGACGCGGTCGCCCAGGCCCATCGTGGACAGCGTGTGATGCATCGGCGGCCCGACGATCCGGCCGGCCAGGTCCCCGTCCGGCACCGGGACGCCGACGGTGTCCAGCGCGTACCGGAAGCTGGCGACGATCCCGTCGGCAGAGTCGGTGAGGGTTCCGTCGAGGTCGAAGAGCACCAGCTGGGGCAGACGTGTCACCCTCATATTGTCGCCGATGTACCTGTGCTCCCGGGCAGCGCACTACTGTCGTGCTGTGGTTCACGGGGTTCGGCAGGCGGCGCGCTATCACGGCGATCAGGCCGTCGAGCCCGGGATGCTGGACTTCGCCGTGAACGTCCGCGCGTCCGGACCGCCGTCTTGGCTGGTCGACCGGCTGAGCGCGCGCCTGGGTGAGCTGGGCCACTATCCGTCCGCGGCCGACACCGACCGGGCCGTGCGGGCGGTCGCCGAGCGGCACCGGCGCGGCGTCGACGAGGTCGCGCTGCTGGCCGGCGGCGCCGAGGGGTTCGCGCTGCTGCCCAATCTCGCCCCCCGGCTCGCCGCGCTGATCGCGCCGTCGTTCACCGAACCCGAGGCCGTGCTGAGCGCCGCGGGCATCCCCTTCGAGCACGTCGTGCTGGCGCCGCCGTTCGCACTGTCCGACGCCCGCGTGCCCGAGGCCGCCGACTTGGTGGTCGTCGGCAACCCGACCAATCCCACCTCGGTGCTGCACCCGGTCGACCAGATCCTTGCACTGCGTCGCCCCGGTCGCATCGTGGTGGTGGACGAGGCGTTCGCCGATGCGATCCCCGGCGAGCCGGAGTCGGTGGCCGCGCTGGCGCTGCCCGATCTGCTGGTGCTGCGCAGTCTGACCAAGACGTGGTCGCTGGCGGGCCTGCGGGTCGGTTATGCGCTGGGGGCGCCGGAGGTGCTGCAGCGCCTGACGGCACGCCGCGCGCACTGGCCGCTGGGCACGCTGCAACTGGAGGCGGTCACGGCATGCTGTGCGCCCGAGGCGGTGGCCGAGGCGCAGGCCGGTGCCCAGCGGCTTGCGGTGCTGCGCGCCGAGATGGTGGCCGGCCTGCGCGCGGCCGGTGTCGATGTGGTCGACGGCCACGCCCCGTTCGTGCTGCTGCGCGTCGCCGACGCCGAGCTGGCCCGGAAGAAGTTGGACGCCAAGGGAATCGCGGTGCGCCGCTGCGACACGTTCGTGGGACTTGACGGTGAGTATCTGCGGGCCGCGGTGCGTCCGGAGTGGCCGCTACTGGTGGAGGGCCTGCGTTGAGCGTGCGACTGTCCGATGTGATCGAGGTGCTCGATACCGCGTATCCGCCTGCCTTGGCCCATGATTGGGACTCGGTGGGGTTGGTGTGCGGGGACCCGTCCGAGCCGGTGACCTCGGTGACCGTCGCGGTGGACGCCACCGCCGCCGTCGTCGACGAGGTCCCCGATGGTGGGCTGCTGTTGGCACACCATCCTCTGCTGCTGCGCGGTGTCGACACCGTGGCGGCCAGCACCGCGAAGGGGGCGTTGATCCACCGGCTGATCCGGTCGGGACGCTCGCTGTTCACCGCGCACACCAATGCCGACGCCGCGTCGCCCGGCGTTTCCGATGCCCTGGCCGCGGCGCTCGGGCTGCAGGTGTCCGGCGTGCTGGCGCCGGCCGAGTCCCGCGCCGACCTGGACAAGTGGGTGGTTTTCGTTCCCGCGGGTGATGCCGAGAGCCTGCGGGTTTCGTTGTTCGCGGCCGGCGCCGGGCAGATCGGTGACTACTCCTGCTGCAGCTGGAGTGTCGGCGGCACCGGGCAGTTCCTGCCGCTCGACGGTGCCAACCCGGCCATCGGCACGGTGGGCACGGTGGAACATGTGGCCGAGGACCGCGTCGAGGTGATCGCGCCGTCGGCCCGCCGCGCGGCGGTTCTGGCGGCGCTGCGCGCGGCACACCCGTACGAGGAGCCCGCCTTCGACGTGTTCGCTCTGGCGCCGCTGCCCTCCGGTGTCGGGATCGGTCGCATCGCCACCCTGCCCGAGCCGGAATCGTTGGCGGCCTTCGTCGCTCGGGTGCGCGCCAGGCTGCCCGCGACCTCGTGGGGCGTGCGGGCGGCCGGTGACCCGGAAGCGTTGGTGACGCGGGTGGCCGTCTGCGGGGGAGCGGGCGATTCGCTGCTGGACGTGGTGGCCCGCACCGACGTCCAGGTCTACCTCACCGCGGACCTACGCCACCATCCGGCCGACGAACACCGCCGCAAACACGACACCGCCTTGGTGGACGTGGCGCACTGGGCCAGTGAATACCCCTGGTGCAGCCAGGCCGCCACGCTGATCGCCGACCGTTTCGGCAAGGAACTTCCGGTGCGCGTGAGCACGGTGCGCACCGATCCCTGGAATATCGATGAAGGACATCTGTGATGAAAGCTGCACTCACCCAACAGCGTTCGCTGCTGACCCTGGCCGAGCTCGACGCGGAGCTGAGCCGGGTCGAGCACCGGGCCCGTAATCTCGCCGAACAACAGGAACTCGACAAGGTGCAGGCCGAGCACCGCGCCGCCAACGATCAGCTCGCCGTGCTGGGCATCGCCCTGGAGGACCTGGACGGCCAGGTGGCCAAGCTGGAGATCGAGATCGACGGCGTCCGGCAACGGGAGGACCGGGACCGGGCCCTGCTCGACGGCGGATCGGTCAACCCCAAGCAGCTCTCGGAGCTGCAGCACGAACTGGAGACGCTGGAACGCCGCCAGTCCGCGTTGGAGGATTCGATGCTGGAGATCATGGAGCGCCGGGAAGCGTTGCAGGCACAGCAGTCCGAGCAGCTCACCCGCATCGACGCGCTGCAGAACGAGCTATCGGCCGCCCAGCTGGCGCGCGACGAAGCCCTGGTCGCCATCGACCAGGCTCGCCAGGTCGGTGCCCTCCGTCGCACCGAGCTGACCTCCGGTCTGGAACCGGACCTGGTGGCGCTATACGAGAAGCAGCGCGCCAAGGGCGGTCCGGGCGCTGGACTGTTGCAGGGCAAGCGCTGCGGTGCCTGCCGCATCGAGATCGACCGCGGTGAGATGGCCCGCATCTCCGCCGCTGACGACGACGACGTGCTGCGCTGCCCGGAGTGCGGGGCGATCCTGTTGCGGATCAGGCCGTGAAGGTCGTCGTCGAGGCCGACGGCGGTTCCCGCGGCAATCCGGGGCCGGCCGGCTACGGGGCCGTGGTGTTCAGCGCCGACCGGTCGGCGATGCTGGCCGAACGCAAGCAGTCCATCGGGCTGGCGACCAACAACGTCGCCGAATACCGCGGCCTGATCGCGGGATTGGAGGCGGCCGCCGAGGTCGGTGCCACCGAGGTGGCGGTCTTCATGGACTCCAAACTGGTGGTCGAGCAGATGTCGGGCCGGTGGCGTGTCAAACACCCCGACCTGCTGGAGCTGCACCGCGAGGCCGGCCAGGCGGCGCGGCGATTCACCTCGGTGAGCTACGAATGGATTCCCCGGGAACGCAATTCACACGCCGACAGGTTGGCCAACGAGGCGATGGATGCGGCCCTGGACCCGCCTGCCGAAAAGCCGGCGGCGCCCGGCTGGACCGGTGCCCGCGGCGAACCCACCCGACTGCTGCTGCTGCGGCACGGCCAGACCGAACTGTCGGTGCATCGTCGCTACTCGGGCCGCGGCAACCCGCCGCTGACCGAACTCGGCCGCACCCAGGCAGACGCCGCGGCGCGCTACGTCGGCGAGCACGGCGGCGTAGCGGCCGTCATCTCCTCACCGCTGCAACGGGCGTACGAGACCGCCGCCGCGGCCGCCAAGGTGCTGGGCCTGGACGTCACCGTCGACGACGATCTCATCGAGACCGACTTCGGTGCCTGGGAAGGCCTGACGTTCGGTGAAGCGGCCCAACGGGATCCGGAGTTGCACGGCCGCTGGCTGCGCGATACCAGCGTCACGCCGCCCGACGGCGAGAGTTTCGACGCCGTCGCGCGGCGGGTGCGCAGCGCCAAGGATCGGATCGTCGCCGAGCATGCCGGGTCGACGGTGCTGCTGGTGTCGCACGTGACGCCGATCAAGACCATGCTGCGACTTGCCTTGGACGGCAACGCCGGAATCCTCTACCGGTTGCATCTGGACCTGGCGTCGCTGAGCGTGGCCGAGTTCTACCCGGACGGGCTGGCCTCGGTGCGACTGGTCAATCAGACGGCGTATCTGTAGACCGGTCGGTGTCACGAACTGTGCAGGTGCATCCGCTCGCCGTGCACGTCGAAGATCATGATCGCCTCGGCCGGCCCGTGCACGGTGCCGAACCAGTGCGGTGTCCACGTCGAAAACTCCACGGCCTCACCGGGTTCGATGGTGAAATCCCGCTCCCCGAGGATCAGTCGCAACCGGCCGGACAGCACGTACATCCAGTCCTGACCCTCGTGGACCGGTAACTCCGCGGGCGGCTTGTTGCGCCGCGCGCTGACCCGCACCTTGTAGGTGTGCCGCCCACCGGTGGGCCCGTTTCGGGTCAGGGGCCAGTACGTGACGCCGTGCCGGGTGTGCGAACTGCCCCGCACACGCGGGTCTTCGGACTCCGGCTCACGCAGCAGTTCGTCGGTGCTGACCGCCAGGGCCGCGGCCAGTCCGGGGAGGTGGTCCAGTGCCAGCCGCCGCTTGCCCGACTCCAGCCGGCTCAGCGTCGACACGTCGATGCTGGCCCGGGCCGCGACATCCTGCAAGGTCAGGCCCTGCTGGTTGCGCAGGTCGCGCAGTCGCTTTCGGACGGTCTCGTCCACCGAGTTTGCCTGCATGGCAAATCAGCTTGGCATCCGCCGGCCATCCTCGGCAAGCTCGATGGCATGGACGTCACATGGGATTGCATCATCGTCGGCGGCGGCGCGGCGGGGTTGAGCGCCGGCCTGGTGCTGGGCCGGGCCCGCCGCCGCACCCTGGTCGTGGATCAGGGCGCACAGAGCAATTTGGCCGCACACGGCATCGGTGGGCTGCTCGGCCATGACGGTCGTCCGCCCGCTGAGCTGTACGAGATGGGACGGGCCGAGCTGCAGGCTTATCCGAGTGTGGAGGTGCGGTCGGGCACGGTGGTCACCGCCGTGCGCGACGATGCGGGGTTCGTGCTGACCCTGGCCGACGGTCGCCGGGAACGGGCGCGGCGGGTGTTGCTGGCCGCCGGCATGCGCTACGAGATGCCGGAGATTCCCGGAATGGCCGAGCTGTGGGGCCGGTCGGTGTTCCACTGCCCGTTCTGTCACGGCTGGGAGATGCGTGATCAGCCGCTGGCGGTGCTGGCGCAGGGGGACCGGGCCGTACACGTCGCGCTGCTGCTGCGCGGTTGGACCGACGACATCGTCGTGCTGTCGAACGGGCCGGCCGGCCTGGGCGCCGAGGAACTCGACCTATTGGCCGGCGCCGGGATCAAGGTCGACGAACGGCACGTCGCCGAGTTGCGCTCGGAAGCAGGCGAATTGAGCGCCGTGGTGTTCGCCGACGGCGGACAGCTGCCGCGCCGGGGCCTGTTGGCGGCCGTCGGATTGCGGCAGCGCAGTGACCTGGTGGCGCAGCTGGGGCTGGCGTTGGCGCCGCCGTCACCGGTCGCCGTCGATGCCGTCGCCGTCGACCCCATGCAGCGCACCTCGGTGCCTGGCGTGTTCGCCGCCGGGGACCTCTGCGTCGGGATGCCGCAGGTATCGGCCGCCGTCGCATCGGGCTCCATGGCCGGCGCCGCGGTGATGCAGAGCCTGATGGGCGAGGATGTCGGGCTGCCGGGACTCCCGTGGCCGGTATTCGAGTCCACCGCCGAACAGCACTGGAACCGGCATTACGGTGAGCGCGAACGGGTCTGGAGCGGGCGGGTCAACGTGCGGCTTGCCGAGGTCGCCGAGTCTTTGCCGCCCGGTCGGGCGCTGGATCTCGGGTGCGGTGAGGGCGCCGACGCGATCTGGCTGGCCGGCAAAGGCTGGCAGGTGACCGCCACCGACATCTCCGGCGTCGCCTTGGCGCGGGCCGCCGAAGATGCGGGAGAGCTGTTGGAGCGCATCGATTTTCAGCAGCACAACCTCGACGAGAGTTTCCCGTCCGGTGAGTTCGATCTGGTATCGGCGCAGTTCCTGCATTCCATGGTCCCGCTGGATCGCACCGCCGTGCTGGGTAAGGCGGCGGCCGCGGTCGCCCCGGGCGGCCGGCTGGTGATCGTCGATCACGGTGCCGCTCCGCCCTGGTCGAACCATAAGGACTATCCGTTCCCCAGCGTCGACGAGGTGCTGGCCGGACTGGACCTGGGGCCCGAGTGGGAGCGGCTGCGCGCCGAACCGGTCGAGCGTGAGGCGACCGGCCCCGACGGGCAGCACGGGCACCTGATCGACAATGTGATGGTGTTGCGGCGCCGATCGTAGATACCCTCAGGCGTGTTCGGCGAACTGTTTCGTGTCCTCGACCTGTCCGGTGTCTTCACCAACGCGATCCTCGGCGGCATGGTCGCCCGCGACAAGCGTTTGGACCCCGTCGGTTTCGCGGCGCTGGCGCTGCTGTCCGGCTTGGGCGGCGGCATCATCCGGGACACCCTGTTGCAGCACGGCCCTCCGGTGGCGCTCACCGATTCGCTGTACGCCCTGACCGCCATCGGGGGAGCCGTGGTCGCCTTCGTCCTGCCGGTCCGCGGCCGGACGTGGAACATCTCCTTCCTGGTGATCGACGCGCTGGCGCTGGGCTGCTGGGCGACGGTGGGCACGCAGAAGACTCTGTCCCTCGGTTTGGGTTGGCTACCGGCGCTGCTGTTGGGCACCATCACCGCGGTCGGTGGGGGCGCCCTGCGCGACCTGTTCGTGCTGCGGATCCCGCAGATCTTCGGCGGCAATACGTTGTACGCGAGCTGTGCGATCGTGGCGAGCGCCGTGGTCATCGCATCCTGGTATGCCGGGCAGCCGGTCGTCGGCGCGCTCGCGGGTACCGCGGTGGGCGCGGTGATGTGCGTGGTGGCCCGCTGGCGGCGCTGGCAACTCGGGGAGGGGCTGGCGTGGGACTACGCGGTGCTCCGGGCGCCGGGGCAGCGGCTGCCCCGGGTGACGGTGCGGATCGCGCGGCGGCGCAGTGACTGAAATTCGTGCGCGACCTGTCACCCGGGACGGGTAAAGTAGCACATATGTTCGAATCGGTTCGGCACCTCGACACCGCCCGCGAGGCGTTGCGGGCCGAGCGTGCCGCCACCGCGCGGCGTCTGATCGAACTGGGGCATTACGCGCGGGAGCGGATGGTCGAGCTGGGCAACACCCACGAGGACTGGGTGGTCGATGACTGGGAGATGGTCGCCATCGAGGTGGCTGCCGAGCTGGGGATCGGACGCAAGCGCGCCTCCACCGAGATGGCGCACGGACAGACATTGATCGAGCGGTTGCCGCGGCTGGCCGAGGTGTTCCTGGCCGGGGACGTGGAGTACGGACATTTCACCGCGGTCGTCGCGCGCACGGCCTTGATCACCGACCCCGACGTGCTGACTGTCCTCGACGAACAGCTGGCCGCCGCGGCACCCGGCTGGTGCGCCCGCTCCCGGGATTGGGTCGCCGAGCAGGTCGACTGGATGGTGCACGATGTCGATCCCGAGGCGGTCCGCGTGGCCAAACAGCGCCGCCTCGACCGCCATATCGAGATTCAGCCCGCGGACAACGGGCTGTCCGACCTCTACGGAACGATCGACGCTGCCGATGCCGCGGTGGTGGACAAGCGCCTCAACCAGATCGCCGGCACCGTCTGCAGCGCGGACCCGCGGACGCTCGCCCAGCGCCGGGCGGATGCGCTGCGCGTGTTGAGCGAGGGCGGCACGCGGCTGCCCTGTCTGTGCGGATCACCGGAGTGCCCAGCCAGGGACGCCGACGCCCCGGCCGCCGGCATCGTCATCCATGTGGTGGCCGAACAGTCCACCCTCGACGGCACCGCCGACACTCCGGGTCTGGTGCCCGGGTACGGGACCGTTCCCGCCGAGCAGGTGCGCGCCATGGCGTCGCAGGCGCGGTGCCGGCCGGTCGCCGACGCGGCGAGCCTGACCGGCGAGCCGGGGTATCGGCCGTCGGTCAAGCTGGCCGACTTCGTGCGCTGCCGCGACCTCACCTGCCGGTGGCCCGGCTGCGATGTGCCGGCCGAACGGGCCGATATCGACCACACCACCCCGTGGCCGTACGGGCCCACCCACCCGTCCAACACCAAGCTCTATTGCCGAGTCCATCACCTCGTGAAGACCTTCTGCCCGGGCTGGACCGACACCCAGGGCGCCGACGGCAGTGTCACGGTGATCTCCCCGGCCGGACGCATCTACCAGACCAAACCCAATGGGGCGCTGTACTTTCCGGCGATGGCTGTGCCCACCGCCGAGCTCGCCCCCACCACCGCGCCGCCGCCGACGGCCACCCGCGGGCTGGCGATGCCGACCAGGACCCGTACCCGGGCGAAGGCCCGTGCGTATCGCATCGCGCACGAGCGCGCGCTCAACCGCGGCGCAGAGTTACCGCCGTAAACGCAGAAAAGGGTACGGTGATCGGCGCGGACGAGTTGGCCGGGCGACCGCGGCGCTCAGGTGTGCCTGGGTGTCGAGGAAAGTCCGGACTTCACAGAGCAGGGTGATTGCTAACGGCAATCCGAGGTGACTCGCGGGAAAGTGCCACAGAAAACAGACCGCCACCTGTCCCATCGGGGCGGGGGGTAAGGGTGAAACGGTGCGGTAAGAGCGCACCAGCACCCCGGGTGACCGGGGTGGCTAGGCAAACCCCACCCGAAGCAAGGCCAAGAAGGCCGCAACCTGGTTGCGGCTGCGCAGGCGTTCGAGGGCTGCTCGCCCGAGCTTGCGGGTAGGCCGCTTGAGGCACCCGGCGACGGTGTGTCCAGATGGATGGTCGCCGCCTCACGTGGTGAGGGACAGAATCCGGCTTACAGGCCAGCTCGTCCGCCCTCTACTTGCGCACGGCCTTGCGCAGCGCCTTGAGGGCGGCACCGACCTCATCTTCGGCGTAGAGCGCGACCTCGGCCTCCATCTGATACAGCAGGCCGTAAGTGAAGGTGTCCTCGCCCGCGGCATGCGCGGCGTCGGCCTGCGCCAGCAGGTGGGTGCGGCTGACCACACTGTCCTGGTGATCGCCGAGCACCGTCTGGATGGTTTTGGCACTGTTGGCCACCGCGGTGTCACCGTGTGCCGCGGCGGTGTAGCGAAGTTGCTTGGCGCGCTTGCGGATCCGGTGCAGCGCCTCGTCGGTGCCCTCGGCCTCGGCCGCCTTCGCCGCCTTCTTCACCTTGCGGTAGGCACTCTTCACGGTGACGGGCTGCGACTCCGCGCCACCGGCGGCCGCGGGGGCGGCGGCGACCACGGCATCCAGCGCATCGAGCAGCCGGAAGTACCGCTCGGAGCGCATCGCGGCCACCGACCGGCGCCAGCCGGCCTTGTACTTCTGCTTGGCGCCCTCGACGAGGCGCTCGTGCACCGGACCGCGCACCAGATCGGTGGGCAGCGAGTCCAGGGCGCGTTGGTACTTGTCGGCGAGCACCTCCGCGTCGCGGGCCACGCCCAGCACTGCGGCCAGTTGCTTGAGTTCGTCGAGGACCCAGGCGTTCTCGGGCCCCGATTCCTCGGCCAGCAGGCTGCGGATCTTGCGGGTGGTGACCCGCATCTGGTGCACCGCATCCCACGCGTCGGCGCGCACGGCGCGGTCCCACTCCAACAGGGCGGCGACGTTCTCGGCGATGGCCCGATGCACCGGGTCCGCCGAGACCGGCGCCGGCTCGGGAGCCGCGACGTCGAGCACCTTGGCCAGTTTCGAACCATGCCCGGCCGGAGCCGCCCCGGCGTCCAGCAGGCGGTTGGCCAACCGCTCCAGGATGTCGGGCGAACCGCCACCGACCAGTTCCAGCTCCCATTCCCGCCACGCCTGCGGTTCGCTGTCCGGGCGCAGCGCCGACGCCGTCACGGTGTCGTCGCAGAACTCCGCGAGCGGGGTGCCGTCGGCGCCGAACAACAGCGACACCGAACGCTGCGTCGTGATCCGAGCCACCGCCTGCAGGGGACGGTCCCGCACGATCGCGGCCACCACGTCGCGGATCTCGTCGGGCACCGCGTCCGCCAGCGCGGCCCGCACCTCGGTGCGGGTATCGGCGGCGGTGGTGGGCAGTTTGATATGCCAACCGGCGTCGCTGCCCCCGGTGCGCCGGCGCAGCGTGATCTTGCGCGCGGCCAGGTCGTAGCCGGCGGTGTCGTAGTAGACCGCCTCCAGCGTTTGGGTCGGCGAATGCTGCACCCGCGTCACCACCGCGAGCCCCTCGAACGATGGGGACACCGTGGTCTCCAGCACGTCGAACTTGCGCTCCACCTCGGTGTAGCGGGCGGTCTTGGGCTTGGCAGCAGGCATTTTCACCTTTGTCCGGACGTAGTCACTGTCGAAAGTCGTGAACAGGTTCCCACATCCAGGTGAACAAACGGCTCAGCCCGCTCGCCGGAACTCGCCGGCGCGATCCCAGGCCTGCCGCTCGGCGCCGAACGCCGTGGCTTGCTGCGCGCGGAAGGCCGCGATCGAGTCCGCGTGGGCGGCCAGGAACCCACGGTAGTCACCGAGGTCGAACGTGCCGTCGGCGATCTGCACCTGCCCGCGCCCGGCCGCCATGTCCGCGCGCAGATCGAGCAGCTCGTCCGCGCTCACCGGGTAGAAGCTGATCCGGTCGAAGTACCGCAGCAACCACGGCGTGCCCGGTTCGAAGGATCGCGAGTCGGCCGGATGCCGGTGATTCCACACTTGGGTGGTGCGCCCGACGAACTGGTAGCCGCCGGGGCCCTCCATGCCGTAGACGCACATATAGGCCCCGCCGATCCCGACGGCGTTCTCCGGGGTCCAGGTGCGGGCCGGGTTGTACTTGGTGGTGACCAGCCGATGGCGCGGATCCAGGGGAGTGGCCACCGGCGCGCCCAGATACACGTCACCCAGGCCCAGCACCAGATACTCGGCGTCGAACACGATGTCGTACACCTGTGCCACGTCCGCCAGACCGTTGATGCGACGGATGAACTCGATATTCCACGGGCACCACGGCGCGTCGGCTCGCACCCCGTGCATGTACCGCTGGATGGCCTCGCGGGTGGCCGGATCGTCCCAGGACAGCGGCAGCCGCACGGTCCGGCTGGGCACGACCAGTTCGGTGGAGGCGGGCAGGCTTTCGTCGGTCCGGGCGATCAGGTCGACCACCTCGGCCATGGACAGCACGGCGGGATCGAACTGCACCTGCAGCGAGCGCACCCCCGGCGTCAGCTCGGTCACCCCCGGGACGGCCTGGGCCAGCAGGTGTTCGTAGAGCACGTGCACGCGGGCCCGCAGCACCAGGTCGAGCACCATCTGCCCGTATTCGACGAGCACACCACCGTCCCCGGCGCGGCGCATCGTCACCTCGGTGCCGTCGACGGCGCTGAACCGCCTCAGCACACCGTCATCGCCGTCGCCGCCGCTGGATTGCACCCATGGCATCGACGCCCGGCGGTCCATGTCGATGCTGCGCAGCGAGGGCGCCCGGTCGGCGCGTACCGGCACGAATCGCACCGTGTCGCCGGGTGCGAGTTGCCCCAGTTTCCAGCGGTCGCCGCCGACGACGGTGACCGGGCAGACGAAGCCCCCCAGGCTCGGGCCGTCGGGACCGAGCAGGATCGGGGTGTCACCGGTGAAGTCGAGCGCGCCCACGCAGTAGGCGTTGTCGTGGATATTGGACGGGTGCAGGCCGGCCTCACCGCCGTCGGTGCGGGCCCACTGCGGTTTGGGCCCTTCCAGCCGGACGCCGGTGCGGTCGGAGTTGAAGTGCACCGTGTAATCGGTGCCGATGATGGTGTCGATATCGGCGCGGGTGAAGAACTCCGGTGCGCCGTGCGGTCCCTCGGTGACCGCGATTTCCCAGCGGTGCCCGATGCTGGGCTGTTCGTCGATGGCGGCTCTGGCGTCACGGTCGGGCCGGTCCTGGTGTGGTCCCGGATCGGCGCCGGCCTGCAGTTCGTCACCGGCACGCAGCGCCCGGCCATCATGTCCGCCGAAGGAGCCCAAGGTGAATGTCGCTGTGCTGTCCAAGTATTCGGGCTCCACCAGCCCGCCGGCCACCAACACGTAACACCGCATACCCGGCCCGGACAGCGTGCCTACGTCCAACACACCCCCGGCGGGTACGGTCACCGACTGCCACTGCGGCACCCGTGCACCGTCGACCGTCACCGGTACCGGTGCGCCCGTCACGCAGACCCGGCCGCCGTCGGGGAAGCGCAGCGCGGGCCCGGTGCGGGTGCATTCCAGACCGGCCTGGCCTTCGGGGTTACCCAGCACCCGGTTCCCGATCCGGAACGACAGGTCGTCCATCGGTCCGGATGGGGGAACACCGATGTGCCAGAAGCCGATTCGGCCGGGCCAGTCCTGCACCGTGGTGAGCATGCCGGGGCGCAGCACCTCGACGGGGCACGTGCTCACGCGATCACCATCTGCACCGGTGTCGGGTTGAAACCGTTGCACGGGTTGTTGATCTGCGGGCAGTTGGACACCAGCACCAGCGTGTCGATCTCGGCGCGCAACGTCAGCGACTTGCCCGGCGCCGACAGGCCGTCCACGATGCCCAGGGTGCCGTCGTCCTCCACCGGCACGTACATGAAGAAGTTGACGTTGGAGACGATGTCGCGCTTGCCCATACCCCAGCGGGTGGCCTCGGCGAGGAAGTTCTCCGCGCAGGCGTGCTGGTGCACGGTGTGGTGGCCGTACCGCAGCGTGTTGGACTCCTTCGAGCAGGCACCGGCGATGGTGTCGTGGTTGCCGACCTCGTCGGCCACGATGGTCATCAGCGCCGTGCCGTCCGAGGCGCGCAGCACCGAGCCGGTGGACAGGAAGATATTGCGTTGGGCGGCAACGGTTGTCTGCGCGTTGTAGCGCAATGCCGGGTCGGGCCGGCCCTGCGTGACGCCGTAGAACAGGGTGTCCACGGCCTGGTTGCCGTGCAGGTCGACGATCTGCAGGGTGTGGCCCGCGGGCACGATGGCCGACCAGGGTGCGCGCGCGGCCACCTCGAACGTGGTCATCAGATGCCTCCGTTTCGTGCAGCGGCCCAAGTGCTTTCGGTGTTGAACAGGGCGCGCAGGTATTCGGGGTCGTCGTTGACGGGGGTGTGCAACTCGTCGTCGGCGCGCCAAGCCAGCACGTCCAGATCGGTCACCGCAGGTTCGGGATCGAGCGGGTGCGCGCTGTTGGACAGCACGACCACCACCGGCAGATGCACCAGCAGGTCCACCGAGCCGCCGGGGCCCGCGGAACCGGTGAAGGCGATACCGCCGTCGGCCTGCACGTGGGTGCCCTTGAAGAAGGACACCGACGGTGCCACATCGCGGATGTCCAGGCCGTGCTTGTGCACACCCAGCAGGAGCTGCGCCTGCCCGGCGGGCGTCGCGCCGCACAGCGTGTCGTGCCGGTGCGACGTGTCGGCGACGACGGTGGCCAGCACCCGGCCCTGATCGGACAACAGGGGATGGCCGGTGCCGAGATATGCCTGCCAGGGCACCTTGACGGTGTCGGCCACGTTGAGCCGCTCCCACGGGGCGTCGGCGCGGAACAGCAGCAGGTGGGCACAGGCGCCGCCGGCGGGGTCGGTCAACCGCAGCCGGGTTCCGCGGCCCAGCACCGCGGTGGCATAGGAACCCGCCGGGACGACCTCGGCCCAGCGCAGCTCGGTCACCCCGTCCGGGGTGGGTGGTACGCGCAGCGCCGCTGTGGCGGCCTGGGCGCGGGCATGGGACCGCGCCCCCTCGGTCGAATTGGTTCCTGCCATCTGCCGACCCCTCCTTAACTGTCACTTGAAAGTTTTAGGGGTGCGCATTCCGTGCTCGTGACGGTATTGTTACGGCCAGATGACAATTTCTATCAAACGATAGAAATTAGGTCCGGTGTCACAATGGCCCGATGAGCACCGATGGCCGTGGACGTCCGAGGTTGGAGCAACCGCGCAGGCCAGGGCACACGCCGCGCGACGAGATCCTCGACGCCGCGGCGGAACTGTTCACCGAGCACGGATACGCCAACACCTCCACCCGGCGGATCGCCGACGCCGTCGGTATGCGGCAGGCCTCGCTTTATCACCACTTCGCCACCAAGGACGACATCCTGGACGCCCTGCTGGCCGGCACGGTGGAGTCGCCGTTGCGGCTGGCCGCCGAACTCGACGGCGAGGGCGGCCCGGCGGCGGTGCAGCTGTACACGCTGATCGTCGCCGACGTCGCCCAGCTGTGCCGCAGTCGATGGAACCTGGGCGCGCTGTACCTGCTGCCCGAACTCCGGGTGGACCGGTTCGGGCAGTTCCGCCGCCGGCGCGCCGAACTGCGCGAGCGCTACCGCGAACTGGCTGCGACGGTGATCGCCGAGTGCGCGGGGCCCGCCGACGCCGATGATCTGCCGTTCCGGCTTGCCGAATCGGCCATCAACCGCAGGTCCGACGACGGGGCCTGCCCACCGGACCAACCGTGGATCAGTGCCGACGGCGCGCTGCGCACCCTGGGGTACGACGGTGATTACGCGGCGCTGCGGGCCGCCGCCGAAACCCGACTCGCATTACAGACCGCAGCGGCGACGTAATACCGTTTGCGCATGAGCGAATTCGAGACGCTGACGTTCACCCAGTCCGGGCCCGTTGCCAGCATCGTGCTGAACCGGCCGGACGCGGCCAACGGGATGAACGACGCGATGACCCGCGAGCTGGCCGTCGCGGCCGCGCTGTGCGACAGCCCGAGCACCAAGGTGGTCACCCTGACCGGCGCGGGACGGTTCTTCTGTGCCGGCGGCGATCTCAAGGCAATGGCCGCCGCGCCCGATCCGGGAGTGTTCGTCAAGGGCATCGCCGACGACCTGCACCGCGCGATGTCGACCTTCGCCCGGATGGACGCCGTGCTGATCACCGCCGTGAACGGCGTGGCCGCCGGTGCCGGCTTCTCGCTGGGCGTCTCGGGGGATCTGGTGCTGGCCGCCGAATCGGCGTCGTTCACCATGGCCTACACCAAGGCCGGTCTGAGCCCAGACGGCGGCGCGTCCTACGTGCTCCCGCGGTTGGTGGGACTGCGCCGCACCCAGGATCTGATGATCACCAACCGCGTGCTCAAGGCGCCCGAGGCGCTGGCCTGGGGTCTGGTCACCGAGGTGGTGCCCGACGCCGAGCTGGCCCAGTGGCTGGAAGCGCTGGCCGCCAAGGTGGCTGCCGGCGCTCGTGGCTCCCACGCCTCGGTCAAGAAGCTGCTGCTGAGCACCTACTCCGCGGGATATGAGACCCAACTGGAGCACGAGGCCCGCCATATCGCCGCGAATGCCTCCTCTCCCGACGGGAAAGAAGGCATCGCCGCGTTCCTGGGCAAGCGTGCCCCGGAATTCTCCTAGTAGGAGTGCTCCTGCGCCGGAAATACCCCGGTGGCCACCTCGTCGGCGTATTGCGTTGCGGCACTGCGCAATACGTCGCCGATCTGGGCGAACTTCTTGACGAACTTGGCGGTCTTGCCCGACGTCAGTCCGGCCATGTCCTGCCACACCAGCACCTGCGCATCGCAGTTGGGGCCGGCGCCGATGCCGACGGTGGGGATGGTCAGCTTGCCGGTGATCTGGGTGGCCAGCTCGGCGGGCACCATCTCCAGCACCACCGCCACCGCACCGGCCTCGGCCACCGCGATCGCGTCGTGGATGGTCTGATCGCCGGCGTCGCCACGGCCCTGGACGCGGTAACCGCCCAGGCTGTTGACGCTCTGCGGGGTGAAGCCGATATGGGCGATGACCGGGATACCGGCCTGGGTCAGGGTGGCGATCTGCTCGGCCACCCGCTCGCCGCCCTCCAACTTGATCGCGTGGGCGCCGGTTTCCTTCATGAACCGGGTCGCCGTGGCGAGGGCCTGCGCCGGGCTGGACTCGTAGCTGCCGAACGGCAGATCCGCCACCACCAGGGCATGCTCGGCTCCGCGCACGACGGCGCTCACCAGGGGGATGAGCTCGTCGACGGTGACCCGGACCGTCGTGTCATAGCCGTAGACGACATTGGCGGCCGAATCCCCGACCAGCAGTACCGGGATGCCGGCGTCGTCGAAGATGCGGGCGGTGGAGAAGTCGTAGGCGGTCAGCATGGCCCACTTGTGGCCTTCGGCCTTCCACTTCTGCAGGTGATGAGTGCGGACCTTGGTCCGCGGGGTGGCAGTGCTCGTGCTGGTCGCACCATAGACAGACTGCTCAGACATCATTGTCCCTCGATATGTGTTGTCGGGTTGATCCTCGAGGCCGTTGCTCGGTCCCCGGGTCGTCTGACAGAGCCAGTGTGCCACCCGAGACCGTGAACGTGAATGACGGGTTGAGTGGATTTCCTCACATCACCGCGGTCCCCACCTACCATCGGCGTCATGCAACGACTGAGCGGACTCGACGCCAGCTTCCTGTACCTCGAAACCGCAGCGCAGCCCTTGCATGTGTGTTCCATCCTGGAGCTCGACACCTCGACGGTGCCCGGCGGCTACACCTTCGACCGGTTACGCGACGAGCTCGCCATGCGGGTCAAGGCGATGCCCGAATTCCGGGCGAAACTCGCCGACAGCAGATTCAATCCGGATCACCCGGTGTGGGTGGAGGACAACGAATTTGACGTCCAGCGCCACCTGCACCGGATCGGGCTGCCTGCCCCTGGTGGGCGCGCCGAACTCGCCGAGATCTGCGGGCACATCGCGTCGCTGCCGCTGGACCGCAGCCGCCCACTGTGGGAGATGTGGGTCATCGAGAACGTCGCGGGTACCGACGCGCACGCCGGCGGCAAGCTGGCCTTGATGACCAAGGTGCACCACTCGGCCGTCGACGGCGTCACCGGCGCCAACCTGATGTCCACGCTGTGCAGCACCGAACCCGACGCGCCGCCGCCGGACCCGGTGCCCGGCGCGGGTGGCGCCTCCGAACTGGAGATCGCGGTCAACGGCGCGATCAGATTCGCCACCCGCCCGCTGAAGCTGATGAACGTGCTGCCGTCCACCGTCTCGACCGTGATCGACACCGCGCGCCGAGCCACCAAGGGCCTCACCATGGCCGCGCCGTTCGCCGCCCCCAAGACGGCGTTCAACGCGAATGTCACCGGACACCGCAACATCGCCTTCGCCGAACTGGATCTCGACGACATCAAGAAGGTGCGGGCGCACTTCGGGGTCAAGGTCAACGACGTGGTGATGGCGCTGGTGTCGGGCGTGCTGCGGCGCTTCCTGCTCGATCGCGGCGAACTGCCCGATTCCACCTTGGTGGCGATGATCCCGGTCTCGGTACACGACAAGTCCGACCGGCCCGGCCGCAACCAGGTGTCGGGGATGTTCTCGTCGCTGCACACCAACATCGACGATGCGGGCGAGCGGCTGATGGCCATCGCATCAGCCAATTCCGTTGCCAAACAACATAGTTCGGCGATCGGGGCGACCCTGCTGCAGGACTGGTCGCAGTTCGCCGCCCCCGCGGTGTTCGGCATCGCGATGCGCGTCTATGCCCGCAGCAACCTGTCGGCGGCGGTGCCCGTGCACAACCTGGTGGTCTCCAACGTGCCCGGACCACAGGTCCCGCTGTACCTGCTCGGCTGCGAGGTCAAGTCGATGTACCCGCTGGGCCCGATCTTCCACGGCTCGGGATTGAACATCACCGTCATGTCGCTCAACGGCAAGCTCGACGTCGGCATCATCTCCTGCCCGGAATTGCTGCCTGACCTGTGGGATATGGCCGACGATTTCGCGGTCGCCCTCGACGAGTTGCTGGACGCCACCGGGTAGCCTCACCAGCCCCGATGAGGACCCATGGCAGCATGGTCAGCCATGAAGTTCACGCGCGGCATTCTCGCGGCCGCCTCGGTGCTGCTCGTCGTCACAGGATGCAGCAATATCGTCGACGGGCGAGCGGTCATCTCCGCGCCGCGACCCGGCAGCCCGGTGCAGTGGGCGCCGTGCAAGGCGTCCTCCGGTGAGTCGCGGATCCCGTCGGGCGCCGAGTGCGGCTTCATCTCGGTGCCGGTGAACTACGACAAGCCCGACGGCGATGTCGCGCAGCTGGCGATGATCCGGTTCAAGGCCACCGGGCAGAAGGTCGGCACCCTGTTCATCAACCCGGGTGGGCCGGGGGAGTCCGGCGTCGACTCGGCGGTGTCACTGGTGGGCACCCTGCCCGAGTCGGTGCGCCAGCGCTTCGACCTGGTCGGCTTCGACCCGCGCGGCGTCGGCTCATCCAAACCGGCACTGTGGTGCAACTCCGACGAGGACAACGACCGCCTGCGGGCCGACCCGCAGGTGGACTACAGCCCAGAAGGGGTGGCCCACATCGAGTCCGAGACCAAGGACTTCGTGGCGCGCTGCCAGCAGAAGATGGGCGACGAATTCCTCGAGAACGTCGGGACCGTCAGTGTGGCAAAGGATCTGGACGCCATGCGGCAGGCCGTCGGGGACGACAAGCTGACCTACCTCGGCTATTCGTACGGCACCCGGATCGGTGGCACCTACGCCGAACTGTTCCCCGACAAGGTGCGCGCGATGATCCTGGACGGCGCGGTGGACCCGAACGCCGATCCGGTGGAGGCCGACATCCGCCAGGCCAAGGCGTTCCAGACCGCCTTCGACAACTACGCCGCCGACTGCGCCACCAACCCGGACTGCCCGCTGGGCACCGACCCGGCCAAAGCCGTGGACGTGTACCACTCGCTGGTGAACCCGCTGGTGGACAAGCCGGCCCCGACCAAGGATCCGCGCGGCCTGAGCTACAGCGACGCCATCGTGGGCACCATCCTGCCGCTGTACTCGCCGAACCTGTGGCGCCACCTCACCAAGGGGTTGACCGAGCTGAAGAACGGCCGCGGCGACACCATGCTGGCGCTGGCCGACCTGTACATGGGCCGCGACGCCGACGGCCACTACAACAACTCGACCGATGTGCGGGTCGCGGTGAACTGTGTCGACGAGCCGCCGATCACCGACCGCGCCACCGTCGTCGACGAGGACCGCCGCGCCCGCGAGGTCGCGCCGTTCATGAGCTACGGCGATTTCACCGGGCACGCCCCGCTGGGCACGTGTGCGTTCTGGCCGGTGCCCCCGACCTCCACACCGCATCAGCTCAAGGTGTCCGGCCTGCCGCCGACGCTGGTGGTGTCCACCACCAACGACCCGGCCACCCCGTACCAGGCCGGGGTGGACCTGGCCAAGCAGCTCGGCGGGGCGTTGCTGACGTTCGAGGGCACCCAGCACACCGTGGTGTTCCAGGGCAACACGTGCGTGGACGATATCGCCGCGAAATACCTTGTGGACGTGGTGGTGCCGCCGCCCGGCGCCCGGTGCTAGAGATAACGGCCACATCACCGTCTGATTGCTGATCGCCACCGCACCGGCACCCGGCAAGACCCCGCGGATTCGCTGTGCGAACATGAGCGCCATGTGGCTGGCGGGCAGGATTTTCGCGGTGCTGCTGGCCCTCCCCATCACGGCCGGCGTGCCGTGCGCACCCGCGCAGGCCGCGCCGGAGTCGAGCTACGGCCGGCCCGCGGTGTGGGGCAGTTGTCAGCGTTTCTTCGCGGCCAGTCCGCTGGTGACCCAGGCGCTGCCGAGCGCCCAATGCGCCGACGTGCCGGTGCCCGTCAACTGGGACGAGCCCGATGCCCAAGGTGATTCCCAAGGGGCGCAAGCACAATTGGCCGTCATCCGGGTGCCCGCCACCGGGCAGCGCATCGGCACGCTGATGGTGAACCCCGGTGGTCCTGGCGCGTCGGCGGTGGACACCGTGGCCGGAATGGCCGCCGCGCTGGACGGCACGGCCATCCGGGAGGGTTTCGACCTGGTGGGCTTCGACCCGCGCGGCGTCGGCTATTCGACCCCGCAGCTGAGGTGCCGCACCGACGCCGAATTCGACGCCTACCGACGAGAGCCACTGGCCGACTACAGCCCGGCCGGGGTGACCCACATCGAAGACGTCTACCGGCAGTTCGCCCAATCCTGCCTGGACCGGATGGGCCGCGAATTTCTGGCCACCGTCGGAACCGCGTCGGCGGCCAGGGATATGGACGTGGTGCGGGCCGCCCTCGGTGACGAGCAGATCAACTATCTCGGGTTCTCCTACGGCACCGAACTCGGCGCCGCCTACGCCGACCGCTACCCCGACCGGGTCCGGGCCATGGTGCTCGACGGCGCCGTCGACCCCGGATCGGACCCGATCAACGAGAACGTCAACCAGCTGGCCGGCTTCCAGGCGGCGTTCACCGACTACGCCACCGACTGCGCGCGCTCACCGGATTGCCCGCTGGGCACCGACCCTGCCCAGTTCTCGGCCCGCTACCACCAACTGATCGACCCACTGGTGCAGCGCCCCGGCGGCACCTCGGACCCGCGCGGGCTCGGCTACGCCGACGCCATCACCGGCACCGCCAACGCGCTCTACACCCAGCGGTACTGGAAGTACCTCACCAGCGGACTGCTCGGGCTGGCCCGCGGCACCGACGCCGGAGACCTGCTCACGCTGGCCGACGACTACTGGCACCGCGACGAGAACGGCCACTACGGCAACCAGCAGGATGCATTCGCCGCGATCCGGTGTGTGGACGCGCCGTACCCGACCGACCCCGCGGTGTGGGCCGAGGCTGACCGG
The DNA here is from genome assembly GCF_026240945.1 of Mycolicibacterium sp. J2. Taxonomy (GTDB): domain Bacteria; phylum Actinomycetota; class Actinomycetes; order Mycobacteriales; family Mycobacteriaceae; genus Mycobacterium. Next base: position 92,871 of record NZ_JAPFPY010000014.1, read on the forward strand.
CGGGCACGGGCGGCCGCGCCGTTCATGGAGTACGGCACCTTCACCGGGTACGCACCCCGCGATATGTGTGCGTTGTGGCCGGTGCCGGCGACCACCGTGCCGCACCAGGCGTCGCCGCTGAGCACCGGTAAGGCGGTGGTGGTGTCCACCACCCACGATCCGGCCACGCCGTATCAGGCCGGGGTGGACCTGGCCCGTGCACTGAACGCCTCGCTGATCACCTTCGAGGGCACGCAACACACCGTCGTCTTCAACGGCGATGCCTGCGTGGACACGGCGGTGGTGAATTTCCTGGTCGGCTTGATCCCACCGCCGGCCGGCCTGCGCTGCTGAGCCGCGCCGACCAAACCGCGACACGTGTGTAACACGGATTTAACAGCCGCTGCCTAGGCTTCGGTCATGGACCGCCAGAAGGAATTTGTGCTGCGCACGCTGGAGGAACGCGATATCCGGTTTGTGCGGCTGTGGTTCACCGACGTCCTCGGATACCTGAAGTCGGTGGCGATCGCGCCCGCCGAGCTGGAAGGCGCATTCGAAGAGGGCATCGGCTTCGACGGTTCCTCGATCGAGGGTTTCGCCCGGGTCTCCGAATCGGACACCGTGGCGCGTCCCGACCCGTCCACCTTCCAGGTACTGCCGTGGACGACGAGCGCCGGTAAGCACTACTCGGCGCGGATGTTCTGCGACATCACCATGCCCGACGGATCGCCGTCCTGGGCGGATTCCCGGCACGTGCTGCGCCGCCAGCTGGCCAAGGCCAGCGACCTCGGCTTCACCTGCTATGTGCATCCCGAGATCGAGTTCTTCCTGCTCAAGCCGGGCCAGGATGACGGTTCGGTACCGGTGCCCGCCGACAACGGCGGCTACTTCGACCAGGCCGTGCACGACGCCGCACCCAACTTCCGCAGGCATGCCATCGACGCGCTGGAGCAGATGGGCATCTCGGTGGAGTTCAGCCACCACGAGGGCGCGCCCGGCCAGCAGGAGATCGACCTTCGCTACGCCGACGCCCTGTCCATGGCCGACAACGTGATGACGTTCCGCTACGTCGTCAAGGAGGTCGCCCTGGCCGACGGTGTGCGGGCGTCGTTCATGCCCAAGCCGTTCAGCGAATATCCCGGCTCGGCCATGCACACCCACATGAGCCTGTTCGAAGGTGATACCAACGCCTTCCACAGCCCCGACGACCCGCTGCAACTCTCCGACGTCGCCAAGTCGTTCATCGCGGGCATCCTCGAGCACGCCAGCGAGATCAGCGCCGTCACCAATCAGTGGGTCAACTCCTACAAGCGGCTGGTGCACGGCGGCGAGGCGCCGACGGCGGCGTCCTGGGGTGCGGCCAACCGGTCGGCGCTGGTGCGGGTGCCGATGTACACCCCGCGCAAGGCGTCCAGCCGCCGTGTCGAGGTGCGCAGTCCCGATTCGGCCTGCAACCCGTACCTGGCGTTCGCGGTGCTGCTGGCCGCCGGCCTGCGCGGTGTCGAGAAGGGCTACACCCTGGGCCCACAGGCCGAGGACAACGTGTGGAGCCTGACCGCCGAGGAACGCCGCGCCATGGGATACAAGGAGTTGCCCGGCAGCCTCGGCGTGGCGCTGGCCGAGATGGAGAATTCCGAACTGGTGGCGGAAGCCTTGGGGGAGCACGTCTTCGACTACTTCCTGCGCAACAAGCGCACCGAGTGGGAGAACTACCGCAGCACCGTCACCCCGTTCGAGTTGAAGAACTACTTGTCGCTGTAGCCAATCCCCGTCGCTTCGCTCGCCCCAGGAAGCCGATCCCCGTCGCTTCGCTCGCCCCAGGTAGCCTCTGGTGCGTGCCAAAACCCGCCACCCAGCGCCCGAAGCTGCCCAGCGTGGGACGCCTCGGTCTCGTCGACGCGCCCGCGCGCGACCGGCTGGACCGGCTGGGCTGGAACACCGACGAGTACGTCGAGCTGTTGTGGTCGCTGTCGCGGGCACCCGACGCCGACGCCGCGCTGCTCACCTTGGTGCGGCTGGCCGACGAGCTGGGTGACGGCTGGGATGAGCTGAACCGGGCGCTGCTCAAGGACAAGGCGCTGCGCGGCCGGTTGTTCTCAGTGGTCGGCGGGTCGCTGGCACTCGGTGATCACCTGGTGGCCCGGCCGCAGTCCTGGCATCTGCTGACCGGCCAGGGCGCCCTGCCCAGCGCCGCCCAACTGCGCGACGAATTCGTCGCGGTCGCGTGCAGCACCACCGACACCCGGTCGGTGCAGGCCTCGCTGCGCGCCCTCTACCGGGACCGACTGCTGGTGCTGGCCGGACTCGACCTGGCCCCCACCGTCGAGAACGAACCGGTGCTGGAGTTCAGCACCGTCGGCGCGCACCTGTCGGACCTGGCCGATGCCGCGCTGGCGGCGGCGCTGGCGGTGGCGACCAACACGGTGTGCGGTACGGACACCCCTGCGCCCAGGCTGGCCGTCATCGCGATGGGCAAATGCGGTGCGCGCGAACTCAATTACGTCAGCGATGTGGACGTCATCTTCGTCGGTGAGACCGCGGACGCCGTCACCACGCGGGTGGCCGGGGAGATGATGCGCTTTGCCAGCGACACCTTCTTCGAGGTCGATGCCGCCCTGCGCCCGGAGGGCAAGCGCGGCCAGCTGGTGCGCACCCTCGAATCGCATATCGCCTACTACGAGCGCTGGGCCAAGACCTGGGAGTTCCAGGCGCTGCTGAAGGCCCGCGCCGCCGTCGGCGATGCCGAACTCGGCGCGCAGTACATCGCCGCGCTCATGCCGATGGTCTGGACCGCTTGTGAGCGTGAGGATTTCGTGCCCGACGTGCAGGCGATGCGGCGCCGGGTGGAAGAACTGGTACCGGCCGGCGTGCGCTCCCGCGAACTCAAACTCGGCACCGGTGGCCTGCGCGATGTCGAGTTCGCGGTGCAGTTGCTCCAGCTGGTGCACGGCCGTAACGACGAGTCGCTGCACGTGTCCTCGACGGTGGACGCCTTGGCCGCACTCGGATCGGGCGGGTACATCGGCCGTGACGACGCCGCGAACATGACCGCCTCCTACGAGTTCCTGCGGCTGCTGGAACACCGGCTGCAGTTACAGCGCCTCAAACGCACCCACCTGCTGCCCGAGGACGACGACGAGGAGGCGATGCGCTGGCTCGCCCGCGCCGCGCACATCCGGCCCGACGGCCGCCATGACGCCGCCGGGGTGCTGCGCGAGGAACTCAGGCGCCAGAGCATGCGAGTGTCGCGGTTGCACGCCAAGCTCTTCTACCAGCCGTTGCTGGAATCGGTTGGCAACCAAGGCTTCGACGTGATGAGCACCGAGGCCGCCGAGCGTCAGCTCGCCGCACTGGGCTACGAGGGCCCGCAAAGCGCGCTGACCCACCTCGCGGCGTTGTCCAGCGAGGGCGGCCGGCGCGGGCAGGTGCAGAAGGTACTGCTGCCCACGCTGTTGGACTGGCTCTCGGACACCCCCGACCCGGATGCCGGGCTGCTGTCCTACCGCCGGATCAGCGAGGAACTGGGCGATCTGCGGTGGTACCTGTCCACCCTGCGCGACGAGGGCGCGGTGGCCAAACGGCTGATGCGGGTGCTCGGCACGTCGGCCTACGTGCCGAATCTGCTGATGCGGGCACCCGAGGTGATCCAGTTGTACGCGGACGGACCGCAGGGGCCCAAGCTGCTGGAGGTGGACCCGGACAGCGTGGCCCGCGCCCTGGTCGCGTCGGCCGCCCGGCACGCCGACCCGGCCCGGGCCATCGCCGCGGCGCGCACCCTGCGCCGCCGCGAACTGGCCAGGGTGGCGTCCGCCGATCTGCTCGGCATGCTCGACGTCACCGACGTGTGCCACGCGCTGACCAGTATCTGGGTGGCGGTGCTGCAGTGCGCGCTGGAGACGGTAATCCGCGACCGGTCACCGCAGGGCGGCCCGCCGGCCCGGATCGCGGTGATCGGGATGGGCCGGCTCGGCGGCGGCGAACTGGGTTACGGGTCCGACGCCGATGTGCTGTTCGTGTGCGAGCCGGTGCACGGCGTCGAGGAATCGGCCGCGGTGCGCTGGTCGGTCGGGGTCGCCGAACAGGTGCGCAGCCTGCTGGGGATGCCGAGCTCGGATCCGCCCCTGGAGGTGGACACCAACCTCCGTCCGGAAGGCCGCAACGGCCCGCTGGTGCGCACCCTGTCGTCATACGAGGCGTACTACGCGCAGTGGGCTCAGCCGTGGGAGGTGCAGGCCTTGCTGCGGGCGCACAAGGTGGCCGGCGATCCCGAGCTGGGGGAGCGGTTCCTGCAGATGATCGACAAGACCCGCTATCCCGAGGGTGGTATCTCTCCGGAGACGGTACAGGAGATCCGGCGGATCAAAGCGCGGGTGGACGCCGAACGGCTGCCGCGCGGCGCCGATCCGAACACCCACACCAAGCTGGGCCGCGGTGGGCTGGCCGATGTCGAGTGGACGGTGCAGCTGCTGCAACTGCGGTTCGCCGACAAGATTCCGGCGCTGCACAACACCTCCACGCTGCAGACGCTGAACGCGATCGGCGCCGCCGAATTGATCGCCGAAGGCGACGTCGACCAGCTGCGCCAGGCCTGGCTGACCGCAACCCGGGCGCGTAACGCGCTGGTGCTGGTGCGCGGCAAGCCGACCGACCAACTGCCCGGTCCTGGCCGGCAACTCAACGCCGTCGCCCTGGCGGCCGGTTGGGCCAACGGCGACGGCGGGGAGTTCCTGGACAACTATCTGCGCGTCACCCGGCGGGCGAAAGCCGTGGTGCGCAAGGTGTTCGGGGACTAGCCGGGCTCACAGCGCCGAGGCTGTCACACCGACCGCGTCGAAGGCCGTCTTGATCGCCGCGATCTGGCCGGCGGTGAATCCGTTGGCTCGGGCGCTGGCGATCACCGCGTAGCGGGCGTCGACGAACCGGGCCGTCGACGGCATGCGGTACAGCGACTCGTAGAACACCCGCGCCCACTGCTCGCCGGATACCTCGTTCTTGGTGGCGTCCATCATCTTGTACGCGGCGAAGGTCAGGATGCCGCTGTTGCTGTGCACGTAGTCGAAGTCGTCGGTGGTGTTGTCGTGGCAGCCGCAGGGATCCACGTAGCGCCCGCCGTAGGTCTCGGGCTGACCGTACGCCGACGGGTCCTGCATGCTGCGATACGGGTTGCCGGCCGCGTCCTCGGCGAAAAGCCAACGGCCGCTTCCGGTTTTGTTCTCGATGAGGGCGCCCATGATATCGGCGTAGCCCTCGTTCAGCGCGCCGGACTCACCGAGATAGGCAAGTGCGTTGACGTACTGGATCACCGCGTGGGTGTATTCGTGCCCGACCAGATCCAGGGCGGCCTGGGTGGCGCCGGAGTCGCCGAAGACCATCTCCGAGCCGTTCCACGCCGCGTTGCGCCAGCCTGCCGCCGCCGATCCGCCCGGGTTGTAGTCGATGCTGAGCAGGATGGGCGCGCCGTTGTCGTCGAAGGAGGTCCGCCCCAGCACCGTCGAGTAATAGTCGTACACGCGGGTCATGTTGGCCTGCGCCGACACCGCGGCCGTGCCCCAGCTGGTGGTGTAGGTGACGTTGGTGCCGGGGATGCTGGGCTGCCCGGGCCAGCCACTGCTGACGTAGGTGGTGGTGTAGGTGGTGATGTTGCGGGTCGGGTCGCTGAGCACCAGGGCGGATCCGGTGTTGCCGGCGCCCACGGTGCGGGTGGCGCCGAGCAGGTCGGTGCCGCTGGACCGCAGCGGGCTCAAAGCCTGCTGGGCGCTGGAGAATTCGGAGAAGATGGTGCCGGCGTTGCTGCCGTTGGCGTAGATGAAATAGGTGACGCCCTCGGACGGGTAGGGGCTGTCCGGGGCGGAATCGACCACCACCCGCCAGGCCAGCGCGGCCGGGTGGAAGCGAGCCAGGGTGTTCAGGTTCTCACTGACATCCTGGTCGTAGATCACCAGATCGGTGGCCAGGTGCAGGGTGGCCAGGAAGGCGTCCTTGGTGGCCTGGCTGGGGGTGCCGGCCAGGCCGGTCAGCAGGTCGCTCTTGACGATGGCCTCGGCGTCGGCGGCGTGCCCGAGCGACGGGGTGGGCGTGGTGTTGACGCTGCCGAGCGCGGAGTCGTAGTTGCTCACCAGCCCGGTCACCCGGCCGGTGCTGTCGGTGGCCAGCACCACCTCGCTGCCCAGCACGTCCAGCCCGCCGACCCGTTGGGTGAGCCGGTAGAACACGTCACCGCTGAAACCGGTACGAGATACCGCGATCCGCGACGCGTCGGCGAAACCGGCGGGGGCGCCCAGCAGCGCGGCGACCTTGTTGAGCACCGCGGCCGCAGACGCGGCGTCGGACACCGTGGCGACGGTGAACGTGCCGTCGATATTGCGGACGGTGCCATTGGCGTTCTTGCTGACGTCGACATCCCCGGTGCCGGCCAGGGTTTTCAGTTCGGCGAGGGTCAGGGTGCCGTCGGCGTCGGGGTGCAGGGCGGTGATCGGCACGGCCACGTCGACCGGGATGCCGTCTCGGCCGTCGTACGCGGCGACGGTGAAGGTCGCCACGTCCGCTTGCGGGGTGAACCACGAGTGATACCGGGCCGCGGTGCTCGGGGTGAAGGTGAACGTGCCGTCGCCATTGACCACCACCGACCCGACGGTGCTGGCGATGGTGGAGTTGAGCAGGTAGGTCAGGGCGGTGCTGTCGGTTGCGTTCACCTGGCCGGTGACCACACCCGTCGACGAATCGACCGTCGCCACATAGGCATTGGTGGCGGCCACGGGCAGGTCGTTGCCCGGGGCGGAGGCGGTCACCGCGACGGTGACGGTGACGGCCCGGCTGCCGCCGTGCCCGTCGCTGATCGTGACGGTGAAGGTGTCGGTGCTGGTGCCCGCTGCGCGGGCGGCCGCGGTCGGGGTGTAGCTGAACGACCCGTCGGAGTTGAGCACCACCGTGCCCTTGGCCGGCCCGGTGGAGGTGTAGGTGAGGGTGTCGCCGTCGGCGTCGGTGGTGGTGATCCGGCCGGTCACCCGCCCGGTGTAGACGCTGACCACGGGGGTGCTCACGGCGGCCGTCGTCGGGGCGGTGTTGCGGGGCAACACGGTGACGGTGACCGGCACCTGAAGCACCGCGCCGTGGCCGTCGTCGACGGTGACGGTGAAGGTGTCGTGGGTGGGTCCGGTGACCGCGGCGGCCGCGTGCCGCGCGGTGACCGTCGGGGTATAGGTGAACGTGCCGTCGGCCTTGACCACCGCGGTGCCCTGCAGTGCCGAGACGGTGCCCTCGTAGTAGATCCGGTCGGCGTCGCCGTCGGTGCCCTTCACCGACCCGGTGATCACGCCGGTCGACGAATTGGCGCTACCCACCGTGGTTTTCACCGTCGGCGCCTTATTGGCCGGAACCACGGTGACGGTGATGGTCTGTTGCACCACCCCGCGGCGACCGTCGTCGACGGTGAAGGTGAAGCTGTCGGACAGATCGGTGGACGGCGCGGTGTCGGCCGCCGCCTTGTGCCGTGCCGCGGCGGTGGGGGTGTAGGTGAACGTGCCGTCGCTGCCGAAGGTGACCTTGCCGCGCACCGGTGCGCTGAGCACGGTGATCTTGAGTGGATCGGCGTCGGCATCGGTGACCCCGGTGGAACCGTTGACCACGCCGGTGGCCGCGCTGGATGTGGTGATCGGGCTGCTGACAACGGGTTTGGTGTTGGTGGGCACCAGGGATACCACCCGCATGGCGCTGCCGCCGGCGGTGTAGAGCTGCATGCCGTCCGGGCTGGCGGCGATTCCGCTCACGGTGTCGCCGGTGTCGAGCGTGGTGAGCAGGGCGTTGGTCTTGGCGTTGTAGACCTTCACCTCGCCGGTGGTCGCGGTGACCAGCAGCAGCGAGCCGTCCTTGTTGACCGTCGCCGCCCGCACCGGCGCGGTGGTCTGGAACTGGTCCACCACCGTGTACTTCGCGGTTTCCAGCACCTTGACGGTGCTGCCGTCGGTCACCACGTACAGCCGTGACCCGTCCGTGCCCGCCGCCACGGCGGTGGGTGAACTCCCCGGTATGGCAAGCACTTTCGCCGAGTTGGTCCAGGACGAGGTGGTGTACACGGCCACCCCCGCCGGTGTGGTGGCGTAGAGCTTCTTGCCGTCGGGGCTGAGGAGCACCGACGTGGCGCCGACGGTATTGCTGATCCAGCCGGTGATCGAATTGGTCGATGTGCTGAACTTCGCGACCTTGCCGGTGGCGTTGCCGATGAACAGGGTTCCGCCGGACGGGCTGATGGCCAGGCTGGTCGGGGTGGCGCTGGTGGCGATCGTGCGCTTGACGGTATTGGTGGCCGCATCGATCACCGAGATGGTCTTGCCTGCGGTATCGGCGACGTAGACGTACCTGCCGTCCGGCCGGACCGCGACCGCTGTGGGGTTGGTGCCGACCGCGATGGTCGTGACGACGGTGCCGTCGAGGGTGTTGACTACCGTCAGCGTGCCGGTCGCGGAGTTGGTGAGGTAGGCCCGGGTGTTGGTGGCCGCGACGGCGGTGGACTGGCCGGCGCCGACCGGGCTGAGCAGCTGCACCGGGGTCGGGTCGATCGGCACCGAGACGTCGAACGGCACCTTGGCGGTGCTGCCGTCATAGGCCGTCACGCGGAACACCGCGTCGGGGACCGAACCGAGGCCGGCTTGGACGCGCTGCGCGGCGGTCGGGGTGTAGGTGAAGGCGCCGGTGGAACTGAACTTGACGGTGCCCAGCGTCGGCGGGGTGACCAACGCATAGGTCACCGCCTTGCCCTCTGGGTCGGTGGCATGGACCTGACCGGTGACCGCACCGGTGGTGGGATCCGGGACGCCCAGGGTGGTGGTGCCGGGTTGCGGCGGCTGGTTGGTGACCGTGGCGGTGGCTGCGGTCGCGGTGAGGCTCAACGCGCTGACCGTCTGGGTCTCGGTGCTGCGGGCAGTGGGATCCGTGAGCCCGAGTTCGCGGCGGGCGGCGGCCATCAGCACCCACAGGCCGGGGAACTCGAGGTGCGGAACCGACCCGCCGCCGAGGAACGGGGCGGTGAGAGCGGTGAGGAAGGTCTGGACGGCCTTGACCAGGGGAGGTGTCGTGGGCCTGGGCGCGAGCGTCGGGGCCGGTTGCTGCACAACGGAACTGACCGCGGCAGTCACGGTGGGACCGGATGGTGCGGTGGCGGGGGAGGCCGCTGCAGCCGCGGTGGTCGCGGCTGTGGCCGCCGGCGCAGTGGCCGTGCTGGTGGTCTGCGGTTCGGTGGTCGGTGCGGTCTTCTTCGCGGTGTGGGTGCTGCTGCGCGGCGTCGCTTTTCGGTTCTTCTTGGTGGTGGGTTTGTCGGACTTCTGCGCGGTGTCGGGTTTCTGGTCGGTGGTTACCGTCGCCGCCGCGGTCTGCGGCTCGGCAGCAGCGGTGTTCGCGGTATCGGGGGCATCTGCGGTGCCGGCTGTGCCGGTGCCGGCCGTCTCGGCCGACGAGCTCTCGGGTTCGGCCCAGGCCACCGCGGGCATGGAGGTCAGGCCCGCTCCGATACCGAGGGCGACCGCGAGCGCACCGACCCGCCCCACATATCGGGCGTGGGCGCAGATCGGTGCGTCGTTCATGGGGTGACGATAGCCGTTGACGCGCGCGTAAGGCGCGTTTAGTACCTGTTTGCGGCAACGCTGCGCCCAACCCCTACAGCTGGTTGACAGTCTTGCTGTTCGAGGTGATCAGTGCCGACGAGCATGATCCGCTACGGCGGCCTTAGGTGCCCCGGACGGCGGCCGCCCGCAAACTCGTGGGGAGGGCCGTCGGCTGAGCTCAGCCCTTGCGCTTGAGTACCGCGTCGACGGCCAATGCGCCCCCACCGGCGAAGACCAGCAGGAAGAAGCCGAAGCAGTACAGCACGGCCAGTTCACCGCCGTTCTCGATGGGCCACAGGCCGGTGGGCTGATGCTGAGTGAAGTACGCGAAGGCCATCTCGCCGGAGCCGATGAAGGCGGCAATCCGGGTGAACAAGCCGGCGATCAGCAGCAGGCCGACCACCAACTCGATAACGCCCGCGTACCAGAACGGCCAGGTGCCGGTCGGAACCGCGCCACCGGCACCGGGCGGGATCGGCCAGGCGAACAGCTTCGACGTCCCGTGCACCGTGAGCAGCAGGCCGAACACGATCCGGAAGACCGACAGCACGACCGGTGCGAGTCCATTGAGCTTGGCGTCAATCTGAGGCGATGGCATGCCGCCCATAATAGGACTACGGTCCGGTTATCTCTACGACTGGGTGCTGTGTCGGCGCAGCGCGTCGGGCGCGGGAAGCGCGCTGAGGTCAGCCCTTGCGCTTGAGCACCGCGTCGACGGCCAATGTGCCGCCGCCGGTGAAGATCAGCAGGAAGAAGCCGAAGCACAACAACAGCGCCGACTCGCCGTTGTTGATCAGCGGCCAGAAACTCTCCGGAGCGTGCTGGCTGAAGTACGCGAAAGCCATTGCGCCCGATGCGAGGAAAGCCGCACCACGGGTGAACAGCCCGACCAGCAGTAGGACGCCGGTGATGAGTTCGAGGACACCGCCGTACCAGAACGGCCAGTTGCCGACGGGCGCCTGCATATCTGCCGGCCACCCGAACAGGTGGGCCCCGCCATGGGTGAGGAGCACCAGGCTGACGATGATGCGGAACGCCGACAGCACGATTGGGGCAAGAGACGTCAGTTTGGTTTCAAGATCAGGCGATGCCATGCGACCAATATTAGGACTGCAGTCCGTTTATTTGGACGGTTGGGGTGCCCGGTTGCGCAGCGCGTCGAGCGCGTACGGTCCGCCGCCGGTGAACACCAGCAAGAAGAAGACGAAACAGAACAGGATCGCCGACAGGCCGCCGTTACCGCCGTACTGGGGATCGACGATGGGCCACAAAGCCACCGGCTGGTGCTGCCAGAAGTAGGCGACCGCCATCGCGCCCGAGGCGACGAACGCGGCGATGCGGGTGAACAGCCCCGTCATGATGAGCAGGCCGCCCACGACCTCGATCAAACCGGCGTACCAGGCCGGCCAGCTACCCGTCGGAATGCCCATCGCGATGGGCCAGTCGAACAGCTTCGAGGTGCCGAAAGCCGTGAACAGGAAACCGAACACGATGCGGACCAGGCTCAACACCGTCGGTGCGAGTGCTTCCAAGCGAGCATTCAGGTTGTCCATAGGCTTACCTTACTGAATACGACAAAGGCCCCCGGCGAACCGGGGGCCTCGTCGCGTCGGCGGTGCCGACTAAACGTCGTAGTACAGCGAGAACTCGTACGGGTGAGGGCGGATCTGCACGGGCAGGATCTCGTTCTCCCGCTTGTAGCTGATCCACGTCTCGATCAGGTCCTCGGTGAACACGCCACCCTCGGTGAGGTAGTCGTGATCCTCTTCCAGGCGGTCGATCACGGCGGCCAGCGAGGTGGGGGCCTGCGGGATGTTGGCGGCCTCGTCCGGCGGCAACTCGTACAGGTCCTTATCGACCGGGGCCTGCGGCTCGATCTTCTTCTTGATGCCGTCGATACCGGCCATCAGCATGGCCGCGAACGCCAGGTAGGGGTTACCCGAGCTGTCGGGGCAGCGGAATTCGAGGCGCTTGGCCTTCGGGTTGTTGCCGGTGATCGGGATACGGACACAGGCCGACCGGTTGCGCTGGCTGTACACCAGGTTGATCGGGGCCTCGTAGCCCGGCACCAGACGCTTGTAGGAGTTCACCGTCGGGTTGGTGAACGCCAGCAGCGACGGGGCGTGGTGCAGGATGCCGCCGATGTAGTGGCGGGCCAGATCCGACAGGCCGGCGTAGCCCGACTCGTCGTGGAACAGCGGCTTGCCGTCCTTCCACAGCGACTGGTGCACGTGCATGCCCGAGCCGTTGTCACCGAACAGCGGCTTCGGCATGAAGGTGACCGTCTTGCCGTTCGCCCACGCCGTGTTCTTGATGATGTACTTGAACAGCAGCACATCGTCGGCGGCGGCGAGCATGGTGTTGAACTTGTAGTTGATCTCGGCCTGCCCGGCGGTGCCGACCTCGTGGTGGCCGCGCTCCAGGGTGAAACCGGCGTTCTGCAGGTTGGTGGACATCTCGTCGCGCAGGTCCACATAGTGGTCGTACGGGGCGACGGGGAAGTAGCCACCCTTGGGCCGCACCTTGTAGCCGCGGTTGGCCGAGCCGTCGGCCTCGAAGGGCTCACCGCTGTTCCACCAGCCCGACTCGGAGTCGACCTCGTAGAAGGTGCCGTTGATCTTCGAGTCGAAGCTCACCGAGTCGAAGATGTAGAACTCGGCCTCGGCACCGAAGTAGGCGGTGTCGGCAATGCCGGTGCTGGCCAGGTAGTTCTCGGCCTTGCGAGCCACGTTGCGCGGGTCGCGGGAGTAGGCCTCGCGGGTGAAGGGGTCGTGGACGAAGAAGTTGAGGTTCAGCGTCTTGGCAGCCCGGAACGGGTCGATGCGTGCGGTGTCGGGGTCCGGCAGCAGCATCATGTCGGATTCGTGGATCGACTGGAAGCCGCGGACCGACGAACCGTCGAACGCCAGGCCGTCTTCGAACACGCTCTCGTCGAAGGCCGATGCCGGGATCGAGAAGTGCTGGACGACACCGGGCAGATCGCAGAAACGGATGTCCACGTACTCGACGTTCTCGTCCTTGATCAGCTTGAAGAGGTCGTCCGCTGTCTTTTCTGCCACTGAGTGATCTCCTTTGACTGGTTACCCGCCGGTGACGCTAGGGAAATGATGTTGCACCGCGATCAACCATATGTTGCGCGGACGTTACGCAATCGGGTGCACTCTATGCTTGGGCGCATGGCGCGCGACATCGCGTCCTGGCTGTCCGGACCGGAGCCAGGGTATGAGACCGGAGAGTATCCCGGGCAGCGGCTGGGCATGCCCGAAAATGGGCCCGGCTCCATCGCTCGGTTCGGCCGCCGCACCGCCGCGTTGTTCATCGACTGGCTGATCGGATACGGACTGGCCGCCCTCGGCATGACGTTCGGCTGGATCTCGATGGCCTCGCTGTCCACCGCCGTGCTCGTGGTGTGGTTCGTGCTCGGTGCACTGTCGGTGCGGCTGTTCGGTTTCAGTCCAGGGCAATTGGCGATGGGGCTGATGGTCGTCCCGGTCGACGGCCGTCGCGACTACGTGGGACTGGGCCGGGCCGTCGGGCGCGGCCTGCTCATCGCGACGGTGGTGCCGCCGTTGTTCACCGACACCGATCTGCGCGGGCTGCAGGACCGGGCGACCGCCACGGCCGTCGTCCGCCGCTGACTCTTTCCCCGCGAACGTCGACTACTGCGCGAGATTTCGCTCGGATGTCGCGCACGAGTTCACGTTCGCGCCGGCGGAGAGCAGCGCCGCCCGTACCCGGCGGATCATCGCGCCGGGTCGCTGCCGCAACAGGTCGGCGTTCACCCGGATGATCCGCCAGCCGAGGCGCTCCAGTTCGGCGTGGCGATCGATGTCGTTGTTGCGTACCCGGGGATCGGTCCAATGCTGTGTCCCGTCGTATTCGACGCCGACCTTCCATGCCGGCCACCCCATGTCGATCCGCGCGACGAACCCGACGTCGTCGTACACCTCGATCTGGGTATGCGTCGGGCGCAACCCGGCCGCGGTCAGCACCAGGCGCGTCCGCGTCTCCTGCGGTGACTCGGCGCCGGGGTCGGACAGTTCGATGACCGCGCGCAGGCCGATGATCCCGCGCGCGCCGCGGTGCCGGTTGGCGGTCATGGTGATGTCCGCCGGTCTCAGCCCGGTGGCCTGCATCAACGCATCCAATCGGATGACGGCCAACGTGGTGCCGGGACGCCGGCCGAGGTCATATGCCGTCCGCGCCGGCGTGGTGACGGGAATGCCGCCCACTCGGCAGATCTCCTCCGGCGCCAGTGTGTCGCTGTGCAGCAGGATTCCCGTGGTCTTGAACCGGCTCGGTTGGTTCAGTTCGGCGGGTGATTTCGGGTCGATCCACTTGGCGCCATGCAGCGCCGCGGCGGACAAACCGGCCGGGATGGCGCGCCGGCCCGACCAGAGCCAGGCGCCGACGGCCTTGTCGACCGGTGACGGCTCGCAGCCTTTCGGCACGTACACGTTGCGGAACAGCTGGTCGTGGCGCGTCGCCAGCTGATAACGATTGACGGCCCCAGCGGTTCCCTACGCCGCCGGACGTGAAGGCGTGCTCGAACTATGCGGGAGTTTTCGCGCACGAGTCGACGCTCGCGCGGGAAGTTCTCAGCGTCGGCGGACCGTGCGCTGCATGCCCTTCATCTTGCCGGCGTTGGGCAGCGGACCCTTCGGCATGGCCGCCGGGCCGACCTTGGAGCCCAAGGCCACCAGCTTGGACTCCAGGGCGTCCATCTGCTTGGCGTTGATATTCGCCGGCAGTTTCATCAGGTGCCGTTCCAGCTTGGACAGCGGCACCTCGCCCTCGCCGTTGCCGACCACGATGTCGTAGATCGGCACCTCACCCACCAGCCGGGCGGTGCGCTTCTTCTCCTGAGCCAGCAGCGGTTTGACGCGTGACGGCGATCCCTCGGCGACGAAGATGACGCCGGGACGGCCGATCACCCGATGCACGGCGTCGAAGTTCCCGGTCGCCGCGACGCCAGGGGTGACACGCCACTTGCCGCGCATGTTGTCCAGCGCCCAGGCCGCCGCACCGGTTTGCCCCTCGGCCTTGCGGTACACCGACTTCTGCGCGCGCCGGCCGAAGATGATGAAGGCGACGAGGGCGCCCAGCACGATGCCCAGCGGGATCAGCATGTAGGCGGTGAAGCCGCCGGCGAACAACCCCAGCGCCACCGACGCCGCCACGATCAGCACGAACGCGCCGACCATGTAGGGCAGCAGGCGGCTGTCCTCTTTGCGCTGGATCTGGAACGCCTGCCACAGCTGACTGCGCCGCTGCTTGGATGCCGCCTTACGGGCGGCCTTGGCCTCAGCCTTGGCGGCCTTGGTCTGGGCGGGGGTACGCGATTTCGCCATAGCCCTGAGGATACGGCTCAGGAAACAGGCGGACGCACGCGCGCCGCCTGCTCGTACAACCGGCCCGCGCGGTAAGAGGACCGCACCAACGGTCCGGCCAGCACCCCGGCAAAGCCGAGGCTCTCGGCGAAGGCCGACAACTCGACGAACTCATCCGGGTGCACCCACCGCTCCACGGGATGGTGGCGCGGGGACGGACGCAGGTACTGGGTGATGGTGACAATGTCGCAGCCGGCCTCGTGCAGGTCGGCCAGCGCGGAACGGACCTCGTCGGTGGTCTCACCCATGCCCAGGATCAGGTTGGACTTGGTGACCAGTCCGTAGTGCCGCGCGGCGGTGATCACGTCGAGGCTGCGCTGGTAGCGAAACGCCGGGCGGATCCGCTTGAAGATCCGCGGCACGGTTTCGACGTTGTGCGCGAACACCTCTGGGCGGGAGGCGAACACCTCTTCGAGCTGTTCGGGGATCGCGTTGAAATCCGGGGCCAGCAACTCGACCCCGGTATTCGGGTTCAGCGCATGAATCTGGCGGACGGTCTCGGCGTACAACCAGGCCCCACCATCGGGCAGGTCGTCGCGGGCCACGCCGGTGACCGTGGAGTACCGCAGGCCCATCGCCTGCACGCTCTCGGCGACCCGGCGCGGCTCGTCGCGGTCGAGTTCGGCGGGTTTACCGGTGTCGATCTGGCAGAAATCACAGCGGCGGGTGCACTGCTCACCACCGATGAGGAAGGTGGCCTCGCGGTCTTCCCAGCACTCGTAGATGTTGGGGCAGCCGGCCTCTTCGCACACCGTGTGCAAACCCTCGCGGCGCACCAGGTTCTTCAATTCGGTGTACTCCGGGCCGGTGCGCAGCCGGGTCTTGATCCACGGCGGTTTGCGCTCGATCGGAGTCTCGGCGTTACGCACCTCCAGGCGCAGTAACTTACGGCCCTCGGGCTGAGCTGTTCCCCCGGTCGCTACGCTCCTGCCCTCCGGAATACTCACGACGGTAATGCTACGCGGATATGTCCATCCAAAGCGCCGGCCACCGCATCGGCGACGGCAGCAGTGACATCTTTCACCTCGACCCGACGCCCCAGCTCGGCACTCAGCGAGGTGACGCCGGCATCGGAGATGCCGCAGGGGATGATGCCGCCGAACGCGCCGAGGTCGCAATCGCAGTTCAACGCGAAGCCGTGCAACGTCACCCCGCGGGCGACCCGGATGCCGATGGCGCCGACCTTGCGGGCGGGCGTGCCGGGCACCCACACGCCGGACCGGCCCTCGACCCGGCCCGCCTCGACACCGAGGTCCGCACACACCGTGATGAGTGCTTCCTCAAGGCGCCGAACGAAATTCACGACGTCGAGCGGCTCGGTCAAGCCGATGATCGGATAGCCGACCAGCTGACCGGGTCCGTGCCAGGTGATCTTGCCGCCGCGGTCGGTGTCCACCACCGGGGTGCCGTCCACCGGCCGCTCGTGGTCCTCGGTGCGCTTGCCCGCGGTGTACACCGCCGGATGCTCCAACAACAACAGGGTGTCGGGGCCGCCGGCGACCCGGGCATCGGCGATCTCCCGCTGCAACGCCCACGCCTCGGCGTAGTCGACCGTCCCGAGCCGCCTGATCTCCAGCGGTGCGGTCGACGATCGGATGGAGGACATAGCAGCCAAGTTACCCGGCCGGGGCGGTGCGAGTGGCATACGCCAAGGCCTCGCCGACGGTGTTGTGGTGGAACCGGAATCCGGCTCGTTCGAGCGCCGCCGGGATGGCGCGCTGCCCGAACAACAGGCCCTCCTCGGCGAACTCGCCGAGCACCGCGCGCAACGCGATACCCGGCACGATCATCGGCGTCGGGCGGTTGAGCGCCCGGCCCAGCGCGGTGGTGAACGCACCGTTGGTCACCGGCGCCGGCCCGGTGAAGTTGACCGGGCCGGTCAGCTCGTCATGGGTGATGGCGAACAGCAGCGCCCGCACCTGGTCTTCCAGCGTGATCCACGGGAAGTACTGGCGGCCATTGCCCAGCCGAGCCCCCAACCCCAGGCTGAACAGCGGCCGCAGCCGGCCGAGCACCCCGCCCGACGGGGACAGCACCAGGCCGGTGCGGGCCAGCACCACCCGCGCCCCGCCCTCGACGGCCGGCTCGGTGGCCGCTTCCCAGTCCGCGCACAACTGCGCCAGGAAACCCTGACCCTGGGGCGCGGTCTCGTCGGCGACCTTGTTGCGGGTGTCGCCGTAGAACCCGACGGCGCTCGCGTTGATCAGCACCGGGACCTGCGCGTCGGCGACGGCGCCGGCCAGCACCTCGGTCGGCCCGATCCGGCTGTCCCGCAGGCTCTGCTTGAAGGACCCCGACCACCGCCGCGAGCCGACGTTCACGCCGCACAGATTCACCACGGCGTCGACACCGACCAACCCGTCGATGTCGAAGTCGCCGGTGGCCGGGTTCCAGAACAGCTCGTCGGCGTTGCCCGGTGCGCGGCGAACGATGCGGATCACCCGGTGATCGGCGGCGCGCAACGCCGTCGTCAACGCCGATCCGATGAGCCCCGATGACCCGGCGATCGCGATCACGCCGGGCCCCTGCATCGGCATTAGAGACCCAGGTCGGCCTCGAACGCACCCTCTTCAAGCCGGCGCTTGACGGTGGTGAGGAAGCGGCCGGCGTCGGCGCCGTCGATGAGGCGGTGGTCGTAGGTCAGCGGCAGGTAGGCGACGGAACGCACACCGATCGACTCGTTACCGTTCTCGTCCACCACGACACGCGGGCGCTTGACGATGGCGCCGGTGCCCAGCATGGCGGCCTGCGGCGGCACCAGGATCGGGGTGTCGAACAGGGCGCCCTGGCTGCCGATGTTGGTGATGGTGAAGGTGCCACCGGACAGCTCGTCGGGCTTGAGGTTGCCCGAGCGGGCGCGAGCGGCGATATCGGCGATGGCCCGGGCCAGCCCGGCCAGCGACAGGTCACCGGCGTTGTGCACGACGGGGGAGAGCAGACCCTGTTCGGTGTCGACCGCGAAGCCGAGGTGCTCGGCGTCGTAGTAGGTGATCTCCTTGGTTTCCTCGTTGTAGCTGGCGTTGACGTTCGGGTGCGCCTTGAGCGCGTCGACGACGGCGACCGCGAAGAACGGCAGGAAGGTCAGGTTGACGCCTTCGCGCTCGGCGAAGCTCTTCTTCGCCTTGGCCCGCAGTGCCACGATCTTGGTCAGGTCGACCTCGTGCGTCTGCGTCAATTGCGCTGTGGTTTGCAGGCTTTCGCGAGTCTTCTTCGCCGTGATCTGGCGGATGCGGTTGGCCTTCTGCGTGGTGCCGCGCAGGTGCGCCAATGCCGGTGCCGGGGTGGCGGCGGCAGGCTGGGCGGCCTTGGCCGCGGGCGCCGCTGCCGCGGGGGCGGCCGGCGCGGGCGCCTTCTTGGCCTCAGCGGCGGCGAGCACATCCTGCTTGCGGATGCGACCACCGACGCCGGTGCCCTTCACCGTCGCCAGGTCGACGCCGTTCTCCGACGCCAGCTTGCGTACCAGCGGGGTGACGTACGGGCCGGCATCCGAGCCGGCATCGTCGCTCGAGGCGGCGGCGGGTGCGGGCTTCGGGGCCGGAGCCGGGGGCGCGGGCGGCGATGGCGGGGTGGCTGCCACCGGCTCGGGCTTGGGCTCAGGTTTGGGTTCGGGCTTGGGTTCCGGGGCCGGCGCGGGCTTGGGTTCCGGCGCAGGTGCGGCGCCCTCGGCGCCGATCTTGGCCAGCTCGCCGCCGACGGCGACCACGTCGTCCTCCTCGGCGGTGATCGCCACCAGCACGCCGGCCACCGGGGAGGGAATCTCGGTGTCGACCTTGTCGGTGGACACCTCGACCAGCGGCTCGTCGACCGCGACGGTGTCGCCGACCTTCTTCAGCCACCGGGTGACGGTGCCCTCGGTGACGCTCTCGCCGAGCTCGGGCATCTTCACGGACGTGGACTCGCCGCTCGCGGCGGCAGGCTTCTCGGGCTCGGGCTCGGGCTGGGCCTCTTCGGCGACCGGCTCAGGCTCGGGCTCGGGTTCCGGCTGGGCTTCCTCGGCGGGTGCGGTATCGCCGGTCGGGGCGGACTCACCGGCCTCACCGATCAGCGCCAGATCGCCACCGACCTCGACGACATCGTCCTCAGCGGCGATGATCTTCGTCAGCACGCCCGAGGCCGGCGCCGGGATCTCGGTGTCGACCTTGTCGGTGGACACCTCCAGCAGCGGCTCGTCGACCTCGACGGTGTCCCCTTCTTGTTTGAGCCACCGCGTGACGGTCCCTTCGGTCACGCTCTCACCGAGTGCGGGCATCTGGACGGAGATGGCCATGGGTTTTGACTCCTCGAGCAGTCGACGTCACGGGGCAATGCGATGCAGCACCCATCCTGTCACGTCCGCTGCGCTCGGTCGTCGCAGACGTCCGGACTCGTCGCTCTGGCACCATCGAAGGTGACAAAGAGAGGAGTTACGCCGCGTGGGACTTTTCGATAAATGGCGTGGCTCGGGCGGCGGGTCGCGCACCGCCGCGGACCTGGATTACCTGCGGCAGTGGGTGGCCACCCACCACGGTGTCGAGGCATTCGTCGAACCCAAGACCACCGTCACCGATGTGACCGTGGTGCTGGTGGCCGCCGACGGCGAGTGGACCCGGCGCCGCACCGGCGGTTACGCCGGCGCCCGGCGGTTGAACCGCCAGCTCGACATCCCGGTCTACGACGTGCAGAAGGTCGGCTATCCACAACGCATGCGCGACTACGACGCCCGTCGTCGCATCGAACGGCAACGGGCGTTGCGCAGTGAACTCGACGAGTGAGGCGCCCGTGCAGGGGCGTCGCGTGCACAGTGCCGACGGCACCGGCATCGCCGTGTACGAGGAGGGCAACCCAGACGGACCCACCGTGGTGCTGGTGCACGGCTGGCCCGACTCACATGTGTTGTGGGACGGCGTCGTGCCGCTGCTCATCGACCGCTTCCGGGTGATCCGATACGACAACCGCGGGGTCGGCGGATCCGATGCCCCCGCACCGGTTTCGGCGTACGCCATGGCCCACTATGCCGACGACTTCGCCGCCGTCGCCGCGGCAGTCAGCCCCGGCGCCCCCGTGCACGTGCTGGCCCACGACTGGGGTTCGGTGGGTGTGTGGGAATACCTCGTCCGCGCCGAATCCGCCACGCGCGTGGCATCTTTCACGTCGGTGTCCGGGCCGAGCGCCGACCACCTGCACCGCTTCGCCGTGGCCGGGCTGAAACGCCCGTACCGGCCCAAGGCCTTCGCCAGGGCCGTCGACGGTCTGGCCCGGCTGGCGTACATGGGCGCGTTCTCCACCCCGGTGCTCGCCCCGGCGGCCATCCGGTTCGCCTTCGCCCGCGGCGCCATGCGACGCCAGCTGCTGCGCGACGGTATTGCGCCCGAGTCGATCCACCACGCCGATGGCTTCGCGCGTGACGCCGCCCGGAGCATGAAGGTGTACCCCGCGAACTATTTCCGCGGTCTGTCCACGGGCCGCGCCGACCATTACGTCGGGGTCCCGGTGCAGCTGATCGTCAACACCGACGACCCGTTCGTCCGGCCCTACGTGTTCGACGCCGTCACGCAGTGGGTGCCGACGCTGTGGCGGCGCGACCTCAAGGCCGGGCACTGGTCCCCGATGTCGCACCCGCACGTCGTGGCGAGGGCGGTCACCGAACTCGTCGACCACCTGCAGGGCCAACCGGCGACCCGCGAGCTGGCCAGGGCCCGGGTCGGTGGCCGCCGGCGGCCGTTCGCCCACACGTTGGTGTCGGTGACCGGGGCCGGTGACGGCATCGGCAGGGCCACCGCGCTGGAATTCGCTTCGCAGGGCGCCGAAGTGGTGGTCAGCGATATCGACCAGGCCGGCGCCGAACGGACCGCCCGGCTGGTCGCCGCCGCGGGTGGGGTGGCGCATGCCTACCAGGTGGACGTCGCCGACGCCGAGGCGGTGGCCCGCTTCGCCGAGACGGTGTGCGATGCGCACGGTGTCCCCGACATCCTGGTGAACAACGCCGGTGTCGGGCACGGCGGCTATTTCCTGGACACCCCGCCCGACCAGTACGACCGGGTGCTGGACATCAATTTCGGCGGAGTCGTGAACTGCTGCAGGGCATTCACGCCCGCGATGGTGGCGCGGGGCACCGGCGGCCACATCGTGAACGTCGCCTCGATGGCGGCGTTCACGCCCATCGCCGTCGTGAACGCCTACGCCACCAGCAAGGCCGCGGTGTTCATGTTCTCCGACTGCCTGCGTGCCGAATTGCATTCGGCCGCAATCGGTGTGACGACGCTGTGTCCCGGCGTCGTCAAGACCGGCATCGTGGACCGCACCCACTTCGACGTGCCCGCCGCCAAACGCCAGGGGCTGGACGTCAAACGCGCACAGGCCAAGAGGGCGTTCGCCGCTCGCGGCTACAGTCCCGAGAAGGTGGCCCGGGCTATCGTCGCCGCGGTGCGCAGCAACACGGCGGTCGCACCGGTGACCGCCGAGGCGCATCTGGCGTACGGCCTGGCCCGGGCGGCGCCGGCGGTACTGCGCCGGGCCGCCCGCGGCCGACTGCTCTAGCCGTTGCGGGCGATATCTTCCAGGACGGCGAACATCGTCCTGGTCGGCACACCCGTCCCGCCCTTGGGGGTGTAGCCCCACGGCCCGCCGGTGTTGTAGGCCGGCGCGGCGATGTCGATATGAGCCCACTCGACACCCTCGGCGACGAACTCACGCAAGAACACCCCGGCCACCAGCATGCCCGCGTAACGGGACGCGCTGACATTGGCCAGGTCGGCCACCGTCGACTTGAGATCGTCCTTGAGTTCCTCCGGCAGCGGCATCGGCCAGGCGTTCTCACCGACCTCCTGGGAAAGTTCGGCGACCCGGTCGCGGAACTCGTCGCTGCCCATCACGCCGGGGGTGCGGGCGCCCAGGGCGACGGTCTGCGCACCGGTCAGGGTGGAGGTCTCGATCAGGTAGTCGGGATCGTCCTCGCATGCGCGCACGATGGCGTCGGCCAGGATGAGCCGGCCTTCGGCATCGGTGTTGAGCACCTCGACGGTGATCCCGCCGTACTGGGTCAGCACGTCACCGGGCCGCTGCGCGGTGGCCGACGGCATGTTCTCGGCCATCGGCACCGTGGCGACGACGTCGATGGGCAGGTTCTGCTTGGCGGCCAGCACCACGGTGGCGATCACCGCCGCCGCACCGCCCATGTCGGAGGTCATGTGGTGCATGTTGGCGGCTGGCTTGATGGAGATGCCGCCGGTGTCGAAGGTGATGCCCTTGCCCACCAGCGCCACCTTTTTGCCTCTGCGGCCCGCCCCCTTGTGCGTCAGCCGGACCAGCCGCGGCAGCCGCGACGAGCCCTGGCCCACACCGATGATGCCGCCGTAGCCGGCCTTGGCGAGCGCCTTGTCGTCCAGCACCTCGACCGTGAGGCCGGCCTCCTCACCCAAAGCCTTTGCGCGCTTGGCGAATTCGGCGGGGAAGAGGTGGCTCGGTGGGGTATTGACGAAATCGCGGGCGGTCGCCACCGCAGTGGCGATGTCCACCGCGCGCTGCAGGGCGGCTTTGGTGGCGGCCTTGGTGTCGGCCGCCAGCGCGACGATCTTGGACAGCCCCTTGTCCTTGGGCGCGGTCTTGTCGCTGCGGAACTCGGTGAACCGGTAGGCGCCCAGGATGAGGCCCTCGATCACCGCCTCCAGGTCCAGGGCGGTCAAGGTGGTGACCACCGTGGCGACCTTGTCCAGGGTGCGGGCCGCGTTGCCGGCCGCCCGGCGCAGGCTGTCGGCGGGCCACACGTCGCGATCCTCGCCCAGCCCGACGGTCAGCACGCTGGCCACCGGCAGCTCGGCGATGACCAGTCGGTGCTGCTGGCCCTCGCCACCGGTGCCGCCCAGGGCCTGCAACCCCGACTCGATGGCGGCCACCGCGGCGGCATCGAGGTGCTCGCCCAGCACGCGCGGTCCGGCGTCGCCGGACACCACGCCGACGACGAGGACGGCATCGCCGGTGCCCCGGCGGGGCAGGGACGAGCTGAGGGTGACGGACGGGGCCTGGTATCCGGATGCGCTGCTCACGATGTTCCACCCTAGAGACACAGCAGCGGATGCGCCGTGACCGGTGCGTCGAAACCTTTCAGGGTGAACGAGCGCGACGGCGCGAAATCGTGGCGGGGCAGTTCGGCGTGCAGCGCGGATGACACCAGGATCTGGCCCGGCTCGGCGCTGGCGACCAGCCGGGCCGCCAGATTCACCGGGTTGCCGAAGTAGTCACCGCTGATCGCCAGCACTTCGCCATAACCCAGACCGGCCCGCACCCGCAGTCCCGCCGCCCGTGCCCTGGTGTTGCCGACCAGGGCGATGGCGGCGTCCATCAGCAACTCCGGGGTGGAACTCACCCACATCACCGCGTCCCCGATGAACTTCACCACCCGGCCGTTGGCGCCGTGCACGACATCGGCCGCGGTGGACACGAAATCGTTGAGCAGGTCCGTCAGTTCGGCGGCGCTGAGCAGTTGGGTCAGGGCGGTGAACCCGGACAGATCGGCAAAACCGATGCCGCACAACACCGTAGGCGACCCGTCCCGCACGACATGTTCGAAATAGGTGCGCGCGCTCATCAGATGCTGGCGATGCACGGCGTCGATCGTCGCGCCGATGCGCGGCAGGTAGGAGATCGCCTCCCGGTATGCCCGAGCGGTGGCGAACTCGTCGTGGCTGACCTCGATCTGGACCTCGGGCGAGGTGGCCCGCATCATCGAGGATTCCGCCTCGGCCAACCGCGCCATCCCCGAACCGATGACCCGCAGCAAGCCGGTGGCGGCGGCATCGCCGACCACCAGCCGCATCTCGGCCCACGTGCGCAGTGCCTCCACGTCGGCGCGGCTCAGCGATTTGGTGGAGCAGTCGGTGACGGTCAGGCCCAGCGCCGCCCAGGCATGCTCGACCTCGGTCAGCGGCACCCCGATCTCCGCGGCGGCGTCGGCCAGGCAGTATTCGGGCGGTCCTGACCACTGCAGGACATCGCCGGCCAAGCCGAACAGCCGGCCCCTGCTCTCGGCCTCCACCATCTGGGCGGCGGTGAACCCGAGCCCGTCCAGATATTCGATGAGCGGGGCGCGCCGGCGCGCATCGGCGATTCCCGCTGCCTCGAGGGCGTCGAAATCGACCACCGTGCAAGTGTGCCAGCGCGATCCCCTCTAGGGTGGGGGATTGTGAGTGAGACAGTGCTGCAGGGCCCATTGGAGGATCGCCACCGCGCGCTCGGTGCCAGCTTCGCCGAGTTCGGCGGGTGGCTGATGCCGGTGTCCTATGCGGGTACCGTCGCCGAACACAACGCGACCCGCAGCACCGTCGGGCTGTTCGACGTCAGCCATCTGGGCAAGGCGCTGGTGCGCGGCCCCGGGGCGGCGGCCTACGTCAACTCGGCGCTGACCAACGACCTGACTAGGATCGGCCCGGGCAAGGCGCAATACACGTTGTGCTGCAACGAATCTGGCGGGGTGATCGACGACCTCATCGCCTACTACGTGGCCGACGACGAGATCTTCCTGGTGCCCAACGCGGCCAACACCGCCGCCGTGGTCGCCGAACTGCAGCGGCACGCACCGGCCGGGCTGACCGTCACCGACCAGCACCGGTCCTACGCGGTGCTGGCGGTACAGGGCCCCAAGGCCGCCGATGTGCTGGGCGCGCTCGGGCTGCCGACCGAGATGGACTACATGGGCTATGCCGACGCGGAGTACGCCGGCGTGGCGGTCCGGGTGTGCCGCACCGGCTACACCGGTGAGCACGGGTACGAGTTGCTGCCCGAATGGGATCGCGCCGGCGTGGTGTGGGATGCGCTGCTGGAGCAGGTGCGCGCCGCAGGCGGGGAACCGGCCGGTCTGGGTGCCCGGGACACGCTGCGCACCGAGATGGGCTACCCGCTGCACGGCCACGAGCTGTCGTTGGACATCTCACCCGTGCAGGCCAGGGCCGGCTGGGCGGTCGGGTGGAAGAAGGAGGCCTTCTGGGGCCGCGACGCGCTGCTGGCCGAGAAGCAGGCCGGGCCGCGGCGGACCCTGCGCGGGCTCAAGGCGCTGGGACGTGGGGTGCTGCGGGCCGACTTGACGGTGCTCGTCCCGGGGGCGAGCGAAGCGACGGGGGATCAGGCCGGCGGAGTGCCCGTCGGTGTCACCACGTCCGGGACGTTCTCGCCCACGTTGAAAGTCGGCATCGCGCTGGCGCTGATCGACACCGCGGCCGGGGTGGCCGACGGGCAGACCGTCGTCGTCGACGTCCGCGGCCGCCCGCTGGAATGCGAAGTCGTCGCGCCGCCGTTCGTGCCGGCACGCACCCGATAACGCGCGGTCGGCGCTCGAAAAGCGCTAGCCACCGGGTTATACAATTCACACCATGACAGACGGTCCCCTCGAATTCACGCTTGCCCGCAACACGTCACCGGCAAGCGACGAGGTACGGGCCGGCATCCTGGCCGATCCCGGATTCGGCCGCTATCACACCGACCACATGGTGTCCATCGACTACAGCGTGGCCGACGGCTGGCACAACGCGTCGGTGCTGCCGTACGGGCCGCTGGAGCTGGACCCGTCGGCCATCGTGCTGCACTACGGGCAGGAGATCTTCGAGGGCCTCAAGGCCTACCGTTGGGCCGACGGCTCGGTGGTGTCGTTCCGGCCAGAGGCCAACGCGGCGCGGCTGCAGGCGTCTGCGCGCCGGCTGGCCATCCCGGAGCTGCCCACCGAGATCTTCCTGGAATCGCTGCGGCAGCTGATCGCCGTCGACCACGAGTGGGTGCCGCCGGCCGGTGGTGAGGAGTCGCTGTACCTGCGGCCGTTCGTCATCGCCACCGAGCCCGGGCTGGGGGTGCGGCCCGCCAACGCCTACCGCTACCTGGTGATCGGCTCACCCGCCGGCGCGTACTTCAAGGGCGGTATCAAGCCGGTCAGCGTGTGGTTGTCGCACGAGTACGTGCGCGCTTCGCCGGGCGGCACGGGTGCGGCGAAGTTCGGCGGCAACTACGCGGCGTCGCTGCTGGCGCAGGCGCAGGCCGCCGACCAGGGCTGCGATCAGGTGGTGTGGCTGGATGCCATCGAACGCCGCTATGTCGAAGAGATGGGCGGGATGAACCTGTTCTTCGTGTTCGGCAGCGGCGGGACGGCCCGACTGGTGACCCCGGAACTGTCCGGTTCACTGCTGCCCGGCATCACCCGGGATTCGTTGCTGCAGTTGGCAACCGACGCGGGCTTCGCGGTCGAGGAGCGCAAGATCGACGTCGAGGAATGGCAGAAGAAGGCCGACGCCGGTGAGATCACCGAGGTGTTCGCGTGCGGGACCGCCGCGGTGATCACCCCGGTCTCGCACGTCAAGCACCGCGACGGTGAATTCACCATCGCCGACGGACAGCCCGGCGAGGTGACGATGGCGTTGCGCGACACCCTGACCGGGATCCAGCGCGGCACCTTCGCCGATACGCACGGCTGGATGGCCAAACTCGGCTAGACCGGTGCGGTGGCGGTGCTGCGCGGATCGACCAGGATCTTGGCGTGCTTTTCCGGGTCGCCGAGTTCGTCGAAAGCCGTTGCCACACCGTCGAGTCCCACGGTGCCGGTGATCAGCGGCGCGGCGTCGAGCGTGCCGTCGGCCAGCAGGTGCAGGGTGTCGCGGAACTCCAGCGGTGTGTAACCGAACACGAACCGCAGGTCGATCTCCTTGCCGATGGCCATCGACGGGCGCAGCTTGTCCTCACCCATGCACAACCCCACGACCACCACCCGGGTGCCCAGCGGCGCCGCGGCGATGACCCCGTCGATCATCCCTGGCACGCCGACACACTCGAAGATGATGGGGCGCTTGGGATTCGCGCCACCGAGCGAGTCGACCAGGCGGTACAGGTGCACCCAGCCGGGCACCTTGCGCAGCTTCTCCATGGACCCGACGGCGAGCTCGAACAGGGCAGGCGCCTCGGTGATCATGCCCTTGGCCGCGGCGGCCTCGTAGGGAGAGTCGACCGCCGGGTCGACCACCACGTCGGCGCCGCAGCGTTGGGCCAGCGCCCGCCGGCCGGGGGAGAAGTCGCTGGCGACGATCGTGCCGACACCCCTGGCCTTGAGGTTACAGATGACGGCCAAGCCCAGCGGACCGCAGCCGATGACGACCGCGGTGTCGCGGCGCGAGATGTCACTGCGCCGCACGGCGTGCAGCGCGACCGCCATCGGTTCGGTCAGGGCCGCGATATCCATCGGCAGCCCGTTGGGCACGGCGAACGACATCGACGCCTCGGCCAGCGTCTGTTCGGCGAACCCGCCGGGCGCCAGCGGTGACAACCCGGTCATGTGCACGCCGCCGCGAGCGCGCAGCATCGGGAACACCGCCACCGGCGTGCCGACCTTCAACGCTCGCGGGGTGCCCTTTCCGCGTTCGGCGATCTCACCGCAGAACTCGTGCCCCAGTACGACGGTGGCGGTGCTGGTGATGAAGTCCGGGTACCCGATCTCGTCCATCACGCCCTTGAGCTCGTCGGCGTGCAGACGGGCGTGCAGGTCCGAGCCGCAGATCCCGGCCCGGGCGATATCGATGACGAGTTGCCCCTTGGCCGGCCGCGGGGCCGGCAGTTCGGCGACGTCGAGGGTGCCGGCGTGGCAGGTCACGGCGCGCATGGTGGGCGAGGTCGTCCCGGGTGTAGACATCCCTGCATTATGCGGTACCGCCGGTTCCAGGCGAAGGGTGGTCAGGTGCCGCAGAAGGTCCGGTAACACGCGGCGAACTCGGCCGGGGCCGGCTCGGCGTAGCGGGCCAGGCCGGGACGCTCGGTGAACGGCTCGCGCACCGCGGCGACCAGTTCGCGCACCGGCCCCACATCGCCGGCGGTGGCCGCCGCCAGCGCCTCCTCGACCAGGTGATTGCGTGGGATGTAGATCGGGTTGACCCGATCCATCGCCGCGGTGTCCGGGGCCAGTTCGCGCCACCGCTGCGCCCAGTCGCCGAACCCGTCCGGGACCGTGCCGCGGCTCAGCCCGCGGAAGAACGAGGTGACATCCGGGCGGTGCGCCTGCAGCAGGGCGAGCAGTTCGGCAACCAACTGCGGATCCGGCTGTGCCACACCGAGTTTGGCGCCCATCCTGGCGTCGAACTCCCGCTGGTAGCGGTCCTTGAAGGTGCCAAGCGCGTCGGTGGCCGTGGCGATCGCGCGGTCGGTGTCGGGGTCGATGAGCGGGAGCAGTGTCTCGGCGAACCGGGCCAGGTTCCAGGCGGCGACCGCCGGTTGGTTGCCGTAGGCGTAGCGGCCCCAGCTGTCGATCGAACTGAACACCGTCTCCGGGTCGTAGGCCTCCATGAAGGCGCACGGTCCGTAGTCGATGGTCTCGCCGGAGATGGTCATGTTGTCGGTGTTCATCACGCCGTGGATGAACCCGACGGCCATCCACCGCGCGATCAGCGCCGCCTGCACCGCGATCACCGCCTCCAGCAACGCCAGATACGGGTTGGCGGCGGTGGCTGCCCGGGGGTGGTGGCGGGCGATGGCGTAGTCGGCCAGCCGCCGCACCAGCTCGGCGTCACCGGTCAGCGCCGCGTACTGGAAACTGCCGACCCGCAGATGACTGCGGGCCACCCGGGCCAGCACCGCGCCCGGTTGCGGGGTTTCCCGATGCACCGTCGTCCCGGTCGCCACCACCGCCAACGCACGGGTGGTGGGGATGCCCAGGGCGTGCATCGCCTCACTGATCACGTACTCGCGCAGCATCGGACCGACCGCGGCCAGACCGTCCCCACCGCGGGCGAACGGGGTCCGACCCGACCCTTTCAGATGCAGGTCGCGGCCGTCGGGCAGCTCACCGAGCAGCAGTGCGCGGCCGTCGCCGAGGCGGGGCACCAGGCCGCCGAACTGATGACCGGCGTAGGCCTGTGCGACCGGCGCGGCGCCGTCGGGCAGCGCGGTGCCGGTCAGGAAACCCAGTCCGGCGTCGCTGCGCAGCCACTCGGCATCCAGGCCCAGGTCGGCGGCCAGCGGTTCGTTGAGCACCAGCAGTGCCGGAGCGTCGGGGGCTTGGGCCTGCCAGGCGATGGACAATTCCGGCAGCGTGCGGGCGAAGTGGTCACCCAGCGCAATCACCACTCCAACTGTACTCACGCCGCCGCGAGGCCCAGGGCGACCAACGTGGTGGTCACCTCGCAGGCCGCACCCAGCACGTCGCCGGTGATACCGCCGAACCGCCGCACGCAGTGGGCCACCAGCACCGCGGTGAGCGTCAGTGCCGTCAGCACCACAACCGGGCCCAACCACGGCAGTGGGGTGGCCGGCACCGCGGCCGCAGCCAGGACCAGTGTCCACGCGCCCACCACCCACCGCGGTTGCGAACCGGCCACCAGCGCGCCCAGCGTGCTGCCTGGTGCGGCGGGCACCCCGCGCCGACAGGTCATCACGATGGCCACCCGGCCGGACGTCACCGCGATCACCACGGCGGCGCCGTCGGCCGCGCCGAAAGCCAAGCCCTGCACCACGATTGCCACAACGATCGCCGCCACCCCGAACGGGCCCGCGGTACCGCCGCGCATCACGGCCAGCGCGCGCTCGGGCGGGCCGTAACAGCCCAGCCCGTCGACGGTGTCCGACAGCCCGTCGATGTGCAGGCCGCGGGTGCTCAACAACAGCACGACCACGGCGAGCACCCCGGGCAACGCGCCGGCGCCATAGCACTGCGACGCGCCCCAGACGGTGAGGGCGGCCAGCCCGCCCAGTGCGGCGCCGACCACCGGCAGGGCCGTCAGCGCACCTCGGCCGAACGGGTCACGTGCTCGGATCGGCAGCACCGTGCCGAACGCGAAAGCCGAAGCGAGCGAACCGATCACGCGCCGGATACGTGAGCTTCGTCGAAGGTGGCCATCGACGCCAGCGTCGCGACCGCGGCACGCACGATCGGCAGGGCCACCGCCGCGCCGGTGCCCTCGCCCAACCGCATGCCCAGATCGACGATCGGCACCAGACCCAGATGATCCAGGGCCAGCGTGTGCGCGGGCTCGGTGGAGCGGTGCCCGGCCTGCCACCACGCCCGAGCGCCGGGAGCCAGCAGGTCGGCGATCAGCGCGGCCGCGGTGACCACCACGCCGTCCAGCAGCACCGGCGTGCGCCGCACCGCTGCCTGGGCCAGGAACCCGGCCATCGCGGCGAGATCGGCGCCGCCGCACACCCGCAGCAGCGCCTCCGGATCGGTGGTGACACCGCGGGCCCGGTAGAGCGCATCCCGAATGGCCGACACCTTGCGGGCCCAGCCGGCGTCGTCGATGCCGGTCCCGCGGCCGGCCACCGCAACCGGTTCCGACCGTGTCGCCGCGGCGATCAACGTGGTTGCGGCGGTGGTGTTTCCGATACCCATATCGCCCGCGATGAGCAGATCGGCGCCGCCGTCGACCTCCTCGTCGGCGATGGTGCGGCCGGCCTGGATGGCCGCCGCGGTCTCCTCGGCGCTCAGCGCGTCCTCGACCGCGATGTTGCCGCTGCTGCGGCGCACTTTGTGCGCGCCGATCGCGGGGCTCAGCGGTTCGGCATCCACGGCGATATCCGCGACGCGCACCGAGGCGCCCGCCACGTCGCCGATCACGTTGATGGCCGCGCCGCCGGCCGCGAAATTGGCTACCATCTGCGGGGTGACCTCGGCCGGGAAAGCCGACACACCAGAGGCGGTCACGCCATGGTCGCCGGCGAACACGACGATCCGGGCGCGCGTGAACTGCCGTGGCGGGCAGACCCCCTGACACGACGCCACCCACACCGACAGGTCTTCCAGCCGGCCCAGCGCCCCAGGCGGTTTGGTGAGGGTGTTCTGGCGGGCCTGCGCCGCCCGCAGCGCGTCCGCATCGGGTGCGACGATCCCGGGGAAAGCGGTCACCTGGTCGGCTCCTTCACCACTAGAGGCTGGCCCGCGATCACCAGCACCACTCGGTCGCACTGCGCCGCTAAACGCTGGTTCAGCGCGCCCAGTTCGTCGGCGAACAGCCGGCCACCCGCGGTCGCGGGCACCACGGTGAGCCCCACCTCGGGGCTCACCAGCGTCAGCTTCCCATCGAATCCTGTGACCGCCGCGCAGAGTTCGTCGACGTCGGCGTGCACCGACCCGCCGGTCCAGGCGTGGCGGCGGTCCATCGCCGCGGTCAGCCAGCCACCGATATCGTCGACCAGCGTCGCGGTGCGGGTATCGGCGCGCAATGCGCTTGTCACATCGGCGGTTTCGACGGTGGACCACTGGGCGGGCCGGCGGCTGCGGTGGGCGTCGACACGCCGGGCCCACTCGGGGTCACCGGTGTCGGTGCGGCCGGTGGCCAGGTAGCGGACCGGGGCGGTGCCCACGCCTGCGGCGATATCGGCCTCGGCCCAGTGCGATTTGCCCGAACGGATCCCCCCGAGGACCAGTACCCGCACGCGTGTCAGACGTCGTCGCCGCGGTTGACCATCGGTCGCGGCGCGCGCATCCGGCGCAGCTGCGAGGCGCGGCTGGCGGCGTAG
This sequence comes from Mycolicibacterium sp. J2, assembly GCF_026240945.1. Taxonomy (GTDB): domain Bacteria; phylum Actinomycetota; class Actinomycetes; order Mycobacteriales; family Mycobacteriaceae; genus Mycobacterium. The sequence goes on from NZ_JAPFPY010000014.1 coordinate 124,282, forward strand.
AAGCCGAGCTTGAATCCGCTCTCGGTGTTCGACGGGAACTTCTCGTCGACCATCCGGTTCACCCGGCGGCCCACCAGCACACCGTCGATGGCCATCACCACCAGCAGCACCGGCATCCCGTAGGACACCCAGCGCTGCACCTCGACCGCGGGCACCGCCAGCGTGATCAGCACCAGGGCCAGCGCCACCGGCATGAACAGGCCGAGCAGGTTACGGCGGGAGTCGACGATATCGCGGGCGTACCGGCGCACCGGGCCCTTGTCACGGGGCAGCAGGTAGGCGTCGTCACCGGCCATCATCCGCTCGCGGCGCTCGGTCATGGCGGCGCGCCGGGCCACCTTCTCGGCTTTGCGTTCCTCGCGGGTCAGCTTCGGCTTGGACGCGGCCAGCTCCTTGCGGCGTTTGCGGGCCTCGGCGGCGGTCAGCGGCGCGGGGGCGACCGGCCCGCGCTTGCGGCTGGCCTCGCTGCGTTTGGGGGTGGGCCGGCCCTTGGGGGCGGTCAGTCCGGTGTCACCGGCTGTTGCCGCCGGTGCGGCAGCCGAGGTGTCGGCGTCCTCGGGTTGCGGATTGTCCTTCTTGCGGCCCAGCAGATTCACGCCCACAGGGTACTTCCGCTGCGCAATTGCTTGGAATGCGGCTCCGGATCGGACACCCTACGCTGGCCGGATGCGTGTGCTGGTGGCCCCGGACTGTTTCGGTGACAGCCTGACCGCGGTGCAGGCCGCCGAGGCCATCGCGGCGGGCTGGGGGCGGGCCCGCACCGGTGACAGCCTCACCCTGGCCCCACAGTCCGACGGCGGTCCCGGTTTCGTGGAGGTGCTGGCCAGCAGGCTGGGCAGGCTGCAGACCGCGCGGGTCAGCGGGCCGCTGGACCAGGCGGTGACCGCGCACTGGGTGCTCGACGGTGAGACCGCCTATCTGGAATGCGCGCAGGCCTGCGGGTTGACCCTGCTTGGTGGACCGCCGACGGTGCGGACCGCGCTGGCCGCGCACAGCAGGGGAGTCGGCGAGTTGATCGCCGCGGCGCTGGATGCCGGGGCGCGGCGGATCGCCGTCGGGCTGGGTGGCAGCAGCTGCACCGACGGGGGACGGGGCCTGGTGGAGGCGCTGGCCGCACCCGCGGGCGGTGACGGTCGGTCGAGCGTGGTGTCGGCCCGGGAACGGCTGGCCGGTGTCGACCTGATCGCCGCCAGCGATGTCGAGCACCCGCTGCTGGGCCCGATGGGTGCCGCGACGGTGTTCGGCCCGCAGAAGGGCGCGGACCCGGAGGCGGTGCAGGTGCTGGAACGCCGGCTCACCGAGTGGGCGGCCGAACTCGGCCCCGGCATCGCCGATCAACCGGGGGCCGGCGCGGCCGGCGGTATCGGCGCGGCCCTGCTGGCGCTCGGCGGCCGCCGGGAATCCGGGGCCGCCGTGATCGCCGAGCACACCCACCTGGCCGACGACATCGCCACCGCCGACCTGGTCATCACCGGCGAGGGCAGGTTCGACGACCAGTCGCTGCACGGCAAGGTGGTCAGCGCGCTGGCCGCGGGCGCCCGGCGCCGCGGCACGCCGGTGCTGGTGCTGGCGGGTCAGGTGACGCTGGGGCCCGATGCGCTCGCCGAAGCCGGCATCACCGCCGCCCACTCGATCACCGAATACGCCGGGTCCGTGGAACGCGCCATCGCCGATGCCGCCAACCAGCTGACCGGATTGGCCGAGCGCACCGCCCGCGGTTGGCCGTGAGAGTCGGGAATAGCGCCCGGACAAGGTACCGTTGATTACATCGCGATTGCGTGACCAGCACTCAGGAGAAGCAATGACTGTTCAGGACGACACCACCACCGAAACCCACGGTGTGGTGCTGACCGACGCGGCCGCCGCCAAGGCCAAGGCGCTGCTCGACCAGGAGGGTCGCGACGACCTGGCGTTGCGCATCGCCGTGCAGCCGGGTGGCTGCGCCGGTCTGCGTTACAACCTGTTCTTCGACGACCGCACCCTCGACGGTGACCTGACCGCCGATTTCGGTGGCGTGGCGCTGACCGTGGACCGGATGAGCGCGCCGTACGTCCAGGGCGCCACCATCGACTTCGTCGACACCATCGAGAAGCAGGGTTTCACCATCGACAACCCGAACGCCACCGGCTCGTGCGCCTGCGGCGACTCGTTCAATTGATCTGATCGGTGCGCTGCACGTAGCTGCAGACCAGGACCTGGTTGTCCTGGGCGAGCACCTGGGCCACGGCCTGACGCTCGCCACCCGCGGATGTTGATGAGGGCATCCGCCCCGACGCGGCGGGTGTCCCTTTCATGCTGAACAGCACCTGTGCCTGATTGGGTGACAGGTAGACGATCTTGTCGATCGAGGTCACCTCGACGCGCTTGTACTGCTTGCGGAACGCGTCACCGCTCATATCGGCCAGCGCCAGGTCGGCGTCCCGGTTTTTCACCGCGTCGTAGAGCCCGCACAGGGTGTGCCGGGCGATGGTCTGTTCGTCGCCGTCGGCCAGCGCGTCGAGGAACTGCTGAATGGCCGGTTTCGTGGTGGCCGCGGTGATCGGTTGCCGGACGTCGTGACGGCCGCCGACCAGAACGATCGCGGCAACGGCCGCGATCACGACGAGGACGCCCACGATCGCCGCGACCAGCGGCCAGCGCCTGCGCTTGGGATACTGCACCGGTGGCGGAAGCATGCCCGGGTACGCGGCGGAGACCTGGTGCGGGGGGAATTGCTGCGGTGGGCCCGGAGGCGGATAGGACATCGGCTACGTTTCGGTGTCTAGGCTTGGACTGGCCGGTGGACTTTCAGGCAGGCTAGCGCACCGGGACGGATATGCCCCTGGCGCACACCCGTACGCTACTTAGATTCGTTAATGAAAATGAAGGGCGACTCGTGACCATTGCGGTGACCGGTTCCATTGCGACCGACCATCTGATGAAGTTTCCTGGCAAGTTCTCCGAGCAGCTGCTGCCCGAGCACTTGCAGAAGGTGTCGCTGAGCTTCCTGGTCGACGATCTGGTCATCCACCGCGGCGGGGTGGCCGGCAACATGGCCTTCGCCATCGGGGTGCTCGGCGGCAAGGCGGCCCTGGTCGGCGCCGCCGGCTCGGACTTCACCGACTACCGGCGCTGGCTCACCGACCACGGCGTCGACTGTGACAACGTGCTGATCTCCGACAAGGCCTATACCGCCCGGTTCGTCTGCACCACCGACGAGGACATGGCCCAGATCGCCTCGTTCTACCCGGGAGCCATGTCCGAGGCGCGGAACATCAAGCTGGCCGACGTCGTAAAGCGCACGGGCGCACCGGAATTGGTGATCGTCGGCGCCAACGACCCGGAAGCCATGTTCGCCCACACGCAGGAGTGCCGCAGCCTGGGGCTGGCCTTCGCGGCCGACCCGAGCCAGCAGCTGGCCCGGCTCAACGGTGACGAGATCCGGGCCCTCATCGACGGCGCCACCTACCTGTTCACCAACGACTACGAGTGGGACCTGCTGCTGCAGAAGTCCGGCCTGAGCGAAGCGCAGGTGATGGGCCAGATCGGCCTGCGGGTCACCACGCTGGGCGCCAAAGGGGTGGACCTGGTGTCCTCCGACGGAACGTTCGTGCACGTCGACGTCGTCCCCGAGACCCACCAGGCCGATCCGACCGGTATCGGCGACGCCTTCCGCGCCGGATTCCTCACCGGCCGTTCCGCCGGGCTGAGCCTGGAGCGCTCCGCTCAGTTGGCCTCGTTGGTGGCGGTGTTGGTGCTGGAGGCCACCGGTCCGCAGGAGTGGACGTGGGACCGCGAGACCGCACTGGTGCGCCTCGGCGATGCCTACGGTGCCGACGCGGCCGCGGAGATTGCCTCGGCGCTCTAAACTTCGATCCGTGGATGGGCCCCGCTGAGGTGTAGGGAGGCTGATTCTTGCCACGATTTCGGTTGTGGGTAGCAGGTATCGGCTGGTCTGCTCCAGCTTTTCCTGTCTGCTCCGGTCGGGCCTTTCGGCGGTTGGTCAGGCGGTGG
>NZ_JAPFPY010000015.1 GCF_026240945.1 Mycolicibacterium sp. J2
TCCGCGGCAAAGCCATGCGACACTCGCACTGGAAGTGCCCTTCTAACCGGGTTTGATTAATGCGTGAGGAACATCAATCATCCCAGCTCAAAGGGCACTTTCCTCGTTCCGACACCCCGCATCCAGCCTATTCATCCACGGATCGAGGTTAAGCCCTACGGAATCAAGAGCGCGAACATCTGGTGGAGCAAGGACAAGAACAGCAAAGGCTACTACCTCAGTGCCTTCACTGACGCCTGGTCGCGATACGTGAAGGAACCGACACCGGCGAAAGAAGAGCTACCCGCGACCAATGGTCACCGTTTGGCAGATGACTCATTACTCAAGAGAACCGAGATGGTGGTTTAAGTGGCGTCATCTGCCGCACCGGGCAGCGGCGTCCTGGCCATCTGCCGAAAATCCGCAAGGCCCGCAAGCCCCGCAATGTCCCAAGTCAGGGCATCGACACCCGAGCGGCAGCATCACCCGCTTGCGCAACAACCGGGACGCTCCGACGCCTCTCTGCACCAAAAGCAGCAGCGCGACACAGCGCAGAAACGATGAAAGGCATACGAGGATATGGCTACTGACAAACCCGAGATCATAGATGCAGAAGTCGTCGAGATAGACAACCTTCCGGTGGCTGCGGAACCGGAGGCAACCCATGACGCGAATCCACCCATCGAAGGCCGTGACTGGTCAACATACTCTCGACCAGAAAGGCGTTGCACTGCACACAGTTCCCGTACCGGTGAGCAATGCAAGAACGTCGCCATAAAGGGCGGCAAGGTCTGCCGGTACCACGGAGGCAACGCGCCACATGTGATCGCCAACGCACGGGCACGCCTGCAGAACGCCGCCGACCTGATGGCGCGCGAGCTGCTCGGAATAGCTCTCACGGCCGACACCGAAAGTGTCAAGCTCGCCGCAATCCGAGATGCCCTAGACCGAGCTGGGCTCAAGGCACCCGCCGAAGTGGTTGTCACACCGGGAGAACCGAAAGCTTGGGAAACCGTATTTGAGTCCATCGGCGGCGATGGCGGCCAGCTCGAATCTGTTGCCCAAAGCGACCTGTCGTACCCGGACCGTGAACCGGCGACAGCCGGTGAGCACCCGGCATCCTCCCAAACCCAACCACCTACCCAACCGGACCCACCCAGGGCGCGGGCAGACGCCGAACGCTCAGCAGCCCGATACGCCGCGCAGCCTTCGCCCGCCATGCCGCCTCAACAGCCCAGGGCCGCATCGGCTGGCCGCGAGCGCGATGCTCAGAGCCGACACGGGGCACGCTCGCAGCCCCCGCCAGCCGCCCGCGAACTGCACATCACCGGCATGGAGGCCATCAGGCTGGCGAATGCGGCAAACGCTGCCTCTGGGGTGTTCGAGGAGCAACGGGCCATCGAGACGCCGCACAAGCGATATCTGCGGCCATGACGGCATGTCGTCGCAGGTCAGGCATTGTAGCGACTGTTGTATCAGTCGGCTAAAACTTAGGGCGTAAGGCGCAACTGACCGGTTACGCCCGCATCACACAGGAGACACGATATGCCGACGAAGGCAGGAACGCGGGAGGCAGTGCTGCCCTTGATGTTTGGCTACACGCGGGTGAGCACCGACGAGCAGGCCGACCGCAGAAACGGTCTAGAGGCACAGTGCAACACCATCGACACCGAGGCCATGCGGCGCGGCTGGACGGTCGAGCACTTCGCTGACGAAGGCGTATCTGGCAAGGCCATCGGACCGCAGCTCTCGGAGGTGTTGCAACTGCTTGCTTCTGGGCAGGGTGACGGCCTTGTGGTGGCCAAGCTGGACCGCCTCAGCCGATCAATCGTCAACGCCGCGAGCATCATTGAGGCAGCACAAGCACAGGGGTGGTCGCTGGTGATCCTGGACCTGGGCGTGGACCTGACCACCGCAGCCGGTCGGATGCAGGCCATGATGCTGGTCAACTTCGCGCAGTACGAGCGGGAGCTGATCAGCGAGCGGACCAAGGCCGCGCTGGCCGCGAAGAAGCGCAGAGGCGAGCGCATCGGAAGACCTCGAGCAGCATCGGCCGCTGTGGTTCGCCGAATCGTCCGTGACCGAGACTCCGGCTGCACCTATGACGCTATTGCTTCCGCACTCACCGACGAGAAAGTCCTATCACCCCTGGGCAAACCGGTGTGGCAACCCTCCACCGTCCGCCGCATCTACGCTAGCGCGACATCCGCCAGTGAGAGCGTTCAGAGCGCATAGTCATGGCATACATCCGAGTTCGCGAAACGAAGGCCAGAACCAAAGGCCGACAGGTCAAAAGCTACGTGGTGTGCTGGCGTGAGCCCGTGCGCGACGAGTTCGGCGCCATCCTGCCGGGCAAGACGATCCAGCGCACGGATACCTTTGATACCGAGAAAGCAGCTAAGGCGCGCCTTCTTGAGGTGGAGAACGGTCTGGCGGGCGCCAAGGGCATAGATCCGTCCGGCGCCAAGGCGAAGGCCAACACTGTGCTTGGCGTGTATGCCCGGCAGTACCTCAATAGCCTGGTCGGCCAGATGGAGCCTGCGACCATCGAGGGATACGAGAAGCTGTACCGGACACACATTGCGCCAGAGTTCGGAAGCAAGCCGGTAGCTACGATCACGGCGGCGGACGTGGACCGCTTCCGTGCTGCTTTGTTCGCTCCGCACCCGCGCCGCAGCTTCGTCACTCGCGGCAAGCCTGATCCGGCTCGCGAATCCGCGACCGCTGGTACCTGCCTGGTGGTCCGCAGTCCGAAAACGGTAAAGCACATTGTCGGCACGCTCAAGCGGATGCTGGATACGGCCGTCCGCGACGGTGCGATTTCGCAGAATCCAGTGCTTCCAGGGCCGCGTCGCACAACGAAGCGGAGGACTACTACCGACACCCGGAAGCCGTTCAGCCATCGCCCGTTGACAGCTAACCAGGTAGCAGCGGTTTACGACTGGATTGCGGCGAGTACCTCGAACGGCAAGGGGAACGCGGTGTATGCGCTGGCCGTGCTCTTTGCGGCACATACCGGTGTGCGAGCCAGCGAGCTCCAGGGTCTGCAGGTGCAGGACGTCACGCTTTCGGACATCCCTGGAACGATCGGAAGCATTCGAGTGTCGCGGACTGCTATACGAAAGTCCGGAACATGGACCTATGGAACCCCAAAGTCTGAAGCCAGCTCCGACCGCGTCGTACCTCTGGCGCCCTGGTTGGCAGACGAGATGCGGGAGTACTTGAACCAGGTGCACCCGTTTGCCTACAAGATCCCGCACGCGCCGCTGTTCCCCGGTCGGCGCAGCCGCTCGAATTTTGACTGGGCCAAACCGGTCAATGCGGACAACCTGTACGACAACTACCTGCAGCCCGCGACCAGGGCCCTCGGCCTTGGAAGCGTTCGCTTCCATGATCTGCGCCACACCTTCGCAACCATGAACCTGAGCGCGGGCGAGCACTACATGCAAGTCTCAAAGTGGCTGGGACACTCGAGCTTCGTCCTGACCCTAGGCACCTACGCTGACTACATCAACGAGGACGAAACTACGGCACCGAAGGTTGGCAGAGGTCGAGGAATCGTGGAAGTCGCGCAGCTGCGAAAACGCGATGCCAGTTGAGTGTCGAGCTTATTGATACTTCAGCGAATCATCGGCGAATAGGTCTCGGCCGATTGGCAGCAAGGTCGAGATGCGATCCTCGCTGCTGCGGCCCGTGGCGAAGTTCGGCTTAATGAGTTCGGCCGTCCACAGCACTTCCGCCGCCTCTCTGACTTCCATTCTGGGTATGTGACCACGTGCGATGTGGTAGCCCAGACCTAAAGCAATCACTTCGTATGCCGTGTTCAAGAATGCGCCGGAGAACTTGTCTTTGGGAGGAGGAAGCCATCGCCTGAATGCATCTTCGCCGAGCTCATCTGCAATCCTGTCGAAAGTGTCCTTGAACGTCTTCGTGAGTTCTTCGCGCAACTCGTCAAAGTCTTCGGCAAGCTTGATTGTCTCTTCATCGAGGAATGATGAGAAGTTTCTGAGTTCTCGCGGCCGTACATTTTCTCTGTTATGTAGTATGAGGAAGCGTAATACAAGTTCTACGTTGTATTGTTCCTGTAATTGACGCTCGCTCAGTGGTGTAGTCGCAACAAATGACTCGTATCTGCTTAAGTCATTAAGCCAGGTTAGGAATTCCGGATTGACGGATGCAATAAGTGCGCCACGGATCTCTTGGCTGGTGAGTGCTGATCCAAAGCTGTTTAATCGTTGAAATAGATCGTATTTGGCGCGGGTCGATGATTCGCGTTTGATAATTTGAATGTTCAGCCGCGCACGTCGGATGTCTCGCTTCTCCACCGGTCCCAGCGGCGTAGTGCCCGAAGGGTGATAGTCCTCGTCCCAGGTCTTTCCTTCGAGCGCTGGCAGGTACCGAGTGCCCATGAGGGTCAGCGGTTCTACGAATTGTCCGCCAGGTGTCCGGAGGACTCCCTGGAGTTGAAGCAATGTGCTAACCCGTTGGAGTCCGTCAATTAGCTCCCAGCGGCCGTCCTCCGTTGTGGAGACGAAAATGGACGGGACCGGGATTCCCAAAAGTATACTTTCGACGAGCCGTGACTTCTGTTCATTATCCCATCGGAACAGTCGTTGAAACTCGGGCTGGATTACTAAGTCGCCGTCGGCATACATTGCCGTTAGTTCGCCAACTGACATAGCGAGCGTTTCGGTAAATATTTCTCTTCGGCGCAGTTGTATTTGCTTCTCCAGATTAGGATCGTTCTTTTCCACTACCAGCCCTCCATGATCGATATCTCTTCGGAGAGGCTTTGTAGATCGGGAAAGATCATCGATTTCTGGACGCCCACGGCTCGCATCTGCTCAGCGAATTCGGACCGCTCGCCGGTGAATACGTACTTCGTCAGTAAGTTTTCAGCTGGATACTTCTCGGTTGCTATGTCTTCCAGTGGTTCAAGCATGCTGCCGGCAATTGTGAAAGTGCCCCGCTGTGCCACGATCCGTGGATTGTTATGGATCCCGTACAACGCGATTGGTTGCTTGAGTCGCCTCGCAGCTGCGAGATCTTCGGTAGATCGGGGTTCCCAGCTCTTAATTTCGGGATCGGATGTAGTGAGTATGCCTAGGTCGGCGTCTATATGTTCAAGGACAAGGCTATTCCATCGGACAGGTTCGAACGCCCATACCGCCGGGCGCCCATCGTCCGCTTGATCGCGTTCCTCGCCAGAATCGTAGGGTAGCGCGGAGAAGTACGCGGCAACCAGCAGATTCTCACTCCAATCGAGTAGCCGGGTCGGTGCTCCGTAGTGTTGCATCGAGAACAGGAACGACCAATCGTCACGTGGGTACCCTGGCGTCCAAAACGGCATGCTCCGCTCGGCGAACCGGGCGAGTAGTCGTGCTTCGCGCCTGCGCACGACCTCTACATCGGTGGCACCGCGGTGTAGCTTCGGCACCAGGGCGTACGCCTCGCTCTTGATTCCGCGGAACCAGACTGGGTTAGAAGGTACGACCGCCTGCAGCGCGGCGTCGCCAGCGTCCTCGTTACCGTTGTTGGCTGCAGGGGCGGCTGCGCTGGCGTTGGGGCGGTTCTCCACCACCTTCTTGATGAGGTCGGCGAGATCGCTGAACTCCACCTCAACCGTCACCCTGACCCTCCTTTTTGCCCCTTGGATCGACGAAGGCGCAGCGGTCCAACAAGCCTACTTCCGCGCGGCGTCCAGTTGACATACGGCCCACGTCGCCGTGTCGCTGTCACACCGCTGTCACGGGCACCCGGGAACGGGTCGCGGATGGGTAGGTTGAGGTTGAGGAAAGCGGCCTGACTTGCGAGGACGCGTGGTGCCCCCACCAGGGCTCGAACCTGGGACCTGCGGATTAAAAGTCCGTAGCTCTACCGACTGAGCTATAGGGGCGTGGAGCAACAGGATACTGCCTGCCGTCGCGGGGCCGCCGCAGGGCCGGGGTGAGCAGCGCGAGGGGACCCCGTTTGGGATTTCTGGCGGCCGTGTCCTAAGCTATCGAAGCTCCCAACGGAACGAAGTTGCGAGTACCCCGGAGGAATTCGGATTAGGCCCCCATCGTCTAGTGGCCTAGGACGCCGCCCTTTCACGGCGGTAGCACGGGTTCGAATCCCGTTGGGGGTACGCAACGACGGCAACGTCGGAGCACGCAGGAAAGCAAGGCCCTGTGGCGCAGTTGGTTAGCGCGCCGCCCTGTCACGGCGGAGGTCGCGGGTTCGAGTCCCGTCAGGGTCGCAGTATTGCGGCGTAAGGCTTGCTCGGTCGAGAGACCGGCGCCTTCCGGCCAGGTAGCTCAGTTGGTACGAGCGTCCGCCTGAAAAGCGGAAGGTCGCCGGTTCGATCCCGGCCCTGGCCACCATTCTTTATCTCGGCAGACCGTCGTCTGTCCTCGGTGGCCAGCCTGTTGTGCTTGGTCCTGCCACTGTCCGTGACACCGCGTCATCGCCGAAGTCAAACGCCGGCATGAAGTCGACGCGGATCACATTTACGAGCATCCCCGTCCTCGGCGACGCTGTTGAACAATGGCTCGAGATCGTTGGTGTACTCATCGTGACTTAAATTAACGATGAGGAGTAGGACCGACGCCGCGGCAGCGTTGACGCACGAGGATGAAACCCCAAGAGGAATGATGTCGCCTCCCACCGCACAATCGGATAGCTCCCGCTTATGGTCCTCCGCGACATGGGCGGCGCCATTCACCACCCAGCTGGTGCTGGGCGCGATGCTTATCGCTCAGTGGGTGCTGGGAAAGCTGTCGTTGTTTCCAGAACACGACCGCGCGTGGTTCTTGACCGGTTTGGCCATCAGCACGGTAATGATGGTCTTGTTCGGGGGCGCTTTGCTGACCCGACCGTCGCCGCGGCTTCGAGGTCTCGCGCTGAGTATGGTCGGGTCGTCGGTGATCGTGCTTGTCGGTGGAGTCGTATTGAGCGTCTCGGTCTTGAGATGGTGACTCCAACGTCCAGAACAACGCGGTATGGACCGCTCGGCTTCGTTGCCGCTCTGGTCAACATCCTTCTCGTCAATCTGTGCCTGTGGCTGTTCGTTGCGGGGATGCTCGGCGGGTACGAGTTCTACGTTCCGGTGATCCTCGTGGATCTCCTGGTGGCGTTCGTCTTGGCCTTGCGTCGTGGTGTCTCCGCGCAAATCGGCCGTGGAATGCTGATCGGTTGGCTATCAGGCCCACTGTCACTGGTCGTATTCATAGGCCTGTTCAGTATCGGAAAGGCGATCGGAATCTAGCCGGCGCAACGTCACCAGATCGAAAACCGCTGGGGAATAAGGTATCCCGCCCGACAGCCTCACATCGCCTGTGCGGTCACCGGCGACTGCGTCCGCACGTGCAGGCGGGTGCGGTCGGCGCGGAACAGGTCGACCGAGTACTCGAAGGCCCGGCCGCGTTGGTCGAAACCTAGGCGTTCCAGCTTCAGCACCGGCGTGCCTGCGGGCCGCCCGAGCAACTTCCCCTCGGCGCTGGTAACGCTGGCCACCTCGATGGACTCGTCGGCGGCGCAGATTTGCAGCCCGAACTGCGCGCGCAAGGTGCGATAGACCGAGGTCATCCCGGTGCGTAACACGCCGGCCAACTCGGGCCGCAGGTACATCTGCTCCAGGGACAGCGTCTCCCCGTCAGCATGCCGCAACCGCAGCAGCGACACCACCGCCTCGCCGTCGGCCATCCCAAGGGCCGAACTGACCGGAGCCGGCGCCGCCACCAACCCGGCCCGGATCACGGTCGTGCCGTCCCGGAAACCCTGATCGTGCAGAATCTCCGGGATTCCTTTCACGGTGTTCAAGCTGCGCACGATGCCGTGTGACTGGCAGAACGGCCGAGCAGCCTGCGGTGACGCGTCGCGTTGGGTGACGTCGGTCAGGTAGGCGCCGCCGGCGCGGCCTTTGACCCGGCGAATGCGGTGCTCGCGTTCGAGCAGGTCGAGAGCGCGGCGCACCGTGGTCCGCGACATTCCCAGCCGCTCGGCCAGCGCGCGCTCGGTCGGCAACCGGTGCTCGCCGCGCTCGGCGAGTTCGTCGGCCAGCCTGCGCAGGGCCTGCTGCGCTTGCTCGTGCACGAGCATGACGTACCCCTTCCTGAGTCAGCCGCGGGGAGACCGTGCTGTCACGCTAACCCGGGCACGTCGTGTCCGCGTGTTCGCGGTGTAAAGATCACCGCCGGATGTGTTACGCAACGTTTACAGGTGGCCCGATGAACCAGAAATGGTTCATCCCAAGGGTGTTACGTGTGAGCGTCAACCGTGCTGATCGTGTCCGGCTCGCCCTCGAGCTGGCCGAGGTCGCGGGCGAGATCTCCCGCCGCTACTTCACCACGCCCGACCTGTCGGTCCAGGCCAAGACCGACGGATCGCCGATCACCCGGGCCGACCGGGAGATCGAGCTGGCGATGCGCGAAGCGGTGGCCGGCGCGTTCCCCGCCGACAGTTTCACCGGTGAGGAATACCCCGACACCGAGGGCACCTCGGCCTATCGGTGGATCGTCGACCCGATCGACGGAACCAAATCCTTCATCCGCGGCGTACCGCTGTACGCCAATCTCATCGCCGTCCAAGAGGGTGACGAGATCGTCTTCGGGCTGATCAACCTGCCCAGCGCCGACACCCTGGTGCACGCCGAGCGGGGTGGCGGGTGCTGGCGAAACGGTGCGCCGGCCCGGGTTTCGGGTCACGACGCCCTCGACGGCGCCTACGTGATGGCGACCTGGCTGGAGGACTGGGATCCCGAGATCATCGGCGGGTTGCACAGCCAGGGTGCCGTGCTGCGCACCTGGGGCGACGCGTTCGGATACGCGATGGTGGCCTGCGGCCACGCCGACGCCGTGGTGGACTACCGAGCACAACCCTACGACCTGGCACCGATGCCGGTCATCATCGAGGAAGCCGGCGGCCGCTTCACCAGCCTGGACAGTCGGCGAGTATTCGACGCCGGCAACGGAATCGCCAGCAACGGTCTCCTCCACGACACGCTGTTGTCCCATGTGGGATCCGAAACCCCCGAGCGACAAGGAATTCCATTGTGAAAGACTTCATCCGCGGGCTCAGCCGCCGGTCGATCGTCATCTTCTTCGGCACCCTCTACGCCGTCGCGCTCCTGTTCGCGATCTTTCCGCCGCTCTATTTGTGGGGCAGCGGTAGCAGTTTCGAGATCCTCGGTATCCCGTTCGCGATCATGTACTGGATCATCGACGCCCTGGTGCTCGGACTGACCCTGGCAGCTTTCTACATCGTCGAAGACATTCGCGGCGAACTCGACGACGACTCGTTGGAACCACTCGCAGAAAACCTCGGAGGCTGACATGTTGATCATGCTTGCCATGCTGGCTGTGTTCTACGCCATCGTGATCGCTATTCTCTATGTCACCCAACAAAAGACATCGCCGACCTTCGACGAGTACGCCGTCGGCGGTCGCAGCTACGGACCGTGGTATGTCGCCATGAGCTATGTGAACTCATGGTGGCCGGGGTCGACCTTCATCGCCTTCTTCGGATTGGCCACCGGTGCAGGCGTGTTCGGCCTCTACGGCCTGGCGTACTCCAGCCTGGGCGTGGCGATGATGTACTTCATGGCCACCCGCGCATGGCGCTGGGGCAAGAAATACGACCTGCGCTCCCAACCCGACCTGCTCGGCAAGCGCTTCGACTCACCGGCGGTGCGCATCATCGCCAGCGTCATCGGCATCGTGTCCCTGTTCCCCTGGGTGGTTCTGGGGATGCAGGCCCTCGGCACGGTCTTCGAACTCGCCAGCGACGGCGCCTGGTCGGTCACCACCTGCCTGATCGTCGGGCTGGCCGTGATCCTGATCCGGCAGTACTGGACCGTCCGGATGGGGATGCGCGGTCTGATCATGACCGACGCCTTCCAGGGCACCGTGGCCTACGTGTTCTCGGCCCTGGTGTGCGTGGTCCTGCTCTCCGGTATCGCCGGTGGTCCGATCAGCATTGCCAACCTCAACGACGTCGCACACCAGTACCTGGTGCTGCCCGGTGACGGTGACAAGTACGGACCGCTCTACATCTTCGCCCTGATCTTCACCGGCGTCATCGGATCACTGTGCTGGCCGACCAGTTTCCAGCGCATCTACACCGCCTCCAGCGTGCGATCGGTGAAATCAGGCACCTTGTGCACGGTGCTGATCTCCGGTGTCTTCTACACCTTGCTGATGCTGGTGGGTATCGCCGCGACGGTGATGCCCGACGTCGCCGCCAGCCCGCAGGCCGGCTGGTTCACCATCATGAGCGACTACGGCGGCACCTGGCTGCTCGGCCTCGGCATCACCATCGTCTTCGCGGCATCCATGGGCCACATCGACGGCAGCGTGCAGGTGTGCGGTCTGCAGATCGCCAACGACCTCGTCAACACGACCAAGCGGCCGCTGTCGGACAAGCGGCTGACCCAGGTCGCCAAGACCTCGATGGTGGTCTTCATGATCGCCGCGGGTGTCGTCGCCTACGCCACGTTCAACATGACCCGGCTGCAGCTGCTGGCCCAGATCTCCTATCAAGGCGTAATCCAGCTGGCGGTGCCGCTGTTCCTGGGCATCTTCTGGCGGGGCGGCAACAAGCAGGGGGCGGTGGCCGGAATGCTCTCGGGCTTCCTGGTCGCGATGGTGATGACCTGGATCTACCCCGACGACGTGCGCTGGCTGGGCAGCTTGACCGGCGGTATCGTCGGCTTGGTGGTCAACCTGGCCGTCTTCCTCGCCGCTGCCGCACTGATCGGCACCGACGATTCCGACAAGGCCCGGGTCGACGAGATGTTCGAAGCCGCCAAGACCAAGATGCGGATCGCGGCGCCCGCTGCGCCGGTATCGCTGGACGAGCAGGTGCACGAGCTGGCCGAAGAGACCCGATGACCTCAGGCCTGACCGAATCCGGGTTTCTCGCCGATTTCGCCGCACTGTCGGCGATCGGCGCGACCGCGGCGGGCGGAGTGGACCGCGAAGCGGCCACCGCCGCCGACGGGCGGGCGCGGGAGTGGTTGCGCGACTGGTTCATCGAAAACGGGCTCGACTGCCGTGTCGACGCCGTCGGCAACATGTACGGCTGCGCCGAGATCGTCGCGGGCGCACCGTACGTCCTGCTCGGCTCGCATCTCGACAGTCAACCGACATCCGGTCGTTTCGACGGCGCCTACGGGGTACTGGCCGGGGCCTATGCCGCCGCAGCGGCCGCGAGCCAGCCCGAGGGGGCCCGCTTCAACGTCGCGGCGGTGAACTGGTTCAACGAGGAGGGCTCGCGCTTCTCGCCGAGCCTGATGGGCAGCGCCGTGTACACCGGCAAGCTGACCGCCGACGCCGTGCTCGACACCGTCGGAAAGGACGGCGTCACGGTCCGGGAAGCGTTGACAGCCATCGGTTTCCACGGCGGTGATACCCCGCCCCAGGCCGGCGCCTTCGCCGAGATCCACATCGAGCAGGGCCGCACGCTGATCGACCAGGACCTCGATATCGGGGTGGTGACCGAGAACTGGGCGGCCTACAAGTACGCCATCACCGTGCACGGCGAGCAAGCCCACACCGGTGCGACGCATATGCGCTACCGGCGTGACGCGCTGGTCGGTGCCAGCCAGGTGGTGCTGGCGGTCCGAGCCGTCGCCGACGAGTTCGGTTCCGACACGGTGCTCGGTTCGGTCGGCAGCTTCACCGTCGAGCCCAACTCGCCGGTGGTGGTGCCGGCGCGGGTCCGGCTGGCGGCGGATCTGCGCGCCCTGGACGGCGGAACCGTCGACGCCGCGCACCGGTCATTGCTGCAACGCATTTCGGCCATCAACGAGGCCGGCGAGGTTCGCGTCGAGATCGAATCGGCGACCCCGCGACCCTCCACCCGCTATCAGGAGGCCGGTATCGCCCTGGCCGGCGGCGTCGCCGACGATCTCGGGTTGCGGTGGCGGACGCTGCCGACGATGGCCGGCCACGATTCGGTGAACCTGAAATCGCTGGTGCCGACGGTCATGCTGTTCGTGCCCAGCGTCGACGGCGTGTCCCACAACGAAAACGAGTACAGCACCGATGCACACCTGCTGGCCGGCCTGCGCATGCTGACCGGCACCGCGCGCCAGCTGGTGACCGGAGCTCTCGAGGCGGCCGCACTCACATGAGCGATTCCATCCTGGACGCCAACGCCGAGGCCCTGCGTGGCGAATACCGCAGCGGTGCAACGAGTCCGGTCGAGGTACTGGAGTTGACGCTGGCGCGTATCGACGCCCGCAATCCGGCCATCAACGCCATGGCCTACCTGGACACCGCGGGCGCACGCGCCGCGGCGCAGGCCTCGGCGCGACGCTGGGCCGACGGCACGCCTCTGAGCCCGTTGGACGGCGTGCCCGTCACCATCAAGGACAGCGTCAATGCGATCGGGATGCCATGGCGGCACGGCTGCGCCGCCAACGCGGACCTGCCCGATGCCAGCGTCGACGCCCCGCCGGCTGCCCGGCTCAAAGAGGCCGGTGCCGTCATCCTCGGTAAGACCACCATGCCCGACTTCGGCATGATGGCAGCCGGTGTCAGCTCGTTGTACGGCATCACCCGCAACCCGTGGGACACCTCGCGCAGCACGGGTGGGTCCAGCTCCGGTGCCGGCGCCGCGCTGGCCGCCGGTATCGGGTTTGGCTCCGTCGGTAGTGATATCGCGGGTTCGGTGCGGCTGCCCGCCGGGCACTGCGGCCTGGTCGCTCTCAAACCCACCCAGGGCCGCATCCCGCACACCGCGCCGTCGACCATGCGCTCGGCCGGTCCGATGGGGCGCACCGTCGACGAGGTGATGGACATGTTCGAGGTGCTGAGCCGGCCGGATACCCGCGACCTGTGGAGCCTGGCGCCCGACCCGGCACCGGACTCGCGGGAACCTTTGTCGCCCAAGGGTCTGCGCATCGGTGTACTCACCGAGTTGAGTGCCGGCTTCGGCGCCGACGATCAGGTGCTGGCGGTGGTCCACGACGCGGCCGCGGTGTTGCGCGACGCCGGCGCGCAGGTGTCGGCGATGCCGCCGGTGTTCTCCGAGGATCCCTACCCGGCCCTGGACCGGCTGTTCCAGGTACGCGCGGCAACCGAGCTCGAGTCCATCCATCCCGATCTGCAGCCCCTGGTGCATCAAGCGATCCGGCACTGGTGTGCTCCCGGCGCCGGCTACTGCGCAACCGACTTCGCCCGTGACGGTGAGGCGGTCGCCCGCTCGGCCGAGCGGATGCGGGTCGCCTGCGCGTCGTTCGACTACGTCATCGCCCCGGTCCTGCCGGTGGTGGGATTCGCCGCCGAGGACAGCGGTCTGGACCCGGCATATCCGCTGGCGCACTGCGGTTTCACCGCGTGGTTCAACCAGACCGCACAACCAGCCAGCGCGCTGTGCTTCGGTATGAGCGCCGGCATGCCGGTCGGTATCCAGGTGATCGGGCCGCGCTTTGCCGACCGCGAGGTGTTGCGCTTGACGAAATGGCTTGAGCAGCAGCGTCCCGTCACCATCGTCTGGCCTGCGCCCGCGACGGCCGTTCCCACCGGAGGAGGTAACTGACATGAGTGCCACCGCGCCGCCGATAGCGCAGCCGTTGCGGGCCATGGGCCTGTTCACCGGCACCTTCACGGCCGATCCCGCCCCCACGATGGCCAGCCCGAGTTGGTGGGGTGCGGACTCCGAGTGTTTCGATGTGCGCGGTGAGGACGAGTCCGGCACGACATCAGCTGCTTTCGTCAAGTCGATGATCGGCCACGCGGGCGCCTATATCGACATCCCGCACGCATTCGCCGCCGCGGCCGAGGCCGGTCTGCGCGGGGTGGGCCCCGCGGTGTACGCGGTCGATCCCACCGCCGGAATCCTGGTCCTGGAGAACCTGGTCGACAGCTCGTCCACGGCGACCCTGGATATCTTCGACGACGATGCCCGGCTGGAACAGCTGATCGCGCTACGGGCGCAGGTGCACGATTTCAGCGCGATTACCCGCACGGCCACCGTCTTCGACGACATCCGCACCTTGACCGCACTGGCCACGGCGAACGGGGTTACTCTGCCTGCCGACTTCGACTGGATGTTGCGCATGCTGGGCATGGCCGAGAAGCGGATAGCGGCAACGGGTTTCGATCTGGTGCCGTGCCACGGTGACGGCAACGTGTCGAATGTGCTGCTTGCCGACGACGGCCGGATGTTGCTGGTGGATTGGGATGTCGCGGCGTTGATGGACCCGCTGCAGGATATCGGTGTTCTGCTGGCTGAGGTCCGCCCGTTCGACTCGACGGCGCGTGAGGTGTTCGCGGCGGCCTGGGGGAGTTTCGATCAAGCGCTGTTCGATCGCGCGCGGGTCTACGGTGTCGCCGACTGTGTCCGTTGGGGATTGATCGGCGCCTACGCGGACCACGCACGTCCGGGCACCCTCGAATACTCGAAACTCTCCGACTGGCAGTTCCTGCGGGCGCGGGCCGGTCTCGGCGAGAAAGCGTTCTTCGATCGGGTGAACAACCTGTGACCGCCGCACCGACCACACGCGACACCACCGGTA
This sequence comes from Mycolicibacterium sp. J2, assembly GCF_026240945.1. Lineage (GTDB taxonomy): Bacteria > Actinomycetota > Actinomycetes > Mycobacteriales > Mycobacteriaceae > Mycobacterium. The sequence continues at coordinate 14,480 of NZ_JAPFPY010000015.1, forward strand.
ACCGGGTGCTCGGCAGCGCACGCAACGATGTCGAACGACGCGTGGAAGCCGCGTTGGCAGCGATCGAGATCTGGCACGGCAAGCACATCGAATACGCTCCAGTGTTCGGTGGCCTGCAGAACAGCAACTGGCGCATCACCGTCGCCGGCACCGATACCCGCTACTTCCTCAAGATCCCCGGCGAGGGCAGTGATACCTTCATCGACCGGGTGCTGGCCAACGAGGCCGCACGACGGGCCGGCGAAAAGGGGATCGGCGCGGAATTGGTGTACTTCGATGCCGATACCGGTGTCGAGGTGATCGAGTTCCTGGAGGGCTACCGGGCCTGCACCAACGGTGATTTCAAGGATATCGCCGTCGCCCATCAGATCATCGACATCTACCGGGTGCTGCACGACGGCGGGCTGCTCAGCGTCACCAAGACGATGTTCGACATGATCGACGAGCACCTGGCTCAGGTCGGCGAGCTCGGGGTGCGGCTGCCCGCCGATGCCGAGCTGATCCTCGGCGAGTACCAGGTGGCCAAGTCGGCGCTTCTTGCCTCGGGTCTGGATCTTGCTGCCTGCCACAACGATCCGATGCCGGGGAATTTCCTCGTCGCCGATGGCGGGCCGATGAAGCTGGTCGACTACGAGTTCGCCTCGAACAACGAACGCGCCTACGAGCTGGCGTTGCTCACCACCGAGATGTTCTATACCGAGGAACAGGTCATCGAACTCGTCGAGGACTTCTACGGCCGCAGTGATTTCGGCCTCCTCGCCCGGGTGCAGGTCTGCGGGGCGCTGGCCGACACCAAATGGGGTCTCTGGGCATGCGTCAACCAACAGTTGAGTACGGCATGGGATTTCGACTATCACAAGTACGGCTGCTGGAAACTGATGCGGGCCCGATTGAAGATGGCGGACCCGCGTTGGCCGTTCTGGCTCGCGTCGCTCTAGACGGCCGGTCTGACGTCGGCCCAGGGTCGGGCCGCCTCGTAGTTGGCCGCGGCGCGCAGGACGGCGGCATCGGCGCGGTGTGCCCCGGCGATCTGCAGCCCGACGGGCCGGCCGTCGGCGGTGAATCCCGCGGGCACGGTGATGGCGGGTGTGGTGGTCATGTTGTACGGGTAGGTGAGCAGCCAGCCGAGGAGCTGGCGTTGCAGCGACTGCCCTTCGAGCCACTGCGGGGCGAAGCGTTCCAACGGAAACGTGGGGGTCGCCAGCGTCGGGCTGACCAGAATGTCGTAGGTGCGCATGAACTCGCTGAAGGCGTCCCACATTTGGCCGCGGAACGCCTCGGCCCGGCCGATGTCCACCGCGGTCAGGGTCTCGGCCTGCTCGAAGATCTCGATCAGGTTGTCGTCGACCTGGCCGTGCTGGGTTTTCCAGTCCAGGACGTCGTACTCACACGAGTACCCGGGAACCCACAGTCCCTTCCACATCGCCTCCTCCGGGTCGCCCCATGCCGGGGTGGCCTCTTCGACGGTGGCACCCAGAGATTCGAAGGCCCGCACCGCTTCTGCACACACCGCCACCACGTCTGGATCGACGTGGCCCAGGCCGAGATCGGGCGACCAGGCAACCCGCCACCCCGTGACGTCACCGGTGGTGGCTGCCGCGTAGTCGATGCCGTCGGCGGGCACGCTGTTCGGGTCGGAGTCCGACGGCCCCGCCATCACCGAGAACATGAGCGCCGCGTCGGCGACGGTGCGGGTGATCGGTCCGTGGAAGATGTGGGTGTAGTGCCGGCCGTCCAGGAGCGTGTGCGGGATGCGGCCCAGCGACGGTTTGAAGCCCACCACACCGCACATCGCCGCCGGTATGCGCACCGATCCGGCGCCGTCGGCGCCTTCGGCCAGTGGTCCCAGGCCCGCTGCGACGGCCGCGGCCGCGCCGCCGCTGGATCCACCCGCGGTGTGGCCGTGCTTCCACGGGTTGTGGGTGGGGCCGTACAGGTGACTGTCGGTGCCGCCGTAGTAACCGAACTCCGGGGCGTTGGTCTTACCCAGGAACAACCCGCCGGCGTTCTTCAGCCGCGTCACCACGGTGGCATCGTGGTTGCCCAGCTGTCCGGCCAGTGGTTTGAGCGAGGAGTCGAACGGCAGGCCCGCCATGGTGGTCAGGCCTTTGATGGAGAACGGGACGCCGTGCAGGGGCCCGCGCGGCGCGCCGCTGGTCACCTCGTCGTGGAGTACGGCGGCGTCGGCCAGTACCTGGTCCCGGTCGAAGTGGATATAGGCGTTCAGGCCGGGGTTCACCGCCTCGATGCGATCGGCGAAGGCGGTGGCGATCTCGGTGGTGGTGATCGAACCAGTACGGACGGCGTCGGCGAGTTCGGATGCGGGAGTCCAGCACAATTCGTTGTCGGGCATGCTGGCATCGTAGGGCGTGGGCCGCCCGTGTGCAGAGCGAAAGATACTGTCCGACAACAGAGTACAACGTTGTTGTCGGATCGATAAGCTGTGCGCAGAATGTCCGGAACCGCTGCCTGTTCCGGGAGCGTCGTGTGGATCAGATCTTGGTGGGATTAGTGGAGCCGATGATGGCGCCGTTCTTGTCCAGCGCCTCGATGGTGAAGTAGTTGCCTGTGGTTGCGGTTCCTGCGGGCAGTGCCACCGGGGTGCTGAGGCCGTTCCAGTCTGTGGTTGCCACTGGCGTCAGCTTGTCGGGTGAGGTGCCGGATAGGACTCGCCATTGGGTGACGTCGGTGGCGCCGTTCCACACCGCGTGCACGGTGGGCCTGCCGTTGTCGTTGGACACGGTCAGCTCGGGCTTCTGGGTGGGATGTCCGTTCCATTGCTGCAAGAAGGCACGGTATGTGCCATCCCCGACGGTCATGGCCTTGGGGCCGGTGCCGACTTGTTGTGTCGAGGTGATGGGCTGGGTGGCGTTCCAGACGATGCGTCCGTCGGGGGCGAACTCGGTGATGTGGTTGGCGTCGCCCCAGCCGCTGAAGGTGTTGCCGTTGGGGAGTGCTTGTGCGCTGCCTTGGGTGAAGGTGTCTACCGGCTGGGGTTGGACCCAGTTGCGCAGCAGGGTGGCGGTCTTGGCCTGTCGGTCCAGCCGGATCCACATGATGCTCGAGGGGCCGTGGCGTTTCCCGCCCAGGTCGACGTTGTTGTTGAACAACATGATCGTGTTGTCGTCGACGAATGTCGCGTCGTGTTGTCCGGCGAAGTCCACCCCCGGGCCGAGGGTGAAATCGGAGTCTTTTCCACCCAGTTTCCAGTTGATGGCGCCCGTTTGCACGTTCACATCGACCAGCATGTTGGCCGAGCGTACCGACACCAGCATATTGCCTCCTGGGCTGGGGGCAATCGAATTGACATGTAGCGGCAGGACACCTTCGCCCGGAATGCCCTGCAGCTGTGCGTAGTTGAGCGCGCTGTCGGTGACGGGAAGGTGTTGCGCCGAATCCCACGAGAGCAATGTTTTGCCCGAAGCGACATCGATGACGTTGACGAAGCTGTCGGCGATCTTCGCGGTTTTGGGCCCGCCGATATCGGACAGGTCGGCATCGACCTGCTTGACCGAGGTGATCAGCGCCTTGCCATCCGGGGTGAGCCGAAACTCGTGAGAATCCGACGGGACGCCCTCGGTGGTGATTTTCTTGATGATGTTGTAGTTCGTATCGGCGATGTAATCGGCACCGGAGAGCTTGTCGCCCTGGAACCAGGTCAGCACCGGTTTCCCTTGGTAGGTCTGCACCTGGAGGTTCATGGCGTCCTGATCGTCGGGGATCTGCAAGAACCACACCGGACGTCCTTGTTTATCCAGGATTTCCGGGCCGGACGGAATTCCGGGGTTCCCGCTGCCGAACAGATTCGCCGCGCCGGGCGCGCCACCATTGATGAACACAAAACCCGCACCGCCATCCGGCTGGTTCACCGTGACGTTGAGCGGCGGCGCGGCCAGCTGTGTCTGCGCCACCGCCGCAAGATCTTTCATGCCGGGTACTGCGGCTGCGTTGGGCGCTGCAGAGCCTGTGAATTCAGGCGCTTTACCGGGTGTCGCCGAGCATGCAGATACCAACACCATGGCTGCCACGGCGACAGCCGATGACGACTTCACTGATGTCAAACGTGCGTGCATCACGAGTTCCAGACGATCGGTGCCTGGTGGATCCACATGCCGTCCTCGGCGGTGTCGACGAGGAAAGCGGCGAGGTCGGCGCGGTTGATCCGCATGCCTGGTTTTTCGGTGCCTGCTTCCGCGGCCCGCACGGGCCCACTGGCCGGCTTGTTGCTGAGGGCGACTGCCCTGACGAGAGTCCAGTCGGTATCGGAGGCGCGCACGAGCTTGTCGACGCCGGTGTGGTCGACGAAGCCCGCCTTGATGTTGGAGATGTTGACGATGAATTTGAACAACGGGTTGATGCGAGCCCAGTCGTCACCCGCGCCCATCGTGGAGTTGATGACGATCCGGCGGATGTTCTGCTCGCCCATCACGGTCAGGACATTTCGGGTCGCGTCGGTCATGAACATCGGCGGGCTGACGGGCTTGGCCCAGGGATTGTCCGAGGCGCGCGCATTGTTCAGGGTGCTGATCACCGCCTCGGTACCGTGCGCGGCCGTGCGGATATCGTCGATGTTGGACGGCGTGCCCGCAATCAGTTCCACTCCGGCCGGAGCACGGACGATGTCGGGATTGCGCACCAGGGCGCGAACGCGATGACCGCGCGCGGCGGCGTACTCGAGTACATGGATCCCGGTGCGGCCGCTGCCGCCGAGGACGAGCAGAGTGGTCATGGTTGTTCCTCCAATGAAATGCATGCGGCAGGGCTGGCATCGCCTGCGCGGTCGGTGTGGCTGCTGCTAGCGAGACGTGGTGGCGGTCTGCGCAAGAAGTGCGGCGTTCTCGTTGAGCCGTCGAATGATCGGCCCGGCGACGAACATGGCCAGCCGGAACGCCTCTTGATCACTCGTAGAGAGCGTCCCCATCAGGGCGGCGAGTTTTTGGTTGTCCTCGTCGAGCAAGCGGTCCAGCAGTTCTCGCGCGTTCTCGGTCAATTCGATGATCGTGGCGCGGCCGTCCTCGGGATCGGGGGCGCGCGCGACCAAGTTGCGGCGGTCGAGGCGCTGGATCAATTGAGTCATTGCCGGCTGGCTGACACGAATGGTCTCGCAAAGGGTCGTGAGACGTGTCGGGCCGTCGACGCTCAACGTATGTAACACCTCCATCGCCGAGACGCTGAGCTCCTCGCGATTGAGCAAGTTGCGCGTGGCCAGCAGCGCAGTGTCTCTGACGGCTTCGGCGATCCTGTCGATATCGTCTTCCCGCTTGGCCATACGGCTAATATACATCATTGCATTATGTAGATAAGTGACGTCAGTGCACGCTTCATGATCCGGTTCGGGCCGTGGGATCTCCTTGAAGTGGCACGGCTACATCGAAAGATGTGTTCCATCGTGGGCACCGTGGACCGTCTATGTAGTGCCGGCAGATGCAGTTCGGGTGGCCGTCGATCGTCGAGATTTTTGCACGTGGAGCCAATTGGTTCCATGGATTATGTATATACAGGCAGTGCGGGGGAGCCGGCATCCTGAGATCTAGATCACTCCCAGGTTTACCTAGCCCACCAAAACGGTATTCACGTTCCCGTTCAGCGTGTTCGGAGACAACCGCGTGGAGAGGAACGATCGATGAGGATCAAGAACGTGTGCGCCGGTGCAGCCGTCGCCACCGCCCTGTTCGCCGGGCCGCTCGCCTTGGCCGCCACGGCCAGCGCCGAGCCCGTCCCGATGCCGCCGGCCCCGCCGGCCGGCCCGACCGTTGCCTCGCCGCCGGCGTGGGCACCGCCCAAGCCGGTCGATCCCGTCTGGGCCAATGGCAACCCGCAGGTGTGGGATGCCGGCTGGAACCACTGGGGTGTCTGGGTCGACGGAACCTTCATCCCCACCTTCTGACCACCCTCCGCAAGAAGAGCCCGGGCCGCTGATGCCCCGGGCTTTTCTTATGTCCTCAGGCGGGCAGCCGGCGATTGCGGGTCAGCGCCGTCACCGCCGACGCCACCGTCACCAGCACGGCCAGCCGCAACCAGCCGGCGCTGGCGTCCCCGGGCACCGTTTGGTACCCGATCTGCTGCTGCAGCGTGTCGTAGACCCCGTTGAGCTGGTCGAGATTCGACGCGTGGAACATCTGTCCCTTGGTGATCTCGGAGATCTTCTTCAAGGTGGCGTCGTCGACCGGCACCGGCTGCCGGATGCCGTTGAGGTCGACGTAGCCGTCCGGGGTGCCGAACGAGATCGTCGAGATCGGCACGCCCTGATCACGAGCTGCGCGGGCTGCGGTGAACGCACCACGCGGCTCATCGGGCTCCGAGGGCACCGTCTCCTTGCCGTCGGACTCCAGCACGATGCGCGACGGCGGCGGACCGTCCCCGCCCCCGACGATCGCATCGGCGGTGGAGATGGCCTGCAGCGCGGTGAAGATCGCCTCACCGGTCGCGGTCCGTTCCTCGGGCTTGAGCCCGTCGATGGCGTTGCGCATCTTGGCGCGGTTGGTGGTCGGCGCCACCAACACCGTCGCCGACCCGCCGAAGGCGATCAACCCGAGGTTGATACCCGGGGTCAGCTCATCGGTGAACTTCTTCCCGGCCGCCTGCGCCGCGGCCAGCCGGCTGGGCGCCACGTCGGTCGCCCGCATGGACTCCGACACGTCGATCACCAGCATCACCACCGCCCGATCCCGGGGAATCCGCACATCGTGGGTGGGCCCGGCCAGGGCGCAGGTCAGCAGCAGCAGGGCAGCCACCAGCAGCACCGCCGACACATGTCGCCAGCGGTCCCTGCGTACCCGCGCCACCTGTTCAAGGATGTGCAGGTTCGCAAACCGCAGAACCTGGGTGCGCCGCCGGCGCAGCATGACCACGTACAACACCGCCACGGCGGCGGCGACCAGCGCGAACAGGAAGAACCAGGCGTGGGCGAAACCCGCCAGCGTGATCGGACCCAGGAATGGCAGCGTCATCGCTGCGCCAGGCTAGGACGGGGTGCTGACGGTTGACTCGGTGACCAATGTCAACCGGCTGTGACCTCAGTTGACGCAGGGTGTGCGGTCGCCGCTGACCGGCAGCCCGTGGTCGGGCGTCGTGTCGGTGTCGGCGCCATCGTCGACACCGAACCACGGCGAGTGCGTCGCCGTGGTGGCGGTAGTGGATGTCGACGCGGTGGTCGTGCTGCTGGACGTCTCGGACTCCGACGTCGTCAGCTTGGTGGGCACGAGATACCCGTTGCCGATCACCACGCGGACCTGGCCTGCGGGCAGATCCTTGCCGGGCACGGTGACGACGTCGCCGAGCAACCCCGACAGTCGCTGGGCCACGTCCTCGGCGCCGGTCCCGTAGCTGACGGTGGTCAGGGCGGGCTTGTCGTCGAGCTGTACATCGGGCTTTTCCACCTGGTATCCGCGCTTTTCCAGGGCGGTGGCCACCGTGGACGCCGTCCAGTTGCCCTCGGCGTTGACCACCTGGATCGGGTTGGTCGGGACGGCAGCCGTGGTGGTGACGGCGTTACCGTCGGAAAACGCCTCGCGCACCTGGGCTTTGATGGCATCGGGATCGATGATATTGACGTCCTGGCCGTTTCGGGTGTCATAGCGCAGCACCGGCAGCGTCTTGTAGACGACGTCGGAGCCACTGATCGCGCCGAGCCTGCGGAACAGGTCGGAGTCCCAGCCGCCGGACAACACGATGTCCTTGTGTGCGATGGCCATCAACTCGTTCAGTTTGCCGAGATCGGTGAACGCGCCGGACTCTTGGAGCTGGCGCATCACCGCGACCAGGAACGCCTGCTGGCGATGGGTCCGGTCCAGGTCACCGTTCTCCAGGCCGTGCCGCTGGCGGACAAAGGCCAGCGCCTGCGCGGCGTTCAGGGTCTGATGGCCGGCCGGGAAATCGGCACCTGAATAGTCGTCGTGCACAGCGTGATTGAGACACACCTGGATACCGCCCAGGCTGGAGGCCAGATCGTAGAAGCCGCCCAGGTTGATCTCGGCGAAGTAGTCGATGGGCACGCCGACCAGGTTGCGCACGGCGCCCAGGGTGGCGGCCCGGCCGGCTTCGCGCCCCGCCATCTCCAGCTGTTCGCGGTCGTCGATGCCTTGGTCGGCCAGGTGCTGTTCGGTGTAGAACTTCGTCAGCCCGTACGCCTCTTTGATCTTGATGTTCGTGTAACCGGGCAGGCGGTGGAATTCGACGTAGTCGTCCCGCGGGATGGAGAACGCGGTGACCTTGTTGTCGGCGTCGATGTGCACCAGGATCAGGGTGTTGGTGTTGTAGCCGCCGGTCTCGGAGTCTCCGGCGTGCAATTGGTCGAGCACCTCTTGCGGCAGGTCGTTGCCGTGTTGGTCTTTCCGCGAGTCCAAGCCGATCAGCAGGATGGTGATCGGTCCGCCCTTGGTGTGGACGGTCTGCGCCAGTGCTTGCGAGACGGTGAAGCCGGTCAGCACGCCGCGGGTGGTCCACCATGCCGCCCCGGACACCGCCACCAGCACGCTGGAGACCATGGCAAGGACGACGCGGGCCCAGCGGAGCCGGCGCCGAGGCGGTTCAGGCATTCGGTGCCGGGCGGCGTCGGGCATATCAGGCGAAGTGTACGACCGAGGCCGCTCCCGCGATAACGCAATAGACGGCGAACGGCAGCAACGTTCGGTGCTGGAAGTAGCGCGTCAGGAAGCGTACGGACAGGTACGCCGTCAGCGCCGCGACGGCGGATCCGGCGAGCACCTGCCCGCCGATGCCGTGCCCGGCAGGTCCGGCCAGCTCCGGTAGCTTGAGCACCCCGGCGGCCAGGATTATCGGCGTGGCCAGCAGAAACGCGAACTTCGCGGCGTCCTCGTGGTCCAGGCCGCGCAGCAGTCCCCCGACGATGGTGACACCTGAGCGGCTGATCCCGGCCAGTAGCGCCAGGCTCTGCGCCAAACCGATCCCGGCGGCCTCCAGCGGCTGCAATTCGACCAGGGCGCGGGTGCCCGCACGCCGGCGCTGCAGCACCTCGCCTATGGCAAGAATCACACCGTTGAGGGTGAGGAACACCGCGGCCACCAGCGGGGTCGCGAACAGTCTGCGCAGCGGGTGTTCGAACGCCAGGCCCAGCAACCCGGTGGGCACCGTGGCGATGATGAGCAGCCAGCCCAGCCGCTGCGCGGAGGTCTCGATGCGGCGCGTGCGCACCGACGTGATCAAGGCGCCGACGATGCGCACCCAGTCTCGCCAGTAGAACACCAGCAGCGCCAGCGCCGTTGCGACGTGCAGGCCCACCACGAAGGCCAGATAGGGCGTATGGCCATTCGAGTTCCCCTGTGTGACAAGGTCACTCCACGACCCGCCGAGCCAGGCCGGAACCAGCACGGAGTGGCCCAGGCTGGAGATGGGGAACAACTCGGTGACACCTTGTAAGGCGCCGATCAGCACGGCTTGGAGATAGCTCAGCATGGATACCTAATCGGTTGTGCGACGGTGGAATCGGTCCCGCAACTGCGGATCGGCCTCCCACCACAGCGTCGGCGGCGCCTCGTCGTCGACGGTGTCGAGTTGGGCATCCAGCTCGGCGTCCACGATCGCGGCCTGTTTCTTCTCGTCGGAGGACATCGCGCGCATCAGCACCATCAGGAATGGCACCCCCAGCACGTCGCCGAGGATCCACAGGATGCCGGCGCCGACGGACTGGTCCACCCGCTGGCTCGGACCCCAGGTGCGGTTGACGGCCAGGTAGTAGTCGGTGGCGATCAGCGGGCCCAACCACAACACGATGCCCAGCAGTCCGTCGCCGAGGGTTTCGGCGATGCTGATGACCATCGACAGCATCTGGGGGTACCGACGCGGCACCGGGTCGGCCTGGATGCGCGCATAAAAGTAGCCGAAACCGATGAGCGGCAGGATGATCCGGGTGAGCGAGGCCAGCACCGGGTTCGTCAGCGACGCGACATACCAGGGGGTCAGGTACAGCAGCCACGGGGTGGCCAGCATCACGACCGAGGTGGTCGCCGGGTGGGTGAGGGCCCGCGCGGTGCGCCCGGCGAGCACCCGGTCGACGACGGCGGCGCCACCGGCCTGGCGCGCCACCGTCAGCGGGGTGCCCAATGCCAGCAGCATGGGAACCACGAACAGCAACAGCAGCACCTGCAGCGCCCGCACCCAGAACAGCACCGGGGCGTAGACCCCGACCATGCTCATGGTGGCCAGCACCCAGACCCCGATACCGGACCAGAACGCCGCTCGCCGCGCGGCGGGCACGGCGGCGCGCCGGCAGCACCACGCGTAGGCGCCGCCCGCCAGCAGGAGCGGCGCCGCCGAAGCCGCGTCGACCGTCCACGACGTGAGCGCGGTGGACAGCGTCAGCGGAGCCACCGCCGGATACATGGCGGCCAGTATGGGGCTGCTCGCTGTGCATCTCCTGCGCGTTGCCGGGCAGTACGATGACTGCCCGATATGAGGTGGACCTGGTGACGACCGAACCCGCTGCACCCGACTTCCGGCAGCGACTGCTCACGGCCTTCGAGGAGTCGATCGCCGAAACCGGTTATGCCAAGACGACGATCGCCGACATCGTGCGTCGGGCCCGCACCTCCCGGCGCACCTTCTACGAGCATTTCGCCAGCAAGGAGGAGTGTTTCGTCGGACTGCTCAGCGAGGCCAATGCCGACCAGGTGCGCCAGATCGCCGCGGCGGTCGACCCGGCGGCGCCGTGGCAGCAGCAGGCCCGCCAAGCCATCGAGGCGTGGATCGCCTCGGCCGAGTCCCGGCCCGACCTGACGCTGAGCTGGATCCGGGACGGGCACTCCCTGGGCGCCGCCGGTCGGCGACTGACCCGCGAAGCCATGGAGCAGTTCGTCGACATGGTGCACGGTCTGGTGGACAGCGAGATGTTCCGGGCCGCCGGGATCGGACCGATCTCACGGCAGCGGCTGATCATGCTGTTGGGCGGGCTTCGTGAGCTCACCGCGGTCACCGTCGAGAACGGCGGCGCGATGAGCGATTTCACCGAGGAGGCGGTGGCGGCCACCATCGCGCTCATCACGCCGGCCTCCTGACTTCTGCGCTGCGGTACGTTGCAGGGATGGTCCGGCCAGCTCAAACGGCGCGCAGCGAGCGCACCCGCGAAGCGCTCCGGCAGGCCGCCCTGGTGCGCTTCCTGGCCCAGGGTGTCGAGGACACCTCGGCCGAGCAGATCGCCGCCGATGCCGGGGTGTCGCTGCGAACCTTCTACCGACACTTCTCGTCCAAGCACGACCTGCTGTTCGTGGATTACGACGCCGGCCTGGAATGGTTCCGCGCGGCTCTGGCCGAACGGTCGTCCGGCGAGTCGATCGTCGAGTCGGTGCACTCGGCGATCCTGGCCTCGCCCTACGACGTGGAGGCGGTGGCCAAGATCGCCGAGCTGCGCGCCGAGGAATTGGAGCCGGGTCGCATCGTGCGACACATCCGACAGGTCGAAGCGGATTTCGCCGAGGTGGTCGAGGGGCATCTGCTTCGCGACCATCCGCCCCGGCCGGGCACCGACGACCAGCTGCGGGTGACGGTGGCGGCCCGGTGCATCGCGGCCGCCGTGTTCGGGGCCATGGAGGTGTGGATGCTGGGCGAGCGGTCGCTGCCCGAGTTGGCGCGGCTGTGCAAGACGGCGCTGAACTCGCTGGAGACGGGCATTCTGCCGATATAGTTTTGTCAATATTGACAAAACTTGCTCCGGCTGCGAGCCTCGATTTATGCCGGATTCCACGGATTTCGATGCCATCGTCATCGGTGCGGGCCACAACGGTCTGGCCGCCGCCGCACTCCTGCAGGGCGCCGGACTACACACCGTGTGCCTGGACGCCAAGCTCTACGCCGGGGGCATGGCCTCCACCGTCGAACTCTTCGACGGCTACAAATTCGAGATCGCCGGGTCGCTGCAATTCCCGACCTCGGCCGTGGTCAGCGCCGAACTCGGGCTCGACGAACTACCGACCGTCGACGTCGACGTGATGTCGGTGTCGCTGCGCGGTATCGGCGACGATCCGGTGGTCTACTACACCGACCCGATGAAGCTGCTGACCCACCTCAACGAGGTGCACGGCGCCGAAGCGGTCAACGGCATGGCCGGGCTGATGGCCTGGAGCCAGGCACCCACCCGCGCGCTCGGCCGGTTCGACGCGGGCCGCCCGTCGCGCACGCTCGACGAGATGTATGCCTGCGCCACAAACGAATTCGAGCGCTCGGCAATCAGTGACATGCTGTTCGGCTCGGTCACCGACGTACTGAACCGGTATCTGCCGGACAGCGAGAAACACGGCGCGCTGCGCGGCATGCTGTCCTTCCTCGCCGTCAACACCACCTACCGGGGCCCTGACACCCCGGGCAGCGCCGCGGCGTTGGCCTTCGGCCTCGCCGTCCCGGACGAGAACGCCGTGCTGATGAAGAAACTGCGCGGCGGGATCGGAGCGCTCACCGATCACCTGCTGCGCCGACTCACCGACGCCGGGGGTGAGCTGCGGCTGCGGGCCAAGGTGCAGCAGATCCTGGTCGACGGCGGCCGCGTCACCGGCGTGCGCCTGGAGGACGGATCCACCATCACCGCCCCGGTGGTCATCTCGGGTGTCGCCCCCGACCTCACCGTCAACGAACTGGTCGACCCCGCCGCCATCCCCGCCGACGTCCGGGAACGCTTCGCCCGCATCGACCACCGCGGCAGCTATCTGCAGATGCACTTCGCGCTGGACGGCATCCCCACCTTCGCCGAGCCCTACGGCATCCTCAACGACCCCGAGATGCAATCTGCCATCGGCCTTTTCAATACTCCCGAAGAACTGCAACAACAGTGGGAGGGCAGCAGGCGCGGTATCGTGCCGGCCGACCCCGCCGTCGCGATGCAGCTGCCGTCGGTGCACGACCCCGACCTCGCCCCACCGGGCAAGCATGCGGTGTCGGCGTTCTCACTGTGGTTTCCCATCCAAGACGGTCCGGAAGCGGCCTCGGCGTCCTACGGCGAACTCAAAGCGGAGATGGGCCGCCGCGTCATCGAGAAGATCACCCGCATCGCACCGGATTTCGAGAAGCTCATCACCCGGCACACCACTTTCACCCCGAAACACATGGGCACCATGTTCGGTGCACCCGGCGGGGACTACTGCCACGGTCTCATCCATCCCGAGCAGATGGGGCCCAACCGGCCCGGGCCAACCGGCTATGCCGACCAACCCCTTCCGGTCGAGGGCCTCTACCTCGGCAGTGCCGGCTGCCACGGTGGACCGGGCATCACCTTCATCCCTGGCTACAACGCCGCCCAGGCGGCGTTGGGCAGCTGACCGACTGCCGGCTCAGTCCTGGCGCTCCTGCAGCTGGCTCATCCAGTCCCTCGGCACCCGCCCACGCGGGCCCGGCACCGGCTGGTCGACCGGATGGCCTTGCGGGGCAGCCAATTCCGGCCCGTCGTAGTAGGCGTTGGTGTCATAGTTCCAGAACCAGTCCTCGTCCGGCTCGAAGCTGCGGATGACGGGGTGGCCGGACTGGCGCCAATGCGCCTGCGCGTGCCTGGCAAGCGAATCGTCGCAGCAGCCGATGTGCCCGCACGCCGCGCACCGGCGCAGGTGCACCCACCAGCCGCCCACCTCCTCGCATTCCACACATCCGGTACCGCTGGGTGGCACAGTCGGGTCGACATCGGGCGTAGCTGGGGCCATGGGTCGAGCTTACTGCGCGGCAAGCGTTTCCATCGGCGAGATGGAATCAGCCTGCGCAAAACCGTGCTCGTCAAACCCACCAGCAAAATCCCATATTGACGTCGGCTTTCCCGCCGGCGCTCGCTTTGACGGCTAACTGGTGCGGCCTTAACGTCCGCGCGGTGAGCGGGTCGGCGCAGCTGAGCAAGTCCATGGATGCCGTGGGCGGTTTCGTGGTGCTGTCCGCCGAGACGGTCACGGCCGCGTTCCGGCGGCCGTTCGCCTGGCGCGAGCTCTTTGAGCAGATCTCGTTCGTCGCCCGGGTGTCCATCTTCCCGACCATCATGCTGTCCATCCCGTACACCGTGCTGATCGTCTTCACCCTCAACATCGTGCTGCTGGAGATCGGCGCCGGTGACCTGTCCGGCGCCGGCGCCGCACTGGCGTCGGTCACCCAGGTGGGGCCGGTGGTCACCGCCATCGTCGTCGCCGGGGCGGGCGCCACCGCGATGTGCGCCGACCTGGGCGCCCGCACGATCCGCGAAGAGATCGACGCGATGAAGGTGATCGGCGTCAATCCGGTTCAAGCCCTGGTGGTTCCGCGCGTCATCGCGGCCACCTTCGTGGCGCTGATGTTGTACTCGGTGGTCGCCGTGGTGGGCCTGACCGGCAGCTACATCTTCGTGGTGTACGTCCAGCACGTCACCCCCGGCGCATTCGTCGCCGGTCTGACGCTGCTGACCGGTTTGCCGCAGGTCATCGTGTCGCTGGTGAAGGCCCTGCTGTTCGGGCTGTCGGCCGGCCTGATCGCCTGCTACAAAGGGCTTTCCGTGGGTGGCGGCCCGACCGGCGTCGGCAACGCCGTCAACGAGACGGTGGTGTTCGCCTTCATGGCGCTGTTCCTGATCAACATTCTGGCGACGGCACTGGGCGTCAAGGTGGCGCCGTGATGACCGACTCCACCGCCACCAGACGCACCATCGTCGACCGGCTGCGCACCCTGGGGGAGCAGACCGCGTTCTACGGCCAGTCGCTGGCGTTCATCGCCGACGCCCTCCGGCGCTACCCCGGTGAGGTACTGCGGCTCATCGCGGTCATGGGGTTGGGCACCGGCGCGCTGGCCGTCATCGGCGGCACGGTTGTCATCATCGGGTTCCTCACCTTGTCCACCGGGGCGCTGATCGCCGTCCAGGGCTACAACACCCTGTCCAATGTCGGCATCGAGGCGCTCACCGGGTTTCTGTCGGCGTTCCTCAACGTCCGGTTCATCGCCCCCGCCACGGCGGGGGTAGCCCTCGCCGCGACCATCGGCGCCGGCGCCACCGCGCAGCTGGGTGCCATGCGGATCAACGAGGAGATCGACGCGCTTGAGGTGATGGGCATCCGGTCCATCACCTATCTGGTGTCCACCCGCATCGTCGCCGGGGTGGTCGTGGTCATCCCGCTCTACACCGTGGCCGTGCTGATGTCGTTCCTGGCCACCCAGTTCGGCACCACCGTGATCTACGGCCAGTCCAACGGCGTCTACCAGCACTACTTCTCCACTTTCCTGCGGCCGATGGACCTGGTGTGGTCGTTCGTCGCCGCGCTGTCGATGGCGGCCGCGGTCATGGTGGTGCACACCTACTACGGCTTCACCGCCTCCGGCGGACCCGCCGGCGTGGGAGAGGCCGTCGGCCGCGCCGTGCGAACGTCGGTCACCGCAACGGTATTCGTCCTATTGACCATCACGCTGTCCGTCTACGGCCAGTCG
Organism: Mycolicibacterium sp. J2; assembly: GCF_026240945.1. Classification (GTDB taxonomy): domain Bacteria; phylum Actinomycetota; class Actinomycetes; order Mycobacteriales; family Mycobacteriaceae; genus Mycobacterium. Next base: position 29,849 of record NZ_JAPFPY010000015.1, read on the forward strand.
GGCAACTTCCACCTGTCGGGTTAGATCGCATGACCAACAGTGCCCGCCGCGAGAAGACCGACCCGATCTGGTACGCGCCCATCCTGTTCGTCGTCATCGGCGCGTCGGTCGCGCTGACGGCGCTGCTGTTCAACGGGACGCTGCGGTCCTTCGTGCCCGTCACCCTGGTCTCCGACCGGGCCGGCCTGGTGATGGAGAACGGTGCCAAGGTCAAACTGCGGGGTGTGCAGATCGGTGAGGTCGGGGCCATCGGCTCGCACGACGGGCTCGCGTCGCTGGACCTCAAGCTCGACCCCGGACCGTTCGCCTACCTGCCGAGCAACGTCGAGGCAGAAATCAAGTCCAGCACCGCCTTCGGTGCCAAGTACGTCGACCTGATCATCCCCGACGACCCCAGCTCCCAGCCACTGCGCGCAGGTGCGGTGTTGCGGTCCCGCAACGTCACCGTCGAGGTGAACACCGTCTTCGAGAACCTGCAATCGGTGGTGCACGCCATCGACCCGGCGAAACTGAACTCGGTGCTCTCAGCCGTCGCGCAATCGTTGCGCGGCAAGGGTGAACGCATCGGCGATGCGATCACGTCGGCCAACAACCTGCTACTGACCGTGAACCCCCGGATGTCGACCATCCAGCGCGACTGGCAGCTCTTTGGCCAGACCACCGCCGCCTACTCCGCTGCCGCCCAGGACATCCTGTCGATCCTGGACTCCGCCGCGACCACCGGCACCACCATCACCACCCACGCCCAGGCGCTGGACACCTTGCTGCTGTCCGCGGTCGGCTTCGCCCGCTCGGGCATCGACACCATCGGCGGCAACCAGACGAACCTGGTGCGCGCCATGAATATCCTGGACCCCACCACCAGCCTGCTGCTGAAATACTCGCCCACCTACACCTGCCTGTTCCAAGGGGCGCAATGGTTCCTGGAACACGGTGGCCGGGATGCCATGGGCGGCAACGGGAAATCCGTCATCATGGACGCCGCCATGCTGGCCGGCGACGACCCGTACCGTTTCCCGGACAACCTGCCGATCGTCAACGCCAAGGGCGGGCCCGGCGGCAAACCCAGCTGCGGCTCCCTGCCTGACGTCAGTAAGAACTTCCCGGTCAAATACCTGGTCACCGACACCGGATTCGGTACCGGACCGGACATCCGGACCAACCCCGGGATCGGGTTCCCCGGCTGGGCCAACTACCTCCCGGTCACCCGGGCGGTGCCGGAACCGCCCAGCATCCGGTACAACGGCCCGCCGGCGCCCGGGCCTTACCCGCCCCAATTCGCCCCCGGCCCGCCCCCGCCTGCGGCACCCGACACCCCGAACCCCTAGGACACCTCATGCGACGAGCCAGCATCGCCGGCACGGTGATACGCGTGGCGCTGTTCACCGCGCTGTGCCTGGTCTTCCTGTTCGTGCTGCTGACCGTGTTCGGGCAGTTCCGGTTCGACTCCCGTGCCACCTTCCACGCCGTGTTCACCAACGTGTCCGGGCTCAAGGAAGGCAACTTCGTGCGCATCGCCGGTGTCGAGGTCGGCAAGGTCGGCTCGATGACCCTGCAAAAAGACGGCACCGTGCACGTCGACTTCGCCATCGACAAGAACCTGACGCTCACCGAGGGCACCACCGCCGCCGTGCGCTACGAAAACCTGATCGGCGACCGCTATCTCGCCCTGGAAGAAGGGGCCGGCTCGGTACGCCGACTCACCCCAGGAGAGACGATCCCCAAGGAACGCACCTTTCCAGCCCTCGACGTCGACGCCCTGATCGGCGGATTCCGTCCGCTGTTCCGGGCACTGGACCCCGACCAGGTGAACGCGCTGTCCGGTGAACTGCTCAAGGTGTTCCAAGGCCAGGGCGGCACCATCTCCTCGGTGCTGGCCCAAACCTCCGCGCTGACCACCACGCTGGCCGGGCGCGACCAGCTGATCGGCCAGGTGATCACCAACCTCAACACGGTGCTCGGCACCTTCGCCGCGCGGGACCAGCAGTTCTCGGCGGGGCTGGACAAGCTCTCGGAGTTGGTCCAAGGCCTGTCGGACCGCCGGACCGACATCGCCCACGGGGTCGCGCATATCAGCGCGGCAACGGCCACCATCACCGATCTGTTGACGCAGATGCGGCCACCGCTGAAAGAGGCTGTGGTGCAGACTGATCGGGTATCCGGTCAGATCGAGGCTGACCACGCCTACGTCGACGATCTGGTGCGCACATTGCCCGACGCCTACCAGATCCTGGCGCGTAACGGGCTCTACGGCGACTACTTCGGTTTCTACCTCTGCGACGCCATCCTCAAGGTCAACGGTAAGGGCGGTCAACCGGTGTACGTCAAACTCGCCGGCCAGGACACCGGGCGGTGCACACCGAAACCGGTCCAGCACAGCGACGGGGGACCGCGATGAAGCTGAAACGCCCGACCATCAAACCCCTCGCCGAACGCAACCGGATCGCCGTCGGCGTCGTCGGAACCGTCATCGCCGCGCTGGTCGTCGTCGCCGCGTTCTCCTACGACCGACTGCCGTTCATCAAGGGCACCTCCGATTATTCGGCCTACTTCGCCGAGGCCGGCGGCATCAAACCGGGCAGCGATGTGCGGGTCTCGGGACTCTCGGTCGGCCGGGTGTCCGATATCCACCTGGAAGGCACCAAGGTTCGCGTCGACTTCACGGTCAAGGACGGTGTCGACCTCGGTGACCGCACCGAGGCCGCCATCAAGACCGAAACCGTGCTCGGCACCAAGATGCTGGAAGTCACTCCACGCGGGGCCGGGACGCTGACCGAGACCATCCCGCTGGAGCGCACCACCTCGCCCTACGACCTGCCGACCGCGCTCGGCGACCTGACCACCGCCATCAGCGGCTTGGACACCACCCAATTGTCCTCCGCGCTCACCACGTTGGCCGACACGTTCAAGCAGACGCCCGCTGACCTCAAACTTGCCCTCGACGGTGTCGCGCAGTTCTCCGACACCCTCAACGCGCGCGACGCACAGCTGCGCAACCTGCTGGGCAACGCCAACAAGGTCACCGCGGTGCTGGCCAAGCGCAGCGACCAGATTGCGGGCCTGGTCGTCAATGCCAATGCCCTGCTGGCCGAGTTGGTCGCCCAACGCGACGCGGTGGACGGTTTCATGACCAACCTGACCGCGGTATCCCAGCAGATCTCCGGACTGGTCGCCGACAACAAGGCCGCCCTCAAACCCGCGCTGGACAAGCTCAATGGTGTGCTCTCCATCCTGGACAACCGCAAGAAGGAACTGCAACGCACCGTCACGCTGTTCCGCCGGTACGCCATGTCCTTCGGCGAGGTGCTCGGGGCAGGACCGTATTTCAAGGCCTCCCTGGTCAACCTGCTGCCCGGCCAGTTCGTCCAGCCGTTCATCGATGCCGCGTTCTCCGACCTCGGCCTGGACCCGAACGTCAAGCTGCCCTCCGAACTGGTCGACCCCGCGATCGGGCAACCGGGAACCCCGGCGCTGCCGGTGCCCTACCCGCGCACCGGTCAGGGCGGAGAGCCGAACCTCACCCTGCCCGACGCCATCACCGGGAATCCCGGAGATCCGCGCTACCCCTACCGCGAGCCGCTGCCCGCCCCGCCGCCCGGCGGGCCGCCGCCGGGACCGCCGGCCCCCGCCCCACCGGGGATCGTCGGCCCGGTCCCGTATACCGGGCCCACCCCGGTCTACGTGCCGGCGCCTGGTGAGCCGGGAGGCCAGCCATGAGAGGTAACGCGCGACTGCTGACGGCGGCGCTGCTGGTGGTCATCCTGGCTGCCGGGATCTCGGTGGTCGCCACCCCGGACGGATCCAGATGGTGGAAGCACGTGGCCAAGGACACCTTTGTCGCCTACTTTGCCAACGCCAACGGGCTCTACACCGGTGACGAGGTCCGCATCCTCGGCGTTGCCGTCGGCACCGTCGACAAGATCGAACCGCAACCACACACCACCAAGGTCACCTTCTCCGTCGACGCGCAGTACCCGGTGCCCGCCGACGTGAAAGCGGCCATCCTGTCCCCGTCTCTGGTCAGCGCCCGCGCGATCCAGCTGGTTCCCGCCTATGACGGTGGTCCGAAACTCGCTGCCGGCGCGGCGATTCCGCAGGAACGCACCGCCGTCCCGGTGGAATGGGACGACTTCCGTCAACAACTGGAGAAACTCACCGCGTCGCTGCAGCCACAAACCCCCGGCGGGCCGAACTCCGTCGGCGAATTCGTCAACAGCACCGCAGAAAACCTGCGCGGTGAGGGCGACACCGCCCGCGACACCGTGATCAAACTGTCGCAGGCAGTTTCGGCGCTCGGTGATCACAGCACCGACATCTTCAGCACGGTGCGCAACATGCAGTTGTTGGTGTCGGCGCTCAGCTCCAGCAGTGATCTGCTGGCCGCATTCAACCAGAACCTCGCCCAGGTGAGCACCGTGCTGACCAACACCCCCAACGAAGTCGCCGACGCCACCCAGAACCTCGACGTCGCGGTCGGTGACCTGCGCGGCTTCATCGCCGACAACCGGGATGCGTTGGGTACCACCTTCGACCACTTCAACCAGATCACCACCGCGCTCAACGACAGCCGCACCGACATCAAACAGGTGCTGCACATCGCACCGACGGTGCTGCAGAATTTCGTCAACATCTACCAACCCGCGCAGAGCGCCATCACCGGCATCCTGGCTCCGGTCAACTTCGCCGATACCGTCCAATTCCTCTGCAGCGCAGTCCAAGCCGCTTCCCGGCTGAACTTCGAGCAATCGTCGAAACTGTGCGTGCAGTACCTGGCGCCCATCGTGAAAAACCGGCAGATGAACTTCTTCCCGATCGGCGGCAACCCGTTCGTGGGCACCATGGCCCGCCCGAACGAGATCACCTACAGCGAAGACCGGCTGCGGCCACCGGGCGACCCGCTGCTGCCACCCCCGCCCCCGGCGCCGCCGGCCGATCCCATGCAGGTGCTGGCGGCGCAGGCGCCGCCGGTCGCGACACCCGATCCCGCCTCCGGGCTGCCCGGCCTGATGGTGCCCGGCCCGTGAGGCGGCCGGTGTTGGCCGCGCTGCTGGTGGCCTGCGTGGTGATGATCCCGGGATGCCAATGGCGCGGCCTGAATTCGCTCAGCCTGCCCGGCACCGAGGGTGGTGGCGGCGGCTCCTACACCATCCAGGCGCAGCTGCCCGACGTCGTCGTCATCCAGCAGAACACCCGGGTCCGGGTGGCCGACGTCAACGTCGGTAACGTCACCAAGATCGAGGTACAGGACTGGCACGCCCTGGTGACCATGCGCATCAACGGCGACGTGCACCTGCCCGCCAACAGCACCGCCAAGGTCGGTCAGACCAGCCTGCTCGGATCCATGCACATCGAACTGGCCCCGCCCACCGACGAAGCGCCGCAAGGGCAACTGCACGACGGATCGGTGATCCCGCTGTCCCGGGCGGCCACCTACCCGACCACCGAGCAGACGTTGGCCTCGGTGTCCGTTCTGCTCAACGGCGGCGGTCTGGGGGAGTTGCAGGAGATCAATCAGACCTTCGCCAAGGCGCTGGCCGGTCGGGAGGCCGATATGCGCAGCCTGCTCACCCAACTGGACACGTTCATCACCGGAGTGAACGCGCAGACCGACGACATCATCACGGCCACCGAACATCTCAACAGCCTCGCCGGACAGTTCGCGGCCAACGACCCGACCGTCGACAAGGCACTGACCACGCTGCCACAGGCCCTGGCCGTTCTCGCCGACACCCGCACCAAGCTGGCCGACGCCATCGACGGGCTCGGCAAGTTCAGTGCTGTCGCCAATTCGACTGTCACACAGAGCAAAGAGGCGTTGGTGAACAACCTGCGCAGTATCGGCCCGGTGTTGCGATCCCTGGCCGACGCCGGCCCGTCGCTGACCAAGGGCCTGGATTTCCTGTCCACCTACCCCTGGGTGAAGAGCAACCTGTCCAACTGGTTCCGCGGTGACTTCGCCAACATCACCCTGGTACTCGACCTGACGCTGAGCCGGCTGGACAGCAGCATCTTCACCGGCACCCGCTGGGAGGGCAACCTCACCGAGCTGGAGATGCAGTGGGGCCGCACCATCGGGCAGATGCCCAGCCCCTACACCGCGGGCAATCCGCTGATCGCGCCCTACCACTTCGGGGGCTACTGACATGCTGCGCCTGCACCGCAAGGTCTGGATCCAGTTGGCCATCCTGGCCGCCATCACCGTCATCTCGGTGGGGGTGATGGCATTCGGCATCGTGAACGTGCCCGCGCTGCTGGGCTACGGCCGCTATACGGTGTCCCTGGACCTGCCGTCCTCCGGGGGCTTGTACGAGAGTTCGGTGGTGACCTACCGGGGTGACGAGATCGGCAGGGTCAGCGGCATCACCGTCACCAAAGACGGTGTGCGCGCCACGCTAACGCTGAAGACCGCCACCCCGGTGCCCGCCGACGTGTCCGCGGCCGTGCACAGCCGCTCGGCCGTAGGGGAGCAGTTCGTGGAACTGACCCCCGGAGCCGATGGCGGTCCCCTGTTGCGGGACGGCGATGTCATCCCTGCGGGCAAGGTGTCCGTGCCGCCGGATATCGGTAATCTGCTCGACGCCACCAACCGTGCCCTGCAAGCCATTCCGCAGGACAACCTGAAGACCGTCGTCGACGAGGCCGCCAAGGCCGTCGGCGGGCTGGGGCCCGAACTGTCGCGCATCGTGGACGGCTCCACCGCCCTGGCCATCGAGGGCGGTAAATCCACCGACCAGCTCGCACGGCTCATCGACGAGGCGCCTCCCGTACTGGACTCCCAGGTGCAGACCGCTGATTCGATCCAGGCCTGGGCCGCGCACACCGCATCGTTGTTCGGCCAGTTCAAGGCCCAGGACCGGGCGTTCGGCGATCTGTTGAACCAGGGCGGTCCCGCGCTGAACGAGGGCACGCGGCTGTTCGACCGCGTGGCGCCCGCACTGCCGGTGCTGCTGGCCAACCTGGTCAGCCTCGGCGATATCGCGGTGACCTACCGCAACGACATCGAGCAACTGCTGGTGCTGTTCCCGCAGGGCACCGCCGTCATGTCGGCGATCGCCGTCGCGGACTCCGGCGTGAAACAGCCCTACAACGGTATCTATCTCGACTTCAACCTCAACCTGAATCTGCCGCCACCGTGCAACACCGGTTTCCTTCCGGTACGCCAGCAGCGGGCGCCCTCCGAGCAGGACTACCCGGACCGCACCGCCGGCGAGTTGTACTGCCGGGTGCCGCAGGACTCCGCCCTGAATGTCCGCGGCGCCAGGAACATTCCGTGTGAGACCAAGCCGTGGAAGCGCGCGCCGACGGTGGAGATGTGCGAGAGCGACGAGGAGTACGTCCCGCTCAACGAGGGCTACAACTGGAAAGGCGACCCGAACGCGACACTGTCCGGGCAGAGCGTGCCGCAATACCCGCCCGGCACGCCGGCGGCCTCCACTCCGGAAGGCGCGGCCCAAGCGGCGCCGGGCCCGCCGCCGGTGGCGGCCGTCCCCTACGATCCCGCCACCGGTGACTACATCGGCCCCGACGGCCGCCGGTACACCCAGGGCGACCTGGCGAACCCGGGTAACCGGACCTGGCAGTCGATGCTGGTGCCGCCGGGCCGGTAGCCGCTCAGGCGTGGCCGTTGTCCCGCCACGCCCGCTCGAACGGCAACCGCCACGCGTTCGGCGCGATCAGTTGGTGGATGGCGTTGGGCCCCCATGTGCCGGGCTGGTAGATCTTGGCCGGCGGGGGATCTTCCAGAAGTTGTACCGAACGCTCCCACAGGGATTCGATGCCCTCGGCGGTGGTGAACAGCGTGTGGTCGCCACGCATCGCGTCCAGGATCAGCCGTTCGTAGGCTTCCAGCACATCCCCGCCGGTGGCGATCTCCTGGGTGGAGAACTGCATGGACATCTTGTCCAGTTTCATGCCGGGGCCGGGACGTTTCCCGTAGAACGACAGGGACACCTTCGAGTTGTCGGCCAGATCGAACGTCAGGTGGTCCGGCCCTTGCGAGCCGACCCCGGAGCCGGCCGGGAACATGGTGCGCGGCGCCTCTTTGAAGGCGATCGAGATGATCCGCATGCCCTCGGCCATCTTCTTGCCGGTGCGCAAGTAGATGGGGACGCCGGCCCAGCGCCAGTTGTCGATGCCGACCTTCAGTGCGATGAACGTCTCGGTATCGGAATCGCGTGCCACGCCGTCGAGTTCGCGGTACCCGACGAACTGGCCCCGCACCACGTCGGCACACTTGATCGGCAGCATGGAGCGGAACACCTTGTTCTTCTCCTCGCTGATGGCCCGCGGCTCCAGCGCGGTCGGTGGTTCCATCACCACGAATGCCATCACCTGGAACAGGTGGGTGACCACCATGTCCTTGTACGCGCCGGTGCTCTCGTAGAAATTGGCGCGCTCGTCCAAACCGAGCATCTCGGGGATGTCGATCTGGATGTGGTCGATGAAGTTGCGGTTCCAGATCGGCTCGAACAGACCGTTGGCGAACCGGAAGGCCAGGATGTTCTGCGCCGCTTCCTTGCCCAGGAAGTGGTCGATGCGGAAAACCTGGCGTTCCTTGAACGTTTCGTGCACGAAGTCGTTGAGTGCGACCGCGCTGGCCAGGTCGGTGCCGAACGGTTTTTCCATCACGACGCGGGAGCGGTCCACCAGGTCCGCCTCGCGCAGCATGGTGATCACTGCGCGGGCGGCCTTCGGCGGAACCGAAAGATAGTGCAGCCGTTGCGCATTACCACCGAGCCGCGCTTCGGCCTCGGCGACCGCCGAGGCCAGTGCCGCCGGGCCGGCGCTCTGCGGCACATAGGTGACGATTTTGGCGAAGTTGGCCCACTGCTCGTCGGTGAGTTTGTGCGTGCCGAACCGTTCGATCGCCTCTTTGACCAAAGCGCGGAACTCGTCGTCGGTGAGATCCTCCAGCGAGGTACCGACCACCTGGATGTCGGGTGCCAGCTCCGACTGATCCAGATACGCCATGCCGGGCAGCAGTTTGCGCTTCGCGAGGTCGCCGGTTGCCCCGAACAGCACGATGACGTGCGGTTCGAGTGGATCGGTGTCCCGGCGGTGGGGGCGGGCGCCCGGCGCGGGATAGGCGATGGTCTGCGGGTTGTCTGGCTTGGAGTCGGCCACCCCGGTGATGCTTCCACCGGTAGGTGAACTCTGCACGACATGGAGGCGCTCAATTGCCACCTGCGGCCGTCGGGTGGTGGTTACTGTCAGCCCATGGCAACCAGTGACTCCCGCGAAGTGGTCATCGAAGCAACACCGGAAGAGATTCTCGCCGTGATCGCCGACGTGGAGTCGACCCCCACCTGGTCGCCGCAATACCAGAAGGCCGAGGTCATCGAGACCGACGACCAAGGTCGGCCCCGGATCGTGAAACAGACCGTCAAGACCGTCGGCATCACCGACGAGCTGACCGTCGAGTACACCTGGGCGCCCGACAAGGTCAGCTGGGTGCTGCTGAAGGCGGGCCAACTCAAGGCCCAACAATGCAGTTACACGCTCACTCCGCACGGTGACAGCACGAAAGTCCGCTTCGACATCACCGTCGAATTGGCCATCCCCATGCCCGGGTTCCTGCTCAAAAAGGTGATGAAAGGTGCCCTCGACGTCGCGACCGACGGGTTGCGCAAGCAGGTGCTGAAGGTCAAGAAATCCGGATGAGTGGACCCCGGATAAGTGGACGTAGAACGCCAACGCGGGACCACCGGATCGCTTGGTGACGATTCGCTTACGTTTCAGACAAAATTAGCCCTCGGGAGCATTGCACGAGGCTGAATCGCGAATTAAATTTGCCGATATGGCCGTCAAGGCAACCAGGGAAGTCGTCTTCGACGCCCTCCCGGAGCAGATACTGGACGCTATCGCCGATATCGACGCGGTCCCGTCGTGGTCGTCGCTGCACCGGGACACCGAAGTGCTCGACCGGCACCCGGACGGACGTCCGTACCACGTGCGGGCAACGTTGAAGATCATGGGCTTCACCGACAAGGAGCTGCTCGAATACCACTGGGGCGAGGACTGGGTGGTCTGGGACGCGGCGAGCACCCTCACCCAGCGCGGCCAGCATGGCGAATACAACCTCACCCGCGAAGGCGACCGCACCCGGGTCCGCTTCGACATCATCATCGACATCGCCGCGCCCCTGCCGGAATTCATCGTGCGACGCGCCAAGCGGATGGTGCTCGACACCGCCGTGGACAGCCTGCGTCAGCAGGTACAGGACAAGTACTCAGCCTGAGCGCAAGGGAATCTCGACGGCCGGCGGCCGGTTGTCGCGGGTATGCCCACCGGAGTTGTCCTCGATCCCGACCGCACCGCGCCCAACCACGTGGCCGCCGCCATCGACCAGGCCCGCCGCGCCCACGACGCGGGTGTGCGCCAGGTGTGGATCGCCCAGCAGTTCGACCATGACGCCATCTCGCTGGCCGGCTACGTCGGGGCAGCCGTGCCAGGCCTGGGGGTCGGCACATTCGTGGTGCCCATCAACCCGCGCCACCCGCTGATCGTTGCCTCGCAGGCGCAGACCGCGCAGGCGGCCACCGGCGGCAACTTCAGCCTCGGCCTCGGGCTCGGTGCCCACGCACCTGAGCAGGCAGCCTTCGGTACCGCCTGGCCGAATACCGTGGGCCGGCTGCGTGAGCATCTGCAGGTGCTGCGGTCGATCCTCGACACCGGCACCGTCGACTTTCACGGTGACCAGTTCACCGCGGCCCCGGAATGGCCGGTCGCGGTGGCAGGCGGCGCGCCGCTACCGATCTACGTTGCAGCCATGGGGCCCAAGGCCTTACGCGTCACCGGCGAGCTGGCCGACGGTACCTTACCCTACCTGGCCGGCCCCCGCACGCTGGCGGACTTCATCGTGCCGACGATCACGGCGGCCGCCGTCGATGCCGGCCGACCCGCACCCGAGGTGATCGCGGCGGTGCCGGTGCTGGTGACCGACGATGTCGAACAGGGGCGAGCGGCGGCCGCCGAGGTCCTGGAGTTCTACGCGACCATCCCGTCGTATGCGAAGGTCATCGAACGCGAGGGGGTCGACTCGGTTGCCGAACTCGCCGCGGTCGGTACCGCGGCCCAGGTGACCCGCCAGCTCCAGCGTTACCGCGACGCCGGGGCCACCGATATCGTGCTGAGCCCGCTGGCCCGAACCGGGATCGCCGCGCTGGAGCCGATCTGGGACGTGGCCAGCACGCTGTAGGCGCCGGGAGCAGAGCGCAACGAAACAGGGCCGCAACACCGGTGCGCTACGCTGCGGCCATGCGGCCGCAACGGCGATCGGCGCTGCTCGACCATCTGGTGGCCGACCGCGTCGGCTCTTCACAGCAGGCCGTGCTGGGCGAATTGCGCCGGGCCATCCTCGATGGTGGTGTCCCGCCCGGGACGCCGATCCCGCTGGCCGAGGTGGCCGAGGTCTTCGGGGTCAGTCAGATACCGGTGCGTGAGGCGTTGAAGACCCTGGTGGGCGAGGGGCTGGTGGGGCAACGGCGTAACGCGGGGTACACCGTCGCGCTGCTGACCGCTCAGGAGCTGCGCGAAATGTACATCGTGCGGGAGACGCTGGAATCGGCGTCGCTGGCGGCGGCCGTCGCCAACGCCACCGACGCCGACCGAGCCGCGGTGATCGCCGCCAACGACGTTCTGGAACAAGCGGTTCGGGACGGTGACGGGGTGGCCTACCATCGCGGTAGCCGCGGCTTCCATGCGGCGCTGACGAAGCCGTCACGGATGCACCGGCTGCTGCACATGCTCGAGGCGGCGTGGAATGTCACCGAGCCCGTGCAGTCCATGGTCCATGTCGGACGTGAGGAGCGCGCGCAACTGCACGCCGATCACGGCGCCATGCTGGCGGCCTTCCTCGCCGGGGATGCCGCACGGCTGCTGGCCACCTCCGAGGAACACGCGGCGCGCTTGAACGCCGTGATCGCGACGCTGCCCACCGACACCGGGCTGCTGGCGTGACGAGCTGCGAATATATTTTCTTCGCAATCAATCCATAGTCGTTGTGAAACGCCAGGGAAACACCTGGTTCCTAGCGTCACCGACTATGACCGATACCGTCATCCCCAAGAACGACCTGCCTCCCGGCGCCGTGGTCGGCGCCGGTGACATCGTGGAAGCGGCCGGTCACCCGGTCGGCGGTGGTGAGATCAAGCCCGGCTACGACCCGCGGCTGACCAATGAAGACCTGGCCCCGCTACGCAAGCAGACCTGGGGCTCCTACAACATCTTCGCGTTCTGGATGTCCGATGTGCACAGCGTCGGCGGCTACGTCACCGCGGGCAGCCTGTTCGCGCTGGGCCTGGCCAGCTGGCAGGTGCTGGTGGCGCTGCTGGTGGGCATCAGCATCGTGTACTTCCTGTGCAATCTGGTGGCCAAACCCAGCCAGCTGGCCGGTGTGCCGTATCCGGTGATCTGCCGCACCGTGTTCGGCGTCCTGGGTGCCAACATCCCGGCCATCATCCGCGGTTTGATCGCGGTGGCCTGGTACGGCATCCAGACGTTCCTGGCCTCGGCGGCACTGGATATCGTGCTGGTGAAACTCTTCCCGGGGCTGGCGCCGTACGCCAAGGTGGACGACTACGGGTTCGCCGGACTGTCCCTGCTGGGCTGGGGCAGCTTCCTGCTGCTGTGGGTGTTGCAGGCGTGCGTGTTCTGGCGCGGTATGGAGTCCATCCGCAAGTTCATCGATTTCTGCGGCCCGGCCGTGTACGTGGTGATGTTCATCCTGTGCGGCTACCTGATCTACAAAGCCGGGTGGAGTGCCATCGATCTGAACCTCGGTGACGTGACATACACCGGCTGGTCGTCGGTCCCGGTGATGCTCGGCGCGATCGCACTGGTGGTGTCCTACTTCTCCGGTCCGATGCTGAACTTCGGTGACTTCTCCCGCTACGGCAAGACGTTCGCGGCGGTCAAGAAGGGCAACTTCCTCGGCTTGCCGGTGAACTTCCTGGTGTTCTCGGTCCTGGTGGTGGTCACGGCGTCGCTGACGCTGCCGGTGTTCGGTGAGCTGATCACCGACCCGGTGACCACGGTGGCCCGCATCGACAGCACCTTTGCCATCGTGCTGGGCGCGTTGACGTTCACCATCGCCACCATCGGTATCAACATCGTCGCCAACTTCATCTCGCCGGCGTTCGACTTCTCCAACGTCAGCCCGCAGCGCATCAGCTGGCGTGCCGGCGGCATGATCGCCGCGGTCGGCTCGGTGCTGATCACCCCGTGGAACCTGTACAACAATCCCGAGGTCATCCACTACACCCTGGAAACGCTGGGCGCGTTCATCGGCCCGCTGTTCGGCGTGCTGCTGGCCGACTTCTACCTGGTCCGTAAGCAGAAGGTGGTGGTGGACGACCTGTTCACCATGGAGGAGTCCGGAAAGTACTGGTACACCAAGGGTTACAACAAGTGCGCGATCATCGCCACGGTGGTCGGGGCGGTGCTGGCCATGCTGCCGGTACTGCTCGGCGGTAGCGTCTACGGCATGCACACCGCGGCCCAGTACAGCTGGTTCATCGGTTGCGGTGTGGCGCTGGGCCTGTACTACCTGCTGGCCAAGCGCGACACGCTGGTGGCAGCATCGGTGGCATGAGCCGAATCTGGGTGATCAATCCGAACACCACCCGGGCCATGACCTCGACCATCGAGGCGTGCGCCCGGGCGGTGGCCGATCCGGCCACCGAGATCACCGGTGTGACATCGGAGTTCGGCCCGCCGTCCATCGAGAGTCACTACGACGAGGCGATGAGCGTGCCCGGCCTGCTGGACGCCATCCGGCGCGGTGAAGACCAGGGTGTCGACGGTTATGTCATCGCGTGCTTCGGTGACCCCGGGCTGGATGCCGCCCGCGAACTGGCCCGCGGGCCGGTGCTCGGCATTGCCGAGGCCGCCATGCACACCGCCAGCCACCTGGGCCGCGGCTTCAGCGTGGTGACCACACTGGCCCGCACCATGGGCCGTGCCGCCGACTTGGCCGAACACTATGGCATGCACCGGTTCTGCCGCGGCATCCACGCCTGCGAGATCGCGGTGTTGGACCTCGAGACCGACCCCGATGCCCGCAAGATCATCACCGAATCCTGCCGGGAAGCACTGGAAACCGACGGCTCCGATGCCATCGTTTTGGGCTGTGCCGGCATGGCGGACATGTGTGCCGCGATCTCGGCGGATCTCGGCGTGCCGGTGATCGACGGGGTGACGGCCGCGACGTTGACGGTGCAATCGCTGATCACCCTCGGGCTGCGGACGTCCACGCGCGGCGAGTTCGCGCCACCGCCGCAGAAGCCATACACGGAACGCTCGATGTGCTGATCGCGCAGTTGTCGGACCCGCACGTCCGGCCGAACGGCGTGCTCTACCAGGGGGTGGTGGACTCCAATCGCGGATTGGCCGACGCGATCGAGCACGTGCTGGCGTTGGACATCCGTCCCGACCTGGTGCTCGTCACCGGTGACCTGGTGGACGAAGGGCTGCCGGACGAGTACGCGATGGTACGGCATATCCTTGCCGCGCTGACCATTCCGTATTTGGTGATCCCGGGTAATCACGACGACCCGACGTGCCTGCGAGCCGCGTTCTCCGATCATCGGTACCTGCCGTTGCGGGGCCCGCTGCACTACTGTGTCGACGACCATCCGGTGCGCATCATCGGCCTGGATTCCACAGTTCCAGGGGAGCACCACGGCCACCTCGACCAGGCGGGGTTGGACTGGCTGGCAGATACTTTGGCCCAGCAGCCCGATAAACCGACGGTGGTGATGTTGCACCACCCGCCGTTGGTCAGCGGCATACCGTACATGGACGACTACCGGTACTTCGACGAGTCGGCACTGCGCGGCGTCGTCGCGCGGTTCGGCAACATCGAGGCGGTGCTGTGCGGGCACGTCCATCGGCCGATGGTGAAACGCTGGGCCAACACGGTGTTGTGCACCAGCCCGAGCACCGCGACCCAGATCGACCTCACGTTCGCAGCCACGGCGACTCCGTCCAGTCACGACGGCCCGCGGGGCTACCTGCTGCACCGCTGGACCAAGGGCGACGGCCTGCTCAGTCACACCGTGCAGCTCGGCACGTTTGCCGGGCCGTACCCATTCGCGTAGCGGCGCTTCACAGCTGTCGCGACTTGAGTGCCCGTAACGTCGCCAGGTCGGCGCTGGGCGCCTGTGCCAGCACATCGGCAACGTCGAACGCACCACAGTCCAGTCCGCGCAACACCACCGCGGCCAATGCCTCGGCGGTCGCCGGCTCGTCGACCACAGCCCCGCCACGTCGATCCAGGTACGCCTGCAGCCGCGGCGCCGCGGCGGTCAGCGCGGACCGGAAGAAGGTGAACGTCGCCAGCCACCGTGTCACCAGGTGCCCGGGATGCATATCCCAACCCTGATAGAAGCCGCGCTCCAACGACCGGGTGACCAGCCGGTGATGGCGCCGGATCGCTTGGTGCACTTCGGTTTCGGTGCCCACCGGGTTCACCTGGGTGGACCCGTCGGCCACCCATACCCCGGTCTGCGCGGCGGCGGCCAGCATGACGGCCTTGGCGTGATCGGCCACCGGATGCTCCAGCGACTGATGCTGCGGGGTGATACCGCACGCCGCGCTGTAGTCGTAGGTGCCGTAATGCAGTCCGGTGCAACGACCCTCGGCCAGATGCAGCGCTCGTGCCAGCGTCGCGGTCCCGTCGGCGCCGAGCACGGCCTGCGGGCTCTCGATCTGCAACTCGAAACGCAACGCCCCGGAGGGTAATCCGTGCGCGTGCTCCAGCGCCTCGCACACCCACACTGTCGCGGTGACCTGTTCGGCGGCGCGCAGTTTCGGCACGGTGAAGACGAACCCGTCCGGCAGGCCGCCCTCGAGCACCAGCTCCAGGGTGCGCACCGCGCGCGGCCGGTCGGCCAGCGTCAGCCCCTTGAATCGGATCCCGGATGAACCCAGCCGCAGCGCCCGCAGCGTCTGCCCGGCGCGGCGCGCATCGGTGTCCTCCACATCGTCGCTGCGGCGGCCGTAGCCGTCCTCGAAATCCAGGCGCAGGTCGGCGATCGGTGCCTCGGCCAGCCGCCGGCGCACCATGGCGAGGACCTCGCCCGACCCGAGCTCCTCGAATACCGCCTGATGACGGTCCAGCAGTTCCAGCGCGGTTGCGCCCCACACCGCCGGGGTGTCGGCCGAGGCATCCGAGGCGCTGACGTACACGGTGTGCACCGGCTGCGGTTGCGGACGGTCCCCGGGGTAGTGGGCGGCCAGATCGGCGTCGATATCGGCCAGCAGGGCGTCGATGCGGGCGAGCGTCGGTTCGGGAATCGCGTTCACGCCCACCATCGTTGCGTGTCAGCGCGGCCTGAGCACGTCCAATCGCCGGATCGCCTCGTCCAGCGTGTCGTCGCGTTTACAGAAAGCAAAGCGCACCAGGTGATTCCATCCGTTGGCGGTCTCGGCGCAGAACGCCGACATCGGGATGGCCGCCACCCCGGCCTTGTGCGGCAGCTCGGCGCAGAACTCGGTGCTGTCGTGGTAACCGAGCGGCCGCGGATCGGCGCACAGGAAGTAGGTGCCGTGGCTGTCGTGCACCTCGAAACCGAGCTCGGTCAGCGCGCCGGCCAGCCGGTCCCGTTTGCGGTGCAGGCTGTCGCGCAACGCGTGCACCCAGGCGTCCTCGTGATCCAAGGCGTAGGCCACCGCGGGCTGGAACGGCGCCCCGCCCACATAGGTGAGGAACTGCTTGGCCGCACGCACTCCGGCGATCAGTTCGGCAGTCCCACAAGCCCATCCGATCTTCCAGCCGGTCACGTTGAACATCTTGGCGGCACTGGAGATCGTCACCGTGCGTTCGGCCATCCCCGGGTAGCGCGCCAGCGGCAGATGCCGGACGTAGTCGGAGTCGGTGTACACCAACGCCTCGTAGACCTCGTCGGTGATCACCAGCAGGTCGGCGTCCACCGCCAGATCGGCGATGGCGCCGAGTTCGGCATCGCTGAGCACCATCCCGGTCGGGTTGTGCGGCGAGTTGAGGATCAGCGCCCGGGTCTGCGGCCCGATGGCCGCGCGCAGCGCGTCGAGATCCAGCGCGAAGCCCCGCCCGTCGGGCACCATCGGCACGACCTTGCGGATGCACCCCGCCATCGCGATGACGGGTGAGTAGGAGTCGTAGAACGGTTCGAGGACCAGCACCTCGGAGCCGGGTTCCACCAGCCCGATGACGGCTGCGGCGATGGCCTCGGTGGCCCCCACCGTCACCAGCACCTCGGTGTCGGGGTCGTACTGCATGCCGTAGTGCCGGGCCCGCTGCCGCGCGATCGCCGCCCGCAGTTCCGGGATCCCGGGGCCGGGTGGGTACTGGTTGACCCCCTCGGCGATGGCATCCTGGGCCACCTTCAGCATGCCGGCCGGCCCATCCTCGTCGGGGAAACCCTGGCCCAGGTTCACCGCACCGATCCGAGCCGCCAGCGCGGACATCTCGGCGAAGATCGTCACCGCATACGGCTGAAGCCGCGACACCGTCATGGCACCGAGAGTATGTGGGAATGCGCACACGGCGGGAACCGAGTGGAATGAATCGCCGGGCGGAAGCGCTTACCAGCACATGGCCTTCACCCTCGCCCCCGACGCTGCCCTCCTGAAGCCGATTCGCGTCGGTGACACCGACGCGCGGAACCGGATTTTCATGGCGCCGCTGACCCGGTCCCGGGCGCAGGACGACGGCACGCCCTCGGACCTCGCGGCGCTGTACTACGCCCAGCGTGCCGGCGCCGGCGTCATCATCACCGAGGCCACCGCCATCTCCGAGGCCGCCAACGGCGCCTATATGAACACCCCCGGCAACTACACCGACCGGCATCAGGAGAAGTGGGCCGAGATCGCCGATGCCGTGCACCACGCCGGTGGCCGGATCTTCATGCAGCTGTGGCACGTCGGTCGGATGGGCCACCCGGAGGTCAACGGCGGTATCGAACCCGTCGCCCCGTCGGCCATCGCCGCCGACATGACCACCCACACCCCGTCGGGCAAGCAGCAGCTCGTGGTGCCGCGCGCGTTGCGCACCGACGAGATCCCCGGCATCGTCGCCGATTTCCGGGCCGCCGCCCGCCGCGCCGTCGACGCCGGCCTGGACGGGGTGGAGATTCACGGCGCCAATGGCTATCTGCTGCACCAATTCTCGTCCGATGTCACCAACCAGCGCACCGACGCGTACGGCGGCTCCGCGGAGAACCGGGCCCGGCTGACCGCCGAGGTGGTCGAGGCCGTCGCCGCCGAGATCGGCGCGGGCCGGGTCGGACTGCGCATCTCGCCGGGGAACACCGCGGGCGATATGCGTGAGAACGACACCGTCGGGGTGTACGAGGCACTGCTGAATCGGATCGCCCCGCTGGGCATCGCCTACCTCCACGTGCTGATCGACCCGAGCGCGCGCGAGTTCGGTGTGCTGCGTGCCCTGTGGTCGGACAATCTGGTGCTCAACACCGGGCGCAACACCGGCACCGATTTCTGCCAGCTGGAGAGCTACGCCGAGTGGGGTGCCGTCAGCGCCGTCGCGGTCGGCCGGGCGTTCCTGGCCAACCCCGATCTGATCGACCGGCTATTGCTGGGCGCCGAGCTGAACGAGCCGGATGTGGCCACTTTCTACGCCCCGGGTGCCGAAGGTTACATCGACTATCCCACCCTGGCTGAGCTGGAGGAACCGCGCGCGGTGTGACCGTGTAGGGGTGAACGGGCGGCGAGGCAGATGCCCAACCAACAGGTTGGTTTGCGCTTTTGTTAGGCTTCGCGACCAGTGGACCTGCGTCCTCACCGACGATCCCGTCACCCACCCGAAAGGGAACTACACATGTCCGAAGAAGCCTTCATCTACGAGGCCATTCGCACGCCGCGCGGTAAGCAGCGCGGCGGCGCCCTCAACGAGGTCAAGCCCGTCAACCTCGTGGTCGGGCTGATCGAGGAGATCCGCAGCCGGTTCCCCGATCTCGACGAAAACCTGATCAGCGACGTCATCCTGGGTGTCGTGTCCCCGGTCGGCGATCAGGGCGGCGATATCGCCCGTACCGCCGCTCTGGTGGCCAAGCTGCCCGAGACCACCGGTGGATTCCAGCTCAACCGGTTCTGCGCGTCCGGCCTGGAGGCCGTGAACCTGGCCGCCCAGAAGGTCCGCTCCGGCTGGGACGACCTGGTGCTCGCCGGTGGTGTGGAGTCCATGAGCCGCGTCCCGATGGGCTCCGACGGCGGCGCCTGGGCGTCCGATCCGGAGACCAACTACCGGATCGGCTTCGTCCCGCAGGGCATCGGCGCCGACCTGATCGCCACCATCGAGGGCTTCTCCCGCGAGGACGTCGACGCGTACGCGGCCCGCTCGCAGGAGCGCGCGGCGGCGGCCTGGTCGGGCGGCTACTTCGCCAAGTCCGTGGTGCCGGTGAAGGACCAGAACGGTCTGGTCATCCTGGATCACGACGAGCACATGCGCCCCGGCTCCACCGTGGAGTCCCTGGGCAAGCTCAAGACCGCGTTCGACGGTATCGGCGCGATGGGCGGGTTCGACGATGTGGCGCTGCAGAAGTACCACTACGTCGAGAAGATCAACCACGTGCACACCGGCGGCAACAGCTCCGGCATCGTCGACGGCGCCGGCCTGCTGCTCATCGGTAGCGAAAAAGCCGGTCAGAGCCAGGGCCTGACCCCGCGGGCGCGCATCGTGGCCACCGCCACCAGCGGCGCCGACCCGGTCATCATGCTGACCGGTCCGACCCCGGCCACCAAGAAGGTGCTCGACCGGGCCGGGCTGACGGTCGACGATATCGACCTGTTCGAGCTCAACGAGGCGTTCGCCTCCGTCGTCCTGAAGTTCCAGAAGGACCTGAACATCCCGGACGAGAAGCTCAACGTCAACGGTGGCGCCATCGCCATGGGCCACCCGCTGGGCGCCACCGGCGCCATGATCACCGGAACCATGGTCGACGAGCTCGAGCGCCGCGGCGCCCGGCGTGCCCTGATCACGCTGTGCATCGGCGGCGGCATGGGCGCGGCCACCATCATCGAGCGCGTCTAGGGAGAACCGCACATGACCGAGAACACCATTCACTGGGACAAGGACGCCGACGGCATCGTCACCCTCACCCTGGACGACCCGACGGGTTCGGCCAACGTGATGAACGAGCACTACAAGGAGTCGATGCACAACGCCGTCGAACGCCTCTTCGCGGAGCAGGAGGAGATCACCGGTGTGGTGATCGCCAGCGCCAAGAAGACGTTCTTCGCCGGCGGCGATCTCAAGGCCATGATCAACATCGGCCCGGACAACGCGGCCGACGCGTTCAACGAGGTCGAGTCCATCAAGCGTGATCTGCGCACGCTGGAGACCTTCGGCAAGCCCGTCGTCGCGGCCATCAACGGCGCGGCGCTGGGCGGCGGCCTGGAGATCGCGCTGGCCACCCACCACCGCATCGCCGCCGACGTCAAGGGTGTGCAGATCGGCCTGCCCGAGGTCACCCTGGGCCTGCTGCCCGGCGGTGGCGGCGTGACCCGCACCGTGCGCATGTTCGGCATCCAGAAGGCCTTCATGGAGATCCTGAGCCAGGGCACCCGGTTCACCGCGGCCAAGGCCAAGGAGGTCGGCCTCGTCGACGAGCTGGTCTCCAGCGTCGACGAGCTGATTCCGGCAGCGAAGGCCTGGATCAAGGCCAACCCCGAGGGCGGCGTACAGCCGTGGGACGTCAAGGGCTACAAGATCCCCGGCGGCACCCCGGCCACCCCGGCGCTGGCGGCCATCCTGCCGTCGTTCCCGGCGCTGCTCAAGAAGCAGCTCAAGGGCGCACCGATGCCCGCGCCGCGCGCCATCCTGGACGCCGCGGTCGAGGGTGCGCAGGTCGACTTCGACACCGCGTCGCGCATCGAGAGCCGCTACTTCACCCAACTGGTCACCGGCCAGGTGTCCAAGAACATGATCCAGGCCTTCTTCCTGGACCTGCAGGCCATCAACGGTGGCGCATCGCGGCCCGAGGGCATCGAGTCGGTGCCGATCAAGAAGATCGGTGTGCTGGGCGCGGGCATGATGGGCGCCGGTATCGCCTACGTGTCGGCCAAGGCCGGCTACGACGTGGTGCTCAAGGACGTCACCATCGAAGCCGCCCAGAAGGGCAAGGCGTACTCGGAGGGGCTGGAGGCCAAGGCGCTCAAGCGTGGCAAGACCACCGAAGAGAAGTCCGCTGCCCTGCTGGCGAAGATCACCCCGACCGCGGACGCGGCGGACCTCAAGGGTGTCGACTTCGTGATCGAGGCCGTGTTCGAGAGCCAGGAACTCAAGCACAAGGTGTTCCAGGAGATCGAGGACATCGTCGAGCCCAACGCCATCCTCGGCTCGAACACCTCGACGCTGCCCATCACCGGCCTGGCCAGTGGGGTGAAGCGGCAAGAGGACTTCATCGGTATCCACTTCTTCTCACCGGTCGACAAGATGCCGCTGGTGGAGATCATCCGCGGTGAGAAGACCTCCGACGAGGCGCTGGCCCGGGTGTTCGACTACACGCTGGCCATCAAGAAGACCCCGATCGTCGTCAACGACAGCCGCGGTTTCTTCACCAGCCGCGTCATCGGCACCTTCGTCAACGAGGCGCTGGCCATGCTGGGTGAGGGTGTCGAGCCCGCCACCATCGAGCAGGCCGGGTCGCAGGCCGGTTACCCGGCCGCGCCGCTGCAGCTGTCCGACGAGCTCAACCTGGAGCTCATGCACAAGATCGCGGTCGCTTCCCGTAAGGGCGTCGAGGACGAGGGCGGCACCTACGTGGCGCACCCGGCCGAGGCCGTCGTGGAGAAGATGATCGAGATCGGCCGTCCCTCACGGCTTTCCGGTGCCGGCTTCTACGAGTACGCAGACGGCAAGCGGGTCGGCCTGTGGCCGGGCCTGCGCGAGACGTTCAACTCGGGCAGCACCTCGATCCCGCTGCAGGACGCCATCGACCGCATGCTGTTCGCCGAGGCGCTGGAAACCCAGAAGTGCCTCGACGAGGGCGTGCTCACCTCGACCGCCGACGCGAACATCGGCTCCATCATGGGTATCGGCTTCCCGCCGTACACCGGTGGCTCGGCCCAGTTCATCGTCGGGTACGAAGGACCGGGCGGCGTCGGCAAGGAGGCCTTCGTGGCCCGGGCCAAGGAACTGGCCGCCAAGTACGGCGAGCGCTTCAACCCGCCCGCCTCGCTGCTGAGCTAGCGAATTCGGCGCGCTTACCCGCGGCACACGCGGGTAAGCGCGCCGAAATCACTCCTGGGCGGGAAGCGGCATCGTGTCGTACAGCCGCACGCCCTTGCTGTTGAGCCGAGCCAGCGACTGGGTCAGGCCCAGCGGCAACACCGTGATCAACTGCGCCACACCGATCAGCGCCCGCACCCCCAGCCGGGATCCCGGCACCACGGTGCGCGCGTTGACCCGGGCCAGCTTGCGGGCACCCGCCACGGGTGCGGCCATGTTCGCTTCGTAGGCGGCGAACGCTGCCACGTGATCTCCGCTGGCTTTGGCCAGCGCGTCGGCCAGCATGTAGGCCCCGTACACGGCCAGGCTGGTGCTACCGCCGACGGCAGGCCCGGGGCAGTACCCGGCGTCGCCGACCAGGGTGACGCGGCCCCGCGACCACGTCGGCATGTCCAACTGGGTGATGGCGTCGAAGTAGAAGGCCGGCGTGTGCTCGACCTCGGCCAGCCACGCGTCCACCGCCCAGGAGATACCCGTAAAGGCTTGCCGCAGCTGGTTTTTCTGTGCCACGACGTCTCGATGGTCGTAGTGGTACCCCGGCGTGTGCACCGTGCGGAAGATGAACACCGCCCGCGCGTCGTCGAGGTGGTCGGCGGTGTAGAGCAGTGCGACCTGACCGGGCGCGTAGTAACCGGTCATCACGCCGTCTACGGCAAGGGATTTCGGCACCGAGACGACCGCCAGATACCCGCCGAGGAAATGCTCGGTCACCTCCCCGTACGCCAGTTGCCGTACCCCAGAATGCAATCCATCGGCACCGACGATGATGTCGAAACGCCGCGCCGGGCCGTGCTGGAACTCGACGTGGCCGTCGTCGGTGATGGCGGTGATCTGATCGCCGAAGAGATATTCGGCGTCCTCGCGACCGGCGGTGTAGAAGATCTCGCTGAGGTCGTCCCGCATGATCTCCACGTGCCGGTCGGACATGGCGCCGACCAGCTTGACGTAGTCGACCGATGTCGGCCGCGATGTCCACGGCTGGTGCAGGCTCAGCGTGGTGGTGCCGGTGGCATGTGCCATGACCTCGGGAAGCACACCCATCCGTTCGGCGATCACCATGGCGGGCCGGAACAGGTCGATGGCGTGGCCGCCGGTCTTCCGCAGTGCGGGAGCGCGTTCCACCACGGTGACGTCGATACCCTGGCGGGCCAGCCAGTAGGCGAGCACCGGGCCCGCGATGCTGGCGCCTGAGATGAGAGCCTTCACGTCGGCCTCCTTACTTAACGGTTGGTAAGTGTACGTCGGAGCAGCTTACCGCCCGTTAAGTCAGCTAGGGTGGCTACGTGACGAAGCCTCCGTCGGAAACCCGCCAGCGCATCCAGGAGGCGGCGCGCGAGCTGTTCGGCCAGAAGGGGGTGCAGCGCACCAGCCTGCAGGACATCGCCGACCGACTGGGGATCACCAAACCGGCGCTGTACTACCACTTCCGGTCACGGGAAGACCTGGTACGCAGCATCTTGGCGCCGCTCATCGAGGAGGGTGAGGAGTTCGTGGCCGGGCACGAACGGCTGCGCGGATCGGCGCGGACCGGGCCGCGTGAACTACTGGAAGGTTACTTCGACTTCCACTACCGGCACCGCGCCGACCTGTTCCTGATCGTCGCCGAGCTGACCACGCTGGCCGACCTGGGGTTGATCGACGTGATGCTGGCGTGGCGGGAACGGCTGGGCAAGCTGGTGTTCGGGGCCCGGCCCACGCTGGCGCAGTCGGCGCGCGCAGTCATCGCCTTCGGTGGCGTGCAGGACTGTTGCCTGCAGTTTCCGGACACGCCCTACGACGCGCTGCGCCGGGCGAGCATCGACGGCGCCATGGCCGCCCTGGGGCTCTAGTTCGCGACGTCGAAGCCGGCGTGCACTTTCGTCGGGCGCACCCGCACCACCAGTTCACCGGGGACGCCGTTGCGCCGGCCGAATTCCTCGGCCCGGTCGGCACCCATATAGCGGCCGCCGAGCCGGGTGGCGGTGTCGAGCAGTTCGGCCGGGTCCTCGCTCAGCGTCGCCACTCCCTGGACTTGGACGAACGAGAAGGGAGGTTGCGAATCATCCACGCACAGAACCACTCTGGGGTCACGGGCTAGCGCCTTGCCTTTGGCGGTGTCCTTGCCGGTGTTGAACACCAACTCGTCACCGTCGACCAGGAACCACACCGGTGCGGCCAACGGCCGGCCATCGGCGGCCACCCAGCCGAGCACCGCGGTGCGGGTGCCTTCGGACAGGAACGCCGCGACGCGGTCGGTCAGGGCGGTCACACCGACCCCAGATCAGCCGATACCCAATGCTCGGGCTTGAGGTACACCGCGATGTTCTCGCCGTGCTCGCGGCGGGCGAACTCCAGATACGGCTCCACCTTCTCGGGAGCCAGGTAACGCTTGGTCATCTCCACCAGCTGCTCGTCGGTGCCGGGCTCGATCCGGTCGACCGCACCGTCGACGGCGACATAGCGCACCGTGGGCTCCAGCCGCTCGACCATCAGCGAGAAGTGCCCGGCGGCCTCGATCAGTTTGTGCTTGCGCGAGCCTTTCCCGGTGAGCAGCCACGGCTGGCCGCCGGGGGAGTACTGGTACCAGATCGGCACGGTGAGTGGTCCGCGCTTGTCACCGGCATACACCGACAACGCGGCGATATGCGGCTCGGCGAGAAACTGTTCGCGTTCTTCTTTGGAGAGGGCCATGTCGACAGCCTAGCCGCGGAATCCAATCACGTTGCCGATGACCAATTTTCATGCCGCCAGCGGTACGGATTCCGATGCCGGGATGGTCGCGGGGTTGGCTGCGGGGTTGGCGGCCAGCGCGCCGAGCACGGCGTCCCAGGTCGGCGCGGCGAACACGATGCCCAGGTGTCCGGCGTTGAAGTTGGGGTAGCGGTCTTGCAGGATGATGTTGGTGACGTTCGGTCCGTCCAGCGCTTGATTGGTGTACGGCGTGACGATCCAGTCGTCCTTCGTGGTGATGGTTGTGTAGAGCACGCCGGGTCGGGTGTCGCCGTTGCCGTAGATCTCCTGCAGCAGCGGGGACCCGACGGCCTGCTGCAGCCACGCCGGTCCGAGCAGGTTCATCAGGCCGGCGATCGGCCGTCCGATCACCGGGATGTTCTGGATATAGGCCAGCCCGCTCAGGTCGGCGCCGTGATTGCCCGGCGCGATCCCGATGAACTGCGACACCTTGGCGGCCCCGTCGAGGTTGTTCAGGTAGTACTCCGGGGTCATTCCGCCGCCCTGCGAGTGGCCGATCAGGATGACCTTCGGTGCGCCGGTCTCGGCGAGTACCCGGTCCACCTCGGCGGCGAGTTCCTGCGCGGATTCCCGGATATCGCCCGTGCCGCGCACCGGCCAGTTCGGATTGTTGGTGACGTTGCCGTAGTTGAAGGTGAACACCTTATAGCCGGCGTTGGCCAGCACCGGTGCTCCGACGCTCCAGTTGAACGGCGCGTTGGCCGCGGTCCCGGCGATCAGGATGATCGGCAGCGGATGCTCGGCGGTGACCTGGATCGACGGATCGTTGGCACCGGCCGGCGGCTTGTTGACGTTGAGGTAGCCGAGCAGGTCTCCGACACCGAAGGTGACCTTGAACCGCCCGGTACTGGTGGTGTCGGCGTCCAGCGGCGTTCCGGAGAACAGCTTGCCCGCGGTGGCCGCCGTCCCGGCGATGGCATTGGCCACGTGATAGGGCACGCCGAAGAACGGCTTGGGTCCGATGGTGGCCGCCGCCGCGGCGGCGAGGTTGTTCACCACGGTGGCCGCGAGCAGGGCGACATCGCTGGCCAGGCCGGTCATCTGCCGGACGAACTGAGCGGCTTGTTTGACCGGATTGATGGCCTTGGCGGTGGTCGGCGGGGTGACCGCCGGCGTCGCGAGTTTCAGGGTGACGGCCGAAGCGGTGTCGGTCTTACTGGTGACCTCGGTGGTGGCGTTCTTGGTGGCCGGCTTGGTGGCCGTCGCGCCAGTTGTGGTGTCCGGCTTGGTGTCGGCCTTGGTGTCCGGCTTGGTGTCGGCCTTCGTGTCGGCCTTGGTGTCCGGCTTCGTTTCCGGCTTCGTCTCGGGTGCGGTCACCTTGCCGCTGGTGTGCTTGCGTGCACCGCGCGGTTTCTTGACCGGGTTGTCCGGCTTGTCCGCGTCGGGTGTTTCCGTCTTGTCGGTCGCCGGCTTGTCGACCGACGTGTTCGGCCCGGTGGGCTTCTGGTCGGGCTTGTCGGGTTTGTCGGCCTTGCCGGTGGTAGCGCCGGCTGTCGTGCTGTCCCGTGTCGACCCATGCGACGCGGTGTCGTCGGCGTATGCCACGCCCGCGGTCAGCCACAGCATGGCTGATGCCCACAATGTGACCAGCAGCGCCGCCGTCACCCGATATGTCCGCGCGCCAACACGATTCAACGGCACTGATTGTCTCCCCGACCTCGATGGTGTAACCCCCGGTACGGGTTATATCGGACTGCCGGGGTTGGCCGCGGGCTTTTCGGGTAACAAATGGCCGTTCTTGTCAATTTGGTGGCGATCTCAGGCCGCGAGCGCGGTGGCGGGCAGCGAGTCGGACCCAGGGTTGGCTTCAGGGTTGGCCGCCAGCGCACCGAGCACGGCTGTCCACGTCGGCGCGGAGAACACGATGCCCAGGTGCCCCGCGTTGTAGCCCGGGTACAGATCCTGCAGCACGATATTGGTGACGTTCGGCCCATCGAGTGCCTGCTGGGTGTACGGCGTCACCACCCAGTCGAACTTCGACGAGATCGTCGTATAGAGCACGCCCGGCCGGGTGTCCCCGTTGCCGTACACCTCGTCCTGCAGTGCCGACCCCATGGCCTGCTGGGTCCACGCCGCCCCGAACAGGTCGACGATGCGGAAGAGCAGCGGCCCCAGCACCGGGATCTTCTGCACGTAGGTCACGCCGTCCACGTCGGTGCCGTGGTTGCTCGGGGCGATCCCGATGAGCTGGGACACCTTGGCATCCCCACCCAGATTGTTGATGTAGTACGACGGCAAGATGCCCCCGCCCTGTGAATGCCCGATCAGGATCACCTTGTCTGCGCCCGTCTCGTCGAGCACCCGCTGCACCTCGTCGGCGAGTTCCTGTGCGGATTTGCGGATGTCGGCAGTGGCCTGAAGGGGGAAATTCGGGTCCGTGGTGGTGTTGCCGTAGTTGAACGTGTAGACCTTGTAGCCGGCGTTGGCCAAGACCGGTGCGCCGACGCCCCAGTTCACGCCCTGGGTGCCGGTGGTGCCGTTGAGCAGGATGATCGGCAGCGGATGCGCCGCGGTCACCGTGATGGTCGGATCATTGGCTCCCGCAGGCGGTTTCGTCGGGTTCAGCCACGCCAGCAGATCGCCGACGCCGTAGTCGACCTTGAACGGGCCCGCGCTGGTGGCATTCAGCGGGGTGCCGTCGAGCAGCTTGGCCGCGGTGGCGGTGGTGCCCTGGACGACTCTGGCGATGTTGTAGGGCACCCCGAAGAACGGTTTGGGACCGATCGCGGTCGCCGCGGCCGCGGCCAGGTTGTTCACCAGCGAGACGGCAATCAGGGCCAGATCGTTGGCCAGTCCGACCATCTGGCGGACGAATTGGGTGGCCTGTTTGATCGGCGTCGGCACGGCCGCGGTGGCCGATGGGGCGACCGACGGGCTGGCCACCTTCAGCGCGGTCGGCGCCACGGCGAGATTGGCGCTCGTGGCGGCGACCGTGACGGTCTTCGGGACGCTGGTGGTCCTGGCCGATGTGCTCGGGGCGTCGCTGCTTTCGCTCGCCGACGTGGACGTGGCCGGGGCAGGGCCGGACTTGGTGTCGGCCTTGGATTCCGTTGCGGCGGCAGCGGTCTTGGCCGTCGCGGTGTGCTTGCGGGAGCCGCGGGCCGGCTTGGGTGTATCGCCCTTGTCCGCTTTGCCGGTTTTGGCGGGCTTGTCGGACTTGTCCTCGGCCGCGCTCTCCGGCTTCGGGTCGCTATCCGGAGTCGAGGCGGACGTTTCCGGTTTCTCGGTTTTGGCGGGTTTGCCGCTGGTGCCCGGCGCGGTGTCGCCACCGGTATGCGCACTGCTCGTCGCCGAACCCGGCTTCGACGTGTCGTCGTCGGCGTGGGCCACCCCGCCGGCCATCCACATCGTCGCCAACGCCCACAACATCGTGCACAACGCCGCCATTGCGCGCCGCGGCAAAGCATGACCGTGCTGCACCGACATCCGACCCCCCACCCGTTAAGCGATACCAGCGGTCCTGTGTATACCGAACGGAGGCGTGTCCGCGTGGGGTTTTCGCGCGACCGCTATGTGGCGAGGTATCGGGGACGGCGATGTGGGCCGAAAAAAGACCGCCGGCCAGGAACCGAGGTTCCTGGCCGGCGGTCGAAAAGCAGGATCAGATGCAGGGTCGGAAGAAGACGAACTTCACCGGCAGGCAGTTCTGGAACAGCTTGGGCATCCCGATCTTGGGCAGACCCACCTTCGGCATGCCGACCTTGGGCATCTGGGGCAACCCGATCTTCGGGGACGGCAGCGACTGCGCGGCATCGGCGATGGCGCCCATGGCGTTGACCGGAGCGGCAGCTGTCTTGGCCAAGGTACCCGCACCACCGGCGCCGCCCAGGAACTGCCCGGCGAAGTACAGCGCGTCCGCGGTATCGCTCAACCCGCTGGCAACGCTGGTCGGCACGTCGATGGCCGAGTTGACCACGCTGAAGACATCCTTGGTGGCCTGGATACCGGACGGCAACCCCGCGTACTGCTGGCCGACCTGATAGGCCTGGCCCCACTGCTCGGGGGTGACCTGCGCGACCATCGGGGCCTGTGCCTTGCCCAGCGCCGCGGACAGCGCGTTGCGGCACTCACCGGTGGTGCCGTCCCGCACCTCGCTCTTCTTGCAGTTCGAGTCGACGCAGTTGCCGTTGAAGGTGGTCTGCCCCGCGGCGCACTCGGCCGAACTCGGCGCCGCCGTGATCACCGAAACCACCGCCAGTGGTGCGAAGGCAGCCGCCACGGCCGCCGCATAGCGGCGTGTCGAGTTGGTCATGGCCAGTCCTCACCCTTACGTCCAGCGAACAATCTCCTCAGAGTGTAGACGAGATAACAAATCCGTGGGCCTACAGTTGGATGGCATGCGCTTCGGACTGTTCATCCCGCAAGGCTGGCGGCTGGATCTCGTCGGCATCCCCACCGAGCGGCAGTGGCCGGTGATGAGCGAATTGGCAGCTCATGCCGATGCCGGGCCGTGGGATTCGGTGTGGGTCTATGACCATTTCCACACCGTTCCGGTGCCCACCGACGAGGCCACGCATGAGGCTTGGTCGTTGATGGCGGCGCTGGCCGCGACCACCAGCCGGGTCAAGCTGGGGCAGATGTGCACCGCCATGAGCTACCGAAATCCGGCTTACCTGGCAAAAGTCGCCGCCACCGTCGACGTGATCTCCGGCGGGCGCACGCAGATGGGGATCGGCGGCGGCTGGTACGAGCACGAGTGGCGGGCCTACGGCTACGGTTTTCCCTCGGCCGGCGAACGGCTGGGACGGCTCGACGAGGGCGTCCAGATCATGCGCGACGCCTGGCGCGACGGGCGGGTCAGCTTGCACGGCAAGCACTACCAGGTGGACGGCGCCATCGTCGCCCCGAAACCGCTGCAGCCCGGCGGGCTGCCGCTGTGGATCGCCGGCGGCGGCGAGAAGGTGACGCTGAAGATCGCGGCCAAGTACGCGCAGTACACCAACTTCAGTTCCGCTCCCGACGACTTCGCCCGCAAATCGACGATCCTCGCCGAGCACTGCCGCACCGTCGGCACCGACTACGACGCCATCGTGCGGTCGGCCAACTTCAACGCCGTGCTCGGCGAGTCCGAGTCCGACGTGAAGGACCGGCTGGCCCGCATCCGGGACCGTCAGGTCGGTGCGGCCGACGAGGCCGCCGTCGACGCGATGCTGGCCAACGTCTCCTCGCCCGACTCGGCCACCGGCACCCCCGAGCAGGTCGTGGAGCGGCTGCGGCGGCTACGCGACCTCGGGTGCGAGTACGCCATCCTGTACTTCCCCGAGGCCGCGTACGACCGGTCCGGCATCGAGTTGTTCGAGCGTGAGGTCATTCCCGCGCTCGGCTAGGTGTACTGGCCTGGAGGTCAGGCACCGCACTGACCTGGTAGTGCTGGATCCGCCAGCCCTCGCCGGTGCGGATCAGCACCACCCCGAGCATCAGCGCGACGACGGTGCCGTCGGCCCGGGTGAAGTCGGCGCGGCCGTAACCGAGCAGCACCCCGTCGGCCGGCCGGCGGACCTCCTCGACCCGGTAGGTCACCGTCAGTCCCGGCGGCTGACCGTCGTAGTAGGCGAACACCCCGGCGCGGCCCACCGTGTACGGGTGCAGGCCCTGGAACACGGCGTCGTCGGTGAACACCGCGGCCACCCGGGCCGGGTCGTGCGCGTCGATCCCGGCCTTCCACTCGTCGAGGACGTCGCGCACGATGCCGTGCCCAGCGTCGTGCTCAGTGGCCGGCACTTTGGCCTCCGTCGACGTGCAGGATCTCGCCGGTGACGAAGCCCGCGTTCTCCAGGTACAGCACGGCGTCCACCACATCGTCGAGCGTGCCCAGCCGGCCCACCGGGTGCAACCCGGCCAGGAAATCGTGGGTCTGCGGCTGGTGCATCGGGGTGTCGATGATGCCGAGCGCCACCGCGTTCACCCGCACACCGCGTTCGGCGTACTCGATGGCCAGCGATTTGGTGGCGGCGTTCAGGCCGCCCTTGGTCAGCGCGGCCAGCCCGGCGGGCACCTGCTTGTCGGCCTGGTCCACCAGGCTGGTGGAGATGGTCACGATGTGCCCACCGTTCTTGAGCACCGTCAGCGCCGCGCGGGTCAGTTCGAAGAAGCCGCGCAGGTTCACTGCCGTGATGGCGTCGTAGTCGGCGTCGGTGTACTCGGTGAACGGCTTGGAGATGAAGATGCCGGCATTGTTGACCACGGTGTCGACCCGGCCGAACCGCTCGACGGCGGCGTCGATGACGTGGCGGCCGACCCCGGGCCTGCCGATATCACCGGCCACTGTCAGCACCATCGGGTCGTCGCTGTCGGCGATGCTGCGGGAGTTGGCGACGACGGCGTAACCGAGCTTGCGATAGCCGACCACCAGCGCTTCGCCGATGCCCTGGGATGCGCCGGTGATGACCGCTACGCGGGGTGAGGTGTTCATGTTCATGCCTTTCTGTTGGCCCGATGCCTAGCTCAACATGGCGGCCGCGCGCATCATGTCCGCTGCTCAGGACGGGATTTCTCGCTCGTGAGAGGAATTGCCTACTACGCTTTCGCAGGTGGAACTGCGCCAGTTGCGGTACTTCGTCGCCGTCGCCGAGGAGCTGAACTTCGGTCGTGCCGCCGAGCGCCTGCGCATCGCCGGTCCGTCGCTGTCCCAGCAGATCAAGGCGTTGGAGCGGGATCTCAAGGTGCAGCTGTTCGACCGGGACCGGCGCTCGGTGGCGCTCACCCCGGCCGGCGCGGCGCTGGTGGCCGACGCC
Source organism: Mycolicibacterium sp. J2 (assembly GCF_026240945.1). GTDB lineage: Bacteria > Actinomycetota > Actinomycetes > Mycobacteriales > Mycobacteriaceae > Mycobacterium. The sequence goes on from NZ_JAPFPY010000015.1 coordinate 61,541, forward strand.
CGGGCGCTGATCGACCAGGCCGACGCATTACGAAGGCGCGCAACCGGATTGGCGGTATCGGACCCGGTGCGCATCGGCTGTGTGAACTGGTGTCCCACCGATTGGGCCGAGCGCGCGGCCGGGGTGGCGCAGCTGCGGGTGGATACCTGGGTGATGCCGTCGCACACCCAGGCCGCGCGGGTGGCCGACGGGGCGCTGGATCTGGCGATCTGCTGGGTGCAGGACGACGACCTCGTGGAGTTGTCGCTGCAGGCCGCGTTGATCGGTGTGGACCGGCTCGCGGCCCTGTGTCCGGGCACCGACGAATCGCCGGTGGCCGCCAAAGATGTTGTGGTGCTGGTAGATACCGACACCGCCAGCTGGTTGTCGTGGAACCGCTACGCCGAGCGGTTCGCCGCCGACACCGGCGCCCGGGTGATGCGCACCGACGACGGGGGCGTCACCGGACCGACGTTCTTCGAGCATGTCCGTCGGCTGGGCCGTCCCGTGCTGGTCAATCCGCGCGGCCAGCAGGACCAGCCGCCGCGCGGTCTGGTGCGGCGTCCGGTGGTTGCCCCCACTCCGCTGTGGACGTGGTCACTGGTGTGGCGTTCCGGTGAAGACCGGCCGGCCGTGCGAGCCGTCATCGACGAGTTCACACGTGATACAGGCCCGCTGGGAGTGGGTGACCCGGATACCTGGCTGCCTGCCGAGGATCCACACCGCGGCGGTGGCCAGCGCGGCCAGTGACACCACGAGCGCGGAGGTGACCAGCGCCGGCCGGTAGTCGCCGTCCAGCAGCGGCGCCACCACCAGCGGGCCGGCGATCTGCCCGACCGAGTAGCCGACGGTCAGCAGCGCCACCGCGCCGCGGACGCCGAGCAGCCGGCCCTCGGCCACCGCCAGCACACTGACCCCGATGAACGTCCCGCCGAACAACACCGCACCGACCAGACTGGCCAATCCGCTGCCCTGGCAGGCGAATCCGATACCGACTGCCTGCAGCGCCAGCGCCGCGGTGAGCATCGCCGGCTGACTGTACCGCTTGCCGAGACCGGCCCACGCCGCCGCCGACGGGATGACGGCCAAACCGACCACCAGCCACACACTGTTGCCCAACGGGCCGGGGGAGTGCTGGGCCACCGCGGCCACCAGGAAGGTACCGGCGATGATGTAACCGATGCCCTCGGCGGTGTAACCGGCGAACAGCAGCACGAAGCGTGCGGTGCGGGCGCGATGTGCCCGGGTGGGCGCACTCGCCGGCGTCACCGATCCGGGTTGGGGCCGGACCCACCAACCGGCCGCGCTCAGTGCCGCGGCCAGGGCGGCCGCCGACCACCACGCCGTCCGCCACCCGTCGGTGGGCAGCGTGAGCACCAGCACCGCCGACAGCGCGATACCTGCGCCGACACCACCGAAACCCCAGCCCACCTTTTCCGGCAGCCGCTCCAGCAGGGTGTTGACCGCGACCACGAACACCACCGCGCTGGCGAAGCCGGCCACCGCGCGTAACCCGATCCAGCCGAACAGGTTGAGCGTCAACGGCATTGCGGCCAGGCTCGCGACGATCGCCACCAGCGATATCCGGCAGGCCAGCCCGGAGCGGGCCAGCCGCGGCGACAGCGTCGCGGCCACCGCGCCACCGAGATAGCCGACGTAATTGGCGGTGGCCAGCTGCCCCGCGCCGTGCGCGGTGATGCCGGATTGGGCCGTCATCAACGGCAGGATGGGGGTGTAGACGAACCGGCCGACCCCCATCGCGGCTGCCAGCGCGGCCGCGGTGGGCAGCACCGCCGTATGCAGATGTCGTCGCATCGTTTCATCGTCGGGTGGCGCCGGCCTCCCGGCCAGGACCGGATCGCTCACAGCTGGAAGGCTTTTCCTCACACCGGCCGGGACTTCGCCGGGCGCCGTCCGCGTTGACGGCGGTATGACCGAGAACATCACGGCGCTGGTCACCGGCGCCAACCGGGGACTGGGCAAGCAGCTCGCCACCGAATTGGTCGCGCGGGGCGCGAAAGTGTATGCCGCCGCGCGGCGTCCGGAAACCGTCGATCTGCCCGGTGTCATCCCGGTGCAGCTGGACATCACCGACCCCGAGTCGGTGCGGCGGGCCGCCGACATCGCCTCCGATGTCACGGTGCTGGTGAACAACGCCGGGGTGTCCACCCGGGCCAACCTGCTCACCGGTCCCATCGACGACGTCAGGCTGGAAATGGAGACGCACTATTTCGGCACGCTGAACGTCATCCGGGCCTTTGCGCCCATCATCGAACGCAACGGGGGCGGCGCGATCCTCAATGTGCTGTCGGTGCTGTCGTGGGCGCACCCGCCGACCTCGGGCGCGTATGCCTCGGCGAAGGCCGCGGCCTGGGCGCTCACCGACGCGGTGCGCACCGAACTGGCGCCGCGTGGGGTGACCGTATCGGCGTTGCATGTCGGATACATGGACACCGATATGGTCAGCTACGTCCCGGCCGACCAGAAGATCGATCCCGCGATGGTGGCGCGGCAGGCCGTAGCCGGGCTGCTGACCGGCGAGCCGGAGATTCTGGCCGACGATGTTTCACGTGTCGCCAAGGCCGGGTTGTCGACAACCTTCGCCTAGTCCTCGATGCGTGCGGCGCGCAGGTGCAAACATCGGGAGATGGAGAAGATCTCATTGACGGCCCTGGCGCGCCGGGAATTGGCGGCGGCCCGGTCAGCCAGCAGCGGGCGCAGCGCCCACACCGTGTACGGCGGGCATGAGCACGCGCTGCGGCAGACCCTGATCGCGCTGACCGAGGGCAACGGCCTGGACGAGCACGAGAGCCCTGGGGAGGCGACGCTTCAGGTGCTCGAGGGACGGGTGCGGCTGAACAATGCCGAGGCCGGCTGGGAAGGTTCGCCCGGCGATCACATCGTGGTCCCGCGTACTCGGCACAGCCTGAGCGCACTGGCCGATTCGGTGGTGCTCCTGACCGTGGTCAAGCCGGTCGGACCGCACGTCTGAGACGTCAGAACGGGCTGGAGTTCGCCTGCCACTTGGCCGACTCCGGACGGGCGCCGTAGCGGCGGGCGTAGTCCTCGTGCAGGCGGGCATTGCGCTGCCGGTTGGCCACATCCACCAGGTTGGGGTCCAGGCCGTGCTGCGCCAGGCGGTGCCTGCGCCAGATCTTGTTGAGCACGAACGCCATGACCACGGCCCAGAAATAGATGGGGACGGTCATTTCCATGTGTACGTACAAGGACGCGGGCAGCAGCCACAGCGGGGCCAGGATGAACAGCGGCGGAATCGAGTACCGGATCATGTGCCGCCGGATCGCGCCGGGGCCGGTCAGGTCGGCGGCGACGAATTCGCGCATCGAGTCCGGCAGGCGCCGCCCGTAGGCGTACGCGAGGTACTGCAGCGGGGCGGGGCGGGACATGGCCATGGTGGCTCCTGGGGGTGGTGCCGATGATTCCATTTAGATAGTACGCTAATGATTAGCACACTATCTAGTTGTATGCTGTGAGCATGCCCACCGTGACCGAAGACGTCGATCCCCTCGCCCTGGAACGTCAGGTGTGCTTCGCGCTGGCGGTGACCAACCGCGCGGTGCTGGCCGTGTACCGCCCGCTGCTGGAACCTCTCGGGCTCACCCACCCGCAGTACCTGGTGATGCTGGCGTTGTGGGACAACGCCAACGCCGACGGACCCGCGCTGTCGGTGAAACAGATCGCCGCGCTACTGCAAATGGACTCGGCGACGACCTCGCCGATGCTCAAGCGGCTCGAGGCGCTCGGCCTGATCACCCGCACCCGCAGCAGCGCCGACGAGCGCACCACCCACGTCACCCTGACGGCCGAAGGCACCGCCCTGCGGCAGCGTGCGCTGGACATCCCGCCGGCGGTGGTGGCACGCCTCGGTGTCGAGCTGTCCGAACTGGAGCATCTGCACACGGTGCTCACCCGGATCAATGCGGCGGCCGTGGCCGCCGGTGCGCTCGACTAGTCAGATGGCCGGGCCGAGCAGGTCGTCGGCGTCCTTGATGATGTACCCGTAACCCTGCTCGGCGAGGAACCGTTGCCGGTGCGCGGCGTACTCGGCGTCCAGGCTGTCGCGGCTGACCACCGAGTAGAACACCGCGCCGCCGCCGTCGGCCTTCGGCCGCAGCAACCGGCCCAGCCGCTGAGCCTCTTCCTGGCGCGAACCAAACGTCCCCGAAACCTGAACGGCGACAGACGCTTCCGGAAGGTCGATGGAGAAGTTCGCGACCTTGCTGACCACCAGGGTGCGGATCTCGCCGCGCCGGAACTGGTCGAAGAGCTCCTCGCGTTCGGCGTTCTTGGTCGAGCCCTGGATCACCGGCGCGCCGAGCTCCTGGCCGAGCTCGTCGAGCTGGTCGAGATACGCGCCGATCACCAGCGTCGGCTCATTCGGGTGCCGGTCCAGGATCGACTTCACCACCGCGATCTTGGTGTGCGCTGTCGAGCACAGCTTGTAGCGTTCCTCCGGTTCGGCGGTGGCATAGAGCATCCGCTCGTTGTCGGTCATGGTGACCCGCACCTCGATGCACTCGGCGGGCGCGATCCACCCTTGCGCCTCGATGTCCTTCCATGGCGCGTCATACCGTTTCGGGCCGATCAAGCTGAACACGTCGCCTTCGCGGCCGTCCTCCCGGATCAGCGTCGCGGTCAGCCCCAGCCGGCGCCGGGACTGCAGGTCGGCCGTCATCCGGAACACCGGCGCGGGCAGCAGGTGCACCTCGTCGTAGATGATCAGGCCCCAGTCCCGGCTGTCGAACAACTCCAGATGCTTGTATTCACCCTTGGTGCGTCGGGTGATCACCTGATAGGTGGCGATGGTGACCGGGCGGATTTCCTTGCGTTCACCCGAATACTCGCCGATCTCGTTCTCCGTCAACGAGGTTCGTGCGATCAGTTCGCGCTTCCACTGCCGGCCGGCCACCGTGTTGGTGACCAGGATCAGCGTCGTGGCGCCGGCCTTGGCCATCGCCGCGGCGCCCACCAGCGTCTTACCGGCGCCGCAGGGCAGCACCACCACGCCGGAGCCGCCGGCCCAGAACGAATCGGCGGCCATCTCCTGGTAGTCGCGCAGCTCCCAGCCGTCCTGGTCCAGGGTGATCGGGTGTGCCTCGCCGTCCACGTAGCCGGCGAGGTCCTCGGCCGGCCAGCCGATCTTGAGCAGCATCTGCTTGACCCGGCCGCGTTCGCTGCCGTGCACGATCACGGTGTCGTCGTCGATGCGGGCACCGAGCATCGGGGCGATCTTCTTGTTGCGCAACACTTCTTCGAGCACCGCGCGATCCAGGCTGACCAGGGTCAGGCCGTGTGCGGGATGCTTGACCAACTGCAGCCGGCCGTACCTGGCCATGGTGTCGACGATGTCCACCAGCAGCGGCTGGGGCACCGCGTAGCGCGAGAAGCTGACCAGTGCATCGACCACCTGCTCGGCGTCGTGCCCGGCCGCGCGCGCGTTCCACAGCGCCAGCGGGGTGATTCGGTAGGTGTGGATGTGTTCGGGGGCGCGCTCCAGTTCCGCGAACGGGGCGATGGCGGCGCGCGCCGCGCCGGCGAGTTCGTGGTCGACTTCGAGCAGCACGGTCTTGTCCGACTGGACGATCAGCGGGCCCTCAGTCATGGCGGTGGCCCTCGGCGGTGTTCATCCCATCCATTATCCAGAGTCCGCCGACACCACCGAGGTCACGCGATGGATGGCGAACTCCCGCACCCGTCCGGCCGCCGGGTCGAACGCGGTCAGCTGCCCGCCACGGATGTTGATGGGTTCCACCACGCGCTGGGTGGACACGCCGGCCGGATCCACGTAGCCCATCACCACCGGCTGCTGGTTGAGGGCGGCCTGCTGCAACTCGGCGATCAGCCCCGCCGGGTCCAGCCGCTGGCCCGCCGTCGGGGCGGAGGACACCTTGCGCAACACCGCGACGATGGCGGCCAGCGTCTGCGCGTTGGGGGCGCTCAGCGGCCGGTAGGTCCGGCGCTTGCCCTGCACGGGCACGCGGGCACCGCGGGCGCTGATATCGACGACGGCTCCGGAGGAGTCCTCGGCGGCCGGGACGAACCCGGCGGTGCGCAACGCGGCCAGCACGTCACCGATCTGATGCTGCGAGACAGCGACCGTCGGCGCCAGGATGCGCAACTCCAGCGGCTCGACGGCGGGGCTGGCCACCGCCTGAGCCAGCAGCGCCGGATCCTCGCACCGCACGAACGAGGCGGCCATCCCGACACGGAGCTGCCCGTGCCGGCGCGCCACATCGTCGATCAGATACGTCAGGCCTTGCGGCACCGGCGTTTTCGAATGTCGCTCGAAGAACGCGTGCAGTTCGCCCGCGGTGCGCCCCGAGTCCAGTGCCTGCCGGATGGAGGGCTCACTGATCCGGTAGACCATGGCCGCCCCCGCCGACTCCACGGTGGCCACCACCGCCAGTTGTTCGGCCAGGTCGCGCTGCAACGGCCCGGGCACGACGACCGTCAGGTCGGCCTGCAGCAGGAAATGGTCCAGCGGGGCCGGCAACACCTTGTCCATCGCGGCCACGACCTCGTCGTCGGCGCCACCGGCCAGCAGCACCCGGGCCGGCGAGGCAATGGCACCGCGGCCCACCGCGCCCACCGCGTGCGCCTCGCGCAGCAGGTCGGTGACAGGGCCGAGCTGCAGGCGAGCCGCCCAGCGGGGCCGGTGCCAGATCATCGCCGCGGCGGCCGACGCCGCATCCACCCCGGCCCCCGGCTTCAGCTCGGCCAGCATCTGCAGCAGCAACCGCCGGTCCAGCGGAGCCGCGGTGGAATACAGCGCGTCCGACAGGGCGCCATAAGGCTTGCCGTCGGGTCCACGGCTGCCCACCAGGCCCGGGCGGGACGGCAGGTCCAACCAGGTGGACATGACCAACTGCCAGCGGGTGGCGGTGCTCGCCTCGACGAACCGGTCGGCGGCCACCGTGGGCGCCCAGTACGGGGCGGTGCCGTCGGGCGGTAAGGGGTCGGGCACACCGGAGGCGATCAGGCCGGCACCGGCGGCGATGTCGAGGATAAGCCCCAGCCGTTGTTCGTCGATACCGGTCAGCTTGGTCAACCGCTTGACGTCGCGTACGCCGAGCCCGCCGGCCCGCAATTCGGAAATGGGTGTGGCCGAGAGGCTTTCGATGATCAGGTCGATCTCGCGGAGCAGGTCGATGGCCGCCCCGGCGGCCACCGAGTCGACGTCGGCCTGCGTCGTGGTCGACACGGTGGGATCCGGCACGTGCAGCCCGACCGGTCCGGGCAGCTCGTCGCGCAGCAGCTGGCCGACCAGCCGGGGCAGGATCACCGTGTCGGTGTCGACGCGGTCCAGCAGCCCGGACGCCAGGAGCCGCGGTACCGGGCGATCGGCCGGGGCGCCGGGTACCGCGTCCCGGGTGCGCCCGACCGGTGAACCCTGCGACAGCCGGGTCAGCAGTTCGCGTTGCGGTTCGTCGATATCGGCGAGCAGGGCGGTGACCGCGTCAGCGCTCAACTCGGGCTCGGCGCGCGCGGCCTGCCCGGGAAACCACGGCAGGCCGGCGGCCACCTCCGGGGTGACCCGCAGGGTGTCCTCGCCCCACACCAGTGCCCGATCGACCAGATCGGCCAGCGCCGCCTGCACCGCATCGGCACCGGCGCGTGAACCCAGCGACTCCACCACCGTCTCCGCGAGCACCGGCCCGGCATCGGCCTGCAGCGTGAGCATGGCGTCCAGCACGGCCAGATGCAGGAAATCCAGCGCGTCGGTGGCAGCCTTGACCGACTGGCGGGCCTGCGCCCGCGCGGCAAGGGCGGCCAGCGTGCCCGGTGGCGGCTGGGTGAGGTCGGGCCGTAACTCCAGCAGACGGATCAGGCGATCGTCGGGGAGGTCGGCCAGCCAGACACCCAGGGGCACGCTAGACGGTGCATGATGCGTCATCGCTGACCAGCGTAAAGCAGCTTCCCGCGAGGCCGGGTCGCGAGATCATGACCGGCCTCGCCCCCGCGCGCGGTACCTGCCACAATGTCAGTCGTGGCTGACAAGAAGAACCAGTACGTCGACAATGGCTGGCCCGAGGTGGCCGACGGTGATCACGCCGTCAGCGAGCTCGCTTCTGACCGTACCGGCGCGCTGTCGCCGTTCGGCGATGTGACCTTCCCGCTGCCGGCCGACGAGCTGCCGTACACGCACCCGGTCACCGTCGTCAACAAGTAGATCGGTGAGCGGGCTCTCGCACCTGGACGAGTCGGGTGCCGCCCACATGGTCGACGTCGCGGCCAAGGAGTCGACGAAGCGCACCGCCGTCGCCGTCGGCACCGTGCGGACCCGCCCCGACGTCATCGACCTCATCGCAGGCGGCGGATTGCCCAAGGGTGATGCCCTGGCCACGGCGCGGGTGGCTGGCATCATGGCCGCCAAACGCACCAGTGACCTGATCCCGTTGTGTCATCAACTGGCGCTGACCGGGGTCGATATCGCTTTCGCCATCGGCGATGCCGAGTTCACGGTCACCGCCACCGTGCGCACCACCGACCGCACCGGGGTCGAGATGGAAGCGCTGACCGCGGTGAGCGTGGCCGCGCTGACGCTGTACGACATGATCAAGGCCGTCGATCGCGCCGCCCGGATCGACGGTATCCAGGTGGTGCACAAGGAGGGCGGCAAGACCGGCACCTGGACGCGCACCGATGTATAGCGCCGTCGTCATCATCACCTCCACCCGCGCTGCGGCCGGTGTGTACGAGGACCGCACCGGCCCGATCATCGTGGACTGGCTGACCCGGCGCGGCATCGCCGCCGGCGCGCCGCGGGTGGTGCCCGACGGCGCATCGGTGGTGCGGGCGCTCAGCCGGGCCATCGAGGAACGCCCGAGCGTCGTCATCACCTCCGGCGGCACCGGAATCTCGCCGACCGACGCCACCGCCGACGCCACCGCCAACCTTGTCGACTACCAGATCCCCGGGCTCGCCGACGCCATCCGGGCGGCCGGGCTGCCGAAGGTACCGACCTCGGTGCTGTCCCGCGGGGTGTGCGGGGTGCGGTCGGGTGTGCTGATCGTCAACCTGCCCGGCTCCACGGGCGGGGTCAAGGACGGCCTCGGCGTGCTCGACGCGGTGCTGGAACATGCGCTGGACCAACTGCGCGGTGGCGACCATGCCGGCTGAGGTGCTGCGGGTCGCGCTGACCGAAAAGCCCATTGCGCTGGCAGAACACGAAGACCTGGTGGCCCACGCGGCAGCCGGAGCGGTGGTCGGGTTCTCCGGTGTGGTGCGCGATCACGACGGCGGGCGCAGCGTCACCCGGCTGGAGTACTCGGCCCACCCGTCGGCGTTGCAGACGCTCACCGAGGTGGTCGAGGACGTGGCCCGCGACGCCGCGGGTGTACGAGCCGTCGCGGTGAGCCACCGGATCGGGGTGCTGCACATCGGCGACGCGGCCCTGACGGTCGCGGTGGCCGCCGATCATCGCGGTGCCGCGTTCACCACCTGTGCCCTGCTCGTGGACACGGTGAAGGCGCGGCTGCCGGTGTGGAAGCACCAGTTCTTCGGCGACGGCTCCGACGAATGGGTCAACTCGGCCTGATACGGCCCCTCGCGATCAGGTCCACAAAGCAGAAACTGCACTCCGTGGGGAGTGCAGTTTCTCTCGTTTGTGGTGGTGCGCTTACGGCGTCGGCAGCAGCGGGGCCGGAGCCGGACCGGGAGCCGGAGCCGGGGCGTTCGGCGGGGCCGGGATGTCCTCCGGGATGGGGCTGTTCATCGACCGCTGGGTGGTGATGGCGATCAGCGCATCCTTGCCGGTGATGTCCTGGTTCTGCACGGCATGCCACAGCTGACGCAGGTAGCTGACGTTAGGGCTCTCGTTGGGGACCGCGTTGGGATCCATCGTCGACCCGGGCGGCAGGTTCTCGGGGCTGACGAGGTGCGGGACGCCGTCGGCGGGTGCGGCCAGCGGATCGGGTGCAGGCGCGGCGACCGGAGCATCCGCGGGGGCCGCGGCCGAGGCATCCGCCGGGGCGGGAGCCGGTGCCGGGGCGGGCGCGGGGACCGGCAGGACCGGGTCCTGCGGCAGCGGGGCGCCGTGCAGGGCCCACACCTGGGGCTGGTCCGCCGGTGCGGGAGCGGCGTCCCAGCTGGCGGCCTGGATGACCGGCTGAGCGGCCGGATCGACCGGCGGGGCCGGGACGGCATCCACCGGAGCCGGAACGACGTCGGCGGGGGCTGGGGGGACATCGGCGGGAGCCGGGGAGACATCGGCGGGAGCCGGGACGACATGGTCGACGGCGACGATGTCGGCCGGAGCCGGAGCCGGAGCCGGAGCCGGAGCGGGGGCCGGGGCGTCCAGGGGAGCGGCGTCGACCGGGGCGGGGGGCACATCGGCCGGTGCCGGTGCGGGCAGCACCGCGTCGACGGGCACCACCGGAGCGGCCTCGGGTGCCGGCGGCAGCGGCTCGGGCGCCGGCGGCGGGGGCGGGGCGTCGGGCAGCGGGGCGGCGAGCGCGTCGACGGGCGCAGGCTCGGGGGCGGGCGGCGGGGGAAGTTCACCGTTGACGCCGGGGTTGTCGATCGGGTTGTCCAGCGCCTGCGGGGCGTCGTTCACCACATTGCGCGGGCTGGCGGCGCCGAGGCCGCGACCGCATACCGGCCATGCGCCCTTGCCCTGGCTGGCCAGGACGCGCTCGGCGACGGCGATCTGCTCTTCCTTGGTGGCCAGGTGCGCGGCCGGGGCGTATTCACCACCACCGTGCGAGGACCACGTGCCCGGCGAGAACTGCAATCCGCCCTGGTAACCGTTGCCCGTGTTGATCGCCCAGTTGCCACCGGATTCGCAGCGGGCGACCTGATCCCACTGGCCGTCGGTGGCGGCACCGGCCTGACCGGCCAGAGCGAGGCTTCCGCCGCCCAGAACCGCGCCGGTGACGGCGATCTTGGCGACGCTGACTGAGGATGATGTGGGCTTGCGGTGCCGTCCACTCATAGAAAAAGACAGTCCTCTCGTGAACGCCTACGAGGTCAGCTGTCGGGTTCGGGCTGGAGAGGTCGCCCGGCCTGCGTCGTTGCCGACGCCGGCTTCACCCCAAGGGCTCAGGCTGCGAGCCCTGGTCTGCTTTCGGCGGACCGGTGGGTCCCCCGCCTCCATCCAAGGTTGTTCGTCGGTGGCAGTTCCCGGGTGGATGGAGCTCGGCGTACTGGGCGCTGCGGGCTATCCGATAGAGGTCAGATGGCTTGGGCAAGACGGTAACTGCTCTGCGCGTGAGAGTCATCTCGACCCGTTTTCGGCGTTTTCACAGGCAGCAAATCTTGTGAGAACTTTAAAGGCGCAGGACGCCCGGGCGTTTCCGCTGGTGTTTGCCGGAGTCAAACTCCGGTTGGCCTCATTGTGACCGTTTCGTTATGTGATGCAAATCACGGCTATCCGCCGGCGAATGGGGGTAACACATCGACCGTCTGATTTGTTTCCAGCGGCCTGCCGCGGTCGCGCACCGCGACCTCGTCGCACAGGAACGAGCAGCGTGCCAGCACTTTCGCCAGTTCTGGGCCGCGGGCGGACAGTTGCTGCACCAGTCCGTCCACCGTCAAGCCTTTTTGCAGGTGCAACGTTTCGGTCTCGATTCCGGCTGCGGCCCGGGCCGCAGCGAAATAGCGCACCGTCACCGTCACGGTCATCTCAGCCGCCGATCGCGCTCATCGGTCGGGCGGGCTGCACGAAGCTCGGATCGTTGATGCCGTGCCCGGCCGGTTTCGCCCACATGGTGCGGCGCCACGCGGCCTCGATCTCGTCGTCGGTGCCGCCGTCACGCAGCAGCCCCCGCAGGTCGGTTTCCGCGGTGGAGAACAGACAGCTGCGGATCTGTCCGTCGGCGGTCAGTCGGGTCCGGTCGCAGGCGCCGCAGAATGCCTCGGACACCGACGCGATGATCCCCACGGTGGCCGCACTGCCGTCCACCCGCCACAGCGCCGCCGGCGCCGAACCGCGCGGCGCAGGATCCGGCCGCAGGTCGAAATGCCGGCGCAGCGTGTCGAGCACCGTGTCGGCGCTGATGGACCGGTCCCGGCTCCAGACATGTCCGGCGTCCAGGGGCATCTGCTCGATGATCCGCAGCTGGTAGTCGTGTTCCAAGCAGAACCGCAGCAGCGGCACCACGTCGTCCAGGCCGGTGCGCGGATCAAGCACCGCATTCACCTTCACCGGCGCCAGGCCGGCGGCTGCCGCCCCGGCCAACCCGGCGAGCACGTCGTCGAGGCGGTCGCGGCGGGTGATCTCGGTGAAATGCGCGCGGTCGACAGTGTCCAGGGACACGTTGACCCGGTCCAGCCCGGCGCGCTTGAGCCCCGCGGCCCGCGCCGCCAGCCCGATCCCGTTCGTCGTCATGGCGATCGTCGGGCGCGGGGAGAGTGCGGCGGCCGCCGCGATCACCTCTTCCAGGTTCCGCGACACCAGCGGCTCACCGCCGGTGAAACGGACATTGGTGATCCCGAGCCGGGTGACGGCGATCCGCAGTAACCGGCTCAATTCGGTGGCGCTGAGCAATTGGCTGCCCGGCAGCCAGTCCAGCCCCTCGGCCGGCATGCAATAGGTGCACCGCAGATTGCACCTGTCGGTCAGCGACACCCGCAGATCGGTGGCGACCCGGCCGTAGGTGTCCAGCAGCGGTCCACTGGCAGGCATGCCCGGCCGGGTGCCCAGCATGGGCATGCCGAGTTCGGTCACGCTCACTCAGGCCACCCGCTTCTCGTCGACCGGCACGATCTCTTTACCCAGCGGCATCAGGGAGACCGGGATCATCTTCAGATTGGCCAGCGCCAGTGGGATGCCGATGATCGTGATGGCCATGGCGATGGCGCTGACCACATGTCCGATCGCCAGCCAGATTCCGGCCACGATGAGCCAGATGATGTTGCCGATCAGCGCGCCGGGGCGCACCCCGGGCTTGTCGACCACGGTCTGCCCGAACGGCCACAGGGCGTACAGCGCGATGCGCAGCGCGGCGAAGCCGAAGGGGATGGTGATGATGAGCACGAAACAGATCAGCGCCGCGAGAAGGTAGCCCAGCGCCAGCCACAACCCACCGAAGATCAACCAGACGATATTCAGGACCAGTCGCATGTCTCCTCCAGCGGTCGTTACAGACTACCGACCTACTAGTAAGCTCTTCCACATTGCGTCCTGCGCAGGCGGGACGCATTACTTATGTGATCGATGAGACGAGCGGGTGAACAGCAGTGCCGACCGGCAAGGTTAAGTGGTACGACGCCGAGAAGGGCTTCGGCTTCCTGTCCCAGGAGGACGGCGAGGACGTCTACGTCCGGTCTTCCGCGCTGCCTTCGGGTGTCGAGGGGCTCAAGGCGGGTCAGAAGGTCGAGTTCGGCCTGGCCGCCGGGCGTCGCGGGCCGCAGGCGCTGAGCGTCAAGCTCATCGACCCGCCGCCCAGCCTGTCCCGGACCCGTCGCGAGGCCGCCGCTGCCGAGCACAAGCACACCCCCGACGAACTGCACGGCATGATCGGTGACCTCATCACCCTGCTGGAGAACACCATCCAGCCGGAGCTGCGTAAGGGCAAGTACCCCGACCGCAAGGTGGCCCGTCGGGTGTCCGAGGTCGTGAAGGCCGTCGCTCGCGAACTCGACGCCTGATCCGCATCGCCGAGACGACGGTTGTGGGCGCCGATCGGCCGATCCTTCGCCAGAAAGCGTAGTTTCGGCGCGGAAGTGGGAAGACTGTAGGCATGGCCTACGTCAATCCCAAGGGTGACTTCAACCGCGACACCAACTACATCACCACCCGGATTACTTCGCGCACGCGAGGAGCAGAGCAGGGTGAGGATGGTCGTGACGACTATCCCGTCGAGGCCGGGCGCTATCGGCTGATCGTCGCGCGGGCCTGCCCGTGGGCCAACCGCGCCATCATCGTGCGGCGGCTGCTGGGCCTGGAGGACGCGCTGTCCATCGGCTACTGCGGGCCCGTGCACGACGAGCGCAGCTGGACCTTCGACCTAGACCCGGGCGGGGTCGACCCGGTGCTGAAGATCCCGCGGCTACAGGACGCCTACTTCAAGCGCGACCCGCACTATCCCAAGGGCATCACCGTGCCCGCCATCGTCGACATCCCCTCCGGCGCCGTCGTCACCAACGACTTCGCCCAGATGACCCTGGACTTCTCCACCGAGTGGACCGCCTTCCACCGCGAGGGCGCGCCGCAGCTGTACCCGGAACCGCTACGCGACGAGATCGACGAGGTGGCGCAGCGCATCTACACCGAGATCAACAACGGTGTGTACCGATGCGGATTCGCCGGCACCCAACGCGCCTACGACGCGGCGTATGACCGGTTGTTCACCGCGCTGGACTGGGTGTCCGAACGGCTCAGTGGGCAAAGGTATCTGGTGGGTGACACCATCACCGAGGCCGATGTCCGGCTGTTCACCACGCTGGCCCGGTTCGACGCTGTCTATCACGGGCACTTCAAGTGCAATCGGTCCAAGCTGTCCGAGATGCCCGTGCTGTGGGCCTACGCCCGCGACCTGTTCCAGACGCCCGGCTTCGGGGACACCGTCGACTTCGACCAGATCAAGGCGCACTACTACATCGTGCACAAGGACATCAACCCCACCCAGATCGTCCCGAAGGGCCCCGAGCTGTCCGGTTGGCGCACCGCGCACGGCCGGGAATCCTTGGGCGGCAGGCCATTCGGCGACGGTACCCCGCCCGCGTGAGCTAGTTCCAGGCGGTGCTAGTTCCAGACCGTGCGCACCGACCACTCGGCGTGCGGCAGTGGGAACTCGTTGCCGGCTTCGTCGCGCACCAGGGTCGGCAGCTGCACCGCGAATCCGGTCAGCCTGCCGAACCGGGCGTCGACGGTGGGGATGGTGACGGCCAGCGTCGTGCCCGGCCGGAACTCCGAGACGACGGGTGTGGGTGCGTCCTCATAACCCCGCAGCAGCCACCACGGAGCCCGCGCGATCGCCGATGGCACCGACAACTGCACCGGGTTGCGCGAGTTGACCGCCAAATCGCCTGTGGTTTCCGGGATTTCGCAGTTGTTCAGATCCAGTACCTGGCAGAACCGGTACGGCCCGACGCGCACCGACGCACCATGCGAGTAGGCGCTGATCTCCGGGAAGCCGGTGTCGGC
Source organism: Mycolicibacterium sp. J2 (assembly GCF_026240945.1). Taxonomy (GTDB): domain Bacteria; phylum Actinomycetota; class Actinomycetes; order Mycobacteriales; family Mycobacteriaceae; genus Mycobacterium. The sequence continues at coordinate 76,629 of NZ_JAPFPY010000015.1, forward strand.
GTGCCGGCTGAGCTGCCACACCAGCACGCCGGTGCCCACCGAGGCCACCAGTGCCACCGCCAGCAGGACCGCGGCGATGCGCTTCATCGGCGCCCCACCGCAGTGGCCAGCGGGCCGCCCTCGGTCTCGGCGAGCACCGGGCGGTTACCGCCGAAGCCGGGTATCAGGGACGCACCGTTGTAGCTCACCAGTGTCTGGGCCAAACCGAGAATCAACACGGCCGTGATCGTAGTGAACCCGACCCACAGCTGCGGATAGATGAGGACGCCGGTCGCCCCGCCTGCCACCCAGGCCAGCTGCAACAGCGACTCGGACCGGCCGAAGGCCGACGCCCGGGACTTCTCCGGCAGGTCGTCTTGCAGCGACGCGTCCAGCGACGCCTTCGCGATGGCGCTGGCACCGGAGGTGACCAAGGTGGCCAGCGCGGCCACCAACAGGTTGCCGGTGACGGCGGCGGCCAATGCCATCACCGTCACCGCGATGGAGGCACGGGTGACCAGCAGGGCGGGCCTGCCGAGTTTGAGCCGGGCGGCGGTGAAGTTGCCGACGAAGTTGCCGATACCGGCCGCCGCCCCGATCAGACCGAGGATCCGCAACTGCTCCCACCCGCCGTCACCATGCGATTTGGCGACGAAGGCCGGATACAGGAACAGGAAGCCGACCATCGCCTTGATGGTGCAGTTGCCCCACAACGACGTGATGATGTTGCGGCCCAAGGGTTGACGCTCCTTGGCCGGCCGGCGCAAGGCCTCGGTCTCACCACCGTGATAGCTCAACGTGGTGGGCACCTCGCCGGCTGTCACCTCGACCCACTTCGGGATCCGCATCGACAGCACAGCCCCGACCACGGTCACCGCCACCAGCACGTATAGCGCCCCGGGCAGTTGGGCCATGTTGAGCAGGTATTCGGCGCCGGCCGCGATCGCCCCGCCGGCCATGGTGCCGCCGAGCAGGCTGAACATGGTCAGCCGCGAGTTCACCCGCACCAGGTCGATCGTGGGCGGCAGCACCCGTGGGGTCACCGCACTGCGCAGCACCGAGAAACTCTTGGACAGCACCATCATGCCCAGCGCGCACGGGTAGAGCACCCAGGACGGGTAGCTCCCGGTGGCGCCGTCGTAGTTGCCGATCAACACCACGGCCAGCACGGTGCGCAACGCGAACGACATGGCCAGCGCCACCCGGCGGCCGTGCTGGAGGCGGTCCAGTGCCGGGCCGATCAGCGGGGCGATGATCGCGAACGGCGCGATGGTGATGAGCAGGTACAGCGCCACCTTGCTCTTGCTCTCGCCGGAGGCCGCCGCGAAGAACAAGGTGTTGGCCAGGGCCACCGCCATCGCCGCGTCGACCGCCGAGCTGGCAACCACCGGCCAGGTCAGGGCCGTCAGGCCCGATTTGTCGGCACCGTCGGCGGTCGCGGCCCGGTGCACCAGGTCGTACATCTTGGTGCCCATCTCGCGGCTGCGCGCAGCGGCGGCGCGGGTGACCGTGACCTTCTCGCCGGCCGACGCGCCCACGCCGGACCGGGTCCGCGGCGGCGGGTCGGTTCGCGGCCGGGCCGACTGGTCGTCCAGCGGGGGCAGCCAGCGGTTGGCGCTCGGTCCGGACGGTGGATGCTTGCGCCGGCCGATATCACCGTCGCTGGGATAGTTCGCCATGCCGGGGTGCTCACCGTCGGACGGCGGCCGCGGTGGGTGGTAGCGGGGATCCCGGGAAGGCACAGCTCCGATTGTCCCTTACCGAGACGGCTGCGGCGGGAAGCCCACCGGTGTGGCTCCGGTGGGCATGGTCAGGCAATATTGGACGCGATGGACACAGGAACCGACACCGTCGCCGATCTCACCGACCAGGCAGAACCGCACACGCTGCGCTCACCCGAGCTGGAGGCGTTGCTGCTCGGTGCGGTCGAGGCCGCCCGCACCGCGATCGAGGAGTTCAGCGGCGCCGACGCCGTCGGCGAATATCTGGGTGCGGTGTTCGACGACCCGACCGCCGCCACCCACCGCTTCCTCGCGGTGCTGCCCGGCTATCAGGGCTGGCAGTGGGCGGTGGTGGTGGCGGGTTACCCCGGCACCGACCGCGTGACCATCAGCGAGGTGGTGCTGGTGCCCGGCCCGACCGCGCTGCTGGCGCCGCAGTGGGTGCCGTGGGACGAGCGGGTGCGCCCCGGTGACCTGAGCCCCGGCGACCTGTTGGCGCCGCCGGCCGACGACCCGCGGCTGGTGCCCGGCTACCTGGCCAGCGGCGACGACGAGCAGGACGAGGTGGCAGCCGAGATCGGCCTGGGCCGCCGCAAGGTTCTGAGCCTGGAAGGCCGGCTCGACGCGGCGCAGCGCTGGCATGACGGCGAGTTCGGTCCCGGTTCGGCGATGGCGCGCGCGACTCGGCGGGTGTGCCGGGATTGCGGGTTCTATCTGCCGTTGGCCGGTTCGCTGGGCACGGTGTTCGGCGTGTGCGCCAACGAGATGTCCGCCGACGGCCGGGTGGTCGACAGCGAGTACGGCTGCGGGGCGCATTCGGACACCCCAGCCCCGGCGGGGACCGGTTCGCCGCTGTACGACCCCTACGACGACGGGGTGCTCGAACTCGCGGAGATCCCGGCCGCCAGCGAGGGGCCGGCAGTCCCGGAACGCCCGGCAGTCCCGGAAAACCCGGAAAACCCGGCAGATCCGGAGAGCCCGGAAAGCCAAGAAGGCTCCCCGACCCCCGTCGGCTCCTAGCGTCCGGCGGTTTCCGCGGCCGTCTTGATCCGCTGCAGCGATGCGTTCATACCGGCCAGCAGTTCCTGCTCGAAGGTGGGAACCCCGCCCATGAACCGGTCCACGAGCATGGTGGGAACGGGCTTGAAGCCCTCGGGTGCCCGGCGGCTCTCGACCACCCTGGTGCCTCCGCCGTCGAGCGGCTCCAGTTCGTAGCTCCACTGCATGGCGTTGAGATCGACGCGGAAGGCCAGCGCGCGCTCCGGTTCCAGCTCGGTGATGGTGCACGTGGTCGGCCAGAACAACTTGTTGCGCCGGTTGAGGTTGATCGCCTTGGCGCCCACCCGGGTGCGCCCGAGCACCTTCATGACCCGGCACTGCGGACTCCACTGCGGCATCCGGCGCAGGTCCGAGATCAGCGCCCACACCGTGGACACCGGGGCGTCGATGTCGATCTGTGCTTGCAGGAGAGGCGAACCCATGGTGTTTCCTTCAGTCGACGAGGCCGCGCTGCGCGCCCCGGTCGCCCCGGCGGGCGGACCGTAGCTGCAGCAGGAAGATGCACGTGCCGAGCAGCCCGACACCGAGCCCGGCGACCGCGACGGGCCGCCAACCGTGCAGGGCCGGGACCGTGAACGCCAGCGCGACGGCGACGAGCCAGCCGGTCGCGATCGCGATGATCACCGGCACCGGCTCCAGGAGCCGGGCCGGCAAGGCCGGCGGCTCGATCGGCGTCTGGCTGGTGGCTTCTGACATCGCTTCACAACCTAGCCTCACCACTTCCCGGCTGTCCTCTGGGTATTCTCTTGCCCTGTGACAGACGTCGACTCCAGGTTGTCGAGCGATCTGTCGCTGGCCGTGATCAGGTTGGCCCGGCAGCTGCGGTTCCGCAGGCCCGATTCCCCGGTCTCGCTGTCCCAACTTTCGGCGCTGGCCACGGTGGCCAAAGAAGGCCCCATGACGCCTGGCGCCCTGGCCATCCGCGAACGGGTCCGCCCGCCGTCGATGACGCGCGTGATCGCGTCGCTGGTGGATCTGGGCTTCATCGATCGCGTCGCCCATCCCGACGACCGCAGGCAGGTGCTGGTGTCGGTCTCACCCGCCGGCCACGACCTGATCGAGGCCGAACGCAGGGCCAGTCGGGAATGGCTGCAGCAGCGGCTGGCTGAACTCACCCCCGAACAGCGCCGGACCCTGCTCGAAGCCGCCGACCTGATGTTGGCGATCGTGGACGAAAGCCCGGCGAGCTGACCAACGTCATCGATATCGCGGACGCGGCCGATCCGCGGCTGGACGATTTCCGCGACCTCAACAGTGTCGATCGCAGGCCCGATCTGCCCAGCGGCAAAGGGCTGGTGATCGCCGAGGGTGTGCTGGTGGTGCAGCGCATGCTGGCGTCCCGATTCAGGCCCCGCGCGATGCTGGGCACCGATCGCCGGTTGAGCGAGTTGGCCGCCGACCTGGCGGATGTGGACGTGCCGTACTACCGGGCCAGCGCCGAGGTGATGGCAGAGGCGATCGGGTTCCATCTCAATCGCGGTGTGCTGGCCGCCGCTCCGCGTCCGGCCGAGCTGACGGTCGCCGAGGTGCTGGCCGGCGCGCGCACCGTCGCGGTGCTCGAAGGTGTCAACGACCACGAGAACCTCGGATCGATCTTCCGCAACGCCGCCGGGCTGGATGTGGATGCCGTGTTGTTCGGCACCGGTTGTGCCGACCCGCTGTACCGGCGGGCGGTGCGCGTCTCGATGGGGCATGCCCTGCTGGTGCCCTACGCGTGGGCGCCATCCTGGCCGGGCGAGCTGAAAACCCTGCGGGACAATGGTTTCCGTGTGCTGGCGATGACCCCGAATCCGGCCGCCGCGACGCTGGCCGAGGCGATGGCGGAGTTGACCGACGACAAGGTGGCCATCCTGGTGGGAGCCGAGGGGCCGGGCCTGACCGAGCACACCATGCGGGCCGCCGATGTGCGGGTGCGTATCCCGATGACGCGGGGCACCGATTCGCTGAATGTCGCCACCGCCGCCGCGCTGGCGTTCTACGAGCGGGCTAGGGTGAGCTGATGTCCGGCGACAACACGCCATCGCGGGGAACAACGCAGCCCTGGGGCACCGGCCTGACCGTCGCGGGATTCGTGGCCGCCGTGACCGCCGCCGCGATCGTCGTGCTGAGCGTCGGTCTGACGCGGGTGCATCCCCTGCTGGCCATCGGGCTGAACCTGGTGGCAGTCGGCGGCCTGGCGCCCACGGTGTGGGGCTGGCGGGCCCGGCCGGTGTGGCGCTGGTTCGTGCTGGGATCCGGGATCGGGGTGGCGGTCGGCTGGATCGCGTTGCTGGGGCTGCTCGTCAGCCGTTGACTCGGCGCTCAGGGCCATCCGTACTCGGACGTTGTCGCCCTCAGCGCCAAGTCAAGCGCTCAGCGGTGTTGTCTGCTCTTCGCGCGAGCGCTCATCGCTGCGTACCGGAGCGCACGCCCAGCAGCACGTCCTCCCACGCCGGCACCGTGGCGCGGGCCTTGCGACTGCGGGCGGGCTTGGGTGCCGGCTCGGCGGGCTGCGGCGCGGGTTCCTCGGTCGGCGTGTGCGCGGCCGGCGGCGCGGTGGGCGCCTCGACAGGCGCGGGTGCCGGCTCGGGGGCCACCGCGGGAGCGGGAGCCGGCGCGGCGACCGGTTCGAAATCCAGCTGCGCCACCGCAGCCACCGGTCGTAGCGGACGGGTGAAGTTCGGGTCGATCAACTCGGCCGCCCGCTCGTCGAACGCCGTCACCGTGCCGCCATGCGACCCGGGAGTGAACCGGAAATGCGCCTGCAGGTCCGACCGCCCGGCCTTCCACGACAGCTGCACCGTCCATCGGCCGTCCTCGTTGCGCCAGGCGTCCCACGTCGTGGAATCGGGATCCAGGCCGCGCGAGATCAGCGCCGAGGTCACGGTCTCAAGCAGGGTGAGCACCGCGGGGCCGTCGGCCAGCACGGGGTGTGCGGCGGTGGCCAGCTCCGCGGCACGGGCGCGCTCCAGCAGCACGGGGTTGGCGAATCGCTGCACCCGGTCGATATCGGCGCCGGTGATCGCCGCGACCTGCTCGACCGATGCACCCGCACGAATTCGGGACTGAATTTCTTTGGGGCGCAACGTCGTCGGTACCTCTACCTCGATCTGGGTTTGGTTGGAGGTGGCCTTGTCGCCGCGCACGGCGGCACGCAACCGGTTATCCACCCGAATGACGTATTTCTCGCCGGCGTCCGCCGCCTCGCAGATCAGCCGCTTGCCGTCCACGTCCAGCCCGACGACCTTGAGTTCGCGCATACTGACCTCCTGCGGGGCACCCTACCGCGTTATCCGGTTGTTACCGGGCTGACACGCAGGCCGGTGGTCATCCCGCTCAGATTCGCTCGACGACCCAGTCGATGCAGGTGGTCAGGGCGCTGATGTCGTCGGGTTCGACGGCCGGGAACATCGCCACCCGCAATTGGTTGCGGCCCAGCTTGCGGTACGGCTCGGTGTCGACGATCCCGTTGGCGCGCAGCACCTTGGCCACCGCGGCGGCGTCGACATCATCGTTGAAATCGATGGTGCCGACCACCTGCGAACGCAGCGCCGGATCGGCCACGAACGGCGTCGCGAACGATGCCGCCTCGGCCCACGAGTACAGCCGCTGCGACGAGTCGGCGGTGCGCTTGACGGCCCAGTCCAACCCGCCGTTGCCGTTCAGCCAGTCCAGCTGCTCGGCGAGCAGGATCAGCGTGCCGATGGCCGGGGTGTTGTAGGTCTGGTTCTTCAGGCTGTTGTCCACCGCGATGGGCAGCGACAGGAAGTCGGGCACCCAGCGGTCCGTCGCGGCGATGGCCTCGATGCGGGCCAGCGCGGCCGGTGAGAGCACCGCGATCCACAGGCCGCCGTCACCGGCGAAGTTCTTCTGGGGGGCGAAGTAGTAGGCGTCGGCGTCGCGGATGTCGACGGGCAGGCCGCCGGCCGCCGAAGTGGCGTCGATGAGCACCAGGGCGTCACCGGCCGGCCGCTGCACCGGCACCGCGACCCCGGTCGAGGTCTCGTTGTGGGCCCACGCGACGACGTCGACCGACGGGTCCGAGGTGGGCTCCGGCGCGCTGCCGGCGTCCGCCTTGATGATGATCGGATCGCCGACGAACGGGTTCTTGGCGACGCACGAGGCGAACTTCGAGCTGAACTCGCCGTAGGTGAGGTGCAGCGAGCGCTTGTCCACCAGGCCGAACGCGGCGGCATCCCAGAACGCGGTCGAGCCGCCGTTGCCCAGGACGACCTCGTACCCGTCGGGCAGTGCGAACAGTTGGCGCAGCCCGTCGCGGACCCGGCCGACGAGGTTCTTCACCGGCGCCTGGCGGTGCGAGGTGCCGAACAGGTCGCCGGCCGCGGCGAGCGCCTGCAGCTGTTCGGGGCGCACCTTCGACGGCCCACAGCCGAACCGTCCGTCGTGCGGCTTGATATCGGCGGGGATCGTCAGTTCGGCCATGGCGTTCAGATTATCGGCCCGCGCCACCGGTCAAGACGGCCGGTGTGGGTCAGGGCGCCTGCGGCACCACATAGGTCGGCTGGAACGGATTCTGGCCGTTCTCGATGGCGATGGCCCGCAGGTAGGCGTCGACGTCGGGATAGCCGGCGATCTCGGCCTGTTTCTGCAAGGCACGCTGGCGAGCCAGTTCGGTCTGGGCCTGCGCGGCCGTGCGGGCGTTTGAGTGTGTCGCGGAGGTGGTATTTACACCCCAAAACAGGTGTTCGGGACGAGGTGTGACGCACTCCCAGCAACCTCGAGGGCTGTGACCAGAAGCACTTTTGTGTTCGCGATCACAGGTCCTATCGTGGCTCTGGCTGCTGGACTGACGCCGACACCGGATTCTCAGCAAATGCTCACGCGGAGCCTGTGGACTTCTACCCGATACCTGCGGTACCGTCTAGACAACAAGCCGGTCAATGTAAACCTCGTGGAGGAATTCCGATGGCTAGAACGAAGATGATCCGGCGTTGGCGCAAGAACATGGACGTCAGCGACGACACCCAGTATGTCGAGATGCTCACCACCCTGTCCGAGGGTTCGGTGCGCCGGAATTTCAACCCCTACAAGGACATCGACTGGGACTCGCCGGAGTTCGCTGTCACCCCGAACGATCCGCGCTGGGTACTGCCCGCCACCGACCCGATCGGCCAGCATCCCTGGTACCAGGGGCAGAGCTTGCAGCGCCAGATCGAGATAGGCATGTGGCGCCAGGCCAACGTCGCCAAGGTCGGCCTGCACTTCGAGTCCATCCTCATCCGCGGTCTGATGGAGTACGCCTTCTGGACGCCCAACGGCTCGCCGGAGTACCGGTACTGCCTGCACGAGGCGGTCGAGGAGTGCAACCACACCCTGATGTTCCAGGAGATGGTCAACCGCATCGGGGCTGACGTGCCCGGTATGCCGCGCCTGCTGAAGTGGATCCAGCCGGGCATCCCGCTGGTCGCCGGACCGATGCCCATCCCGTTCTGGTTCGGCATCCTCGCGGGCGAAGAGCCCATCGACCACACGCAGAAGAACGTGCTGCGTGAGGGTAAGGCGCTGCATCCGATCATGGAGCGCGTGATGGCGATCCACGTCGCCGAGGAGGCCAGGCACATCTCGTTCGCGCACGAGTACCTGCGCAAGCGGGTGCCCGAATTGTCGCGCCGCAAGAGGTTCTGGCTGTCGATCTACGTACCGATCGTGATGCGCATCCTGTGCTCGGCGATCATCGTGCCGCCGCGCTCCTTCTGGAAGGAGTTCGACATCCCGCGCTCGGTGCGCAAGGAGATCTTCTTCAAGTCGCCGCAGTCGCGCCAGATGCTGCGTGACATGTTCGGCGACGTGCGGATGCTGGCCCACGACAGCGGCTTGATGAACCCGGTTTCGAAGCTGGTCTGGCGGATTTGCCGGATCAACGGTTCGCCGAGCCGCTATCGCAGCGAGCCGCAGCGCGAGCACCTGGTCTCGGTCGCCTGACGCAGCCCTATGCCTCACATCATCACTCAGTCGTGTTGCAGCGACGGGTCATGTGTCTACGCCTGCCCGGTGAACTGCATCCATCCGTCCCCGGATGAGCCGGGCTTCGCCACCGCCGAGATGCTCCACATCGATCCCGATGCCTGTGTGGACTGCGGTGCTTGCGTCAGCGCGTGCCCCGTCGGGGCCATCGCCCCCGATTCCCGGTTGACCGACAACCAGCTGCCGTTCATCGAGCTCAACGCCGCGTTCTACCCGAAGCGCGAGGGCAAGTTGCCGCCCACGTCGAAGCTGGCGCCGGTGCCGGAGGCGCCCAAGGTGCACCCGCGCGACGGCGGCCCGCTTCGGGTGGCGATCGTCGGGTCCGGCCCGGCGGCGATGTACGCGGCCGACGAACTGCTCACCCAGCGAGGGGTCCGGGTGAACGTGTTCGAGAAGCTGCCCACACCGTACGGACTGGTCCGCGCCGGTGTGGCACCGGACCACCAGAGCACCAAGCGGGTCACGCGGCTGTTCGACCGGATGGCCCGGCAGCCCGGTTTCACCTTGTTCCTCAACGTCGAAATCGGTAACCACCTGACCCACGCCGATCTGCTCGAGCATCACCATGCGGTGCTGTACGCGGTCGGGGCGCCCAACGATCGCCGGCTCGGTATCGACGGGATGGGTCTGCCTGGCACCGCCACCGCGACCGAGGTGGTGGCCTGGTTCAACGGGCACCCCGAGTACGTCGGGCTGCCCGTCGACCTCAGCCATGAGCGGGTGGTCATCGTGGGTAACGGCAACGTGGCACTCGACGTCGCCCGCGTGCTGACCACCGACCCGGATGCCTTGGCGCGCACCGATATTGCCGACCATGCCCTGGCGGCTCTGCGTCAGTCCAAGGTGCAGGAAGTGGTGATCGCCGCGCGCCGCGGGCCGGCCCAATCGGCGTTCACGCTGCCCGAGTTGATCGGCTTGACCTCGACCTGCGATGTGGTGCTGGACGCGGCCGACCACGACCTGGTGATCCGCGACCTCGCCGCCGAGACCGACCCGCTGACCCGCAACAAGCTGGAGATCCTGTCCAAGCTCGGCGACGGTTCGTCGCCGGCGACCCGGCCACGGATCCGGCTGGCCTACCGACTCACGCCGCAGCGGGTGCTGGGGGAGGGCCGGGTGGCGGGAATCCAGTTCGGGATCACCGGAACCGATGCCACCCGCACGATCGATGCCGGCATGGTGCTGACCTCGATCGGCTACCGCGGCAAGCCCATCGCCGACCTACCGTTCGACGACGACGCGGCCGTGGTGCCCAACGCCGGCGGCCGGGTACTCGACGGGGACACGCCGGTGCCCGGTGCCTATGTGGCCGGCTGGATCAAGCGCGGTCCGACCGGTTTCATCGGGACCAACAAGTCGTGTGCCGCCGAGACGGTGCACAACCTGGTCGAGGACTACAACCGTGGACAGCTCGGCGACCCGGCCCACAAGCCGGCGGCGCTGGACAAGCTGGTCCGTGACCGCCAGCCCGCGGTCGTTGACGCCGCGGGCTGGCAGGCCATCGACGCCGCGGAGGTCGCGCGTGGCGGCGAAGACCGGCCGCGGGCCAAGTTCACCGGTGTCGACGAGATGCTGGCGGCCGCCGCAACGGCACCGAAACCGACCGTGGCACAACGCCTGCTGGCCAGTCTTCAGCGCTGACCTCAGGCGCCGGCCTCACTGTGATTGCATTGCCTGGGCGATCTCCTCGGGGCTGACCTCGCGGACCGGTTGACCCAACGACCACTGGTGGCCGAACGGGTCGCGCACCATGCCGTACCGGTCGCCCCAGAACTGGTCTTCCAGCGGCATCACGACCTGCGCGCCGGCCTCGACGGCCCTGGCGAACTTGGCTTCGACGTCGGTGACGGTCAGGTGGATGGTGACCGGGGAGCCGCCCAGGGCGTTCGGGTTCTGCGCCTTGCCGTCGTTGTACTCCGGAAAGTCGTCGTTGAGCATGACGGTCGAGCCGTTGACAGTGAGCGCGGCGTGCACCAGCCGGCCGTCCGGACCCGGCACCCGGCCCAGCTCGGTGGCGCCGAACGCGCGGACGTAGAAATCGATGGCGGCGGCAGCGTCGTCGACCACGAGGTGGGGTGTGACGGCAGGAACGACGTCGATGGGCATGGGTTTCTCCTCCAGGGGACGGCGGGCGGACGACGATACTGACCGGTTGCGGTGGCGGAACTCATCGCGGGCGGACCCGCGGGCAAAGACAGGTAGTCCACTACGCTAGGGCAGCTCGGCAGCCGGCAACAGGCTGTTTCCATGAGCAACGACACTGTCGGGCAGCTGCCGTTGGCGCCGGTCAATCCGCTGCCTTATCGCGAGCAACTGCATGCCCTGCGCAGTTTCCACACCGGCTTCGAGCTGCTCCGGGACGCCGGCGGTCCGGTCACACGACTGAAGCTGGGACCGCGGTGGCTGACCCCCGAGGTCGTGGTCGTCACCTCGCCGCGCGGCGGCCGCGACATGCTCGGGCGCAGTGACCAGTACCTGGAGAAGACGTTCATGCATCGCGAGATGCAGCAGGTGCTGGGCGCCAACCTGTTCGACCTGATGCACGACGAGTGGGTGCCGCGCCGGCGCGCGGTGCAGCCGCTGTTCACCAAGAAGCACGTGCAACAGTTCGCCGGCGATATGGCCCAGGCTGCGCAGGACGTGGTGGACGGCTGGGCCGAGGGGGCGCGGGTCGACCTGGACACCGAATGCCGCCGGCTGACCATGCGGGCGCTCGGCCGCTCCGTCCTCGGCGTCGACCTGGATCGCCGGGCGGATGCCATCGACGAACCGGTGCGCACCGTGCTGACCTACATCGCCGACCGGGCCACCTCGCCGGTTCGGCTGCCCCTCTGGGTGCCGACCCCGGGACGCAACCGGGCCCGGGCGGCGGCCGCGGCCTTACGTACCCTCGCCGACGATGTGCTGCGCGCTTGCCGCGCGGATCCCGATCTGCCCGCACCCCTGGTGCGGGCCTTGATGGCCGCCGAGGACCCCGAGACCGGGGAGGGGTTGACCGACGCCCAGATCCGCGACGAGCTCATCGTCTTCATCGCCGCGGGGCACGACACGACGGCCACCGCACTGACCTACACGTTGTGGCAGTTGGGCCGGTACCCGGAGATGCAGGAGAATGTCCGGGCCGAGGCCGCCGAACTCGGCGACCGGCCGCTCGGGCCCGACGACCTCGCCCGGCTCGAGTACACCGGTCAGGTGCTGCGCGAGGCGCTGCGACTGTGCCCGCCCGCTCCCGGTATCGGACGGGTGGCGGTGCAGGATCTGGAGGTCGACGGTCACCGGATCAGGAAGGGCACCCTGTTGCTGTTCGGAACCTATGCCGTGCAACGGGATCCGACACTGTGGGAATGGCCGCAGATCTTCGACCCGCAACGGTTCCGGACGGAGGCGCTCAAGACGATGGACCGGTGGCAGTACCTGCCGTTCGGCGCCGGGCCGCGGTCCTGCATCGGTGATCACTTCGCCATGCTGGAAGCCACCCTGGCCTTGGCCACCATCGTGCGAAGCACCGAAATACGTTCCACCGATGACCATTTCCCCATGACGACGCCGTTCACCATGGTGGCCGGTGGGCCCATCTGGGCCCGGGTGTCCTGGCAGCGCGGCCTCGCCACCGGTGGTGGCGGTGTCGGATTGCGCCTGGGCAACCGGGAAATCTGCGGGTAGCGCGGATTCAGGCGGGGTGGATGCGGTCCCAGCCCGGTACCGATTCGGGTGAGCGCGGATCTGGGCCCACATAGATCGCGGCCGGCCGCACCAACTTGCCGAGGCGTTTCTGTTCGAGGATGTGTGCGCACCAACCTGCGGTCCGCCCACAGGTGAACATGGCGGGCATCATCCGGCTGGGTACCTGGGCGAAGTCGAGAATGACCGCCGCCCAGAATTCGACGTTGGTCTCGATGGCGCGGTCGGGCCGACGCTCACGCAGTTCAGCCAGCGCGGCCTGCTCCAACGCCGAGGCCACCTCGAACCGCGGTGCCCCCAGTCGTTGTGCGGTGGCCCGCAGCACCCGGGCGCGTGGGTCTTCGGCGCGGTACACCCGGTGCCCGAAGCCCATCAGCTTCTCGTTGCGATCCAGGATGCCGCGGACCACCGCGCGCGCGTCGCCGGTCCGCTCGGCCTCCTCGATCATCGGCAGGACCCGGGCGGGTGCGCCGCCGTGCAGCGGCCCGCTCATCGCGCCCACCGCACCCGACAGCGAGGCGGCGACGTCGGCTCCGGTGGAGGCGATGACCCGCGCGGTGAACGTCGAGGCGTTCATACCGTGCTCGGCGGCGGTCACCCAGTACGCGTCGATTGCTTCGATGTGTCGCGGATCCGGATCGCCCTGCCACCGGGTCATGAATCGCGCTGTGACGGTGGGACATTCGTCGATGTTGCGCTGTGATACCGCGGGCTTTCCGAGACCGCGGGCGGACTGCGCGACGTACGACAGCGCCATCACCGATGCCCGGGCGAGCTGGTCGCGGGCGGTCTGGTCGTCGATGTCCAACAGCGGGGCATACCCCCAGATCGGCGCGAGCATGGCCAGTCCGGCCTGCACGTCCACCCGCACGTCTCCAGAGTGGATGGGCAGCGGGAACGGCTCGGCGGGGGCGAGACCGTGCCCGAACTCGCCGTCGACCAGCAGGCCCCAGACGTCACCGAAGGTGACCCGCTTGCCCACCAGATCCTCGATGTCGACGCCGCGGTAACGCAGCGCCCCACCGTCCTTGTCCGGTTCGGCGATCTCGGTGGTGAAGGCGACGACACCCTCCAGCCCGGCAACGAAGTTTTCCGGAACGGTCATGCGCGAATTGTCGCACCCGGGCCGGCGCCGGCTGCATGCCGGTGAGCGTCGGCTGGCGTAGCGTTACCGCGTGAGCAGCACCGGTGATCAGGACCTGGCCAAGATGCGGGTCGAGTACGGATCCGTCGAGAAGGACGGCAGCGCCGACCTGGACGCCGACTGGCTGGGCCCCGATCCTTCGACCGGCTGGCTGACCCTGCTGCGCAGCTGGATCGCCGAGGCCCAGGCGGCCGGGGTGCCCGAGGCCAACGCCATGGTGGTGGCCACCGTCGACGAGCGGGGAAGGCCCGTGACGCGGACGGTGTTGTGCAAGAGCGTGGACGAATCCGGGATCAGTTTCTACACGAATTACGACTCCGCCAAAGGTGAGCAGCTGGCCGCGACGCCGTACGCGTCGGCCACCTTCCCCTGGTACGGGCTGGGCCGGCAGGTACATGTCCGAGGAGCGGTGACGAAGGTGTCCGCCGAGGCCACCGCGGACTACTGGACCAAGCGGCCGCGCGGTTCGCAGCTGGGGGCATGGGCGTCGCACCAGTCCCAGCCCATCGCGAGCCGGCGCGCGCTGCTCGATCAGCTCGACGAGGTGACGGCCCGGTTCGCCGATCAGGAGGCGGTGCCGGTGCCGCCGCACTGGGGCGGTTATCTCATCGCCCCCGAGGTCATCGAGTTCTGGCAGGGCCGGGAGAACCGGGTGCACAACCGGATTCGCGTGACGCAGGTGCCAGGGCCGACGGTCGAGCGGTTGCAGCCGTGACGCCGGTCTCGCCTGCCCAACTGTGAGAAAGCTGTTCGCCGACACCACCCCGCTGAAGACCCCGGACTTTCGGCGGTTGTGGCTGGCCGGCATCGTCACCGTCATCGGCGGGAACCTGACCATCTTCGCGGTCCCCGTCCAGCTCTACGCCCTGACCGAGAGCTCCGCGTACGTGGGCTTGGCCGGCCTGTTCGCCCTCGTCCCGCTGATCGTGTTCGGCCTGTGGGGTGGCGCCTTGGCCGACGCCATGGACCGCCGACTGCTGCTGATCATCACCGCGGTCGGGCTGGCGGTGGCATCGGTGCTGCTGTGGCTGCAGGCCGCGCTCGCCATGAACAACGTCTGGGTGGTGCTGTGCCTGCTGTCGGTGCAGCAGGTGTTCTACGCCATCAACTCGCCCACCCGGGCCGCGGCCATCCCGCGCATGCTGCCGCTCGAGCAGCTGCCCGCCGCGAACTCGCTGAACATGACGGTCATGCAGTTCGGCGCCATCGTCGGCCCGCTGCTGGCCGGCGTGCTGCTGCATTTCGTCGACCTGTCGACGCTCTACCTGATCGACGCCATCACCTGCATCACCCCGATCTGGGCCACGGTGCGGCTGGCGAAGATGCCGCCGACCGGCGCTCGGGATGGGGCGGGCAAGTTCGGCTTCCGTGCCGTGCTGGAGGGCTTCCGTTACCTGGCCGGCAACCAGGTGGTGTTGCTGTCGTTCGTCGTCGACCTCATCGCGATGATCCTCGGCATGCCGCGGGCGCTGTTCCCACAGATGGCCCACCA
The DNA here is from genome assembly GCF_026240945.1 of Mycolicibacterium sp. J2. Classification (GTDB taxonomy): domain Bacteria; phylum Actinomycetota; class Actinomycetes; order Mycobacteriales; family Mycobacteriaceae; genus Mycobacterium. The sequence continues at coordinate 91,669 of NZ_JAPFPY010000015.1, forward strand.
GAGCTTCGGCGGGCCGGTCGAGGGCGGCACCACCATGGCGCTGTTGTCGGCGGCCATGTCGGTCGGCGCGGTCGCCGGTGGGGTCTTCTCCGGCTGGCTGCCCAGGATCCGCCGCCAAGGCCTCACGGTCGTGGTGGCCATCGTGGTGTGGGGCGTGGCGATGCTCGGGTTCGGGCTGGCCGCCGGCGCCGCACACGGTTCGGCCGGGCTGATGCTGTGGCTGGCGCTGGCCTTCCTGGCGCTCGGCGGCGCGGCGGACATGGTGTCGGCGGCGTTCCGGTCGACCATCTTGCAAGAGGCGGCCTCCGACGACCTGCGCGGCCGGTTGCAAGGGGTGTTCACGGTGGTGGTGGCCGGCGGTCCGCGGATTGCCGATGTGGCCCACGGCGCGGCCGCCGCCGCCGTCGGTACGACGGTCGCCGCGGCCGGCGGCGGTCTGTTGGTGGTGATCGGCGTGGTGCTGGCCGCGTTGGCGGGTCCGGCTTTCGTGCGTTATCGGGTCCGGGCGTATAGCCAAGATGAGCGGTGACCGAGAGTTACCATCCAGTAATGGCTGATGCCGCGGGGGCTGCCGATCTCGGCCTGCGTGAACGCAAGAAACAACGAACCCGTGCGACGCTGGTCGACGCCGCGCTCGAGCTGTGCCTGCGGCAGGGCTACGAGCACACCACGGTCGAGCAGATCGCCGCGCAGGCCGAGGTGTCGGCGCGCACCTTCAGTCGGTATTTCGCGACGAAGGAGGCCGTCTTCCTCACCCTCATCGAGGATCTCGCCGACGAGGTCGCTGACGAGATCGCCCGGTTGCCAGCGCATCTGGGCCCGGTGGAAGCGCTGCGCGCCGCGCACGTCGAGGTGCTCACCAGGGTGGAGGGTGAGGCCGTCGGCCGGCTCACCAAGGAGCGCATCGTCTTGATGTTGCGCATCATCAACGGCGCGGACGCCTTGCGCCACGGCGCCTTCGAGTTCCGGCACCCCAGAGTGCTTGCCCTGCTTGCCGATCGCATGGGTGTACCGATCGACGATCGTCGGCTGCGGTTGGGGGTGTCGTTGTTCTCGTCGATCATGGTGGCCGCGTGCGGTGACCTGGTCGCCGACACCGCGGATGCCCGACTTGGTCCGCTGCTCATGGTGCAGAGGCTCGACCAGGCCTGTATCCACGCGGTCGAGTTCGCGGCCGATCTCGACGTGGTGGCCCACGTCTGATCGTCGTCGCGGACCGGGTGCGGTGGGTGCGGGCGGTTTGGGTGATCCGGGCAGCCGGTACCCCCCGCAAGCGCGCCGCAACGTTAACGACTACCGTCCAGTAGTGACGCGTAGCCTACGACCACAGAAGGGGTTCCAGTGGCCGAAAACTCCAGCCCTGAACACGTAGCGACCCTTACCTATCCGGGTGGCTCTTTGGACCTGGATATCGTGCCCGCCACCGAGGGGTCCGACGGCATCGCACTCGGGTCGTTGCTGGCCAAGACGGGTTACACCACCTTCGACGGTGGGTTCGTCAACACCGCGTCCACCAAGTCCGCGATCACCTACATCGACGGCGATGCCGGCATCCTGCGCTACCGCGGCTACCCGATCGAACAGCTGGCCGAGAAGTCGACCTTCATCGAGGTGAGCTACCTGCTCATCTACGGCGAGCTGCCCACCGCCGAACAGCTGGAGAAGTTCACCAATCAGATCCAGCGGCACACGCTGCTGCACGAGGATCTCAAGCGGTTCTTCGACGGCTTCCCCCGCGATGCGCATCCGATGCCGGTGCTGTCGAGCACGGTCAACGCTTTGAGTGCGTACTACCCCGATTCGCTGGATCCGCTGAACAAGAAGCAGGTGGAGTTGTCCACCATCCGGCTGCTGGCCAAGCTGCCGACCATCGCGGCGTACGCGTACAAGAAGTCCGAAGGCCAGCCGTTCCTGTACCCGGACAACTCACTGACGCTGGTGGAGAACTTCCTGCGGATGACGTTCGGTTTCCCGGCCGAGCCGTATGAGGTCGATCCCGAAATCGTCCGTGCGCTGGACATGCTGCTGATCCTGCACGCCGATCATGAGCAGAACTGCTCGACCTCGACCGTGCGGCTGGTCGGCTCCTCGCAGGCCAACCTGTTCACGTCGATCTCCGGCGGTATCAACGCGCTGTGGGGCCCGCTGCACGGTGGCGCCAACCAGGCCGTGCTGGAGATGCTGGAGAAGATCCGCACCGGCGACGACGATGTGCAGACCTTCGTCAAGAAGGTCAAGAACAAAGAAGACGGTGTGAAGCTGATGGGCTTCGGGCACCGGGTCTACAAGAACTACGACCCCCGGGCGCGCATCGTCAAGGAGCAGGCCGACAAAATCCTGGGCAAACTCGGTGGCGACGACGAGCTGCTCGACATCGCCAAGCAGCTCGAAGAGATCGCGCTGACCGACGACTTCTTCATCGAGCGCAAGCTCTACCCGAACGTCGACTACTACACCGGCGTCATCTACCGGGCGATGGGCTTCCCGACCCGCATGTTCACCGTGCTCTTCGCGCTCGGCCGGCTGCCCGGCTGGATCGCCCACTGGCGTGAGATGCACTCCGAGCCGGGCAAGATCGGCCGTCCGCGCCAGATCTACACCGGCTACACCGAACGGGACTACGTCGGTATCGACACCCGCGCCTAGCGGTCCCGCGAGCAAACAGAAAACTCCCGCTCTTGCACCGGCAAGGGCGGGAGTTTCTGTCTGTGTGACCAACAGCGTTTGCATAGCTAAAGGTTGTAGTTCCACAATGGTTGGGTGAATGACACCATCAACACGCTGACGCCCCGGCGCAAGGCCGTCGTGCTGGTGTCCTGCTGCCTGAGCCTGCTGATCGTCTCGATGGACGCCACCATCGTCAACGTCGCCATCCCATCCATCCGCGCTGATCTCGGCGCCAGCCCCGCGCAGTTGCAGTGGGTGGTGGACATCTACACGCTGGTGCTGGCCTCGCTGCTGATGCTCTCGGGTGCCATGGGTGACCGGTTCGGCCGCCGGCGCGTCTTCCAGATCGGGCTGACGGTGTTCGCCATCGGCTCCCTGCTGTGCAGCCTGGCCCCCGGTATCGACACCCTGATCGCGGCGCGGCTGTTACAGGGCATAGGCGGCTCCATGCTCAATCCCGTTGCGCTGTCGATCATCTCGCAGGTGTTCACCGGCCGGGTGGAACGCGCCAGAGCGCTGGGCTTCTGGGGCGCGGTGGTCGGCATCTCGATGGCCCTCGGGCCGACGGTGGGCGGGCTGCTCATCGAATACGTGAGCTGGCGCGCGGTGTTCTGGATCAACCTGCCCATCTGCGTGGCCGCCATCATCCTCACCGCCATCTTCGTCCCGGAAACCAAATCGGCCACCATGCGCAATGTCGACCCGATCGGTCAGGGCCTGGCCGTGCTGTTCCTCTTCGGCGTGGTCTACACCCTGATCGAGGGCCCGGCGCTGGGCTGGACCCATCCCCGCGTCCTCACCACGGCCGGTGTCGCGGTCGTCGCCTTCGCGGCATTCCTACGGTTCGAGTCGCGTCGCCACGACCCGTTCATCGACCTGCGCTTCTTCCGCAGTGTCCCGTTCGCCTCGGCGACCGTGATCGCCATCAGCGCCTTCGCCACCTGGGGTGCGTTCCTGTTCATGATGTCGCTGTACCTGCAGGCCGAACGCGGCTACTCGGCCATGCACACCGGACTGATCTACCTGCCCATCGCCATCGGCGCGCTGGTGTTCTCGCCCCTGTCGGGCCGCCTGGTGGGCCGCTACGGTGCGCGGCCTTCACTGTTGACGGCCGGGGTGCTCCTCACCACCGCGTCGTTCCTGCTGACCTTCCTGACGGCCACGACGCCGGTGTGGGCGCTGTTGGTGGTGTTCACCGTGTTCGGTATGGGCTTCTCCATGGTCAACGCCCCGATCACCAACGCGGCGGTCAGCGGCATGCCGCTGGATCGCGCCGGGGCGGCGTCCGCGGTGACCAGCACCAGCCGGCAGATCGGGGTGAGCATCGGTGTGGCGCTGTGCGGTTCGGTCATCGGGACGTCGCTGCCATCGCACGGCCCGGACTTCATGAGTGCGGCCCGGCCACTGTGGTTCATGTGCGTCGGTCTCGGGGTGGTGATCATCGTGCTGGGCTTCGTGTCCACCGCGCCGCGGGCGCTGGCCTCGGCGCAGCGGTTGGCGCCGCTGATCGAGGGGCGGCAGAAGGCGCCCGCCCATGTCGGATAACCCACTTGCCGACGAGGTGTGGCAGCGAATGGCCGCCCTCGTGCACGAGAACCGCGGTGACTGGAAGCGCGCGGTGATCGAACGGTCCGGCCTGCCGTTCAGCCGGATCCGGGTGCTGCGCCGGCTCGCTCGCACCCCGATGACCGTCAAGGAACTGGCCGAGGCGGCCACCCTGGACGCGCCCGCGGCGACGGTGGCGGTCAACGATCTGGAGGAGCGCGGGCTGGTGCTGCGCCAGACCAACCCGGCCAACCGGCGCTGCAAGGTCGTATCGCTCACCGACGAGGGGCAGGCATTGGCCGCAGCCGTCGAGGCGGTGCAAGACCCCGCCCCCGCCGCGCTTGCCGGCCTCGACGAAGCCGATCTGCTTGCGCTGCAGGCGGTTCTGCGCAAACTAGCCCTCTAGGACCGCCATGGCGGCATTGTGCCCGCCGATGCCCGATACCGCGCCGCCGCGTCGTGCCCCCGACCCGCACAGCAGGATCCGCGGATGGGCGGTGGCCACCCCCCAGCGCCGGGCGGCGGTGTCCAAGGGCTCGTCGTCCTCGGCGAACGGCCAGCTCAAGCCGCCGTGGAAGATATTGCCCGCGGTCATGCCCAGGGTGTGGTCCAGGTCGAGGGTGGTCTTGGCCTCGATGCACAGCCGGCCCGCGGCATCCTCCATGACGACATCCTGAATGGGTTCGGCCAGAACCGAATTCAGCGAATCCAAGGCGGCCGAGGTGAGGCGGTCGCGGGCCCGGTCGGGATCGCTGCCGACGGACAGGCTGTGCGGGGTGTGCAGTCCGAACACCGTCAAGGTGTGCGCCCCGCTCTCGCGCAGGGCCGGGGACAGGATGCTGGGGTCGGACAGGGAATGGCAGTAGATCTCGCACGGCAACGGATCGGGCACCTGGCCGCCGGCGGCCCTCGTGTGCGCGGTCTCCAGTTGGCTGAGCGTCTCGTTGATGTGGAAGGTGCCGCCGAACGCCTGCTCGGGGGTCACCGTGGTGTCCCGCAGCCGGGGCAGGCGGCGCAGCATCAGGTTGACCTTGATCTGGGCACCCGGCGCGGCGGCGGGGGCCGGCTCGCCCAGTAGCCCGGCCAGCACGGTGGGCGTCACGCCGGCCAGCACCACGTCACCGGACACGACGCGCTCGGCGCCGCCGTCCCGGTACTGCACCTCGCCGTCCGGGGTGATGGCGAAAACCTCGGTGCCGGTGCTGATCTCAGCGCCGAACCCACTGGCGGCGGCGCTCAGGGCGCCGGTGACCGCGCCCATCCCGCCGATCGGCACGTCCCAGTCCCCGGTGCCCCCGCCGATCAGGTGGTACAGGAAGCAGACATTCTGCAGCAGGGCCGGGTCGTCGGTGGAGGCGAAGGTGCCGATCAGCGCGTCGGTGGCGACCACCCCGCGGACCAGGTCGTTGCGCACGGCCGCCGTGATGGCCCGTCCGATCGGCTGTTCCACGATCTCCCGCCACGCCGTGGTGGCCTCTGCGCCGCCCGCCAGCACCCGTTGCCGGGCCGCCGACCGCGTTTCCAGCGGCTGCAGCAGCGTCGGCCACAGGGCCCGGGTCAGCGCCCCGGTGCGGTGATAGAACTGCGCGAACCCGTCGGCGTCCGACGCCGCACCGATGGCGTCGAAGGTGCTCTGCGGGCCCAGCAGCAGCCCGGTGGATCCACCGGTGCCCGGGTCCGGGGTGTACGACGCATACCGTCGGCGGGCCAGCCGGATCCTGGCGCCCAGGTCCTCGATGATCCGCCGCGGCAGCAGGCTGACCAGATACGAGTAGCGCGACAGCCGGGCGTCGACGCCGTCGAAGGCGTGCGCGGACACCGCGGCGCCGCCCACATGGTCGAGCCGCTCCAGCAGCCGCACCCGCCGTCCCGCGCGAGCCAGGTAGGCAGCCGCCACCAGCCCGTTGTGTCCGCCGCCGACGATGACGGCGTCGTAGTGGATGTGGGCCACGCCCGTGGTCAGCCCAGGTAGCCCTCGACCTCATCGGCTGGGCGGGCCGCCGCGTCGTCGGGGTTGCCGCCGGTTTCGCGCAGCGCGCGGCGCTGCCGCAGCAGGTCCCAGCACTGGTCGAGCTGCACCTCCAGGGCGCGCAGCCGCTGGTGCTCGGTCGATTCGTCGACCTCGTGGTGCTGCAGGCGGTCGCGTAGCTCCCGCTCTTCGGCGACGAGGTTGTTGACTTGGGCGAGGATGTCCGCATCGGTGGCCATGAAGCCAGTGTGCCCGACTACGGTGGGCAAGCGTGGCTACAAAACCTGAGATCGAATTTCCGGACGGTCCCGCCCCCACGGAACTGGTCATCGAAGACGTGACCGTCGGTGACGGGGCCGAAGCGGTGCCCGGCGGCACCGTCGAGGTGCATTACGTCGGCGTCGAGTACGACACCGGCGAGGAGTTCGACAGCTCGTGGAATCGCGGCGAGTCGATCACCTTCCCGCTGCGCGGTCTGATCCAGGGCTGGCAGGACGGCATTCCTGGCATGAAGGTCGGCGGCCGGCGCAAACTCACCATCCCGCCGGAGCAGGCCTACGGCCCGGCCGGTGGAGGGCACCGGCTGTCCGGCAAGACTTTGATATTTGTCATCGACCTTCTGGCTACCCGATGACGTGATCTTCGTCATCGACCTTCTGGCTACCCGATGACGTGATCTTCGTCATCGACCTTCTGGCCACCCGCTGACCTGCCCGGCATGCATCGTCGTGACCACGCGACGATGCATGCCGGCTGCGGTGGCGTAGATCACCGCCTGACGACGTTCGGATCAGCAGACCGTCCGCGACTACACCTTGCACACGCCCGGAGCGCGGGCGCGGTGTTCACGCGAACGAAGGACGAACGTCATGCCCGACCTGCAACCCCCGGCCGCACCTGCTGTGCCCAAAACGCGTTGGTGGCGAACCAAGAAGGCCCGGCTGGCCTTGACCATCATCGGTGTGTCGCTGATCCTGCTGGCCAAGTTCAGCCTGGCCGAGAAGCGCGAAGTGCAGCAGGCCACCACCGCCGCGAAGCAGGAGATCACCAGTTTCCTTGTCGGAGACTGTGTTGCGCTCGGTGCCGACGGAAAAAACGTGCACCGCACCGACTGCGGTGTCGACCCCAGCTTCACCGTAGGCGCGGTACTGGACAGTGACCGGGCATGCGCCAACGCGAACTACATCAGCTACGACTGGACGCTGGACCACCGCGCTGTCGGCCGGCTGTGTCTCGTCGAGAACCTCACCGCCGGACACTGCTATCACCCCACCGCCGACGGTAAGAATCTCGAGCAGATCGATTGCACCACTAGCGATGACAAGGCCTACAAGGTGCTACAGCGGTTCGACTCCGCCGCCGCCGAGTGCCCGGCCGACGCCACCACCTACAGCTACCCCCAGCCGGTGCGGACCTACTGCCTGACGGCTCCCTGAGGTCAGCTCGGCTGGGGCACCGGGCCGGGCAGACGCAGCAGTAGCCGCGTCCCGCCCAGCGGGCTGGCCTCCAGAGACGCTGTGCCGCCGTGTAATTCGGCCTGCTGGGCAACCAGTGCCAACCCCAGCCCCGATCCGGAATGCGACGCCGTCGACCCGCGGGAGAACCGCTCGAACACCCGGGTGCGTTCCTCCTCGGGAACGCCGACCCCGTCGTCGTCCACGGCGATCTCCACCCCGGCGCGTGAACTGACCGCCGAGAGCTGCACCCGGGTGGCGTTGCCGTGCTTGACGGCGTTGGCAATCGCGTTGTCCACCGCCAGCCGCAACCCGGCGGGGAGCCCGAGGATCAGCACCGTCGGTGCGGGCACCAGCGACACGTCCAGATCGGGATACACCCGCATGGCGTCGTGCGCGGCCCGGTCCAGCAGCTCGGTGATGTCCACCGGAACGTGATCGTCGGAGGTGGTCAGTTCGCCTTGCGCCAGCCGCTCCAGGGCGGTCAGCGTGGCCTCGATCCGGGACTGGGTGCGGATGACGTCGCCGAGCACCTCCTTGCGCTGCTCGTCGGGCATGTCCAGGGTGTCGAGCACCTCGAGGTTGGTGCGCATCGCGGTCAGCGGGGTGCGCAGCTCGTGGGAGGCGACGGCAGCGAAATCACGCGCCGATTCCAGGGCGGCCTTGGTGCGCTCCTGCTCGTCACCGATGCGGGCCAGCATGCCCTCCACGGCCTCGGCGATCTCGGTGGCCTCCCACACGCCGCGCACCTGGATCGCCTCGGGCTTGGACTGGGCGTTGATGGCGCGGGCCTGCTGGGCCAGCCGCCGGAACGGGGTGATCATGATGGCCGAGATGATCCAGCCGACGAGCGCGGTACCGCCGACGACACCGCCGCCGATCAGCAGGACACGGCGGTGCTGCGCGTCGATCTGGTGCTCGGTCTCGGTGGTGGGCGCACCGAGGGCCACCGATGCCTGCCCGGCGCTGAAGGTGCGCACCCGGTAGTCGGTGCCGTTGATGGTGGTGGTGGCGAAGCCGTCGGGGAACTCGGGCAGCACGATGTCCGACGGCGTGGACACCGTGGTTCCGGCGATGCGCGCGGTACGCACCAAGCCGCCGTTGGCCGTCGGTTCATCGGCATGATCGTTGAGGGCGCTGCTGAGCAGCGTCGTGACATCGCCGAGGCTGCCGATCGAGTCGAGGCGGCGGTCCAGCTGGCTGTACTGCTCGTTGGTGATGCCGATCCACACCCAGGTGCAGATGGTGAGGGCGGTGGCCACCACACCGAACGACGCGGCGAGCACGATGGTCCGCAGCGACAGCGCCCGCTTGGGGAGCCCCAGCAGCCGGTAGAGGCGGTCGTTCAGATCCATCTACTGCTGCCTGAGAACGAACCCCACGCCGCGGACCGTGTGCAGCAGGCGGGGCGCGCCACCGGCCTCGAGCTTGCGGCGCAGGTACCCGATGAACACGTCGACGACGTTGGTGTCGGCGGCGAAGTCGTATCCCCACACCAGCTCCAGCAGCTGGGCGCGGGACAGCACGGCGGTCTTGTGCTCGGCGAGCACGGCGAGCAGGTCGAACTCGCGCTTGGTCAGGTCGACGTCGGCGCCGTTGACCCGGGCCCGCCGGCCGGGGATGTCCACCTCGAGCGGACCGACCGAGATGGTCTCCGACGAGAACGTCGCGGTCGACCCGCGGCGGCGCAACAACGCCTTGACCCGGGCCACCAGTTCCTGCAGCACGAACGGCTTGACCAGGTAGTCGTCGGCGCCGGCTTCCAGACCGGCCACCCTGTCGTCCACCGAGCTGCGGGCCGACAGCACACATACCGGCACGTCGTTGTCCATGGCGCGCAGCGCGGTGACCACACTGACGCCGTCCAGCACGGGCATGTTGATATCCAGCACGATGGCGTCAGGCCGAGTCTCGGTGGCGCTGCGCAGGGCCTCGGCTCCGTCGACCGCCGTGGCGACCTCGAACCCGGACAGCCGCAGGCCGCGCTCCAACGACGCCAGTACGTCGGGATCGTCATCGACGACGAGGACCCGGGGTGAGACTGCTCCACTGGCTCCGCTTTCCATACGGCCATCTTGCCCGATGGACCACCACGATTGCGGCAGGCACGTCCCGGACACCTTTCGGTGCTAGCATCCGGCATTTATGCTGGCCAATCCGCCGCGCGTGATCGTCCAGCCCGATGACGGCGTGGGTCCGGTCCGCGAATTCCTCGAGTCCGCGCAACAGTCGTTGCTGATCAAGCAATTCACCTTCACCGAAGAATCGTTGTTGCAGGCGGTCATCGCGCGCCACAACGCCGGCGTCGACGTTCGGGTGATGCTCAACGCGGCCCGCTCCGGCGGCGACCGCGCCAACGACGAATCGTTCGAGCTGTTACAGGCCGCCGGCGTGAACGTGCAGTGGACCAACCCGAAGTTCTATGTCACCCACGAGAAATCGATCGTGGTCGACGGCCGCGCCGCCCTGGTGGCCACCTTCAACCTCTGCGAGAAGTACTTCACCCTGACCCGGGATTACGGGGTGGTGACCACGGCGCCTCAGCACGTGGCGCAGATCGTCGACGCGTTCGACGCGGATTGGGAGCACCGCGACGATTGGCATCCCGTCGTGTTCGAAGGCCTGTTGTGGAGCAACTCGAATTCGCGGTATCACATGGCGCAGTTCATCGACAGCGCGCAACATCGGCTCGATGTCCAGCATCCGAAGTATGTGGACGCCGTGATCCTCGACCACATTGCCGCCGCGGCCGGGCGCGGTGTGAAGGTGCGGGTGTTGTGCGGCGGCCGGCACGGCATCAGCGAGTGGGACATCTTGGACACCTTCGCTTCACTGCGCACCCTGCGCCGCTTCGGCGTGAAGGTGCACAAGCAGAGGAACCTGCGGGTGCACGCCAAACTCCTCATCGCCGACGACGCGCAGGCACTGGTCGGCTCGATGAACATCGACCGCAGCGCCTTCGACCTGCGCCGTGAGCTCGGGGTGATCGTCGACGATCCCGATGCCGTGACCCGACTGCGGCAGGTGTTCGGGCTCGACTGGGAGTCCTCGCACCAGTACGAGCCGCCGGATCCGCTGCGGCCAGAAGATCACGTCGAGGACGATTTCCCGCATGACCCGGACCTCATGCATGAGTGAGGTCTCGTTGCGCGAGTTGGCGCTGACGTTCAACCACATCGCGTTGGCCTCATTCGGCGGCGGGCTGTCGGCGTGGTCGCGGGAGGTGTTGGTGGTCGAGAAGCAGTGGCTCGGCGAGGCGGAATTCCTGTCGGCGATGACGATGTGCCGGATTCTGCCGGGCGCCAACCAGGTCAACATGGCCGTGTTCGCCGGCACCAAGATGCGCGGCCTGCCCGGGGCCGTCGCGGCCGTCGTCGGCCTGTGCTTCATGCCGCTGGTGATCATCCTGGTGCTGTCGTTCGTCTACTTCCGCTTCAAGGAGGTGCCCGCCGTCAAGGGGGTGCTGCACGGCGCGTCAGCCGCGGCGGTGGCGCTGACGCTGACGATGGTCATCAAGACCGGTCAGAAGTGCCTGACCGGGGTGGTGCCGGTGCTGCTGTTCGCCGGGGCGTTCCTGCTCAACGGGGTGCTGCGCTGGCCGTTGCTGGGGACGCTGGCGATCCTGGCGCCGCTCAGCTTGCTGTGGGCCTGGCCGCGGGGGCGTGCGCAGGTCAAGTCGTGAGCACCTACCTCCAGATCGCCGGGTTGTTCGGAATGTTGTCGCTGCTGTCCATCGGTGGCGGCAACGTGGTGCTGCCAGAGATGCACATGCAGGCGGTCAATCACCGGCACTGGCTCTCCAACAGCCAATTCGCCGACCTGTTCTCCATTTCCCAGACCGCGCCCGGGCCCAGCATCCTGATCGTCTCGATGGTCGGCTACGGCGCGGGTCTGCATGTCGGGGGTGTACTCGGGGCGATCGTGGGTGGTGTCGTGGCGATGGTGGCCATGGTGCTGCCGGCGGCGTCGTTCGTCTACGTCGTGACGTTGTTCTGGCAGCGCGCCGAGAAGTCCAAGCTGCGCGTCGCGGTCGAGAAGGGTTTCGCGCCGCTGACCGTCGGACTCATCCTGGCGACGTCGCTGGTGATGAGCCGAGCCGCCGACCACGACTGGCGGGCCTACACCGTCACCGCGGTGTGCACGGTGATCTTCCTGGCAAGCAAGATCAACCCGTTGTTCGTGGTGGCGGGGGCCGGGGTGATCGGGTACCTCGGGTTCATCTGAGGCGGGAATGACGCTGGGGCGAGCGCAGCGACGGGGAATGACCTTGACCTCAATATTTGTTGAGGTCCTAGCGTCAGGTTATTCGGTTGTCCGGCGTGGGAACATCGGAGTTGGGGGTCCCACAGCGACATGGATGTCGGTGCCATGAGTTAGACAGTCTTAGTGGGTGGTGCAATGCAAACGGAGGGTAGTGGTCTGCGTTCGACGCCGGCGATCGCGCCGCCACCTCGGCATATCCGCTCGTCGTCGGACATCATGCGGCTGCTGCCGTACCTGAAGCCCTATCGGATGCGCTGGACGGTCATGGTGATCGCCGCGTTCACCAGCCTCGGCGCCACTGTCTGCATCCCGCTGCTCACCAAGGCGGTGATCGACGGGCCGGTGCGCCACCAGGATGAGCGCGGCCTGTGGACCCTGGGCTTGGCCGCCACCGCACTACTCGTCAGCGAGGCGGTGCTGTGGTTCATCCGCCGCTGGCTGGTCGCCCGCGCGACCATGGGCGTCGAGGCCGACATCCGCAAGGACCTCTACGCGCGGCTGCAGATCCTGCCGATGAACTTCCACGGCCAGTGGCAATCCGGCCAGTTGCTCTCCCGGGTGATGAACGACCTGAGCACCATTCGACAGTTCCTGTCGTTCGGGCTGCTGTTCCTGATGCTCAACATCGTCCAGATCATCGTGGTGACCGCGCTGCTGCTGAGCATGTACTGGCCACTCGGAGTCGTGGTGGTGGTGTCCATCGTGCCCATCACGCTCACCGTGCTGCACTTCCAGCGTGAGTTCACCCGCCTGTCGCGGCTGTCGCAGGACCAGTCCGGCAACGTCGCCACCCATGTCGAGGAGGCCGCGCTGGGCCTACGGGTGATCAAGGCGTTCGGCCGCGAGCGGTACGCCTACGGCCGTTTCGACGAGCGGGCGACGGGCCTGTACGGCACCGAGATGAACAAGGTGGCGGTGTCCGCGAAATTTTGGACGCTGCTGGAGGTCATCCCCAACATCACGCTGATCATCGTGCTGGGTTTCGGCGCCTATGCGGCCGGGCACGGCCTGGTCAGCATGGGCACCCTGGTCGCGTTCATCACCATGATGCTGTCGCTGGTGTGGCCCATCGCGTCACTGGGCTATCTGCTGTCGATGACTCAAGAGGCCATGACCGCGGCCAACCGCGTCACCGAGATCTTCGACGCGCCACGGGAGGTCACCGACGGCCCGGTCCGGGACACGCCCCGCGGCGGGCGCCTCGAGTTGGTCGACGTGGGGTTCCGGTTCCCGGACTCCGACGGCGTGGCGCGCCCCGGCGAGCCGGGCAATTGGGCTTTGCGCCATGTCAACCTGACCGTGGAGCCAGGGGAGACCGTCGCGTTGGTCGGGGCCACCGGATCGGGCAAATCGGTGCTGGCCGCGCTGCTGTCCCGGCTCTACGACGTGACCGAGGGCCGGATCATGCTGGACGGCAAGGATATTCGTGAGCTCTCCCTGCCCGCCCTGCGGCAGGCGGTGGCCACCGCGTTCGAGGACCCGACGCTGTTCTCCATGTCGGTGCGGGAAAATCTGCAGCTGGGCAACCCAGGCGCGAGCGAAGCACAGCTGGCGGAGGCCATCAGCGTCGCCTCGGCGGATTTCGTCTACGACCTGCCGTTCGGCTTGGACACCCGCATCGGCGAGCAGGGGATGAGCCTGTCCGGTGGTCAACGGCAACGGCTTTCGCTGGCCCGCGCCATCCTGGCCGACCCGTCGGTGCTCGTGCTCGATGACACGCTGTCCGCGCTGGACGTGCACACCGAGGCCGTCGTCACCGAGGCGCTGGGCCGGGTGCTACGCGGGGTCACCGGCATCGTGGTGGCCCATCGCGCCTCGACAGTGCTGCTGGCCGACCGGGTGGCGCTGCTGCAGGACGGCACCATCACCGCCATCGGCACGCACAGCGAGCTGTTGGCGACGGTGGCCGAGTACCGCTACCTGCTGGCCGCCGACGACGAACTCGACGACGGAGCCGAGCGGGTCTGCGACTGGGAGGACGACGAGTACCGGGCCCAGCTGGACCGGCTGCGTCTGGAGGATGAGGCGCTGTCGTGGAAGGGCCGGCAGACATGAGCGTCACCGACTGGCGCGGGCGCAAGGTCGACGACCACGACGGCGACGATCTGCCGATCGACGAGTCCATCTCGCGACGGCGCGAGGCGCGCCACCTGTTGTTCGAGCTGCTGCGGCCCTACCGCACGATGATCGCGATCCTCGCGGTCATCGTGGTAGTGGAGAACGCGGCCCGGTTATCGGTGCCGATGCTGGTGCAGCGCGGTATCGACCACGGCATCCCGCCCATCGTCAACGGTGGCTCGGCGCGCGAACTGGTGGTCATCCTCGCGGTGCTGTGCGCGGTGGTGGTGGTCCAGGGTGGCAGCCGGATGGTGTTCCTACGTCGGTCGGGCCGGATCGGGCAGGACGTGCTGCTGGAGTTGCGGCGCAGGCTGTTCCGGCATTTCCAGCGCCTCGACGTCGCCTTCCACGACCGCTACACCTCGGGCCGCGTGGTCGCTCGGTCGACCAATGACATCGAGGCCATCCAGGACATGCTGGCCACCGGGTTCGACGGCCTGATCACCGCGGTGCTGACGATGTGCGGTACCGCGGTGTTGCTGGTCGTGCTGGACTGGCGACTGGGCCTGATGTGCTTGTGCGCCTTCCCCATTCTGGTGGCGCTGGTCATGTGGTTCCGTTCGGAATCCTCGAAGACGTATCTCAAGGTGCGCGAGGCGGCCGCGTTGGTCATCGTGCAGTTCGTCGAGACCATGACCGGGATCAAGGCCGTGCAGGCCTACCGCCGCGAGCCGCGTAACCAGGAGATCTTCGAAGACGTTGCCGACCAATACAAGTCGATCAACGAGCGGGCGTTCAAACTGCTCGCCATCTTCATGCCCAGCGTGCGGCTGTTCGGCAACCTCGCCACCGGCGTGGTGCTGCTCTACGGCGGGTACCGGGTGCTCGGCGGTCAGATGACGCTGGGCACGCTCACCGCGTTCTTGCTGTACCTGCGCATCTTCTTCGAGCCGATGCAGGAGATTTCGCAGTTCTTCAACACCTTCCAGTCGGCGTCGGCGGCACTGGAGAAGATCTCCGGGGTGCTGGCCACCGAGCCGGGCATCCGCGACCCGCAGCACCCGGTTCGGCTGCCGGCGGTACGCGGCGAGGTTGAGTTCCGGGACGTGCGTTTCGAATACGTGCCCGACCGCCCGGTCCTGCCGGACCTGTCGCTGCACGTCCCGGCCGGGCAGACCGTCGCGCTGGTCGGCACCACGGGTGCCGGCAAGACCACCATCGCCAAACTGATCGCCCGGTTCTACGACCCGGTGGCCGGGACGGTCAGCCTGGACGGGGTTGATCTGCGCGATATCGAGCAGGCCGAGCTGCGCCGGCACGTGGTGATGGTGACGCAGGAGAACTTCATGTTCGAGGGCACCGTCGCCGACAACATCCGCTTCGGCAAGCCCACCGCCACCGATGCCGAGGTGCGCGCCGCGGCGCAGGCCGTCGGAGCGGACCGGTTCATCGATGTCCTGCCCGACGGGTACGACACCGACGTCGCCAAGCGGGGCGGCCGGCTGTCGGCCGGCCAGCGGCAGCTGATCGCTTTCGCCCGAGCATTTTTGGCCGATCCCGCGGTGCTGATCCTCGACGAGGCGACGTCCTCGCTGGACGTGCCGAGCGAGCGCCTGGTGCAGCGCGCGCTGGTGACGGTGCTGGCCGACCGGACCGCCGTGGTCATCGCGCACCGGCTGTCGACGGTGCTCAGCGCCGACCGGGTGCTGGTGCTCGAACACGGCCGCATCGTCGAGGACGGGCCGCCGGGTGAATTGATCGATGCGGGTGGGCATTTCGCGGGGTTGCATCAGGCGTGGGTGGACTCGTTGGCGTGATACGCCGGCGCGACTGTGGGCCGTAGGTACGCCTCGTCGTGATCTGGCGTGCATACGGCCCACAGTCGGCGCTGCGCTACTTGCCGTTGACCTTCCACAACAGGGACTCGACATTGTTCATGCCGGCAGGTGACAGCCCGGTCTGGGTATCACTTTCCAGGACGTCGAAGCCGCCGCGGGGATCCTTGGCGATCAGGATCATTGCGTGGGACATGGCGGTCTTCTTGGGCTGCACAATGTCGTTGTTCACCTTCGCGAAGAAGTTGTGGTCCAACGAATTGACATGCCAGGCGCGGTAACCGTTGGGTGCGCTGTCCTTGGCGAGGGACTGGTCGTGCCCGGTGACCGGCACGACGGAGTTCACCCAATCGCTTTCGCGCTCCGCGATCTTGCCGCTGTTGGCGGCGGCGTCGATATCGTGGCGGGCGGGACGGTACAACTCGGTCAGGTGGATGTGCATCTGGTCTTGGCCGCGGCTGTCCGCGGAATTGATGGCCAACGCCCAGTCGTCAACCCCCGTCAGCAGCGAGGCTTCGTCGGCGGCGTGCTTGAAGTAGTTCGGCGCATCACCGAGCAGATTCGGGCATTCGATGCCGGACTCAGCAATGGTGGGGATCACGAGCAGGTCGGTGAACTTGGTTTTCTGGTTCGGATTTCCGTTGTGTACCGCCCAGCCGCGCGTCGAATCGTTGTTCGGCCACTGGAGGTCGAAGTTGGTGCCCTTGTGCGACGGGCTGTACGTGCCCGGATCGACGTCCCGCCACAGTGGGCTGGCCATCTGCTTGGCCGTGGAGCACGGGCCGAAGGCGCCGGTTATGGCGTCGGCGTTGGAGGCCGGCGCGAGTCCGAGCGCCAGGGCCGGTACGGCGGCCAGCGAGGCGACGGTGGCGACGCGGCGGGCGAAGCGGTTGCGAGAGGTGTTCGTCATCGTTGTTCTCCGTTGCTTGATCGGTGGTGAAAGCTTGGTGAGAACAACTTCACGCATCCGGAAGCCCCGGTCTGTCCGCTGGTCGGGCTGCGCGACGGGGGAATCCGGGTTCCCCCGATTGGGGGACGGCCGGCTTTCGTAGATGACTGACCATGTGCAGCCAGGCTGGCTCAATGAGTTCGTACCTGTTACGCCGTAATGGGTTTGGACATTCGGATCGAGGTCTGACACGTTCTTCCGACGGATACTAGCTACGGGTGGGGCCCTGTCCATTGAGTGCCGTCCCGGATATTTCGTCGGCTTCTTCGGTTTCGTTAATTGCTTCCATGGTCGCCATCCCTTTTCTTCTTCTTTGCGTATCTGTTTATCTTTTTTGGCGTGCATCCTATGTGACACCCGATCCAGTTAGAAAGATTTCTCTGCACGCCAGTTGTGAAGAAGACGGCGATAGCCCTGAATCCTATTGTGATAGTTAGGCAGCCAAACGCTATGGCGGCGTTTGGTGTCACCGCAAAAAAGAGTAGTGATGTACAGATTGGCAGAATCCATGACTTCTTTGACGGCACAGTTCTATGGAAGTCGTTCTTGAAGATGAAAGCTATAGCGGCAACCATATTGATGATTAATACAACCGCAAAGGCGCCCGTCATGCTATGACCGCTGTTGTTCATGACGTTCCTCACCTATAGCATCTGAGTCCATTTTCTCACCAACCAAGGAAGTCTCCTACGGCGCTGGCTGCCGACGATAATGCCGATCCGGCAGACCGCGCTGCTCCGCCGAGGGCTTCTCCTGGCAGCAGAACCAAAGCCACTACCGAGGAACCCGCCCACTACTCGGCCTAGATGCTGTCGTGAACACGACCATTTGTTCCGATACCTCGTTCACCGCCACCCGCAGCACTTAGCGATTCCCTTCCGGAAAGTGCACTAACCCTAAGCATTTGCCCATCCAACCAGTTATCAGTCGAGAGGGGAGTGCCCAGAAGGGCGTTCACCGTTATGATTCCGCGAGCTCGGATGCAAAGGCGCTGGGGCAAGATGGCTATGACGCCTAAGCGACGGGCGCTCCCTGCCACATGGATTAGATTTCTTACGCTATATATCGGATTTGCGGTTATGGTCGCGGCTCGCCTTCAGCCCGTTGACGAAATGGCGGCGCAGCCAATAATTGAACGCGCCGATTAACAACGAGCCGGTGATCACGCCGACAGAAATGACGACTACCTCAGTGGAAAGTCCTAGCCTGGGGGCAACAAGTAGAATCAGACTCGCAACTGAGAGTAAGAAGAATGCTGAAGCCAATAGACGTCGTCTCGACGTCAGCGCGACCCACATCATTAGCGTGGATATCACGAGTAGTACGCCAAAAAGGGTGCTCATCGCACACTACGAGGCGCAGGCTCGGGATACCATACTGCCCTTGGCGATACCATCCTCCTGAATAGCATTGGCGGGCTATCGGTTATCCATCCATCGGTGGTTGTAGCGGATCGGCTGAAATCATTTGAAACCGATCCACATATCCACGGCAGGCAGCTATGACGGCGCGTGCTACCACCACAAAGAACGCGCATAGAACCGCATACTGGATATATTTTGTCTCCGTGGATAGATATAATCCTGCCGCTATGGCCGCTATCCCGAGGATCTGCACGACGAGCCCACTGCCAAAGTGTGAAGGCAGCAATATTGTCGACCAAATAAATAACAAAGTGCCCAAGATTATAATGCCCAACGTAAAAAGCGAATTCAATTCTCACGCTCGCTTCTTATTCTTCTTTGAGTCGTGCATATCTTCTAGCGTCGACGGAGGTGGCGCGGCGGGGCCAACAAACCATGTTATCCAAGCAGCAGCCCTGATGAGCCGTTCCCACCAACTAGCTGGCTTCTTCATCGTGTTCGGAGTGAAAGGTACTTCTCGCGGGGCGGAGGCGCCCCGTATCTGATCACCGGTGAGCGGGCGGCGACCTTGTGGTTCTCTATCCGGTATGTCCATAGTGGCCTCCATAGAAGCTGTCGAAATCCGATGTTTTGATCTAGCTGAATAGACTCTGGGCTCCGCTCCAGAGCGATTTCGCGCCGCTCACTATAGAATTTCCCACCTCTTTGGCGGCATCTCCGGTTGCGCGTAACCCGCTATCGATCGCATCTTTGGCGCCTTCCGGCAGTTTACCGTAAGCCCATTTAGCTCCTTGGTATGCAGCCACGCCCGCTGCCGCGCCAACTACCACAACTGCGATCGCGGGGGCTGCTGGAGCCAATGCAGCCATAGCGGCACCGGCTAATAATCCGGCGCCAACACTAGCTGCATTGGCGGTGATGGCCTGACCAGGCGCCATGCCGTCCTTAATATCGTAGTACGCGGCCAGAGGCGCAAGAGCCGGGCCCACACCTTTGCCTAATATCTTGGTTGCAGTCCCAAGATTTGCAACGCGGGAAACAAGTCCGGCCATTTTCGGCGTCTCACCACGTATTGTGTTCGTGGCTGCTTCGATAGCGGGATCCGCCGTGGTCACGCGACTCCCCGATAGTATCGAATCATTGATTACATCTGATGAGGCCTGCACCAAACGCTGAGACTCCGATAGGGCCTTCTGACTGACATTAAGGCTTCTCTTGAGAAGTGCGTTTACTCCGGCAGAAGTGCCCTGAATAGCATATTTTGGTGCGCGCTCAACCTGTTTGTCGAGGATCTCCTTACCCTTATCGAAGAGTGTTTTATTTCGACGGACACCTGTCGACGCGACAGTCTGCGTTAAAAGATCGCTGCTCTTGTCACCGCGATTGTGATCGTCATTCTTGTCGTTATCGTTATCGCTGTTGTCGAGTTGGTCCTGGATCTTCTTGCGCAGCTCATCGACTTCGTTTTGCTTTCCCTGCTTCGGATTCTGCTCGCTGTCAGGCGGGCCTTGACCCCGGATGGTGGACACGGGATTTGGATTAAGCAGCTTCTGGCAGCGTAGCGGTTGTGTGGGTGTTTTCGTAGCTGGCCGGGCTGGAATAGCGGCAGCGGGAGTGCCTGCGTTTCAGGTTGTAGCGGACCAGCCAGCGGAAGACTTCGCGGCGGCAGGTAGCAGTGTCGGGCCACTGGCTGCGGTCCTGCAAGACCTCGCGTTTGAGGCAGGCGTTGAACGACTCCGCGAGCGCGTTGTCGGCACTTGACCCCACCCCACCCATAGACTGGACAACGCCAAGACCGGTGCAGAGTGTCGCGAAATCCTTTGAGGTGTACTGGCTTCCGTGATCCGAATGAAACACCGCACCCGCCAGTGAACCCCGCAGCGCCTCGGCGGCGATGAGGGCATCTTCGACGAGTTCAGTGCGCATGTGCTCAGCGATCGCCCACCCCGCCACTCGACCGGAGAAGCAATCGATCACCGTCGCGAGATACAGATTCGACCCGGTCGCCAACGGCAGATAGGTGATGTCTCCGACGTATTTTTCGTTGGGTGCCGCTGCGGTGAAATCCCGGTTGAGCAGGTCCGCGACCTTCTGGTTGGCCGGATCCGGTGTGGTGGTCTTCACCCGGCGGCGGCGCCGGTAGCCGGCGATCTTGGCCGCCCGCATCACCCGTGCCACCCGTTTGTGATTGACCCGTTCCTCCTCGGGCACGCCGTCGTTGAGCTCAGCGGTGATCCGCGGCGCCCCGTACGTGGGGTCCGCCTCGTGCACGGTGCGGATACGTGCCTCGAGCGCCTGATCAGCCGCGGTGCGGGCGGCGCGGCCATCGGCACCGGCCAGCCAGGCGTAGAACGAGGAGCGCGCGATCTCGACGATCGCGCATAGCCACTTCACCGGGTAGGTGTCGAGGTGGTCGGCGACGAACTGGAAGCGGCTCACCAGTGCGTCTCCCCGGCGAAATACTTGGCCGCCGAACGCAGGATGTCACGTTCGGTGGACAACCGAGCCTCGGTGGCACGCAGAGCTTTGTTTTCTGTCCGCAATCGGGCTAGCTCCTGCTCGGGGCTCTCGACACCGGGTGCCGGCTCACCGACTGCGGTGGGGGTGCGGTGCCGGATCGGAACCCCGGCGGCTTTGCACCAGGCCGAGAGCGTCACCCCGCTGATGCCGAGGTCGTCGGCGATCGCGGTGATCGTCGCACCGTCGGTGTCTCGGTAGAGCGCGACTGCGTCCCGTTTGAACTCGTCGGGATAATTTTTCCTTGCCATCGTGGACCGATCATCTCGCTTCCCCCGCCAATCTTGCGGGATTCAGCGTGTCCAACACTCGGGGTCAAGGCCC
>NZ_JAPFPY010000016.1 GCF_026240945.1 Mycolicibacterium sp. J2
CGGTCACCTGCACCTCGCGGCACTGCGCGCCGCTCTTGAGCGTGAGTTCGCCCAATCTGTCGGACCCGTCGTGCACAATGATCAGGTGAGCGCAGCCTGATGCTCACCGGGCCGCCACCGAAGTTCCACGGAACTCGGGACAACCTCGATGAAATCGTTGCTCCAACCCAGACCACATGGTATTTAGCTAGGGCAACAGTCTTTCGGGGAGGATCTGACATGGGTGGACGACATCGCGCCGAACGCGCCAAACCCGCGGTAACGGCATGGCTGGGCGCCGGCGCGATCACGCTGGGTATCGGTGCCGCACTCACCACCGGCGCGGCGGTGGCCAACGCCGACGCAGAGGGCTCCAGCACTGCGTCCAACTCCTCCGGCGCCACGAGCCACGACTCGGCGTCCCCGGCCCCGTCGCACGCGGCCACGTCGACGGCGCCAAGCACGGCGTCGGCACCGAAGAAGAAGCCCCGGCACCGGACGGACGCCAAACCCGATGCCAAGACCGATTCGAAAGCTGATACCAAGACCGATTCGAAGGCCGATTCGAAGGCCGATTCCAAGCCCGACACCAAACCCGACCCCGACTCCGCCGCGGCGTCGACCGGCGACCGAAACCCCACGCGCACAAAGCAAGCCAGCACCGTCAAACTCTCCAGTGACACGGTCGATGCAAGCAAACCCGAAACCACCGCGCCGAAAGTGGCGGTGACCGCCATGGCCGCGGCCACGCCCGCCGCGACCACCGCGCCGACCAATCCCCTGGCCGGCCTCATCGCCGCCGTCCAATCCTGGGGGCACGCCATCCAGGTCCAGTACTTCAACAACAAGCCGAGGATCGTCAGCGTCAGCGCACCGACGCTGAACTCCGACGGCACCTACTCCGGACAGGTGATCGCCACCGACAAGGACGGCGACCCACTGGTCTACTCGGTGGTCCGCCCCTACGACGGCAGCATCGTGACCATCGACCAGAGTGGCCATTACACGATCACCCCGTCCGACTACGCCCTGACCCGACCCACCAGCGGCGCCATCGGGGTCACCGTGGTGGAGGCGAACGCCGACGAGCACTACCACGGCTTCAGCCAAATCATCGGGCACGTGGTGCAGACCGCTTTGCACGATGCATTCGGGCAACTGCACTATCCGCCATACAGCGCACCGGATTACGCGACCACCCGCGCCACCATCCCCGGCGTGCCGTGGGGCAACACCGATCCGGCTGCGGATGCGAAGGTATCGGCGAAGCTGACCGCCGCGTCGGTCCCCACCGCCGCCGCATTCACCGACCCGCTGACCACCTTGGTCTACGGCCTGCAGGGATGGTTCAACCGGACGTTCAACAACACCGCACCCACCGTCGCCATCGGCGCACCCACCAAGAACGCCGACGGCAGCTATACGGGTCAGATCACCGCGACCGATATCGACGGTGACCCGCTGGCGGTCCATTACGACCCTCCGCGAAACGGCACCATCACTGTCACCGATCATGGCGACGGCACCTACACCTACACATTCGTGCCGTCGGATGCCGCGTTGACCACGCCGAACTCGCAGTTCTTGTTCGCCTTCTCTGCGGTCGAGACCAACGCCAACGATCATTTCCACGGTCTCCCCCAGATCCAGGACTTCATCGTCCAATCGACGCTGGGCAATTTCGCGCGAGCTGTGATCCCCTCCTACGGCTATTCGTGGGCGCCCTACTCTGCGACGGACTGGGCCTGGGGATCAGATCTCCTTCGCGTACCCATCGGTCCAGTCGTTCCACCCACCAGCGCCTGACCACCGAACTGCAACACGTTTCAGTTTCGCGTCGGGACTGGGTACGCTGAGGCTCGTGCCAGCAGCATCCTCGCAACCCGCCGTCGAAGGGTGGTTCACCACCGACGACGCCGGCGCCACCCATTTGATCGGGGCCAAGTGCCCGCAGTGCGCGACATACGTCTTCCCGCCGCGGGCCAACAACTGCCCCAACCCGGCATGTGACAGCGACGTGCTGGAGCAGGTGCCGTTGTCGCGGCGCGGCACCGTGTGGAGCTACACGGAGAACCGCTACGCGCCGCCGCCGCCGTATCCGTCGCCCGACCCGTTCGAGCCGTTCGCCGTGGCCGCGGTGCAGCTGGCCGACGAAGGCCTGATCGTGCTCGGCAAGGTGGTCGAGGGCACCTTGGCGGCCGACCTCACGGTCGGCATGGAGATGGAGCTGACGACGATGCCGCTCTACACCGACGACGACGGCGTCGTCCGGACCACCCACGCCTGGAGGATTGCGCCATGAGTGAGCCTGTGTACATCCTCGGCGCGGGCATGCACCCCTGGGGCAAATGGGGCCGCGATTTCACCGAGTACGGCGTGGTCGCCGCCCGCGCCGCACTGGCCGAAGCGGGCCTGGACTGGCGCCAGATCCAGCTGGTGGCCGGTGCTGACACCATCCGCAACGGCTACCCGGGATTCGTGGCCGGCGCGACGTTCGCCCAGAAGTTGGGTTGGAACGGGGTGCCCGTCACGTCCAGTTACGCTGCGTGCGCCAGCGGTTCGCAGGCCCTGCAGAGTGCACGCGCACAGATTCTGGCGGGGTTCTGCGATGTCGCGCTGGTGATCGGCGCCGACACCACGCCCAAGGGTTTCTTCGCGCCGGTGGGTGGTGAACGCAAGAACGATCCGGATTGGCAGCGCTTTCACCTGATCGGCGCCACAAACACCGTGTACTTCGCGCTGCTGGCGCGGCGCCGGATGGACCTCTACGGGGCCACCGTCGAGGACTTCGCGCACGTGAAGGTGAAGAACGCCAAGCACGGCCTGAACAACCCGAATGCGCGCTACCGCAAGGAAGCCACCATCGAGGACGTGCTGGCCAGCCCGGTGGTCTCCGATCCGCTTCGGCTGCTGGACATCTGCGCGACCTCAGACGGTGCCGCCGCGCTGATCGTGGCCAGCAAGTCCTTCGCCGAGAAGCACCTCGGATCGGTCGAGGGCGTCCCGTCGGTGCGCGCGGTGAGCCTGCAAAGCCCCCAGTACCCCCAGCATCTGCCCGAATTACCCGATATTGCAACGGATTCCACTGCAGTGGTGCCGGGTCCGGAACGGGTGTTCAAGGACCAGATCCTGGACGCCGCCTATGCCGAGGCCGGGATCGGACCCGAGGATGTCAGCCTGGCCGAGGTGTACGACCTGTCGACCGCTCTGGAATTGGACTGGTACGAACACCTGGGCCTGTGCCCCAAGGGCGAGGCCGAAGAGTTGCTGCGCAGCGGCGCCACCACGATCGGCGGCCGGATCCCGGTCAACGCCTCGGGCGGGCTGGCCAGTTTCGGTGAGGCCATTCCGGCGCAGGCCATCGCGCAGGTCTGCGAGCTCAGCTGGCAGCTCAAGGGTCAGGCCACCGGCCGCCAGGTCGAGGGCGCCAAGGTGGGCGTGACCGCCAACCAGGGCCTGTTCGGGCACGGCTCCTCGGTGATCGTCGCCCGCTAGCAACCGCCGCGCCGAACGTGAACTCGCGGGCGAAATCCTCGCGGATTCGCCTGCGCGAGTTCACGTTCGACGGTGGTTCTGTTAGGCGGGGAACCAGAACGGGCCCCACCAGAAGCCCCACGAGTTGCGCACGTCGGACCAGAAGACACGGGCAAACGGCGCCCACCAGGGTGGCGCGGGCCGTTCGTGCGCCCAGATCGGTACGTTGCCCTGCCCCGGACGCCATCCCCATGCGGGGTCGCCGTCCGGTGGGGCGGGACGGTCGAACTGGCCCGGCGGTAACGCCGGGGGCCGATCGGGATGCCACCCCGGCGTCCCGTCGTGCTGCGGGCCGTCACCGGGACCACCGGGACCACCGGGACCACCGGGACCACCGGGACCACCTGGCCCGCCGGGTCCACCGGGTCCACCGGGTCCACCGGGTCCACCAGGGCCACCCTGGCAGTCCTGCACTCCCGGCGGGCACGGCGGCGCCGCGCTCGCCACACCTGCGCCGGCACCCAGCACGCCGGCGGCCAGACCAGCCAGCACAGCCGAACTCGCCGCCACTTTGATGCCTATGTTCATGGGTTCATGTGCTCCGTTCACTGATTCCCAACCGACTTCGATTCTCGCGGTGGAAAATCAGCGTGAGCCATGAGCAGGCTGTGGCCGGATATGAGGTTTCTGTGCCGAAGCTGTGGCCCGACGCCGCGGGTCTCCGTCGCGCGCGTCGCTAGACTCGGCAGCCGTGATCACCGTCCACGTCAAGCCCGGCAGCAAGAAGGGCCCGCTGGTGCAGGCGGACGCCGACGGTGCGCTGACCATCTTTGTGCCGGAGCGCGCCGTCGACGGTAAGGCCAACGCGGCAGTCACGAAACTGCTCGCCGCGCATCTCGGTGTGCCCAAGAGCCGGGTGGAGCTGGTGTCGGGAGCCAGCGCCCGGGTGAAACGATTCCGCCTTTTACCCTGATGGTGTTAGAGACCGTTGGACCATCCCGACGCCTTGGCAGCCGACCGGATACGCAATGCGGCAATTACTTCGGAGACACCCAGCACCACCAGCCAGACGCCGGCCACCAAAACCAGCGCACCCAGTGACGAGAACGGATAGCCGAGCAGTACGAATCCGGCAAGTACGGACAGAGCCCCGGCGAACGCGAGCCAGCCCCGTGACGGCAGGACAGAATCGCTGACCGACGAGACCACTTCTGCAACGCCGCGGAATACGAATCCAACACCGATCCAGATGGCCAACAACCAGATCGAGTCCGACAAACTCCGAAAACACAGCACCGCCAGGATCAGCGATGCTGCGCCACTGATGAACATCAGGACGCGCCCGCTCGCCGATGCCACCGGAAAGCCGAAGGCACCCACCACTTGCGCGATGCCGCTGACCAACAAGTAGGCGCCGAAGAACGCTGCCGCGACCACGAGAGTCGCGGAGGGCCATATCAAGACGAGGATCCCCAGAATGGTGGTCGCCGCTCCTGCCGCCAGGACGGAGTGCCAGATCTTGGGCACCGAGTGGGTCTCGCTGAGTGCTTGCACCACTGCCTCTCTGCCGCACGATACCGTGCAGCCACCACATCGTCGGACGTCGCCGCAGCCGACGTCTACGGACGCAAGCACAAATATGGCCGCTCCAATCATGTTCCTCGGCACAACATCCCACGGCCGCTTGTGCACTCCGGGTCCAACGGGCACGGTAGTCACATGTCAGCATCACCCACACCGCAGCTCCTCCCCCAGGCGCTCCTGCGGCTGAAGGCCGTTCACCACCCCGTCGTGCTGGCTGAGGCCAATCGGCGCGCGGCAAGTCTGCAACTTCGACTGGCCGACCGCATCACCGCATTTGCCGGCTCGATGAGTTTCGTCTGGTTACACGCTGTGCTCTTCGCGGTGTGGATGCTGTTCCTGGAGAAGAATCCGTGGCCGACGTTGACGTTGGTGGTGTCACTGGAAGCGATCTTCTTGTCGACCTTCGTGATGATCGGACAGAACCGGCAGGCATCGTTTCAACAAGCCAAGGCCGACCACGACTTCCACGCCCAAGAACTGGAGTTGAAGACCAACACCCAGTTGACTCGCGAGATCCACGCCCTCACAGAGGAACTGCACCGTCGGCTGCTCGGCACAAACGAAACGCCCTCGACGGACTCATAAGGTCGACGTCGTCGGACTGCCGACCGGAGTGCTCCTGCTCAGCGGCGTGCCATGGGCGCCCTACGCGCTGTTCCCGACCACGTGCGTGGCCATCATCGGAGGTCTGGCGAGCGCCTATCTGCTGCTGACCAAACTCGGCGAGTAACTCAGGCCACCCCGAGATAGGCCGCCCGGATGCTGTCGTCCTTGAGCAGTTCGCGGGCGTCGCCACTGCGGGTCACCGCCCCCGTCTCCAGGATGTAAGCCCGATCGGACCGACTGAGCGCCTGCTGGGCATTCTGCTCGACCAGCAGCACCGTGGTGCCCTGGCTGTTGATTTCGGAAATGATCCGGAAGATCTGCGAAATCACCATGGGCGCCAACCCCATCGACGGCTCGTCGAGCAGCAGCACTTTCGGCCGGGCCATCAGCGCGCGGCCGATGGCCAGCATCTGCTGCTCGCCGCCGGACAACGTGCCACCGACCTGGCTACGGCGCTCGGCCAGCCGCGGGAAGGTCGTCATGACCCAGTCGAGCCGCTCATCGTGTTCCTTTTTGGACGGAAATTTCCGCCCGTAGCAACCCATTTCGAGATTCTCGACGACGGTCATGCCGGGGAACACTCCGCGCCCCTCGGGCGCTTGGATGAGGCCCTGGGCCATCCGCTGGTGGGCCTTGACCTTGGAGACGTCCTGGCCGTCGAACCACACCGACCCCGACGTCAGCGGCCGCAGACCCGAGATGGCGCGCATCATGGTGGTCTTGCCCGCCCCGTTGGAGCCCAGCAGGGTGACCAGTTCACCCTCGTGGACCACCAGCGAAACACCGTGCAGCGCTTGAATTCTGCCGTAGTGCACGACGACGTCGCGAACCTCCAGCAGTACCGGGCGCGGATCAGAGCTCGTCATCGGGCACTCCCAGGTAGGCGGCGATGACCTTCGGGTCCTCGCGAATCTCGGCGGGCAGCCCGTCGGCGATCTTACGTCCGAACTCCAGCACCACGATGCGGTCGGTGACGCCCATGACCAGCCGCATATCGTGCTCGATCAGCAGCACGGTGTAACCGTCGTCCCGGATTGCCCGGATGAGGTCGACCAGCGCCGCCTTCTCGCTGGGGTTGAATCCCGCCGCCGGCTCGTCCAAGCACAACAGCTTCGGTTCGGTGGCCAGCGCGCGGGCGATCTCCAGGCGGCGCTGATCGCCGTAGGACAGGTTCTTGGCCTTCTCCTCACCGCGGTGGGCGATGCCGACGAACTGGAGCAGCGCCGCGGCTCGCTCGATGGCGTCCCTCTCCTCGCGCCGGTGCCGCGGGGTGCGGAACAGCGCGCCGGGCACCGAGGTCTGGTGCCGGGCGTCGGTGCCGACCACCACGTTCTCCAGCGCGGTCATCTCGCCCCAGAGCCGGATGTTCTGGAAGGTGCGGGCGATACCGCGGCGGGTGATCTGGTTGCGCTTGATCTTGCCCAGCGGGGCGCCGTCGAAGGTGACGCTGCCCGAACTGGGCCGGTATACGCCGGTGATGGCGTTGAAGCAGGTGGTCTTGCCAGCCCCGTTGGGGCCGATGAGACCCAGGATCTCACCACGCTTGATGTCGAACGACACCGCATCCAGCGCGGTGAGACCGCCGAACTTCACGGTGAGATCCTTTGTCTCCAGCAGCTTCTCACCCTCGGCCGCGTTCATGTCGCGGTGCAGAGCCGCCTTTTCCTCGTCGATCTCGACGTCGATCTCCGGGCTACTCATGCTGCCGCCTTCGAGTCGTCGGCCTTGCTGAGCAGATTGCGCGCCGACTTGCCGTAGGCCAACAACTGCTGGCGCACCGGGAACAGGCCCTGCGGCCGGAAGATCATCAGCACCACCAGCGCCAGGCCGAAGAACAGATACTTCAGGTCACCTAGGTTGATCCCGAGGAAATGCACGCCGAGCAGGCGGTTGGGCAGATACACGATGATGAACGCCCCGAAGATGACACCCAGCTTGTTGCCCTGCCCACCGAGCACCACCGCGCACAGGAACAGCATCGAGTTGATGATGTTGAATGTCGGCGGCGCAACGTATTGCACCTGCCCGGCGTAGAGCGCGCCGGACAGGCCGCCGATGGCCGCACCGATGACGAAAGCCCACAGTTTGAACTTGAAGGTGTTGACGCCCATGACTTCCGCCGCGTCCTCGTCCTCACGGATGGCCACCCACGCGCGGCCCACGCGGCTGCGTTCCAAATTGCCGACCAGCAGCAGCACGATGACGATGAGCACCAGGCCCAGCCAGAACCACCAGGTGCCGTAGTTGGCGTCGCCGCCGGAATTGCCGCTGGAGAACACCCCGTTGGGCAGGTGCTCGTTCTCCCCCAGCCGCGGGTAGGCGATCTCGTTGAGTCCGCGGGGACCGTTGGTGATGTCGGTGAGGTTGTCGGCGAGCAGCCGGATGATCTCACCGAAGCCGAGGGTGACGATGGCCAGATAGTCACCGCGCAGCCGCAGCGTCGGCGTGCCGAGGATCAGGCCGGCCAGCGCTGTCACCGCCATCGCGATCGGCACGCAGGACAGCCAGGCCCAGTCCTTGCTGAAGAAGCCGTCCGCGCCGACCTTGTTCCACGGGCTGTCCGGGCTGGTCAGCAGCGCCACCGTATAGGCGCCGACGGCATAGAACCCGACGTAACCGAGGTCGAGCAGACCGGCCTGCCCCACCACGACATTCAGGCCGATGGCGATGATGGCGACCATCGCGAACTGGGCCATGGTGCCGCCGAAGCTGATGCCGGGGGTGTCCAGGAAGCCCGGTGTGTACAGCGGCAGCAGCGCGACGATCGCGAACAGCACCGCGCCGAAAATCCACTTCATCGGCCGGCTGAGCTCCGACCACCACTGGCGCAGGCCATCGCCGGGAGCGAGCACGGTGCGCCGCCAACCGCTCGTCTGCTGATGAGTCATGCGCGTGCCTTCCCGAGGCTCTCACCGAGTATGCCCGTCGGCCGGATGAGCAGCACCAGGACCAGCAGCACGAAAGCGACCACGTCGCGCCATTGCGTGCCGAACAGCGCCTGGCCGTAGTTCTCCATGATGCCGAGGATCAGACCGCCGAGCAGGGCGCCGCGCAGGTTACCGATGCCGCCGAGCACCGCGGCGGAGAATGCCTTGATACCCAACAGGAATCCGCCCGAGTAGATGATGCCCTGTGGCAGTTTCATGATGTAGAGCAATGCGGCCGCACCGGCGAGCAGACCACCGATGAGGAATGTGGTCATGATGACCCGTTCCCGGGAGACCCCCATCAACGTCGCGGTGGTGGGATCCTGGGCGACCGCGCGGATCCCGCGGCCGAACTTGGTGCGGTTGATCGCGATATCGGTCAGCACCGCCAACACCAGCGCCGCGACGACGATCACGATGGTCACGTTGGAGACGGTGGCCCCGAAGATGGTGAACTGAGTCTTGGGCTGTACCAAGATGATCGGCTGCTGGGCGTTACTGCCGCCGTAGCCCTTGATGATCTTGGGCAACACGAAGTGCACGAACTCCTGCAGCACGAAAGACATGCCGATCGCGGTAATCAGGAAGGTCAGTGCCCGGGCGTTGCGTTTGCGCAGCGGCCGGTAGGCCACCACTTCCAGACCGACTGCGGCGGCACCGGATACGAGCATGGCCACCACCATGGCGATCGCCAGATAGAGCACCGTCAGCGCGATGCCCTTGTTGTAGGGCGTGCCACTGGGGGTGAACCCCAGGATGATGTCCAGCGCGAAGTAGGCGCCGAACATGCCGAGCATGAAGATCTCGGAATGGGCGAAGTTGATCAAGCGCAGCACACCGAACACGAGTGTGTAGCCGACCGCCACGAGTGCGTAGATCGCCCCCCAGGACAGTCCGTCAATGGTCAACTGGCCGAACCCGTTCACCAGGTTGTCGACGTTGAAGTTGATATTGGCTGCGGTGCAGACGTATTGACCGATGCAGTCGGGGGTCATCCGGTGGTGAGCTCCTGATCGCTGGTGTGGCTGTCTGGAACAAGAACGCGCCCGGAACCGGGGTCCCGGACGCGTTCCGTCAGCAAGTCCCTACTGAACCTTGAAGATCCAGATCAGGTTGGTGGTGAGCTCACCCTTGTCGGTCCACTGGTAGTTACGG
Organism: Mycolicibacterium sp. J2; assembly: GCF_026240945.1. GTDB lineage: Bacteria > Actinomycetota > Actinomycetes > Mycobacteriales > Mycobacteriaceae > Mycobacterium. The sequence continues at coordinate 9,726 of NZ_JAPFPY010000016.1, forward strand.
GCAATGCCCTGGCCGTTGTACTTCTTCACGAAGTCCAGCAGGGCCGGCCGGGTGATGGCGCCCGAGTCGATGCCCTTGAGCAGGATGGTGCCGAGGTCGTAGCCCTCGGCGCTGTAGGTACCCGCGTCGGTGTTGAACTTCTTCTTGTACTCCTCGGCGAACGTCCCGGTGGCCGGGCCGCACGGGCACGCCAGGATGGCGTCCTTGGAGGCTTCGCCGGCCTGCTTGACGAACTCGGGATCCTTGGTGCCGTCGGCCGAGGAGAAGACGCCGGTGTAGCCGCCGTCGCGCAGCTGCTGAACCAGCGGAGCCGCCTCGGAGTAGTAGCCGCCGTAGAACACGGCGTCCGGGCTGACACCCTTGACCTGGGTGACCGCGGCGGAGAAGTCCTTGTCGCCCTTCTTCACCGAGATGTTGCAGCCGGAATCGGCGACCGGACCCAGCGTGTCGCGGACCGCGGTGGCCAGGCCCAGACCGTAGTCGGTGCTGTCGTCGATCACGCAGATCTTCTTGAAGCCCAACGTGTTCTTCAAGTAGTTGGCTACCGACGGGCCCTGCACGGCGTCGTTGGCCAGGCCGCGGAAGAAGGTCTTCCAGCCGTTCTGGCTCAGCGTCGGGTTGGTGGCCGAGGCGGTTGCAGCGACCAGACCGGCCTGGTCGAACACCGTTCCGGTGGCCTTGGTCTCGCCAGAGAACGCCGGGCCGACCAAGCCGATGGTGTACTGGTCGTCGACGATCTGCGGGGCGATGGCCGTCGCCTTCTGCGGGTCACCCTCGGTGTCGAACGGCTTGAGTTGGACCTGGCAGCCGGGATTGGCGGCGTTGTGCTTGTCGATCGCCAGCTGCACGCCGTTCTTGATGTTGATGCCGAGCGCGGCGTCCGGGCCGTTGAGCGCACCGGCCATCGCGATGGACACGGGCGGGCAGGTGGCCTTGCCATCGCCGGCAGGATCGGCGGGGGCGGCACCGCTGGCGGCCTTGACCTCCGCGCCGTTCTCGTCGATCTGGACCTGTTCGACGATCTTCAGGTCCGCCTTGGACGTGCTCTGTTCGGGGGCGGACTGGTTGCACCCGGCAATACCGAGTACCAGCAGGCCAGCACCACCGAGCGCAAATGCATTCCGTGCCACGCGACCGCGCACGCTTCACCTCCGAGTCATGGATTCCGACGGCATCAACGATTCGGCCAGGTGGGCCGGTCGCTGAGGCTTCGGGTAGACACTAGCCAACCGGTCGCCGCGTTGCGTGATGTTGAACGATTGCCCATAGCGCACCGGTGGCGCGAGCAGGCGATAGCCCCAGACCGGAAACGCAGTGTTAACTCAGCCCGGCCACAGCGATCAGGCAGACGAGGATTCGCCGCCGGGCGTGTCGAGGGTTTCCAGCACCACCTCGGCGACCCGCTTCATGGTGGTGCGCCGGTCCATCGCCGCCCGCTGGATCCATTTGAAGGCTTCGGGTTCGGTCATCCCCTGGTTGGCCTGGAGCAAACCTTTGGCGCGCTCGACCAGCTTGCGCGTCTCCAGCCGGTCGGAGAGGTTGGCGACCTCGCTCTCCAGCGCGCTGATCTCACTGAACCGGCTGACCGCCACCTCGATGGCCGGGATCAGGTCGGTGATGGAGAACGGTTTGACCAGGTAGGCCATGGCGCCGGCGTCACGGGCCCGCTCGACGAGCTCGCGCTGCGAGAACGCGGTCAGGATGACGATGGGCGCGATGCGCTTGGCGGCGATCTCGGATGCGGCGTCGATACCGTCGCGGCGCGGCATCTTGACGTCCATGATGACCAGGTCGGGCTTGAGGCTTTCGGCCAGATCGACCGCTTCCTGCCCGTCCCCGGCCTGCCCGACGACCTCATAACCTTCCTCGCGCAGCATTTCGGCCAGGTCGAGTCGGATCAGGGCTTCGTCCTCGGCGACGAGGACGCGGCGTGGAGCGGGAGCGTCGGTCATGTCGAACATTGTCGCGTGAGAATGGCCGGACAGCTACCTCGGGGTAACTTGGCGCGTCGCGGCACAGGGGTCCCTGGTGGCCGGCGCCGGTATCGGCATCCTCTATGGTGGGAGTCCGCAGCGGTACGGCCCTCGTATCCCAACTGGCAGAGGAAACGGATTCAAAACCCGTGCAGTGTGAGTTCGAATCTCACCGAGGGCACCAGTACGACCAGCCATGATCGGGTCGATCGGTCAGCAGATCGCCACAGCGGGCGTCGGCAGATAACTCGCACGATGATGGGCCGCGCCCGACGCGGCCCATCGTTCGTGGAACGATCAGATGCCCTATCCGGCGGCGCCACCCGTGGTGGCTGACGCCGAGCCGGTCTCCTCCCGATGCGAGGAATTCGCCGGCGGTGCTCCTGTGACGGCCGTCCGCGGCAGGTCGCCTGTGACGGGCTTGGGCCCGGCTTCTGACTTGCCGTCGCGCGCCGGATGCCTCGGCTTCGTACCCGGACCAGTTGAACCCGTCGCACCCTTTCCGGCGGCCGCCGCGTCGGGCGTCGTGGTGGCTGGCTTTGGGGCCGCCGCCTTCGGGGTGGCGACCTTCGCGGTATCAACTTCCGCGGTATCAACCTTCGCCGTAACAGCCTGCGAACTGGAAACGGTTGCTTCGGAACTGCTTTCGACTTCGGTCGTGTCGTCGGTCCGGGACGTTGCAGCCTCCGCCGATTCCGTCGATTTCGCCGGCTCGGCCGGCTCGGCTGTAGTGACAGTGCCGACAGGCTCTGCGGTCGCCGGGACAGGAGAGGCGGACGGAGCCGACGTCGCAGGATCCTCGGCGGCGGGAGGCTGTTCGGCGCTGGCGGGCGCATCATCGGCAGCGGTCACCTCGGTCCGAATGGCATCGGGGGCGACAGGATCAGCGACCACACCGGCGGCCGCCGTGCCGGTCGCGGTGTTCGACGACTGGGCTTCCGTCAAGTCCGTGCGCACAGCGGGCGCCGAGGCCTGGACCGCGTCGTCCGCGGCGAGGGGGCTGCCGTTACTCACCCGGGCGGCACTGACGGCCGTGGTTGCCGTCACAGTCTGACCGGTCAGACCCGACACCAGTTGCCCGATGACCTTGAATAGCTGGCCAACGGCATCCACCACCGACTTGACCACCGTCACGACGAGGTTCGGGATAAAGGTCAGCACATTCTTGATGAGCTGCCCGATCATGTCGAGCAATGACGGCACGGGCTCGGTCGGAGGCGATGGCTGCAGCGATTCGATGAACTGTTTGAGGAGGAGCGCAACGGCTTTCGGTGTGCCATCGGAGTTGAAGAGGCCGAAGTGCGCCTCGTCGTTGGTGAGGTCTTCGTCGGGCGCGGCAGAGTCTTTCGTGGTGTACAGGAAAATTGGACCGGCTCCAGAAAATGTCTGCCAATACTGGATGAGATCCTGGATGTACGCCATCTGCTGATCTTCGGAGACCTGATTTGTCGGCAGACCATATTCGCTTATCCAGATTTTGAGTTGTTCCTGGCCGGGTGCAAGATAGGAATCTATAAGTTGTCGCAGTTGCTCGACCTGATACAACGGCGTTTCCTTATACCAGGGAACGGTATTTCCTTCGGAAAACTTCAGATCGTATTTGTATGGATGGAAAGATAAAGCGTCAAAATATCCGTTCGCACCGGCCGCGTACATCGCTTGCACGAAGTCGACGGGATTCATTGTCACATCACCCCACGTCAGACCGGCGCCGACGACAGCGCCGATGACGGTGATCGGCGCCCCGATCTGGGCGGATGCTTGCTTGAGCGCGACATAGGTGACCTTGAGCATGTTGGTGTATTCGACGGGATCCACCGGATTCCAGAAGAACGCCGCGTTCGGCTCATTCCAGACCTCATATGCCTGGATGGCGTCGCCGTAGCGCAGCGCCACCGACTTGGCAAAGGAGGCAAACTCGTTGACATCGGCCGGATGACCGTTGATCGGAGTCGATTCCGTCGCCCACCATGGCGTCGAATTGAGCACACCCAGGATGCCCATGCCCTTGGCGCGCGCGGCGTTGACGACCATGTCCATCTGGCCCCACTGCGCATCACCCCATGGCGAACCGAGGTCAGGGTCCAGCGGCTGTACGCCCGCCCAGGGGATCATGATCCGCACGTTGGTGACACCCAACGATTTCATGAGGTCGAGTTGGGCATTGACCGCGTCGATATCGGTGGTGAAGTAAAGGCTGGAATCCGAGATCCCCACCGTCGAGGACGAGTCGTCGATAGCGCTGGCCAGCTCGATCTGGCTCGAATCGAGTCGCATCCGACCGTCGATCACGAAATGGCTGCCGGTTGCGGCAATAACCGACGCGGCGGTCACACCGACCAGAGCTCTGATCACCATGCTGCGGGCCCGCGCTAGAATATGCTCGAACATTTTGACCACCTCAGTTTTCTGCCGAGCCATCGGGGCGTGACATTGACTTTGCTGGAAACTAACCCCGTGGAACTGTCGGTGGCGATACCTACCGGACGGTAAGGGCCTAATGACCACAAGCAGGAGACAAAAGGCATCGCGCTACCAGAAAATGTCACTCTTTATCCGCATCAACGCAATGTTGGCAAACATTAGCCGTCTAGAACAACCAACTATCGGTCGGACAACCCGCGCGTTGACACCTACCCTTGACATTGGCTTGGACGGATGCCATCACCGCAGCACCCGACGGTCCAAGCACGCGGAACGGGCCATGCGAGGCCTGCCGTTTTTATTCCCAGCATCCGGTGCCAAGCACCTCTTTCTCGCGCTCGGCGAGCGACAGCCCCACCTCCCGCGACACTCCCAGCAAAGACTTATGCGCATGAATACTTTCGAATGACCACCTCACGCCGGCGGTAGTACTACGCCGATGCGACCGGCCCACGCTTTGCTGGACTCAGCATCAGCTGCCGCATCAGCACCACGACCACCCGGGGGCTATGACGTGCCCCAGCCTTTCCTCGGCTGCCACATGCAGGTACCTCGAAGAGGTAAACCGCGCCACCGCAACGGTTTTCAAGGAGCTGCGCTGATGTACCGATTCGTCAGCGATCGTCACGGCGCCGGCGTTCGTCCTGGCCTACGGCGCCACGGCACTGCAGACACGAAAATGACGGGCCGCGCGATCCGCGGCCCGTCATTTCCCCTCGTCTTTTACTCGGAGCCGCCGGCTCCTGACGATGCGGCACCCGACTTCTCCGAATCGCCCTCCCGCTGCGACGAGGTGGTCGCGGCCGGGGTCGACGTTGGACCATGACCGGGTTTGTCACCAACCCGGGGCTTCGGACCCCGCGGCGTGGCGGTCCCGTGACCGGGCTTCACCGTCGAGGTGTCCGGCTTCGCGCTATCCGGCTTGGTCGACTCCGGCTTGCCCGTATCCGGCGTGGTTGCCTCAGCCGCGGAGGTCTCCGGCTTCGCCTCGGGCGTCGAGGTTTCCGGTTTCGTCTCCGGAGCGGTCGTTTCGGGCTTGGTCGCTTCCGGCTTAGTGACCTCCGGTTCGCTGGTCTGCGGCTTGGCGGGTTCGGTCACCGCGCCGCTCTGCCCCGGTGCGGTCGTCGTCCCGGATTCCTCGGTGACAGAGGGGGTTTCGGGATCGGTGACCACAGGCTCAGTCACGACGGGCTCGGCCGAGGCAGGCTCGACCACAGGCTGGGTCACGACAGGCTCGGTTGTGGCCGGTTCCTCGGCGGTGGTGCCCTCGCCGGCTTGCACCTCAGCACTCACCGCCTCGGTCTTGCCCTTGGCTTTGTCATCGACGGTCTTCTCGTCCGCTGCCAGGTCACCGGAAGCCGCGGGTTCGGTCTCGTCGTGAGCCGCCTCCGGAGCGACGTCCTCGGCGATCGCGGCGTCGATCGAGACGCCCGCCCGCGCCGCACTCAGCGCGGTCGCCGAGGGCTGAGCACCCAGCAGTCCGCCGATGGCACTGACCAACTGCTTAACCACGTTCACCACCGAGTTCACCACCGTGGCGACGAGGTTGGGAACGAAGCTCAGCACGTTGGACACCAACTGGCCGACGAACTCCAACAACGAAGCCAGCGGATTGGTCGCCGAGCAGCCGTCGAGGCAATCGATGAGCCGTTTGAGTTGTTTGAGCGCGGCCGCATCCTTGGGATTGCCGTTGGCGTCGAAAAGCCCGAAGAAGCGGTCGTCGCCGATGGCACTCAAATCGTCCTGGGTGGTGTACAGAAAAATGGGACCGGCACCCGAGAACGTCTGCCAGGTGTTGATCAGGTCGGTGATGAATTCGGCCTGTGTGCTGGCCGAGACCACACTGGTCGGCAAGCCGTACTCGCTGATCCAGATCTTGAGCTGTTCCTCGCCGGGGTCGATGTGCTGATCCATCAATTCCCGGATTTGCTCGACCTGGAACAGTGGCATCAATTCCTTCCAGTCGACGTCATTGCCCTCGGAAAACTTCGTGGTGAAGTTGTACGGGTGAAATGAGATGGCATCGAAATAGCCGTCGGCCCCCGCGTCGTACATGGCCTTGACGAAGTCGACGGGATTCATGGTGAGCTCACCCCAGGTGAGGCCGGCTCCCACCACCGCACCGACGACGGTGATGTCCTGGTTCACGGCTTTCAGAGAGGTGTAGGTGGCCTTGAGCATCTCGGTGTACTCGACCGGGTCGGCGGGGTTCCAGAAGAACGAGGCGTTGGGCTCGTTCCACACCTCGTAGGCGCTGATCTTGTCGCCGTAACGTCGTGCCACCGCGGCCGCGAAATCGGCGAAGTCCTGCACGTTGGTCGGATGCCCGGTGCCGGTCGCCCCGTCGGTGGCCCAGCCCGGCGACCATTGCAGCACGCCAAGGATTCCCATGCCCCTGCGCGCGACCTCGCCGATGATCATGTCCAGCTTGCCCCAGTCCAGATCGGCATTCCAGTCGACGGGTCCGCCCGCGGGGTCCTGGGTCTGGATGTACAGCCAGGGCACCATGAGGCGCACGTTCGTCGCGCCGACCGACTGGATGAGGTCCAGCCGTTTCTTGATGTCTTCGATCGTGCCCTCGAAATAGATGTTCGAGTCGGCGATGCCCACCGTCGTCGAGGACTCCTCGATCGCGGCCGTGTTCTGCACCTGGTAGGCCGCGGTGTGGTGTACCGCGGGCATCGCGAAATGGCTGCCGGCCGCTGCAACAATGGCGGCGGTGGTCATCCCAATTACGGACCGGACCGCAATACCACGCAACGGCCCAGGGCGATAACCCCACATCTCGACCACCTCTGTTCTTTTTTGCCGCCACGTCATCGATGCGGGCCTGACATTGCTAGGAAATTAACCGATGCGGTGGCATTTTGCGAAACTTACTATCGAGTAAGAAAAAGTGCCGGTGAATTTGCCATAAAGATAAGCACACCCGGCAAAGAATTTACTGGCGCGCAAATTGCAATTTCACACGGTCATAATCGGGCTTACGGCAAATGCCCCCACATTGCCCGCCGCCGGGAAGGCCCGCCCGGCGGGCACAGCAACTGTCCAGGTACTGGACATATTGCACACCTGGACCAGCCGTGTACCCCAGCCACAGGAGCAGGATCGAACCCCATCTCGCGACGCGCCAGCAAAGTGACACGGGCCGTCGTACGTTCGGCCGACAGGCGACCGGCAGTAGCCCCTGGACAACGTTAGGTCAGCCGGGCCCACGATCACCGGATACGGCCCGCCATCCTGATATGTGGGAGTAACCTCGGCACGTGGCTGTCGGCGGCCCAGGGCGCTGCCTCCCCGACCTGCCGGCGGGTCGGCAGCAGTACGACGATGCGTCCGGCCGGCGCTTCGCCGCGCTCACCATCAGTTGCCGAATCGCCACCGCGATCACCGGGGGTTACGGCGTGGCCCAGCTGTTCCTCGGCCCCGAAATGCGGTACCTCGCAGCGGTAAACCTGGTTACCGCAATGGTTTTCATGGCCGTTCCGGTGTTGTACCGCTTCGGAGAGATGGTCGCGGCATCGACGTTCGTCACGGTCGCCTACCTCTCCACGGCCTATCTGTGCAGCCAGCTGGGCACCGGCTCGGGCCTGCAGTTCTACTTCGTGGTCGCCGCCGCGCTCTTGGTGCTCATCGTGGGCGCCGACCACATCGTGTTCGCATCGGTGCTGGTGGCGATCGGCGCAGGGTTGGTGGTGGCGCTGGACTGGCTGGTTCCGCGCAGCACGGGCTTGCAATCACCCCTGGCCCTGCGGATCAGCTTCACCGTCACGGTTGTCACAGCAAGCGTCATGGTGGTCACCGTGATGTACACGGCGATCCGGCGCATCGACCGCGCCGAGCAAGCGCTACAGCAGGAGTACGACAAATCCGAGGCGCTGCTCGCGAACATCTTCCCGAGCAGCGTGGCCACCCGGCTGAAAGAACGGGGTGACGGTGTGATCGCCGACGGATACGACCATGCCGCCATCTTGTTCGCCGATATCGCCGGTTACACCGAGCGGGCCAGCGACACCACGCCCGCCGATCTGGTGGTGTTCCTCAACCGCCTCTATACCGATTTCGACCGGCTGGTCGACCGGCATGGGCTCGAAAAAATCAAGACCAGCGGTGACTCATACATGGTGGTCAGCGGCGTGCCCGAACCGCGGCCCGACTATATCGAGGCGCTGGCATGCCTGGCGCTGGACATGGCCGCCGCCGTCGACGGGCTGCGCGACCACCGCGGCCGAGCGGTGCCGTTACGCATCGGCATCGCCGCCGGGCCGGTGGTCGCGGGCGTGGTCGGTTCACGCAAGTTCTTCTACGACGTCTGGGGTGACGCCGTGAACGTCGCCTCCCGGATGGAGAGCACCGACGAAGTAGGCCGGATCCAGGTGCCGCAAGACATCTACGACCGCATCAAGGACACCTACACATTCGAGGAACGCGGCCACGTCGCGGTCAAAGGCAAGGGCCTGATGCGCACCTGGTACCTGGTGGGCCGTAAACCGGCAGCAGCACTGCCGGACGAGCTCACACCTTCCGGTTCTCCGATGTGATCAGCCAGGCCAGCTTCTCCAAGCCGTCGATCAGCTGATGCAGCACGTCAGCGGTGCTCGGATCTTCGGCATCCACCGCGTCATGCACACCACGCAGGGTCGCGACGGTGGCGTAGATGCGCGTCCCGATCAGGTCCACCACATCGGTGGTGCTGTGCTCGTAGGCGGGAAACGCCGGCAGTGAGGTGGTGGCGGCGACGGTATCCGAGCGTCCGTCCGGGACGGCGTCGAGGGCGCGCATCCGTTCGGCGACGGTGTCACTGGCTTCTCGGGCGAAGTCGACGAGCTCGTCCAGCTGCAAGTGCAGATCGCGGAAGTTGGTCCCCACCACGTTCCAGTGCGCCTGCTTGCCCTGCAGATGCAGTTCGATCATGTCGACCAGGACCTGCTGCAGCGCGGCACTGAGCTGAGCCGAGGCCCGGAATCCCTGGATATCGGTTTCGGTGCGTCGTGTCGAAGTGGTCATGCCATGAACAACCGCACCTTTTCTGGAATGATTCCAAAAAGCTAGGTGAGATTCTGGTCCTGCTGGTTCAACAACCGGGCATAACCGGCGCCCATGCCCAGCAGCACCAAGCCCACCACCATGAACACCGCCACCCGGAACATGCCGTCCAGGGTGCCGAGGTCGAACACGAACAGTTTCGCCACCGCCGCCGCCACCAAGGTCATGCCGGCGCCGATGGGCAGCGAGCGGTCCACCCGCGGCCGACGTGCGGCATAACCGAACAGGGCCGCCGCCAACGCGATCCAGCAGATCGTCGCCACCATATGTCCGGCCAGGAATCCCCCGTCGGGTCCGGCGATCAGCACGCCGGCGGTCACGGTGAACACCGTCACCGCGTACACCAGGACCAGCACTGCACCGCCCAGCAACAGCCGTAGCAGATCACCCTCGATCCGCTGCCGGACCGACCAGCACTGCACGACGGCGTAACCGCCCAACAGCACCGCCGAGAGCAGCACCGAGATCGCATCCGGCGTGGTGCGCACCATCGCCGACGCCAGCGTCACCGGCCCGGCCGTCGACATCAGTGCCAGCCCGCCGAAGCTACCGAAGAAGGCCGCCGACCACTGCGCGGCGGCGCTGTGCCGTCCGGCCACCGCCGTGAGCACCGCCATGGCCAGCAGCAGCGGGCCGGCGACCGGTCCCGCGAAGCCGACCCCCACGGCAACCAGCGCCGCCACGGCGGCCAGCGCCGTCCAGATATGGCGAACCGGCGCCGTCACTCCGGGAATCCGGTCGGCGACCAGCACGACCGCCAGCACACCCGCCGACAGCGCCGCGGCCATCAGTGCCGCGGGCACCGGCGCCGTCGCCGCCGACACCATCAGCACCGGCAGGGCCCCCAGCGCCGCGGTCAACGCCACGGCCGCGCGATGGGCACTGTGCGACAACAGGATCAGCGCCGATCCCAGCGCCAGCACCGCCGCGATGGCACACGCGCCGGCCAACCACGGGTCGCGACCGGAACCGAAAGCCACCCCCACCAGGGCCAGCAACGCCGGCCCACTGCCGGCCACCGTGCGCGCCACATACATGCCCGCCCAATCGCGGCCGATCTGGACGGGCAGCGTCGCCGCCGACAGCGCCAGCAGGAAACCCACCACCAGCAGGGTGATGCCGCCGGCCACGATCGGCGCCAACACGATCAGCGGCACCAGGACCAGCAAGGCCAACCGCTCGGTCGCCCACCACCGGGCCAGCACCAACCCTGCACCACCCACCAGGGCGGACAGCAGCAGCCCGGCCGGCGCCGGCAGCCAGTCGTAGATCGCGGTGACGGCGACGACGTCGATGTACCCGGTCGCGATACCGGTAGCCGCCAAGGCCGTTGCGCCCAGACCGCCGCCGGGCCGGGCCCGCAGCCAGCAGGCCGTGCCGACCAGGGCGACCGCCAGCACCGCGCCACCGGCCACCCGTACCGGTGGGGCGAGCAATCCGGCCTGGGCCGCGAGCACCACCAGCAGGACCACCCCGATCAGGGTCACCGCGACCCCGGCCACCGCCAGCGCCTTCCCGATCCAGTCCGACGGTGGGTCCCGGCGCGCGGGCACCGGCGGGGGCGGCGGCGGCACCGGCTGCGGCGGGTAGGGCCAGTACACCGGCGCCGGGACGGGCTGGGCGTGCAGCGCACCGGCCATCTGCTGCAATTCGGCGGAAGCGCGATTCAACTGGCCGGCGATGGCGGCGAACTCGGCAGCCAGCCGGACGAGCGCCTGTTGTGGATCCGTCATGCCCGCCATCGTCGCGCGGGACCGCGGCGTGCCGGATGAGTAGGACTACTCGATTTCGGGCTCGCGGTCCAACCCGTGTTCGATCGCGTAGCGGGCCAACTCGACCCGGTTGGCGACCTGTAACTTTCGGAAGGTGGCCTGGACGTGGTTCTCCACGGTGCGATGGCTGAGCGACAGCCGCTCACCGATCTGCTTGGCGGTCAACCCTTTTGCGACGTAACGCAAAATCTCGGTCTCCCGGTCGGTGAGGCTTGGTCCGGCCGGATCGGTCTGCGGCTGCTGCGCGATGCGCCGGTACTCCCCCAGCACCAGCCCCGCCAACCCGGGCGTGAACACCGCCCTGCCCTGTGCGGTCGCACGGACAGCCGCGCCGAGCTCGGCCTTGGACGCGCTTTTCACCAGGTATCCGGTGGCACCGGCCTTCACCGCCTCCAACACGTCATCGCGCTCATCGGAGGCGGACAACACCAGGATCCGCGACGACGGCGAAACCGCAAGCACCTCGACGGTGGCCTGGGCCCCGGTGCCGTCGGACAGCCGCATATCCATCACCACCACGTCGGGTTGGACCGCCCCCGCCCGCCGACGCGCCGAGCCGATCCCATCCGCGGTGGCCACCACGTCGAAACCATCTTCGGCCAGATCGCGTGCCACCGCGTCCCGCCAGATCGGGTGATCGTCGACCACCATCACCGACGTCGTCTGGGTACCGTCAGCTCCCACTCCGTGCCACCGCCTTCCGATGTCGTCAACACCGCCTCACCGCCCATCGCGCGCAGCCGCCCCACAATGGATTTCGAGACCCCGACCCGGCCCTGCTCCTCCGCCTGGGCCAGCCGGCCCGCCGGGATGCCCGGTCCGTCATCACGGATGCTGACCACCACGGCGTCACCGAGATCCTCCAACAGGACAAAAGCGTGCGCGTCCGGGCCGGCATGCCGCTCGACATTGGTCAGCGCATTCTCTGCTGCCGCGACGATCTCGGTCGCCGGCTGGGTATCCAGCAGGACCGCTGTGCCGGGCAGGCTCACCGACACCCGGTCGGACTCGAATCTACGCAACAGTGCACCCAGATCCGCGTCGGACGACGGCGTCTGCGAATCAGCGCCGGCCCCGCTGATCAACCGGCGCAGCGCACGCTCCTGTTCACCGGCTACATCGGCCAATTGTGCTGCCGCACCGCCGATCTCCTTACCGCGCCGGGCCACCAGGGCGAGCACTTGCATGACACCGTCGTGCACCTCGCGGGACAGCCGTTCCCGTTCGTCCAGGGCGGCTGCCAGTCGGGTGGCCCGTTCCAGTTCGTCGTGGGCACGCCGAGCCGTGGACGCGGCCATGCCGACCGCCAGCCCCACGGCCAGTTCGATGAGGATGGTCGGGGTGCGCACCAGGTCCACGGCGATGGTCCCCTTGAGCGCGGCGGCCGTTCCCATGACGATCAGCCCGGTCAGCATGCCGGCCACCGGTCCGGCCAGAATCGCCGCCGACACAACGGCATTGGTGGCCCACAATGTGGTCGGCCAGGTCTGGTTGGCCAGTGTCCACGACGCCGAGGCGACCAGCGGCGTCGAGCACATCAACGCCACCACCACCGCCACCTCGGCCAGCACCCAGGCCCTGCGGCGACCGAACCCGCGCAGATAGCCCACCGCGCACGCCACACTCCAGCCGGTCAACCCGCCGAACAACGCCCAGCCCAGCACCGGGCGGGCGAATTCGGCGTTCTTGGACAGCTGGAACACCAAGGCGTACACCCAGCTGAGCAACCGGAAGACCTGCGCGGCCCGCCACAGCGGCGCCGCCGGGTCGGACACGCTCGCCACCGCCGCTACATCACCTTGGACAGAAAGGCTTTCGTGCGCTCGTGCTGGGGATTGGTCAACACCTCTCGCGGTGCACCGCTCTCCACCACGACACCGCCGTCCATGAAGACCACCTTGTCGGCGACCTCACGGGCGAACCCCATCTCGTGGGTCACCACCACCATCGTCATGCCCTCACGCGCCAGGTTCTTCATGACCCCCAGCACCTCGCCGACCAATTCCGGGTCCAGGGCCGAGGTCGGCTCGTCGAACAACATGAGCTTGGGGCTCATGGCCAGTGCTCTGGCGATGGCCACCCGCTGTTGCTGGCCGCCGGACAACTGCGCGGGGTAGGCATCGGCCTTGTCGGCCAGCCCGACCTGGGCCAGCAGATCCTTGGCCCTGGCCACCGCGGCATCCCGTTTGATCCGCTTGACGTGGATCGGCGCCTCGATGATGTTCTCCAGCGCGGTGCGATGCGGGAACAGGTTGAAGTGCTGGAACACCATGCCGACATCGCGGCGTTGCCGGGCGGCGTCCTTGGGGCTCATCTCGTGCAGCTTGCCGCCCCGTTCCCGGTACCCGACGAGTTCGCCGTCGACATGCAGTCGACCGGCAGTGACCTCTTCAAGGTGATTGATGCAGCGCAGGAAAGTGGACTTGCCCGATCCGGAGGGCCCCACCAGCACCAGCACCTCACCCCGGCCGATCTCCAGCGTGATGCCCTTGAGGACGTGCAGCGCCCCGAAGCTCTTGCACACCTGTTCGGCTTTGACCATCGGCCCGGACTGCACGGCTGGGCTCGCCGAATCTTGCACTGTCACATCCCACCTGTCCCGGCTTGCGCTTTCGCCAGCGCCTCAAGCTGTTTGGTGGTCAGCTTGCGCGACGCACCCCTGGAGAAGTACCGCTCCAGGTAGAACTGACCGACCATCAACACGCTCGTCACCACCAGATACCAGGTGGCGGCCACCATGAGCATCGGCACCGGTTCGAAGATCCGGCCTCCGATATCGCGGACCGCGATGCCGTACAGGTCATATGAATACGGCACCGCCGTCACCAGCGAGGTGGTCTTGAGCATGCTGATGATCTCGTTGCCGGTCGGCGGGATGATCACCCGCATGGCTTGCGGCAACACCGTGCGCCGCATGGTCATCCCCCACGACATACCCAATGCCGTCGACGCCTCGGACTGCCCTTCGGGCACCGAGGAGATGCCGGCACGGATGATCTCGGCCATGTAGGCACCCTCGTTGAGGCCGAGGCCGATGACCGCCAGCAGGAACGGGATCGACAACGCCTGCAGATTCAGCTCGAAGAACGTCGGGCCGAACGGGATACCCAGCTTCAGGTTCTTGTAGATCGTCGGGAACAACCCCCAGAACACCAACTGCACGTACACCGGGGTACCGCGGAAGATCCACAGGAACACCCACGACACGGACCGGAACACCGGGTTGGGCGAGAGCCGCATCACGGCCAGCACGATGCCGAGCAGGATCGCCAGCACCATCGAATAGATGGTGAGCTGCAAGGTGTTCCACGCACCCTCGAGCAGCCGCTGATCGAAGAGGTACTTGCGGTACACCGACCAGCGGTAGGCGTCGTTGGTGGCCGCGCCATAGAGGAACAACGCGGTCGCCGCGACGATCAGCGCGGCCCCCACCCACCGCCACGGGTGGCGCAGGGGTACCGCGTCGATCGGTGGTGGAGCCTGGGAGACTTCGGTATCGCTCAGTTGATCGCTCCGTTGATCACCGGCTTGTCGATCATCCCGGACTCGACGCCCCAGTTGGTGGCGATCTGCTTGTAGGTGCCGTTGTCGATCAGGTGCTGCAGCGCCTGCACCAGCGACTGCGCCAGCGGCGACCCCTTCTTCACCGGCCAGCCATAGGGCGCCGATTCGAACGTCTCCCCTGCGGTTTCCAGCTTGCCGTTGCTCTGCTTGATGGCGTACAGGGTCACCGGCGAGTCCGCCGACATGGCGTCGGCCTGACCCAGCACCACCGCGTTGGTGGCCGCGTCCTGGCTGTCGAACTTCAGGATGTCGATGGCCGGCTTACCGGCGTCGGTGCACGCCTTGCTCTTGGCGGGCAGCTCATCGGTCTCCTCGGTCGTGGTGGCCTGCACGGCCACCTTCTTGCCGCAGGCGTTGTTCGGGTCGATCGAACCGCCCTTGGGCTGGGCCCACTGGATACCCGCGGAGAAGTACGTCACGAAATCGACGGACTGTTCCCGCTCTTTGGTGTCGGTGAACGAGGACATCCCGATGTTGAAGGTGTCGCCCTGGACCGACGGGATGATCTTGGCGAAATCGGACTCCCGGAACTCGGCCTTGAGGCCGAGCGTGGCGGCGACCGCGTTGACCAGGTCGACGTCGAAGCCGACGATCTTGCCGCTCTCGTCCTTGAACTCGTTAGGGGCGTAGGGAATGTTCACGCCCACGACGAGCTTGCCGGAGGATTTGATGGCCTCGGGGACGGTGTTGGCGATGGCCTCGACCTTCTCGGCCGAGGCAGCGGTCGTCGTGGTGGACGGCGCGGCGCTGTCCTCGTTCTTGGCGCAGCCCGACAGGGCCAGCGCACCCGTTGCCGCGAACACCGCCGCGACCCGCCAGACCGCGATCCGACGGCTCTTGCATCCAACTGCCACAGTTCCTCTTTCCTCGTCGGGCTCGTGCGCCACAGACATCTTCTACTTGCCTCAACCCGAAGACGTTAACCACAGTGACCCCAGCGCGCAGTGCCGGTAACGGAAGATTAACGACCTTCCGATCTTGGTGTGCAGTAATCGTCCACCGGTTATTGACGCTGTGGGAGACTGCGCCTATGACTACAGTCGCTCCCCCCAGTCTGCTGCCTCACCTGTGGAAATCCACGCTCGTGTCAGGTGTTCTCGCGGTGGCGCTCGGCGCCGCGGTGCTGGCCTGGCCGGGGATCTCCGTGGTGGTGGCGGCCAGTTTCTTCGGGGCGTACCTGCTGATCACCGGTATCGCCCAGGTCGTCTTCGCGTTCAGCCTGCACGTGTCGGCCGGCGGCCGGGTGCTGCTGTTCATCAGCGGTGCCGCGTCGGTCATCCTGGCGGTGCTGTCGTTCCGGCATCTGTATGACGCGGTGCTGCTGCTGGCGATCTGGATCGGCGTGGGCTTCATCTTCCGTGGGGTGGCCACGGCGGTATCGGCGATCAGCGATCCGACGCTGCCCGCCAGGGGCTGGAACATCTTCGTCGGCGTGATCAGCCTGATCGCCGGGATCGTGGTGCTCGCCTCGCCGTTCGCGTCGATCGCGACGCTGGCCCTGGTGACCGGCATCTGGCTCGTGGTCATCGGTCTGATGGAGATCGCCACCGCATTCGGCATCCGGTCGGCATCCAAGAAGTTGACCGACGGCGGCCCGAGCCCCGAGCCACAACCGACGTCATGAGTTGTCTGCACCACGTTTCTGGGCGGACAGACCACGTATCTACTACAGTTTGTCGTAGTTCTACACAGCCGTAGACGAACCCGCAGCCCGGGAGTTGGTGCACATGGACGCGCTGGACGTGTCACGGTGGCAATTCGGCATCACCACCGTTTATCACTTCATCTTCGTACCGCTCACGATCGGGCTGGCCCCCCTCATCGCGGTGATGCAGACCGTGTGGGTGGTCACCGGCAACACCGCGTGGTACCGCCTCACCCGGTTCTTCGGCAAGCTGTTCCTGATCAACTTCGCGATCGGCGTGGCCACCGGCATCGTTCAGGAGTTCCAGTTCGGGATGAACTGGAGCGAATACTCCCGGTTCGTCGGCGACGTGTTCGGCGCGCCCCTGGCCATGGAGGGCCTGGTCGCCTTCTTCTTCGAGTCGACCTTCCTGGGACTGTGGATCTTCGGCTGGACCCGGCTGCCGCGCCTGGTGCACCTGGCCTGCATCTGGATCGTGGCGCTGGCCGTGAACGCGTCGGCTTTCTTCATCATCGCCGCCAACTCGTTCATGCAGCACCCCGTCGGCGCCCACTACAACCCGGAGACCGGCCGTGCCGAATTGACCAGCATCGGCGAGCTGTTCACCAACAACACCGCGTGGGCGGCGTTCCCGCACGCGGTGACCGGCTCGTTCCTGGTCGCCGGCACCTTCGTCGCCGGGGTGTGCGCCTGGTGGATGGTGCGCCGGCCCGACAGCGAAGAGGCCCGCACCATGCACCGCCCGGCGACCATTCTCGGCTGCGTGGTCGCCTTCGTCGCCGCGGCCGGCCTGTTCCTCACCGGTGACGCGCAGGGCAAGCTGATGTTCCAGCAACAGCCGATGAAGATGGCGTCAGCGGAATCGTTGTGCCACACCGAAACAGACCCGATGTTCTCGGTCCTGACGGTCGGCACGCACAACAACTGCGACAGCGTCACCCACCTGATCGAAGTGCCCTATGTGCTGCCGTTCCTGGCCGAGGGCAAGTTCACCGGCGTCGAACTGCAGGGCGTCAAGGACCTGCAGGCGTCCTATCAAGAGAAGTTCGGGCCCGGCGACTACCGGCCGAACCTGTTCGTCACCTACTGGTCCTTCCGGGCGATGATCGGATTCATGGCCCTGCCAATGCTGTTCGCGATGACGGCGCTCTGGCTGACCAGGGGTGGCCGGATACCGCGGCAACGGTGGTTCGGGTGGTTCGCACTCATCACACTGCCCACCCCCTTCCTGGCCAACAGCGCCGGCTGGGTGTTCACCGAGATGGGGCGCCAGCCGTGGGTGGTGGCGCCCAACCCGACCGGCGATCAGATGGTGCGGCTCACCGTGCAACAGGGCGTGTCACACAACTCGGCAGCCACGGTGTGGCTTTCCCTGATCGTGTTCACCGCGCTCTATGCGGTACTGGCGGTGATCTGGTTCTGGCTGATCCGGCGCTACGTCGTCGAAGGCCCGCTGGAGCACGACACCGAACCCGTCCCCCCGACTCCACCCGGCGAGGACGAAGTCGCGCCGCTGTCGTTCGCCTACTAGGAGGCGTGCCATGGACTTGCAGACGTTCTGGTTCATCATCCTGGCCGTACTGTTCCTCGGCTTCCTGGTGCTGGAAGGCTTCGACTTCGGCGTGGGCATGCTGATGGCGGTGTTCGGGCGCGCGGCGGGAAGTGAAATCGCCAATGCCGAGAAGCACCGTCGAGCCGTGCTCAACACCATCGGGCCCGTGTGGGACGGCAACGAGGTGTGGCTGATCACCGCGGGCGGCGCGATGTTCGCGGCCTTCCCCGGCATGTACGCCACCATGTTCTCCGGCCTCTACCTGCCACTGCTGGCGATTCTGGTATCGATGATCATGCGGATCTGCGCCATCGAATGGCGCGGCAAGATCAACGATCCGAACTGGCGACGCTGGGCCGACATCGGTATCGCCGTAGGCTCCTGGGTGCCCGCCGTGCTGTGGGGCGTCGCCTTCGCGATGCTGCTGCACGGTCTGCCGGTCGACGCCGACCACCAGATCCAGTTGTCGATCACCGACGTGTTGAACCCGTATACCCTGCTGGGCGGGCTGGCCACCTGCGGACTGTTCCTGTTCCACGGCGCGGTGTTCGTGGCCCTGAAAACCGAAGGCGCCGTGCGCGAAGACGCGGTCAGGTTCAGCGGTCGGTTGGCCATGCCGGTGACCGTCCTGGTTGCAGCGTTCGGCGTGTGGACCCAGCTGGCGCACGGCAAGGACTGGACGTGGCTGGTCCTGGGCGTGGCCGTGGTGGCCCAGCTGGGCGCGGTGATGCTGGTGTGGAGCCGCGGCGGCGACGGCTGGGCCTTCGCGGCCACCGCGACGGTCATCGCGGCGGTCGTGGTGCTGCTGTTCGGCTGCCTGTACCCGAATCTCATTCCGTCCACTCTGGATCCGTCCTGGAGCCTGACCATTCACAACGCCTCGTCCACCGGTTACACCCTGACCATCATGAGCTGGGCGGCGGTCCTGGTGACACCGCTGGTCATCGCGTATCAGGCATGGACGTATTGGGTGTTCCGGCAACGTATCTCGGCCGAGCGCATACCCGACCCCGCGGGGCTCTCACCGCGACTGCCGTGATACCCGCGCTGTCCCCCGCCATGCGGCGTTACCTCGCCGCATCGGTGGCGGTCGGGGCGTTGATCAGCGTGGCGACGGTGGCCTCGGCCTGGGTGCTGGCCCACATCGTCGCCGGCGTGATCACCGCTCCCGCGTCGCGCAGCATCTCCCACTGGGCCGGGCACCTGTGGGTCCTGGTGGCACTGTGGACCATTCGCGCCGCGGCGTCGTGGCTCCAGGCGCGCCTGAGCCAGCGTGCCGCCACCGCGGTGATCGGCGAACTCAGCGCCGGAGTGCTGCACTCGGTGACCGGGCGAAGCCCGCACGAACTCGTCGCGGTCCGTGCCGAGTCCGCGGTGATCCTCACCCGCGGGCTGGACGGATTGCGCCCGTACTTCACCGGCTACCTGCCCGCGGTCGCGCTGGCCGGCATCCTGACGCCGCTGACCGTGGTGGTGATCGCCGCGACCGATCTGCAAGCCGCCCTGATCGTCTCGGTCGCACTGCCGCTCATCCCGTTGTTCATGATCCTGATCGGGCGGCTCACCGCCGATCGGTCGGCCGCGGCGCTGGCGGCCATGACCACGCTGCAGTCCCGCTTGCTCGACCTGGTCGCCGGGATCCCGACCTTGCGGGCTCTGGGCCGGGCCGGCGGGCCAGCACACCGCATCGCCGAACTGGCGGCCGCGCATCGCCGCTCGGCGATGGCCACCCTGCGGATCGCCTTCCTGTCGGCCGCCGTCCTGGAGTTGCTGGCCACCCTCGGCGTCGCCCTGGTGGCGGTGAGCGTCGGGCTGCGCCTGGTGTTCGGCGAGATGACCCTGGCCGCCGGGCTGACCGCACTGCTGCTGGCGCCCGAGGTGTTCTGGCCGTTGCGCAGGGTCGGCGTCCAGTTCCACGCGGCACAAGACGGTAAGACGGCCGCTGACGCCGCGCGCCGGTTGCAGGAGGCGGTGCCGGGGGCGAGCGAAGCGACCGGGGTTGATCTCGGGGCGAGGACACCGCACGGCCGCACCATCGTCTTGGAGGAGGTCACCGTCGTCGGCCGGGACGGCCCGGCACCGGACCGGCTGACCGCCCGCGCGATCCCTGGCGAAGTCACCGTGCTCACCGGGCCCAACGGCGCGGGCAAGTCCACGGCCTTCGACGTCATCCTCGGGCTCACCCCGGCCACCTCGGGCCGCGTGCTCATCGGGGACACCGACATCGCCGATGCCGATCCACAGACGTGGTGGCCCCAGGTGTCCTGGCTGCCGCAGCGACCGGTGCTGCTGCCCGGCACGGTGCGCGCCAACCTGGAACTGTTCGGACCGCTGACCGATCTGGAAAAAGCCTGCCGCGATGCGGGTTTCGACGAGGTGCTGGCCGCCCTGCCTCATGGCCTGGAGACCCGGCTCGGGCGCGACGGGGTGGGCCTGTCGCTGGGTCAGCGGCAGCGGCTGGGGTTGGCCCGCGCGCTCGGGTCGGCAGCCCCGGTGCTACTGCTCGACGAGCCGACCGCGCACCTGGATGCCGGCACCGAACGCCGGGTGCTGGCCGCGATCGGTGCGCGGGCGCACGCGGGGGCGACGGTGCTGATGATCGGCCACCGCGCGCCGGTACTGGCCGCGGCGGACCACGTGGTCACCGTGGGAGGTGCCGCCCATGTCCCCTCATGACGTGCTGCGCCTGCTGCGCCCGCGCCTGCCGCGGCTGCTGCTGGCGGTGCTGTTCGGCACCCTGGCGTTGAGCAGTGCGCTGGCCCTGGCGACGGTGTCGGCCTGGCTGATCACCCGAGCCTGGCAGATGCCCCCGGTGCTGGACCTCACCGTCGCGGTGGTCGCGGTGCGTGCACTGGGCATCTCACGCGGTGTGTTCAGCTACTGCGAACGACTGGCCATCCACGACACCGCCTTGCGTTCGGCCGGCGCCGCCCGGGTCGGCCTGTACCGCCGGCTGACCGAGCTGCCGCCCGACACCGCGCTGCGCCTGCACAGCGGTGAACTGGTGGAGCGGGTCGGCAGCTCGGTGGACGAATTGGCCGATGTGCTGGTACGGGCGGTGCTGCCGGCGTGTGTGGCCGTGCTGCTGTCGGGGGCCGCCGTGACGATCATCGCGCTGATCGCACCGGTGGCCGCAGTGGTGCTGGCCGGCTGCCTCGTATTGGCCGGGGTGGTGGCACCGTGGTTGGCGGGCCGGGCGGGCGCGTCGGCCGAGCGGCTGGCCGCGCAGCATCACAGCGCCAGGGACACCGCGGCGATGCTGGCCCTGGAGCACGCGGCCGAGCTGCGGGTCGGCGGACAACTCACCGAGGTGATCACCGAAGCCGAACGCCAACAACGGTATTGGGGCCGGCAGCTGGACCGGGCCGCGGCGCCCAACGCGCTGGCCGCTGCGGCGTCCACCGCCGCCGTCGGGGCCGCGGTGCTGTCGGCGGCGGTGATCGGGATCAGTCTGGCACCGGTCACCGCACCCACCACGCTGGCCATCCTGATGCTGGTGCCGCTGTCCGCATTCGAGGCGACAGCGGCATTGCCCGCTGCCGCAGTGGCGTTGGTGCGGGCCCGGCTGGCCGCCAGGCGCATCGGTGAGATCACCGACGCGACCCCCGATGACCGCCGGCGGCCCGAGACACCCGAGGTGGTGCTCGACCCCGGCGAACGGCTGGCCGTGCTGGGGCCCAGCGGCAGCGGCAAGACCACCCTGTTGATGAAGATCGCCCGTGAATATCCCGAAAATCCGCTGACCGCGGCATTTTTCGCCGAGGATGCGCACCTGTTCGACACCACGGTGCGGGATAACCTGCTGGTGGCGCGCGGGGATGCGACGGATCAGGAGCTGCTCACCGCGCTGGACCGGGTGGGCTTGCACGACTGGCTCACCGGCCTGCCCGACGGGTTGAACACCATCCTCACCGGCGGCGCAGCCGCGGTGTCGGCCGGGCAGCGCCGGCGGTTGCTGCTGGCCCGCGCGCTGATCTCGGAGTTCCCTGTGGTGCTGCTCGACGAGCCGACCGAGCATCTCGACGAAGCCGACAGTGACCGGTTGCTGCACGGGCTGCTCACCCCGGGCGTCCTGTTCGGCCCGGAGCGCACCGTCGTCGTCGCGACCCATCACCTCCCCGCGGACATCGCCTGTCCGGCAGTGCAGTTACGCGCCGGCGGGTACCCTGACCAGTCATGAGCTCCTTCGGGCCGTACGGCGAGCAATACCCAGGGCAGCAGCCGGGCTCGTATCCACCGCCGCCACCGCAGCCCTACGCGGGCTATCCGCCGCCGCCGCTGACGCCGCGTAACGGACTGGGCATCGCCGCGCTCATCCTCGCCGTGCTGGGGCTGTTGTTCTCCTGGACCATTGCGGGCGGAATCATCCTGGGACTGGTCGCGCTGATCATCGGTTTCCTGGGCCGGGGCCGCGTCAAGCGCGGCGAGGCCACCAACGGCGGGCTGGCCGTCTCGGGAATCGTGTTGGGCGCGTTGGCGATCGTGCTGGGATTGGTGTTCATCCCGATCTGGATCGGGTTCTTCTCCCAACTGGGCATCGGCGACTATGTCAGCTGCATGGAGCAGGCCGGCAACGACCGGGCCGCACAGGTGCAGTGCGAGACCACATTCCGCGACAAGGTCGAGAACGACTACGGCGTGACGATCACGCCCACGCCTTAGCCGCCCAGCGCCGGGCCGGCCGCAGGCCGTCGAGGAGAGCGGTTTCACACAGCGTCGTCGCGAACCTCGACATCGCCGTTCCCGGCGCGGCGGGAGGCACGCTACGCGACCCCGGTTCGGTCAGGCCGGCATACACGGCCAGGTAGCGGTCGACGGTGGAATCGTCGGACAGGTGCGTTTCGGCATGGCGGCGCACCGCGGCGCGCGACAAGCCCGGAGCCGCAGCGACGGCCGCCGCCAGCGCCGCGATATCCCCCGCCGGCACGATCCTGCCGACGTCAGGAGTGACCAAGCTTGATACGGCACCCCGGTCGAAGGCGAGCACCGGTGTGCCGCAAGCCATCGCCTCGGCCGCAACCAGCCCGTAAGCCTCATCCCAGTACGGCGTGACGAGTGCGGCCGCTGCCCCACCGAGCAGCCGGGCAAGTTCGGGCTGATCGAGATGCCCGACGTAGGTTGCCTGCCGGCCGAGCTGCGGCTTGATCATCCGGCGGAAGTACCGCTCGTGGTGGACCCGGCCGGCCAGAATCAGGGGCATACCGGCGCGACGTGCGGCCTCGATGGCGGCGTGTGGCCCCTTCTCGGGCGTGATCCGGCCACTCCAAACGAGGTAGTGTCCCCCCGGGCCGACCGGCCAATCCGCCAGATGCACACCGTTGTTCACGACCATGACGTGCTCGACAGCCTGCTGCCACTGCTGCGCCGCCTGCTGACTCACGGACGCAAAGACGCTGCCCTCTCCGCCACTGCACCGGATGGCCGATTTCAGCCACAGCACGGGGCCGGTGTGCAACGTCGTGAGCATCGGGACATCCAGCCGCGACGCCAAAAGAATCGGCCAGTAATGGAATGCGTGATTGTGGACCAGATCGTAGGACGTTCCGGCATCGGCGATCAGCGATTCCATCACCGACCGATAGTCGCGGTGATCGGGGAGGGTCGCCCGCCACTGCGGGCGCGATCTCGTGCCGATGGGGTGTAGCCGCACACCCCACCGCTCCGATCCCGGACCGAGATCGGAACCGGGCGCGGCGAACAACGAAACCTCATGCCCACGCGCGGCCAGTGCCCGCACAAGATACCAGACGTGTGACTCCAAGCCCCCGGCGAACGGTTGCCGAATCGGAAATCGGTTGTGCGCAATGACCGCAATCCGAAGCTTGCGGACGATAGGCACTCCACTCACCGTGTTCACGGTGGTCTTCACAGCGTCCACCGCTCCCCCTCGGCTGGATGACCTCCCTTTGTCTTAACAGAGTCCGGTCCGCGGAGGCATCATTTTTGGCAAGGGTCCAGTAACCGGCCAGCAAACGCCCATGTGCAGTCGGGCGCAGCAGCGCCGCCGATCGAGGTGCTAGCGCGGCGGGAAGTACTTGATGATGCCTTCTTGCATCACCGTGGCCACGATCTGTCCGTCAGCGCGGAAGAAGTGCCCGTTGCTCAGCCCGCGGGAGTCCGACGCCACCGGGGACGACGTCGCGTACAGCATCCAGTCGTCGAACCGCACCGGTTGGTGGAACCACACGGTGTGGTTCATCGTCACCGCGAAGATCCGGTCGAATCCCCACGACAGCCCGTGCCGGGTGATGATCGGATCCAGCACCGTGGTGTCCGACGAATACACCAGCGCCGCGGCGTGCAGCACCGGGTCGTCGGGCATCGGCCCGTCGGCGGTCAGCCACACCCGGTTGTGATCCAGCTGCCCGCCCTTGTCGCGCATCACCCAGGCCGGGTCGTTGGTGTAGCGCCATTGGATGGGTTTGAGCGCGGCGACGAACAGCGGCACCGTCTCCTCGTACCCGACCAGCAGTTCGTCGATGGTGGGCAACGTGTCCGGGTGCGGAACATCGGGAAACGCGGCGTTGTGCTCCAAGCCGCGGCCGCCGGCCAGATGCGATACCAGCGCGGTCCCCAGCAGGGCGCCGTCCTGGGTGACATCCACCCGGCGGTTGGCGAACCGGCGCTCGTCGCGCAGCCGAACCACGGTGAATTCGAGGTCCTTGGTCGGGTCGCCGCCGGCGATGAAATGCATCGACAACGTCGTCGGCGGCAGCCCGGCGGGCACGGTCCGGCTGGCGGCGACGAACGCCTGGGCCATCATCTGCCCGCCGAAGGTCCGGACCGGGTTGATGCTCGGGTGGGTGCCGGTAAACCTGTCCGGGTTCGCCCCGTCCGGGGTGAGGTCTAGGACCGTCAGCAGTTCCTGCAGGTGCTCTGCCGACAAAAGTCCCCCATTGGTCTGCGCGTGCGTCTACGCGTGGTCGTCCTCGCCGATCCGGTGCACGTGGATCAGGTTGGTCGAGCCTACTGTGCCAGGTGGCGCACCGGCGACGATGACCACCAGGTCACCGCGCTTGTACCGGCCCAACCCCAGCAGTGACTCGTCGACCTGTTTGATCATGTCGTCGGTGGTCGCCATGTGCGGGACGATGAACGTCTCGGTACCCCAGGTCAGCGCGAGCTGGCTGCGCACCTCGGGCAGCGGGGTGAAGGCCAGCAGCGGCAGCGGGGTGTGCAGCCGGGCCAGCCGGCGCACGGTGTCGCCGGACTGGGTGAACGCCACCAGCGCCTTGGCGTCCAGCCGTTCACCGATATCGCGCGCGGCGTAGGAGATGACGCCGCGCTTGGTGCGCGGTGTGTGGGTCAGCTGCGGAACCGCGGTCGAGTTGTCCTCCACCGCCGCGACGATGCGCGCCATGGTGCGCACCGTCTCCAACGGGTACTTGCCCACCGAGGTCTCACCCGAGAGCATCACCGCGTCGGCACCGTCGAGCACGGCGTTGGCGACGTCGGACGCCTCGGCGCGGGTGGGCCGGGAGTGCTCGATCATCGACTCCAGCATCTGGGTGGCCACGATGACGGGTTTGGCGTTCTCCCTGGCCATCTGGATGGCCCGCTTCTGCACCAGCGGCACCTCTTCGAGCGGCAGCTCCACGCCGAGGTCACCGCGGGCCACCATGATGGCGTCGAAGGCGAGCACGATGGCTTCGAGATTGTCGACGGCCTCGGGCTTCTCCAGCTTGGCGATCACCGGCACCCGGCGCCCCACCCGGTCCATCACCTCGTGCACCAGCTCGATATCGGCCGGGGAGCGCACGAACGACAACGCGACCAGGTCGACACCCAGCTGCAACGCGAACTCCAGATCGGCGATGTCCTTCTCGCTCAACGCGGGCACCGAGACGTTCATGCCGGGCAGCGACAGGCCCTTGTTGTTGCTGACCCGGCCGCCCTCGGTGACGGTGCACACCACGTCGTTGCCGTCGACGTGTTCGACGACCAGTCCGACGTTGCCGTCGTCGACAAGGAGGCGGTCGCCCGGGGCGGCGTCGTTGGCCAGTTGCTTGTAGGTGGTGGACACCCGGTCGTGGGTGCCCATGAAGTCCTCGACGGTGATCCGGATCGTCTCACCGGCCTGCCACAGGGTGGCGCCGGTGGCGAACCGGCCCAGCCGGATCTTCGGTCCTTGCAGGTCGGCGAGCACGCCGACCGCGCGCCCAGCGGCATCCGATGCCGCCCGGACACGCCGGTAGTTGCCTTCGTGGTCGGAATGGTCACCGTGGCTGAAGTTCAGTCGGGCGACGTCCATGCCGGCTTCGACCAGGGCTTTCACCATCTCGTCGGTGCCGGTGGCGGGACCGAGGGTACAGACGATTTTTCCGCGTCTATTCACGTCTCGGAGCATAGTCATGATCGATTCAGAAGACCATTCAGAACGGATAGACCCGGGTCAGTCGGGTCGCTCGAGATTCGACGGCGCTAGACGGCGGCGAGCGGCAGGGTGCCCGGCCGGACCGGTGCCGGCAGCTCCGATTCGCCCATCAGGAACGCGTCCACCGCATGCGCGGCACTGCGCCCCTCGGCGATGGCCCACACGATCAGCGAGGCGCCGCGGTGGGCATCCCCACACACGAACACCCCGGGTGCGTCGGTCTGCCAGTCCGAACCGCAGGACAGCGTGCCGCGTTTGGTCAGGGTCAGGTCCAGCCCACCCAGTAGCGCCATGTGCTCGACACCCTCGAAGCCGATGGCCAGCAACGCCAGATCACACGGGATCTCCAGTGGCTCGCCGACCGGAGTGATGATCCGCCGCCCGTTGGCGTCGCGTTCGACCTTGACCTCGGCGATCTCCATGGCGCGCACATTGCCGCGGCCATCATCGACGAAACGCTGCACGGCGACCTCGAAGCGACGCGCGCCACCCTCGGCGTGCGCGGGCGAGGTCCGTAGCACCAGCGGCCAGGTGGGCCACGGGCTCACGGAGTCGTCGCGCAGTTCCGGCGGCGCCGGGTTGTAGTCCAGCTGGGTCACCGACAGCGCCCCCTGCCGGTGCGCGGTGCCCAAACAGTCCGCGCCGGTGTCTCCGCCGCCGATGATCACCACATGCTTACCGGCGGCCGACAGTTCGGAGGCGCCGTCGCCCTCGCATTCCTTGTTGGCCGGCACCAGGTGTTCCATCGCCAGGTGCACCCCGTTGAGGTGGCGGCCCTCGACATCGTTGTCGCGGGCACGCAGCGCACCCACGGCGAGCACCACCGCGTCGTACTGCTCGCGCAGCCGCTCGACCGACAGGTCCACACCCACTTCGCAGTCGGTGACGAAACGCGTTCCCTCGGCCCGCATCTGGGTCAGCCGCTGGTTCAGCGTCGACTTCTCCAGCTTGTACTCCGGGATGCCGTACCGCATCAACCCGCCGATCCGGTCATCGCGTTCGTACACGGTGACGTGATGGCCGGCCCGGGTGAGCTGCTGGGCCGCGGCCAGTCCCGCGGGCCCCGAGCCGACGACGGCGACGCTCTTGCCCGTCGAGATCGCCGCGGGCTGCGGCTCGATGGTGCCGTCCAGCCACGCCTGATCGGCGATGGTCTGTTCGATCCGTTTGATGGTGACGCTGCCGCCGGTCTGCTCTTCGGCGATGGACAGCACGCAGGCGGCCTCGCAGGGCGCCGGGCACAACCGACCGGTGAACTCCGGGAAGTTGTTGGTCGCATGCAGTCGGTCGATGGCCGCGTCCCAACGGCCCCGGCGCACCAGGTCGTTCCATTCCGGGATGAGGTTGCCCAACGGGCAGCCCGCGGTACCGGAGTGACAGAACGGGATACCGCAGTCCATGCAGCGGCGCGCCTGCTGGGACACCTCGGCGGCGCGCTTGCGGGGCTCCTGGGACTCGTAGACCTCACGCCAGTCGCCGACGCGCTCGTCGACGGGGCGTTTGGCCGCCTCCCTTTTGACGACCTTCAGGAATCCGGTGGGATCAGCCACGGCTCGCCTCCATGATCGCGGTGTCCACGTCGCGCCCTTCGGCTTTCGCCATCCGGGTGGCCTGCAGGACACGCTGGTAATCGGTCGGCATGACCTTGGTGAACTGGGCGCTGCGCCGCGGCCAGTCCGAGAGCAGCGACCGCGCCACGGTGCTGTCGGTGTACTGCGCGTGCCGCGCGACGACGTCGTGCAGCCAGGTCAGGTCCTCGGGTTCCAGCCGCTGCAATTCCACCATCTCGGTGTTCACCTTCGCCGGGTCCAGGCCCAGCACGAAGGCGATACCGCCGGACATGCCCGCGCCGATGTTGCGGCCGGTGTCCCCCAGCACCACCACCCGTCCGCCGGTCATGTACTCGCAGGCGTGGTCGCCCACGCCCTCCACCACCGCCAGCGCACCGGAGTTACGGGCGCAGAACCGTTCACCGGCCCGTCCACGCAGGAACACCTCACCCGACGTGGCGCCGAACACCAGTGTGTTGCCCGCGATGACGTTGTCCTCGGGCAGGAACAGCACGTCGTCCGGGGGCCGGACGATCACCCGACCGCCCGAAAGACCCTTGCCGACATAGTCATTGGCGTCACCGATGAGTTCCAGGGTGATGCCGGGCGGCAGGAAGGCGCCGATCGACTGCCCCGCCGAACCGGTGAGGGTGACGTGGATGGTGTCGTCGGGCAGCCCCGCGGCGCCGTACCGACGGGTCACCTCCGCACCGAGCAGGGTGCCCACGGTGCGGTTGACGTTGCGTACCGGCAATTCCAGCCGGACCGGATGGGCGTCTTCGAGAGCGCCTTCGGCCAACTGGATCAGCGTCTGGTCCAGCGCGCGCTCCAAACCGTGGTCCTGATCGCGCAGCCGGCGTCGCTGGGTCAACTTGGCGCCGTGCGCGTCGGTGGGGTGCGCGAAGATCGGGCTGAGGTCCAGACCACGGCTCTTCCAGTGCGCGACACCGTCCGCGGTGTCGAGGACCTCGACGCGGCCGATCGCCTCGTCGAGGCTGCGGAAGCCCAGTTCGGCCAGATAGGTCCGGATGTCCTCGGCGATGAACCGGAAGAAGTTCTCCACGAATTCCGGTTTGCCGTTGAATCGGGCTCGCAATTCGGGGTTCTGGGTGGCCACACCCACCGGGCAGGTGTCGAGGTGACAGACCCGCATCATGATGCAGCCGGCCACCACCAGCGGTGCGGTGGCGAACCCGTATTCCTCGGCGCCGAGCAGCGCGGCCACCATCACGTCACGGGCGGTGCGCATACCACCGTCGCACTGCACGGTGATGCGGTCGCGTAACCCGTTGAGCACCAAGGTCTGCTGGGTGTCGGCCAGGCCGATCTCCCACGGCGCCCCCGCGTGCTTGAGGCTGGTCAACGGCGCCGCGCCGGTTCCGCCGTCATACCCGGAGATCAGCACCACGTCGGCGTGCGCCTTGGACACCCCGGCGGCGACGGTCCCGACACCGACCGAGCTGACCAGCTTCACGTGGATCCGGGCCTGGTCGTTGGCGTTCTTGAGATCGTGGATCAGCTGCGCCAGGTCCTCGATCGAGTAGATGTCGTGGTGGGGTGGCGGTGAGATGAGCCCGACACCCGGCGTCGAATGCCGGGTCTTGGCGATGTTCGGGTACACCTTGTAGCCCGGAAGCTGCCCGCCCTCACCCGGTTTGGCTCCCTGGGCCATCTTGATCTGGATGTCGGTGGCGTTCACCAGGTAGTCACTGGTGACGCCGAACCGGCCCGAGGCCACCTGCTTGACGGCGCTGCGACGCTTCGGGTCGTAGAGTCGGTCGACGTCCTCCCCACCCTCACCGGAATTGGAGCGACCGCCGATGTTGTTCATCGCGATGGCCATGGTCTCGTGCGCCTCGGCCGAGATGGATCCGTAGCTCATCGCACCGGTGTTGAACCGGGCCAAGATGGCATCGACGGGTTCCACTTCCTCCAGGGCGACCGGTGGCCGGACCCCCTTCTTGAACTCGAAGAGCCCGCGCAGGGCACCGCCCTCACGATTGAGCCGGTTCACCTCCTCGGAGTACTTGGCGAAGATGTCCCGTCGTCCGGTCCTGGTCGAATGTTGCAGCAGGAAAACGACTTCCGGGGTGAACAGGTGCAATTCGCCGTCGCGGCGGAACTGGTACTCACCGCCCACCGACAGCCGCCGATGGGCCCGTTCGGTGGGGTTCTCCGGGTAGGCCCGGCGATGCCGGAACCGCACCTCTTCGGCCAGCACGTCCAGTCCGACACCGCCCAGCTGCATCGGTGTGCCGGTGAAGTATTCGTCGATGACCTCGCGGTCGATGCCGATGGCCTCGAAGGCTTGGGCGCCGGTGTAGGACGCGACGGTCGAGATGCCCATCTTGCTCATCACCTTCATGACACCCTTACCGAGCGCCTTGAGGTAGTTGCGCACCGCCGCGGCCGGTTCGATGCCGGTGAGCTCACCCTCGCGGATGAGGTCCTCGATCGATTCGAACGCCAGGTACGGGTTGACCGCTGCCGCACCGAAACCGATCAGCATGGCGATGTGGTGCACCTCGCGGGCGTCACCGCTTTCCACCACAAGGGCCACACTGGTGCGCTCCTTGGTGCGCACCAGGTGGTGATGCACCGCCGAGACCGCCAGCAACGACGGGATGGGCGCCTTGCGGTGGTCGGAGTCGCGATCCGAGATCACCAGGGTGCGGGCGCCTTTCGCGATGGCGTCGCACGCCCGGGCCCGCAGGTCCTCCAATGCCTCGGCCAAGCCCTCACCACCGCGCTCCACGTCGTAGAGGGCCCGCAGCACCGCCGTGCGCAATCCGGGCTGCTCACCGTCGTCGTTGATG
The DNA here is from genome assembly GCF_026240945.1 of Mycolicibacterium sp. J2. Classification (GTDB taxonomy): domain Bacteria; phylum Actinomycetota; class Actinomycetes; order Mycobacteriales; family Mycobacteriaceae; genus Mycobacterium. The sequence continues at coordinate 40,442 of NZ_JAPFPY010000016.1, forward strand.
TGCACGATCTTGTTCAGCTCGTCGTTGTCGAGCACCGGCCAGCCCAGCATGATCTGGCGCGCCGACGCCGCAGTGGGCTCCAGCAGGTTCTGCTCGGGGCCCATGACGCGCCCCATGGACGTCACCACGGCCTCCCGGATGGCGTCCAGCGGCGGATTGGTGACCTGTGCGAACAGTTCCACGAAATAGTCGTAGAGAGACCTGGACCGCTGCGACAGCACAGCCGTCGGGGTGTCGGTGCCCATCGAACCGAGCGGCTCTGCCCCGGAGGCGGCCATCGGGGTCAGCAGCAGGCGCAGCTCTTCCTCGGTGTAGCCGAACGACACCTGCCTGCGCACCACGGATTCGTGATTCGGTTGCACCCGAACCCGATCCGGCAGGGTCTTGAGATCCAGCAGACCGGCGTGCAGCCATTCGTCATACGCCTCGGCGGAGGCGAGCTGATCCTTGATCTCGTCATCGGAGACGATACGGCCGGCGGCCGTGTCGACCAGGAACATCTTGCCCGGTTCCAGCCGGCCCTTGGCCACCACCTCGCCGCTGGGCACGTCCAGTACGCCGCTCTCGCTGGCCAGGATGATGCGGTCGTCGATGGTGCGCCACCAGCGTCCCGGCCGTAAACCGTTGCGGTCCAACACCGCACCGACGACGGTGCCGTCGGTGAAGGTGACACAGGCCGGTCCGTCCCACGGCTCCATCAGCGAGGCGTGGAACTGCCAGAAGGCCCGACGCTGCGGGCTCATCGTGGTGTTGTTCTCCCAGGCCTCGGGGATCATCATCAGCACGGCGTGCGGCAGGCTGCGCCCACCGAGGTGCAGCAGTTCCAGCACCTGGTCGAACGACGCCGAATCCGAGCCTTCGTTGGCACAGATGGGCGAAAGGCGGCTCAGGTCACCGGGAATGAGCGAGCTGGCCAGTTTGGCCTCGCGGGCGTGCATCCGGTTGCGGTTGCCGCGGACGGTGTTGATCTCACCGTTGTGCGCGACAAACCGGAACGGGTGCGCCAGCGGCCACGACGGGAAGGTGTTGGTGGAAAAACGGCTGTGCACGATCGCGATGGCGCTGTTACAGCGCTCGTCGCGCAGATCGGGGAAGAACAGCGGCAGCTGCTTCTCGGTCAGCATGCCTTTGTAGGCCATGGTGCGGCTGGACAGTGTCGGGAAGTACACCTGCCCGGCTTCGGCGCGCTTGCGCAGCGGGTACACCCGGCGGTCCAGGTCCAGCCCGCCGATGCGGGCACCCGGTGCGGCGACGAAGAGCTGCGCCATGTACGGCATGCAGCTGACAGCGCTCGCGCCGACATCGGCACCGGCAGGGTCGACCGGAACCTCGCGCCAGCCAAGGACGTTCAGGCCCTCCTCGACGGCGATCGCCTCGATGTCCGCCCGGGCGGTCGCGCGTTCGACGGGGTCCTGCGGCAGGAAGCAGATACCGGCGGCGAAGGTGTTCTCGCCCTTCTCGTTCGGCTCGGGGAGCTCGAAATCGACTACAGCCCTGAGCAGTTCGACGGGAAGCTGGAGAAGTATCCCGGTGCCGTCACCCGTGTTGGGTTCGGCACCGACGGCACCGCGGTGCTCCAGGTTCTCCAACGCGTCCAGCGCATCCGTCACCAGGGCGTGCGAACGACGCCCCTGGATGTCGGCGATCATGGCGACGCCGCATGAATCGGATTCGTTGACCGGGTCGTAGAGACCCTGCGCGTCGGGGAGTGCCGAGAACAGCAACTGAGGTACCTCCGCAGTCTTGGAGATGATGTGCAGGGACTGCGTCGGCCCGAAAGGTCAGTGTATCAGCGCAGACACCCGTCTACCCAGCCGAAAGCGTAGGGACCAGCGGGAACCCCGGCCAGTTACGCACCACCGTCCAGACGGCGGCCGCCACGACGACCGTGACGGTGGCCGCCACCGGCATCAGCTTCTGGCCGCGTCGCCACCGCACCACCAGCCACGCCAGCAACAGGGGCAGACCGACCAGGAGGAAGACGTTGTCGACGACAGCAGCCCCGATATTGCCGGTGAGCAGATCATGGGTCATCCGCAGACCACCGCAGGCCGGACAGTTCAGGCCGGTCAGCAGCTTGAACGGGCAGCCGGGGAACAGGAACCCCGGCTTGTGCGGGTCGGCGAGACCGATATAGGCCAGGCTGCCGGCCAACGCCACGCCGGTGCCGATGAGCACCGGCTTCGACGCCGTCGGAACCTTAAGTTCCATCGCGAAGGGGGCGGCCCTGCGGGTCGCGGACCTTGTCGGTGAGCAGCAGGACAGCGTCGATGATGCCCCAGACGACCGCACCCAACCCGCAAGTGACCAGGCCGACCAGCAGCTGGGCGATACCCAGGCCGGTGTAACCCAGGTAGATGCGGCCGATACCGACCAGCCCGAACAGGCCGAGCAACTGCAGCAGGCCGGCGACCACCTTGGACTTGTCCGAATAGGGCTCCCCGGTCACCGGGTGCCTGCCGTAGGGCGCCGCCGGGTCGTAATAGGCACCCGGGGGCGGCGGGGGCGGGTAGTGCGGGGGGTACTGCGGCGGGTACTGCGCTCCCCCCGGCGGGGGCGGCGGGATACTGCCCGGATCGACACCATAGGGCGGCTGCTCGGTCATGGATTCAGGATGCCAGAGACCGACTGCCCGATAGTGCACTACGCGGGTTGTGTGGCGTCGAGACTCCCACACCCAGCGCGGAGCGCCACGACCACCGCATCGTGTGCCGATGACGACGGGCCTCAGCCGTCGGCGGGTTTCACCGCAAGCACCGGCTTGCGGCACTCCAGCAGTAACTGCTGAGAGACGCTACCCAGCAACAGTTTTCCCACCGGATTACGGTGCCGGATGCCGATCACCAACAGCTCGGCCTCCGGGCGATCCATCGCATCGAGCAGCTCGTCGACGGGGTCCACGCCCACCGGCTGCGACACCTGATAGCGCACGCCGGAGGCATCGAGGTGCTCCTCCAGATTGTGCAGCGCACCGGACTGGGCGAAGCCGGGATCGGCCAAGGCCTCCCCCTTGGTCGCGTTGATCACCAGCACCTCGGCATCGCGCAGCCTGGCCTCGCGGATACCGTGCTCCAGCGCGGCCTGGCCGAATTGGTCGGCGGTGTAACCGATGACGATCATGCGTTGGCCTTCTCTTCCAGGTCGCGATCCGCGGTGCCGGCCGGCTTGCGCACCAGGCGCAGGATCAGTGGCAGTGCGATCAGCAGCACCATGCACACGTACACCACGATGGCCACCGGCTCGGTGAACAGGTTGCCCCAGTCACCGCCGCCCAGCTGCAGGCTCTGGCGCAGCTGCCGCTCGATACGCGGGCCCAGGATGACCCCGATGATCAGCGGCAGCACCGGCAGCCCGAACCGGCGCATCATCAACCCGAGCAAGCCGAACACCAGCAGCAGGGCCAGGTCCAGCGGTTGCACGTTGACGGCCAGCGCGCCGAGGGTGGCGAAGAACAGGATGCCGGCGTACAGGTACGGCCGTGGCGTGCGCAGCAACTTCGCCCACAGCGGGGCCAACGGCAGGTTGAGCACCAGCAGCAGGAAGTTGCCGATGAACAGGCTGGCAATCAGTGTCCAGATCAGCAGCGGTTCCTTCTCGAACAGGGTGGGACCGGGCTGGATGCCGTAGGACACGAACGCCGTCAGCATTACCGCAGCGGTGGCGTTGGTCGGCAGGCCGAGCGACAGCATGGGGACCAAAGTGCCTGCCGCAGAAGCATTGTTGGCCGCCTCGGGACCCGCGACACCTTCGATGGCGCCCTTGCCGAACTCCTCGGGATGTTTACTCAGCTTCTTCTCGGTGATGTAGGACAGGAACGTCGGCAGCTCCGCGCCACCGGCGGGCAGGGCACCGAACGGAAAACCGTAGGCGGTGCCGCGCAGCCACGGCTTCCAGGACCGCTTCCAGTCCGACCGGCTCATCCACGGCCGTCCCACCGGGATGACGTCGGCGGGCCGGCGACGCAGATGCGCGGACACCCACAACGCCTCACCGAGCGCGAAGATGGCCACCGCGACGACCACGATGTCGATCCCGTCGGACAGCAGCGGCAACCCGAAGGTGGCGCGCGGCTGCCCCGTCATGAAGTCGATACCGATGATGCCGATGGCCAGCCCCAGCAGCAGTGAGATGGCTCCGCGCAGCTTCGATTCGCCGAGTACGGCGGTCACCGCGACCAGAGCGAACAGCATGATCGCCAGGTACGAGGGTGCGCCGAGGGTCACCGCGAACCGGGACACCGCCGGGGCGAACGCGGCCAGCAGGACGGTGCCGATGGTGCCCGCGACGAACGATCCGATGGCGGCGGTGGCCAGGGCCTGCGCGGCGCGCCCGGCCTTGGCCATCTTGTTGCCCTCGATCGCGGTGATCACCGACGACGACTCACCGGGGGTGTTGAGCAGGATGGAGGTGGTCGACCCGCCGTACATGCCGCCGTAGAAGATGCCGGCGAACATGATGAACGCCGCGCTCGGGCTGACGTTGTAGGTGATGGGCAGCAGCAGCGCCACCGTCATGGCCGGGCCGATACCGGGCAGCACGCCGACGGCGGTACCCAGCAGCACGCCGATCATCGCGTACACCAGATTCATCGGGGTGGCCGCCTCGGCGAAACCCTGCAACAGCCAGTTGAAGTTTTCCATCTACAGAATCCCGTCCAGAACACCTGCGGGCAGCGGGATTCCGAGCCCGGAGTAGAACGCATAGAAACTGCCGACCGCCAGCACCGTGCCGATCACCAGGTTGCGCACCCAATGCCGGCTGCCCAGAATCGTTGCGGCACCGGCGAACAGCAGGGCGCCGGTGATCGCCCAGCCCAGCGGCTGGACCGCGACTATGACGCCCACGAACAGCGCCACCAGCAACCCGACGGTGCGCCAGTCGGCCGGGCTGTCGGGGTCGACATCCTCGCCGCCCTCCATCTGCCCGACCGACCCGCGCTCGATCGCGATGCCCAGTGCGCCGGCGAGCACGATCAGTCCGATGCCGATGACGATCGGAAAGAACTTCGGCCCCACCGGATCCACCTTGGCGAAACCGGCGGTCAATCGGAGCGCGTCGACGATCAGGAACCCGCCGACGGCCACCATCACGACACAGATCAGATACTGCGAGCGGTCGACGGTCTTCACAGCAGACCCAGCTCGGTCAGTGTCGTCGACACCCGGTGATCCTGGTCGGCGAGAAACTGTTCGAACGCCGGGCCGGTGAGGAACGCGTCACTCCAGCCGTTACGCACCAGCGCCTCCTTCCATTGGTCGGTGCCATGCAGATCGGTCAGTGCCCGCACCATGGCGTTGCGGGCGTCGTCGGAGATTCCGGGCGGCGCGAGCACACCGCGCCAGTTGGTGAAGGTCAGGTCGATCCCGGCCTCGGTGAGGGTGGGCGCGTCGATACCCTCGACGCGTTCGGTGCCCGACACGGCCAGCACCCGCACCTGGCCCGCCTCGATCTGATCGACGTACTCCCCCAAACCCGAAGTGCCGACGGCGATCTTGCCGCCCAGCAGTGCGGTCAACAGGTCACCGCCGCCGTCGTAGGTGATGTAGTTGACCCGTTTCGGGTCGACGCCGACGGCGCGGGCGGTCTCCATCGGGAAGAGGTGATCGGGTCCGCCCGGTGACGATCCGCCGCCGACGGTCATCCGCGCCGGGTCGGCCTTCCAGGCGGCGACGAAATCGGCCATCGTCCGATACGGCGAATTGGCGGGAACCAGAATGCCTTCCTGCTCCTCCACCATCTTCGCCAACGCAGTGGCATCCGAGGCCCGCGCAGTCGATCCGTTGGTGTAGGTCGCGCCGACGACGCCCAGCCCCATCATCATCATGAGGTCGTCGTTGCCCTTTTCGTTCATCAAACGGGCCATGGCCACCGTGCCGCCCGCGCCGATGACGTTGAAAACCTCGACCCGGCCGGTGATGTCGGTGTCCTCCATGATCTTCACCGCGGTCCGTGCGGTCAGGTCGTATCCGCCGCCGGGGCTGTTGGGCACCATCATCCGCAGCCGGTGCAGCCCGGTGGTCTGCTCACCACGGGTCACCCCGCACGCCGTCAACAGCAGCGCCGCCAGCAGCAGCACGGTCAGTCCCGCTCTGGAACGCACGGTCATCTCCCATCGTCGGTGTGATGTTGGGCAATACTGGACCCATTGGGTGATGTGGGTCACGCATGAGTTCGCAAAGGAAGTTGTGGTCGTTAAGTTCACGAAGCCGTCGTTCAAGGGCAGAAGCCTGGCCGGCCAGTTCCTGCTGTTCCAGCTGCTGGTGGTGGCGGTGGTGCTGATCGCGGTGGCGGCCGTGTCGGTGGCTCAGTCCATCCGGGAGTTCCGCGATGTCCGCGGCCAGCGGATGATCGCGGTGGCCGAGAACGTGGCGTCCACCCCGATCGTGCGGGACCGCGTCGAAAAGCACTGGACCGACCCGTTCATGGGTCAGGTCCTGGCCCCCGACGTGGACCGCGCCGTGGCGCTGTCCGGGGCCGGCCTGGCCGAGATCCTGGACCCGGCCGGGGTGGTGCGGGTGTCGTCGGACCCCGACCGGATCGGCGCCCGGATGGACCTGAACATCAGCCTGGCCGACGAGGGTCGGGCCTGGTTCGGCGACGGTGACATCGCCGGTGTGCGAAACCTGATCGGTCAGGTGCCGATCCTGGCGGCCAGCGGCGCGGTGCTGGGCATCGTCTCGGTCAGCGAACGCTACCCCACGGTGTGGGAGCTGCTGGGCGGTGCCGGCGAACGGCTACTGCTCTACCTGGGTCTCGGTGCGGTACTGGGGCTGGCCGCGTCCTGGCTGCTGTCCCGCCGGATCAAGCGGCACACTCGGGGGCTGGAGGTCACCGAGATCGCGGGACTGGCCGATCATCGAGAAGCGTTGCTGCACAGCATCCGTGAGGGCGTGGTGGCCGTCAACCCCGACGGGGTGGTCACCGTGCTCAACGACAGCGCCCAGGAGCTCCTCGGACTGGACGCCGACGCGGTGGGCCGGCGGGTCGACGAACTGGGGCTGGAACAAGCCGTGGTCGACTTCCTGATGTCGGGCGAGGAGGGCCACGACGCGATCATCGCCACCGGCAGCCATGTGCTGGCGCTGAACCGGCGGGCCGCCAGCAGCCAGGGCAGGCGCATCGGTACCGTCACCACCATGCGCGACAGCACCGAATTGGCCGCGCTGCAAGCGCAGTTGTCCTCGCATCGCAGCGTCACCGATACCCTGCGTGCACAGACCCACGAATTCGCCAATCAGCTGCACACCATCTCGGGTCTGGTGCAGCTCGGCGAGTACGACGCCGTGCACGAACTCGTCGGTACCCTGACCCGTCGCCGTGCCGAGATCAACGATGCTGTCACCCAACGGGTTTCCGATCCGGCGGTGGCCGCGCTGCTGATCGCCAAGACGTCACTGGCCGCCGAGAACGGGGTCACCTTGGTGCTGGACCCCGACAGCCGGCTGCGGGCCCTGCCGCCGGCCACGGCCACCGACGTGATCACGTTGCTGGGCAACCTGATCGACAACGCCGTGGACGCTTCGGTGGGCGCACCGCGGGCCGAGGTGCACGTCACCGTGCGCGACGACGACGGCCTGACGATCACCGTCACCGATTCCGGGCCGGGAGTGCCACCACACCTGCGCGAGTCGCTGTTCGCACGGGGGGTGACCTCCAAACCAGATGTACCCGGCGGTCGGGGTATCGGGCTGGCCCTGGTCCGGCTGGTCACCACCCAGCACGGCGGGCACGTCGAGATCGAGGACGCACCCGGTGGCGGCGCGTCGTTCGTGGTGCGGCTGGCCCATGCGTGACGTGCTGATCGTCGACGACGATTTCATGGTCGCCGACATCCACCGCCGTTTCGTCGAGCGGATCGACGGTTTCCGGCCGGTCGGGGTGGCCCGCACCGGTGCCGAGGCGTTGGACGCCGCCGCGCAGCTGCGGCCGGACCTGATCCTGCTGGACGTGTACCTGCCCGATATGTCGGGCCTGGCGGTGTTGCACCGGTTGCGCGCCGAGGGCAACCGGGTCGGCGTCATCATGATCACCGCGGCCAGGGAGCTGGACACGGTGCGCGGTGCGCTCGACGGCGGCGCGGCCGACTACCTGATCAAACCGTTCGAATTCGACCAGCTGCGCGCCAAACTCGCGGGGTTTGCCGCCCGCGCCGACGCACTGGCCGCCGACGGCGGTGCCAACCAGTCGATGATCGACGCGTTGTTCACCGGTGCCGCCCCCGTCCCGACGGCGGTGCTGCCGAAAGGCCTCGGCGCCGAAACCGGTCAGCTGGTGCTCGACGCGGTGCGCACCGCCGACGAGGTGTCCGCAGCCGAGTGCGCCGATCTGGTGGGCATCTCCAGGGTCAGCGCCCGCCGCTATCTGGAGCACTACCTGAGCACCGGCCTGCTGGAACTGCGCCTGCAGTACGGCGCGGGCCGCCCCGAACGCCGCTACCGCATCGTGCAGTGAACTGCGCGCCGCGCCCCGAGGATGCGCCGACGGTGCCGTCGGCGAAATAATGACGCGGTGGCATCCAAGGTCCTCTTCCTCTACAACGAACACCTGGCTTCCGAGGCCTTACTCGGCGAGGCGTTCATCGAGCAGGGTTTCGACGTGCACACCTTCGAGGTGGTGCCGGCGGAGCGGATCGAGGACCCCGTCTGCGAGGTGAGCTTCCCCGCCGCTGCCGACTACGACGTCATCGTCCCGTTGGGGGCGCGGTGGCCGGTGTACGACGAGGCGCTGCGCCGCACCTGGGTGGGCGCGGAGACGACGTTGTTGCACGACGCCGCCGATGCCGGGGTGGGGGTGCTCGGGGTGTGCTTCGGGGGCCAACTGATCGCGCAGGCCTTCGGTGGCTCGGTGTCGCGGGCGCCGGTGGCCGAGATCGGTTGGACCGATATCAGCACCGACCGACCCGACCTGGTGCCGGCCGGTCCGTGGTTCGAATGGCATTTCGACCGCTGGACCTTGCCGCCCGGCGCGGTCGAGGTTGCCAGGACCGCCAACGCATCACAGGCATTCGTGTTGGGCCGCTCCCTGGCGCTGCAGTTCCACCCCGAGATCGACCACGGGCTGCTGGCCGTGTGGCTGGCCGGTGACCGCGACGGGGAGGTGATCGGCCACGGCCTCGACCATGACGACATTCTTTCCCGCACAGCTCAATTGAAGGATGACACGGTAGAGCGGGTGCGCAGGCTGGTCGACGGGTTCCTCACCCAGGTGGCCCGTCAGCCATGCCCCAGTTCATGAGCCAGCGCCGCCTCGATGCCGGGGCGGCGGAACCGGTGCCCCAGGGCGAGCAGCGCGCCAGGGCGCACCCGCTGGTCGGCCTCGGCGAGTTCGCGCACGCCCTGTTCGCCCAGCAGGAGCCGGGGACCGAACGACGGCACCGGCAGCAGTGTCGGGCGGTGCAGCACCCGGCCCAGCGCGGCGGTGTACTCGGCATTGGTCACCGGCTCGGGCGCCACCGCGTTCACCGGCCCGGTGAGCCGCTCGTCGTAGAGCGCGCGGTGGTAGACGTCGAGCAGGTCGTCCAGGCCGATCCACGACAACCATTGCGCGCCGCTGCCCAGCCGGCCGCCGAGCCCCGCCGCGAACAGTGGCCGTAGCAGCCGCAGCGTGCCGCCGGCGGCCGATTGCACCACGCCGGTGCGGATATTGACCACGCGCAGGCCCGCCGCCGCCGCCGGGCCGGTCGCGGCCTCCCAGTCGGCCACCACGTCGGCCAGGAAACCGTCACCGCGGCCGCTGCTTTCGTCCAACTCGACCGAACCACGGTCATATCCGTAGAACCCGACCGCCGAGGCGGCGACGAACACCTTCGGCCCGCCGTCGAGGGTCCGGCCGGCCAGCTCGGCCAACGCCCGGGTCGGCTCGATCCGGCTGTCCCGGATGGCCTTTCGATGTTCGGCGGTGAAGCGCCCCGCAATGGATTCACCGGCCAGGTGCACCACCGCGTCCACACCGGTCAGCAGGCCGGGATCCGGCGACGACGGATTCCATTGTCGCTCTTGCGGTCCGGTCGCGGGACGGCGCACCAGCCGGATCACCCGGTGACCACCGGTGGACAGGAACGCCGTCAGCGCCGACCCGACCAGCCCACCGGCACCGGTGACGGCGACGGTCAACGAACCCAGACCTGCCGCGGCGGCATCGCGGTGGGCCGCCAGGTCATCGGCGAGTTGGGCGTGCCGGTAGACGAACATCGGCCGCAGCGCCGCGGCCGGCACCACGGTGTCGACCCGGTCGGATACCCGCGTCGAACCAGGTCCGGCCGAGGCGAACTCGTGCGTATGCCGCCACTGCCCGACGACCCGGGCCGGCCAGGACCGCGGCCCGTCGGAGTCCAGGGCGTCGACGAAGCGGTGCGGCGGGTCGTAGGCGGCCGCATCGTGCTGCGCCACCCAGCGCAGTCCGCCCGGCAAACCCAGCACCGCCCGCCCGTCGGCCAGTGACGGCGTCTCGGAGACCACCGTCATGGGCTGCCACGGCGGTACCAGCCGTCGCATGGCGCCCGGGCGGGTATGCCAGTCGAAGACGACATCGAGCGGATGATCGACCACGCTGTGGTATTCGATGCCCATCGTTGATTGCACCCTTCGCTGTCGGGGTATCTGGTCCTACGCTGGTGCTGTCCCCATCGAAAGTACCGCGATGAAAAAGGTTCTCCGCCGCCGAACCGGATCCGGCCGGTTCACCGACCGCCGTGACGCCGGCCGGGCCCTGGCCGGACTCCTTAGGCCCTACCGCGGCCGCACCGATCTGGTGGTGCTGGGTCTGGCCAGGGGTGGAATTCCGGTGGGCTGGCACGTGGCCGCCGCCCTGCACGCCCCGTTCGACGCGTTTCTGGTGCGCAAACTGGGCGCGCCGGACCAGCCCGAACTCGCGATGGGGGCGCTGGCCGGCGGCGGCGGGCTGGTGCTCAACACCGAGGTGATGCGCAGCCGCAACGTCAGTGACAGCCAACTTCAGGCCACGATCCGGGCCGAGACCGCCGAGCTGCACCGCCGGGAACACGTGTACCGCGGTGACCGGCCGCCGCCGGAGTTGGCGGGCCGCACGGTAATCCTGGTGGACGACGGGGTCGCCACCGGTGCCAGCATGTTCGCTGCCGTGCGCGGCGTGCGGGCCACCGGATGCGAATCGGTGGTGGTGGCCGTTCCGGTCGGCACGGCATCGACCTGCCAGGCGCTGCGCGCCGAGGCGGACGCCGTGCTGTGTGTATGCACACCGCCGGATTTCAGCGCTGTCGGACAGCTGTACGACGATTTCCGGCAGACCGGCGACGACGAGGTGCGCCGCCTGCTGGCGACCCCGACCTAGCTCTTGGGCTCCGCGTCGCTCTTGGCGTCGGTGTGCTCGGCGGCGGTGTGCTCGGCGTCGGCGTGCTCTACGTCGACCTCGGCGCGCTGCGGTAGCTCGGCATCCGGAGCGTCAGTGTCGGTGTCGGCAACCTCAGGAGCCTCGGCCGTCTCCTCGTCCGGGTAGTCCTGCACCGCGGTCTCGGCTTCCTGGCCGGTGGCGTCGTCATCGGTCGCGGCGTCACCGGCGTCATCGTCGGCGTTACGGCGCGACCGGTCCCGCAGCGCATCGACGATGAGCAGCAGAACACCGATCACGCTGGCACCGATACAGACCCAGGCAATCAGCTCGTTGCTGGTGACGACGGCAGCCACCAGTGCGGCCAGGCCGATGACGGCAAGGACGAGCGCGATGATCAACATTGATCGAACTTAGCCGGTTGTCGAACCGGTCAGTTGTTTCCGCGGTTGAACTGGTTGAAGCCGCCGGAATCGTTGGTCGCGCCGGTATCCACCGGTGCGGCCGAACCGCGCTGGCCGAGCTCCTCGAGCTGCGATTCCAGGTAGGTCTTCAGGCGGGTGCGGTACTCACGCTCGAAGGTGCGCAGCTGTTCCAGGCGACCTTCCAGGACCGTGCGCTGCTGGTTGATGGTGCCCATGATCTCGGAGTGCTTGCGCTCGGCATCGGCCTGCAGGGCGTCGGCCTTCTCCTGGGCCTGCCGCAGCTGCGCCTCGGACCGGGTCTGGGCGTCCGACAACAGCGCATCGGCGCGCTGGCGGGCGTCGGCGACGGTGGTCTCCGCGGTGTGGCGCGCCTCGCTGACCAGGGCGTCGGCTTGGGCGCGGGCGTCGGAGAGCAGCTTCTCGGACTCTGCCTTGGCCGAGCTGGTGAGCCGGTCGGCGGTGTCCTGGGCCAGGCTGAGCACCTTGGCGGCCCGCACGTGGTGGTCTTCGGATACCGGAGCGGCCGGCGCCTGGACGACGGGCTGCGGCGCCTCGTAGACCGGCTGCTGCACCACGGGCTCCGGCTCGGGCTCGGGCTGGTAGGCGGGGATGGACTGGGTGGGCTGGGCACCGCCCGCACGGGCGCCGGCCAGCTCCTGGTCGAGCTCGGACACCCGCTGACGCAGGTCGGCGTTCTCCTCGATGAGCCTGGTGAGCTCGTTCTCCACCAGGTCGAGGAACGCGTCGACCTCGTCCTCGTTGTAGCCGCGTTTACCGATGGGCGGCTTACTGAATGCGACGTTGTGAACGTCGGCTGGTGTGAGCGGCATCGTCTGCCCCCTTGAAGTCTGGACCGTCAACCGGTTTCAAAGTGTAAAGCGTAGGTACGAGTAACTGGCGTCCATCCTGTCACAGCAGACCCGGCGGTTGCAGAGGAGGTTGATAATTAAGAGCTAATTTCAATCTTCGCCGCTGGTAGTCGGCCTGCTGCGGGGTTGCGGACGGGTCTCAGCCGGCCGATCCTGCCGCGGCCCCGAAGGCCAGCTGCATCCCGATGAAGGCGACCAGCAACAGCACCATGATCGACAGGTCGAAGCGCACCGCACCGATGGTCAGTTGCGGAATCAGTCGGCGCAGCAGCTTCACCGGCGGGTCCGTGACGGACAGGATGAGCTCGAGGATCACCACCGTGAGCCCCTTGGGATGCCAGTCCCGGCTGAACGACCGGATGAACTCCACGACCACGCGGGCGATCAGTAGGAGCCAGAACACGAACAGCGCGAAACCCAGGATTTCGAAGAACAGCGCCAACTGAAGCCGACCTCACTACGGCGGAAACACGATTGCGAACCGATGGGACCAGCGGGGCCCTTGGAACCTCTTGGAGAACCTTTGGAAAGCCCCTCGGCAGTCAGCCTACCCGGCGGATGCCGGGCGCCCGTTCCTACTGGTAGGAGTAGAAGCCGGCCTCGGCGATGCGGCGCCGCTCCTCGGCCGTCACGTCGACATCGGCCGGCGAGAGCAAGAACACCTTGGTGGCCACCTTGTCGAACGAGCCCCGCAGGGCGAATGCCAGTCCGGCAGCGAAATCGACGAGGCGCTTGGCGTCCGCGTTGTCCATCGACACCAGATCCATGATCACCGGCGTGCCGTCGCGGAACCGCTCGCCGATGGTGCGGGCCTCGCTGTAGTCCTTGGGGCGCAACGTGGTGATCTTGGCCAGCGGGCTGCCGGCCTCGAACAACTCGGCCATCCGGCGCGGCTCCATGGCCAGCGCACCGCGGGTGGCGGCGGCGGCGAACCGCGGCGCGGGACGGTCGAACTCGCGCGGGGCGCGCAGCCGGCCTTCGAATCGCGGTGAGTCGTATCCACCGCGATAGGCACCCGGCGCCATGTCCATCTCGCGCTCGTACTCGCGCGGGCCGCGATCGTCGAACGCGCGGCTGTCGCGGTGCTCCCGGCCGTACCCCTCGTCCTCGAAGCGGTCCTCGCCACCGCGGCGGGCGTAGCTGCGCGCGGGCCGCTCGTCGTCGTAGTAGTCATCCTCGTAGTCGTCCATCGGCGCCATACCGAAGTAGGCCTTGACCTTGTGCAGTGTGCTCATCGCCTGCCCCTTCTGCTGCTGATGTCTGTGGTGTCTGTGATGAAGATGTGACTGGAGTGACTACTCAGGGTGACGTTAGCGGGCGTTGCCCCATCAACGCGGTACCGACACGCACACACGTCGATCCGTGTCGCACAGCTATCTCCATATCCCCGGACATCCCCGCCGACAGGCCCAGCCGGTGAGCGAACGACCGCTGCACGCGGTCGCGCTCGGCGGCCAATTGGGCAAAAGCGTCTTCGGGATCCCAACCCAGCGGCGGAATGCCCATCAGCCCAGCGAATTCCAACGAATCGATGGCATCGGCGGCCGCACACAGTTCCAGAACCTGGTCGGGCGCGCCGATCGGCACCCCACCACGGGCAGGGTCGCCGTCCAGGCTGATCTGCAGGTAGATCCGCAGCGGCTCGGTGCGCCGGCCTGCCGCCATCTCCTGCTCGGCGGCACCGCCGAGCGCCGCGATCAGCCGGGCGCTGTCCACCGAATGCGCCGCGTAGGCCCAGCGGGCCACCGCGCGGGCCTTGTTGCGCTGGATGCTGCCGATCATGTGCCAGCGGATCCGCTCGCCGGGGAACTGCGCGGCCACGGTATCGACCTTCTTGGCCGCCTCCTGCTCACGCGATTCGCCGAAGTCGTTGCAGCCCAATCGATGCAGGATCACAACGTCGGAGGCCGGGAAGAATTTGGTGACCGGCAGCAGTTCGATATCGCGGACATCGCGGCCGGCCGCCTCGGCGGCGGCGGACAGCCGCGCGCGGACCGCGGCCAGTGATCCGGCCAACTCCGCGTCGCGGTGCGTCTGGCCGGTCATTCCATCCACACCAACGACGCCAGCCGGCCGGTGGGCGCCCCGCGCCGATGACTGAACAGCTGACGGTCCTCGACGGTGCAACGCGGGTCGATATCGATGGCGGTGATCCCCAATGTGGTGAGTTGCCTGGCGATTCCGGCCCGGATATCCAGACCGGGGGTGCCCTTGGCGGTAGTGGTGCGACTACCCGGCAGGGCCGCCTCGACATCGTCGGCCATCGCGGCAGGCACCTCGTAATTCCGGCCGCTGACCGCCGGCCCGAGCAGCACCGAGATATCGGCGACGCTGGCACCCAGGCCGACCATGGCTTCCACGGTGCGCGCGACGATGCCACTTTGGGCGCCGACCCGGCCGGCGTGCGCCGCACCGATGACCCCGGCGCGCGCGTCGGCCAGTAGCACCGGGACGCAGTCGGCGGACAGCACCGCCAGGGCCAACCGCCGCGTGCTGGTCACCAACGCGTCGGTGTCGTCGACCGGCGAACCCGGGTCGCCGTCGACCACCACGACATGGTCGGAATGGACCTGATTCATCCAGACGACGGCCTTGGCGCCGATGGCGTCGGCCAACCGCTTGCGGTTGGCCGCCACCGCTGCCGGATCGTCGCCGACATGATCGCCGAGATTGAAGGAGTCATACGGTGGCCGCGAGACACCGCCCCCGCGGGTGGTGGTGACCCTCCGAACCCGTACGGGCACGGCGTCTAGTGGCGCATGAACGGCGGCACGTCGACGTCGTCATCAGAGATGCCGCCGTCATCGGGACCACCGATTCGGACCGTGGCGCCATTGGTGTGCCCGGCAGGAACGCTGACCGCGTCGGCCGGTTCGAACACCGAGGACCGCACGTTGCCCGAAGCTCCGGGCGCAATCGTCTGCGCGCCACCGGTGACCGGCTTGCGGCTGGGCGTGACACTGTCGAACCCGGCCGCGATGACGGTGACCCGGACCTCGTCGCCCAGCGAGTCGTCGATGACGGTGCCGAAGATGATGTTGGCGTCGGCATGGGCGGCCTCCTGCACCAGCGAGGCGGCCTCGTTGATCTCGAACAGGCCGAGATCGCTGCCGCCGGCCACCGACAGCAGCACGCCCTGGGCGCCCTCCATCGAGGCTTCCAGCAGCGGCGAGTTGATGGCGATCTCGGCGGCCTTGAGCGCACGACCGTCGCCGCGGGCCGATCCGATGCCCATCAGCGCGGTGCCCGCGCCGCTCATCACACCCTTGACGTCGGCGAAGTCGACGTTGATCAGGCCTGGGGTGGTGATCAGGTCGGTGATGCCCTGCACGCCGTTGAGCAGGACCTCGTCGGCGCTGCGGAAGGCGTCCATCAGCGAAACGGCGGCATCGCCCATCTGCAGCAGCCGGTCGTTGGGGATGACGATCAGGGTGTCGCAGCTCTCGCGCAGCGACTGGATGCCGTTTTCGGCCTGGTTGGAGCGGCGCTTGCCCTCGAAGGAGAACGGCCGCGTGACCACGCCGACGGTCAGTGCGCCGAGCTTGCGGGCGATGGACGCCACCACCGGCGCGCCGCCGGTGCCGGTGCCGCCACCCTCACCCGCGGTGACGAACACCATGTCGGCGCCGCGCAGCAGTTCCTCGATATCGTCCTTGGCGTCTTCGGCGGCCTTGCGGCCCACCTCGGGGTCCGCACCGGCGCCCAAGCCCCGGGTGGAGTCCCTGCCGACGTCGAGCTTGACGTCGGCATCGCTCATCAGCAGCGCCTGCGCGTCGGTGTTGATGGCGATGAACTCCACGCCCTTGAGGCCGTGCTCGATCATTCGGTTGACGGCATTGACGCCGCCGCCGCCGATGCCGACCACCTTGATGACGGCGAGGTAGTTATGCGGGGGGGTCATCGGTTGCCTTCCTCCCAGAATGTCCGTGGGTCCTGTGGCGAAAAACCCTCAACCTCAACCATAGGTTTAAAGTTATGTCAAGTAGTTCCGCGCAAACAGAACGGTAGGGCGACGATGCCGTATCGCGCGTCAGGCGCGCCGGGGTGTCGCTCGGGTTTTATTTCACCGTCGGCAGATCCGGGCTGGACACGTCGTACGTGTGTCCCGGCTGGGTGAGCAGCGCCGCGAGCTTGAGCGCCTTCTCCTCGGTGCGATCGTTGGTGCCCCACACCACCGTCCGGCCGTCGATCAGGGTCAGCGTGATCGCCGCGACCGACGGCGCCGCGATCCGGCTGACCTGTCCGGCCACCTCCGGCGGCAGCGAGGTGAGCACCTGCAGCGCCGCCTTGGTGGCGGGATCCTTCGGGCCAGGAGTGTCGGTGTCCAGGTAGGCCAGCCCCGGCGGCGGCGGCCCGGTGAAGAAGTCGACGCCGTCCTTGTCATAGAGGTGCGGACCGTCCGGAAAGTCCTTGACCACCAGCGGCACCCGTTCCACCACGGTGATCCGCAACGTCGACGGATACTCGCGCTGCACCCGCGCGCTGGCCACCCGACGCAGCGTGGCCACCCGCTCGGCCACCGCATCGGTGTCGACCTGGAGCAGCGGGGTGCCCGCCGGGACAGCTGCCGCGGCACCGACCTCATCCTCGGTCAGCACGCTCAGCCCGGTGATCACCGTCTCCCGCACCGACATGACCGGGGTGAAGTAGAGGACCAGGCCCAGACCCACCACGACCACCGACAGCAATGCCGTCCACATGAGCAACTTCAGGCCCCGGATGACGCGGCGGGGCGGCGTCGGACGTTGCGGCTCGGCGCGGCCCGTCACCTTACGTTTGGCCTCGCGGCGCGCCTGTTCGATCGCCATGGCGCGGGCCTGCGCGGCCCGGCGTTCCTCCCGTTCCCGCCGCGCCCGCCGCCGCGGACCCTCAAAATCCTGCGCCGAATCCTGCCCCGAATCGGCTGCCGCGTCGGCGGTGTCGGCGGGAGCTTGCGGGGTATCCGCCGGCGCCGCGGGTTCGGCGGTGTCGGTCTCGTGTTCGGGCTCGGTCATCACCACACCGGCCTGCGCTGCAACGCGTCGAGAATTTCGCGACCGAGCAGGGTGACGTCACCGGCGCCCATGGTGACCACCACGTCACCGGGTGCGGCCAGCTGCGCCACCCGGTCCGCGACCGCCGAGAAGTCCGGGACATAGTGCACAGGCGCACTGACGTGCTCGACGATGCTGCGCCCGCTGACGCCCGCGATCGGCTGCTCGCGGGCGGCGTACACGTCCAGCACGATCACCTCGTCGGCGGCGCTCAGCGCGGCACCGAACTCGCGCGCGAAAGTCTGTGTCCGCGAATACAGGTGGGGTTGGAACACCACGATGGCACGGCCCTTGGATTCCCGGGCCAGGGTGTGCACCGCCGACAGCGCGGCCGCCACCTTGGTCGGGTGGTGCGCGTAATCGTCGAACACCCGGACCCCGGCCGCCGTCCCGACCAGTTCGAAGCGCCGCCGCACTCCCTCGAACGCCGCGAGGGCTTCCAGCACGACATCCGGTTGGGCGCCGGCTTCGATCGCGGCCAGCAGTGCCGCCAGTGCGTTGAGTGCCATATGCCTGCCGGGCACCGCGAGGCGCATGGTGCGCGGGCTGGTCTCCCCCGCCAACCGCACGGTGGCCACCGCGCTGGTCCCGTGCTGTTCCCAGTCCAGCAGTTCACCGGCCAACTCCGGCCGGTCGGCCGTGTCGCCTCGACTGCCATAGCGCAATACCCGGATCCCCAGCGCCGCAGTGCGTTCGGCGAAGGCGGCGGCACCCGGGTCATCGACGCAGACCACCACGGCTCCGCCCGGTTGCAGGCGCTCCATGAACGCGTCGAACACGTCGACATACGCCTGTTCGCTGCCGAAGAAATCCAGGTGGTCGGCTTCGATATTGGTCACCACCGCGATATCCGGTCGGTACTCGACCAGCGACCCGTCGCTCTCGTCGGCCTCGGCGACGAAGTAGGGGCCGCTGCCGTGATGAGCGTTGGTGCCCGCGGCGCCCAACTCACCCCCGACCGCGAACGACGGATCGAATCCGCTGTGCTGCAGCGCGACGATGAGCATCGACGTGGTGGTGGTCTTGCCGGCCGTGCCGGTGACCATCAGCGTCTTGTCGCCGGCCATCAGCTTGGCCAACACCACCGGGCGCAGGATGATCGGGATACCCCGGCGGCGAGCTTCCACCAGTTCGGGATTGGTCTTCGGGATGGCCGCATGCGTGGTCACCACCGCGGTGGGCCCGCCCTCGAGCATGTCCAGGGCCGCCGCGTCGTGACCGATCCGGATCTCGGCGCCGCGGGCGCGCAGGGCCGCGACACCCCGCGATTCCTTGGCGTCCGACCCCGACACCTGGCCACCGCGGTCCAGCAGGATCCTGGCGATCCCGGACATCCCGGCGCCGCCGATGCCGACCATGTGCACCCGGGCCAACTCGGGCGGGAGATCTTTCATCGCACGCTCTTTCGACCAGCGCGACCCTGCCGGGCCACTTCCAGCGCCACCTCGGCCACGCTTCGGGCGGCATCGCGATGCCCGGCCAACGCCGCGGCGGAGGTCATCCGGCCGAGCCGCTCGGCATCGGTGAGCAGCGGGACGACCTGGTCGGCGATGAATCCACCGGACAGGTCGGCGTCGTCGACGAGCAGGCCGCCACCGGCCGACACCACGGGTAGCGCGTTGAGGCGCTGCTCACCATTGCCGATGGGCAGCGGGACGTAGACCGCGGGCAGCCCGACCGCGGTGACCTCGGCCACCGTCATCGCACCGGACCGGCAGATCGCCAGATCGGCGGCGGCATACGCCAAGTCCATCCGGTCCAGATACGGCACGGCGACATACCGGCCGGTCCCACTCAGCTCGGGCAGGTCGACGGTGTTCTTCGGGCCGTGTGCGTGCAGCACCGAAATACCCTTGCCGACAAGCTCTCTGGCCGCCGCGACGACGGCGCGGTTGATCGACTGCGCCCCCTGGGAGCCACCGAAGACCAGCAACACCACCGCATCGTCGTCGAATCCGAAGGTGGCGCGGGCCTGCGCACGCAGCGCCGCGCGGTCCAGGGCGGTGATGCTCGCCCGCACCGGCACCCCGACCACCTCGACGTGACGCAAGCCGGGCTCGGGGACCGCGGCGAGCACCCGCCGAGCCGACCGGGCGCCGACCCGGTTGGCCAGGCCGGCGCTGGCGTTCGCCTCGTGGATGACCACCGGCACCCGGCCGCGGCGCAGCCCGGGGCGAGCCGCCAGGTACGCCGGCAGTGCGACGTACCCGCCGAACCCGATGACGACATCGGCGGCGGTCTCGTCGAAGACCGCCCGGGTCTGCCGGATGGCGGTGCGCACCCGCCACGGCAACCGAACCAAGTCTCCCGACGGTTTGCGCGGTAAGGGCACCGGCGTGATCAGCCGTAGGTCATAGCCGCGTTCGGGCACCAGCCGCGTCTCCAGACCGCGGGCCGTGCCCAGCGCGGTGATCCGGACGTCGGGCTCCAGTTCGGTGAGGGCATCGGCGACGGCCATCGCGGGTTCCACATGCCCCGCCGTCCCGCCCCCGGCGAGAACGACCGATATCCCCGAACTGCTCACCCGTAACGCTGACCTTCCAATGCGCGGGCGCGGCGGCCCTGCTGACGTTGTCCACCGGCGCCGGCACGGCCGGACGTGGCCGGCTGGCCGGAGCGCTGGCCGCCTCCATGATGCCTTGCGCGTCGGCTCGCCCTGTCGGCCGGATGCTCGGTTTTACGCCCAGAGCCGATGGCCGCTTTGGCCGGCGCCTTGGGCGCGGCCTTCTGCGGTTTGCGGGCCGGCTTGTCGGCCTTGGCCCGCATCCGGTCCTTGGCGATATCGATGCGGGGCGGAACGTAGGGCTCCGGCAGCGGCAGGCGCAGTATCCGGTTGACCCTGTCGTCGCGGCCGGCCCGCAGCGCGGCCACCGCCTCGGGTTCGTGCCGTGCCGCGTTGGTGATCACGCCGAGAATGAAAAGCGTTGTGGCCGTCGATGTTCCACCGGCAGAGATGAGCGGCAACTGCAGGCCGGTGACCGGCAGCAAGCCGATCACGTAGCCGACGTTGATGAACGCCTGCCCCAGCACCCACAGCGTCACGGTCGCGGTCAACAGCCGCAGGAACGGATCGGCCGACCGACGGGCGATCCGCATGCCGGTGTAGGCGAACAGCCCGAACAGGCACAGCAGTCCGGCGGCGCCGATATAGCCGAGTTCCTCCCCGATGATGGCGAAGATGAAGTCGTTGTGCGCGTTCGGCAGATAGTTCCACTTGGCCGTCCCCTGCCCGAGGCCGTCACCGAACACGCCGCCGTTGGCCAGGGCGTAGCGGGCCTGGCGCGACTGGTAACCCGATCCCATGGCGTCGGCGCCCGGATTCAGCCAGGACTGCACCCGGTCGGAGCGGTAGCCGCGAGACATCGCCAGGACGGCGGCAGCGACCACGGCCGCGGCCAGTGAGCTGACGAAGACCCGTAGCGGCAGGCCGGCGTACCAGAGCAGGCCGAGCAGGATGATCGCCAGCGACACCGTCTGCCCGAGGTCGGGCTGCAGCACGATGAGGGTGGCCGCGAGCAGCGCGGCAGGCACCAGCGGCACGAGCATCTCGCGCAGCGAGGCCTGCTCCATGCGCCGGCTCGCCAGCAGATGCGCACCCCAGATGGCGAAGGCGATCTTGCACAGCTCCGAGGGCTGCATGGAGAAACCGGCGACCACGAACCAGCCGCGCGAACCGTTGGAGTAGGTGCCGATGCCGGGGACCAGCACCAGCGCGATCAGGAAGACGGTGAAGGCGAAGGCCGGCAGCGCCAGCCGGCGCATCAGAGCCACCCGCATCCGCAAGGCGATGTAGAAGGCCACCAGGCCGACGCAGGTCCACAGCACCTGCTTGCCGAAGATGGTCCACGGCGAACCACCCTCGTCGTAGGAGTGCACCCCCGAGGCAGACAGCACCATGGTCAGGCCGAGGGTGATCAGCAGCCCGGTGACCGCGATGATCAGGTGGAACGACGTCATCGGCCGGCCCAGCCACATCCCGAACCGGGTCCGCGGCTCGCCCTTGACGGGCGTTTCTTTCGCGTCTTTCGCGGTGTCGGCGGGCTCCGGGCTCACGCTCTCGCCGGTTTTGCTGGAACGCCGCAGCCGTGACCGCACCGCGGTCAGCAAGCCGGCCTCCGGCAATTCACACAAGTCACAGGTGTAACACCCGCCCCACTAGTCCCCTGCACCCCAGGATCTTCCCCCGGGCCGCCCTGCCGGACGGGGACATCGGTGGCGTGTCGCGATAACGATCGGGCAGCAAACGCCCTGAAATCCCGCGGCGCCCAAGCGCCGACTCGACCTGATGCGCGGCGCCTAAGCGCCGACTCGACCTGATGCGCGGCGCCTAAGCGCCGACGGCACTCAGCCATTCGCCGTAGAACAGCGCCACACCCAGTCCGCACGAGATCGCGGTGAGCAGCCAGAACCGGATGATCACCGTGGTTTCCGCCCAGCCCACCAGCTCGAAATGGTGGTGGAACGGCGCCATCCGGAAGACCCGGCGGCCCGTCGTGCGGAACGCCAGGATCTGCACGACCACCGAGGTGACCTCGGCCACGAACAGCGCGCCCAACACCACCGCCAGCATCTCGGTGCGGCTGGTCACCGACAAGCCCGCGATGATGCCGCCCAGCGCCAGCGAACCGGTGTCACCCATGAAGATTTTGGCCGGTGCGGCATTCCACCACAGGAATCCGACACATGCCCCGGCGGTGGCGGCGGCCACCAACGCCAGATCCAGCGGATCACGCACGTTGTAACAACCGAGTCCGGGACTGGTGGCGCAGGCGTTGCGGTACTGCCAGAACGTGATCAAGACATACGCGGCGCTGACCATCGCCATGGCGCCGGCGGCCAGCCCGTCGAGGCCATCGGTGAAGTTCACCGCGTTCGACCAGGCGCTGACGAGCACCACGACGAACACCACGAACACCAGCGGCGCCAGCGTCACGGTCGCGATCTCCCGGACATAGGACAACCCGGCACTGCCAGGGGTCAGCCCGTCGCCGTTGCGGAAATGCAGCACCAGCGCGCCGAACAGGATGGCCGCGCCCAGTTGGCCGACCGTCTTGGCGGTCTTGTTCAGGCCCAGGTTGCGGGAGCGACGGATCTTGATCAGGTCGTCGACGAAGCCGACCACGCCCAGCGCGGTCGCCAGACCCAGCACCAGCAGCCCGGACGCCGACGGCCCCTCACCGCCGAAGGCCAGTCCCACCAGGTGGGTGCCCAGATACCCGGCCCAGATGCCCGCGACGATGGCGACGCCGCCCATCGACGGCGTGCCGCGCTTCTTGTGGTGACTGGCCGGGCCGTCCTCACGGATCTCGTGGCCGAACCCGCGCCGGGTGAACAAGCGGATCAGGGCTGGGGTCAGCATGATCGACACCGCGAGGGCGATGGCGACCGCGATCAGGATCTGTTTCATGCTTCGGGCCTGGTACCCGTGTCGCCACGCTGCTGCCCATCGGCAGCCAGGGCGTCCGCCAGCGCGCCCAGCCCCGCCGAGTTGGAAGCCTTCACCAGCACCACATCACCGTCGGCGAGTTCGGCGCGCAGCAACTCCAGCGCGGCGTCGGCGTCGGGAACCAGGACGGACTCACTGCCCCACGACCCCTCCATCACCGCCCCCTGGTGCATCGCACGCATCGTTCTCCCTGCTCCGACAACAATCAGTCGAGAGACATCTAAGCGCACCACCAGCCGACCGATGCGATCGTGTTCGGTTATCGCGTCATCCCCCAGCTCGGCCATCTCGCCGAGCACCGCCCAGCTGCGCCTGCGCTCACTCGCCGAACGCGCCATCCAGGCCAGCGCCTTGAGCCCCGCCGCCATCGAATCCGGGTTGGCGTTGTAGGCGTCGTTGATGACCGTGACCCCGTCGGCCCGCGTGCTCACCTGCATCCGCCGCGCCGACACCGGGGCGGCCCCGGCCAGGGCGTCGGCCACCTGCGCCAGGGTGGCGCCGCATTCGAGCGCCACGGCCGCCGCCGCGAGCGCGTTGGACACCTGGTGCTCGCCGTGCACGGCGAGCGCGATATCGACCTCTTGACCGCCGGCATGCAGGGTGAACCGTGGCCTGGCCACCTCGTCCAGGGTCACCGGGCCGGCCCAGACATCGGCGCCGGCGGCCCGTGACACCCGGACCACCCGCGCGGCGGTGACGTCGGCCATCGCCGCCACCGCAGGATCGTCGGAGTTGAGGACCACCACTCCGGACGCCGGAACCGATTGCGGCAGTTCCGATTTGGTCGCGGCGATGACCTCGCGCGAACCGAACTCGCCCAGATGCGCGGTACCCACGTTGAGCACGACACCGATCGACGGCGTCGCAATCGCGGCCAGCGCGGCGATATTGCCGGGATGACGCGCCGACATCTCCAGGATGAGGAAGTCGGTATCGGTGGTGGCGCGCAGCACCGTCCAGGGATGCCCCAACTCGTTGTTGAACGAGCCCGGCGGGGCGATCACCTGCCCCAGCGGGGCCAGCACCGCGGCGAGCAGATCCTTGGTCGAGGTCTTGCCCGACGACCCGGTCACCCCGATGATCCGCAGCTTGCCGGCGGTCAGCTCGGCGGCCACCGCGGCGGCCAGCCGGCCCAGCGCGGCCAGCACCGCCGCACCCGACCCGTCGGCGTCATGTTCCAGTGCTCCCGAGGAGCTGTCCGGGTTCTCGGCGGGCGGCACCACGATGGCCGGCACCCCGACCGGCCGGGCGGCCAGCACCGCCACCGCACCGGCAGCCACCGCCGCCGGCGCGAAATCATGACCGTCGGTGCGCGCGCCGGGCAGCGCCAGGAACAATCCCCCGTCGGCCACCGCCCGGGAATCGAACTCGACGGTCCCGGTGACCCAGGTCTGCTCGGCATCGGCGCGGCTGATGCCGGACAGCTCGCCGCCGACGATATCGGCGATCTGCGCCACGGTCAGCGGGATCATGCGTCCTGCCTCAGCTTCTCCAGCGCGGCCGCCAATTCCTCGCGGTCGTCGAACGGACGGGTGTGCCCTGCGGCGGTCTGGCCCGACTCATGCCCCTTGCCCGCGATCAGCACGATGTCACCGGGACGGGCCCAGGCCACCGCATGGTCGATGGCGGCCCGCCGGTCACCGATCTCCACCACCTCGGCGGGCAACCCGACCGTTCCGACGAGCACGGCCGACCGGATGGCGGCCGGATCCTCGTCGCGCGGGTTGTCGTCGGTGACGACCACCAGGTCGGCCAGTTCGGCGGCCACCCGCCCCATCGGCTCGCGCTTACCGGGATCACGGTTGCCGCCGGCGCCGAACACCACCGCCAGCCGACCCGCCGTCTGCGGCCGCAGCGTCTGCAGCACCGCCTCCAGCGCGCCTGGCTTGTGGGCGTAGTCGACCAGCGCCAGGAAATCCTGGCCGCGGTCGATCGCCTGCATCCGGCCCGGTACCGCGGCGGCGCGCAGACCGGGGGCGCTCTGCTCCGGGGACACCCCGACAGCGTCGAGCAGCGCCAGCGCCAACACGGCGTTGGCCACGTTGTAGCGGCCGGGCAGCCCGATGCGCAGCCGGTGGTGCACACCCGCCGGGTCGACGGCGACGAACTCCTGCGCGCCCTGGCCGATCGACTGCACGTCCTCGATGCGCCAGTCGGCCTCGACGCCGGTGATCCCGACCCGTACCGGGTCCACCGAGCGGGCGGCGATCTCCCGGCCCCACTCGTCGTCGACGCACACGACCGCGCGGGCGGCGTGGGTGGGTGAGTTCGGCTCGAACAAGCGGGCCTTGGCGTTCAGGTAGTCGGCCATGGTCGGGTGGAAGTCCAGGTGATCACGGGACAGGTTGGTGAAACCGCCCACCTCGAACACCACGCCGTCCACGCGGCCCTGGGCCAGCGCGTGGCTGGACACCTCCATGACGACGGTGTCGACGCCCTGCTCGAGCATGAGGGCGAACAACGCCTGGAGGTCGGGCGCTTCTGGGGTGGTCAGGCTGCTCGGCTGATCCCGCCCGTCGATCCGGATGCCGACGGTGCCGATCAGCCCGGCCACCCGCCCGGCGGCGCGCAGCCCGGCCTCCACCAGGAAGGTGGTGGTGGTCTTGCCGGAGGTGCCGGTGATGCCGATGACCCGCAGCTTGCGGGTGGGATCGCCGTACACGGCGGCGGCCACCTCCCCGAGCACGCCGCGTGGGTGCGGATGCACCAGCACGTCGGCGGTATGACCGTCGGGCAGCAAGGCCAGCCCGGCCGGGTCGGTGAGAATCGCCACCGCGCCGGCGGCGATCGCGTCGGCGGCATGCCGGGCGCCGTGCACCCGGGAACCGGGCAGGGCGGCGAACAGGTCACCCGGCATGACGTCCTGGCTGCGCAGGGTGACACCGGTGACCCGGGTTCCTGCGGCGTGCGCGCCGCCGGCGCCGATGCGCGCGGCCAGCGTTGCGAGCAGTTCGCCGGTGGGATGCGAGGGACGCAGTTTCATGGCCTTGCCACAGTACCGGTCGGGTTCATCACCGGCGGTAGGCGTGAGCCGCGCTCAATCGGCCTGCAGGATCAGCGGCGGTCCCGGATCCGGTGACAGCGGCACATTCTCCCGCTGGAGCAGCCACGCGGCGATGTGATGGAACAGCGGTGCCATCGTGTTACCGGGCTGGCCGTCGGCCGTCCGGTGCGGGTTGTCGGCCATGATCCCGACGACGTAGCGCGGATCGTCCGACGGCGCCATGCCGGCGAAGGTGATCCAGTAGTGGTCGTCGTAGTAGCAGCCGCACGCCGGATTGATCTGCTGGGCGGTGCCGGTCTTGCCGGCGATCTGATACCCCTCGACGGCCGCCGCCGAACCGGTGCCTTGCTGGATGCCGCGCGGATCCTTCTGCACCACGGCACGCAACATGTTGCGCACGGTCTGCGCGGTCTGCGCGGAGACCACCCGGATCCCTTCCGGGCGCGGCTCGTCGGCGCGGCTGCCGTCGGCGGCGATGACGGACTTGATGATCCGCGGCGGGATGCGCACCCCGTCGTTGGCGATCGCCTGGTACATGCCGGCCATCTGCAGCAAGGTCATCGAAAGACCCTGTCCGATGGGCAGGTTCGCAAACGAGCTGCCCGACCACTGGTCGATGGGCGGGACCAGACCCGAGCTCTCCCCCGGCAGGCCGACGTTGGTGCGCTGGCCGAGACCGAACTTGCTGAGCATGTCGTAGAAGCGCTCGGGCCCGACCCGCTGCGCCAACATCAGCGTGCCGACGTTGGAGGACTTTCCGAACACGCCGGTCGTGGTGTACGGCATGACGCCGTGCGCCCAGGCGTCGCGCACCGTGACCCCACCCATGTCGATCGATCCCGGAACCTGCAGCACCTCATCGGGATTGGTCAGCCCGAGCTCGATCGCGGTGGACGCGGTGATGATCTTGTTGACCGATCCCGGCTCGAACGGCGAGGACACCGACGGATTGCCCATCTGCCTGCTGCCCTGACGGCCGAGGTCCTGGCTCGGGTCGAACGTGTTGTCGTTCGACATCGCCAGCACCTCACCGGTTTTCGCGTCCAGGACGACAGCCGACACGTTGTTGGCACCAGAGGCTTCCTTGGCCATCTGGACCTGCTGTTGGACGTAGTACTGGATGTCGTCGTCGAGGGTGAGCTGCACCGTCGACCCGTTGACGGCGTCGTGCTTGTTGCGCATGCTGCCCGGGATCATCACGCCGTCGGATCCGCGGTCGTAGGTGACCGACCCGTCGGTGCCGGCCAGTTTGGCGTCGTAGGAGTCCTCCAGGCCGAGCAGCCCGTGCCCGTCCCAGTCGATGCCGCCGACGATGTTGGCCGCCAGCGATCCGCCCGGATACTGCCGGATGTCCTGCCGTTCGGTGCCCACCTCGCGGAACTTGGTGGTGATGGCGTCGGCGACGGCCGGATCCACGGCGCGCGCCAGATACACGAACGAGTCCTTGCCGGACAGCTTCTTCAGCAGCGTGACCGCATCGGGCTTGTTGTTGAGCCGGGTGGCCACCTCGGTGGCGATGGCACGCAGCCGCTGGTCCGGGTCCGGCGCCTCGGGGTCGGCGGCCTTGGCCTCCTCCAATTGCTTGCGCACCTTGACCGGTTGGAAGGTCAAGGCCCGGGCCTCGATGGTGAAGGCCAGCTTGTCGTTGTTGCGGTCGACGATGCTGCCGCGCACCGCCTTCTGCACGTCGGTGACCTTCAGCTGCCCGAGCGCCTCGGCGCGCAGCCCGGCGGCGTTGGAGATCTGCAGGTTGAACAGCTGCGCCGCGGCCACCACGAGCACCAGGAAGATGACCACGTTGCCGACGCGGTGCCGGAAGACGAACGACGAAGTGCGCGAACTGCCGTCGTTACCGCCCACGAGCGGCTGACGGATCCGGCGTTCGGTGGCCGAGTGTTCGCCGGTGGCGGCAGCCGTGCGTCGCTTGACGGGTTGAGCGGCGGGCTTCTTCTTCTTGCCGATCATGCGGGGGCGCCCAACGGGACCACCGGGGCGGGCTGTTCGAGGCCACCGACCGGGCCCGGCTGCGCGGGCAGCGGTGCAGGCAGGTGCGGTGCGCCGTCACCCGCCGCCGGCGGCACAGCCTCCGGCGCGACGGGCACTGCGGCGGGTGCGGGGGCCGGGGCTGGGGCTGGGGCGACGGCGGCCACGGGGGGCACCGCCTCCGGCGCGCCGGGCAGTGCCGGCACCGTCGCCTGCGGGGCGGCCACCAACGGAGCCGCGGGCGCCACGGCGGCGGGCGCGGGCAGCCGGACCACCACTTCCCGCGGGTCCACCACCCGGGGTCCGGGCGCGGTGGGTGCGGCGGGCGGGTTCTGTCCCACCGGTGCGGCAGCCGGGTTGGCCGCCCGATTGGTCGGAGCCGGTGCCGGTGCCGGATTGTCGTCGGGCAGCGGTGCGTTCAACGGTGGCGGGGGTACCCCCTCGGCCGGTTTGGGCGTGCCGACCACCATCCAGTTGCCGGTCGGGTCCTGCACCAGGTGCGCGGTGTCGCGGGACGGGATCATGCCCAGGTTCCGGGCGGCCTCCGCCAGCGCCGGGGCGGCCTGGGCCTCCAACACGTCGCGCTCGAGTGCTTCCTTCTGCTGCAGCAGCGCCTGATTCAGCTCACGCGCATGCCCCAACTGGTACGACCGCTCAGCGGCGTCGGTGGACAGCCACAAGGTCATGCCCAGACCGATGCCCAGCGCACCGATCACCAGCACCACGAACGGCACCCGCGCCACCATGGCGCGCGGGTTCAGCTCGATCGAGGCCAGCCGGGTGATCAGCCGCTCGCGCAGTGGGGGCCGAACAATCTTGGGCGCCTTGGCTTTCCGCGCCTTGGCTCGCGCCTTGGCCTGCTTGGCGCTTTTGGCCATGGTCGGCGCGGGCGCGCTGCGTGGGATCGGGCTGGTCTGCGGCGCCGACCGCTGCGGCCGGTGGGTGCGCGGCTCGGCCGCCGGTCGACGGGGGCTGCGGCGACGGGCCGCGGGTTCCGGCTGCCGTTTACCGGCCTTGACCTTCTTTCCGGGGACCTTCTTTCCGGGGACCTTCTTCTCGGGAACCTCGGGGTTGCCCCGCCGGCGCCCATCGGCGCTGGGCGCCGGTGCGGATCGCTTGACCTTCATGAGTCATCCTTTCCGGCAACCTTTTCCAGAGCACGCAGTCGGACCGACGCACTACGCGGGTTCCGATCGATTTCGGCGGCGTCGGCCTGCTCGGCCCCGCGGGTCAATGCGACGAACTCGGCCTCGTAGCCGGGCAGTTCGACCGGCAGCCCCGGTGGTGTCCGGGAGGTCGTCGCCGCGGTGAACAGGCGTTTGACGATGCGGTCCTCCAGCGACTGGTAGGCCATCACCGCGATGCGGCCGCCACCGGCCAAGGCGTCCAGCGCGGCCGGTATGGCGGCGCCGAGCGAGTCGAGTTCGGCGTTGACGGCGACGCGCAGAGCCTGGAACGTGCGCTTGGCCGGGTGGCCGCCGGTGCGCCGGGTGGCCGCCGGGATGGCCTCGTACAGCAGCTCGACGAGTTCTGAGGTGGTGCGCAGCGGGGCCCGCTCCCGGCGCCGCACGATACGTCCGGCGATACGGCCGGCGAATTTCTCCTCGCCGTACTCGCGCAGGATGCGGGCCAACGCCTTCTCGTCATAGGTGTTCAGGATCTCGGCCGCGGTCAGGGGCGAGTCGGGATCCATCCGCATGTCCAGCGGCGCATCCTGGGCGTAGGAGAAGCCGCGGTCGGCGCGGTCGAGTTGCATGGACGACACGCCCAGGTCGAAGAGCGCGGCGTCCACCGTGGGTTCGGCGCGGTCGGCCCAGTACCCGTCGTAGCGGGTGCGCACGAACGTCATCCGATCACCGAACGATGCGAGCCGTGCGGTGGCGATCGCGAGGGCGTTCGGGTCACGGTCCAGCCCGATCACCCGCAAGCCGGGGAATTCGGTGAGGAAGCGTTCGGAATGTCCACCCGCGCCGAGGGTGGCGTCCACCAGCACGGCGCCGGTGCCGTCGGCATGCTTGCGGGTCAGGGCCGGAGCCAGCAGTTCGACGCAGCGGTCGATCAGGACCGGGACGTGGCCGTACTCGGACAAGGCGACTCCCCCGTGGTGGTGATGCCGAGCCCCTGCAGCGAGGTCTCTGACCGAAGTGGACCTGGCGTCGGGGAAGTACGCCAGGGCCGGTTCGGGCAGAGGCCACGCTGCACGGGCATCCTGATCAGAGAATGTCGCGAAGAGTGTCATCGCTGGCCGCGGAGAAAGTCTCTTCGTGGGCGTCCTGGTAGTCCTGCCACGCTTGCGCGTCCCAGATCTCCAGGAAGCGAATCGATCCGGTCACCACGCACTCCCGGGAGAGGTTCGCGTAGCGCCGGTGTTCGGCGGACAGGGTGATCCGGCCCTGTGCGTCGGGGTGTTGTTCGTCGGTGCCGGCTGCCAGGTTGCGGACGTATGCGCGCTCCTGCGGGCTGCCCCGCCGCGCCTTCTCGTCCAACTCGATGATCATCGACTCGAACTCGGCGCGGGGATAGACAGCAAGGCTGCGGTCTTGACTCTTGGTGACCATCAACCCTCCTGCCAGTGCGTCGCGGAATTTGGCGGGCAACGTCAGTCGCCCCTTGTCGTCGAGTTTGGGCGTGTAGGTGCCGAGAAACATCTCGCCACCTCCCGCTGCTCCGGAGCCCCGGCCGCTCCGTTGTCAGCCACTTTACCCCACAATCCCCCACCGAGCGCCATTTGCTACCACAAAATTGGTACCGCGCCCCACCCAGCTCCGCTGGATCGCCACCAGCGCGGCACGACGGCCCCGTCAGGACCGCGCTATCCGCCGAGAAGACGCAGGTCAACCCGGATCAGCGCAGATGGCAGCGCGGTGGGGGAAAGTGGGGCGGAAAGACACGGGCTGCCCTACCCGAGCAGACACGCCGCAACAAAAAAGGGGCAGTTCCTTACGGAACTGCCCCTGAGCCGAACGGTGTCACTCGTCGAAGCGACGCCGGAAGCGGTCTTCCATTCGGGCGGTGAACGAGCCGCCGCCGGCCTTGCCGCGCTTACCGCGGGACGGTCCACCCGACGGAGCGGACCTGTCGACGGGGCCGGCCACCCGCGGCCCGGTCACCGCAAACACGACGCCGCCGAACATCAGGATGAAGCCGATCACCGACAGGACCGGGAAGCTGCCGATCATGGTGGCCTTGAACGCCACGCCCGACACCAACAGAGCCAGACCGATGACGAACAGTGCCGCTCCCTGGAGACGACGCCGGGTCGACGGAGCGCGCAAGGTGCCACCCCGGACGCTGGACGCGAACTTGGGGTCTTCGGCATACAGCGCACTCTCGATCTGGTCGAGCATGCGCTGCTCATGATCGGAGAGTGGCATCCGTCCCTCCTCAGGATCGATGCAGCGTCGTTGCAGCCGCGGCCATGTCGTCAGAGTCTTACGTCCGCACGTACGGACGCTTAATAACCATGATACGAGGTCGATCTGACCCGTACCACCTACTTGGCCCACGATTGTGCGGCGCGCGCCTTATGACGTCTGCCACGAAACCCCTCCTGGCCGACGAACCGGGGCAACATCCGATAATGAAGAGGTCCGAACGCACACATATCCGACACGCATAACCGAAGGGCACCCGTTGGCGACGTATCTGGTGGAGCTGTCGCCTGCCGCGATGCAGCGGCGACTGAACGAGGCGCTCACGGTCTACGTCGACGCCATGCGCTATCCGCGCGGCACCGAAGGTCAGCGCGCCGCGATGTGGCTGGAGCACAGCCGACGCCCGGGATGGAAAGGCGTCGCCGTGATCGACACCGATGCCGATGCCGATGCCGATGCCGATGCCGATGCCGATGGTGACCTGGTCGGCATCGCCTACGGCTACTGCGGCGCGCCCGACCAGTGGTGGCAGCAGCAGGTGGTGCAAGGGTTGCGCCGCGTCGGCACCGACCAGGCCCACGTCGCCGCCCTGATGTCGAGCTATTTCGAACTCACCGAGCTGCACATCCACCCCCGCGCCCAGGGCCGCGGGCTGGGCGAGGCCCTGCTCCGCCGGCTGCTGTCCGGCCGGGGCGAGACCCACGTGCTGCTGTCCACACCCGAGATCAACGGCGAGGCCAACCGGGCCTGGCGGCTGTACCGGCGCCTCGGGTTCACCGATGTTATTCGCGACTACCACTTCGCGGGGGATCCGCGCGCGTTCGCGATCCTGGGCCGGTCACTGCCGCTCGACGGCCCCGATCTGGCACGATGACCGGGTGCCGCGCCGCCTCCGAGCCCTGGTCCTGCTGCTGCTGATCCTCACGCCGCTGGCCGTCGGCTGCGTACGGGTGCGCACCTCGATCACGGTCTCCCCCGACGACCGGGTGTCCGGACAGATCGTGGCCGCGGCCAAGGCCCGCAACGCCGACGACAAGGGTCCACAGCTGCTGAACACGCTGCCGTTCAGCAACAAGGTGGCCATTTCGGAGTACAACCGCGGCGATTACGTCGGCTCGCAGGCCGTGTTCTCCGATCTCACCTTCGCCGAGCTGCCGCAGCTGGCCAACATGAACCGCGACGCCGCCGGGGTGGACATCTCCCTGCGGCGCGCCGGGGAGCTGGTGATCCTGGAAGGCCGAGTCGACCTGACGACGTTGAACGACCCCGATGCCGACGTCTCGATGAGCGTGTCGTTCCCCGGCGAGGTCACCTCGACCAACGGCGACCAGGTGTCCAGCGACGTCGTCGAATGGAAACTCAAGCCGGGCGTGGTGACCACCATGAACGCCCAAGCCCGCTACACCGACCCCAGCGCCCGGTCGTTCACCGGCGCGGCCATCTGGCTGACCATCGGATCGTTCATCGTGGCCGGGATCATCGGCGCGGTCGCCTGGATGGCCCGCGACCAATCACCCAAGGTGGGCGATGCGAGCTGACCGGCTCCCTACGCTTTAGGCTGGGAGCCGTCGAGGCCGAATTCGGGGCAGGAGAAAGGGGCGCCCGCTGACCGTGCAAACAGCGGCACCATCAGCAGTGCAACTGGTCGACGCCGTTCTCGCCCAGTTGCGTACCTACCTGTCCGAGCGACGGCAGGACTGCGCATACATCGGCCCGGAATACGCCGAACTCACCGCGGCGCTCGAGGAATTCGTCCTGCGCGGCGGCAAACGGATCAGACCGTTGTTCGCCTACTGGGGCTGGCGCGCGGTGGCAGGCCAGGACCGCGACCCCGCTGTCGACGACGCCAAGGCGTTGCGGCTGTTCTCGGCGCTGGAATTGCTCCACGCCTGCGCACTGGTGCACGACGACGTGATCGACGCGTCGGCGACCAGGCGCGGCCTGCCGACCGTGCACCGGCATTTCACCGAGCTGCACCGCGACCGGAACTGGCACGGCTCCAGCGAACAGTTCGGGCTGTCGGCCGCCATCCTGCTCGGCGACCTGTCGCTGGTGTGGGCCGACGATATCGTCGCCACCGCCGACCTGTCCGTGCAGGCGCACGCCCGGGTCCAGAAGGTCTGGTCGGATATCCGCACCGAAGTGCTCGGCGGGCAGTTCCTGGACATCGTGGCCGAATCCAGCGGGGCCGACTCGGTGGCCTCGGCGATGACCGTCAACACCTACAAGACCGCGTCGTACACGGTGTCGCGGCCGCTGCAGCTGGGGGCGGCCGCTGCCGCCGACCGGCCAGACGTGCAGGCCATCTTCCACCAGGTGGGCACCGACCTGGGCGTGGCCTTCCAGCTGCGCGACGACGTGCTCGGAGTGTTCGGCGATCCCGCCGTCACCGGCAAGCCGTCCGGCGACGACCTGCGCTCCGGCAAGCGGACCGTGCTGCTGGCCGAGGCCGTCGAGCTGGCCGAGAAATCCGATCCAGTGGCCGCCAAACTGCTGCGCACCTCGATCGGGACGGACCTGTCCGACGCGCAGGTTCGGGAACTGTGCCTGGTCATCGAGGCGGTGGGCGCGCTGGCCGCGGTCGAGGGCCGCATCGACACCCTCAACCGCCGTGCGCTCGACGCGCTGGGTGCCGCCCCGATCGACCCGCACGCCAAGATCGGCCTTGCCGAGCTGGCGGGCCTGGCCTCCAACCGGTCCGCCTAGGAGCATGACCACCCCGACGGCGATCCCGGCGCACGACGGCCCGGCCGGCGTACTGCGCCGGCAGTTGGCTCGACTGGGGGTGTTCTCGACCTCGCCCGAGGCCGGCCCGGCCCGGATGGGTTTTCTGGGCGCCGTGATGATCACCGCCGGCGGTCTCGGAGCCGGCAGCACCCGCCTGCACGATCCGCTGCTGGAATCGCTGCATCTGTCCTGGCTGCGGTTCGGGCACGGCCTGGTGCTGTCGTCGGTGCTGCTGTGGGGCGGCGTCGCGCTGATGCTCATCGCCTGGCTGGGCCTGGGCCGGCGGGTGATCAACCGGGCGGGCGGTGTGTCGGAGTACACCATGCTGGCCACCACGGCGTTCTGGCTGACGCCGCTGCTGCTGAGCGTGCCGGTGTTCAGCCGCGACACGTATTCGTACCTGGCCCAGGGCGCCCTGCTGCGCGACGGCTTCGACCCCTACGTCGTCGGCCCCGTCGACAACCCGAACTCGTTGCTGGACAACGTCTCCCCCATCTGGACCACCACCACGGCGCCGTACGGGCCGGCCTTCATCCTGGTGGCCAAATTCGTCACGCTGATCGTCGGCAACCATGTGGTCGAGGGCACCATGCTGCTGCGGTTGTGCATGCTGCCGGGCCTGGCCCTGCTGATCTGGGCCGCTCCCCGGGTGGCACGCCATGTCGGCGCCAACGGTGCAGTGGCGCTGTGGATCTGCGTGCTCAACCCGCTGGTGATCATCCACCTGATGGGTGGTGTGCACAACGAGATGCTGATGGTCGGACTGATGATGGCCGCCATCGCCCTGACCTTCGGCGGCCGCCCGGTGTGGGGGGTGAGCCTGATCGCCATCGCCGTGGCGGTGAAGGCCACCGCCGGCATCGCGTTGCCGTTCATGGTGTGGGTGTGGACCCGGCAGTTGCGCGAGCGGCACCAGCACGGCCCGGTGAAGGCGTTCGGCATGGCGACGGCCGCCTCGGCGGCGATCTTCGTGGCCGTATTCGCGGTGCTGTCCTGGCTGGCCGGGGTCGGGTTGGGCTGGCTGACGGCGCTGGCCGGCTCGGTGAAGATCATCAACTGGCTGACCGTCCCGACGGCAGTCGCCAACGTCATCAACACCGTTGGCGGACTGTTCGTCACGGTGAACTTCTACGCCGTGCTCGACATCACCCGGATCATCGGCGTCGCCGTGATCGCCATCAGCCTGCCGCTGCTGTGGTGGCGGTTCCGGCACGACGACCGGGAGGCGCTCACCGGTATCGCCCTGGCGATGCTCGTCGTGGTGCTGTTCGTGCCCGCGGCGCTGCCCTGGTACTACACCTGGCCGCTGGCGATACTGTCGGCACTCGCCCAGTCGCGGGCCGCGATCGCGCTGATCGCCGGCTTCTCGACGTGGATCATGGTGATCTTCAAACCCGACGGCTCACACGGCATGTACTCGTGGATCCACGTCGGCCTGGCCACCGCGTGCGCGGTCGGCGCCTGGTACCTGCTGGCGAAGGCGCCCGCGACACCCGACGGCCGAGCCGTCAGTAAGCCATCGCCTGAGCCCGCCGGATGACCTCACGCGCCTGATGTGAGTGCAGCGCGTCGACCGGCCGGGCGTTGGTCTGCCGCTCGGTGCTGCCGTCGCGGCTGATGGTCAGCGACGGATCCGGGGCGAACAACCACCGGATGATCTCGGTCTCGTGGTACCCGCCGTCCTGCAGCACCACCAGCAATCCGGGCAGCGGTTTGACGACGTGCCCGGTCTCGTCGAAGAAGATCTTGGGCACCACCACCGCCCCGTTACGCCGGACACCCACCAGATGACCGTCGCGCAGCTGTTGCTGCACCTTGGTCACCGGGATGCGGAGAAGGGCCGACACCTCGGCCAGGTCATAAACGGATTCTTCGGGGTCCAAGACGTCGTCGGCCGCCGGAATGCTGCTCACCGCACAGAGTCTAAGGCTGCGGGCACCTCTCGTACCATGTGTTCGGTGGACACCTACCAGCGCGCGGACCCGCTCGTCGGCACGGTGCTGGACCGCCGCTACCGGGTGGACGCGCCGATTGCCTCCGGCGGCATGTCCACGGTGTACCGCGGACTCGATATCCGGCTGGACCGGCCGGTCGCGCTGAAGGTGATGGATTCCCGCTACGCCGGGGACCAACAGTTCCTGACCCGGTTCGAGCGCGAGGCCAAGGCGGTGGCGCGGCTGAAGCACCCAGCCCTGGTCGCCGTGTACGACCAGGGCGGTGGCGGGCTCGGCGAGCCGGCGCCGTTCCTGGTGATGGAACTCATCGAGGGCGGCACGCTGCGCGAGCTGCTCAACGAACGCGGTCCCATGCCGCCGCACGCGGTGGCCGCCGTGCTTGCCCCGCTCTGCAGCGGGCTGGCGGTGGCGCACGCCGCGGGCCTGGTGCACCGCGACATCAAGCCGGAGAATGTCCTGATCTCCGACGACGGCGAGGTCAAGATCGCCGATTTCGGTCTGGTGCGTGCCGTCGCCGAAGCCGGAATCACCTCGACCAGCGTCATTCTGGGCACCGCGGCGTACCTGTCCCCCGAACAGGTCGGCACCGGGGAAGCCACCCCGCGCAGCGACGTGTACGCCGTCGGCGTGTTGACCTACGAGCTGCTCACCGGGCGTACGCCGTTCACCGGCGACACCGCGCTGTCGGTGGCCTATCAGCGGATGGACCACGACGTGCCGCTGCCGAGCGCCGGGATCGCCGGGGTACCGCGGCAATTCGACGATCTGGTGGCCCGGGCCACCGACCGCGACCCGGCGGCACGGTATGCCGACGCCGGGGAATTGGCCGACGCGCTGGCCGACGCCACCGACGAGCTCGGGCTGCCCCCGTTCCGGGTGCCCGCACCCCGGCAGTCGGCCCAACACCGGGCGGCCACCCTGTTCCACAGTCGGGTACTCGACAGTCGGGCACGGACCGAGCGGGTGCCCAATCCCACCCGGGAGTACGGGGCCGACTTCGCCGAGGACCTCGACAGTGCGCTGGCCGAGCCGGAGACCGAGCCCGAATACTCGCCGGTGCCAGAGCAATTCGCCGGAATCGGCTTCGACGAGTTCGACTGGGCGCGGCAGCGGGCCAGGCGCACCTTGGCATGCTGGGTGCTGGTGCTGCTCATCCTGACCGGGTTGATCGCGACCGGTGCCTGGACCCTGGGCAACAACCTGCCCGGGTTGTTGCACTGACCCGGCAGGTCAGCCGCGGAGCATTTCGGCGACCAGGAACGCCAATTCCAGCGACTGCTGGGTGTTCAGCCGCGGATCGCAGGCCGTCTCGTACCGACCGGCCAGATCGTCGTCGGAGATGTCCTGCGCGCCGCCGAGACATTCGGTGACGTTCTCACCGGTGATCTCCACGTGGATGCCGCCCGGGTGGGTGCCCAGCGCGTGGTGCACCTCGAAGAAGCCCTGCACCTCGTCGACGATGCGGTCGAAGTGCCGGGTCTTGTACCCGGTGGAGGACTCGTGGGTGTTGCCGTGCATCGGATCGCACTGCCAGATCACCTGGTGCCCGGAGGCCTGCACCTTCTCGATGATCGGCGGCAGCGCGTCGCGCACCTTCTGGTTGCCCATCCGGCTGACCAGGGTGAGCCGGCCCGCCTCGTTGTGCGGGTCGAGGCGTTCGACGTACTCGACGGCCAGCTCGGGCGAGGTGGTGGGGCCGATCTTGATTCCGATCGGGTTGGCGATGGTCTCCACGAACGCGATGTGCGCGCCGTCCAGCTGCCGGGTGCGCTCACCGATCCAGACGTAGTGTGCGGACAGGTCGTACAGCCGCGGCTCGTCGAACTCGGTGGACAACCGCAGCAGGGCCCGCTCGTAGTCGAGCACCAGAGCCTCGTGGCTGGCGAAGATCTCGGCGGTCTGCAGGTTGCGGTCGTCGACCCCGCACGCGCTCATGAAACGCAGCCCGCGGTCGATCTCGCCGGCCAGCGCCTCATACCGCGCCCCGGCCGGCGAGTTGGCGACGAACTCGCGGTTCCAGTCGTGCACCTTCTGCAGCGACGCCATCCCCGACGAGGTCAGCGCGCGCACCAGGTTCATCGCGGCGCTGGCATTCGCATACGCCCGGACCAGCCGGGACGGGTCGTGGTCGCGCACCGCGGCGTCCGGGGCGAAGCCGTTGACCATGTCGCCGCGGTAGGACTTCAACCCCAGCGCATCGATATCGGACGAGCGCGGTTTGGCGTACTGACCAGCGATGCGGGCGACCTTGACCACCGGCAGGCTCGCCCCGTAGGTCAGCACGACCGCCATCTGCAGCAGGGTGCGGATATTGGCCCGGATGTGCGGTTCGGTGTTGTCGACGAACGTCTCGGCGCAGTCGCCGCCCTGCAGCAGGAAGGCCTCACCGCGGGCGACCGCCGCCAGCTGCTCCTTCAACTTCTCGATCTCGCTCGGGACGGTGATCGGCGGCACGCTCTCCAGCACCGTCCGCATCGCCTTGGCCTGGCCGGCGTCCCAGCTGGGCTGCTGCAGCGCCGGCTTGGCCAGCGCGGCGTCGAGCCGGTGGCGCAGGTCCTCGGGGAGCGGCGGCAGATCCGGTAGCTGGTCGATGGGTACGTCGACGGTCCAGTTCACCGCTCTATGGTAACCGCGCCACCGGGCCGATTTGACCGGCCATACCCGCAGCTCAGGCCCGTACCGCCCAGTCCCCCTCCCGGTCGTCGGCGGCCATCAGCCGGTACCGGCGCAGGTTGTGCCGCGCGTCGACCAGGGCGTCGTGCGAATCGGTGGGTCGCGGTGGCATCCGCGGGCTGCCGAGGTCCTCCCAGAGCTGGCGCAGCTCCCTGGTGAAGCGCGGCATCGCCGGCGGCAGATCGGTCATCGGGCCCCATAGCTGACACAGCACCACGTGGTCGTAGGCGCCCACCCAGGCCCATAGCTCGATCGGCTCGTCACCGTCGATATCGAAGAAGTCCTCCAGCTCGGCGCGGATCTGCCTGCGCGAGCGCCACAGCTTCGACGACGGCGACGGCAGCTTGGGCAGCACGTTCTTGCGCACCCAGCTGCCGGCCCGGTCCGGGTCGAATTCGGTTGAGATCGCGTAATATTCGCGACCGTCCTCGGCCACCACCCCGATCGAGATGAGTTCGATGGTGCGGCCGTTGTCGATGAACTCGGTGTCGTAGAAATAGCGCATTCAGTGGCCCCCCTTGCTTGCCAGCGGCGCGGCGGGCGCCGGCGCGGCATGGATCTCGCGATCCAGTTCCTCGTTGACCAACACGTCGTCCGGGAAATGCGGCTCACCGGCAACCACGTGCTGCACCCACAGCTTGGCCTGGACCACCGGCCGGCGCAGCCGCCGCTCGCGCTCCAGGGCCTTGTGCATCTTGCGGGGCCGGCTGGTGTAGCGCCAGCGCGCCCATGGCGCGTGCGGGCGGGACAACCGGATCGCGCCGAGGAACAGCAGCGGCGTGATGAACATGCCGACCAGACCGGTCCACACCTTGCCCTTGAGCAGCACCACCACGGCCAGCGCCAGCGTCAGCACCGCCATCGCGATCACGGCAGTCCGCGCCTCCCAGGTGTCGTCGGCCCGCCAGATCCCGATATCGAAGAAGGACAGCGGGTTGAACCCCAGCACCAGCAGTCCGGCCACCGCGATCGCGACGAACACCGCGTCCACCGAGGTGCGGCCGTCCTCGGCCCAGTACACGTCCTGCAGGTGCAGGATCAGCGCGAACTCGTCGAGCACCAGCGCCGCACCGATCCCGAAGAACACCGCGGCCACCGTGAATTCCGGCACACCTCCGTTTACCGCGAGGGTCACCATGGACACTCCGGAAACCATCACCAGGATCACGCCGATGACCGCGTGGTGCAGGTGAACACCGCCGCCGACCGAGAGATTGCGCGGTTGCCACCACTTGCGCGGCGCGTCGCCTGCCGGGTGGCTGCGGATGTACCGGACGATGAGGCGGGTCAGGAAGAACGTGAGGATGAATGCGATCAGGCAGCACAACAGCGGCAGGCGATCGCCGGTGACGAAGTCGAGCTGGACGCGCGGGTGCACGGTCGAGAACATACGCCGACCAGCAACCGGAACGTGTCACCAGGCGTCCTGCGCCGGCCGGCGCGCCGGACCACACGGATAGGCTGGTCGACGAAATGAGCACTCAGGCGGGTTTACGGGCGACCGTGGCATGGCGGTTGTTCCAGCTGCTGACTCTGGCGGGCCT
This sequence comes from Mycolicibacterium sp. J2, assembly GCF_026240945.1. Lineage (GTDB taxonomy): Bacteria > Actinomycetota > Actinomycetes > Mycobacteriales > Mycobacteriaceae > Mycobacterium. The sequence continues at coordinate 80,779 of NZ_JAPFPY010000016.1, forward strand.
GGCCTGGGCGGGCTGGCGGCTGCTCGGCCACCCCCCGTACCGAATCGATATCGACGTCTACCGGATGGGCGGCCGGGCCTGGTTGGACGGCACCCCGCTGTATGCCGACAGCACCAAGTTCCAGACCCAGGCCGGCCTCGACCTGCCGTTCACCTACCCGCCGCTGGCGGCGATCGCCTTCGCCCCGTTTGCCTGGCTCACCCTGCCCGCCGCCAGCGCGGCGATCACCGTGACAACGCTGGTGCTGCTGATCGTGTCGGTGACGATCGTGTTGACGCGGCTGCGGGTCGCGGCCACCTGGCAGCAGCGCGCCTGGCTGGCTGCGGCCCTGGTCGCCCCGGCCGTCGTCTTCCTGGAGCCGATCCGGTCCAACTTCGCTTTCGGCCAGATCAACGTGGTGTTGATGACGCTGGTGATCGCCGACTGCGTGCCCAGGCGCACGCCGTGGCCGCGCGGTCTGCTGCTCGGCCTGGCGATCGCCGTCAAGCTGACCCCCGCGGTATTCCTGCTGTACTTCCTGCTGCGCCGCGACGTGCGTGCGGTGGCGGTGACGGCGATATCAGCGGTCACCGCGACGCTGGTGGGCTTCGCGCTGGCGTGGCGGGATTCGTGCGAGTACTGGACCGAGACGCTGCGCGACACCAACCGCATCGGTACGGCGACGCTCAACACCAACCAGAACATCTCGGGCACCCTGGCTCGGCTTGGCCTCGGCGAGGAGCAGCGTTTCCTGCCTTGGGCGGTGGCCTGCTGCCTGGTGCTCGCGTTGACCGGCTGGGCGGTGCACCGGCTGCTGCAGCGCGGCGGCGACCCGGCCGACGGCGGCGAGCCGGTGCTCGCACTGATCTGCGTGGCGATGTTCGGGCTGGCGGTATCGCCGGTGTCGTGGTCGCACCACTGGGTGTGGATGATGCCTGCGGTGATCGTCACCGCCGTGGTCGGGTTTCGCCGACGCCGACTGGCGCTGGTGCTGGTGAGCGCGGCCGGGCTGGCGCTGATGGTGTGGACGCCGATCACGTTGCTGCCCGAACACCACGAGACCGCGGCCTCGCTGTGGCGCAAGCTGGCCGGCGGTTCCTATCTGTGGTGGGCGCTGATCGTCATCGCGGTGGCCGGCGCCGGCGCACCGGCGCGCGGCGCGGTCGGCGGTGATGCGCGCAAGGCCCCCACGTCTGTCGATACGACCGCGGCGGCGGCGAGCTAACCGGCCTTGGCCACCGGAGCGGGGGTCTTGCCCTCTTTGACGTCGGCCGCGTACAGGTCGACGTACTCCTGACCGGACAACCGCATCAGTTCGTACATCACCTCGTCGATCACGGCACGCTCGATGAACCGGTTACCGGCCAGCCCTTCGAACCGGCTGAAGTCCATGGGCTTGCCGAAGCGCACCTGCACCCGGCCGAAATGCCACATCTTGTCGCCCGGTGGGTTCACCACGTCGGTTCCGATCATCGCGACGGGAATCACGGGGATACCGCTTTCCAGCGCGATCCGGGCCAGACCGGTCTTGCCCTTGTAGAGCCGTCCGTCGGGTGAACGGGTGCCTTCGGGGTACATCCCGAGCAACTTGCCCTGGGAGAGGATGCGCTGGGCGGTCTGCAGGGCGGCCTGGGCCGAGTCGGCGTCGGTGCGGTCGATGGGCACCTGGCCGGTGGACGAGTAGAAGAACTTGGTGAGCTTGCCCTTGATCCCGGTGCCGGTGAAGTACTCGGCCTTGGCCAGGAAGGTGATCCGGCGCCGCACCACCAGCGGCAGGTAGAAGCTGTCCGCGACGGCCAGGTGATTGCTGGCCAGGATGACCGGACCCGAATCCGGAACGTATTCCAGCCCTTGCACTTTCGGCCTGCCGAGCAAACGCAACAGGGGGCCCATCAAGATGTATTTGTAGAACCAGAAAAACACGTTGCCTCCCGCGCCGCACGCCTTGACAGCGTTCCGCGACAACTTTACCCACGCATTGTTACGACGACCACATGGGCAGGTGGCGGGGGAGCCAGCCCGGGGGCGAGCGCAGCGACGGGGGAACCAACCCCGGGGCGAGCGCAGCGACGGGGGAACCAGCCCAGCCGATCAGTCCTCGACGTCGACCCGGATGGATTCGTAGCGGCCGGGGGCCTTGGGTGGCCGCTCACCGTCGGCGGGGGGTGGCGGCGTGGAATCCGGCGACGACGGTCCGGCAGAGTCGGGGTCGCCGACGATGGCGCGCACGATGGCCAGCAGCGCGATGCTGTGCTCGGCGATGACCGACAGCAGCGGATGCTGTTCACCGGCGACCAGGGCGGCCAGCGCGCACACCGGGCACCAGACCTGCTGGCATCTGCCCTCACCGGCGCCTGCGGATGCGGCCCGGGCGGCGGCCAACCGTACCGCAGGATCGAGCCGGTCGAGGATGGCCTGCGCCAACTGCCGCAGTTCGGGGCTCACGTCCGCGTGCCGCCGCCGGGCGGCGTCGGGATCTGGGCCTTCCCCTGTCACTCCGGCCATACCTTTCGATCGGGGCGGAATCGCACCGTGAGTTCGGTACCCCGCAATTGGGCGTCCATCACGGTGCAGCGCCGCAACACCGACGCCAACCGGACGCGGCGGCGCATCCCGCCGGAGCCGATGATCAAATCGTCGTCGACCCGGCCCAGTGTCAGCGAGCCGGGGTCAACCTGCGGCAACTGTATCCGCATCCGGTAGACCGCTTCGAGCCCAGTTCCCGATTCACGGTCCACCACCGGCTTGAGCGGGCCGGGCGGTGGCGCCCCATCGCGCCGCCGGGCCTGGGCGAGTAGCTCGGCCAGCGCCTTGGGTCCGATGGGCTCGCCGGCCAGGTGCGGCACGAGCACCAGCTGCACATCTCCGATCGCGGTGTCCAGGTGCTCGAGTACGGTGCGCTGTTCGGCGATCCGCTCGGTGTACCAGTCGAACGCGGGGTGGTCCGGCAGGTTGGTGTACGCGTACGAATCGTCTTGGAGCAGCACCTGGTTGACCAGTAACTCGGCCACCCGCACCCCCATCAGCGTCAGCGAGCCGATGGTGCGGATCGCCTCGGCCGCCACCACTCGCTCCGGGGTGAGCACCAGGTGCGCGCTGACCCGTTCAGCGTCGGCGAGCAGCGCCGACAGCGCGTCGGTGCCGTCGGCGATCCGTTCCAGCAGCGCCACCACCGCCGCCGACGCGGCATCGCCCCCGCGCATCGACAGCCGACGGTGCCGCGGCCAGATCCGCTCGAGGTACAGCCCGAACGTCGCGGGCAGGGTGAGCATGCGCAGCGCGTCGGCGGTGGACGCGCAGTCGACCACCACGTGATCCCAGTGGCCGGAGTCGGCCAGCTCCCCCACCTCGTGCAGGCCGAGCACCTCCTGGATGCCCGGCATGGCCGAAAGCTCTTCCGGGGCAACGTCGCCCAGATCCGACTCGGGGAACCGTTCGGCCAGCGGCCCGGCCACGTCGCGCCACCGGTCCTCCAGTACGGCCAGCGTGTCCAGGGCCAGCGCGTCCAGGAAGCCGGTGTCGACATCGGCCAGCACCCGGGTCGGCACCCTGGTGCCGGTCGGTGCGACCGGCACCCCGAGCACGTCGCCGGTGGAGTGCGCCTGGTCGGTCGACACGATCAGCACCCGCTGACCGTTGCGCGCTTCGCGCACCGCGGTCGCGGTCGCCAACGTCGACTTGCCTACCCCGCCCTTCCCGACGAACAGGCTGATGCGGGCGGGTGCGGACACTTGCTCGCCATTCAGCTCACACCCACCTCGACTCGCTTCTTGAGGTCCTTGAGCGCGGTGTCGGTGAGTCGGCGTTCGGCCTTGCGCTTGAGCAGGCCGATCATCGGGATGAGCAGGTCGACGGAAAGTTCGTACGTGACGTCTGTTCCAGAACCCTTGGGCGACAATCGATATGCGCCTTGCAAGCCGCGCAGCAGCGAGCTCGACACCAACGTCCAGGTCACCGATCTACGGTCGGCCGGCCACTGGTAGGACAACACCATGGTGTCCTTGAGCACGGCCGCGTCCAGCACCAGGCGCGCCGTCTTGGGGTTGCCCGCGGGGTCGGCGTCGAGCACCTCGGCTTCCTTGTACTCGGCCACCCATTGCGGATACGAGCCGATATCGGCGATCACGTCCATCACCGTCGAGGGATCGGCATCGATGTAGATCGTCTGCGCCGTCTTCTCCGCCACGCCCAGAAATGTACCCGCACCGCCGAACGCCCTGCTCACTATCAGGACAGCCGCGATACCCCGACCGGCCGGTGCTGCTCCAGGCGGGTCTTGACCTCGAACGCCATCCGCTTGCCCGCCACCCGGCGGGTGTGGTTCAGCTTGGCCAGGTCCAGCCGGGCCAGGTCGTGCGCGCTGGCACCGGACGGCTCGGCGTGCAGGAAATAATGCAGGATGACCCCGTCCATCATGGTCTCCAGCCACACCTCCATGGTTCCGGTCAGCGCACCGGCGACGGTCCAGCGCACCCCGGCCGGGCCGCGGTCCTCGACGACCGTCAGGCGCAGATCCGGCCACCACCGCCGCCAGCTCGCCGGGTCGCCCACCGCGCGACCGACCTCGGCAGGATCCGCGCATACGAACGTCTCGTCGGAGATCTGCACGCTGTTCATGGCTGTCAGCATCACACACGCGGTACCGCCGGTCCGACGGGGGCGACTAGGCTGACCGGCGGATGCCGCAAGTCATCCGTCACCAGCATTGACGAGGGGCCAGAATCGTGCGTGAGTACAGCGTTGCCGCAACGTTCCAGATCGGTGAGTCCGACACCGTCGTCGACGCCGTATACGCCCACGAGGCCCAGGATCCCGGCCACGTGATCTTCCAGCGTCAGGTCGACGGCCGCTGGACCGATGTCACCTGCGCCCAGGCCGCCGAGCAGATCCGTTCCGCGGCCCTGGGTTTGATCGCCGAGGGCGTCCAGCCCGGTGATCGGGTGGCCATCCTGTCGGCGACCCGCTACGAGTGGCCCATCATCGACTTCGCCATCCTGTCCGCCGGCGCGGTGACCGTGCCGATCTACGAGACCAGCTCGGCCGAGCAGATCCGCCACGTGCTGGCCGATTCGTCGGCCGTTTTGGTGATCGCGGAAACCGATGCCCATGCCGACCGGGTGGAGCAGCTGCGCGATCAGGTGCCGCATGTGCGCAAGGTGCTGCGCATCGCGGGAACCGGTCCGGCGGCGCTGGACGCACTGGCCGAGGCGGGTAAGGGCATCGACGCCGCCGAGCTGGCAACCCGACGCTCCGGCATCCGGTCGGCCGATCCGGCCACCCTGATCTACACCTCGGGTACCACCGGCCTGCCCAAGGGCTGCCAGCTGACGCACGCCAACCTGCTCTCCGAGATCCACGGCGCCAAGGCCAGCTTCCCCGATCTGTTGGTCAAAGGTGAGCGGCTGCTGGTGTTCCTCCCGCTGGCCCACGTGCTGGCCCGGGCGCTGACCGTCGCCGCCTTCACCAACAAGGTGACCCTCGGGTTCACCAGCGATATCAAGAATCTGGTGCCGACCTTCGGGGTGTTCAAGCCGACGCTGGTGGTGTCGGTGCCGCGGGTGTTCGAAAAGGTGTACAACACCGCCGAGCAGAACGCCCGCGACGGCGGCAAGGGCAAGATCTTCGACCTGGCCGCCAGCACCGCGATCGAATACAGCCAGGCGCTCGACAAGGGCGGACCCGGCCTGGTGCTCAAGGTCAAGCACGCGGTGTTCGATCGGCTGGTCTACGGCAAGCTGCGCGCCGCGCTGGGCGGTGCCTGCCGCGCCGCGATCTCCGGCGGCGCCCCGCTGGGTGCCCGGCTGGGCCACTTCTATCGCGGTGTCGGCCTGACCATCTACGAGGGTTACGGCCTGACCGAGACTAGCGCGGCCATCACCGCCAACCAGATCGGCGCCCTCAAGGTCGGCTCGGTAGGAAAGTTGTTGCCGGGCAACAGCATGCGGCTCGGCCCCGATGACGAACTGCTGGTCAAGGGCGGCGTGGTGTTCGGCGGCTACTGGCACAACGACGAAGCGACCAAGGAAGCCTTCACCGATGGCTGGTTCCACACCGGCGATCTCGGCGCGATCGACGACGACGGGTTCCTGACCATCGTCGGACGCAAGAAGGAGATCATCGTCACCGCCGGCGGCAAGAACGTCGCCCCCGCCGTGTTGGAGGACCGGCTGCGGGCGCACCCGTTGATCAGTCAGGCCATGTGTGTCGGTGACCAGCAGCCCTATATCGCGGCGTTGATCACCATCGACCCGGAGGCCTTCCCCGGCTGGAAACAGCGCAACAGCAAGGACCCCGCCGCCACGGTGGCCGACCTGGCCACCGACCCGGATCTGCTCGCCGAGGTGGAGCTGGCGGTCAAGGACGCCAACCAGGTGGTGTCCAAGGCCGAGGCGATCCGCAAATTCCGGATCCTGCCGGTCGATTTCACCGAGGACACCGGCGAGCTGACCCCGACGCTGAAGGTGAAGCGCAAGGTGGTGGCGCAGAAGTTCGCCGCCGATATCGACGCGCTGTACGCCTAACTCTCCTCGGCGCCGCTGAGCAGTCGGTGCAGCCGCGCCCCCTGGGCGCTCCACTGCCAGTTCCGCACGGTCCACTGCCGGCCGGCCGCGCCCATCGCCGCGGCGGCGGCCGGGTCGGCCAACACACCGCTGACCGCGGCGGCGATCGCGCCGACGTCGGTCCCGTCGACGACGATGCCGGTCTCCCCGTCGCGCACCGTTTCCGGTGCCCCGCCGGAGCGACCGGCGACCACGGGCACACCGCACGCCGAGGCCTCCAGGAACACGATGCCCAGCCCCTCGACGTCCAAACCGGCGCCCCTGGTACGGCACGGCATGGCGAACACGTCACCCATCGCGTGATAAGCGGGCAGCTCCTCACCCGGCACACCGCCGGTGAACACCACATGTTCGGCCACCCCGGCCCGGTGGGCCAGCTTGTGCAACGTGTCACTGTAGGGTCCGCCGCCGACCACCACGAGAGCAGTGTCCGGCACCGCAGCGCGAATGGCGGGCAGCGCGCGGATCAGCATGTCCTGGCCCTTGCGCGGCACCAGCCGCGACAGGCATACCACCACCGGCCGCTCCCCCAGCCCGTGCCGGGTCCGCAACGCGGCGCGCGCGGCCGGGTCGGGGGTGAACCGGTCCACGTCGACCCCGGGCGAGAGCCGCTCCAGGTGCGCGCGCGGCCCGAACGCCGAGGCGAACCGACCGCGGGTATAACTGCTGACGTAGGTGACGATGTCGGTCTCGTTACCGATGCGGCGCAAGGCGTTTCGGGCCAGGGGCAGCATCGACCAGCCCACCTCGTGGCCGTGCGTGCTGGCCATCACCCGGGACGCACCCGCGGCTCTGGCCAGTGGGGCCAGCAGTGCCAGCGGGGCCGCCGCGCCGAACCAGACGGTTTCGATGCCGTGTTCGGCGATCAGCGCGCGCATCCGGTTGGCCACCGACGGCTCGGGCAGCATCAGCGTGGTCGGATGGCGCACCACCCGGTAGCCGGCGGTGCGGTCGTAATCGGGGGCGCCCTTCCATTTCGGCGCGTAGACGGTCAGCTCGTGCCCACCGTGCGCCAGCAGTTGCCCGACGAAGGCCTCCAGGTAGGACTGGATACCGCCGCGGCGCGGCGGAAAGTCGTTGGTTACCAGCAGCACCCGCGTCATCGCCCCAAGGCTATCCGCTCATCCAGTCCCGCCAGCCGGCCAGTACCCGGTCCAGGTCGGCGCCCAGGGTGGCCCGGACCGCGTCCGCCACATCGGGGTGTCCGGGCTCGCTGGCCCGCACATACAGCCGCCTGAGCGTGTCGGCCCCGTAGCGGGCGGCGACATAGCGGCTGAACCACCAGGCCCGGTCGTAGGCGGCCGAGCGCTGCTCGCCCACACTGTCCAGATCGGCATCGGTGGGCAGCCGCGCCAGTGCCGCCGCGGCGGCGGGGCCGGGCAGCGGGGTCGGCGGCCGGCCCACGAAGTCGGCCACCCCCTCGGCCAGCCAGCGTGGGGCATCGGCGGCGGTGTGCGCCCGTGCCGCGTAATGAAACAGTTCGTGGCGCACCACGATTCGCAGCGATGCCGGGCTCATGGCGGCTGCCCCCGGCGCGAACACGATGCCGTCGGCGGTGGTGGCGGCCGCGATATCGGGACCGTCGAAACCCAGCACGCGGAACTGTTGGTCGGTCTCGGTGGCGATCACGACGATGTCCCTGGGCCAGTCCGGTCCCCAGAACGCGGTGACGGCGGCCGCGGCGTCGCCGAGCTCGCCGGCGATCCGGTCCAGCAGCGGCTGGGTGCGCGGCCCGCCGAGGCTGCGCAGGTGTGCGGTGCGGCCGTCCGGCAGGGGCAGCGAGCGGGTCTGCGCCGATTCGACCGAGGACGAGGTGACCGGGGAGGTCGAGTGGGCGGGGGTGGGCGCAGTGCCGGGCTGCTGGCAGCCGGCCAGCAGTGCGGTCAGGACCAGGGGCAGCGCGACCCGCGCGAGATCAGTAGCGACGGACGTTGTAGATCGGCGCGTTGTTGACCGGAGCGATCCGCACCGGCACACCGAAGGTCGATGCGTGCACCATCATGCCGTCACCGATGTAGATGCCGACGTGCGAGGCGTCGGAGTAGTACGAGATGACGTCACCGGGCTGCATCTGATCGGTGGACACCGGCTGGCCGCCGGCAGCCTGCGCGTAGCTCGAGTGCGGCAGTGAGATACCGGCCTGCTGGAACGCCCACTTGACCAGACCCGAGCAGTCGAAGGCGCCGGGCCCTTCAGCGCCCCAGGAGTACGGCGAGCCGATCCGGGTGAGCGCCGCCTGCACGGCGGCCATGCCTTCACTGGTCCCCCCGGGCGCCGGAACCGCGCCGTCCGGCGGCGGCGCGACGTCACCGGGCGGGATGGCCTCCGGCGGCGCGGCGAGCACGGCCGGATCCTGCCCCGGCAACGCCGCCGGCGGCGGCGCGTCAGCCGGAGCGGGCGCGGCGGGCGCCGGCGGAATGGCGGCCAGCGCCTCGCGCTGGGCCGGGGTCAGCACCTGGTACTGCGACTTGACGACGGCGATCTGCACCTGCAGTTTGCTTTGCTTGGACTGCAGATCGGCGCGCACCGCGGCGGCCTGCTCGGCGGCCGTCTTGGCGTCGGCGGCCGACTGCGCCGAGGCCGTCTCGGCCTGAGTGGCGCGCAAACTGGTGGTCCGGAAGTTCTGCATCTGCGACGACATCTCGGTGGCCATCACCCGCTGCACGGCGAGCTGATCGATCAACCCCTGCGGCGAGGCGGCGGTGAGCATGGCGTCGAGACCATCGGTACGGCCACCCATATATTGGGCGGCGGCAACCTTGTTGACCGAGCTCTGGAACGTTGCCAGCTGCTGTTTGGCGGCTTCGGCGTCTGCAAGGTCGGCCGCGTGCTTGGCTTCCGCGGCACGCTGCGCTGCCAGCTTGTTGTCCAAGTCCAGCTCGGCCGCATGCATGGCCTCGGTGGTCTCCTCGGCCTGCCGTGACAGCTCGTTGAGCTTTGCCAGTGCGTCATCGGCCGGGTCGGCGTGCACGCCGCCGGCGAGTGCGCCCCCGAGGAGCACCATGCTCGCTATCACACCGGCCAGGGGTCGCTTGACGCCACGCTTCGGTCGGTCTGTGCGATCAGGCCTCAAGGTTTCGCGTCCTTAAACTGCTTACGAGCCGGCTCGAACTCAATTAGGTCTCAGATAGGTTACGAAACGGCATCGGGCTTGTCCAACAGGAGACGCAAATTTAACAGCCGATCCGGATGAATTTTTGCCTCCGCGGAAGTGTGCGTGTCATCACGCCACACCTGTTGTACCACCTCGGTTCTCCGCGCGCCGGATCGGGACCAACCGCAGCCGCGGGGCCAACCCGGCGTCGGCCAACACCTCCAGCGCCCGGCGCTCGTCATCCAGCAAACTCTCCGGAACCCCGAGGAGCACGCTGACCACGCAGTCCTGGCATCCCGGTCCGCGCACCGCGCAGTCGTCGCAGTCGATCACCACCGTGCCGGTGTCGATATCCGGTTCCCGAGAATCATCGGCCGGTCGTTGTCGTCGTTGCCCATGTGTCATGTCAGGTCGTGTCACGTCAGGTCCTCTCTGATCTGCCAGTGCCCGCACCGTAACGAGACCCACCGACAGATCCCGGCGCTGTCGGTGGCGCGGGTTACCGTCACCGACGTGTCGCAGCTGAGCTTCGCCGATGTCGAGCCGCTCGCCGATATCGCGCTGGCCGACACCACCTTCGTCGTCGTCGACCTGGAGACCACCGGTGGCCGGGCTGCCGGGGACGGCCATGACGCCATCACCGAGATCGGCGCGGTCAAGGTCCGCGGCGGCGTCGTGCTCGGCGAGCTGGCCACCCTGGTGGACCCGGGCCGCGCCATCCCGCCGCAGATCGTCCAGTTGACCGGGATCACCTCGGCGATGGTGCACGACGCACCGCGGATCGACAGCGTGCTGCCGGCCTTCCTGGAATTCGCCCGCGGCGCGGTGTTGGTCGCCCACAACGCCGGGTTCGATATCGGATTCCTGCGTGCCGCCACCGAGCGACTCGGGCTGACCTGGCCACGGCCGCCGGTGCTGTGCACGGTGCGGCTGGCCCGCCGGGTGCTCACCCGCGACGAGGCGCCCAGCGTCCGGCTTTCCGCGCTGGCACAACTGTTCGGTGCGGCCACCACGCCCACCCACCGCGCGCTCGACGATGCGCGTGCCACCGTCGATGTGTTGCACGGACTCATCGAACGGGTCGGCAACCAGGGCGTGCGCACCTACCCGGAGCTGCGGTCCTACCTCCCCGACAAAACCGCACCGCAGCGCCGCAAGCGGCACCTGGCCGCCGGCATCCCCGGCCGGCCCGGGGTGTACCTGTTCCGCGGGCCCGGCGACGAGGTGCTCTACATCGGCACCGCGGTGGATCTGCACCGCCGGGTCAGCCAGTACTTCACCGGAGCCGATCCGCGCACCAGGATGAAGGAGATGGTGGCCCTGGCCACCCGGATCGACCACGTCGAGTGCGCGCACGAATTGGAGGCGGGGGTACGCGAGCTACGGCTGCTGGCCGCGCACGCGCCGCCGTACAACCGGCGTTCCCGGTTTCCGCGCCGCCATTGGTGGATCGTGCTGACCGAGGAGGCGTTCCCGCGGTTCTCGGTGGTGCGGGCCCCGCGCAGTGCGCGGGCTCTCGGCCCGTTCAGCGCCCGGGCGGACGCCGTCGCGGCTGCCGAGATCCTGGCCCGCGGAACGGGTGTGCGCACCTGTACGGCACGGTTGTCACGCACCGCGCGGCACGCCTGCGACCACCACGAACTGGCGCCGTGTCCGGCCCCGCGCGGGGCCGACGCCGCCGGATACGCCGCGGCCCCGCAGGCCGCCGCCGCACTCATCGCCGGCACGGACAGCGCGGCATTCGGCGCGGTGTTGGCGCAGATCGAGGCGCTGGCCGCAGCACATCGCTACGAGAGCGCCGCCCGGCTGCGCGACCACACCGCCGACACGGTGGAGGCGGTGTGCCGCGGTCAGCGGTTGCAGGCGCTGGCCGCCGTCGACGAACTCGTCGCGGCCCGCCCCGACGGGTGCGGCGGCTGGGAGCTGGCGGTCATCCGGCACGGGCAGCTGGCCTCGGCCGGCTGTGCGCGCCGCGGGGTACCGCCCATGCCCGTGGTGGACGCGATTTGCGCTGCGGCGCAGACGATCCTGCCGGAGCCCGCGCCGCTGGGCGGGGCGCTCGTCGAGGAGACCGGGTTGATCATGCGCTGGCTGGCCGGACCCGGAGTGCGCATCGTGCGGGCCGACCGGGGCTACGCCAGTCCGATCGGGTCGGCCGCGCGGTGGGCCGGCTGGGCCGCGCACGCCCGCTCGGCCCGGCTGGCCGCCACCCACTACGACGGCGCCGACCTGACCGATGACCGTTTCGGCATCGACCCGCCGGCGCGAACGGCTTACCCGCCTAGGCTTTCTGGGTGAACTGAACCCACTTGGCCAGCAGCTGCTCGGCGGCACCGGAGTCGATCGCCTCGGTGGCGCGGCGCAACCCGGACTCCCAGGCCGGCACCCACTGGGCGTCGCCGGAGAGCCCGGCGTGCGCCACCATCGCGCCGGCCGCGTTGAGCACCACCGCGTCGCGGACCGGCCCCTGGGCGCCGCCCAGCACCGCGCGCACCGATGCTGCGTTGGCCTCGGCGTCACCGCCGATCAGCTCGCTCAGGTCGGCTCGCTTGAACCCGAACGCGGCCGGGTCCAGGGTGAGCCGCTCCACGGTGCCGGCCTGCACCCGCCAGATGGTGCTGGTCGTCGTCGTGGTCAGCTCGTCGAGGCCGTCGTCGCCGTGTACCACCAGCACGCTGGATCCCCGCGCGGCGAACACACCGGCCATCACCTCGGCCAGGTCACCCCAGGCGCAACCGATCAAGCCGGCCCGCGGAGAGGCCGGATTGGTCAGCGGGCCAAGCAGATTGAAGACGGTCGGGACGCCGATCTCGCGGCGCACCACCGAGGCGTGCCGATAGGACGGATGGAACTGCGGGGCGAACGCGAAGCCGATCCCGACCTCGCCGAGGCTGCGGGCGACATCCTCGGGGCCCAGGTCGATCCGCACGCCGAGGGCTTCGAGGGTGTCGGCACCACCCGACAGCGACGACGCCGCCCGGTTGCCGTGCTTGATCACGGGTACACCCGCGGCGGCCACCACGATCGAGGCCATGGTGGACAGGTTCACCGTGTTGGAGCCGTCGCCGCCGGTGCCGACGATGTCCACGGCCGCGTTACCGACCGCGTCGGCGGGCAGCCGGCGGGCGTGCTTGAGCATCGCGTCGGCCAGCTCGCGCACCTCGGCGGAGTTGGGTCGCTTCATCTTCATCGCGACGGCGAAACCGGAGATCTGAGCGGGCGTCGCCGCACCGGTCATGATCTGGTCCATCGCCCAGGCCGCCTGCCCCCGCAGCAGATCCTGGTGTGTCGTCAGCAGGCCCAGAATGTGCGGCCAGGTGGATACGTCGGCGGAGGGTTCGGCGAGAGGCACCACGTGATGCTATCGCCTGGCCGGGGGCGCCCCGGCGGCCCGATCACGGCCGGATCGGCACCCGATCGCGACACAACCTCGACCAAATCGGAACCCGGGTGGAGTTAATCAACTACAAAGCGTCATACTTGCACCTGTGACGAGCGCTGTAGGGACTTCCGGAACCGCGATCACGTCTCGCGTACATTCGCTGAACAGGCCGAATATGGTCAGTGTCGGCACCATCGTGTGGCTTTCCAGTGAGCTGATGTTCTTCGCTGGACTGTTCGCGATGTACTTCACCGCGCGAGCCCAAGCACACGGCGTCTGGCCGCCGCCCCCCACGGAGCTCAACCTGTGGCTGGCCGTGCCGGTGACCGCCGTGCTGATCGCCTCGTCGTTCACCTGCCAGATGGGCGTGTTCGCCGCCGAGCGCGGTGACGTCTTCGGCCTGCGCCGGTGGTACGTCATCACGTTCCTGATGGGCGCGTTCTTCGTCGGCGGCCAGGGCTACGAGTACTTCCATCTCGTCGAGCACGGCACGACCATCCCCGGCAGCGCCTACGGTTCGGTCTTCTACCTGGCGACCGGCTTCCACGGGTTGCACGTCATCGGCGGTCTCGTCGCCTTCATCTTCCTGCTCGCGCGTACCCGCATGAGCAAGTTCACGCCGGCCCAGGCCACCGCAGCGATCGTCGTGTCCTATTACTGGCACTTCGTCGACATCGTGTGGATCGCTCTGTTCGCCGTCATCTACTTCGTCCGGTGATCCAGTCGATGAGAAGGGGTTCGATGACCACCAAGTCTCGCCGTCGGTTGCACCGGCGCCTGTCAGCGGCGGTGCTGCTGCTGGTCGGCCTCGGTGCTGCGGGGGCCGTCGCGGCCACGCTGACCCCCACCCCCCAGGTGGCGGTCGCCGACGAGTCGTCTTCGGCGCTGCTGCGCACCGGCAAGCAGCTGTTCGACACCTCGTGTGTCAGCTGCCACGGCGCCAACCTGCAGGGCGTGCCCGACCGCGGCCCGAGCCTCATCGGCGCGGGCGAGGCGGCGGTCTACTTCCAGGTGTCGACCGGACGTATGCCGGCGATGCGCGGTGAGGCCCAGGCCCCGCGCAAGGCTCCGGTCTTCGACGAGCACCAGATCGACGCGCTCGGCGCCTACGTGCAGGCCAACGGCGGCGGCCCCGTCGTGCCGCGAGATGCCAGCGGGCACATCGCCGATGAGTCGCTGCTGTCCGGCGACGTGGCCCGCGGTGGCGACCTGTTCCGGCTGAACTGCGCGTCCTGCCACAACTTCACCGGCAAGGGCGGCGCGCTGTCCTCCGGTAAGTACGCGCCCGATCTCGGTGAGGCGTCCAAGGTGCCCGCGCAGGTGTACAGCGCGATGCTCACCGGCCCGCAGAACATGCCGAAGTTCTCCGACCGTCAGCTCTCCCCGCAGGAGAAGGTCGACATCGTCAGCTACGTGCGGGAGGCGGCGGCCACCCCCAGCCCCGGCGGCTACGGCCTCGGTGGGTTCGGCCCGGCGCCTGAAGGTATGGCGGCCTGGATCATCGGGATGGTGGCCGCGATCGGTATCGCGATGTGGATCGGAGCACGCGCATGAGCGGTGACATCAAGGGCACCGATACCCCCGGTCAGACCGGCGTCCCCGGTCAGCCGACCGACGCCGAGCTGGCGAGCATGTCGCGCGAGGAGCTGCTCGAACTCGGCGGCAAGCTCGACGGTGTCGAGATCGTCTACAAGGAGCCGCGCTGGCCCATCGAGGGCACCAAGGCCGAGAAGCGGGCCGCCCGGACCGTCTCGTACTGGCTGCTGCTGGGCGGGCTCTCCGGTCTGGCACTGCTGCTGGTCTTCCTGTTCTGGCCCTGGGAGTACAAGCCCTACGGCTCCGAGGGTGAATGGCTCTACTCGCTGGCCACCCCGCTGTACGGCCTGACGTTCGGGCTCTCCATCCTGGCCATCGGCGTCGGCGCGGTGCTGTACCAGAAGAAGTTCATCCCCGAGGAGATCTCCATCCAGGACCGCCATGACGGCGCGTCCCCGGAGATCCACCGCAAGACCATCGCCGCCAACCTGACCGACGCTCTGGAGTCCTCGACGATCAAGCGGCGCAAGCTGATCGGACTGTCCCTGGGCATCGGGCTCGGCGCCTTCGGGCTGGGCACGGCGGTTGCCTTCCTCGGCGGTCTGATCAAGAACCCGTGGAAGCCGGTGGTGCAGACCGCCGAAGGCAAGAAGGCCGTGCTGTGGACCTCGGGCTGGACGCCCCGCGTCAGCGGCGAGACCATCTTCCTGGCCCGCGCGACCGGCCTGCCGGGTGAATCGCCGTTCGTCAAGATGCGCCCGGAGGACATCGACGCCGGCGGTATGGAGACCGTGTTCCCGTGGCGTGAGTCCGACGGTGACGGCACCACGGTGGAGTCCTCGCACAAGCTGGCCGAAATCGCCATGGGCGTGCGCAACCCGGTGATGCTCATCCGCATCAAGCCCAACGACATGGGCCGGGTGGTCAAGCGCCAGGGTCAGGAGAGCTTCAACTTCGGTGAGCTGTTCGCCTACACCAAGGTCTGCTCGCACCTGGGCTGCCCCTCATCGCTGTACGAGCAGCAGACCTACCGCATCCTGTGCCCTTGCCACCAGTCGCAGTTCGACGCGCTGCACTTCGCCCGTCCGATCTTCGGTCCGGCCGCTCGTGCCCTGGCGCAGTTGCCCATTACCATCGACAAGGACGGCTATCTGGTCGCCAACGGCGACTTCATCGAACCCGTCGGACCGGCATTCTGGGAGCGCAAATCATGAGCCCTGACCTTGCCAAGATCGCAGCCGCCCAAGGCAATGCGATCGACTCGCGGTACCACCCCTCGGCGGCCGTCCGTCGTCAGCTGAACAAGGTGTTCCCCACCCACTGGTCGTTCCTGCTGGGTGAGATCGCGCTGTACAGCTTCGTCGTGCTGCTGCTCACCGGTGTGTACTTGACCCTGTTCTTCGACCCGTCGATGGCCGAGGTCACCTACAACGGCGTGTACCAGCCGTTGCGCGGTGTGCAGATGTCGCGGGCCTACGAGACGGCCCTGGACATCAGCTTCGAGGTGCGCGGCGGTCTGTTCGTCCGGCAGGTCCACCACTGGGCGGCCCTGCTGTTCGCGGCGTCGATCATGGTGCACCTGGCCCGCATCTTCTTCACCGGCGCCTTCCGGCGTCCGCGTGAGGCGAACTGGGTGATCGGCTCACTGCTGCTGATCCTGGCCATGTTCGAGGGGTTCTTCGGCTACTCGCTGCCCGACGACCTGCTGTCCGGCACCGGCGTCCGCGCCGCCCTGTCCGGCATCACGATGGGCATCCCGATCATCGGCACCTGGATGCACTGGGCGCTGTTCGGCGGGGACTTCCCCGGCGACATCTTCATCCCGCGCATCTACGCCCTGCACATCCTGCTCATCCCGGGCATCATCCTGGCGCTCATCGGGGCGCACATGGCGCTGGTGTGGTTCCAGAAGCACACCCAGTTCCCCGGCCCGGGACGAACCGAGAAGAACGTGGTCGGCGTGCGGGTCATGCCGGTGTTCGCGTTCAAGTCCGGAGCGTTCTTCGCCATCATCGTCGGCATCCTGGGCCTGATGGGCGGTCTGCTGCAGATCAACCCGATCTGGGTGCTGGGGCCCTACAAGCCCTCGCAGGTGTCGGCCGGTAGCCAGCCCGACTTCTACATGATGTGGACCGACGGCCTGATCCGTCTGTTCCCGCCGTGGGAGATCTACATCGGCAACCACACCATCCCGCAGCCCTTCTGGATCGCCATGGGCATGGGTCTGGTCTTCGGTCTGCTGATGGCCTGGCCGTTCATGGAGAAGAAGTTCACCGGCGACGACGCGCACCACAACCTGTTGCAGCGTCCGCGTGATGCACCGGTCCGGACGGCCATCGGCGCGATGGCGGTGTCGTTCTACATCCTGCTGACGTTTGCCTGCATGAACGACATCATCGCGCTGAAGTTCCACATCTCGCTCAACGCGACCACGTGGATCGGCCGCATCGGCATGGTGGTGCTGCCCGCGATCGTCTACTACATCACCTACCGGTGGGCGATCAGCCTGCAGCGCAGCGACCGCGCGGTGCTGGAGCACGGTATCGAGACGGGCATCATCAAGCGCCTGCCGCAGGGTGCCTACATCGAGCTGCATCAGCCGCTCGGCCCGGTGGACGAGCACGGCCACCCGATTCCGCTGGAGTACCAGGGCGCGGCCCTGCCCAAGCGGATGAACAAGTTGGGCTCCGGCGGCGCGCCGGGTTCGGGAAGCTTCCTGTTCCCGGATCCCGTCGAGCAGCATGATGCGCTGACCGAGGCGGCCCACGCCGCCGAGCACAAGGCGCTGACGGCTCTGCGGGAGCGCCAGGACAGCACCAACGGGTCCAACGGGCACCACTAGTTCGGAACCACGAAAGGGCCCGCACAGCGAAAGCTGTGCGGGCCCTTTCGCTTTGCTCTAGAAAGAGCACCCCTCCCCTCCCCCACCTGGCAGGTGCCCGGCACCACCCGAATGTGGCGCGCCATGTGCGTCGAGACGCGAGAAGGTGTGCACAGTGCCGACACTCGGGTACGGGCGCGGTCGCTTTCCCAGCTCCAGCCCGACCAGACGAATGTGGGCGTTACGCACGTCGAGACACGAGAAAGCGTGCACAGGGCCCACACTCACGACGGCCGTAGCGCGAGCGGTCTCCTCCAGAGGGCGCCGCGTTAGGCGCTCGGGGCGCCCGTCACCGTGTGCAGCTCACGCAGGTAGAACCACGGCACCGCAGCCATCGCGACCGTGATCAGGCCGGCCACGCCGTACGCCACCCAGGCGGTGGTGTCGCTGCCGGTGGCCATCAGATACGTGCCGATACCGACGGCGAGCACCCCGGCGCCCACCGCGCAGCCGATGCCCGTGGTGCAACGCAGGTATACCTCGTCGACGATCGCGGGCAGCGCCGGGCGACGGCCCTCGGACGCGGCCGACACCGTACCGGCCCGACGCCGGCCCCCGGGCGCACCCGTGATGGCGGCGATATCGTCGGCGGCCGAGCCGCTGCTGCCGGCGACCCCGCGCTGGGGCCGTTGGCTGCTGTCCCGGCGGGCCCGGATGAGCAGCGGGATGGCCGCAGCGATGACGGCCGCGGACACCCCGATCACGGTGTAGAGCACCCACGGCGTGTCCGAACCGGACAGCTCGGCACGTACCGAACCGCGTCCGCTGCTCAAGTCGACCAGCGCGACGGTGGCCGCCACCCCGGCACCCAGGGCGAGCAGCCAGACGCCGGCACAGACGCCCAGCAGGATGCGGTCCAGGTTCTCCGGGCCGGACAATCGTCTCTCGTCGCGCATCAGCAGCTCGTCTGGGCGGCATTGCCGGTGTTGGAGGACAACACCGTGCCGTCGCTGGTCGTGATGGAACAGTTCAACCGGCTCACCAGGAACAGGCTCGAGGCTTGCACCGAACCGACCTCGGACTGCGAGATCGGCGTGACCGTCAGCGACCACGGGATGTACACGTTGCGCTGGGTGCGGCTGCGGCCGGACGCGTCGATATAGGTGACGGTGATGATGTCGCCGGGCGCCTTGGTGCCGGTCACCGAGTAGGTCACCTGCCGGGGACCCGGGGGCGCGGTGCTCGTCGGGGGCGGCGGGGGTGCCGTCGTGGTGGCGGGCGGCGGCGCCTCGGTGGTGGCCGGCGGCGGCGGTGGTGGGGGCGGCTCCTGGGTCACCGTGACCGTCTCGGGCGGCGGGGGTGGCGGCGCCTCGGTGGTCGGTGGCGGCGGCTCGGGGCTGGGCGGCGGGGGCGGTGTGGTGGTGGTGATCTCGTCCTGCACCGGCGGCGCCGACGTGGTGGTGCTCGTCGACGGCGTGGCCAGATTGGTGTTGTCGGTGCGGGTCACCAGAACCGCGACGGAAGCGACCAGCGCGACGGCCGCGATGATGGCGACGACGCCGACGACCCAGGGCCATCGCGGCGGGGCGTCCGGGCTGTCGTCGACCACGGGGTCGTAGCTGTCGTAGTCGTACAACGCCGGGTCCGGCGGAACGTACGGCGCGCTGACGAATTGTTCGGATTCCGGTGCTGAATACGCCCGCGAATGGATGTCCGTCTCACCGGTGCTCGGTGCCGGATCGTCGCCCGCACCGGGTTTGTCCGGTCCTGAAGGCCCGCTCATCTCCAACTAACCCTCGGCCTATCCGTCTCGAATGCTGCCTCGGCAACACTACCCAACCAGGTGCGCGAGCGGATCAGGCGACGCGGCACGTCAGAGAACTGACGCATGGTTGTGACCTGGGCGCGGTCAGTGCTTCTCGGGGCCGATGTAGTACTCGAAGACCAGGCCGCCCGCGGTGAACAGCACGAAGCAGATGCCGGCGACGATCAGCCACGGCAGCCACAGCGCCGCGCCGACGGCGGCCGTCGAGAAGGACAGCGCGATCAGCACCGGCCACCAGCTGTGCGGGCTGAAGAAGCCCAGTTCGCCGGCGCCGTCACTGATCTCGGCGTCTTCGTAGTCCTCGGGCCGGGTGTCCAGGCGCCGGGCGACGAATCGGAAGAAGGTACCGGTGATCAGGGTCAGACCGGTGGTCAGCACCAGCGCCACCGTGCCCGCCCACTCGATGCCGCCGGTGGCGAACAGCGCGGTGAGCACGCCGTACACGACCGCGGCCAGGGCGAAGAAGGCCGTCAGGAATTCGAACAACCGCGCTTCGATATGCATGAGTGGTCCTTACTTGCTCGCCTGCACGGGCACGCCGACCTGCTCGCCGCGCCGGGTGTCGAACGGATGAGTGGTGACCGCCACCGGAGACTGGTTGATCGCCTGCAGCGCTTCGGCATTGGTCTTACCGGCGATGCGCTGCTGCAGGTAGGCCTTGAAGTCGTTGGGCTCCACGACGCGCACCTCGAAGTTCATCATCGAGTGGTACGTGCCACACATCTCGGTGCAGCGACCGACGAAGGCACCGGTCTCCTGAATCTCACTGACCTGGAAGACGTTGTCGGAGTTGTTCGCCTTCGGGTCGGGCATCACGTCCCGCTTGAACAGGAACTCCGGCACCCAGAACCCGTGGATCACGTCTGCCGAGGCGATCTGGAATTCGATGCGCTTGCCCTTGGGCAGCACCAGGACCGGAATCTCGGTCGACGTGCCGAGGGTCTCCACCTTGTCGAAGTTCAGGTAGGTGCGATCCTCGGGGTTGAGGCCGCGGATGGCGCCGACGCGCTCCTCGCCGTGCTCGTCCACGCCCTCGGGCTTGGA
Organism: Mycolicibacterium sp. J2; assembly: GCF_026240945.1. Taxonomy (GTDB): domain Bacteria; phylum Actinomycetota; class Actinomycetes; order Mycobacteriales; family Mycobacteriaceae; genus Mycobacterium. The sequence goes on from NZ_JAPFPY010000016.1 coordinate 101,020, forward strand.
CGTCATGGCGGCCTTCTTCTCCGGGTCCGCGCCGTCGTAGCTGAAGGTGCCGTCGCCGAACGCGATCTTCTGGTAACCGAATTTCCAGTTCCACTGGAAGGCGGTGACGTCGATGACGACCTCGGGGTTCGGATCCTTGTGCAGCATGCGTTCCTGCACCACGACGGTGAAGTAGAACAGCACCGAGATGATGAGGAACGGCACCACGGTCAGCACCAGTTCCAGCGGCATGTTGTAGCCGAACTGACGCGGCAGCTCGGTGTCGGTGGCCTTCTTCCGGTGGAAGGCGCTGGCCCAGAAGATCAGGGCCCAGACGATGGCGCCGACGACGAACGAGGCGATCACCGACCACACCCACAGGTCGCGGTTGAGCTTGCCTTCTGGCGTGATTCCGGTGGGCCAACCGAGGCCGAACACCTCCTGCCAACTGCATCCGCTGAGCAGGACCGTCAGCCCGCCCAGGACCAGTGACAACGCCACCAACTTGTACCCGCGAGCGGTCACGTTGGCGCCTCCTATAGAAGTCGGTGGACCGCCGTGCGGTCGGTCGGCTCTGTATGTACTACGCAGCGTAGACCACCGGTGCGCGAACCCGCGAAGCGACCTGCCAACTCGGGCTTGACCCAGGTTGTTCGGCATACTGGCCCGGTGTGTGGACTGCTGGCCTACCTGACTGACCCGTCCGTCGAGATCTCCCCGGCACTGGTCGACGCGGTGTCCGGAGCCTCGCATCTGATGCGCCACCGGGGTCCCGACGAACCGGGCACCTGGTCCGACGACGACGTGGTGCTCGGCTTCAACCGGCTGTCGATCATCGACATCGCGCACAGCCACCAACCGCTGCGCTGGGGGCCCGAGGACGCCCCGCAGCGCTACGCGCTGGTGTTCAACGGCGAGATCTACAACTACCTCGAGCTGAGGGAGGCACTGCGCGACGAGTTCGGCGCGGTATTCCACACCGAGGGCGACGGTGAGGCGATCGTCGCCGGATTCCACTACTGGGGCACCGAGGTGCTGTCCCGGCTGCGCGGCATGTTCGCCTTCGCACTGTGGGACACCCAGACCCGCGAGTTGATCTGTGCGCGCGACCCGTTCGGGATCAAGCCGCTGTACCTGGCCACGGGCCCGGGTGGCACCGTGCTGGGCAGCGAGAAGAAATGTCTGGTCGAGTTGGCGCCGACGGCCGGCCTGGACCTGGATATCGACGAGCGCGCGGTGCAGCACTACACGGTGCTGCAGTACGTTCCCGAACCCGAGACTCTGCAGCGCGGCGTGCGTCGGCTGGAATCGGGCAGCTATGCCAGGATCCGGCCGGGCCAGGCCCCGGTGGTGACCCGCTACTTCCGGCCCACGTTCGCCCCGGTGCCGTTCATTTCCGGCCAGGAGCAGGCCCGCTACGACGAGATCACCGCGGTGCTGGAGGATTCGGTCGCCAAACACATGCGCGCCGACGTCACGGTCGGGGCGTTTTTGTCCGGCGGTATCGATTCGACTGCGATCGCCGCGCTGGCGATGCGGCACAACCCGCGGCTGATCACCTTCACCACCGGGTTCGAACGCGAGGGCTTCTCCGAGGTCGACGTCGCCGTGGCATCCGCCGAAGCCATCGGCGCGCGGCACGTGACCAAGGTGGTCAGCCAGGAGGAGTTCGTCGCCGCGCTGCCCGAGATCGTCTGGTACCTCGACGAGCCGGTGGCCGACCCGGCGCTGGTGCCGCTGTTCTTCATCGCCCGCGAGGCCCGCAAACACGTCAAGGTGGTGCTCAGCGGCGAGGGCGCCGACGAACTCTTCGGCGGTTACACGATCTACCGGGAACCGTTGTCGCTCAAGCCTTTCGACTATCTCCCCCGGCCGGTGCGGCGCTCCCTGGGCAAGGCCGCCAAACCGCTGCCCGAAGGTATGCGCGGCAAGAGCCTGCTGCACCGCGGGTCGCTGACGCTGGAAGAGCGCTACTACGGCAATGCCCGCAGCTTCTCCGACGCCCAGCTGCGCGCGGTGCTGGCCAAGTTCAACCCGGCGTGGACGCACACCGACGTCACCGCGCCCTTCTATGCCGCATCCCAGGGCGCCGACCCGGTGGCCCGCATGCAGCACATCGACCTGTTCACCTGGTTGCGCGGCGATATCCTGGTCAAGGCCGACAAGATGACCATGGCCAACTCACTGGAGCTGCGGGTGCCGTTCCTGGACCCCGAGGTGTTCGCGGTGGCGTCCCGGCTGCCGTACGAGCAGAAGATCACCCGCACCACCACCAAGTACGCGCTGCGCCGCGCGCTGGAGCCGATCGTGCCCGCGCACGTGCTGCACCGCGCGAAGCTGGGCTTCCCGGTGCCGATCCGGCACTGGTTGCGGGCCGGCGAGCTGCTGGATTGGGCGTACGCAACGGTGGCGGCCTCGCAGACCGGCGAGCTGATCGACCTGGCCGCGGTGCGGACCATGCTCGACGAGCACCGGGCCGGCGAGGCCGATCACAGTCGCCGGTTGTGGACGGTGCTGATCTTCATGCTGTGGCATGCCATCTTCGTGGAGGGCAGCGTCACCCCGCAGATCGCCGAACCCAGCTACCCCGTCCAGCTTTAGCCTCGATCCGTGGATGAATAGGCTGGATGCGGGGTGTCGGAACGAGGAAAGTGCCCTTTGAGCTGGGATGATTGATGTTCCTCACGCATTAATCAAACCCGGTTAGAAGGGCACTTCCAGTGCGAGTGTCGCATGGCTTTGC
>NZ_JAPFPY010000017.1 GCF_026240945.1 Mycolicibacterium sp. J2
TGCCGTTCTCCCTGGCCGTCAGCAGCGCGGCCTCGTTGATGACGTTGGCCAGGTCGGCACCGGAGAATCCGACGGTGCGCTTGGCCAGCCCGTCCAGATCGGCGTCGGGGGAAATCGGCTTGCCCTGCGAATGCACGCGCAGCACGGCGCGCCGGCCCGCGAGGTCGGGGTTGGACACCGGGATCTGGCGGTCGAATCGGCCGGGCCGCAGCAACGCGGGATCCAGGATGTCGGGCCGGTTGGTGGCGGCGATCAGGATGACGCCCTGCCGGTCACCGAAGCCGTCCATCTCGACGAGCAGCTGGTTGAGCGTCTGCTCGCGCTCGTCGTGGCCGCCGCCCATGCCGGCGCCGCGCTGGCGGCCGACGGCGTCGATCTCGTCGACGAAGATGATGCACGGGCTGTTCTGCTTGGCCTGCTCGAAAAGGTCGCGGACCCGGGACGCGCCGACGCCGACGAACATCTCGACGAAGTCCGAGCCGGAGATCGTGAAGAACGGAACCCCGGCCTCACCCGCCACGGCACGCGCCAGCAGGGTCTTACCGGTGCCGGGCGGACCGAACAGCAGCACGCCCTTGGGAATCTTGGCGCCGAGAGCCTGATAGCGGCTCGGGTTCTGCAGGAAGTCCTTGATCTCGTAGAGCTCTTCGACGGCCTCGTCGGCGCCCGCGACATCGGCGAACGTGGTCTTGGGCATGTCCTTGCCCAGCTGCTTGGCCTTCGACTTGCCGAAACCGAAGCCCATCCGGCCGCCGGTCTGCATGCGGGAGAACATCACGAACAGGCCGACGAGCAGCAGCAGCGGCAGCAGGTAGATGAGCAGGGAGCCCAGCACGCTGCCCTGGTTGACCACGGTGTTGGTCTTGGCGTTCTTGGCGCTCAGGGCGTTGAAGAGGTCGACCCCGTACCCGCTCGGGTACTTGGTGATGATCTTGTTGCTGTTCTCGGTGTCACCGTTGCCGGATTTCAAGTCGAGGCGCAGCTGCTGCTCGCGGTCGTCGATCTGGGCGCTCTTGACGTTGTCTGCACTGATCTGCGCCATCGCCACCGAGGTGTCGACGGGTTTGTATCCGCGGGTGTCATCGCTGAAATAGAAGAAGGACCAACCCAGCAGCAGCACGACCGCGATCGCGGTGACTGTGCGGATCACGTTTTTACGGTTCATCGATGTCTTCCGCCGGCGCGGTGGCCGGCCCGGTCCTTCCAATGTGCGCAGTTGAGAACTTTCAGGCTACCGCTAGACCAACGATCGGCAGTTCCCGCCGTGGGATCACGCTCACCTTTCCATCACCGGTGTGCTTGGCTGGGTGCGTGCCGACACCGACGGAGCGGTCAGTGCACACCAACGGCGTGACGTTGCGGATCACCGAGGCCGGCGAGCGGGGCGCGCCGGTGGTGGTGCTGGCCCACGGGTTCCCCGAGCTGGGGTACTCGTGGCGGCATCAGATACCGGCGCTGGCCGCCGCCGGTTATCACGTCATCGCCCCCGATCAGCGCGGCTACGGCGGGTCGGCATGCCCGCCCGCGATCGGCGACTACGACATCGTGGCGCTGACCGGGGATCTGGCCGGCCTGCTCGACGACGTCGGTGCCGAGCGGGCCGTCATGGTCGGTCACGACTGGGGATCGCCGGTGGTGTGCAATTTCGCCCTGCTGTACCCGGAGCGGGTGGCGGCGGTGGCCGCGCTCAGTGTGCCGCCGGTGCCGCGGGCCACCGAGCCGCCCACCCGGATCTGGCGCAGGCTGGTCGGCGACGGTTTCTTCTACATCCTGCATTTCCAGGAGCCGGGGGTCGCCGACGCGGAGTTGGCCCACGATGTGCGCGTCACCATGGCCCGCATCTTCGCGATGCAGGGATTCACCGCGCCGGCCGGCGACCTGGCCGGTGATCCGGTGCCGCCGCTGCCGGAGTGGATCGGTGCCGACGAGTTCGACCGGTATGTGGCGGCGTTCGAGCGGACCGGGTTCACCGGACCGCTGAACTGGTATCGCAACTTCGACCGTAACTGGGAGCTGACCGAAACCACCCCGGCGCGCACCATCACGGTCCCCACCCTCTTCCTCGCCGGCAGCGCGGACCCGGTGCTGACGTTCACGCCACGCCATCGCGTGCACGACGTGGTCACCGGCGACTACCGCGAGGTGCTGCTCGACGGGGCCGGGCACTGGCTGCAGCAGGAACGACCGGACGAGGTGAACGCCGTGCTGCTGGACTTCTTGCAGCCCCTCGCCAACCCGACCCTCACATAGCCGTACCCGACACGCCGGCGCGGATTCGCACCCCCGCCAGGACAAGAGCGATCTCGTCACGAAGCGCGGTGTCGGTGGTGCCGAACGGGGCGACGCCGAGATCGACTCGATAGCTGCGTCCGGCCGCGGGAACCAGGGCCATGATGTTGAAAACTTTTCGTCCGCGAGGCGAGTCGAGCAACACGTGGGAGCGGGCAGGAAAGCTGCAGAAGGTGGTCGGCGGTTGTTTGTCGACGTGCTGGCCCTGCGTGGCAAGGTCGTCGAGGGCTTCGAATTGGTAGTCCAAGTAGTCGTCGGGACTGCGTCCATCGATATCCGCGGTCACATCGGAAACCGTCGCCACCGCTATCGGAGGCTGCGCGTCGGCACCTTGCACCGGACCCGTCAACACCACCGCAGATCGCGGCCGTGCGGATCCCCCTTCCGATTTTTCTGCGCGTCGCCCCGCGGCCAGCAACCGTGCGGCATCCTCAGGCCGGGACTGCCAGCGCTGCGGTCGAGGCACCTCCACGTGGACTCCGAGCGATGCGGCTCCCTCGTCGGCGACCCATTCCGTCGCCTCCACCGGCGCACATCCGGGTGCCGACGGCGGCGTCGCCTCCACCGGTGAGCCGGCTCCCGGTGAACTACAGCCGACGAGGCCCGTCACGACCGCCGCGATCGCCAGTCCATGCCGCCCCGGCGACGATGCCCCGCCGCGCTTCCCAGCCCTCATCAACTCAACCCCCGCCCCCACCACCGACAGCCTTTCCCTTCCAGTAATCGTCCGGTACAGGCCGCCGAGATCTGCAGTGACGTCCGCCACAACGGGCTGACCTGTGCGGCTACCCACAGCCGCTAGGGTGCGAACATGCCCCTTGCACTGCGTGCACCGGTCCGTATCAGCCTCGCCCTCCGTCTGGCCATCGTCGCCGCGGCGGTTGCTGTCGGCGTAGCCGCCTGCGACTCCAAACCCGCCCCGCAACCGGGTGAGAACGCACCGCGTCAGGTCACGGTGATCGGCAGCGGGAAGGTGCAGGGCACCCCCGACACGCTGACGGTGTCGGCGTCCATGGAGGCCACCGCACCCGATATCACCGCGGCGCTGAACCAGACCAGCCAGCGCCAGCAGGCGGTGATCACCGCGCTGGGCGGGGCCGGTGTCGACAAGAAGGACATCAGCACGTCGCAGGTGTCGCTGCAGCCGCAGTACAACATCGACGGTTCCACCATCTCCGGCTATCGGGCCAGCAACTCCATCGAGGTGAAGATCCGCAAGATCGACACCGCGTCGAACGTGTTGGCGCTCATCGCCAACACCGGTGGTGAGGCCACCCGGATCAACTCCATCAACTACTCGATCGAGGACGACTCGCAGCTGGTGAAGGACGCCAGGGCCCGCGCCTTCGACGACGCCAAGGACCGCGCCAACCAGTACGCGCAGCTGTCCGGGCTCGCGCTGGGCAAGGTCATCTCAATTTCCGAAGCGCCATCCGGCAGTACTCCCCCGCCACCGCCGACCCCGATGCCGCGCGCGGCGATGGCCGAGGCGGTGCCGCTGGAGCCCGGCCAGCAGACGGTCGGTTTCGCGGTGACGGTGGTGTGGGAGCTGACCTAACCGGCGGGTGCGATATCGACCGGGATGCCGTTGAGCACGACGGTTCCCGACAGCGGGTCCAACGCGGCACCGTCGTTGAGCTGATTGACGTTCACCCCGGGCGCCACCGCGGCGACACCGAGCCGGGTGCCCGCACGGTCGTGCCCCCAACCGTGCGGCAGGGACACCACACCGCGGCGCATATCCGCGGTCAGCTCGACCGGGGCGATCAGCTCCCCACCGGGGCCGCGCACCTTGGCCGCGTCGGTCAGGCCCAGTTCGGCGGCGTCGTCGGGATGCACCTGCAGCGTGCACGTGTTGCTGCCGCCGGTCAGCGTCGCCACATTGTGCATCCAGCTGTTGTTGGACCGCAGGTGCCGACGGCCGATCAGCACATACGCCTCGGCGGCCCGTCCGATCGATTCACGCAGCCGGGCAATGTCGGCCACCAGCGGCGCCGGGGCCAGCTCCACCTTGCCCGACGGTGTCGAAAGGACTTGCGCCAGTCGGGGTTTCAGCGGACCCAGGTCGATACCGTGCGGCGCCTGCCGTAGCCGGGCCAGCGTCAGCCCGTCCGGGTCAGCGCCGAAACCGTCGCCGTACGGACCGAGGCGCAGCATCATGTCCAGCCGGCGCTCGTACCCCCGCGTCCCGCTCAGCGCCGCGGTCAGGTCTTCGACCCGCCTGCCGTGCACGGGCGAGTTCGGGTCGGCGGTGGCCTTGGCCAGCGCTGCGGCGATGATCTGGTCGTCGACGAGGCGGGGGTCGCCGTGCGCGCCGACGCCGAAGATGATCAGGGCGATCCGGGACAGGATCTCGGCCTCGTCGGGCCTGCCGTCCGCGGCGGGCAACACCGGCGGGGTGTAGCGCACGTTGTTGCGCAACGCCAGATTGTTCAGCGCGAAGTCGAAATGCGGGCTGGCCGAGGGCGGGGGCGGCGGCAGGATGACGTCCGCGTGCCGGGTGGTCTCGTTGAGGTACGGGTCGACCGACACCATGAACCCGACGGTGGCCAGCGCGCGGTCCAGCCGCGCGCCGTCGGGGGCGGACAGCACCGGATTACCTGCGATGGTGATCAGTGCCTTGACCTGACCGTCGCCGGGGGTGTCGATCTCTTCGGCGAGTGCGGCCGCGGGCAGTTCGGAGAGCACTTCGGGATGCCCGGATACCCGGCTGGACCACCGGCCGGTGACGAATCCGCGCCCGGGCCCTGGCTTCTTCTTCGGCGCCGGGGCCGTCGCGCCGAGCGGGAACATCGCCCCGCCGGGTCGGTCCAGATTGCCGGTCAGGATGTTGACCACGTCGACCAGCCAGCTGCCCAGCGTGCCGAATTCGACTGTGGAGGTTCCCATTCGGCCGTACACCGCCGCGGATGGCGCCGCAGCGATCTCGCGGGCCAGCTCCCGGATCTCGGCGGCGGACACCCCGCAGTGCTCGGCCACCGCCTCCGGCGCGAATCCCGCGGCCAGCGTGCGCACCTCCTCGACACCGTCGACCAGATCCGCGATCGCCCCCAGATCGGTGAGCCCCTCGTCGAACAACACGTGCACCACCGCGAACAGCAGCGCGGCATCGGTACCGGGGCGCGGCGCGATGTGCCGGTCGGCCAGGGCGGCGGTCCTGGTGCGGGCCGGGTCGATGACCGTCAGCCGACCGCCGCGGCGGCGCAGCGCACGCAGCTTGCCGGGGAAGTCCGCCGCGGTGGCCAACGAGCCGTTGGACACCATCGGGTTGGCGCCGACGATCACCAGGTGGTCGGTGCGATCGATATCGGGCACCGTGAAGGCGACGGGGCTGCCGAACAGGTAGCCGAGGGCGACGTGTTTGGGCATCTGATCCAGCGTGCTGGCGGAGAACACCTGTTTGGTGCCCAGCGCCTTGGCGATCACCGGCGCATACAGCGCGCCGGCGACGGTGTGCGCATTCGGGTTGCCCAGGTACACCCCGACCGACGTCCCGCCGTGGGCGGCCAGCACATCGCCGAGTCCGGCGGCGACCGCGTCGAATGCCTCGGCCCAGGTGGCCTCGACCAGTTCGCCGTCGCGGCGGATCAGCGGGCGACGCAACCGGTCCGGGTCGTTGTCCAGACCGGGCAGGCTGGCGCCTTTGGGACAGATGAATCCGGCGCTGAACACGTCGTCGGCGTCCCCGCGGGCGTGGGTCACCCGGCCCGCCTCGATGGTCAGCACCAAACCGCAGGTGGCTTCGCAGAGCGGGCAGATCCGTTGGGCTGTTTCGGTCATCACCGCATTCTGCGCCGATTAGGGGTGCTCGTACACCTTGGGTTCCAACGTGCCGATGAACGGCAGGTCGCGGTAGCGCTCGGCGTAGTCCAAGCCGTATCCGACGACGAACTCGTTGGGGATGTCGAACCCGATGTACGAGATGTCCACATCCGCGCGCACCGCCTCCGGTTTGCGCAACAGCGCGCACACCTGCAGCGAGCGCGGGCGCCGGGTGGCCAGGTTGCGCAGCAACCACGACAGGGTCAGCCCCGAGTCGACGATGTCCTCGACGATCAGCACGTGCCGGTCGTTGATATCGCGGTCGAGATCTTTGAGGATGCGCACCACGCCCGACGACGAGGTGGACGACCCGTAGGAACTGACGGCCATGAATTCCAGTTGGGTGGGCAGCGGGATGGCCCGCGCCAGGTCGGTGACGAACATCACCGCACCCTTGAGCACCGTGACCAGCAGCAGGTCGTCCTCACCGGCGACGAGATCGCGGTAGTGCTCGGCGATGCTGGCCGCCAATTCGGCGGTGCGCGTCTGGATCTGCTCCTCGGTGTACAGCACCGACTTGATGTCACCGGAATACAACTCGGCGGCGGAATGCGCAGGCACGCCCACAGCGTGCCACGTGAACGCGCCCGGTTCCAACGGCGGTCTCGGATCAGACCGGTTCGGTGTGCATCGTCAGCATCCCGTCGCGGCGGGATGCGAACAGCCGAGCACGGCGCTCACCGCTGCGGCATGCCGACGGGACGGCCACCCCGCCCTGACCGCGCCACTGGGTCACCAACGCGTCGACGCGGTGGATCTGGGCGCTGGTGAGGTCCCGCGCGCCACCGTCGAGCAGCCAGCGCCGGATCACCCGGCGGCGCATCGCGGCGGGCAGGCCGGCCAGCCCCGCCACGTCCAAACCGTCACCGCGCCGCACCTCGTCCGCGGCCCCGGCGGCCAACGCGTCCAGTGCCTCACAATCCTCCCGCAGCGCCGCGGCGGTGCGGGCCAACGCGTCGGCCACGCCACCCCCGAGCACCTCTTCCAGCAGGGGCAGCACCTCGGTACGCAGCCGCACCCTGGTGAACCGCGGGTCGGTGTTGTGCGGGTCGTCCCAGGGCCGCACACCCAGTTCGGCGCAGGCCGCCAGGGTCACGGTACGGCGCACTGCGAGCAGGGGACGCCCCCACGGGGCGTCGTAGTCGCGCATCCCGGCGATCGACCGGGCCCCCGACCCACGCCCCAGCCCGAGCAGCACCGTCTCGGCCTGATCGTCGAGCGTGTGCGCCAACAGCACCGGCAGTCCGGCACGGGCCTCGTCGAGCGCCCGGTAACGCGCGGCCCTGGCCGCCGCCTCGGGTCCACCCTCGGTGCCGACGTCGACGGTGAGCACGTGCGCCGCAACGCATCCCAGATCCATCGCCTGCTGCTGGGCGCGCCGGGCGACATCGGCCGAATCGGCCTGCAGTCCATGGTCGACGATCAGCGCGATGGTGGGCCGCAGCGTCGCCGCGGCGGCGGTCAGGGCCAGCGAGTCGGCGCCGCCGGACAGCGCGACGCACCAGCGCCTGCCACCGTGTGCGGCCGCGTAGGCGCCGACGGCAGCACGCACGCGCGTTACAGCACCCGGTCGATCCACCGTTGCGGCTCTTCGATTTCCGTGGGCAGCGGTAACGTCTCGGCACTGGTCCAGATGGTGTTGAACCGCGCCATGCCGACCCGGCCCACCACCTCGTCGACGAACGCCTTACCCCTGGTGTACTGCCTCATCTTGGCGTCGAAACCCAGCAGTGCCCGCAGGATCCGTTGCAGCGGTGGTTGTCTGCGCTGGCGCCGATCGTCGAATCGGCGGCGGATGGTGGCCACCGTCGGCACCACCGCCGGCCCGACGGCGTCCATCACATGCTCGGCGTGGCCTTCCAGCAGCGTGCCCAGCACCAGCAGCCGGTCCAGCGCCTGCCGTTGCGGTTCGGCCTGCACGGCGCGCAACAAGCCCACCACACCACCCGAATGCGATTCGGCGGCTTCACCTCTGCGCTGCCCCTTGAGGTACTCGGCGAGACGGCCGACCACTTCACCGACCTGTTCACCGGCGTCCGAGGTCAGCGTGGCCAACGCGGACGACATGTGGTCGGGCAGCCACGGGTTGGCCCGGAACTGCACCCGGTGGGTCACCTCGTGCAGGCAGACCCACAACCGGAAGTCCGTCGGATCCACCCGCAATTGTCGTTCCACCGCAATGATATTCGGGTATACGAGCAGCAGCTCGCCGCCACCTGTGTCGAGCCCCGGGTCGCTGCGCTCCTGCCCGCCGGATGCGAACGGGTCGTACTGGCCGAGAATGCCTGCCGACACGAAGGCCAGCACCGCACCGGTCTGCGCCCCGGTGACCTTCGACGTCAGGAATCCGCCGGGGGCACCGGTGCCACCGGTCATCGTCCGCATCGAACCGGTGGCCGCGCGTACCCATTGCGGACGATCCACCACCCTGGCGTCGGCGATGTCGGCACCCTCGTTCAGCCCGGTTACTTCGCGCACCGGAAGCTCTGCGCGCCTTGACAACTCGGAGAGCTGAGCGATGGCCTGGTCGCGGGTGTAGTCGGTGGTGGCGGGGGCGGGCCTGGTCAGCTTGACGCCGACCGTGGCGGCGAACTCCCAGTCGACAGCGCCACCGACGGTCAGCCGTGAACTGGCGCTCATCCGCCGCACCCGCACGACCGCAGCACCGCGGCCAGCGCATCCAGCGATGTCCGCCCGGTCGGCCCGGCATTGTTGGACATCAGCGCGAAGGTCAGCACCCGCCCACTCACATCGGTGACGATGCCCGCCAGCGTGTTCACCGCGGTCAGGGACCCGGTCTTGGCGCGCAACCACCCGGCGGCCGCCTTACCGGCCTCGGTGTCCAGGTAGCGGTTGGACAGCGTGCCGCTGCCGCCCGCGATCGGCAGCACGTCCACCAGCGGGCGCAGCTGGGGATGGTCCCCGCTCACCGCGGCGGCCACTGCACCGTCCAGCGTGTCGGCGGTCAACCGGTCGTCCACGGACAGTCCGCTGGAATCCACCAGGTTCGCACCGGTGGTGTCGACACCGACCTTGCGCAACTGGGTCAGTATGGCCTGCACCGCGCCGTCGAAACTCTGCGGGCGGCCCAGCGCCGCGGCGACCTCCCGCCCCGTCGATTCGGCCATCACGTTGTCGGATTCGTTCATCATCTGCCGCAGCCGCTCCAGCAGCGGCGGCGATGCCACCGAGGCGAGCTGCCTGGCATCCGGGATCGGTCCCGATGTCACGGTGACGGTGGCCGGATCGACGCCGAGCGCGGTGGCCAGCGCACGGCCGGCATCCAGGCCCGGAGTGGTGGATCGCCGCGAATCGACCGACACCGGCTGGGTGCGGCCGCCGTCGAGCATCACCGACTCCATCGGGGCGATATCACCGCCGTCGATATCGGCGGGATCCCAACCCGGCGCCATCGTGGGCCCGCTGTACGCGGACAGATCCACCTGCACGGCGGTCACCGTGGTACCGCTGCGCTTGACCTGATCGGCCAGATCACTGATCCGCGCGGCACCCTTGTACCAGGTCGGCTTCCCGGCCGGGGCCGCCGACAGGGTCGGATCGCCGCCGCCGCGCAACACCACCAGCCCGGGCGTCGGCCCGGCCAGCACCGTGGTGGTCAGTGTGGCGCCGCGGTCCAGGGTGCTCAGTGCGGCCACGGTGGTGAGCACCTTGTTGGTCGAGGCGGGCAGCATCGGCACGGTCGCCCCCTGGGCCCACAGCTCGGCGCCGGTGCCGACGTCGGTCACCCGCCCGGTGAGCATGCCCAGGTTCGGATCGGCCAGCGGACCGGCCAGAGCGGCGGCCAGCCCGGCCGCCGACGGCTCGTCGGTGCCGTTGCCCAGCGCCTGGACACCGGGGGCGGCCGTGGCGGCGGCCGGCTGGGGCCGGATCGCGTCGGTATTGCGCGCCGCGGTGTGACCCGAGGCCATCACCGCGGCGACGCCGACGACGGCGCCCACGAGTACCAGTACCACCAGGCCGATCACCAGGTGGGTGGATCGGCGCCACCGAGCGGGCCGCATATAGAGCAGGGTATCGCTACCTCTAGGGTGGACCCGCGCCGCGGAAGCGGTGCCCGCACCGTTACCCGTCCCCTTGGAGGAGCTTTGAGCGAGCAGTTCGACGTCGTCATCGAGATCCCCAAGGGATCGCGCAACAAGTACGAGGTGGACCACGAGACCGGTCGGGTCAAGCTGGATCGCTACCTCTACACCTCGTTCGGTTACCCGACCGACTACGGCTTCTTCGAGAACACCCTCGGTGAGGACGGCGACCCGCTGGACGCGCTGGTGCTGCTGACCGAGTCGGTGTTCCCCGGCGTCATCGTCGAGGCCCGGCCCGTCGCGATGTTCCAGATGACCGACGAGGCCGGCGGTGATGACAAGCTGCTGTGCGTGCCGGCCGGCGATCCGCGGTGGGATCACATCCAGGACCTGGCCGATGTGCCGCCGTTCGAACTCGAGGCGATCAAGCACTTCTTCGTGCACTACAAGGACCTGGAGCCGGGCAAGTTCGTCAAGGCTGCCGACTGGGCCGGTCGGGACGCCGCGGTGGCCGAACTGCAGCGCTCGATCGAGCGGTTCAAGACGCAGGGTCACTGATTTTGCATTGCCGTAACACGCGGTAACCCCCGTGTGTCTTGCGCCTTCGATCATGAGAGGCGTGTTGATGCATCAGGGGATCGGCCTCGAGGCGTTCAACGCCATGCCGGAGCGGCGCGCCATGCACGCCGTCTACGAGTGCGTGCACTGCGTGACACTGGCCGGCGACCTCGTGGCCGGGCGGCCCTACCCGGACCACGACGCGTTGTTCCGCCGGGCCGACGGGTTGTTGTTCGGCCTGTCCGAGCAGTCGATCGACGCGATCCTGCAGGCCTACCCCTGTTCGGTGCGGCCCTGTGACGATACGGAGCGGTCCGCGCTACTGGCCGCCGAGCGGCGCTACAGCGAGAAGTTCGGCTTCGACTACGTGATGTACGTCGCCGGCCTGTGCGCTCCGGACGTGCTCACCACGATCGCCGACCGCATGCACCACGACGTGGAGACCGAGCGCAAGGTGGTGCGCAACGAGCTCGCCAAGATCAACCGGACCCGGTTGGAGCGGATGCTCGGACCGGAGGGCGGTTTCGACAACTGGTAGCCCGGCCGGCATGAGCGCTTGCGCCAAGAGCATTAGGCTCGCCCGGTGAGCAGTGCTACCCCTCCCCCCTTCCAAGCTTTCCCGGATCTGGCGTCGCGCGCCGCGGGCGGTGCCGTGCTCTGGGCCAACGACGACGTGTTCGCCGAGAAGGAAAACCTGATCACCCCGGCCCCCGCCGAGCACCGGCCCGCCACCTTCGGCCACAAGGGCCAGATCTACGACGGCTGGGAGACGCGCAGGCGCCGCGGGGCCACCCCGGATTCCTGCGATTCGGCCATCGTCAGGCTCGGCGCGCCCGCCCTGGTGCACGGCGTCGTGGTCGACACCGCCTGGTTCACCGGCAACTACCCGCCGCACATCTCGGTCGAGGCCGCCAACGTGGCGGGTCACCCCTCGGTGGAGGAGCTGGTGCACAAGACGGAGTGGACGACCATCGTCGAGCGTGCCGCGGTCAACGGGGACACGCGAAACCCCTTCCCGGTCAAGTCGACCCGACGCTGGACGCATGTACGCCTCTCGATGTACCCGGACGGGGGTATCGCCCGGTTCCGGGTGCACGGCCAGGGGGTGCTCGATCCCGATTTCGCCGCCGCTCTGCCGCTGGACCTCGCCGCCCTGGAGAACGGCGGCCGAATCACGGCGTGTTCCAACATGTTCTACAGTTCGCCGAACAATCTGCTGCTGCCCGGCACCCCACGGCACATGGGTGAGGGCTGGGAGACCTCGCGGCGCCGCGATGCCGGCAACGACTGGGTGCAGGTGCGGCTGGCCGGGCAAGGACTGCTCGCCGCCGCGGAACTGGACACCAGCTACTTCGTCGGGAACGCGCCGGGCTGGGCCCGGCTGTCCGGGCGCAGCGGGGACGGCGACTGGTTCGAGGTGTTGCCGCGCACCGATCTGCAGCCCGATACCCGGCACCGCTTCCTGATCGAGGACGACCGCCCGGTCACCGAGGCCCGGCTGGACATCTACCCCGACGGCGGAATGGCCCGCCTGCGGCTGTTCGGTCACTTGACCGAGTCTGGGCTGCAACAGGTTCGCCAGATCTGGGCGGCCAGCGCCTGAATCGGGCGGATGATGTCCCGATGACCGTGCACGGACATTGGGACAACCGCTTCGCTCCGCTCGTCGAGGCGCTCGCCGACGAGGTACAGACCGGCGGCGAGTTCGGTGCGGCCATCGCCGTGGACATCGACGGCGACTTGGTGGTCGACGTATGGGCCGGTCACGCCGACGCGGCGCGCACGGTGCCGTGGACCCGCGACACCATCGTCAACGTGTGGTCGTCGACGAAGACGGTCACCAGCCTGGCCGCGCTGATGCTCGTCGATCGCGGACTGATCACTGCCGACGACCGGGTGGCCGATCATTGGCCGGAGTTCGCCGCCAACGGCAAACACGATGTGCGGATCCGTCACCTGCTCACCCATTCCTCCGGCGTCTCGGGGTGGGAGCAGCCCGTCGTCCCGGAGGACATCCTGGACTGGGAGAGCTCGACCGCCGCATTGGCCGCTCAGGCGCCGTGGTGGGAGCCGGGCACCGCGTCGGGGTATCACGCCCTGACCTACGGACACCTGATCGGTGAGGTGGTGCGCCGGGTCACCGGCAGTCCGCTCAAGGAGTTCGTGCGCGACGAGATCGCCGGGCCGCTCGGGGCTGATTTCCAGATCGGTGCGGCCCCGGACGACACCGACCGGATCGCCGAGATCATCCCGTCCACCGAACCTTTCAACCTCCCGCCGATCGATCAGTGGCCCGCCCCGATGCTGAAGACGTTCACCGGACCGGCACCCGACCCCGCCATCGCCAACACCGCGGCCTGGCGGGCCGCCGACATCGGCGCGGTCAACGGGCACACCAACGCCAGGGCGCTGGCCCGGATCCTGTCGGTGATCTCGCTCGGCGGCACCGTCGACGGCGTCACCCTGCTGCGCCCCGAGACGGTGGAGCAGATCTTCGAGGTGCAACTCGACGGACCCGATCTGGTGCTGGCCGGCCATCCGCTGCGCTGGGGACTCGGGTTCGGGCTACCGAAGCCCGAGACGATCCCGTACGTACCGGACGAGAAGATCTGCTTCTGGGGCGGCTGGGGCGGGTCGTGGGAGACCATGAACCCCGACCGCCGCGCGACCGTCGCCTACGTGATGAACAAGATGGGTCCCGGCGTGGAGGGATCGGCGCGCACCGACCGGTACTTCCGGTTGGTCTACGACGCGCTGTGAGCCACCAGGTTGCGCAGCGGTTCGTCCCGGCCCAGCCGGCCGATGTTGGCGGCGATATCGTCGGCGCGACCGGCGAAGGTGGCCGCGGTGACCCCCGAGGAGTGCGGCGTCATCAGGATGTTGGTCAGCTCGTGGAACGGTAGGCCGGCGGGTGCGCCAGCGCCCGTGCCCGGCGCCGGGTACCGATACCACACGTCGATGGCCGCGGCACGAATATGGCTGTGCAGCAAGGCTTCATAGAGTGCGCGCTCGTCGACCAGTGGGCCCCGTCCCACATTGATGAGCACCCCGTCGGCCCCGAGCGCGGCCAGTTGCGCCGCCCCGATCATGCCGGTGGTCGCGGCGCTCAGCGGGGCCGAGACCACCACCACGTCGGATTCGGCCATCAGCCGGTCCAGGGCCGACGCGGTGTCGGCCGCCCACACCAGACCGTGCGCCGGGTCGACGCGGCCCGACCCGGTGACGGCCGCGCCGGTGCAGCCCAACGCCCGCAACAACTCCCACGATCGCCGGCCGATGTGTCCGAAGCCGACGAAGCCGATCCGCGCGCCCGCCACGGTGGGCGGTTGTGCGATGGTGTCGTCGTATACCGAGGTGGCCCACACCCCACGGCGCAGTGCCCGGTCCTGTGCCAGGAAATCCCGCCGCAGCGTGATCGCGGCGCTGAGCACGTATTCGGCGATCGAGTGCTCGTGATGGAAGGTATTGGCCACCTGGATGTCCGGGCCCAGCGCGGTGAAGTCGACCCGGTCGGTGCCGGCCCCGGCCACGTGGATGAGTCGCAGCTTCTCGGCCACCCGAGCCATCTCGGCGGTGAACCGGCCGCCGACGTAGACCTCCGCGGTGCGCAGGGCATGCTCGTGACCCCAGACGACCCGCGCATCGGTCGGCAGCGCGGCCTCGAAGCGGGCGCGGTGTGGCACCAGATTGCGGTCGGCGACCAGGATCTGCATATCAGATATCCCGTTGCAGGGCTGGGCGTTTGCTGTCGAAGGTCCAGCCGGGGATCAGGTACTGCATGGCCACCGCGTCGTCGCGGGCGCCCAGTCCCTCGGCCAGGTACAGCTCGTGCGCGGCGGCCACCCGGTCCTCGTCCAGCTCCACGCCCAGGCCGGGCGCGTCCGGGACATCCAGGTAGCCGTCCACGATCCGGTAGGGCGTCTTGGTGATGCGCTGACCGTCCTGCCAGATCCAATGCGTGTCGATCGCGGTGATGGCGCCCGGTGCGGCGGCCGCGACGTGGGTGAACATCGCCAGCGACACGTCGAAGTGGTTGTTGGAGTGCGATCCCCACGTCAGACCCCACGCATCGCAGAGCTGCGCCACCCGCACCGACCCGCTCATGGTCCAGAAGTGCGGATCGGCCAGCGGAATGTCCACGGCGCCGGACCGGATCGCATGCCCCATCTCGCGCCAGTCGGTGGCGATCATGTTGGTCGCCGTCGGCAGCCCGGTGGCGCGTTTGAACTCGGCCATGACCTCGCGGCCGGAGAAGCCGCCTTCGGGCCCCACCGGGTCCTCGGCATAGGCCAACACCCCGGTGAGCTCCCGGCACGTGGTGACGGCGTCGGCCAGCAGCCAGCCGCCGTTGGGATCCAGGGTGATCCGGGCGTCGGGGAACCGGTCGGCCAACGCGATCACCGCCTTGGCCTCCTCGGCGGCCGGCAGCACACCGCCCTTGAGTTTGAAATCCCGGAAGCCGTACCGGTCGCGGGCCGCCTCGGCCAGCCGCACCACGGCCTGTGGTGTCATCGCCTCGTCGTGCCGGATGCGCAGCCAGTCGTCGGCTCCCGGTCCTTCGTCGGCCGCCGAGCGGTAGGCCAGGTCCGTTCTGGTGCGGTCGCCGACGAAGAACAGGTACCCCAACGCCTGCACCCGGCTGCGTTGTTGGCCGTCGCCGAGCAGCGCTGCGACGGGCACACCGAGGTATTGGCCGAGCAGGTCCAGCAGCGCGGATTCCACCGCGGTGACGGCGTGCACGGTGACCCGCAGGTCGAAGGTCTGAGCACCGCGGCCACCGGCGTCGCGGCCGGCGAACTCGCGGCGGACATCGCCGAGCACGGCGTGGTGATCCCCGATGCCGCGGCCTTCGATCAGCGGTCGGGCCTCCTCCAGCGTGCGCTGGATGGCGGCCCCGCCCGGCACTTCGCCCACCCCGGTGTTGCCTTCGGAATCCTTGAGAATCAACAGGTTCCGGGTGAAGTAGGGCCCGTGCGCGCCGCTGAGGTTGAGCAGCATGCTGTCGTGTCCGGCAATGGGGACCACCCGCATCTCGGTGACGGTGGGTGTCCGGTGGGGACTCTTGTGGGTACTCATGAATTCACCTTCTCTGCCAATGGCCGTAGCACACGGCTCACCTTGTCGCCGGTGGCGCACAGTGCCTCGATGAGGCAGCCTTCCCGTTCGGCCGTCAACCGGGCGACCGGCACCGAGACACTGATCGCGTCCTGGGCCGGCCGGCTGTAGCGCAGCGGCACCGCGAAACACCGCACGCCGACGGTGTTCTCCTCGTCGTCGGTGGCATAGCCCCGGATTCGCGCCGTATCCAGCGCCTCGTCCAACGTGGCACGGTCGGTCACCGTCCGCTCGGTGATGGCGGCCAGCTCGGTCGGGACGTGCGCGTCGCGCTCGGCGCCGACCCGTTCGGCCAGCAGCGCCTTGCCCAGCGCCGTCGTGTATGCCGGCAGCCGCCTGCCGACCCGGTTGGTGGTGCGCTGGTACTGCCGGGATTCCCGGGTGGCCAGGTAGACGACGTCGTGGCCGTCCAGGCGAGCCAGGTGGAAGGTCTCGTCCCAGGCACCGCGCAGCTCGTCCAGGAAGGGCGTGATGCCGGGCAGGTACGGGTCGGTGTCCAGGTAACTGGTTCCGACCAGCAGGGCACGAATCCCGATGCTGTACAACGTGCCCGACTCGTCGCACCGCACCCAGCCCTGCGCGATCAGCGTGCGCAACAGAGCGTGGGCGCTGCTGCGCGGCATGTCCAGGGCGGCGCTGACCTCCCGGATGCGGGCCGGTTGGTCGTGGCGAGCCGCGAGGAACTCCAGCAGTTCGACGGTGCGGGCCGCGGATTTCACGCCGGTTCCGGTGATACTGCGCACGGTGTGTTCGGTCATAGCAGTCCCATCTGCTGAACAACGAGGACGAGGGCTCCGACGGCCGAGGCGGTGATCGCCGTCCACCGCTGCCGTCGCGGATTGAGCAGCCGATTCGCATAGCGGGACAACACATATCCCGCCACCGTGGCCGGTATCAGCATGGCGCACATGACCAGGATGTGCCGGTTCACCGCGCCGGTGACGGTCAGCATCGTCAACGACATCAGCGAGCCGATCAGGAAGAATCCGGACATCGTGCCCCGCAGCCGTGGTCCGCTGTTTCGCTGCCACACCAACGCCATCGGCGGGCCGCCGATCGAGGTGGCCGTGCCCAGCATCCCCGACGTGGCCCCGGCCAGCACGAGGTTGCGGCGCCGGGGCGCGGGGATCCAGCCCAGGCTGGTCAGTGCGACACCGCCGAGCACGACGGCCGCGATGAGCATCGCCAAGGCCTGTGGTGGTATCGCGGTGAGGATCAGCGCCCCGGCGATGGTGCCGGGTATCCGGCCGGCCAGGGCCCAGCCGGTGCCCTTCACGTCGATCGCCGTCCGCTCCCGCACCACCACCATCAGGGTGACGACGGCCGCCAACATGATCAGGGTGCCGGGGATGAGCGCCGGGTCGACCAACGCGACGATCGGGGCGGCCAGCATGCCGAGGCCGAAGCCGATCGAGGCCTGCAGGCAGGAGGCGATCAACACCGCGACCGCCATGGTCGCGAAACCGGAGGCGCTCACATCGCTCATGCGCTGTGGGACAACTGGGGCGACGCCCCGAGCGGGTGATGGCATTCGGCCGCATGCTCGACTGTCTGCGGGTCGCGGGCGAGCGGGGGGCGTTGCCGCGCGCAGATGTCGGTGGCGTGTGCGCACCGGGTGCGGAACCGGCACCCGGACGGCGGGTTCAGCGGTGACGGCACCTCGCCGCTGAGCAGGATGCGTTCGCCACGCTGTTCGGCGTGCAGCCTGGGCGCCGCCGACATCAGTGCGGCCGTGTAGGGATGTTGGGGACGGTCGAATACCGCTTCGGTCGGACCGGTTTCGATGATGCGCCCCAAGTACATCACCGCGACCCGGTCGGCGACGTGCCGTACCACGGACAGGTCGTGTGAGATGAACACATAGGAGATCCGCAGTTCCCGCTGCAGATCGTTGAGCAGGTTGAGCACCTGCGCCTGCACCGACAGGTCCAGGGCGGAAACCGGTTCGTCGCAGATGATGACGTCGGGATTGAGCGCCAGGGCGCGCGCGATGCCGATCCGCTGGCGCTGACCGCCGGAGAACTCCTGCGGGTATTTGCCGAAGGCTTTCGGGCCCAGCCCGACCATGTCGAGCAGCCCACGCACCCGCATGTCGCGATCCTTGCGGGACGGGTACAACGTCTTGTGGGTGCGCCATGGTTCGGCGATGATCTCGGCCGCCGTCATCCGGGAGTTCAGCGAGGCGTAGGGATCCTGGAACACCATCTGTACGCGACGACGGAACTTCAGCAGTTCCTTACCGCGCAGGCCATACGGGTCGATACCGTCGAATCTGACGGCACCGGCATCCGGGCGCTCAAGCATCATCAGGGTACGGGCCAGTGTGGACTTACCACAGCCGGATTCTCCTACTAGGCCCAGGGTTTCACCGCGATGCAGATCAAGGTCGATCCCGTCCAGCGCGTGTAGCCTCTTGCCGCCGGCCACCCGGAAGCTCTTGGCCAGCCCGCGCACGGACAGCAGTTCGTCACTCATGGTCGGTCTCCCCGGGGAAGTGGCACGCGGCTGCGCGGGATGCGGTGACAGCGGTCAGTTCGGGCCGGGTCTGCCGGCACAGCTGCGCTGCCTTGGGGCAGCGATCCTGGTACACACAGCCTTTCGGAATGGAGTGCAGATCCGGCGGCGCCCCGCCGATGGACTTCAGCTCGGTGCCACGTTCGGCGCTGACCGGCACCGATGCCAGCAGGCCCAGGGTGTAGGGATGTTGGGGGTCGGCGAACACCTCGGCCACCGGCCCGGTCTCGACGACGTTGCCGGCGTACATGACCGCGACCCGGTCGGCCTCCTCGGCCACCAGCGCCAGATCGTGGGTGATCAGGACGACGGCCATGTCATATTCGGTGCGAAGGCTTTTCAGCAGCGCCAAGATCTGCGCCTGTACGGTGACGTCGAGGGCCGTGGTGGGTTCGTCGGCGATCAGCACGCGCGGGTTCAGGGCCACGGCCATGGCGATGAGCAACCGCTGACGCATACCTCCGGAGAACTGGTGCGGATACGCGTTCACCCGGTCCTCGGGTTGCGGGATACCCACCCGGGCCATCAGTTCGACGGCTTTGCGCCTGGCCTCCTTGGCTTTCATCCCGTGGTGGATGCGGAAGGGTTCGGCCAGTTGCGTGCCGACGGTGTACAGCGGGTTGAGCGCGGTGAGCGCGTCCTGGAACACGATGGCCAGTTCCGGTCCGGCCAGCTTGCGGCGCGCCTTGCGGTCGGCGGCCAGCAGGTCGACCCCGGCAAGGGTGGCGGAGCCGTCGACGACTTCGGCGACCGGTTCCAGCAGCCCGACCAACGCGGTCGCAGTCATCGACTTTCCGCATCCGGATTCGCCGAGCAGGGCCAGGGTTTCGCCGCGGCGCGCGGTGAACGATACGTGGTCGACAGCGCGGACGGTACCGGCGATGGTACGGATGTCGACGGTGAGGCCGTCCACTTCCAGCGCCGGGTCGACGTCGAGACGGTCGGTGGTGCGGCGTTCGGCGACGTCGCTGTGTACGTGCACGGTCATCAGAGGGCCTTTCCGGTCTTCGGCACGGTGAGTCGCCAGCGTTGGCCGGGGTCGGTGGCGATCCGCGCCCACGCGGCCAGGATGGTCGCCGACACGGTGGTGATGACGATGGCCAGGCCGGGGAAGAAGGACAGCCACCACGCGGTGTGCAGGTAAGTCCGACCCTGCGACACCATCAACCCCCAGCTGACATCGGGCGGCTGGATCCCGATGCCCAGGAAGCTCAGTGAGCTCTCGGCCAGCATCACGTAGCAGAAGTCCAGGGTGGCGACGGTGAGCAAGGTCGGCAGCACGATCGGCAGCACGTGTCGGATGATGATCGATGATCCGCTGGCGCCGAACGTCCGCGCGGCGTCCACGAAGACCCGGCTGGACAGTTCGGCGGATTCGGCGCGGGCGGTGCGCAGGTACACCGGGATACGGGTGATGGCCAGTACCAGAACGATATTGGCGGCACTGGGCGAGAAGACGTAGAGCACGACGACGGCCAGCAGCAGCGACGGGAAGCTCATGATGACATCGGCCACCCGCATCGCCAGGGTTTCCCGCCAGCCACGGTGGTAGCCGGCCCACATGCCGATCACCGAGCCGACCACCGCAGAGATGACGACGGCGGGGATCGCGACCGACAGCGTGGTGCGGCAGGCCACCACCAACCGGGCGAGCATGCTGCGCCCCAGCGGATCGGTGCCCAGGACGTTCACCCAACCGTGGGCGAGGGTGAACGGCGGCTGGTTCGAGTTGTCCAGGTCGATGTGGGTGGCCGCACCGCCCACCACCATCGGGCCGAACACCGCGGTGAGCACCACCAGGCCGAGCACCACCGCGGCGACGGTGGCCACCCGGTCGTTGACCAGCAACCGCAACCACAACGACCGGGCCGCGGGCGGTTCGGTGTGCGGCTCCGCGGCGGCGGGTTTGGCTGGTACCAGGTCGATTTGCGTCATGGTCAGACCTTTGCGGGTTCGCGGACGCGCGCGTCCAGTAGCGCATAACAGGCATCGATGAGGATGTTGAGCAGGAAGATGCTGACCGCGGTGAGCAGCACCGCGGCCTGCAACACCGCGAAGTCGCGCTGCAGGATTGCGTCGATCATCAGTTTGCCGATGCCCGGCCAGCCGAAGATTGCCTCCACCACCACCGCACCGTTGATCAGGCCGACGGCCAGGTCACCGGCGACCGTCAGCGCGGGTGCCGCCGCGTTGCGCAGCGCGTGGTGGGTGACCACGCGGAAGTCACCGGCGCCCTTGCTGCGGGCCAGCCGGATATACGGCGCCGACAGGGCCGCGACCATGGCCCCGCGCACCACCTGGGTGAGCACCCCGAGCGGACGGATCATCAGGGTGGCGATCGGCAGGATCCAGGACAGCATGCCGGCGTCGGTGCCGGAGGTGGGCAGAACCCCGAGCAGGACCGCGAACAGCCACACCCCGGTGATGGCGAACCAGAAATCGGGGATGCTGGCGGCGGTCATGGACAGCAGGCTGGAGAACCGGTCGGCCAACGAGTTCGGCCGGTACGCGGCCCAGCAGCCGACGATCACGGCGCCGAGGATCGCGAGCACCATCGTTGTCACCGCCAGCTGCAGCGTGGCGGGGAAGGCGCGCAGCGCCATCGCCGATGCAGATTCGCCGGTGCGTAGCGAGGTGCCGAAATCCAGGTGCAGCACGCCTTTGAAGTAATCCGTCAATTGCACGATCAGCGGCTGGTCGAAGCCGTGCGATTGCGCGAACGCGGCCCGCTGCGCGGCAGTCGCCGATTCGGGCAGGTAGAGGTTGGTGGGGTCGCCGGTGAGGCGGGCGAGCAGGAACACCCCCAGCAGCACGACGATCAGCGGGATGGTGCTGGTGTACATCCGGCGTCGGACAAAGGAGAACATGTCGGCTCAGCTCCTGTCTGATCGATCAGAGCCGTTGCCGGCCTTGGTCATCTCGGCCAGCCGCATCTCGTCTCCGGTGGCCGAGTTGGGTGCGTATTCGACGCGCGGGGACTTCCCGAGGATGCCGGTCATGTGCGCGATATAGGCGAACTGGGCCACTTCGGTCGGTTCCTCGGCGAACAGCGCGGCGTAGGCATCCTGGCGTTGCGAGCCGGTCAGCTGCCCGGCCGCCTCGATTTCTCGATCGAATGCCACAGTGCCGCAGCCGTTCTGGGCACCGTCGGTGCGCATGTACTGGTCCACGCTGAATGCCGCATCCCCGGCCTGGTTGCCGTGCTGGATCATCGCGAGGAAGGGACCCGCACCCGACGGGAACGGTCGCAGCTGGAATTGCAGCTGCCCCGCGGTGTCCATCATCTCGATGCGGGGGTTCAGGCCGATCTCGGCCAGTTCACTCTGGATCACCTCCATGGTCTCGGTGATGTTGGGGAACTGGGCGGTGCGTCCGATCAATCGGATCGGCCGGTCCACCGGAGCCCCCGCGGCTTTCGCCTCGGCCACGAGCTGCTTGGCCTTCTCGACGTCGTGCGGCCATGACGTCAGAGCCGAGTTGTGACCGACCACGCCGTCGGGAACCAGTTGGGCCGCCGGCTGACCCATACCCCGGAAGAGCGCCTTGACGATGCCGCTGCGGTTGACGGTGTAGTTGATGGCCTGCCGGACCCGGATATCGTCCAGCGGCGCATCGGTACAGGTGATGCGCAGCGCCGTGGTCTCGTTGTTGGGGAATTCCACCCCCAGCTCCCCCGCGCCGTCCTCGGGTCCCAGGCCGGTGGCGATATCGGTTTCGTCGTTGGTGACCATCGCGGCGCGCACGCTGCCCTCGCTGCGCCACTGGTATTCGGCGCGGGCGAAGGCCGGCTTGGGCCCCCAGTAGCGCTCGTTGCGGCTCAGGGTGAGCTTCTGGCCGTGGTCCCAGCCGGCGACGACATAGGGCCCGGTGCCGATCGGTTCGCGCACCTTCGCCGTGGTGCTGGTGCCGCGCGGGACGATTTCGACGAACGAGATGCGCAGCGGCAGAATCGGATCCGGCTTCTCGGTGGTGACGGTCAGGGTCGTGTCGTCGGGGCTGGCAAGGGCGAGCTTCTCGTCGCCGAACACGTATCCGTCGACATTGCATCCCAGATCGGAGTTGACGGCGCGGTCGATGGCGAACGCCGCGTCGGCCGCGGTGAACGGTGCCCCGTCGGAGAAGGTGACCCCGGAGCGGATGTCGAAGGTCCACCGGTTGGGGCTGTCCTGGCGCCACCCGGTGGACAGCAGGGGCTGCAGGTCACCGGTGGTCGGGTCGCGTTCGATCAGCGGCTCGGTGATGTTGGAGCGCACCACGATGCCGGTCGAGGTCAGCGAGCTCTCGCAGGGCTCCAGCGTCGGCGGTTCTTGGGAGATCACCAGGCGCAGGGTGTCGGGGTCGTACCCGCCATGGCCGGTGTTGGCCACCGCGCACCCGCCGGTCAGCAGCACGACGCCTGCTGCGGCAAGGGATGCGACGGCAGGCGTCACTGGTGCGGCCATCTGATCCTCCGGTTCGACAGTGGGTGTTCCGTAGTGGGCTGTTCCGTGTGATGTCCATGTATGTGGACAGAATCTGTGACGGTAGACACACCGTAGGAGCGGCCTCGGAATGGCGTCAAGCCCGCCCAAAAGGGCCGTTTCGGGCTGCGCGGGGCGCATGCCCGGCCCCTCATTCGGCGGAGATATATCCGCTGTTCTGCGGTTTTACCGTTCGACCGCGATATTTGATACCGAGCGCCGGTGTCCGATCGAGACGTTATGCCGGTTCGGCATCAACCCATGCTATTTCCGTGTTGGACAGGTATTCGCGGGCATCCTTAGCGTGATGAGCGACGAAGGAGTGAGCATGTCCGATGTGAGATCCGATTCGGCGCCCCGTGCCGTGCCCGCGCCACGCGTCCTGCAGGTCGGCCCGCTCAAGCCCTCGCTCGCCGAGACCTTGCACGCCACGTACGACGCCCTGGTCCTGCCCGATGGGGCGGCGGAGCGCGCCGAGTTCCTGGCCGCACACGGTGCCGAGGTGACGGTGGTGGTCACCTCGGGCCGCACCGGGGTGGACGCCGAGTTGATGGCGGCGCTGCCGGCCTTGGGTGCGGTGGTCAACTTCGGGGTCGGTTATGACACCACCGATATCGACGCGGCGGCCGCCGCCGGTATCGGTGTGAGCAACACCCCCGACGTGCTCACCGACTGCGTCGCCGACACCGCCGTCGGGCTGCTGATCGACGTGCTGCGCCGGTTCACCGATGCCGACCGTTACCTGCGGGCCGGCCGCTGGACCGTCGACGGCAACTACCCGCTGACCAGACAGGTCAGCAACACCCGGGTCGGCATCATCGGGATGGGCCGGATCGGCGGCGCAATTGCCAAGCGGCTCAACGCCTTCGGATGCACCATCAGTTACCACAACCGCCATCGGGTGCCCGATTCGCCGTACCGCTACGCCGCGACGCCGGTGGAACTGGCCCGCGACGCCGACGTGCTGGTGGTGGCTGCGGCCGGCGGCGACGCCACCCGCGGCTTGGTCGGCGCCGACGTGCTGGATGCCCTCGGACCCGCGGGTTACCTGGTCAACATTGCGCGCGGCAGCGTCGTCGACGAGGCCGCGCTGGTGACCGCGCTGCAGCAGGACCGGCTGGCAGGCGCCGGCCTGGACGTCTTCGCCGACGAACCGAATGTCCCGGTGGAGTTGTTGCGGATGAACAACGTCGTGCTGCTGCCCCATATCGGCAGTGGCACGGTGCAGACCCGCGCCGCGATGGAGGCCCTCACGCTGCGCAACCTGGACGAGTTCCTGGCCACCGGGCGGTTGGTCACGCCGGTGCTGCAGCCGGCGGCGCGGGTCTGACCGCCCGACCGGCTCAGGGGTGCAGCTCTACCAGGTCGTCGGTGGTCCACTCCCGGGTGGGCAGAACATCGCGCAGCAGCCGCAGCAACGCCGGATTCGTGCTGTCCTGACGCCAGGCCGCGTCGAGTTCGACCGGCCGTTCCCGGAACGCACCGATGGACCGGAACACAACGCCCTCGGGGTGCAGCGTGGCGGCCGATGCCGGCACCAGCGCGATCCCGATGCCCGAGCGGACCAGCACCAGCATGGTGTGCACCTGGGTCACGAACTGCACGTATCGCGGCGTCGCGCCGGCGATGGTGAATGCGCTGATCAGCAGTTCGTTGAAATAGCGCGCCTCGATCGGCGAGTACATGACGACGTCGTGGCCGTCCAGGTCGTTGAGCGTGAGCTGTCGAGCCTGACCGACCAGGGGGTGTCCGGCGGGCAGCGCCACCACCAACTGCTCGTGCAGCAGCGGCCGGGACACGATGCCGGGCCGCTTCAGCGGCGGCCGCGCCATACCCAGATCGATCTCGCCGGTCATCAGCCCCTCGATCTGGGCGGCCGAAACCATCTCGCGCAGTTCCAGTTTCACATCCGGCAGCTTGGCCCTGGTGCGTTCGAGCAGCCGCGGTAACACCGCATGGGCCGAGGCCGCGGTGAATCCGACGACGACGGTGCCCAAGTCACCGGCCGGCACTCGCTTGACCGTCAGGGCCGCACTCTCGGCCAACTGCAGGATGCGGCGGGCGTCCGGCAGGAACGCGACGCCCGCCGGGGTGAGGGTGACCGAGCGGGTGGTGCGATCGATCAGTTGCACGCCGAGTTCGGCCTCCAGCTGTTGGATCTGCCGGCTCAGCGGGGGCTGGGTCATGTGCAGCCGTTCGGCGGCGCGGCCGAAATGCAGTTCCTCGGCGACGGCGATGAAACAGGACAGCCGGGCCAACGAGAACATCGCTGCAGTCTATGCGCGCCGCCGCACGGGCAGGGCCAATGTCCGCGAGGCCGATCGGATGGGCGTCTGTGTCAAGATGATTCGGTGTCCGATCCCACGCCCGACAACGCGCCCCGCGTCCGCCGGCGCTATGGCGGCCAGGAAGCCGCGGACCGGGTCGCCGAGCGCCGCAGCCGGTTACTGGCCGCCGGCCTCGAACTGATGGGTACCCGCGGTGTGGCTGGAACGACGGTGCGCGGCGTGACGGAACTGTCGGGCGTGGCACCCAGATACTTCTACGAGAGCTTCGCCGATATCGAGGCGCTGCACCTCGCGGTGTACGGCGAGGTGATCGAAGAGGGCGCTCGGCGGTCGGTGGCCGCGCTGGCCAACGCACCCGCCGACGACCGTGCCCGCATCAGGGCGGTGCTCGAGGAGATGGTCGACCTGATCCTCGCCGACCCACGCAAGGGCCGAATCCTGGTGTTGGAGTCCACCGCCTCGCCGGCACTGGGCCGGCGCAGCCTTGCCGAGTCGCGCCGGTTCGCCGGCATGCTGGCATCGTCGGCCGCCAGCGGTGGTGATCCGGGCCTGGAGCCCGACAGTCTGCCCACCGATATCCGGCTGATCGCGCAGTTCCTGGTCGGCGGGATGATCAGCACGGTGGGTGCCGTGCTGCAGGGTGATGTCCAGGTGGAGCGCGCCCACCTGGTCGAGGTGTTGGTGACCCTGTTCGCGGCCGTGCGGACCACTACCAGCGTGGACTGATCGCCTCGAAGGCCGGGGCGATGCTGCGCATATAACCGGTGTCGTCGCGGTCGCGGATACCGCACCGCACGTACTGCTCGTGCAGCGCGGCCAGCGCGTCACGGTCGAGTTCGACGCCGAGTCCCGGGGTGGCCGGCACGGCCACACTGCCGTCCCGGATGCTCAGCACCCCGGGTTTGACCACGTCTTCTGTCTTCCAGGGCCAGTGCGTGTCACAGGCGTAGGTGAGATTCGGGGTGGCCGCGGCCAGATGCACCATCGCGGCCAGGCTGATACCCAGGTGCGAGTTGGAGTGCATGGACAGGCCGAGCCCGAAGGTGTCGCAGATGCCGGCCAGCAGCCTGGAGCGTTGCAGGCCGCCCCAGTAATGATGATCGGAGAGCACCACTTTCACTGCACCCGCGGTGACGGCGGGCGCCAGCTGGTCGAAGGCCACCACGCACATGTTGGTCGCCAGCGGCATCGGAGCCTGGGCCGCCACCTCGGCCATGCCCGCGATGCCCGGTGTCGGATCCTCCAGGTATTCCAGGATGCCCGCCAGCCCGCAGGCCACCTTGACCGAGGTCTGCGGACTCCAGGCGGCGTTGGGGTCCAGCCGCAACGGGTGGTTCGGGAACGCCGCGTGCAGCGCCTCGATGGCCGCCATCTCCTCCTCGGGCGGGACCACCCCACCTTTCAGTTTGATTGCGGTGAAACCGTATTCGTCGATCATGCGCTGCGCTTGCGCAACCAACCCGGCCGGGTCCAGCGCCTCGCCGAACCGGTCGGGCTGCTCTCCTGGATGCGCGGCCCACTTGTAGAAGAGGTAGGCGCTGAACGGCACGGCGTCTCGTACGGCGCCGCCGAGCAGGTCGGCCACCGGCCGGCCGGTGGCGTGGCCCTGGACGTCCAGGCAGGCCACCTCGAACGGCGAGAACACCTGGTCGACGGCGCTGGCGGAGGTGATCATTCCCGCGGTCCCGACAGCGGCGTCGTCACCGCGCAGCCGCTCGGCGATGGCGAACCGAATGGCGTTGAGCGCGAACACATCCAGTCCGGTGATCGCCTCGGCCGCGGCGTGCAGCCGGGCCAGGTGGCGGGTATCGGCATAGGTCTCGCCCAGTCCGACCAGGCCCGCGTCGGTGCGCAGTTCGACGATGGCACGCAGCGCGTAGGGCTGGTGCACCCCGACGGTGTTCAGCAGCGGCGGGTCGACGAAGGCCACCGGGGTGATGCGGGCCCCGGTGATCCTGATGGACGCGGGCGCCATCACAGCACCGCGCGGCCGGCTTTGACGATCTGGGTGAGTTCGGAAAGGTGCTCGGGTGAGGGCATGACCAGCGGCGGGCGCACCGGTCCGGCGTCGATACCCTCCATCGTCACACCGGCTTTGACCAGCGACACGGCATATCCCGGCACGGTGTCACGCAGCCGTACCAAGGGGTGGAAGAACTCGCGCTGCAACGCCCCGAGCGCGTCCTCGTCGCCGGTTTCCAGCGCCCGGTAGTAGGCCAACGCCAGTTCCGGGGCGAAGGCGAAGGTGGCCGACGAGTACAGCGTGACCCCGATGGCTCGGTAGGCCTGCTGGGACACTTCGGCGGTGGGCAGGCCGTTGAAGAACTGGAAGGCCTTGCCGGACGGGGCGAGAGCGTCGGTGACGGCCCGCACGATGCGGGCGACCCGGTCGACATCGCCGGTGCCGTCCTTGAATCCGACCACGTTCGGGATCTGGGCCACCTCGGCCGCGGACTCCTCGGTGTAGCGGGCATTGCCCCGGTTGTAGACGATGACGGGCAGATCGGTGGCCGCCGCGACCTCGCGGGTGTAGTCGATCAGGCCCTGCTGCGGCATGGTGACCAGATACGGGGGCAGCAGCAGCAGCCCGTCGGCGCCGGCGGCGGCGGCCGTCTTCGCGAACACCTTGGCCTGGGCCACCGCACCGCCCGCGCCGGCGTACACCGGAACCCGGCCCGCGGTGGCCGCCACCGCGGTGCGTACCACCCCGCCGAACTCCTGGGCTTCCAGGGCGTGGAACTCGCCTGTGCCGCAA
This sequence comes from Mycolicibacterium sp. J2, assembly GCF_026240945.1. GTDB lineage: Bacteria > Actinomycetota > Actinomycetes > Mycobacteriales > Mycobacteriaceae > Mycobacterium. The sequence goes on from NZ_JAPFPY010000017.1 coordinate 27,845, forward strand.
GCGACGAACACGCCGCCTGGGCCGGCATCCACGCCCTTGGCGACATGTGCGGCGAGCGCTTCCAGATTCACCTCGCCGGTGCCGGTGAAGGGGGTGACAGGAAAGAACAGGACGCCGTCAAGCATGGGTGGTACTCCTAGCGGGAATCGGTGGAAGGTCAGTCGCGGGACAGTTGGCCGTCGACGCGGCGCCAGATGCGATCGGGGTTGCCGTCGGCAATGGCGCTGGGCAGCAACGCCGGTGGGACATCCTGGTAGCACACCGGACGCAGGAAACGCTCGATGGCGCGGGCGCCCACGGAGGTGGTGCGCGCGTCCGAGGTGGCCGGGTACGGTCCGCCGTGCACCATGGCGTAGCCGACCTCGACACCCGTTGGCCAGCCGTTGAAAAGGATGCGCCCGGCCTTGAGTTCCAGCACGGGTAGCAGCGTGGCCGCGACGCCGTAGTCGGACTCGTCGGCTTGCACGGTGGCCGTCAGCTGCCCCTCCAGCGCGCCGGCCACGCGCACCATCTCGTCGATGTCGGCGCATCGAACCAGCACGCTGGCGGCGCCGAACACCTCGGCCTGCAACGCCTCCGAGGCCAGGAACGTCTCGGCGTCGGCGCTGAAAAGCGCCGCTTGGCAGGATGTTTCGTTGTCTGCAGGCCGGCCCTGAGCCAACAGCGTTGCCTCGTTGCGCAGGGTGTCCACACCCTTGGCGTATCCGGCGGCGATGCCAGGGGTCAGCATCGGGGTGGCCGCGACGCCGGCCAGTGCCGCCTCGGCGGCGGCCAGGAAGTCCGTCAGCCCAGGGCTGTCGACGGCCAGCACCAGTCCGGGATTGGTGCAGAACTGGCCGGATCCCATGGTCAGCGACCCGACGAAGGCCGCGCCGATCTGCGCGCCACGCGTACGGAGGGCACCGTCGAGCAGGAAGACCGGGTTGACGGCACTCATCTCGGCGTACACCGGGATGGGTTCCGGACGGGCCGCCGCAGCGGCCACCAATGCCGTTCCGGCATAACGTGATCCGGTGAAGCCGACGGCCTTGACCCGCGGATCGGTGACCAGCGCGGTGCCCAGACCGGGCCCGGAACCGAACAGCAGCGAGAAAGTGCCCGCGGGCATCCCGGCCTCGGCGACGGCGCGCGTGATGGCCGACCCGACCAATTCGGAGGTACCCGGATGCGCGTCGTGCGCCTTGACCACCACCGGGCAGCCGGCAGCGAGCGCCGAGGCGGTGTCGCCGCCGGCGACCGAGAAAGCCAGCGGGAAGTTGCTCGCACCGAAGACCGCGACCGGGCCGAGCGGCACCGCCCGCTGACGGATGTCCGGGCGGGGCAGGGGGCTGCGCTCGGGTTGGGCGGGGTCGATGCGGGCGCCGTTCCAACTGCCCTCACGCAACACCGCGGCGAACAGGCGCAGCTGGCCGGTGGTGCGGCCCACCTCGCCGGTGATGCGGGCCTCGGGCAAGCCGCTCTCGGCGACGGCGCGCTGCACCAGTTCGGTCTTGATGGCCTCGATGCCGGCGGCGACGGTCTCCAGGAACTGGGCGCGCTGCTCGGCGGTGGTGGAGCGGTACGGACCGAATGCCTGCGCGGCCGCCGCGCACGCGGCGTCGACGTGCGACTCGTCGCCGTAGCGGAAGACGGGCTCCAAAGTCTGGCCGGTGGCCGGGTTGAAGCCGCGGATTTCGGTGCCGGTCCCGGTGACGGGCGTCCCGGCGATGATCATCTGGCCGGTCGGGCGGGCGGTCAGTTGGGTGGTCACCCGTCCAACGCTAGGACGCCCATCCATTCATGTCCAAGACCGATTTGGCACGTACTGATGCGCGAATTGAATGAACACGGGCCTGTATCAGGCCGAGATACGGCCCCGTTCGGCCAGCCGGCGCAACACATCCTCGCCGAGACCGCGCAGATCCTGCGCGGACGCCGACGCGATCAACGTCACCCCGTCGGCCACCTCGGCCGATTCGATATCGGCGATCAAGCCGGCCAGGCCGTCGACGGTGCCGGCGTAGCGCACCCCCGCGGTCGTCCCGTCCAGCGATGCCGCCGCCGCGCGCACGTCGCCGGCGACCGCCACCTCGATATCGAGGATCACCGCCACCCGCTCCGGCCCACCGCGCAGCCGCGCCCGCGCGCGTCTGGCCTGGCCCAGGTCCGCGGCCGCCACCCGCACCACGGGTCCTGCGCCGGAGGTCAGTTCGCTCCATGCATCGTCTGCCAGAAATAGCCGCACGGCGCCACCCTAGGCACCGACGGTGCAGGGCCAAACGGTTGCGATCAGCGAGACCGAATGGGAATGCGCCCGGCCCGTGCGCCGTCACCGGCGCGTCACCGACGCTTAGTAGTTTGTACGGGTGACAGCGGAACCGGTCCCGATGATTCCCCCTCAGTACCTCTTGTCGTCGTCGGCACCGGAGCCCCGCACGCTGATCGACATCCTCTACGACACGGCACGCCGCCACCCCGACGCACCGGCCATCGACGACGGCGAGATCCAGCTCACCTACGCCGAGCTGATCGGCGATATCGAGGAGAGCGTGGCCTGGCTGGCCGCCCGCGGTATCGGCCGCGGCGACCGGATCGGCATCCGGATGCCCTCGGGCAGCTACGCGCTGTACACCGCCATCCTGGCCACCTTGGCCTGCGGAGCCGCCTACGTCCCGGTGGACGCCGACGATCCCGACGAGCGCGCCGCGCTGGTGTTCGGCGAGGCCGATGTGGTCGCGGTGATCACCGAGAAAGGCCTGGTGCGCGGATCGGGATCATCGCGTGGCTGGCGCGCCGCGGCACCGCTGACCAGGGACGACGCCTGGATCATCTTCACCTCCGGCTCGACCGGCACGCCCAAGGGGGTGGCCGTGACACACCGCAACGCGGCGGCCTTCGTCGACGCCGAGGCGCGGATGTTCCTGCAGGCCAATCCGCTGGGCCCCGGGGACCGGGTCCTGGCCGGGCTGTCGGTGGCGTTCGACGCATCGTGTGAGGAGATGTGGCTGGCCTGGCGCCACGGCGCCTGCCTGGTGCCCGCGCCGCGATCGCTGGTGCGCAGCGGTATGGACCTGGGCCCGTGGCTGGTGTCCCGCGATATCACCGTCGTCTCGACGGTCCCGACGCTGGCCGCGCTGTGGCCGGCCGAGGCCCTGGAGGCGGTGCGGCTGCTGATCTTCGGCGGTGAGGCCTGCCCGCCGGAACTGGCCGAGCGGTTGGCGGTCGACGGCCGCGAGGTGTGGAACACCTACGGCCCCACCGAGGCCACCGTGGTGGCCTGCGCGGCCCCCTTGGACGGGCGGGGCCCGGTCAGTATCGGGCTGCCGCTGCCCGGCTGGGATCTGTTGGTCGTGGACAAGGAAGCTCGTCCGGTCGGCTACGGCGAGGTCGGGGAACTCGTCATCGGCGGGGTGGGCCTGGCCCGCTACCTGGATCCGGACAAGGATGCCGAGAAGTACGCGCCGATGCCGACCCTCGGTTGGGACCGCGCCTACCGCAGCGGCGATCTGGTGCGGTTGGAGCCCGACGGCCTCTACTTCCAGGGCCGCGCCGACGATCAGGTGAAGGTCGGCGGCCGCCGGATCGAACTCGGCGAGGTGGACGCCGCCCTTGTTCACCTGCCCGGGGTCAGTGGCGGTGCGGCGGCGGTGCGCAAGACGGCCAGCGGCACCCCGCTGTTGGTGGGCTATATCGCCAGCGCCGACCCGGCGTTTGATCTGGCCGCCGCGCGCACCGCGCTGGCCGCCGCGCTGCCCGCGGCGCTGGTGCCGCGGCTGGTGCTGCTCGACGAACTGCCCACCCGCACCTCGGGCAAGGTCGACCGCAATGCGCTGCCCTGGCCGCCACCGGGATCGGCCGCGGCGGACGAACCCGATCTCGGGACCGGGACCACCGGTTGGCTGGCCGGACTGTGGCGCGATGTGCTGGGTGCCACCGTCGACGGGCCGGAGGCCGACTTCTTCGCCCTCGGCGGTGGATCGCTGTCGGCCGCCCAGTTGGTGACCGCCGTGCGGTCCCGTTATCCGCAGGTCACCGTCGCCGACCTCTATGACCATCCGCGGTTGGGGTCGCTGGCCGGCTATCTCGACGAGTTGGCTCCCCCGCCCCAGGTGCAGACCCGCACGGTAGCCCCCACCCCGCTGCTCAGCCAACTCGCCCAGGTGGTGCTGTCGGTTCCGCTGGCCACCCTCAGCGGTCTGCAGTGGGTGGTGTGGCTGGCGGTGCTCAACAACATCGCCGCCGCGACGCACCTGGTGCCCTGGGCGACCCACCTGAACTGGTGGATTGTGCTGGCCGGATTCGTCGTCTTCATCACCCCCATCGGCCGGATGGGCATCGCAGTGCTCGGCGCGCGCACCCTGCTGTCGAATCTGCAGCCGGGCACCTACCGGCGCGGTGGATCGGAGCACCTGCGGGTGTGGTTCGCCGAACGTCTCGCCGATGCCAGCGGCGCGGAGAATCAGGCGGGCGCGCCATGGTTGGTGTATTACGCACGGGCTCTTGGCAATTCGGTGGGATCCGGCGTCGACCTGCACTCGGCGCCGCCGGTTACCGGCATGCTCACCATCGGGCATCGTGCGTCGATCGAACCCGAGGTCGATCTCACCGGGCACTGGATCGACGGTGACCTGTTCCACGTCGGTCCGATCAGCGTCGGCAACGACGCCACCATCGGCGCACGCACCACCCTGTTCCCCGGCGCCAGCGTCGGGAAGAACGCCGACGTGGCGCCGGGCTCCGGTGTCGTCGGCAAGGTGAAGAACGGGCAGTACTGGAAGGGTTCGCCCGCGGCGAAATCCGGCAAGGCCCGCCACCCCTGGCCTGACGAGCGGCCCCCGCGTTCCTCGGTGTGGATGGGTATCTATGCGGTGACGTCGATGTTCTTGGGAGCCTTGCCCTTGGCGGGTATCGGGGCGGGACTGGCCGTGTTGGCCTTGGCGGTCCGCGGCACCACCACACCCACCGCGGCGATCGTGCCTGCGCTGATCTGGACCCCCGTGGCCGCCCTGGCGGCGATGGCGGCGTACGCCGCGCTGACCGTCATCGGGGTGCGCATGCTCTCGATCGGCCTGACCGAGGGCTATCACCCGGTGCGTAGCCGGGTGGGCTGGCAGTTGTGGGCCACCGAACGCCTGATGGATGCCGCGCGCAACTACCTGTTCCCGATCTACGCCAGCCTGCTCACGCCATGGTGGCTACGACTCTTGGGCGCCAAGGTCGGCAAGGGCACCGAGATCTCCACGGCCCTGCTGACCCCGAAATTCACCGTCGTCGAGGACGGCGCGTTCCTGGCCGACGACACCATGGTGGCCTCCTACGAACTCGGCGGCGGCTGGATCCACGTCGCGCGGGCCACCATCGGGAAACGGGCCTTCCTGGGCAACTCCGGTATCACCCAGCCGGGGCGCCGGGTGCCCGACGACGGTCTGGTCGCCGTGTTGTCCGCCGCGCCGCACAAAGCCAAGGCCGGCTCGTCGTGGCTGGGCAGCCCACCGATCCGGTTGCGCCGCAACCCCACCGACGCGGACGCGATGCGCACCTTCCATCCGTCGGCACGGCTGAAGATCATGCGGTCGGTGGTCGAGACCTGCCGCATCGTCCCGGTCATCGTGTCGTTCGCGATCGGGGTGGCGGTGCTCGCCGCGCTGCAGGCACTGGCCGGCGCCTACGGGTTCGGTGTCGCCGCGGTGGCCGGCGGGCTGGTGTTGCTGATCGCCGGGGCGGTCGCCGGTGCCATCGCGGTGGTCGCCAAATGGCTGGTGATCGGCCGCATCCGGGCTGTCGAACATCCGCTGTGGTCGTCGTTCGTGTGGCGCAACGAGGTGTCGGACACCTTCGTCGAGACGGTCGCGGCGCCCTGGTTCGCGCGGGCGGCCACCGGCACACCGGTGATGAACATCTGGCTGCGCGGGCTCGGCGCGAAGATCGGCCGCGGCGTGTGGTGCGAGACGTACTGGCTGCCGGAGGCCGACCTGGTACGGCTGGACACCGGCAGCACCGTCAACCGCGGCTGCGTCGTGCAGACGCACCTGTTCCACGACAGGATCATGCGGATGGACACCGTGATCCTGGATGCGGGCGCCACCCTGGGGCCGCATTGCGTGGCGCTGCCGGCCAGCTGGATCGGCGCCGGCGCCACCGTCGGCCCGGCATCGCTGGTGATGCGCGGTGACGAGGTGCCGGCGTCCACCCGCTGGCAGGGCAACCCGATCGCGGTGTGGGATCCCTCGCGCAAGAAGAAGAACGGATGAGGTCGAACGCCAGGAAGGCCGCGAAGAAGGCCGCGGGGGCGGCCGCTTCCAGCCCACCTGTCATCGATCCGTACCTGCCGACCAACGGCAATTTCGGGTACCGGGTGTCGCGCTACGAACTGGACCTGGAATACAAGGTGTCCAGTAACCGGCTCAGCGGGTCGGCGACCATCACCGCGGTGACACTGGCCGAGCTGCGCACCTTCACCCTCGACCTGGCTGCCCCCCTGAGCGTGACAAAGGTCGCCGTCAACGGGCGCCGGCCGGACCAGTTCCGATGTTCCAACGGCAAGCTGCACATCACGCTGCCCGCCAAGCTCCGAGCCGGCGCAGCGATGACGATCAGCGTCCGCTACGGCGGGAATCCGCGCCCCATCCGAAGTGTCTGGGGCGAGGTCGGTTTCGAGGAACTCACCAATGGCGCACTGGTGGCCGGTCAGCCCAACGGCGCGGCCTCCTGGTTCCCCTGTGACGACCATCCGGCCGCCAAGGCGAGCTTCCGCATCAGGATCGCCACCGACAACCCCTATTACGCGATTGCCAACGGTGAGCTGGTGTCCCGGCAGAGCCGGGCCAGCCTGAACATCTGGACCTACGAACTCGCCGAGCCCACCTCCACCTATCTGATCACCCTGCAGATCGGGATGTACGAACGGCTGCGGCTGCAGAAGAGTCCGGTGTCGATGTACGCGGTGCTGCCGGATCGGTTGCGCCGCAACTTCGATCACGATTTCAGCCGTCAGCCGGAGATGATGAAGCTGTTCACGCGACTGTTCGGCCCCTACCCCCTGGCCGACGGATACACCGTCGTGGTGACCGATGACGACCTGGAGATCCCCCTTGAGGCGCAAGGTCTTTCGATTTTCGGTGCCAACCACTGCGATGGCAGGCGCAGCTCCGAGCGACTGATCGCCCACGAGATGGCCCACCAGTGGTTCGGCAATTCGGTGACGGCGCGGCGCTGGCGGGATATCTGGCTGCACGAGGGGTTCGCCTGTTATGCGGAGTGGTTGTGGTCGGAGGAGTCCGGCGGGCCCACCGCCGACGAGCGGGCCCGCTCGTATCACAAACGCCTGCAGCATTCCCCGCAGAATCTGCTGCTGACCGATCCGGGCCCGGCCGACATGTTCGACGACCGCGTGTACAAACGGGGCGCGCTGACCCTGCACGCCCTGCGGTCGACCATCGGTGATGCGAGTTTCTTTGCGCTGCTCAGAGATTGGACCACCCGCTACCGGCACAGCACCGCGGTCACCGACGACTTCACCGGGCTGGCCGCCAACCACGCCACCGTGTCGCTGCGCCCACTGTGGGATGCCTGGCTGTATTCGACGGCCGTGCCGGATCTGTGACGGCCGGATGACGGAGGGGCCGGTCACGCGGAACAGCGTCGCCAGGGTGGGGGTGGCCACGGTGCTGTCCGCTGTGTGCGGCTACGCCGTGCTCTACCTGGCGGCCCGCAGTCTGGAACCGGCCGGGTTCTCCCTGTTCGGGGTGTTCTGGGGGGCGTTCGGTCTGGTGACCGGCGCCGCGTTCGGCCTGCTGCAGGAGTCCACCCGAGAGGTTCGGGCCGCACGGCACACCGCGGCGGACACCGGTCCGCGCACCCAACCGATGCGGGTGGCTGCCGGGGTGGGGGTGGCAGCGGCCCTCGTCATCGCGGTGAGCGCACCGATGTGGTCGGCGCAGGTGTTCGCGCAATCCAGGTTGCTGTCGGTGGTGCTGTTGAGTGTCGGGCTGGCCGGCTTCTGTCTGCACGCCACCCTGCTGGGCATGCTCGCGGGGGTGGATCGCTGGAGTCAGTACGGCGCCCTGATGGTGACCGACGCCGGGATCCGGGTGCTGGTCGCGGCGGCGAGTTTTCTGGCCGGGTGGGGGTTGACCGGCTATCTGTGGGCGACGGTCGCCGGCTCGGTGGCATGGCTGATCCTGCTGTCGGCCTCGCCGGCCAGCCGGGCCGCGGCCAGGCTCGCAACACCGGGTGGGGTGCACACCTTCCTGGCCGGCGCCACCCACTCGATCGCGGCCGCCGGCGCCAGCGCGATTCTGATCATGGGGTTTCCGGTGCTGCTCAAGGCCACCACCACGCATCTGGGCGCCACCGGCGGGGTGGTGATCCTGGCCGTCACCCTCACCAGGGCACCGCTGCTGGTTCCGCTGACCGCGCTGCAGGGCAACCTGATCGCCTACTTCGTCGACAAACCGCACGAGCGCATCCGGGCGCTGGCCACCCCGGTGTTAGTGGTGGCCGTGATCGGGCTGCTCGGCGTGGTCGCCGCCGGACTGGCCGGGCCGTGGCTGCTGCGCACCGCGTTCGGACCCGACTATGTGGCCGGTGGTCCGCTGCTGGCCTGGCTGACCGCAGGTGCGGTGGCCATCGCATTGTTGACGCTGACCGGCGCTGCCACCGTGGCCGCCGCCCGGCAGCGCGCGTACGCGGTCGGGTGGGTGAGCGCCACGGTGGCCGCCACCCTGCTGTTGCTGCTGCCGGTCGGGCTGGAGACCCGGACGATCATCGCGCTGTTGTGCGGCCCGGTGGTCGGAATCGCCGTGCACCTGACCGCGCTGGCGCGGGGATGACGCGCGCAGCTTGTAGTCTGATGCGCATCGATACCCCGTACCAGGACGTTTGGATCATCGTCCCCGCCTTCAACGAAGCGAGCGTCATCGCCGATGTCGTCGCCGATCTGCGCACCACCTTTCCCAACGTGGTGTGTGTCGACGACGGCAGCCGCGACGGCACCGCAGAGGCCGCACATGCCGCCGGCGCGCACCTGGTACGTCATCCGGTCAACCTCGGCCAGGGAGCGGCCATCCAGACCGGTGTGGAGTACGCCAGGGCACGGCCGGGCGCGGCGGTGTTCGTCACGTTCGACGCCGACGGGCAACACCGGGTCAAGGACGTGATCCGGATGATCGACCGGTTGGCACCCGGCCGGACCGACGAGGTCGATCTGGTGATCGGCACCCGGTTCGGCGGTACGGTCACCCACACCCCGCCGCTCAAACGAATCATCCTGCGCGTCGCGGCCGTCGTCAGCCCGCACAGCCGCAGCCTGGGCCTGACCGACGCGCACAACGGCCTGCGCGTGTTCAACAAGAAGGTGGCCGACGAGCTCAACATCACCATGAACGGCATGTCGCACGCCGGCGAGTTCATCGCACTGGCGGTCGAAAACCATTGGCGGGTGGCCGAGGAACCGGTGGAGATCCTCTACACCGACTATTCCAAGTCCAAGGGCCAGCCGCTGCTCAACGGGGTCAACATCTTGTTCGACGGTCTGCTGCGCGGAAGGATGCCGCGATGAACTGGATCCAGGTGCTGCTGATCGCCTCGGTCATCACGCTGCTGGTGTACCTGTTGCGGTCCCGGCGCAGCGCCCAGGCCAAGGCGTGGGTGAAGCTGGGCTATCTGCTGTTCGTCGTCGCGGCCGTCTACGCGATCGTGCGACCGGACGACACCACCGTGGTGGCCAATTGGCTGGGCGTGAAACGCGGCGCCGACCTGCTGGAGTACGCCCTGATCATCGCGTTCCTGTTCACCACCATCAGCACCTATATGCGGTTCAAGGACCTGGAACTGCGGTATGCGCGGCTGGCGCGGGCGGTGGCCCTGGAATCGGCCCGTCCACCGGACGAACCCGCTCACTGACCGCTGAGCAGCTTGGTCAGCAGGGCGATCTTGCGGGCTTCCAACTCCGGGTCGGGCAGCACCGGGCGCAGCATCGCAGCGCCGTCGAAGGTGTTGGTCAGCAGTGCGGTGACGACGGCGCGACCTTCGGTGGGGAACAGTTCGGCCGACGGTGCCGAGCCGGCCGCCTCGACGATCTTGGCGCTGTATTCGGTGAGGACGTCGGCCAGGGTGGCCCGCAGCTTGTCGTCGGTGCGGGCCGCGATCATCAGCTCGTACAACACGGCGTTGGTGTCGTTGCCGGTGATGTCGCGCAGCACGGTCAGCACGGCGGGCAGCGGCGGTTCCGTGGTCGGGATCTCGGCGACCCGCTTGCTGAACAGTTCCAGTTGACGGCGCAGCACCTCGTAGGCGGTGGCGGCCATGAAGTCCCCGATGGTCGGGTAATGCCGGAACAGCGCCCCCACCGACAGCCCGGCCCGCTTGCAGATGACCGCGGCCGACGCTCTGGCATAACCGATTTCGATGATCGTCTCGATACTGGCGTCGAGCAGTCGGGCGACCGTCTGTTCGCGTCGCTGCTGCTGGGTGCGGGCCATCAAACCGTGGCAGGGTACTGCGTCGTCCCGGTGCCCGCCCGCAGGTACCGACCGGACTTGGCTGTCGTTGCGTAGCCGTCGCGGAACTCACCAGCACGGAACACCACCTGCCCGTTGACCCCCGTGGCGACCACGGCCGCGTCGTTGCGGTTGACCATGCGGCTCAGCCCGCCGTAGAACGGCACCGTCTCCTCGTGGTACTCGTTCAGCGAATCGTCAAGGGCGGCAGGGTCGATCACCACGAAGTCGGCCCGGTCACCGCGGCGCAGGGTGCCCGCATCGAGCCCGAACCAGTCGGCCACCTCGGCGGTGAGCCGGTGCACGGCGTGCTCGGTGGTCAGGAAAGGCCGGCCCGCCCGGTCGGCGTCGCGCACGCGCTTGAGCAGCCGCAGCGCGTAGTTGTAGAAGGCCATGTTACGAAGGTGCGCACCGGCATCCGAGAATCCCATGTGCACCGACGGCTCCTTGGCCAGCCGGTCCAATTGCTTGGGCCGATGGTTGGCCACGACGGTGGTCCACCGCACGTTGCGTTCCCCGTTCTCCACCAGAACGTCGAGGAAGGCGTCCAGCGGGTGCAGGCCCCGCTCGTCGGCGATCTGCCCGAAACTCTTGCCGACCAGCGTGGCATCGGGGCATTCGACGATGGTGGCGTCGTGGAAATCGCGGTGCCACAACGCCGGTCCGAGCTTGCGCCGATCGAAGGAGCGGTGAAAGCGTCTGCGGTACTCCGGATCGGCGAGCAGCTTGTTGCGTTCGAGTTGATCGCGCAGATGCAGGGCCGCGGTGCCGGCGCCGAACTCCTCGAACACCGGCAGATCGATACCGTCGGAATACAATTCGAACGGGACCGGCAGGTGCTGGAAGCGGACCTTGGCGGCCAGCAGCCGGTTCAACAGTCGGGTACCTCGTCCCAGCACGTGTACCGCACCGGGTGAGGACTTGGCGTCGGCAGAGACCAGCAGGCTCATCTTCACGCCGCGGCGCCGACCGAACAGGGTGCTGCTCTCCAGGAAGAAGTTCAGCGCCTCTTGCACTTTCGCGACGTTCGGCGCGCTCTGCAGGATGCGCCCGCGCTTGCGCAGCACCTTGATCAGCCGTCGGCGTTCCCGCCAGGTGGCGAAGGTGGACGGCAGCGCACGTGACCGGAACCGGTCACCGTCGAGCTTGTCGATGGCCGCGTCCATCCCGGACAGCCCCAGCATCCCGGCGTCCAGCGCCGCGTCCAGCCGGGCGGCCATGGTCTCCAGTTCGGCATCGGTGGGAACCACATCGCGCGTGGTGGCGCGGTCCAGACCGAGCACCGAGGCCCGCAGGTCCGAATGCCCCAGCAGCGACGCGACATTCGGGCCGAGTGGCAGCGCGTCGATGGCGTCCACATACTCGGCCGGGGTCGACCACGTCTTGTGGCCTTGCAGGGCGCCCAGCACGTATTGGCGCGGGACGGCCTCGACCCGACTGAACAGGTCCGCGGCGTCCTCGCTGTCGGCGTACACCGTCGACAACGAGCACATGCCCAGCAGCACGGTGGTGACACCGTGGCGCACGGACTCACGGAGGCCAGGATCGAGCAGCACCTCGGCGTCGTAGTGGGTGTGCACGTCGATGAACCCCGGCACGACCCATTTGCCCGCCGCGTCGATCACCTCCGGGCAACCGGTCTCGTCGAGCGGCCCGGACGACACGTCGACGACGACACCGTCGCGGATCCCGAGAGTGCGGACCAGCGGGGCCCGTCCCGTTCCGTCGAACCAGAGACCGTCGCGGATGATCACGTCATGGGGCATCACGCGAGCCTAGGTTAGATAGCGAGCGCTCACAATCTTTTTGACGGAATCAATTGTCGCGGAAATAGTCGACCGTCCGCTCGATGCCCTCGTCGATGCCCACCTGCGGGCGCCAGCCCAGCACCTGCGCCGCGCGGCTGATGTCCAGCTGTGACTTGCGCAGATCCCCCAGCCGCGGCGGCAGGAATTCCGGATCGTCGGGGGCTCCGGCCGCCTTGGCAATCGCGGTGTGCAGGTCGCGGACGGTGGTGCTGACACCGGTGCCGATGTTGAACCGCTGCCCGCTGCCGGCCTCCCCGGCCGCCTTGATGAAGGCGTCCACCACGTCGTCGACGTAGACGTAATCGCGGCTGTCGGTGCCGTCACCGAAGATCTTGGTGGATTGTCCGGCCAGCAGCGCCTTGGCGAAGATCGCCACGACTCCCGCCTCCCCGTGCGGATCCTGGCGCGGGCCATAGACGTTGCCGGGCGCGATATGCGAGGAGTCCAGCCCGTACAGATTGCGGAACATGTTGAGGTACACCTCGCCGGCCACCTTGCTTGCCGCGTACGGCGACGCCGGGTCGGTGGGCACATCCTCATCGGTTGGGTACACCGACGGGGTGCCGTAGACCGAACCGCCGGAGCTGGTGTGCACGATCTTGCGGACACCGTGGGCGCGGGCAGCCTCGGCCAACCGGATGGTGCCCACGACGTTGACCGTCGCGTCGAATTGCGGGTTGTCCACCGAGTGCCGCACCGAGATCTGCGCGGCCAGGTGGAAGATCACCTCCGGCTTGGCGTCGGCAATGATGGCGCCGAGGTCGGCGTCGACGATATCGGCCTCGATGAAAGTGCCGTTCGGATGAGCTTCCGCCGAGGTCAGGTTGGGTCGTCGGCCGGTGCTGAGATCATCGATGCCCACCACGGTGTGCCCGTCGGCGAGCAAACGATCGACGAGGGTTGATCCGATGAATCCGGCTGCCCCGGTGACGAGTGTGCGCACGGGCTCACTCTAACGAGCACAGATGTGCGTCCGTACAGTCGGCGACGATGAAATGGATCGGCCTGGGCGAGCGAAGCGACGCGAAATGGCTCCTGGGCGAGCGAAGCGACGGGAAATGGCTCCTGGGCGAGCGAAGCGACGGGAAATTGCTCCTGGGCGAGCGAAGCGACGGGAAATTGCTCCGCGCCGCCATCGCGTTGATCGTGGCGCAGCTGGTGATCCGCGCCGTGGTGGCCTTCGGCGGGTACTTCTACTGGGATGACCTGATCCTGATCGGCCGGGCCGGCACCCAGGGCCTGCTGTCACCGGGTTATCTGTTCGACGATCACGACGGGCACGTGATGCCGGGGGCGTTCCTGGTGGCCGGGATCATCACCCGGTTGGCCCCCTTCTCCTGGGTGTGGCCGGCCGTCAGCCTGTTGGTGTTGCAGCTGCTGGCATCACTGGCGCTGTTACGGGCGCTGCAGGTGATCCTCGGATGGCGTCCGGTGTTGTTGGTGCCCTTGACTTTCGCGCTGTTCACCCCCTTGACGGTGCCGGCGTTCGCGTGGTGGGCGGCCGGGCTGAACTCGCTGCCGCTGCAGGCCGCGCTGGCCTGGGTGTGCGGGTCGGCGATCCTGCTGGTGCGCAGCGGCGAGCGACGGCACCTCTGGTCGGCAGTGCCGGCATATGTCGGTGCGTTGCTGTTCTTCGAGAAGTCGGCGGTGATCCCGTTCGTCGCGTTCACGGTGGCCGCACTTCTTGCGTACGTCCGTGGGGACTCGGTGCGGGCGGTGTGGGTGCGCGGCCGCGACTTGTGGGTATCGCTGCTCGCGATCACCGTGGCGTGGATCGGGGTGTACCTGCTCGTCGTCGACCAGAAGCGCTGGACGCTGGATCCGGTGATGACGTGGGACCTGTTGCGCCGCTCGGTGACTCACGCCATCGTGCCGAGCCTGGCCGGCGGCCCGTGGGAGTGGCAGCGGTGGGCGCCGGCGTCGCCGTGGGCCACGCCGCCGGTCGGCGCCATGGTGTTGGGCTGGGTGGTGCTGGCGGCGGTGGTGGCGGTGTCGTTGGCGCGCAAACGCCGGATCGGTTGGGTGTGGGCGGCCGCGCTCGGCTATGCCGTTGCCTGTCAGGTGCCCATCTACCTGATGCGGTCCTCCCGGTTCACGGCGCTGGAGTTGGCCCAGACGTTGCGCTATCTGCCCGACCTGGTGGTGGTGCTCGCACTGCTGACCGCCGTCGCGTTCTGCGCACCGAACCGGCCGTCTGCGCGCCTGGACGCCTCGGTATCGCGTTCGGTGGCGGTGGCCGCGGTGGCGGTGGCCTTCGTGGCGAGCAGCCTGTATTCGACGGTGACATTCCTGCGGGTGTGGCGGGACAGCCCGGTGCCCGCGTACCTGGCCAACGCCCGGGCCGGCTTGGCCGCGGTCGACACTCCCCTGCTGGACCAGGAGGTGGACCCGCTGATCCTGCAGCGGGTGGCCGCGCCGGAGAACCTGGCCAGTCATATGTTCGCGCTCGCCCGCCCTCGTCCGGAGTTTGCTTCCGCCACAACGGAACTGCGGATGTTCGACAGCGCGGGACGACTGTTGGACGCCCAGGTCACCTGGGTGCGGACCATCGTCGAGGGGCCGGCACCGCATTGCGGTTACCTGGTGCAACCCGATACCGAGGTCACCATGCCGCTCGACGGACCGCTGCTGCCCGCCGACTGGACCGCCGAGATCAACTACCTGGCCAACAACGACGGCTCGCTGACGATGACACTGCCCGAGGGGGTGCCGGCGAAGGTGCCGGTGCGGCCCGGCCTCAACCGGGTGTTCGTGCGGCTGTCCGGCGCGGGGGCGGCCATCCGGGTGCGGGCCAACACCGCGGCACTGTCGGTGTGTATCGCCTCGGGACCGGTCGGGTTCGTGGCACCGAAGTGACGCGGGCGCTCAGGTGACCCCCGGCGTGTGACACCGGGACTTGTCGGTGGCATTGCCTACGCTTTTGCCCATGAGTTGGCCAGATTCCCGACCATCGGTCGTCGCGCCGTGCCCGCACTGTGATACCGAGACGGTATGGCTGCAGACGGTGCACGGGGGCTGGCAGCTGTTCGACGCGAAGATGCAACCGATCGATGACAGCGCGCCGGGCAACCGGTTCGCCATCCAGCGCCGGACCCGTCAGGTGGTCGATTTGGACAACGTCCTCGAATCACGCTGGCCGGCACGATGTCTGAGCCTGCACAGGTTCGGCTGCCCGGCCAGTTACGACGACTCCCGCCATTACCGGCGCCGGCCGCGGCAGGCCAACGACATCGACCTCGATGATGTGTTCCAGCGCCTGGCGGTGCGCAGGGAGGCGTTGCGGGCCGAGGCCGGTTAAGCACCCGGGGCGGCGATGATCCGCCGGGCGGCCTCGATGACGAGGGTCCGCCGGTGCGCGACGGTCGGTTCGTCGGCGGCGCCGGTGACGGCGTCGGGCAGATGCGCCCAGGCCAGCCCGACGCCGAACAGCAGCACGATCAGGTCTTCGGGTTTCCAGGACGGATCTACCCGGCCGTCGGCCTGGGCGGCCCGGATGGCGGCGAGCACCGTCGCCGGAATGGGATGGCCGTCGCGGTCCGGTTCGGGCAGCGTGAAGCCCTCCAGCCTGGCCCAGGTGAGCATGCGCAGATGCTCGGGGTGCCGCGAGGCCAGGTCGTAGACGCCCGCGGCGTACTCGGCGACGTCCTCGGGCGCCATCGTGACCGATTGGAAGAATTCGGCGGCGTCGGCCAGCGCCACCTCACCGAACAGCGTCTCCTTGTCCCCGAAGTGGGCATACAGGCGTTCCTTGCTGGCCTTGGCGGCTTTGGCGATGCGGTCGATGCGGGCGCCGGCCAACCCGTACCGGGCGAATTCGGCGCGGGCCGCCGCCAGGATCTCGGCCCGCAACTCGGTCGTGGATCGCACAGCTGGATCATAGCCATACGAACCAGTTCGTTCGGTACCGTGGTGGCCATGTCCGCGCACATCATGACCAAGATGGATGCCCTTCTCGACCCACCCGCCCACATCCGCGCCCTGCGGCACGCCGCCGAGACCGTCGTCGACGCGGCGGCCCCGCTGGTCGACCTGTACCGGCCCTACGTCGACGGACTGGACAAGCTGCCTCGCGACGGACGATTCCTGTTGGTGGGCAACCATTCTCAGGCCGGCGCCGAAGCCTTCCTGATCCCGTTCGTGGTGCGCCGCGAGCTCGGCGTCCTGGTCCGTCCGCTGACCGACCGTGGCTTCGGCAAGATGCCGTTCCCGGCGGGTGAGCTGATGGCCGCGTTCGGTGCCACCGTCGGCTCACCGGAATCGGCGCGGGAGCTGATGCGCCACGATCAACCCATCTTGGTCTTTCCCGGCGGTGGCCGCGAGATCTCGAAGTTCAAGGGTGAGCAGAACACCCTGCGCTGGGAAGGCCGCGCCGGGTTCGCCCGTGTGTCGGTGCAGAACGACTACCCGATCGTGCCGGTGGCACTGCTCGGCGGCGACGACGTCTACACCAGCCTGACCCGGCGCGATGGCCGGTGGGGCCGGTTCAGCCAGGGGCTGGCCGAGAAGCTGGGGGGTAAGCCGGAGATGGCCATGCCGCTGCTGCGGGGCGTCGGTCCCACCCTGATCCCCCGCCCACAGCGGATGTACCTGCGCTTCGCCGCCCCCATCGACACCACCAAGCCGGCAGGCGTCGACGAGCAGACGTGGGTGGCGACGGTGCGCGACGAAACCAAGAACACGCTGGAACGCACCCTGCAGGAGTTGCAGGCCGTGCGCGCCGAGGATCCCTACCGGGAGCTGAACCCGTTGGCGTGGACCCGGGCCGCGCGGCCGGCCTGAGCGATCGAGTAGTCGACTACTCAGTACACACAGCCGGGCACCGCCTAGCGTCGGAAGAGCACCTGCTGTCTGGGCGTGGGGCATCCGCTTGGGACGAGGGGTCCAAGCGGATGGGCAGCGGGCTGCCCGCGAGATTGCGGTTGGTGCGGGCTTCACTCGAACGTTGCCGCAACAACCGCAATCTGGCGGAGTGGGCGGGATGCGCCGCTGGCATCTACCGATGTCGAGATGGAGCCGCCTGGGGGAATCGAACCCCCGACCTTCTCATTACGAGTGAGATGCTCTACCGACTGAGCTAAGGCGGCGATGCCCGACACGCGGGCGCAGGTGAGTCTACGGCAGTCCCCGCCCACCACCCAAAAGCCCGCCCCAGATCAGCTCTTCAGCGCCTGCCCCACCGTCGCCACCATGGCGTCGACGGCGAACTTGGGTTTCACGTTGGTCTCCAGCGCCTCGCGGCACTCCAGCACCGCCTCGATGCACCGCAGCAGTTTGTCGGGGCGGGCGTGCGCGGCCAGGGCGGCCACCTTGTCCTGCATATCGGGATGGTTGGCCACCACCCCGCCCGCACCGGCGGACACCACCAGCGCGTCGCGGAAGTAGGTCGCCAGATCCATCAGGGCCCGGTCCAGCGCATCCCGGGACGCCCGGGTCTGCCGCGACTTCTGCCGTTTCTCAAGGTCTTTGATCGCGCCGGCGGCGCCCCGGATCGCCCCGGCGGCGCCCTTGCCGGTGCCACCGGCCCCCAGCGCGGTGCGCAGTTCCTCGGCTTCGGACTCGTTGCGCCCAGCCGTCAGCGCCTTGGCCTCGGCCTCCGCGGTGGCCACCAGGTCCTCGGCGGCGGCGTAGGCGCGGGCCGGGGTCGCGGCATCCCGAGCCAGGCCCAGCGCCCGCTCCCGGCGCTGCCGGGCCTCCGGATCGGTCGCGAGCCGGCGGGCCCGGCCCACGTGCCCGCCACTGATCGAGGCCGCCCACGCGGCGACCTCCTCGGCCAACCCGTCGCCGTCCACGAGCACCTGCGCGATGGCCTCGGCCCGCGGGGTGACCAGCGCGACATGCCGGCAGCGGGAGCGCAAGGTCACCGCGATGTCCTCCGGGTCCACCGACGGCGCGCACAGCAGGAACACCGTCGACGGGGGCGGTTCCTCGACCACCTTGAGCAATGCGTTGGCCGCACCTTCGGTGAGCCGGTCAGCATCCTCGACCACCACGATCTGCCAGCGGCCGGTGCCCGGCCGTCGCGACGCGATCTGCACGATGTCGCGCATCTCCGAGACGCCGATGGACAGCCCCTCCGGGATGATGCGCCGCACGTCGGCGTGGGTGCCGGCCAGTGTCGTGGTGCAGGCCCGGCACTCACCACAGCCCGGATCCCCCTCGGACTGGCACTGCAACGCCGCTGCGAAGCACACCGCGGCGATCGACCGCCCGGACCCGGGTGGGCCGGTGATCAGCCAGGCATGGGTCATCCCGCCGGCTGTGAGCGCACTGTGAGACGCATCACCACGGGCCGCCCGCGCCGCGGCCACCAACTCGGCTGCCACCGCGTGTTGGCCGACCAACCGCTCGAATACACCGCTTCCCACCGCAGCAAGACTAGTGGGACCGACAGACACGACATAAGAACTGCGGCGCACGAGGTCACACCCGACCGATACGGTAAACGGGTGAGCACGGCAACCAACCCGATCGGGCGAATCGGTGCATTCGTCCGCTGGGTGGCGCGTACGCCGTGGCCGGTGTTCACCCTCGGCATGGTGCAGTCCGACATCATCGGCGCCCTGTTCGTGCTGGGTTTCCTGCGGTTCGGGCTGCCGGCCGAGGACCGTATCCAGCTGCAGGACCTGCCGGCGTTCAACCTCGCGGTCTTCCTCGGCTACCTGTTCGTCGCATTCACCGTCGGGGCCTATCTGAGCCTGCGGTTGCTGCTGCCCGTCATCCGCTGGCAGCGCCGGGACACCCTGCTGGCCGAGGGCGACCCCACGATCACCGGCCTGGCGCGGGTGCGCGCGCTGAAGATGCCGTTCTACCGAACCCTGATCAGCGTCTCCAACTGGCTGCTCGGGTCGATCGTGTTCATCATCGCCAGCTGGCCGGTGGCCAGTAAGTCCGCGCCCGTCGTGGCGGTCGCCACGGCCCTGGGCGCCACCGCCACCGCCATCATCGGCTACCTGCAATCCGAGCGGGTGCTGCGCCCGGTCGCGGTGGCCGCGCTGCGCGGCGGTGTGCCGGAGAACTTCCGCGCCCCCGGCGTCATCCTGCGCCAGGTGCTGACCTGGGTGCTGTCCACCGGGGTGCCGCTGCTGGCCATCGTGCTGGCGCTGGTGGCCAGCAAGTTCGCCATACTCACTGCACCGGCGGATCGGTTGAACACCCCGCTGCTGCTGTTGGCCATCGCCGCCCTGGTCATCGGGCTGGCCGGCACCGTGCTGGTGGCCATGTCCATCGCCGACCCGCTGCGCCAGTTGCGCTGGGCGCTGGGTGAGGTGCAGCGCGGAAACTACAACGCGCACATGCAGATCTACGACGCCAGTGAGCTGGGCCTGTTGCAGGCCGGGTTCAACGACATGGTGCGCGACCTGGCCGAGCGGCAGCGGCTGCGTGACCTGTTCGGCCGCTATGTGGGCGAGGACGTGGCCCGCCGGGCACTGGAGCGCGGCACCGAACTCGGCGGCCAGGAGCGCGACGTCGCGGTGTTGTTCGTCGACCTGGTGGGCTCGACCCAGCTGGCCTCGACGGTCCCCGCGGCCGAGGTGGTGAACCTGCTCAACGAGTTCTTCCGCGTCATCGTCGACACCGTCCACAAGCACGGCGGGTTCGTCAACAAGTTCCAGGGTGACGCGGCGCTGGCCATCTTCGGCGCGCCGATCGAGCATCCGGACGCCTCCGGCGCGGCGCTGGCCGCCTCCCGCGAACTGCACGACGAGCTGGTGACGGTGCTCGGCCAGACCGAATTCGGTATCGGGGTGTCCGCCGGGCGGGCCATCGCCGGACATATCGGCGCGCTGGCCCGGTTCGAGTACACCGTGATCGGCGACCCGGTCAACGAGGCTGCGCGCCTGACCGAACTGGCCAAGCTGGAGGCCGGTCACGTGCTGGCGTCGGCGATCGCGGTCAGCGGTGCGCTGGACGCCGAGGCCTTGTGCTGGGATGTCGGCGAGATCGTCTCGCTGCGCGGCCGGGTGGCCCCCACTCAGCTGGCGCGACCGGTCAAGCTGGCCATGCCCGAACACCGCGACCTGGTCGCCGACAATTCGTCGGACTCACAGAGCTGAGTTTCGCGCGAACGCGGCCGGCGCTCAGGCCTTCTTGACGGCCTTCTTCGCCGGCGCCTTCTTGGCCGCGGTCTTCTTGACGGCCTTTTTCGCAGGCGTTTTCTTGGCCGCTTTCTTCACCGGGCCGCGGGCCCGGCGATCCGCCAGCAGTTCCGACGCGCGCGCGTCGGTGATCGACAACACGTCATCACCCTTGCGCAGGCTGGCATTGGTCTCACCGTCGGTGACGTACGGGCCGAACCGGCCGTCCTTGATCACCATCGGCTTCTCCGACACCGGATCCACCCCCAACTCACGCAGCGGCGGGGTGGCCGCGCCCTGGCGGCCGCGCCGCTTGGGCTCGGCGTAGATCTTCAGCGCCTCGTCCAGGGTGATGGTGAACATCTGCTCTTCGGTGGCCAGCGAACGAGAGTCGGTGCCGCGCTTGAGGTATGGGCCGTAACGGCCGTTCTGCGCGGTGATCTCCTCACCATTGGCCGGGTCGACGCCCACCACCCGCGGCAGCGACAACAGCTTGAGCGCGTCCTCCAGGGTGACGGTCTCCAAGTCCATCGAACGCAGCAGCGAACCGGTCCGCGGTTTGGGGCCGGTGGGCTTCTTGCCCTTCTTGGCACCCACACCCGCATCCGGGTCTTCGGGCGGTTCGGGCAGCACCTCGGTGACATACGGCCCGAAACGGCCGTCCTTGGCCAGGATTTCGTGGCCCGTCTCCGGGTCTATACCCAGCGAGCGGCCCTCTTGCGGTGTGGCGAACAGCTTTTCGGCGAGCTCCAGGGTCAGCTCGTCCGGGGTCAGCTCGTCCTTGAGGTTGGCGCGCTGCGGCTTGAGCTCCCCGGGATTCTCCGGATCCTCGACCATCCGCTCCAGATACGGCCCGTTGCGGCCGACCCGGACGTTGATGGCGCGACCTTGGTCGTCATCAAAAAGCTTGATGGAGTTGACCTCTCGGGCATCGATGCCCTCCAGGTTGCCGCCCACCAGTTGTTTGAGGCCACCCGCACGGGCGATCGACCCGTCCACCCCGTGCTCGCCGCCGAAGTAGAAATTGGACAGCCAGTTGGTGCGCCGCTCGTTGCCCGAGGCGATCTCGTCGAGTTCGTCCTCCATGGCCGCGGTGAAGTCGTAGTCGACCAGTCGACCGAAATGCTGTTCCAGCAAGCCGATCACGGCGAACGCCACCCAGGACGGCACCAGGGCGCTGCCCTTCTTGTGCACGTAGCCGCGGTCCTGAATGGTCTTGATGATCGACGAGTACGTCGACGGCCGGCCGATGCCGAGGTCTTCCAGCGCCTTGATCAGCGAGGCCTCGGTGTAGCGGGCCGGCGGTGAGGTGGTGTGCCCGTCGGCGGTCAGCTCGGCGGCGTCCACGCGCTGCCCCTGGGTCAGGTTGGGCAGCCGGCTCTCGGCATCGTCGGCCTCGCCACCGGCCTGCTCGTCGAGGCTCTCGACATAGGCCTTGAGGAAGCCGGCAAAGGTGATGGTGCGGCCCGAGGCGTTGAACACCACCTGCTCGCCGGTACGAGCCTGACCCGAAATCCGCAACGACAGCGTCGTACCGCGGGCATCGGCCATCTGTGAGGCGACGGTGCGCTGCCAGATCAGCTCGTAGAGCCGGAACTCGTCGGTGTCCAGTGCGCTGTGCAGCTGGCCGGGGGTCTGGAAGACATCACCGGCCGGCCGGATCGCCTCGTGCGCCTCCTGCGCGTTCTTGACCTTGCGCGTGTACTGCCGCGGCGAGGGGTGCACGTACTCCTCGCCGTACAGCTGACGGGCCTGGTTGCGCGCCGCGTTGATCGCCGACTCCGACAGCGTGGTCGAGTCGGTACGCATATAGGTGATGTAGCCGTTCTCGTACAGCCGCTGCGCGATGCTCATGGTGCGCTCCGAGGAGAACCGAAGCTTGCGGCCGGCCTCCTGCTGCAACGTCGAGGTCATGAACGGCGCATAGGGCTTACGGGTGTACGGCTTCTGCTCCACCGAGGACACGGTGAGCTGCGCGCCGCGCAGGCCGGTGGCGAGCGCACCCGCGGCCGCCTCGTCGAGCACGAGTACCTCGTCGGGCTTGCGGACCGCGCCGAGCGAGTCGAAATCCCGGCCGGCGGCCACGCGCCGGCCGTCGACGGTGTTCAACTTGGCGGTGAACCGCGGCGGCGACGCCTGCGGATCCGACACGCTGGCATCCAGCTCGGCGGTGACATCCCAGTAGCCGGCGCTGCGGAACGCCATGCGCTCGCGCTCACGCTGCACGATGATCCGGGTCGCCACCGACTGCACCCGGCCCGCGGACAGTTTGGGCGCCACCTTCTTCCACAGCACCGGGGACACCTCGTAGCCGTAGAGGCGGTCCAGGATGCGGC
The DNA here is from genome assembly GCF_026240945.1 of Mycolicibacterium sp. J2. Taxonomy (GTDB): domain Bacteria; phylum Actinomycetota; class Actinomycetes; order Mycobacteriales; family Mycobacteriaceae; genus Mycobacterium. Next base: position 50,542 of record NZ_JAPFPY010000017.1, read on the forward strand.
GGGTCTCCTGCGCGTCGACCAGGTCGATGTCCAGGTCGCGCGGGTTCTCGGCGGCGGCGCGGATGGCCGGTTCGGTGATCTCGTGGAACACCATCCGCTTGACCGGGACGCGTGGCTTCAGCGTCTCCAGCAGATGCCAGGCGATGGCTTCACCCTCGCGGTCACCGTCGGTGGCGAGATAGAGCTCGTCGACACCCTTGAGCAGATCCTTCAGCTCGGCGACGGTGGCCTTCTTGTCGGGGCTGACGATGTAGAGCGGCTCGAAGTTATCGTCGACGTTGACCCCGAGCCGGGCCCACGGCTCCGATTTGTACTTGGTCGGGACGTCGGCGGCGTTGCGCGGCAGGTCGCGGATGTGCCCCCGGGACGACTCCACGACATAGTTGGAGCCCAGGTAGCCGGCGATTTTGCGCGCCTTGGTCGGCGACTCGACTATGACGAGCCGCCGAACGGTACCGGCGCCTCCCCGGCTCCGGTCGTCGTCAGCCACCTGCTCCTACACTCCACTTCTGCACTTCTATATGTAGTGCGTGCCGCCACTTGTCCAGCGCGTTGGCAATTGACAATTTCGCACCCCGCGCTGATCAACGCAAACCGGCTCGCCCGCACGAGGCGCTCATATCCGCGGCCACTGGGCGAACGCATCGGTATCCCCCGGCGGTTCCCCGACCGTCTCTACCAGGCGTAACAGTCGCCGGCGGCCACTGATTCGCAGTGCCGGGCGCGAGCCGCGGGTGCCGATCAGGGTGGGCGCAATTCCCACCCGCATGAGCGCCGCCGCCAGCGCCGCGTGGGTGTCGGGCGCGTGCGGGTCCAGACCCAGCAGGTACCGGTCGGCCTCCGGGGTACCGTCGGCCAGCGTCCAGGCCCGCAGCTCGCGGGGGCCGGGCAACCAGTCCGGCGGCACCGTCTTGACCGCACCCCGGGTCCAGGCCCTGGCAATGCCGATCAACCGGTTGTCCATCCCGGTGCGGACCAGCGGGGTGTTCTCGTCGGTCCTGGCGATCTCTGGCGTCAACCCGGCGTCGGTGATGATCTCGGCCAGTCCTTCGGCGCGCCAGAGCCGGTCGACGACCACCGAAAGCCGTGCCTCCTGGCCGGAGATCACCACCTGGCCGGACGCCGCCAGAATCCCCGTCAAGTCGGCTACCTGGGGAGGTATCGACTCAGCCGAGAAGAACGACAGCTGGCTCACCCGCACGACACTATCCGGGGCGAGCGCAGCGACGGGGAATTGACGCGGGGCGAGCGCAGCGACGGGGAATTGACGCGTGGCGAGCGCAGCGACGGGAGATGGGCCACCCTAAACGAAAACGCCCCCGGCATGGCCGGGGGTGTTTCCTCAGATCGACTGGATCAGACGGCGCGAACGCCGGTGGCCTGCGGACCCTTGGGGCTCTGGCCGACCTCGAACTCAACCTTCTGGTTCTCCTCCAGGGTCCGGAAGCCCGACCCCTGGATCTCCGTGTAGTGGACAAACACGTCAGCGGAGCCGTCCTCGGGGGCGATGAAACCGAAGCCCTTCTCCGCGTTGAACCACTTCACAGTTCCCTGTGGCATTTTCCGTACATTCCTTCTCTTACCGGGTGCGGTTCACCGACTTCCGGTGTACCGGGCCCGTTCCGACCGCCAATCCTTCGTGGAGTCGTCGGAACTAGCCCCGACCTACAACCCTCGCAGGAACCGCGATCGCAACGACGATCCTGCGAGTGCTAGTACACGAACACAGAAGCTGCGACCGCGATAAGTCAATCATGTTCGAGCCGTCTGCGACAGTCTCGGCACGCGTCAGTAGTTAACAATTCACCTGGGGACACAATCCGGGAAACACCGGCGAAATTTGCAGCGATCCTCCGGGCATGTGAGAGGGGAAGTCAGGTGGGCGGTTCGGCGGCCGAATCAGGGTCGCAATTCGGGCGCGACCTGCTGGCCAGGGCGCTCGACGGCACGGCGGCCGACGAGCATCCGTTACGCCACGTCACCGACCTGCCGCCGCGCCGGGCGCAGATCCGTCCGTGGCCGCAGTGGGCACCCGCCGACGTGGTCACGGCGTACGCCGATCGGGGCGTGACCGGCCTGTGGTCGCATCAACTAGCCGCCGCCGAGCTGGCCCACGCGGGCCGGCATGTGGTGCTGTCGACGGGGACGGCGTCGGGCAAGTCGTTGGGCTACCAGCTGCCTATCCTCACGGCGATGTCGGCCGACCCGCGGGCCAGGGCGCTGTATCTCTCCCCGACCAAGGCGCTGGGCCACGATCAGCTGCGCACCGCCCAGTCCCTCACCGGCGAGATCGGCGCCCTGCGCGACGTCGCGCCCAGCGCCTACGACGGCGACGCCACCACCGAGATGCGCCGTTTCGCGCGGGAACGGTCCCGGTGGATCTTCTCCAATCCCGACATGATCCACCTGTCGATGCTGCGCAACCATGCCCGATGGGCGGTGTTCCTGCGCAACCTCAGATACATCGTGGTAGACGAGTGTCACTACTACCGGGGCATCTTCGGGTCGAACGTGGCGATGGTGCTTCGTCGCCTGCTGCGGTTGTGCGAGCGGTATTCAGGCAACCCGACCGTCGTCTTCGCCAGTGCCACAACGGCTTCGCCCGCCGAGACCGCGGCCGAGCTGATCGGCCAGACCGTCGTCGCGGTGACCGACGACGGCTCGCCGCAGGGCGGGCGCACGGTCGCGTTGTGGGAGCCGGCCTTGCTCGACGACCTCACCGGCGAGAACGGCGCCCCGGTCCGGAGGTCCGCCGGCGCCGAGGCGGCCCGGGTGATGGCCGACCTGATGGCCGAAGGTGCCCGCACACTGACGTTCGTGCGGTCCCGGCGCGGTGCCGAGTTGACCGCCCTCAGTGCGCGGGCCCGGCTGGAGGAGATCGCGCCGCACATCGCCGACCAGGTGGCGTCGTATCGGGCCGGGTACCTCGCCGAGGACCGCCGCGAACTGGAACGGGCCTTGGCCGACGGTGACCTGCGCGGCCTGGCCACGACGAATGCGCTGGAACTCGGTGTCGACATCGCCGGGCTGGACGCCGTGCTGCTGGCCGGGTTCCCTGGCACCGTCGCCTCGTTCTGGCAACAGGCCGGGCGGTCGGGCCGGCGCGGGCAGAGCGCCCTGATCGTGCTGATCGCCCGCGACGACCCGCTGGACACCTACCTGGTGCACCATCCGGCGGCCCTGCTGGACAAGCCGATCGAGCGGGTGGTGATCGACCCGGCCAACCCGCATGTGCTTGGTCCGCAACTGCTGTGCGCTGCCACCGAGCTGCCCCTGACTGACGCCGAGGTGCGTACCTGGGGGGCCGAGGCGGTGGCCGGCGAACTGGTCGACGACGGATTGCTGCGGCACCGACCGGGCGGCTACTTCCCCACGCCCGGTGTGGATCCGCACCATGCCGTGGACATCCGGGGATCCTCGGGCGGGCAGATCGCGATCCTGGAGGACGGCACCGGACGCATGCTGGGCACCACCGGCACCGGCCAGGCCCCGGCCGCGATCCACCCCGGCGCGGTGTATCTGCACCAGGGTGAGACCTACCTGGTGGATTCGCTGGATTTCGAGGAAGGTATCGCCTTCGTCCACGCCGAAGACCCCGGATACACCACCTCTGCCCGCGAGATCACCGATATCAGTGTGTCCGGTCCGGGGGAACGAAAAACGTTCGGCGATATCACCATCGGCCTGGTGCCGGTGTCGGTGACGAACACGGTGACCGGCTATCTGCGACGCCGGGTGGACGGTGAGGTCATCGATTTCGTCGAGCTGGACATGCCGTCGCGGACGCTGGACACCGTGGCGGCGATGTGCACGCTTACACCGGAGCTGTTGGCGGACAACGGTATCGACATGTTGCGGGTGCCCGGGTCGCTGCATGCCGCCGAACACGCGGCGATCGGCCTGCTGCCACTGGTGGCCAGCTGCGACCGGGGCGATATCGGCGGGGTGTCGACGGCGGTGGGCCCCGGCCCTGGAGACCTGACCGGGTTGCCGACCATCTTCGTCTACGACGGCTACCCAGGTGGGGCAGGTTTCGCCGACCGCGGATTCCGTAGGTTCAGCACCTGGTGGGGCGCCACGGCGGACGCCATCGAGGCGTGCGAATGCCCGTCGGGCTGTCCGTCATGTGTGCAATCGCCCAAGTGCGGCAACGGAAATGACCCGCTGGACAAGGCCGGGGCGATTGCGGTGCTGCGCTTGGTGCTCGGCGTGCTCGCGCGCCACGAGCAGTGACGACTCACCCCTCGGCAATCGCTCACTACCCCCCGACGTAGCACTGTGGCACGCCGAGCACCGCGACATTGCGACAAACGGTCGGACAACGCGATCCGTTTTCAACCCCGGATCAAACCGGGCGCGGACGTAAAGTACCCCGCGACCTGGGCAGACGCAACCCATCCGGAGTGCAGCGACCGCAACGCGTAATCGTTTTGGGGGCTCCGATCAGCATATTCCGACGGAATCCGCAGCTGCCGCAAACTTCGGGCGGGCCCAGGGTTGCCAGCTAAACTGCCCTCATGGACCACGACTGGCTGCTCGTGGAAACGCTCGGGGACGAGCCGGCCGTGGTGGCCCAGGGATCACGCACCAAGAACCTCGTTCCGATCACCACCTTTCTCCGACGGAATCCGCACCTGATGGCGATCCAGTCGGCGATCGGCGAGACCGTGCGTGGCGGCCAACCGTTGACCAGCATCACCTCCAAGCACGACAGGGTGATCCGCACCGACGTGGTGCGGATGTCCGACGGGGTGATCCACGGCGTGCAGCTGTGGATCGGGCCGCCGGACATCGAAGCGCCGCAACGCCCGGTGATCGGCCCGCTGAAATGGGACCTGGAGTCCGGCGTGGCCACCGACACCCCGGAAGCGCTGGCCAACAGTGGCCGCGACCCGTCCCGCGAGGCCACCCACGGGCGAACATTTGCCGAGGACCTGCCCGCGCAGACCCTGAACCCGGACGAATCCAAGGTGCTGTCCATGGTGATCCGGGCCAAACCGGGCAATGTGCTGTGCAGTACCTGGAACGTCACCGACTTTCGCGGTCAACCGATCGCGGTCGGCTTCGTGGCTCGCGCCGGCCTGGAGGTGCAAGACGACGGCTCCGAGCGGCTGATCTGCCGGTCGATGAACTGGCGTGCCGAACGTGCCGAGCCGTCGTCACGACCCGACGACCTGGCGCAGCGCATCCTGCACGGGCTGGCCACGCCCGGCGTGCATCGCGCCCTGGTCGACATCAACAGCTGGCGGTTGTTGAAGTGGCTCGACGATCCGTGCCCGTTCTACGACTGGCGGGCCGGTGACCGCGACATCCCGATGCTCGATCCGGCCGATGAACATCACGTCCTTTCCATGGCACGGGAATTCGCGGTCGGCCCGACCACCCGGGTGCTGGGCTTGCGGGCGCACGGCGGTGGCTACACCCCCATCCACGTGACGGTCACCCGGGTCGAGCTGGACGAGAACACCGTCGCCGCCCTGCTCTCGGTGCGGCTGCCGACCGACGAGGAACTCGCGGCCGCCGTACAGGGCGCCGTGGTGGCCGAAGACCCAGACCAGGAGAACACCAGGCCGACCCTGAAATCGATTCTGCGGCTGGGTAAATCGGAGGACGAAGCGGAGTGATCGGCCGGGCCGGCCCGGGCCAGCGCCCTGGCCCGCCACCGCCGCACCCCGGTGTCGGCGTCCACCGTCACCACCGCGTCCAGCCCGTCGATGACGCAATCGGCGACCACCGTTCTCATTGCGACGGCCACCGAGTGGGCTTGCGCACAGGCGAATTGGCGGCCGGCCGGGAGACCGAGGGCGGCAGCGTGGGCAGCCAGATCGGCCGCGGCCTGCGCGCGGTGCCTGGCGATGACCGCCGCACCGAGCACCGCCAGCCCCGTGGTCACGGTGATCAACACACCCACCATGGCCACCGCGATCAGCGTGGCCGAGCCGCGCTCGTCATGGGCCGGGCTCGACCGCCGCGACGGCTTCGGCGACCAGCGTGATCCCGGGCAGCAAGGGCGCTTTCGCGCTGACCCGGGCGATGACGAAGCCACCGTCGCGGCGCAGCGCCAGCGCCGCACCCGGCGGCCCGACCCGTTCGGCCGCGGCGGTACCGTCGGCGCCCCGGGCGGCCAGCCGGGCGGCCTCCCGCGCCGCATCGACACAGCGCACCTGCATGCCGAGCGCGGTGAGCCCGGCCGCGCAGAACACCAGGACCGCCACCAGTGTGGCGACCGCGAAAGCCGCCTCCACGGTGACCGCACCCGCATCGCCGCTCAGACCTTGGTGTTCAGCGCGCGGGCGATGATGTTCGACAGTGCGGTGACGATGGAATCGCCGGTGACCACCGAGTACAGGATCGCACCGAACGCGGCGGCTGCGATGGTGCCTATCGCGTACTCGACCGTGGACATGCCGGACTCGTCGGTGGCGAGCACCACCAGTTTGGCCTGCACTGACCGAAATATGCTGCCTAGCATTGCTTCTCCCTTCGTTGGATGTGCTCACGGGAAGCCCGTGCCCAGGACGTGGCCGGCCAGCCCGACAACTACCGGCACCACCCCGAGGCAGATGAACGCGGGCAGGAAGCACACGCCCAGCGGCCCGGCGATGAGCACCGCCGCGCGTCCGGCGGCGGCTTCGGCGGACGCTCCGGCCGCACTGCGCACCTGGTCGGCCAGTTCGGCCGCGCCCTGCGCCAGAGCCGCACCGGATTCGGCGGAGCGCCTGGCCATCCGCGCCAACGCGACGCCGTGCGGGTCGTCCGGCGCCTGCACGCGGTCCCACGCCATGCCGGCATCCGCGCCGAGGGCCAGCAGATTGCCGGCACGGATGAGCCGCTGCGCCAGGCCGGCAGGAGCGAGTTGCGCGGCCGCCGCGGCGGCCGCCGGCGTGGACATCCCCGCACTCAGACATGCCGCCAGCACGTCGAAGCAGGACGCGGCCGCCAGCGGATCCGCCCTCGAGCGCACTGGTTTCGGGGTCCTTGGGGTGCGGCCGAGCCGGGCCGGCCCGGTGCCGATCAACACCGCGGCCGCAAGCAGCAGCGCAGACCAGGTCATCGCATCACTCCTGAGGAGATTCGGTCCGACCACCACAACCCGAGGCAGCAGAGCGTGACCCCGACGCCCAGTAGCCAGCCGCCGGTGCCACCCGACAGCAGAAATCGCAGCGAGTCGGCACCGATGAGCTGGCCGAGGGCGATACCGAGCACCGGCATCCCGGCCAGGATGGTGGCAGTGGTCCGCGCACCGGCCATTCCGGCCTCGACTTTGACCGCGAAACGCTCCCGCTCGACGATGTCCCGCTGTGCCGCCCGCATCAGGGTGGCGATGGCGAGGCCATGGACGTGGGCCAGCTGCCAGCAGACTGCGAGCCGCTCCCAGTGGGCGGGTTCGGCGGCACTGCGGCCGGCCGCCCGCAGCCCGGCGGCGACATCGGCGCCGAGCCGTCCCCGGGCCGCCACACCGTGCAGCGCTTCGGCCACCGCCCCGTCGACTTCGGCCGCCGCCACGTCGAAGGCGGTCACCGGGTGCGCGCCCACCCGCAATTCCCCGACCAGCACATCCAGCGCGTCACGCAGGGCCGCCGCCTCCGACCGGGCGCGGGCCCGGTGCTTCGCCCGGCTGCGGCGCACCAGCACCGTGCCGGCCAACACCCCGGCGGCGATCGCAGTGCCCGCCGGAAGCAGCACGACCGCCGCGATCGCGACCGGTCCCACACCCCACCACGGCGATACCCGGCGAAGGTGCCCGCCCGGCAGCCGCAGCCGCAGCCGGGCGGCCGGCGGAGCAACGGTCAACGCCGCGGCCAGCAGCAGGGCGGCGGTGATCATCGGCTCGACCTGTCATCGAGCAGATCCCTCAGCGCCGGTGCGCCCGGACCGAATCCATCATCGGCGTGCCACGCGGTGGCGGCCCGGACCCAGCCATCGGCGGCACGGTCCAGCACCGCGATCTCGAGCAGTCGCCGGCGTCCGGTCACCGTGCGCTGCACATGCAGCACCACCTGGCGGCCTTATCTGTAGTTAATTCGCAGGACCAACACCAATATTCCTATTAGCTGCCCATTTACCGTCAGCTACATGTACTCTAAGAGGGTGTGTAGCAAGTTCAAATCCCTCGCCACACCACGACGGCGTGTTGCTTGCACTCCCTGTTTTTGTGTGCGAAATTCGCCGTGTGAACCTACAGGAGCGGTTGCGCAAGGCGGTATCGGATCACGGGCCGTCGTTGGCAACTCTGCGCTACGACTTAGAGGTGGTGATCCCCAAGGTCGGCCAAATGTGGCAGGAATGGTTCGACAATCCACTAGACATTCACGGGCAGGCGTTTTGCACGTGCGTGCGCCAGGTGGTGTTGAGAAAGCGCGAGTTGCGTCCGCCGATTCCTGGAGACACATTGCTGACAACCCGCGGCAGTGGGCTGTCAGTGCAGATCGCCGATTCCCGGGGGATGGAACTGCGTGCACGGCGGTGGCCGGCGAAGATGCTGCACGGCGAGCGAGTGCGAATCGTGACCAACCCGACCGGAGGCGAACTTCCGGCGCTTCGGCCGAAGGCTGGGGTCGACGAGCAGATGGCGTTGGACGAGCACGAGCCAGCAGAATTGTTTCCTTCGCCGATTGTGACTCCGGCAGGTACACCGGATATCTTCGCCCTGTGGTGGCCGACCGACGATGGATGGGGATTGTCGGAGGCCGTGTTGGCGTTCGTGGTGGATGTGGACAACGCGTCGCGGGTGCAGATTCTGGCAACCGAGCCGCTGCCTCCGGTCACGCACTCACCATTGGTGACTCCGCTGGCGCAGGGGCACGGTCCGAAGGACGACTTCGCCGAATACGAGAAGCCGGTGCTGGGTACAGGCGACGATCCCGACGAGTCCGCTTAGGGGATTGCGCTGCCGGGGGGCGATGCGAATGTCAGCGGGTGGCTGTTGAATCGAGGTCGCAATGAAGACGACCATGGACGTGTACGGATTGCGGGTCAACCAGGCCCGGGTCATGCGCGCGATGACCGCCACAGCAGTGATGGAAGCGTTGGGCTGGAAGCACTCTCGTTTGAACCGGCTGGAGAAGTCGACCACCACGGCGTTGCCGGTGGAAGATTTCGACCGGCTGGTCGCGGTACTTCGGTTCCCGGCGAAGTTCTTCGCCACGGCCCCTACGTCGAGGGTGCACCAGTCGGATCTGCTGTTTCGGGCGCCGCGGTCGATCACCGCCACCGAGCGGGAGTATCTGGCGCAGTTCGCGGCGCTGGCCGGGGAGTTCCTCGACGAACTCAATGGCCGCACCCAGCTACCTGCGGTGAAGTTGCCGATCCTTCCGATCGAGACCCCGGTGGAGCAGGCCGCGCGAACGGTCCGGTCCAGTTGGGGCGTGGAGGACGATCAGCCAATCGAGTACCTGACTCATGAGATCGAACGCAGCGGCGCGGTGGTGGTGGTGCGCCGATTGTTGACCTCCTCGTCACGGCGGATACTCGGCGACGGAGATTCCACCGGCAAGATCGACAAGCACCTGGGCTACTCGGTGCGTGTCGGAGAGTTCAATACCCGGCCTTTGATCGTTGTGCGGCAATCGAATTCATGGGAACGCACCCGGTGGACACTAGCCCATGAGGTTGGCCATCTTGTGCTTCATGCTTCGGGCAGCGTCACCGAGACATGCGAGGAGCAGGCGTCGCAGTTCGCCTCGGAGTTATTGGCGCCGGCTCAGGTGCTAGCCAAAGAAGTGTCGCGAGCACCGTCGTTGGCGGAGTTGTTGCCGGTCAAGGCCAAGTGGGGTGTGTCGCTGGGGGCGTTGATCAAGCATCTGCATACCTCAGAGTTGTTGACCGGACCGCGGTTTGAAGCGTTGCGCCGCCAGCTCTACACCCGGATCAATCCGGATACCGACACGACGTGGGGACGGGTGGAGCCCGGGTGGAATGACCGCGAGGTAGAGCGGCCACGATTGATCAGCAAGTGGCTGGAGATGGCGTTTTCGGCGCGCTCGGCGGCGATGCTGGCTCCGTATGACTTGGTGTGGCCCCAGGATCTGCTGGAGGATTTCATGGCCGGTCAACGTGCCGCCCCAGGTGTCGTTGCTCCGCGTGTGGCGGCGGGGCGTGGCAACGAGGCGTCGGTCCGGACCGTGGCATCGGTGGCCGGCACCGGCGGCAATGTGATCCCGCTGAGACAGCGAAGCCGACGAGGCTAAGGCACAAGAGGTCGGGAGCCGGTGGCAAGGGTGCAGCGGGTGATCTTTCCAGGTGAACCTGTCACCTACACGATCGTCGGCGCCGATCATCTTCCGGTGCCCCCGGCTGCGGAGTACTTGAGTTTTCTGCGCGAGGGAGGTGCTTCCCCGCACACGGTGCGCGGCTACGCTGCCGGGCTGGCGCGGTGGTTCACGATGCTCGAGCACACCGGCCATCGATGGGATGACTTCCCCACCACGCTGTTCGGGCAGTACCTGCAATATCTGCGGACCGGGGATCTGCCCGGAACACCACGCATCGGTGCCCCCGAGATCAAGATGGTGCCCAGTTCCTTGCAGCCGCGGGCGGCTGCGGTGTTGTCGATGTACCGCTATCACGCTGATGCCGGCACCACTGAGGTGCCTTATCGGCGATTGTTCACCCAACGAGGCAGTTGGCGGCGCCAGAACCGCTACGTTGGGTTCCTCGACGGCGTGGGGCCACACCGCAACAGTGACCACCCGGTCTATCCCGTGCGCAACCCCCGACGGTCGAGCACCCCTGTGCTGTCCCCTGCTCAGGTGAGCACCATCCTCGACGGCTGCTCGGTGCAGCGTGACGGCGACTGGACCGGCGGGCCCGTCGCGGTGCGCAACCGATTGTTTTTCGCCGTGCTGGCTGAGACGGGAATGCGCCTGGGCGAAGCCTTGTCACTGCGGCACAACGACTTTCACATCGGTGCCGGAGCGACGCCGTGGATCGACATCGTCGAGCGCCAGGATCATCCACATGGCGCTCGGGTCAAAACCGGGCCGCGGCGGATCTATGTCGGCGATGACCTTGAGGCCCTGTATTCGGAGTATGTGTGGCAGCTGGTCGCGATGAACGCCGACCAGGCGGTCGACGATCTATCGAATCATTTCATGTTCGTCAATCTGCAACGGGGAACTCAGTTTTCGCCGATACGCCCCGAGAACGTCTACGAGAAGGTGCGGGGGCTGCGCAAAGCCCATCCGAGCCTGCCGGCGGATTGGTCGCCGCACTGGTTGCGCCACACTCACGCCACCGCGCTGCTGCTGGCGGGGGTGCCTGAACATGTGGTGATGCGGCGTCTGGGCCACGCCGACGTGCAGACGACCCTGTCGACCTACGGATGGGTCACCCAGGACGCGGCGATGCGCTCACTGGCCGAGTGGAAGAACTACGTCGCCGGATGGAAAGGGCTTCACGATGGTCAGTCATGAGAGCCGCCTGCCCAGGACTACCCGGGAACTCAACGCGACAGCGTGGCAGGCGCAATGGGCTCTGGTGCCCACCGAATGGCGCCGACCGGCGTACCAGATCCACCTGCCACCGGCCGATCAGGTGTTCCTCAGCCGCATAAACGACCTGCCCCCTGCTGTGGCCGCCGGGGAGTACGACTTCACTCCCGAAGCCACACCGGCGCGGTTCGCCGACGAGATCGCCTGGTGGGTCTGGGTGTGCTACCACGAAGGGCTGCGCAAGATCGAGCATTCCCTGCTGCGCTGGGCCACCCAGGCCATCAGTGCCACCGCTGCAGAGTTTCGCGATCGGCACGGGCATCAACCGGCAAGTATCACCGACCTGACCGTCAACGACATGCTGCGCCAGGCGGTGCTGGTGTTCGAGCGGCGCAACGCACGGTTGCCCGCCACAGGCACGCGACGCAACATCGTAGGCCTGATCGAGCATCTGCACATGTATCTGTCGGTGCGTGGTGCCGCCATCGACTGGTGGGCATATGACACCTGGGATCTGCGCGCCGATCCACGGATCCCGCAACGCGAGCACGAACCGTGCCACGAGAAATCGGTGCGTATCGGAGCGATCGAACCGCAGTGGCTACGTGAAGGTGCGCGGTTTTGGCTGCGCACCTGCCTGGACGCCGAGTTGCTGCGCTGGTCTTCTGCAGTCGATCGCGCCCGCGAGATGGCACGCCACTTCGGCGCATTCGCCGCCGAGCGTGGCTACACCGATCCCGCCCTATCCGAGGACCCCGCGCAGCTGCGACTGATATTCACCGCGTACAGCGAATACCTGCGCTCCCCGGCCGCTGCCGCCAGACGCGACAAGCCGTTGTCGGCCACCGCGATCGGCGACAGCCAGTCACAAATTCAGAGCTTCTACACATTCATGCTCGACCATGCGCCTGAGGCCGCCGCAGCGACCGGTGACCCACGCTGGGAGAACCTGACCGCGGCGCACACCCGGTTGTGGGGACCGGCTTTTCGCACCCGGCGCGCTCACCGCGCCCGGGAATTGACGTGGTATTCGACCGCCGACCTTCAGCAGATGCTGGCCTACCTCGACGTGCTCGCCGCCCAGCGGGGCGCCCTCGTATCGGTGACGCACCCCGACGGCACGGTGTCACTAATCAAAGGACTCGGTGACCCGCAAGCCGCACGGATCTGGCTGCTGCAAGCACTGACCGGACGACGGGCCTCAGAAATCCTCATGCTCGACCACAACCCGCTAGAAGCCATCCCAGGGGCCGCCCGGCCCGCCGACTCCGACGATCCGGATGCCTTTGTCGCCAAACTGCGCTACCAACAGACCAAAGTCGACGGGGTCATCCCCACCATCCTGGTCGAGCAGGCGGTGGTCAACGTGATCCGAGAACAGCAGCGCTGGCTGGGTGACAGCCACCCCAGGCTCTCACCGAAATATCTGTTCATCGGTGTCAAACAGAACCTGGCCGGGCGCCGACCTCGCCCGTATGCAACGTATCGGGCTTCTTTGGACAAGCTCGACGGCATCCACGGCCTGACCGATACCGCGGGAAACCCGTTGCGGTTCACCCAAACCCACCGGCTGCGCCACACTCGGGCCACCGAACTTCTCAACGACGGCGTTCCGCTGCACGTGGTTCAACGCTACCTCGGTCACAAGAGCCCCGAGATGACCATGCGCTATGCGGCCACACTGGCAGCGACCGCCGAGGCAGAGTTCCTCAAACACAAGAAGATCGGAGCTCACGGGGCCACTATCGAGATCAGCCCGTCTGACATCTTGGACATGACCCAGTTGTCGGTGCGCACCGACCGGGTGCTGCCCAACGGGGTGTGCCTGCTGCCGCCTCTGAAGTCGTGCGACAAGGGCAACGCCTGCTTGTCGTGCGGGCATTTCGCCACCGACGCCACCCACATCGATGAACTCAGAGACCAGCACGCCAAGACCACCGCGTTGATCGAGATCAGACGTCAGCAGTACCGCCAACGTACCGGTCGCGAACTCACTGATGAGAACGTGTGGGTCGCCGAACGATTGCGCGAATTGCACTCCCTGCAAGCAATCCTGGATCGTCTGACTGCAGATCAAGCCACCCACCAGGAAGCGATCTCTCGGGCCGGAACTACCAACCGGATTCCGCTGCAACCTGTCGCCACCCGCGGTGCGCACGACTCTGCACTGCGCAAAGCCGATCCCCACACCTCCCTATGACCGTCACCCAAGCGTCACTCAAGGCACTCAAGGCCAGCGCCCGCAAACGCAGCGACGACGTCGACGCCCGGATCGAACGGTCCCTCAAGGAAATGCGCAAACAGGGCCTTGAAATTACCATCAGCGGCCTGGCCCGCCACGCTGGAGTGTCACGCAGTGTTATTCATCGACGCACCGAACTCCGAAAACAGATCCACACCCTCCCGCCGCTAGCTGCCGCCCCAGATCCGGCACCACCGCCAGCGACTGACTCCGAGAGCAGCATCGTCGCGGCATTACGGACCCGGCTCAAGGCACGAGACACCCAGATCACCGAACTGAAAGCCCAACTGCGCGAACGTGACCACATCATCGCGACCCTGCACGGCGAACTGGCCCGCAAGTCCTGACGCGGATACGAATGCCAGTACGCCACCGCGCGCGCCAGCCTCAACAGTTCGGTGACCTCGACAACTCCAGACCCACAAGGCCCAGGAAACAGTCGGCTTGCGTCGCACAGGGCAACCGTGCACCCACACCACCACGGTCAGGACGCGGCTGGCAGTACCGATGAACTCGGCGACGGCATCTACACGAAAGCCTCCCGCCCCCCGACTTTGTCGGGGGGCGGTTGCTCCTGTGATGCGCGCCGCCTGGCGAAATTTTTGTCGGAACATGGTTGTACAACTGAGACAGAAGGTGTTATGCCGGGTAACCGGTATGTGGCAATATTCGGGTTGTACAGCACGCGGAAGGGGGTTGATGATGGCGTCATCGTGCTCCAACAATGACCGCCCGGTTTTGGATCAGCCGAGGGGGACTGACCCGAAGTGGCAGGAAAAGAGGCTCTTCTGACACATCCGTGGGCGTGTGAGCGTGTCTGAATAGGCGCACGCCGTTCTCTGCATAGGTTTCTGAGCTGTCGAAGGCAAGGAAACCGATGATCAGGAGAACGGCGTGCGTGATGTCAGCCTATGGCGGAGTCTGTTGGGCGTCGAGAAGACGGTCGTCGAGCGGGTCGAGTTCGACGAGGCCTCTGAAGTCCTCGTCGCTCACGTCCGGCCTACCAAGCGCGAGTGTGGCCGGTGCGGGATCTGCGGCCGCCGCAGCCCGGGCTATGACGCCGGGGCGGGCCGGCGGCGCTGGCGGGCGTTGGATCTGGGTACCATCCGTGCCGAACTCGAGGCTGACGCGCCGCGGGTGGCGTGCCCGGTGCACGCAGTGGTGGTTGCGGCGGTGCCGTGGGCTCGTCACGATGCCGGTCATACCTACGCATTCGATGATCAGGTGGCGTGGTTGGCCACCCGGGCATCGAAGTCCACGGTGGTCGATCTCATGCGGATCGCGTGGCGCACTGTCGGGTCGATCGTCGCCCGGGTCTGGGGTGACATCGACGCCACCCACGATCGGTTCGCCGGGTTACGCCGGATCGGGATCGACGAGATCAGCTACAAGAAGGGCCACAAGTACCTGATGGTCGTGGTTGACCACGACCATCGGCGCCTGGTGTGGGCTGCGCCGGGACGCAACAGCGCCACGGTGGGTGAGTTCTTCGACCTCCTCGGTGAGCAGCGGTGTGCCCAGATCACCCATGTCTCTGCAGATGGGGCTGACTTCATCGACACCATCGTCGCGGCCAGATGCCCGAAAGCGGTCCGGGTCGCCGACCCGTTCCATGTCGTGAAGTGGGCGACCGACGCGCTCGATGAGGTGCGCCGCCAAGCGTGGAACGACGCTCGCGCGCTGGCCCGCACGGAGCCCAAGCGTGGCCGTGGACGTCCTGGCCCTGATGCGCCACCACGGCCGGGCAACGAACGCGCCAAACAACTGAAGGGTGCCCGATACTCGCTGTGGAAGAACCCCGAGAACCTCACCGACAACCAGCAAGTGAAGCTCGCCTGGATCGCGGCGACCGACCCGAAACTGTATCGGGCCTACCTACTCAAGGAAGGCCTGCGGGTGGTGTTCCAGCTGCCCCACGACCAAGCCGTCGAAGCGTTGGACCGGTGGATCAGTTGGGCACAGCGCTGCCGGATCCCGGCGTTCGTGACGCTGCAGAAGAGCATCGTCAAACACCGTGCCCGGATCTTGGCCGCGATCGAACACAACCTGTCCAACGGACTCATCGAGTCCACCAACACCAAGATCCGCCTGATCACCCGGATCGCCTTCGGATTCAAATCCGCCGAGGCACTGATCGCCCTCGCGCTGCTCAGCCTCGGCGGCCACAAGCCAGCCCTCCCAGGCCGGAGATGACCCACAGATCAGTCAGGAGCGCCGGAAAAGCACCGTTCAAACTTCGCATGTTGCCGCCGTTGGCTCAACGGTCGGACAGTCAGCGTGGTATACGGGGTCGTGGGGATTTTCGACAAGTATCGAGCGCGGGCCGCCGAAGAACAACGAGCGCACCAGGCTCTGCAGCAATTGCGAGCGCGGTCGAATACAGCCTTGGCCAGTGTGCAGTCAGACCGCGTGGAGTTCGACTCGGCCCAAGCGATGCTCGATAGGTTCTACCGGCGCGAACATGTCGAGAACGACTGGACAAAAGCGGAAGTGCGAGTTCGCTACCTGGAGTGTCCAGAACCCGCGCCGGTCCTCGAAGCCTTCTTGCCACCCGGGTACGGCGTCCCCCTGCCCAAGCAGAGCCCCGAGATTCTCGCTGACATGCAGCACCGCTACGCAACCACCTGCCGCGCACACGCCACGCGGGAACGTTGGCGCATCCAGGAACTCGAATACGCCAAGGCCACGTTGATGCGACTACAAGCCGAGGCGTTGGCCAGGGATCTAGAGCGCCAAGCCGGCATGTGGCCACGGGGTGCCAACCTCTGCCGCGACATCGCGCAGATCCACGGCATCGAGCCACAGGTGGCCGCACAGAACACTTTCATTGAGCGCACCGTCGAGGCCGTGACGGACATCCTCGCCGACGGCCTGGCATCGGTGGGCCCGATCAAATCGAGCAGCCCCGGCGGCCCATACGATCCGCAATCCGTCGTCAACCATGCCGAATCGGCCTTGTCTGAGATGACCTTCGATTTCGACTACCACCCTGCGGCGCGGGCTGCCTACACACCGGAATCGCACCAGCTCGTCATCGAATGCGAACTGCCCGATGTCTCCGTCATCCCGAAAGCAAAGACATACCGTTATGTGAAGAGCCGCAACCAGATCACCGAAACCGCGCGGCCTGCAAGTCAAGTGAAGGCACTGTACGCGAACGCGATCGCGCAACTCACTCTGCTGTTCCTAGCCCAAACCTTCGCCTCTGATTTCGACGGTGCGATCGACGTAGCCGTTTTGAACGGCGTCGTCGACACCCTGGACCCCCGCAGCGGACAACCAGCCCGGCCATGCCTCATCACCGTCAGAGTGACCCGAGACACCTATGCCGGTATCAACCTGGCCAACGTCGACCCGCAAGCGTGCCTCAAGCACCTATCGGCAGGAGTCTCGAAGAGCCCCACCGAACTCGCGCCCGTCAAGCCGGTCCTCGAATTCTCGATGGTCGACCCAAGATTCGTCGCCGCCACCGATGCCATTAGCGCGATGGACGACCGCCCCAACCTGTTGGAGCTCAGTCCCACTGAGTTCGAAGGGCTCATCCAGAATCTCTTCACCAAGATGGGGCTGGAAGCACGTCAAACCCGCGCATCCCGGGACGGTGGAGTGGACTGCATCGCCTACGACACCCGCCCAATATTCGGCGGAAAAGTTGTCATTCAAGCAAAACGCTACAAGAACACCGTCGGTGTATCCGCAGTCCGAGACCTCTACGGGACGCTACAGAATGAGGGTGCATCCAAGGGAATACTTGTCACGACTAGCGGCTACGGCCAGGCCTCGTTCGACTTCGCCCAGAACAAGCCGATCGAACTGATCGAAGGCGCAAACCTGCTCTACCTGCTAGAGACTCACGCCGGCGTACGAGCACGAATAGAACCACCCGATGACTGGCGTGACCCTGTTCCCGACACGCCGAACACCGCACCTGCCGACCCATAGCGAGCAGCCAACCCGAAGGACGACCCGGACCTCGTTCCGGGTACCGAGCAGAATTGTGCGACAAGGCACGTCTGATACATCCGGGATGAGCCACCACCCGACGCGTGACCGTCGGTCGTCCGCCCATCCTTCGATGTTCCCAGAACTTCGCGCACCGTCCGTTGCTGCCCGCGTGCCCAACCCGGGCCAATGAACGAAACCGATGGCCCAAACTTCGATTCCCATAAACACCATCGAGTACAGCGACGCCCACGTGGGCGTGAAGTCTAGGCCTCGGTCCATCCAATCCGTTTCGTCACTACCCCACGCCGAAGCTCACGTCGGTGGTCAGTGCACCTAGGGCCTCACCCGACGCGACCGTGCCGTTGGTGGAATTCGGATCAGAGCGGCAACAGAGTCTAGGAGGGCGTCGAGCAGACGCTCGTGTTCGACGATGGGCGCACCGGCATGGTGGGCGCTGATCCAGCCGGCGTTGGCGACTCGCAACAGCATCTCAATCGCTTCCGGGTCACGGCAATCAGCCAGACCTTGCGCAGTCAGTGATTCCAGTTCGCCCACGGCAAGATCGGAGAACGTCTTGACGATCTCTATCCCGCGTTCGCGCAGGCGTGGTTCGGTGACGCGTTCTTGATCGGTGAACAGCCGGCGCAGGAATGAATCGCGCACGATCTCGGTGTTGAGCCGCCGTACGCGATCGAGGAACATGTCCAGCGGTTCGGTTTTGTCGGTCTGTGCGACGTAGTCGACGAGCCGCTCGACACGCTCGTTCAAGGCGGCGCTGAGCACGCCGCTCTTTCCGTCGGGAAAGTAGGCGTAGATGGTGCCTAGTGAAATGTGAGCACGATCGGCGATCTCGCGAATTCCGGTTTTCTCGTAGCCGATTTCGCCGAACAGTGCTTGAGCGGCGGCAACGATATCGGAGTACTTCGGCGATTGCGCCGGGTCGCGTTGAGGGGATGCGGTCACTGTCTCAGGATCTTACCTCGCCGCGCCTGACGCCAGATCACACTCACTCCTCCCGTTCAGTGGCTGATTGCAGGTGGTCCGGATCCGCTTTCGCGCCGCATCGCGGTGGATGCCATGACACGCCAGCCTAGATCTGTTATAACAAAACGATACATTTGTTCTAGTCATCCTCCGTGGAGGTGCGATGCTTCTCGGTCGGTTTGCCCCGCTCGGCGCCCAGTTCTCGGATGTGCGCCTGGGAGCATTGATCGATCCGGGGCACCTGCTCGATGTCACCAATGCTCTCGGCAAGTTCGCCTCCCCAGCAGAGCCAATGACAGCCCTCGTCGGTGCTGGCGAACCTGCAATGGACGCGGTGCGTTCCACGGTGCGAACGCCAGCGATGGCCGATGTACACAGCCTCGAAGAAGTGCAGCTGCTGGCTCCCTTGTCGCCATGCCGGATGCGCAACTTCAGCGTCTATGACGGCCACATCCGCAACGCGTTTCGGGCAGCTGTCGAGCTGCGGGCCGGATCGGTGGCGGGCCGGGTTTTCGCCGCCGCGAACCTGGTCCCACCACGGCGCTGGTACCGGCGCCCGACCTACTACAAGGGCAACCATCTATCGGTGATTGGGCCGCATGACGACATTGTGGCCCCTTCCTTCACCCAGCAACTCGACTACGAACTCGAACTCGCGGTGGTGATCGGCAAATCAGGCTCCAACATTGCCCCATCCGATGCCGACGACCACATTTTCGGATATGCGCTGCTCAACGATGTCTCAGCACGCGACCTCATGGCTGCAGAACTGCTCTCCGGAATGGGTCCAGCTAAGAGCAAGGACTTCGACACCGGCAATGTGCTGGGGCCATGGATCGCAACCGCTGACGAAATCGACAACCCACGAGCATTGCGCGGTTCGGTGAATGTCAACGGTGAACCCCAAAGCCAGTGCACGACTTTCGATATGTATCACGGCGTCGACGCAATCCTGGCCGAGGCGTCTCGCGGCGAAACCCTGATGCCGGGCGAAGTGATTGGAACCGGCTGCTGCACGGGCGGTTCAGGGATCGAACACAAAACTTTCCTACAGGTTGGAGACGTTGTGGAGATGACACTAGGTCCGCTGGGCACGCAACGAAACCGGATCGTCGGATGATTCACCCCGTGCTGATCGTCGGTGCGGGCCCATCCGGTGCCACAATGGCGTTGTTATTGGCCCACTACGGAATTGGCAGCGTTCTGGTCGATCAGCGCTCTGAACCATCAACACACCCGGCCGCGCACATGATCTCCACACGCACCGTCGAGATCCTGCGGCAACTGGGACTGGAGTATGAGCTACGGCGGCTGGGAACACCCCTGCACCACCTGCGCGACATCGTCTACAGCACCACCGTGGCCGGAGCCGAACTTGGTCGCATCACCCTGCTCGACCCCGAGTCTGACGAGGCACGACATCTCGAAGCGATCAGCCCCACCCGCGCAGTCAATCTGCCCCAAAACCTGCTGGAAACCCTGCTGTGGGAACGCCTTGCCCAACACCCCGAGATCGACTTTCGGCCGGCAACCACCTACCAAGGGCACTACCACCATCACGACAGCCGCGACACTCGAGTTGTCACCCTTCAACGCGACGCCGATGGTACCGAAACTCTTGCTGAGGCGCGCTATCTGGTCGGTGCGGACGGGGCAGGTAGCCATGTTCGCCGCAACTGCGGAATCGGGCTGCAAGGCCCCGTACTGCAACACGTGGTCGGCGTGCATTTCACCGCAGACCTCGGCCACCTGCTGTGGAACAAACCCGCCCCGGTGATATGGACCCACACAGGCGCCGGCGTCGCGACACTAATCGTGCACAAGATGCCCACCGAATTTGTCTTCCAATTCCCGTACTTTCCACCGGCCCAAGCCGTCACCGACTTCACCGTGGCAGTGTGCCGGGCCAAGATCCAAGCTGCCCTCGGTCACAGCACCGACATCAACATCCGCGCTATTCGCGGCTGGACGATGACGGCCCAGGTGGCTGACACCTTCGACAATCAGCGGTGTTTCTTGATCGGCGATGCTGCCCACCGGTTTCCCCCCACCGGGGGACTCGGACTTAACACCGGCGTGCATGACGCCCACAATCTCTCCTGGAAGCTGGCCTGGGCACTCAACGGCAGCGCATCTACGCAGCTGCTGGATACCTACACCACCGAACGCCGACCCGTGGCCCTGCGCAACGCTGACCAATCAGTGCACAACTTGGAAGGCACCTACGAGGTACTGACCGCTCTGGGGTTGCCGCGGCGCGGCACCGACACCCTCGGGCGCCTCGCCGAATCGCGCACACTCGCCACCCTGCCCCGCAAAGCCCACAGCGCTGTTGTCAACGCTGTGACTGCGATGGGGACTCAGCGGTTGCGCATCGCGGCGCTACCGACGTGGCCCGGAACCCGGGTCCGCGCCCGAGCCGCAGCTGCCATCGCGGGCCAAGCCGGCCACTATCGCAGTTGGGGCCTGGACTTGGGTGTGCAGTACCGACACGGATTCCTTTCAGGGGAACCAGAATTCGACGCCGACGACAGCGTGCAGACTTACGTTCCTGCAATCGCCGTCGGCGCCCGGCTACCTCACGCCTGGATAGTCAGCGCCAACGGCCGCACGTCCACACTGGACCTCATCGTCCCCGACGCCCTGACCCTGATCGTTGATCTGGACCGATCGCATCCCTGGATCACCGCGACTCGACGCAGCCCTTACCCAGTGCGCGTCCGGGCGGTCACCATACCTGACTCCATTTACGCCGAGCTAGCTACCAACGGAACAGCGCTGCTGACTCGCCCCGACGGCCACGTCGCTGCCATCTTGCGCGGCGGAAACGGCCAGGAACAGCACAGTCTCGAACTGGCCCTCACGCAGCTGGGCTTAACCGGTGAGGAATGACATGTCCATTCGAATTGAACAGATCCGGTTGGTCACCTACCGCTGGGAAGCCATGCAGCGCTGGTGGTCTGCATTGCTCAACGTTGACTTCACCCCGGTCGGAGCCCGCACCGCGATAGGCGAAGGACCCAGCTTGTGCGTCGCCCTAGAGCATTCCCCGATCACCATGAACGCCAGCAGCGAAGTCGCCGGGATCGCCACGATCACGGTGTCTACTTCCAGCGTCGTTGCCGCATCAGCAACCGTGGACCGACTCAGCGCGGTGGGTAGCGCCCCCCTACGGGCGACCGATGACCTGTTAGGCATCCGAGTCTGGTTCCGCGACCCCGACGGCTGCGACGTCGCGATTCGGCTGCCGTTCTATCCCGCCGCGAGCAACCCGCTCAACACCGAAGTCGACCCACTTCACATCCTCGATCTGCTGCGCACAGCCACCCCGCCAGAAGACGGATCGAACACTCTCGAAAGGAGGCCGCCATGGCAGCCACGGATCCGACCTCAGCGCTGAAGGTCACCCCTCAGGATCTGGAGAACATGAAGCAGCCGAACGCCCCCGCCGCCGTGGCACACATTGTCTTCAAAACTCCTCGGCCCGAAGCGATGGCGCAGTGGTACGGCAAGGTCCTCGATGCCATAGTCACCTTCCAAGACCGACGCCTCACGTTTTTGACCTACGACAATGAACATCACCGTATCGCGCTGATCCGCACGCCCGCACTGCTGAAGATTCCAGGCCAGTTGTGGCGGCTGCACCGCAAGTTCTGGGGAGTCGACCACATAGCGTTCACCTATCCCACATTAAAAGCGTTGACCACCAACTATCTTCGACTGGCCAACTCAGGTATCTACCCGGTGTGGTGCATCAACCACGGACCGACAACCTCGATGTACTACGAGGATCCCGACGGGAATCGTCTTGAACTACAGGTTGACAACTTCATCGACAACGAAGACCTCCTCAACTGGCTGGAGGGCGGCGAGTTCGCAGACAACCCCATCGGTGTCGAATTCGACCCCGATGAGTTGGCCCGACTCGTTGACTCAGACGTGCCGACAGCAGAGCTGGTGCGCCGTGGCTCTGCACCTCCTTGCGGGCGGCAGCCACGTGCCGGCACGCGCACCATCCGCTGGAAGACACTCTGACACAGGCAATCAGCACCGCACCGCACCCGGCACAACCGCACCGCGAAGAATTGCGTCGAGGTGAGTATTGGCCTTGCACCGGCACCTCGCAGCGTCAGAATCCGTGTGCTCGCATGAACTTTCGTGCCGTCACGCAGCGACCTTCAACCACCAGGTCGGACCGGACGCTGTCAGCCGAGGTTCATCCACACATCGTGACGACGAGTCGTCCCCGCCACGGCCACGGGTGCGGCCCAACAATGCCCCGCGATTGTTAAGGAATACCAATGTCCGAATCACCTTCTCGGCCAAACATCGTACTCATTGTCTGCGACCAGCTTCGCGCTGATCACGTTGGCTTCGGCGGGAGTAGCTACATCCGCACGCCACACCTCGACCGCCTTGCCCGCTCGGGTACCACGTTCAGCAATGCCTATGTCGCCAACCCGATCTGCATGCCCAACCGCGCCAGCCTGCTTACTGGTCGCATGCCGTCCTCGCATGGGGTCGTGGCCAATGCCGGTGCTCTGTTCTGGACCGCCAACACCTTGCCCCGAACCATGCGCGAGGCTGGATATCGCACTGCTCTGGTCGGCAAAGCGGACTTGCAGAATGGGATCCGCAGAATCTTCGATCCCACACCAACGTCGGCCGCCGCGGTGGGCGATCCCTTCCCGCCAGGCTGGGACCGTCTCGAAGACCCCGATCGCTACCACGGCGTGCTCCAACCCGACCCGAAGGACTTCTACGGATTCGAACGGATCGCCCTGACACTGGGGCACGCCGACGCCGTGGGAGGTCACCACCTGCGCTGGGCGCTGGCACAGGGCGCCAGCCTTGAGGACTTGAGCCGTGTCGGTCCCCAACATGCTCGATACGTCAACGAGCACTGGTGGCAGATCTATCAGCCCCACCTGCCTGCCGAGTTGTACTCCACCACCTTCGTCACCGAAACCAGCATTGCCACCATCAACGAGTTCGC
Organism: Mycolicibacterium sp. J2; assembly: GCF_026240945.1. GTDB lineage: Bacteria > Actinomycetota > Actinomycetes > Mycobacteriales > Mycobacteriaceae > Mycobacterium. The sequence continues at coordinate 74,141 of NZ_JAPFPY010000017.1, forward strand.
CGCCGGTGATCGCCCGTGGTTTCTCGAATGCTCCTTTCCCGACCCGCACCACCCGTTCACCGCACCAGGCGATTGGCACTTCCGCCACCACGCTCGCGACATGGCACTGCCGGCCAGGTACCACGACCACGGCGTCGACGCGCCCAGCCACCTCAACGAGTTTCGCTCCCTGGACCCGGCAGGACTTGTCCGTATGTTCGGGCCGACACCCGAGCAGGTGCGTGCTGCGGCGGCGGCCGAGGCCGGTGCGATCGAATTTCTCGACCACAGCATCGGGCGCATCCTGCACGCCGTCGGCGAATCCGGACAAGCCGACAACACCATCGTTGTGTTCACCGCCGACCACGGCGACATGTTCGGCGACCACGGACTCATGTTGAAGGGGATGATGCATTACGCCGGTTGTACGCGAATCCCGCTGATATTCAACGGCCCTAACATCTCCCCGCGTTGCACGCAGGCACTAGCAAGCACCATCGACATTGCTCCCACAATTCTGCAGCTAGCCCAGATCGCGCCTTATCAGGACATCCACGGCACCAACCTGATCCCGTCGTCAGCCGCCGACCAGACACCCGAACGTACCTGCGTCTACATCGAGGAAGACTTCCCTCAAGCCGGCATGTTCGCTTTCCCCGTCCCCTCGCAGGCCCGCACCCTGATCACCGACCGCTACCGCCTCACCCGCTACACCGGCAATACCGACGCCATCGGTGAAATCTATGACCTCACAGACGATCCCACCGAATCCATCAACCGATTCAACGACCCCGCCTATGCCACGGTGCGCGGCGAACTGACCGATCAACTCGTCGACCACGTCACACGGCTCAGTGCGCCCGCGCCGCTAGGGCCACTCACGGTCGCATCCGAAACAGATGAATAGCCACGCAATCCGCGACCACTGCGAGCAGACCAGTGAATGTCGGGCGCGTTCTGCCTGACGTAGCGCGGGCGATCAGCCCCAACGGCAGAACTCACACACAACAAACACCGACTCGGCTTCACTTGTGCCACAACATCACAACACAAGGAAGTCCTGCTATGACCACCACGCGCGCATGGCTCGCAACGCCTCCGGAGATCCACTCAGCGCTTCTATCGAGCGGACCAGGACCCGGCCCGCTGCTGGCCACCGCGGCTGCTTGGCAGGACCTGAGCACACAGTACGCCGCAGCCGCCGACGAACTGGCAGCGCTGCTGGCCGCAGTGCCCACACACGCATGGGAGGGGACGAGCGCGCAACGCTACATCGACGCGCACGCACCCTACCTGGCCTGGTTGCGCCAGGTGAGCACTGATAGCGCCGCCACAGCCTCGCAACACCAGACCGCCGCAGCGGCTTACACCACCGCAGCCGCGACAATGCCCACCTTGACGGAGATCTCCGCCAACCGGGCGCGCCACGGCGCCCTGCTGTCGACCAACTTCTTTGGGATCAACACCATCCCGATCACCGTCAACGAACTGGACTACGTCCGCATGTGGGTTCAAGCGGCCACGACGATGGCCACCTATGCCGCTGTCGTCGACACCGCTCTGTCCTCCACGCCGAGCGTCCATCCTGCGCCTCGCATTGTGAGCTCAGCAGCAGCCGCCTCCGGCCGCTCGGCGCACCTAGCGCGCTACAACCTCGCCCACACCTCGGCCACGGACTGCGGCGCGGGCCTCGATCGATCCGCAGCACTCGCCGAAGCCATCAGTCGGCACGTGCGCGATGGCAGTACTCATGATCACGGTGAGTTGCTCAAACTTATTGTCAGCCGCATCCTGCAAGCGCTCCAGACGTGGGGTCCGCTCCTGTTCGTCATTGCCTATCAGGTGTTTTTCAACTTGGTGGGATGGCCAACCTGGGCTCTGATTCTCAGCTCGCCGGCGTGGGTGCCCACGCTGACCGTGCTCGGCATTGCCGGCCTGGTCTTTCTCGTCGAGGAGATTTCCACAGCCCCTGACCCCGCTCGCTCACCCAGCGTGGAACACACACCGGCGGTGGGCACCGGGCCGCGCGATACGGGTGCCGCGCCGGCGCTTGCGCCCCTTGCTTCCTCCGTCGCGGGCATGGGAATCAACCATCCCAGCGTGCCGTCACCAACATCGGCGCTTCCAGCGACGCCGGCCCCCGCCGGCGCAATGTTCTATGCGGTCAACACTGCCGCACCAGGAGAGGAAACCGGTCCGCCGCTCATCGAGACGACGTCGCAACGCACGGCGGCAGACTCCACCAGGTCCTTATCGGCAGCAGCCCCGCCCGCTGCGCTCCAACACAAGGGCCGCCGGCGGCGGACCACACGCGGATCTGCGGGCCAGCGCACCGAACCCATGGCAATGCCGATGTCCGACCTATCATCGCCGGACAAGCCGGCACCGACGTCGATTGGGTCCGGCTCGCTTGCCGACACTCACGGGCCCAAGCGGATTCACAAATCCGATACACGCAGCGACGCTGCAGCTGCAATACGTGTGCCCAAAAAGGACCCGCACTAAACATCTCGACAACCGGCACACGTATCGAGCCCGGCCTCAGGAGATGAGCACGGACGCGACAAGCGTTGTGCGCGGTCGCTAGCGAGTAAGTGGAATCGTGACGGTAACAGTCAACCCCCCCGTGGTGTGGGCTGTCACTTCCACCTCCCCACGGTGGCCTTGGACCACTGAGCGCACGATGGACAGGCCGAGTCCGGCGCCGCGCCCCGGTCCCAGCCGAGGGTCACTGACACGTTCGGAGTTCGGCAGGCGGCGAAAGGGCTCGAAAAGGTCATCGACATCGCCGGGCGCGATGACTGATCCACTGTTTTCCACGACCAGGCGCGCGAACGGCCCGACCGCACCGACGGTGACGTGCACCCAGCCCTGCTCGGCGAGGTTGTAGCGCACCGCATTGTCGATCAGATTGTGAGCGACACGTTCGAGCAGCGTTAGATCCCCGGTCACATTGACCGGTTGAAGCTGCGAGGCGATCGTGACGCCAGCCCGCTCGGCGACCGGTGAAGCGATTTCGATGGCGCGCTGGGCTATCTGGGCGAGATCGACCCCTGGCCGCAAGTCGAGTTGCTGTTGACTGCCTGCCAGCACCAGCAACCCATCGATGAGCCGCTCGTTGCGCTCGTTGACACCGAGCAAGGTCGCACCCAGTTGCCGGGTGGATTCGGAGGTGTCCGGATCATCGAGGGCGACTTCGATCAGCGTGCGGTTGATCGCCAACGGCGTACGCAGCTCGTGGGACGCGTTAGCGACGAACCGTCGTTGACCGTCGAAAGAGCGGTCGAGCCGTTCCAACATCGCATCGAACGTATCGGCGAGATCCTTGATCTCGTCGAACGGACCGTCCAGTGCAATACGTTCGTGCAGGCTGCGATCGGCCACGCGTCGAGCGGTGGCCGTGATCTGCTGCAAAGGATGCAGCACCCGACCCGCCAGCAGCCAGCCCAGCCCGGCGGCCGCGACGCCCATGACCACGAGCGCTACCAGCGAACGCACCAACAGTGCTCGCAGCGTCTCTGCGCGTTCCTGAGCGGCTTGCTCATTGACCGCAGCAAAGATCCGGTCGGCGACGGGATGATCGCCGGTCCCTCGATTGCCAAGGAAGCGTCCGACCGTCTCCTGCATGCCAGTGCCGGGCGGATGCTGAAGTGACTGCTGCACATTGAGGTACACCGCGGCGATCAGGATCGCTCCGCAGATAAAGAACGCGCCCGCGTAGAGCAGCGTGAGGCGCAGTCGAATTGTTGTCTTTCGTTTGCCGTTCACGGGATGCGGTACCCCACACCGGGTTCGGTTTCGATCACCGGCGGTTCTCCCAACTTTCGGCGCAGCATCATGATGGTGTAGCGAACCACCCCGGTGAATGGGTCGATATGCTCATCCCAAGCCTTTTCCAGTAGCTGTTCTGCCGACACGATCCCTCCCTCAGCGCGCAGAAGTTCAGCCAGCACTGCGAACTCTTTGCGGGACAGCGACACCGAATGGCTGTCGCGATCCACAGTTTGGCGATAAGGGTCTAGCCGAATACCACTTCGCTCCAGCACTGGAGGCACCGCCGGCCGGGAACGTCGCGCCAGCGCTTGCACCCTCGCTGTCAATTCCGCGAAGGCAAAAGGCTTTGTGAGGTAGTCGTCGGCACCCAGGCCCAACCCGCTGACTCGATCCGAGATGGCGGTGGCAGCGGTCAGCATCAAGATCCTGGCCAGGATTGCGCTTTGGGCCAAAGAGGTGCACACCTCATCGCCGGGCACCATCGGCAAGTCGCGATCCAACACGATGACGTCGTAGTCGTTGACCGTGGCTCTCTCCAGCGCGGCGGCGCCGTCGTAAACCACATCCACTGCCATCGAGTGGCGGCGCAGGCCCGAGGCGATCGCGTCGGCCAACAACCGCTCGTCTTCCACCACCAGCACCCGCATGACGACATCCTGCCCATTCCACGAATCAGCGCAGCGTGAGCAACGCTGAGGACGAGGCGCGCCGGGCCTGAGCTGGCCCGACGCGCCTCCTATTTCCCCCGACTAATTAGATGAGCCCCGGCCCCGGGAGGCCAAAGCCTGCCCCGGGAAGCAAGCCCAGCCCAGAAGCCGGACCGCCGAAACCGCCCAACCCGGGGCCGGGCAGGACCCCCACACCGGGCGCTCCGACACCGGGACCGGGCAGCAAACCCGGACCTGGTGCACCGAGCCCGGCGCCGGGAAGCAGGCCCAGACCCGACGCGGGCCCACCGAAACCTCCCAGGCCCGGGCCCGGGAGGATCCCGGGTCCGGGTGCACCCCAGCCCGGTCCCGGATCGGCCCCGGCCACGCCGGCGGAAGCGGCGATCGGCAGCGCCGACAGCGCAGCGGCGCCGATCGCGATTTTCAATGCCCGGCTGGCCACAACACGTAGCTTTGTCACTTCGTTGCCTCCTCAATTCCTGCAGAAGCGAAATCGCTTCTACTCATCCCAGGGTCGCCGCGAGCCCGTTTGGCCGGTGTGAGGTCAACAACCCCGTCCCCTTCAGTGGACCTGTTCACGGCGTGTGCCGCATATCTCCGCGCAGCGCGCACGCGCGAAACGTCCTCTGCCATTGCGGACCTCCCACGTGCGGAGTTCACCTTCTGCCAAGTCCCGACCTGCTGGAGATCAATCCGCCGAACCCAGTCAACCGAATCCAATATAACAATATGATATATTTGTTTCAGTGAGGTCGTGCGGGGCCGGGCATGCGCCCGGTGGCTATCGCGAGGAGGCCAGGTGCTGGAGTCGCGGCGATCCAGACGGCTGGAAAGCTATATCGGCAAGGTCGACTACGGGCGTGCGTGCACGCCCAACAAGTATTCGCGAGCCAACTGCGCGGCCCCCACCGCGACAGACAGGTCCTCATCGACCCTTCCACTGCCCTACAACGTCGTGGAAGCACTCGATGCGGAGGCGGCTACCGCACCCATCAGGGTTCGCATGCTCGGTGCATGGTCGCGCTCGAGTGACATCGTCATGACGGTCATTGGCACGATCGGGTTCGTGCTTGTCACGGGCGCCCTCATCGTGGCGGTGCTCCTGACGGGCGACACCAAACCCCGCGTCGTCATCGTCGATCCCGCACCTACGCCGCCGGCTATATCTACGGCCAGGCCCCCGACATCCGCGCCACCCAAGACACCCTCAAGCGAGCCGATACCCACGCCGTCCGCGCCGACACCGTCCACGGACATAGCACCTTGGCCACCGCCACCGCCGCCGCCGACGAGTTCGCCATCACCGTCTGCCCGGCCCGGGCTGTTTCCGCGACTATTCCCACGCCATCGTCTGCCCCTGCTGTCCCCGCCGCCTTAACGTCAGCAACCCCTAGCGCCGACCAAACGTCCGAGAGTGTGCACTTGGGAATCGGCCCGCCCAACCAGCGGCACCGATACCCATCGAAAGGGGCAAATCATGAAACTTTCATCGATTCTCAAACCCGCCATGACACTCGTCGCATCATCATGCATCGCCCTTATGGGATTGAGTACGGGAGTAGCTGCCGCCAAACCCCTCGACCCGGTGATCAACACCACCTGCAACTACGACCAGATCGTCGCCGCCCTGCGCGTCGAGGCACCAGAACTGGCAAGCGTCCTGGACGCCAACCCCGAGGCGCAAGCCAAACTGCACGAACTCGTCGCCCTCTCGCCCGACCAACGCAGACAACGCATAGACCAACGCCTCGCCGCCAATCCAGATTGGCGCACCACCCTGGACCAGAAGCGAGCAACACCCCAAGGCCAAGAGAAAGAAAAAATGCTGCTCAGGGTCGCCCAAACCTGCCACAACTACTAGAAAAAGGTACGGCTGGCAGGCCGGGCAGCCAGGCTCACGAGCCTGCGAATCCGCAATGCCGTTTGATGGCAGGCAATTTGGCGTGGGCAACAAGCCCAGTCACTATCAGCCCACACGCGCCGTTAAAACTCATGCGGGAGAATATCTCTCGCTAATGCAGGGCCGATCGGACTCTGACGGAGGCTGGCCAATACGTTAGGGCCTGGGCCTGGTGTCTGCACCGGGCCCAGGCATTCGACCGTCATCGACGAAGCAATCCGCACGCTTCGTGCACCAAACCTAACGCGGGGGTGTCCGCCGGGCGCGTTCGAGCTAGCCCAGATTTTTCGTGGATTGTCGCTGGTGAGGGCGTGTAGATAAGCGAAAGTGCCTGTCCTACAAGGGATAATTGGACTTCTCTACGGTTCAATCAACCCAGTGGGAAGGCACTTCGCAGGTGAAGACTATCGCGGGCGCATCGCGGGTAAAAGTGTCGGCCGACGGCCACGGGGTCGTGTCGCACGCCGGCATGGCGCTGTTACGTGAGCTCGCCGACCGGACCGGGTTATCGGCGCAGGTCACGGCTGCTTTAGCGGATACCTACCGCGGCCGGTGGGTGTATTCGCCCGGCGAGGTGTTCGCCGATCTGGCCGCGGCGGTGGCTGACGGCGCGGACTGCATCGACGGGGTCGGCCAGTTGTGCGGCGACCGGGAGCACGCGTTCGGCGCGAAGGCCTCGACGACCACGATGTGGCGGCTGGTCGATGAGCGTATCGACACCGCACACCTGCCCGCGGTGCGCGCGGCCCGCGCCACGGCGCGGGCGGCGGCCTGGACCGCCGGCGCGGCCCCCGCACCGGGTGGCTGGCTGCACATCGACATCGACGCCACTCTGGTGATCGATCACTCCGACAACAAGCGCGGTGCGACGCCGACGTGGAAGAAGTCGTTCGGGCACCATCCGCTGCTGGCGTTCCTGGACCGCCCCGAGATCGCCGGCGGGGAAGCCCTGGCCGGGCTGCTGCGCAGCGGCAACGCGGGCTCCAACACCGCCAGCGACCACATCATCGTCCTGGCCCAGGCGCTGGCAGCGCTGCCCGCGGCGTGGCGGCCGGACCCGAGTCGTGGCGGTGAGCCCGACCGGCCCCAGGTGCTGGTGCGTTGCGACACCGCCGGCGCCACCCACCGATTCGCCGACGCTTGCCGCGAGCAGGGGGTCGGATTCTCCTTCGGCTACCCCGTCGACGCCCGCGTCCAGGACGCGGTGGACACCCTCAACCTCGCCGAGGGCTGGTACCCGGCTATCGACACCGATGGTGGCCTGCGCGACGGCGCCTGGGTCGCCGAGGCCACCGCCTTGGTCAACCTCAACAGCTGGCCGCCGGGCACCCGGCTGATCCTGCGCAAGGAGCGCCCGCATCCCGGCGCCCAGCTGCGGTTCACCGACACCGACGGGATGCGGGTCACCGCGTTCATCACCGACACACCCACCGGTGTCGTGGCCGGCCAGGTCGCCGGCCTGGAGTTGCGGCACCGCCAGCACGCCCCGCGTCGAGGACCGCATCCGCGAACTCAAGAACACCGGCCTGCGCAACCTGCCGTGCCGGTCCTTCTGGGCCAACGCCGCCTGGCTGGAGATCGCGCTGGCCGCCGCCGACCTGGTCACCTGGTGCCGCCTGCTCGGATTCCGAAACGATCCCGCCCTGGCCCGCGCCGAGATCACCACGTTCCGCTACCGCGTGCTGCACGTGGCCGCCCGCATCACCCGCGGTGCGCGCCAACTGCGCCTGCGCATCGACGCCACCTGGCGCTGGGCCATCTCGATCGCCACCGCCTGGCAGAGGATCCGCACCGCCTTCGGATAACCGAAAACCTCCCTGACCGACCCGATCACGAAAGACTCACTGGCCCTGGGAAAGCCCGCCCCACCCGGCGACACGGGACCACCCCGCACGCCCGGCGACCTCAGAACCCAACTCGCAACCCACTCGGCCGCTGATTCCAACCGGCATCACCTTCGACGAAAAATCGAGGCTAGAGCGAGTCGATTTTGCCACGTGTTCCTGGTGTCGATGTTGTCCGTGCCCGCAGGAAGTCGTTGTACTCAGCTCGAACCTCGTCGTAGGTCTCATCAGCGAGGGAGGCAAGATAGCTGACAGCCTCGCCGGACCAGACATGCGAGGCTCCGTTGCTGTGCTTCCAAGCCAATGCCGGGTTGTCACGAAGGCCGTGCTTCCAGGACAAAGCTTGGTGGTCACGGGTGGTCAGCGTTCTGCCGCGGCGTTTGGTGTTGACCTTTGCCAGTAGCTCTCTCTGGCTATAGGGGTGGGTCTGGTTAGGATCGGTTTTTCGCAGCACCACCTGCCCGCCGGCCGTGGGCGAGACCGCGACAACCAGGTCGGCGCTGGTCACCTTCTTCACCGATTGCAGGTTGATGTCATAGACGGTGGCGATCCGGGCCAGATCACTGCCAGCCGCCTCAGCCTCATCCATCAACCGGCGCAGTTCCTCAATGAACTGCTGCACTTCGGCGACCATCGTGGCGTTGTTGTCTACCCGCATGAACTGGACGACGTCGGCTGGGGCTGTGGCGCCCAGTGGAAGCAGTTGCCAGGTCATGGAATCGGCCAGATCCTTCTTGAACTTAGCCACCATGAAGTCGCGGTAGTTCAAGACGTTTTGCTGCAGGAACGGGTAGATGACCGCGCCCAGGCCTTGGGCGTTGTAGAGGTGGATGGCTCGATCGCGGTACTCGGTGAGCGCCTTGACATTTGCCGTCACCGCCGGCCCGTCAATTCCCGCAGGCCACAGAGCGTGCCCACCAACCCGGCCGAGCGCGTCATCGAGCCCGATCGAGCGGTACTTCTCACCGCGTTGTTTGGGGTAGAAGATCGAACGTCCGCTTCGGCGCAGGGTCGCCTTGAGCGCCAGTTCCCAGGCGTTGACGACCAGCATCACCGCAAGTTCGTCGCGATAGGTCATCTGCGGCTTGTTGTATACCTCGATCGCGGCCAGCATTGCTGCGAGCGAGTTGTCTACTAGCCGCTTGATCGATACGTACGGTGCGCCCATTGATCGCCCTCCCGAGCCCTCTGCATCAGCAACGTTCCTCAGCCCGACAGGTGTCTATCGGCGCTGCCACTTCAGGGGCCTAAACACGAAATTACGTGCCACACTGACATATTCACCTTATGCTCAATCAACCGGCTACGGTCCGGCGGCGGCAAACAGTGCAGATCGGGTTCGACACGAAGCAGCAGAGTCGGGCTCCCACCTCACCAGGCTGTTGCCGGGACGGCCTCGGATCGAGACCTTCTACGCCCAACACCCAACCGGCCCTTCTCGTCATCCAGAAATTGATTCGAAATTCGAAATACAGTGGCCATCGACGGTTCCCCACACGTCGAAGACCGCAATCGCAGATAACGCTGCTTCCGACGACGAGCCAAGCGGTTCACCCATGTCGGTAACAATCCTGCGCACAGGAACCCCTTAACGATGAAGCGAACATCTACGGCTACGACGGCGGTACTGGATTCCAATCATCGAGTACAGCTATACAGATAAGCCTGACCTTCACGATGCGAACGACCGCATCAACGACCGTCGGCGACAGTCGAGTGCACCAAGGAGGCTCCTACAGATAAGACCGCCGCCGCCAACTGGCTGTGCAAACTCGCACGATCCAGCCCGCCGGGTCCGGCCAGCGCCTCGAGCCGGGCAGGCACCTCGGCGGGACGATTGGCATGCACGGTCCCGGCTCCGCCGTCGTGGCCGGTGTTGAGCGCAGCGAGCAGGTCGACCACCTCGGCCCCGCGCACCTCGCCGACCACGATGCGGTCCGGCCGCATCCGCAGGGCCTGCCGAACCAGGTCTCGCACCGCGACCTCGCCCACGCCTTCGACGTTGGCGCCGCGCGCCACCAGCTTCACCACATGCGGATGACGGGGGGCCAGTTCGGCGGCATCTTCGACGCACACGATCCGCTCCGCTGGATCGATCGCGCCGAGCAGGGCCGCCAGCAAGGTGGTCTTGCCTGCGCCCGTCCCGCCGGAAACGAGGAACGCCAGCCGGGCCCGCAGGATGGCGCCGAGCAGCCGTGCCGCCGGTTCGGTGATCGCCCCCGCGGCGATCAGGGCACCCAGATCTTGGTCAGCCGGCCGTAACACGCGCAGGGACAGGCAGGTTCCTGCCGTCGCGATCGGTGGCAGCACCGCGTGCAGGCGGACCGGATCCGCGCCCAGACAGGTCAGCTGGCCGTCCACCCATGGTTGGTTCTCGTCGAGGCGGCGGCCCGCGGCCAGGGCCAGTCGCTGCGCGAGCCGCCGCACCGCACCTTCGTCGGCAAAGCGGATGTCGCTGCGCGACAACCCTTCTCCACGGTCCACCCAGACCGCGTCGGGCGCGGTCACCAAAACGTCGGTGGTGCCGGGCAAGCGCAGCAGCGGGTCCAACGGCCCGGCGCCGGTGAGTTCGGTCTGCAACACGCGCATGGTGGCGAGGACATCGGTATCACCGAGCAGGCCACCGGATTCAGCGCGGATCGCGGCGGCAACGATCGCCGGACGCAACGGCGCGGCCTCGACCGCGAGCCGCTCCCGGACCCGGTCGATCAACGAGGGCGTCACCGGGACACCGCCACCGGCTGTTGCCGCAGCAAGCTCAGCACCCGACCGGCCGCAACGGCCAGCGGTGATCTGGCGCGGATCCGTAAGCCGCTGCGCTCCATCGTGGTGGCCAACCCGGGTTGCGGACGCATCGCGGCCAGCAGCGGCACGTCGATGGTGCGCGCCACGTCGGTGGCACGCAGTCCCCCCGGTGCGGGTCCGCGCACCACCACACCGATATTGGGGTTGACGGTGCCGGCCCACCTCCCGACAACCCCGGAGGCAGCGGTGGCACGCACATCGGCGGGGGTGACGAGGGCAACGAGGTCGGCAGCCCGCAGCGCCGTCTCGGTGGCGGTTCCGGACTGGCGCGCCACGTCGCACACCACCGTCACCCCGGCGCGCCGGCCCGCGTCGATGACCGACGCCAGCGGAGCAGGCGCGATCGCGGTACCGGTGCGCGCACCGGACAACACCGTGACGCCGCGGCGCGCCGGTAGCGCATCACGCAGTGCGGCGTACTCGAGCCGACCGTCACTGAGCGCGAGGTCGGGCCAACGCAAACCTGTTTCGCCCTCACTGCCCAGCACCAGGTCGAGCCCGGCACCCCACGGATCGGCGTCGACGAGCAGCGAATCGGCCGCCGCCTGGGCCACCGCGGCGGCGAACACCGAGGCGCCCGCACCGCCGACACCCCCGAGCACCGCCAGCACGGGCCCGCGGGCCCCACCCGCCCCTGGCGCTTCGGGGGGCGCCGTCAGCGCGGCCATCAGCACCCCGTCCTGGCCGGGCAGCTGCAGCACCCGCTCGGCGCCGACCGCCACCGCTGATTCCCAGTCCGCCCGGCAATCATCGCGGGACACCAACAGCACCCGGTCTCGCCGCGGTAACCCGCGTGCCACACAGCGGTCGGCGGCCAGGCGATCCAGGAGCACCACCGGCGCGCTCGCCCATACCGCGCGGCTGGACGGTTCGTCTGCGTGCACCATCCGTACACCGGCGGCGGCCGCCACCCGGTCGACGTCGTCGCGGGCCGCCACGTCGGCCAGCAGCGCCAGGACCGAGGGGGTCGGCGGCCGTGTGATCGGTGCTGGGGTCACGTGTTCACTGTGCGAACAACCGGCGAACGTACGCCAGAGCCCGAGGGAAATCTGTGGATGAAACCCGAACTGTGCATAAGCCGCCGACGAGCCGAGACGAGCCACCGACGGCACCGCACCGAAAACGGCATTCCGCAACGCAGGAGAGATTGACCGTCCGCACGGTCCCGAGACACCCCGAAAAAGGGACGACCCCCGCCAGGGGGGGAGGAGGCGGAGGTCGTCGTGTATCAGCCCCGGGGGGTCGGGCTGATCCACACCCAGCATAAGCCGGGTAATGCTCACTATACACACCGGTCAGTCGGGTGGCGCAAGTTGAACTTGCCTGTGAAGACACTTGAGAACGGAAAATCCAGCAGTCGGCAACACCTGGCTTGAGCTGCCACTTTCCCAGCTATGGGAATGAACTCCCGGACACCGGGCATATGCTGGACCCGTGACGGTTTCCGACCGGGCCGACGATGCGCCCGCCGCCGCTGATGGCCGCGCCGAATCGGGTCAGCCGATCCGCACCGCGGCGTTCTTCGACCTCGACAAGACGGTGATCGCCAAGTCCAGCACGCTGGCGTTCAGCAAACCCTTCTTCGACCAAGGCTTGTTGAACCGACGCGCGGTACTGAAGTCGTCGTACGCACAATTCCTGTTCCTGATGTCGGGCGCCGACCACGACCAGATGGACCGGATGCGCACATATCTGACCGATATGTGCACCGGCTGGGATGTCGAGCAGGTGCGATCGGTGGTGGGCGAGACGCTGCACGACATCGTCGACCCGTTGGTGTTCGCCGAAGCCGCCAACCTGATCGCCGACCACAAGCTGTGCGGACGCGACGTGGTCGTGGTGTCGGCGTCGGGCGAGGAGATCGTGGCGCCCATCGCCCGGGCGCTGGGCGCCACGCATGCCATGGCCACCCGGATGGTCGTCGAGGACGGCAAGTACACCGGCGAGGTCGCGTTCTACTGCTACGGCGAGGGCAAGGTGGAGGCCATCCGCGAGCTCGCCGCGCGCGAAGGGTACGCGTTGGAGCATTGTTACGCGTACTCGGACTCGATCACCGATCTGCCGATGCTGGAAGCCGTCGGGCACCCGTCGGTGGTCAATCCCGACCGCGCGCTACGCAAAGAAGCCGGGGCGCGGGAGTGGCCGGTGCTGACCTTCAGCCGGCCGGTTTCGCTGCGGGACCGGATCCCCGCGCCGTCGGGAGCGGCCGTCGCGACCACGTTCGCGGTCGGGTTGAGCGCGCTGGCCGGCGGGGCGCTGACGTATTCGTTGTTGCGCCGGTTCATGTTTGGCGACCGCTGATACGACGCTCGGTCGTAGGCCCGGTCACGCGGTAACGATCCGGAATCGGCATCAATTGACCCTTGATGTGACCGCAGTCACGTAGTACAAATGGAGTCACGGAAGCGCGGTAAGGCCAAGGCCACGCCGGAAGAGAAGGCGTAGTCTCCCGAGCCGAGCTCCCCAGCACGGATCCCGGTACCCACGCGGAGCACATACCGCGATAGAGGTAAAAGTGTTGCGGGCCTGCGGAATTGCGATAGCGGATGACAGCGACGGTCCCTTGGGTGGGATCGCAGACACAGCGCACCGCAAGAACGCCGAGGCCACCCACGCAACCCACAGAGCACGCTTGGTAACCGGAGTCCGTGCTAGCGGGCGGCGAGCCGAATCAGATGCAGGTCTGACAACGGAGCGCCGCCCGCTTTTGCATTACTGGCCCGGTCACTTCTTCGCCGCCTCGGCGATCGAAAGCGCTTCTCGCGCACCGGCGTGCAGCGCCTGGCTGCTCAGCACCAACCACGCCCCCAGCCCGTTCGGCGTGCCCGAAGCGAACCCACGCGCGGCCGCCCGGTAGTTGCCGGACTGCTTCATCCAGAACATCTCCGGAACGCCGAGGCCGTGCGGATCCAGGCCGCTGGACATGGTGATCAACCGCGACACCGCGCGGGCCACCACACCGTCGGCCACCCCGAACGGCGCCAGGGTCAGCAGTTCCCCGTGCGCGACGGCCGCCAGCACGAAGGCCGGCACCTTCGTCGCGCCGGTCACCAGGTCGGCCAGCAGTTCCAGCCGCGGACCGACCTCGGGATCGGGGCGCGGGCGGCCCAGCCGCTCGTCGTCGTCGACCAGGTCGGCGGCGGCCAATGCGTGCAGCCGGGCCAGCGCCTGCAGCGGGGCCCGCTTCCACACGCCCACCAGCGCGGTCGCCCCGCCCTCCAACGCCTCGGCCACCCGCAGGGCACCGGCGAGCACCGGGTCCGGTTGCCCGGAATCGGACAGGCTCAACGCGCCGCCGTCGAGCACCGAGGACGCCCGAGCCGCGCGCAGCGCGGATTCGGCCGCCGTCGCCGGCCAGCCGCGCAGGTTGGTGCGGTGCCGGTGGGCCCGGCCCAGCGCCTCGCGCGCCTCTTCGCCGGCGGCCGCCACGCCCTCCAGTTCGGCCAACGGTGCAAGTGGATCGGTCATCGGGATTACGCTAGCGGACCGCTGACCACCGATTCTCCGACCGTTCATCGCAGTCGTCCTGCCGCCCGCAGCAGGTTGTGACGCTCCAACACTCGTGCAACGTTCGGTGACTACGCTCACACCCATGAGTACTACGCCGCTGACGCATGCCGACGTCCCGTCCGCTTACCCGCCGCCCGCAGATTTCGCGGCGAATGCCAACGCCACCGGCCAGCTCTATGACGACGCGGCCGCCGACCGGCTCGCCTTCTGGGCCACCCAGGCCGACCGGTTGTCGTGGCAGACCCCGTTCACCGAGGTGCTCGACTGGTCGGAGGCGCCGTTCGCGAAGTGGTTCGTCGGCGGCAAACTCAACGTCGCCTACAACTGCGTGGACCGCCACGTCGAGGCGGGCAACGGCGACCGGGTGGCCATCCACTGGGAGGGCGAACCGGTCGGTGACGCCCGCGACATCACCTACGCCCAGCTCAAGGACGAGGTGTCCAAGGCAGCCAACGCGCTGACCGAGCTCGGCCTGGTGGCCGGGGACCGGGTCGCCATCTACATGCCGATGGTGCCCGAAGCCATCGTGGCCATGCTGGCCTGCGCCCGCCTGGGCGCCATGCATTCGGTGGTGTTCGCCGGCTTCTCGGCCTCGGCGTTGCGGGCCCGCATCGAGGATGCGGCGGCCAAACTGGTGATCACCACCGACGGGCAGTACCGCCGCGGCAAGGCCGCCTCGCTCAAGGACGCCGTCGACGACGCCGTCAGCGATCAGCCGTCCGTCGAGCACGTCCTGGTGGTGCGTCGCACCGGAATCGACGTGAACTGGACCGAGGGCCGTGATCTGTGGTGGCACGAGACGGTCGACGCGGCCTCGACCGAGCACACCCCCGAAGCGTTCGACTCCGAGCAGCCGCTGTTCCTGCTGTACACCTCGGGCACCACCGGTAAGCCCAAGGGCATCGTGCACACCTCCGGGGGTTACCTGACCCAGGCCGCCTACACCCACTCATGCGTGTTCGACATCAAGGCCGAGACCGACGTGTACTGGTGCACCGCCGATATCGGCTGGGTCACCGGGCACACGTACATCGTGTACGGGCCGCTGGCCAACGGGGTCACCCAGGTGGTCTACGAGGGCACACCCACCTCGCCGACCGAGCACCGGCATTTCGAGGTCATCGAAAAGTACGGCGTGACAATCTATTACACCGCGCCCACCCTGATCCGCACGTTCATGAAGCTGGGCCACCAGATCCCGGCGGCGCACGACCTGTCCAGCCTGCGGCTGCTCGGCTCGGTCGGCGAGCCGATCAACCCGGAAGCCTGGCGCTGGTACCGCGAGTACATCGGCGCCAACAAGGCTCCGATCGTGGACACCTGGTGGCAGACCGAGACCGGGGCGATCATGATCTCCCCGCTGCCCGGTGTCACGGCCACCAAACCCGGATCGGCGATGACCCCGCTGCCGGGCATCTCGGCCAAGATCGTCGACGACGAGGGCAACGAACTGGTGCCCGGCGCCGACGAGGCCGAGCACGTCACCGGCTACCTGGTGCTCGACCAGCCGTGGCCGTCGATGCTGCGCGGAATTTGGGGTGACCCCGAACGTTTCAAGGACACCTACTGGTCCCGGTTCGCCGAGCAGGGCTGGTACTTCGCCGGTGACGGCGCCCGCTATGACAGCGATGGCAACATCTGGGTGCTGGGCCGCATCGACGACGTGATGAACATTTCCGGGCACCGGATCTCCACCGCCGAGGTGGAATCCGCACTCGTCGGGCACTCCGGGGTGGCCGAAGCCGCCGTCGTCGGCGCCTCCGACGACACCACCGGCCAGGCGATCTGCGCGTTCGTCATCCTCAAGGCATCTGCGCACGGCGGCACCGAGACCATGGTCGAGGAACTGCGCGCCCAGGTGGCCACCGAGATCTCACCGATCGCCAAACCGCGGGAGATCCACGTCGTGCCGGAATTGCCCAAGACCCGCAGCGGCAAGATCATGCGGCGGCTGCTGCGCGATGTGGCCGAGGGACGCGAGTTGGGCGACACCTCGACCCTGGTGGACCCGAGCGTCTTCGAGGCCATCCGCGCGAGCAAGTAACCGACGGAGGAATCGGCTCCAGGGCGAGCGAAGCGACGGGGAATCGGCTCCAGGGCGAGCGAAGCGACGGGGAAAACGACTCAGGGGACGGGGACGAATCCCGTCCCCGGGCGGTTCTTGGCCGTGATGTCGCCGAGCACCGCGTTCATCGACACGGTCACCGCCGGGGTGTGCAGCGGTACGTACTTCACGACGCAGGTCGGCAGGTCCTCGGTGAAGGCACCGTGGATCATGCCGACCAGCCGATTGTTGACGGTGACGGGCGCACCCGAATCGCCGGGCTGACCGCACACCTGATTCAGGATGGTGCCCGGGTCCTTGCCCGGCCCCCACGTCACCCCGCACGAATACCCGGTGGTGCGGCCCAGCTTGCAGGCGACGTCCCCGAACCCCGGGTCGGGCCCGAGGCCGTCGATCCGGAACCCGTTGACGGTGTCCACCGGGTGCACCTTGGCGGGGTCGAATTGGATGACGGCATAGTCCAGGCCGTCGTTGCCCGCGACCATGGTGCCCAGCACCCCGGCCTGCGGCGCGGCCTCGGAGCCGACCTGCGCGCCCGGCCCGCCGCAGTGCGCCGACGTGAACCCGATGAGCTTGCCGGTCGCGTCGGTGCCGATCGCTGTCAACGTGCAGAAGGTGTCACCGTTGATCACGATGCCGGATCCGCCGCCGAGATCGACCGGTGCGTCGGCGTGCGCGGCTGGTGCCAGAACGGTCGCGGCGAAAGCGGTGGCCGCCCCGGCGAGCGCGTAAGCCGTCTTGTGCCGGCGGTGTCTCAATGCATCCCCAATTCGCTCGGGCCGCGGAGCAGCCGGCGCCATTCTATCGTCGGGCTGGATCGAGGGACGTCGCGCGACATGGCACCATAGCCCCATGACGACAGGGCAAAGCAAGAACGGCGTGCCGACCACGGTGGCATCCATTCCGCTCGTTGACCCGCATGCCCCCAAGGCGGATCCGTCGATCGGTGACCTGGTCAAGGACGCGACCGCGCAGGTGTCCACCTTGGTGCGGGCCGAAGTCGAGCTGGCCAAGGCTGAGATCACCCGCGATGTGAAGAAGGGCCTCACCGGCAGCGTCTTCTTCATCGCCGCGCTGGTGGTGCTGTTCTACTCGACGTTCTTTTTCTTCTTCTTCCTTGCCGAGCTGCTCGACGAGTGGCTGTGGCGCTGGGTGGCGTTCCTGATCGTGTTCGCCCTCATGGTGCTCACCACGGGAGCGCTGGCGCTGTTCGGCTATCTGAAGGTGCGGCGGATCCGCGGACCGCGGCAGACCATCGAGACGGTCAAGGAGATCCCGGCCGCGCTGACGCCCGGACACGACAAGCCGGCCGAGCCGGCCCGCCCGGCGCCGACCGACCCCTCGGGCTGGTAGATGCACCCGCCCGATCCGTCGGTGGTGTACATCGACGGCCCGTGGCGTCATCTGCAGGTCCACGCGAACGGTATCCGCTTCCACGTGGTGGAGGCACACACCGAACAGCATCACCAAGCCGACCGTCCGCTGGTCATCCTGCTGCACGGCTTCGGCTCGTTCTGGTGGTCGTGGCGTCATCAGCTGCGCGGGTTGCCGGGCAACGCCCGGGTGGTCGCGGTCGACCTGCGCGGCTACGGCGGCAGTGACAAGCCACCGCGCGGCTATGACGGCTGGACCCTGGCCGGGGACACGGCCGGGCTGGTACGCGCGCTGGGACACCGCACCGCAACCCTGGTGGGGCACGCCGACGGCGGGTTGGTGTGCTGGGCCACCTCGGTGCTGCACCCGCGGGCGGTCAAAGCCATCGCCCTGGTCAGCTCACCGCATCCGGTGGCCTTGCGCGCGTCCACGCTGACCCGGCGCGATCAGGGCCGGGCACTATTGCCCTCGATGCTGAGCTATCAGCTGCCGTTCTGGCCCGAACGGGCGCTCACCCGCCGCGACGCGGCCGAGCTGGAACGACTGGTCCGCGCCAGGACCAGCGCGAAATGGCAAGGCTCCCGGGACTTCACCGAAACCATCGAGCATCTGCGCACGGCCGCCCAGATCTCCGGCGCCACCCATTGTGCCCTGGAGTATCAGCGGTGGGCGGTGCGCAGCCAGTTGCGCGGAGAGGGTCGCCGGTTCATGCGGTCGATGAAACAGCCGCTGGCGATCCCCGTCCTGCACATGCGCGGCGACGCCGACCCCTACGTGCTGCCCGACGCGGTGCACCGGACCCGGCGCTACGCACCGCACGGGTACTTCGCCTCGATCGACGGCGCCGGACATTTCGCGCACGAGGAGTGTCCGGATGCCGTCAACGCGCATCTGACCCGGTTCCTGGCCCAGGTTTACCCCGGTTAGGAGATGCACTTGCCGGTGGGCACCGGCGCGGTGTTCCCCACCTTCAGGCGCTGCTGCAGCACTTCGTCGGCGGTGAGCACGAACCCGGTATCGGCGTCGTCGACCGCCGCACCGAACACCACGCCGAGCACCTTGCCGTCGGTGTCGATCATCGGTCCGCCCGAATTGCCTTGTTTGACAGTGCCTCTGATGGTGTAGACGGTTCGGTTCACCGTGGTGGTGTGGTAGATGTCGGGACCGTTGAGTTCGATGGTCTCGCGGATGCGCGCCGGGGTGGCGGTGAACTCTCCGCCGCCGGGATACCCCATCACCACGGCGTTGGTTCCCGGTTTGGCCTCGGCGTCATGGAACAACAGCGGCGGCGCGGGCAGGTCGGGCACCGCCAGGATGGAGATGTCCTCGTCCGGGTCATAGGACACGACGGTGGCGTCATAGGTTTTGCCGTCCGCCTCGACCGTGACGGTCTCGGCGCCGGCCACTACGTGCGCATTCGACATCACCCGGTTCGGTGCGATGACGAAACCGCTTCCCTCCAGCACCTTTTGGCAGCTGGGCGCGACCCCACGGATCTTGACCACGCTGCCCTTGGCCGCCGCGACCGTCGGTGAGTTGATCAGCGCCTCGTCCGGAGCATCGACGGCGACGATCGGAGTGCGCCCGAACGGCGGCAGGAGATCGGGCAGACCGGAGGTGTCGAGCAGGTTGGCCAGCCGGGTGGGCACCTTGCGCATCCACTCCGGTGCGAGCTCGTTCACCTCGGTGAGCACCCGCGATCCGCGGACCGCGGCACTGAGACCAGGCTGGTTCGACGTGGTCAGCGGCGCGGCCAGCAACCACGCGGCCAGCAGCACCGCGACCAGTTGGAGCGCCGCGCCCACCAGCGAGTCCACGCCCCGCAACAACCGGTTGCGGATGGCGCCACGCACCGCGCGGCCGAGCACCACGCCGGCGATCTCACCGATCACCACCAACGCGAGGATGAGGAACAGCGTCGCGAACAACCGGGTGCGCGGGCCGTCGATATGGCTGACGATGTGCGGCGCCAACAGCACCCCGGCGACGGCACCGAGCGCCACGCCCACGAGCGACAGCACCGAGCCGAGGGCGCCGGAGCGCAATCCGGACAGCGCGGCGACGCAGGCGAAGGCGAGGACGACGAGGTCAAGCCACTGAGACGAGGTCATTGTTGCTCTACACCGTACTGGCTGGCCCGCCCAACCAGCGCCATTGCCTCGTCGAGTTCGCGCACGTCGCCGGTGTCCCAGGGCTGAGCCCAGCCCGCGACATCCAGGATCGCGGAAATCACCTGACCCGTGAATCCCCACACCAACATCTGGTTCAGCAGGAAAGCCGGGCCGGCGAAGCGCCGGGTGTTCTGCTGCCGGTACACCATCAGCCGGTTCTCCGGATTGACGAATGCGCGGACCGGGACTCGCGCCACGATCGCCGTCTCTGCGGGGTCGACGACCGCGACCGGGCCCGGATCCCGGGAGTAGGCCAGCACCGGCACGACGTGAAAGCCCGACGGCGGGATGAACATCCGGTCCAGGGTGGCCAGCGGGGTCAGCCTGGTGGTGTCCACTCCGGTTTCCTCGGTGGCCTCGCGCAGCGCGGTGCCCACGGGGCCCCCGTCGCCGGGATCGGCGGCTCCACCGGGGAAGGCGGCCTGGCCCGAGTGGTTACGCAGCGTGGCCGCGCGGACCGTGACCAGCAGGTCGGCGTCGGGCGGCAGCGCCCCGGCCGGCGCGTCCGGGGAGCCGGAGAACAGCACCAGTACCGCGGCGTCGCGTTTGGTGCCCGATCGGGTGGCCGTGGTGTTGGCCTCTGCGATCGCGGTGAGCACATCCTCGGGCACGCGGCGGCGGTAGGCGTCGGGCACCTGGTGGATGTCATCGACCAGCTTGCGCAGCCACGGCGGGGCCGATTCCGGCTGCACGCCGGCGTTGCGGCCGGCATCGAGCGTGCTCATCCCGGCACTCCTATCGATGGATTCACCGCCGCGGCGATGGCGTCGGCGTCGGTGAACGGCCGGGGCAGGATTTCGGCCACGCTACCGTCCGCACGCAGCACCACCGTCGCAGGCATCACGTTGGGCACCTTGAGGGCAGCGGCGACGCGGCGTCGGCCGTCTTGCAGCATCGGCAGCCGCACACCGAGTTCGGCCAGGCGCAGCAGCCCGGCCGACTCGTTCTCGTCCTGGTGCACGGTCACGACCGTCACCGCGGATCCCATCCGGCGCTGGTATTCGGCCATCGCCGGGAGTTCGTCGGTGCACGGTCCACACCAGTAGGCCCACAGGTTGAGCACCACCGGCCGACCGGCGAGCGCGGCGGCGACGTCGACGGGCGCACCGTCACCCGCGCATTCCAGCGTGATGCCGCGCAGCGCGGGCGGTCCGGGCTGGCCGGTATCGGCCGGGCAGGGCGGCAGGTCGGCTACGGCCCGCGGCTGGCGCAGTGCCTCCGCAGTGTCGGCGTCGCGATGATCGCGCGCGGTGGGGGTGTCGGGCGGTGCCGCAGAGTCGGACCGTTCGGTGCCGATCTCCCGCCACAATCCGACGGCGAGCGCCGCGAAGATGATCAACACCACCGCGGTCCACCGGGCGGATCTGCTCACAGGCCGGCGAGGGCCAGCAGGTGTTCGGTCTCCGGGCCTTTGACCAAGGCGGCCGCCGTCGCGGGATCGGTGGGGCCTTCGCCGAACGACGGGCAGTCCTTGGCCAGCACGCACACCCCGCACGCCGGTCGGCGGGCGTGGCACACCCGGCGACCGTGGAAGATCACCCGGTGGCTCAGCAGCGTCCACTCCTTACGCTCGATGAGCTCGCCGACGATGTGCTCGACCTTCACCGGGTCCTGTTCGGCGGTCCAGCGCCAGCGCCGCACCAACCGGCCGAAATGGGTGTCGACGGTGATCCCTGGGATGTCGAAGGCGTTGCCCAGCACCACGTTGGCGGTTTTTCGGCCGACGCCGGGCAGCGTCACCAGTTCGTCCAGGGTGGCGGGCACCTCACCGTCGAACCGGGCCTCCAATTCCTGACCGAGGTTGATCAGCGAGTTGGCCTTGTTGCGGTAGAAGCCGGTGGGCCGGATGAGCTCCTCCAGTTCGGTGCGGTCGGCCTGGGCGTAGTCCAGCGCGGTGCGGTATTTCTGGAACAGCGCGGGGGTGGTGAGGTTGACGCGCTTGTCGGTGCACTGTGCCGACAAGATCGTCGCGACGATCAGTTCCAGTGGCGTGGTGAAATCCAGTTCGCAGTAGACGTGTGGGAAGGCCGTGGCCAGCGTGCGATTCATCCGGCGGGCCCGACGGACCAGGCCGAGATGGGTCTCGGTGTCCCATTTGGCGGACCGCTTGGCTGCCGATTTGCTCAGGGCGGTGCGAACGCTCACCGGATCAGCGTACTGACGTGCACTGGTGGTCGGCTGACCCGACGACGCAGCGACCCGCACTGCTGTGCTGACCGGTGACAAACCGTAATCTGGCTGAGACCTTCACCGTGTTTACTCATCACTCGTGTCGTGGTTGCTGGTGGCGTTCGTTCCGGGGTTGCTGATGTTGGCAACCTTCGGTCTGGACCGCTTGGAAGCCGGGCTGCGCGAGGAGAATCCGGCGCCACGAACCAAGGGCAATTTGCTGGACCGGGTACCGGCGCCGCGCCCCATGCCGGTGGAGCCCCCCCGGCCTGCCGACCCGGATATACCCTCCGACGGGACTGAATCCGCAGTTTCCGGCGACTCGCCAGGCCAATCGTGTGTAGCGTTGGCACGTCGTGCAGTGGCCAACAACTAGACTGAATGCGCTCACCAGCCTGTGTTGGCCGGCGCGCGTCATATCACCGAATTAGCTTAAGAGGGGCAACGTGGACGAGATCCTGGCCAGGGCCGGAATCTTCCAAGGAGTCGAACCCACTGCGGTCGCGGCACTGACCAAACAGCTGCAGCCCGTCGACTTCCCGCGCGGACACACCGTGTTCGCCGAGGGCGAGCCCGGCGACCGGCTGTACATCATCACGTCCGGCAAGGTGAAGATCGGCCGCCGCTCGCCCGACGGGCGGGAGAACCTGCTGACCATCATGGGTCCGTCGGACATGTTCGGTGAGCTCTCGATCTTCGACCCGGGTCCGCGGACGTCCAGCGCCACCACCATCACCGAGGTGCGCGCGGTGTCGATGGACCGTGAGGCGTTGCGCGCCTGGATCGCCGACCGCCCCGAGATCGCCGAGCAGCTGCTGCGGGTGTTGGCCCGCCGCCTGCGCCGCACCAACAACAACCTCGCCGACCTGATCTTCACCGATGTGCCCGGGCGGGTGGCCAAGCAGCTGCTGCAGCTCGCGCAGCGGTTCGGCACCCAGGAGGGCGGCGCGCTGCGTGTCACCCACGACCTGACCCAGGAGGAGATCGCCCAGCTGGTCGGTGCCTCCCGCGAGACCGTCAACAAGGCGCTGGCCGATTTCGCCCACCGCGGCTGGATCCGGCTGGAGGGCAAGAGCGTGCTGATCAGCGACAGCGAGCGGCTCGCTCGCCGAGCGCGGTAGCGCGAGCATCCAGCACCGAGCGCGGTAGCGCGAGCATCCAGCACCGAGCGCGGTAGCGCGAGCATCCAGCACCGAGCGCGCGGACTGCGATCTGTGGAGTGCCAACCGTAACCATTACGGTCTCCTGTTTCGGGACATCGCTGACACATGTATGTCTCGGGACATCGCTGACACCTGGGTAGGGCGTGGACCAGCATGGTTCATGGCCCAGAAGGTGACGGCGATGGACATTCGCATGGCGGCGGGGTTGGCCGGGCAGATCGACAATGTGGCGCAGTTCTGCCGCCGTGAGGGCATCAGCAGAGAAACGTTCTACAAGTGGCAGCGACGGTTCCTGCAGCACGGTGTGCCCGGGCTGCAGGAACGGTCCCGCCGGCCGAATCGCAGCCCGAATCAGGCCAGCACGGCGGTGGAGAAGCTGGTCCTGGACCGGCGTGAACGGCTTGTGAAAGACGGTCTTGATCACGGGCCGGAAGCCATCGTGTGGGCTCTGCGCGACGACAGTGCCGTCGATGCGGCTGCGGTGCCATCACGGTCGACGGTGTGGCGGATTTTGGCCCGCCACGGTGTGATCACCGCGCAGCCGCAGAAACGACCGAAATCAGCGACCAAGCGATTCTGCTTCACCCGGCCCAACGAGTGTTGGCAATCGGATTGGACGCAATGGCATCTCGGCGATGGCACTCTCGTCGCGATCGCGGGCACTCTAGATGATCACTCGCGATACCTGGTGGGATTGCGCGCAACCCTAGGTGCTGCCGATGCGGAGTTGGTCTGGTCGGTCATCATGGCCGGCATCGACGAGTGCGGTATCCCGTCAATGTCATTGACCGACAACGGAGTGGTCTACACCGGTCGACTCCGCGGCTACGAGTCGGTCTTCGAAATCAACATGCGCGCGTTGGGCACCCACACTGTCAATTCCACTCCCTACCACCCCCAAACCTGCGGCAAAATCGAACGATTTTGGCAGACGTTGAAGAAGTGGCTACGGGCGCAACCCGCGCCGGCAACGGTCGCCGATCTCAACACGCTTCTGGACTGGTTCCGCAACTTCTACAACCATCACCGTCGCCACCGAGCCCACCACGGCGCCACCCCAGCGGTGGTGTTCACCGCGACCGAAGCCGCACGGCCCAGCGTGCGACCGCTGCCGGCACCAGTCTTTGTCACCTGCACCACCGTCGATAAGAAGACCGGGCGGCTGTTCGTCGCGCCCTACGACATCAACGTAGGCCTGCGCTGGGCCGGTCACCAATGTCACGCCATCCGCGATGGCGAGCACATCGTCATCTTCAGCGGCAACCGACTCGTGCGCGCACTCACCGCCGACCCCACCCGCAGGTACCAGCCTGGCGATAAAAACACCCGAAGCTATCGCCTCAGAGAACCCCAACCGGCACCATGAGTGTCAGCGATGTCCCGAGACATAAGTGTCAACGATGTCCCGAGACACGACACCGTAACCATTACGGGTAACACTCCATAGGTCACGCTCTGAGATAGTCCAGCTGCGCCTGGGTCGACTTCTCGGCCGCCTCCCACAACTTGGTGTCGACGTCGGTGTAGACGTGCTCCACGATCTGCCGTGCGGTGGCGTCCTCCCCCAGCACCCGCAGCGCCGCCCGGACCTGGTTCAACCGGTCTTCGCGGTGAGCCAGGTATGCCGCACTCACCGCGGCCAGATCATCGAGCTCCGGACCGTGGCCGGGCAGCACCTTCCGGTGACCCAGTCCCTGCAGCCGGCGCAATGAATCGAGGTAGGCGCCCAGGCTGCCGTCTTCGTTGTCGATGACGGTGGTGCCACGGCCCAGCACGGTGTCCGCGGTCAGCACGGCACCTCCCCCGCCGCCGGCATCGTCGACCAGAAATGACAGGGAGTCGCTGGTGTGCCCGGGCGTGGCCATGACCGTGATGCGCAGGCCCGCGGCATCGATCACCTCACCGTCGGTCAGCGGTCCGCCCAGACCCCGCAGGAAACCGCTGCCCACCGCGCGGACCACCGCGCCGGTGCGCTCGACGATCGCGTCGATACCGCCGGTGTGGTCCTCGTGTTTGTGGCTGATGAGCACCAGCGCGATCTTCCCGAGGTCGGCCAGCCGGCCGATATGGTCGGCGTCGTCGGGACCGGGGTCGACGATCACCATCTCGTCGCTGCCCGGCCCGCGCAGCACCCAGGTGTTGGTGCCGTCCAGCGTCATGATCCCGGGGTTGTCACACAGCAGCACCGAGGCCGTGTCCGTCACCGGCCGCAGCACGCCGTACGCGGGATGGGTCATGACGCGTTACGCAACCTCTCGGTCGATGCTCGGTCGCTTACGCGACCTCCCGGCTGATGCTCGGTCGCTTACGCGACCTCCCTGCTGATGCTCGATCGCTTACGCGACCTCCCGGCTGATGCTCGGTCGCTTACGCGACCTCGACGATAATCTCGACCTCGACCGGTGCATTGCGCGGCAACTCGGACACGCCGACAGCCGACCGGGCGTGGGCTCCGGCGTCGCCGAACACCTCACCGAACAGCTCGGAGGCGCCGTTGACGACGCCCGGCTGACCGGCGAAACCCGGTGCGGACGAGACGAATCCGACGACCTTGACCACCTTGACCACCGCGTCGATGCCGACCAGCGAGTGCACCGCGGCCAACGCATTGAGACCACAGACCCGGGCCAGCTCGTTGGCCCGCTCGGGGGTGACCTCGGCACCGACCTTGCCGGTGGCCAGCAACTCACCGTCGGCGATGGGCAGCTGCCCCGCGGTATAGACCAGGTTGCCGGTGCGGGTCGCGGGCACATAGGCGGCCAACGGAGCGACCACGGCGGGCAACTCGATACCGAGTTCAGCCAGTCGGGCGGACCAGCCGCTCACTTCGGCCGCTTGAGGTAAGCCACGTGCTGCTCACCGGTGGGCCCGGGCAGCACCGACACCAACTC
Organism: Mycolicibacterium sp. J2; assembly: GCF_026240945.1. Lineage (GTDB taxonomy): Bacteria > Actinomycetota > Actinomycetes > Mycobacteriales > Mycobacteriaceae > Mycobacterium. The sequence goes on from NZ_JAPFPY010000017.1 coordinate 100,454, forward strand.
CCAACCGTCGGCACCCCACTGGTCCAGGATCTGCTTGGTGGCATGGGTCAGCAACGGGACGGTGGCGTATTCCCACTTCTTCACTTCGCTCACGCCGCCCACCTTGTCAGTTCGCTCATGCAGCAGAGCTTATCCGGAGCGCATCGCCTCACAGTTAGCATGCAGTGGTGGACCCTGCACCCAACCCGGTCGGCTGGCCAGCTCGCCTGACCGAGGCCCGCCTGCATTTCGTGTCGGGCAAGGGCGGTACCGGCAAATCAACCGTCGCCGCAGCCCTGGCCCTGGCCCTGGCCTCGGGCGGACGCAAGGTGCTGCTGGTCGAGGTCGAGGGACGCCAGGGCATCGCCCAGCTCTTCGACGTGCCACCGCTGCCGTATCAAGAGGTCAAGGTCGCCACCGCCGAGGGCGGCGGCCAGGTCAACGCCCTGGCCATCGACACCGAAGCTGCGTTCCTCGAATACCTCGACATGTTCTACAACCTGGGCATCGCCGGCCGAGCGATGCGCCGCATCGGCGCCGTCGAGTTCGCCACCACGATCGCCCCCGGCCTACGCGATGTGCTGCTCACCGGGAAGATCAAAGAAATCGTGGTGCGCGGAAACAAGCCGGCCAAGTCCGGGCAGACCGTATACGACGCCATCGTCGTCGACGCGCCGCCGACGGGCCGGATCTCCCGTTTCCTCGACGTCACCAAGGCGGTGTCCGAGCTGGCCAAGGGCGGCCCCGTGCACTCCCAGGCCGAGGGGGTGGTCACGATCCTGCACTCGCCCCTGACCGCGGTGCATCTGGTGACGCTGCTGGAGGCCTTGCCGGTCCAAGAGACCCTGGAGGCGATCGAGGAGTTGCGTGAACTGGAGCTGCCGATCGGCAGTGTCATCGTCAACCGCAACATCCCGACATACTTGCCCGCCGACGCACTCGCCAAGGCCACCGAAGGCGACATCGACGCCGACGCGGTCCGGGCGGGATTCGAGAAGGTGGGAATCACGTTGTCCGACAGCGATTTTGCGGGTTTGCTCACCGAATCGATCCAGCACGCCACGTTGATCGCCGCCCGCGCGGAGAGCGCCGAACAGCTGCGGCAGCTCGACGTCGCCCGCCTGGACCTGCCGACCATCTCCGACGGTGTGGACCTCGGCAGCCTGTACGAGCTGGCCGAGGCGCTCGCCCAACAGGGAGTGAGGTAACAACCATGAGCAGCACACCCCCCACGCTCAACCTGGGCGCCATCCTGACCGACACGTCCAACCGTGTCGTGGTGTGTTGCGGCGCAGGAGGTGTCGGCAAGACCACCACGGCCGCGGCGATGGCGCTGCGCGCCGCCGAGTACGGCCGCACCGTGGTGGTGCTGACCATCGATCCGGCCAAGCGGCTGGCGCAGGCCCTGGGCATCGAGAGCCTCGGCAACACCCCGCAGCGGGTACCGCTGGCTCCTGAGGTTCCTGGCGAACTGCACGCCATGATGCTGGATATGCGGCGCACCTTCGACGAGATGGTGCTGCAGTACTCCGGTACCGACCGCGCGGACGCGATCCTGGAGAACCAGTTCTACCAAACGGTGGCCACCTCATTGGCCGGCACGCAGGAGTACATGGCGATGGAGAAGCTCGGCCAACTGCTGGCCGAGGACAAGTGGGATCTGGTGGTGGTCGATACACCGCCGTCCCGCAATGCCCTGGACTTCCTGGACGCCCCGAAGCGGCTCGGCAGCTTCATGGACAGCCGGCTGTGGCGGCTGCTGCTCGCGCCGGGCCGCGGCATCGGCCGCATCGTGACAGGCGCAGTGGGACTGGCCATGAAGGGCATGTCGACCGTCCTGGGATCTCAGATGCTCTCGGATGCGGCCGGATTCGTGCAGTCACTGGACGCCACCTTCGGCGGTTTCCGGGAGAAGGCGGACCGCACCTATGAGCTGCTGAAGCGCAGGGGCACCCAGTTCGTGGTGGTCTCGGCCGCCGAACCGGATGCGCTGCGCGAGGCGTCGTTCTTCATCGACCGGCTGTCCCAGGAGAACATGCCGCTGGCCGGGATGATCCTCAACCGCACCCATCCGACGCTCAGCAGCCTGCCCGGGGAGAAGGCCGAGGTGGCGGCCGACCAGTTGGACGCACAGGCGCCGGGCGGACTGGCCGCGGCGGTGCTGCGGATTCACGCGGCCCGAGCGACCACCGCCAAGCGGGAGGTGCGGCTGCTGGGCCGGTTCACCGGCGCCAACCCGCATGTCGCGATCGTCGGGGTGCCGTCGTTACCGTTCGACGTCTCGGACTTGGAAGCGCTGCGGGCGATCGGTGATCAGCTGACCGGTGTCGGCGAATCCGCGTGAAAACGGCGTTTACCCCGCGAAACGCGGGGTAAACGTCAAGTTGGTGGAGGCTCAGACGGCGCTGCGGTGCTTGCGCTGAGCGGCGAAGAAATCGGCCCAGGACACCACCTCGGGGTGCTGCTTGAGCAGGGCTCGGCGCTGACGCTCGGTCATCCCGCCCCACACCCCGAATTCGACCCGGTTGTCCAGCGCATCGGCGCCGCACTCGGCGATCACCGGGCAGTGCCGGCAGATCACCGCGGCCTTGCGCTGCGCGGCGCCGCGGACGAACAGCTCGTCCGGGTCCGCCTGCCGGCAGCGGGCCTGGGATACCCACGCGATGCGGGCTTCAGCCTCGGCACTGTGTGTGGCACTGCCGGGTTGCTGGCCCGTACCCGTATGGCGTATTGCAGTCGACGGAACTGACATCAGCAACCCTTTCCCTCCGGCCGGCGAGATCACTAGTGCGATCTACGCCACATTGCGTCCAATAGTGTTACCTGAATCGCACTGTGTGTCCAAGCTAGGTGGTCAGAGGGGTTTTACGCAACAGTCAGATCACGATTTTTTGGGACGGGCGTGCCGCCGGGCCGCCCGTCGTACAAACGCACCGCTCGGCGGCCCTGCCAGGAAGGTCTGGTTAGTCTGTTACCCATGCCCGAGCAGCACACCGTGCGCCCACCCGTTGCGGTGACGCTCATCAAGCTCGCATGGTGCTGCCTGCTGGCCAGTGTGATCGCGGCCGGATTGATGTTCCCCGTGGTCGGCGGTCTCGGCCTGATGTCCAACCGCGCCTCCGACGTCGTCGCCAACGGGTCCGCGCAGCTCGTGGAGGGCGAGGTGCCGGCCGTCTCGACGATGACCGATTCCCGCGGCAACCCCATCGCCTGGCTGTACACCCAGCGCCGGTTCGAGGTGCCCAGCGACCAAATCGCCAACACCATGAAGCTGGCCATCGTGTCCATCGAGGACAAGCGGTTCGCCGAACACAACGGCGTGGACTGGAAGGGCACGCTGACCGGTCTGGCCGGATATGCCTCCGGCGATGTGGACACCCGCGGCGGGTCGACGCTGGAACAGCAGTACGTGAAGAACTACCAACTGCTGGTGATCGCGCAGACCGACGCCGAGAAGCGCGCCGCGATCGAGACCACGCCGGCCAGGAAGCTGCGCGAGATCAGGATGGCGCTGACCCTGGACAAGACGTTCACCAAGCCGGAGATCCTGACCCGCTACCTCAACCTGGTGTCGTTCGGCAACGGTGCGTTCGGAATCCAGGATGCCGCGCAAACGTACTTCGGGATCAACGCCTCCGAGCTGAACTGGCAGCAGGCCGCCCTGCTGGCCGGCATGGTGCAGTCGACCAGCGCCCTGAACCCGTACACCAACCCCGATGGCGCGCTGGCCCGGCGGAACCTGGTGCTGGACACCATGATCGAGAACATCCCGCAGGAGGCTGACGCGTTGCGGGCGGCCAAACAGCAGCCGCTGGGCATCCTGCCGCAGCCCAACGAGCTGCCCCGCGGGTGTATCGCCGCCGGGGATCGGGCCTTTTTCTGCGACTACGTGCTGGATTACCTGGCCCGCGCCGGGATCAGCAAGGAGCAGGTGGCCAAGGGCGGCTACCTGATCCGCACCACGCTGGATCCCGATGTCCAGGCCGACGTCAAATCGGCCGTCAACAGCATCGCGGCCCCCGACCTCACCGGCGTCGCCAGCGTGATGAGCGTCATCAAGCCCGGCAAGACCGCGCATCCGGTGGTGGCGATGGCCAGCAACCGTACCTACGGTTTGAACACCGATGCCGGCGAAACCATGCAGCCGCAACCGTTCTCGCTCGTCGGTGACGGCGCCGGCTCGATCTTCAAACTGTTCACCACCGCCGCAGCGATGGACATGGGTATGGGCATCAACGCGACCCTGGACGCCCCGGCTAGGTTCGAGGCCAAGGGGTTGGGCAGCGGCGGCGCCAAGGGCTGCCCGCCGGCCACCTGGTGCGTCCAGAACGCGGGCAACTACCGCGGCCAGATGAGTGTCACCGACGCGCTGGCGACCTCGCCGAACACCGCCTTCGCCAAGCTGATCAGCCAGGTCGGCGTGCAGCGCACCGTCGATATGGCGGTCAAGCTGGGCCTGCGGTCCTATGCGCTGCCCGGCACCGCGCGGGATTACGACCCCGAGAGCAACGAGAGCCTGGCCGACTTCATCAAACGCCAGAATCTCGGATCCTTCACCCTCGGTCCCGTCGAGGTGAACGCGCTGGAGTTGTCGAACGTCGCGGCGACGCTGGCCTCGTCGGGCACCTGGTGCCCGCCCAACCCGGTCGACAAGGTCTTCGACCGGCACGGCCAAGAGGTGGCGGTCACCACCGAGACCTGCGAGCAGGTGGTGCCGGAGGGGCTGGCCAACACGCTGGCGACCGCCATGAGCCATGACGCCACCAGTGGCGGTACTGCCTCCGGCTCGGCCGGATCGGTCGGCTGGAATCTGCCGGTATCGGGTAAGACGGGGACCACTGAGGCGCACCGCTCGTCCGGGTTCCTCGGGTTCACCAGCGCTTTCGCCGCCGCGAACTACATCTACGACGATTCCAGCACCCCCGGTGATCTGTGCTCGTTCCCGCTGCGCCAGTGCAGCTCCGGCGACCTCTACGGCGGTAACGAGCCGGCGCGTACCTGGTTCACCGCGATGAAGCCGATCACCCCCGACACGGTGCAACTACCGCCGACCGATCCGCGGTATGTCGAAGGCGGCCCCGGTTCGAAGGTGCCCAGCGTCGCGGGCATGACCGTGGACGCCGCGCGGCAGCGCCTCAAGGACGCCGGTTTCCAGGTGGCCGACCAGGCCACCTCGGTGAACAGCGTGTCCCCGGCCGGCACCGTGGTGGGCACCTCGCCGACGGGGCAGACCATCCCGGGTTCGATCATCACCATCCAGACCAGCAACGGCATCCCGCCGCCACCTCCGCCCCCACCGATCGGCATCCCGGGTCTCGACCCGAATGCGCCGCCGCCACAGGTGGGCTCGACGGTCATCGAGATCCCCGGCCTGCCGCCGATCACGGTGCCGGTGCTGGGGCCGCCGCCGCCACCGCCCCCGCCGTGATCACAGGTGATAGCCAGGCCCTGGTGCGCCGGTGGCAGTAGTCTTTTGACATGCCGTACGTGAAGAACACCGCTGCCGTCGCTGCCGGGACCCTGGCCGCCGGCATCGGTTATGCGTCGCTGATCGAGCGCAACGCCTTCGCGCTGCGGGAGTTCACCATGCCGGTGCTCTCGCCTGGTTCCACGCCGCTGCGGGTGCTGCACCTCAGTGATCTGCACATGCTGCCCCGGCAGCGCCGCAAGCAGGCGTGGGTGCGCGAGTTGGCGGCGCTGGAGCCAGATTTCGTGGTCAACACCGGCGACAACCTGTCTCATCCGCGGTCGGTCCCGGCCGTCGTGCAGGCGCTCGGCGATCTGCTGTCGGTGCCCGGGGTGTTCGTGTTCGGCAGCAACGACTATTTCGCCCCGCGCCCGAAGAACCCGGCCAACTATCTGTTCAGGAAGCACAAGCGCATCCACGGCGCCCCGCTGCCCTGGCAGGACCTGCGTGCCGCGTTCACCGAGCGCGGCTGGCTGGACATGACCCACATCCGCCGCGAATTCGACGTGGCCGGACTGCGTATCGCCGCCGCCGGGGTGGACGACCCGCACCTGCATCGCGACCGCTACGACACCATCGCCGGAGCGGCCAGCCCGGCGGCGAACCTGCGCCTCGGCGTCACCCACTCGCCCGAACCCCGGGTGCTGGACCGGTTCGCCGCCGACGGCTACCAGCTGGTCATGGCCGGCCACACCCACGGTGGCCAGCTGTGCCTGCCGTTCTACGGCGCCGTCGTCACCAACTGCGACCTGGACCGCTCCCGGGTGAAGGGTCCCTCGCAGTGGGGTGCCGACATGAAGCTGCACGTGTCGGCGGGCCTGGGCACCTCCCCTTATGCGCCGGTGCGGTTCTGCTGCCGGCCGGAGGCCACCCTGTTGACGCTGGTCGCCGCGCCGACCGGTGGGCCGGCGGTGGGCACCAGAGCCGGGCAGGCGTACCCGACCGTCACGGCACGGTGAACGCCGGGACGTTCAGCGACCGGAACCGACCGCGGACCTGGGTCGACAACGCCGTCCGGCTGATCGAGGCCGACGCGCGCCGCAGCGCCGACACGCACCTGCTGCGCTATCCCCTACCCGAGGCGTGGGCCGGCGGGGTGGACGTACAGCTGTATCTCAAGGACGAGTCCACACATATCACCGGCAGCCTCAAACACCGGTTGGCGCGTTCGCTGTTCCTATACGCGTTGTGTAATGGGTGGATCGGTGAGCACACCACCGTCATCGAGGCGTCGTCCGGATCGACCGCGGTCTCCGAGGCCTACTTCGCCGCATTGCTGGGACTGCCGTTCGTCGCGGTGATGCCGCACTCGACCAGCGCCAGCAAGGTCAAGCTCATCGAATCACAGGGCGGCCGTTGCCATTTCGTGGCGAAGTCGGCCCAGGTGTACGCGGAGGCCGAGCGGCTGGCGGCGGAGACAGGTGGGCACTACCTGGACCAGTTCACCAACGCCGAACGGGCCACCGACTGGCGCGGCAACAACAACATCGCCGAGTCGATCTTCGATCAGATGCGGGACGAGGCCCACCCCATACCCGAGTGGGTGGTGGTCGGTGCGGGCACCGGCGGGACCAGCGCGACCATCGGCCGCTACCTGCGCTACCGCCGCCACCCCACCCGGCTGTGCGTGGTGGACCCGGAGAATTCCGCGTTCTACCCCGCCTACACGCAGGGGCGCGCCGATATCGAGACCGGTGCGTCGTCGCGGATCGAAGGCATCGGCAGGCCGCGGGTCGAGCCCTCGTTTCTGCCGGGCGTGGTCGACCGGATGATCGCGGTGCCCGACGCCGCGTCGGTGGCGGCGGCGCGACACGTCAGCCGGGTGCTGGGCCGACGGGTGGGGCCATCGACGGGCACCAACGTATGGGGGGCCTTCGGTCTGCTGGCCGAGATGATCGCCCAAGGCCGCAGTGGATCGGTGGTCACGTTGCTCGCCGACAGCGGCGACCGCTACGCCGACACCTATTTCGACGACGAGTGGGTGAGCAGCCAGGGGCTCGATCCGTCCGGCCCGGCGTCGGCGCTCATCGAATTCGAACGGTCGGGGACGTGGCCCTGACTCTCGGCGCCCTGAACCTCGGCGCGGCCGGTCATGAAGAGCCACAACGCGGCGAAGGCGAAGAACCCGATGTAGATCATGGCGCCCAGTCCGGTCATTTCTGCCTCACTCCGTCGTATCGATGTGGGATCGATCAGGCCGTTCGGGCCTTCAGAATCTTCAACGCAGCCGATGCTCTAATTCTTTCCTAATCTTGGCAGTGATATCCGTCGCGACGCGGTGGTGTTTCTGCTGGCCGGACCCGTGCTGCTGCTGACCCGGCGGCTGCAGGGCCGCAAGGGCCGAGAGCACCCTGCGGGACGTGCATGCCCGCGGTGAGGTCGGCGAGATGGAGTACCGGGAGCGGCTGGCAGTGCTGCGCTCGACCAGACGGTCGTTGCGAAGGCCCCTCTGAGCAGGCGTTTGGCTTCGCGGTACCCCAGTGCGATACGCTGTCGTGGCTTCACGCGGGGTGTGGCGCAGCTTGGTAGCGTGCTTCGTTCGGGACGAAGAGGTCGTGGGTTCAAATCCCGCCACCCCGACAGAGTCGAGAGGCGAGCGAGCTTGCTCGTTCGCCCGAGGCGACGGAAGGGGTTGACGGCGCTCAGCGTCGGATACCCCGGCTGTGGGAAAGCAGAAGCTCTGATCGGCCTGGCCGGTCAGAGCTTCTTGCATTGCGGGTAGGTTCGCGTCATCGGGTGACGGGCATGCGGAGGTCGCAATGTGGAGGGCCAGATCGCTGGTCGGCGGCCACGGCGACGAGCTCAAACGGCGGATGCTGTTCTTTTCCCTTGCCGCCCTGCTGTTCCTCTATGGCTTGGCGGCGCTCACGTCGTATCTGGTGGACGTCCCCCGCACCGACGGGCGGGGCGAGCTGTTGGCCTGCGCCGCGGCGGCGCTGGGTCTGCTGCTCATCGCGCGTCCGCATCCGGGTGTCCGTCGGCAGGCGGCGACCATGGTGTGCCTTGTCGCGGCACCGATCCTGTCGCTGCTGTTCCACCGCGCGATCGAGGCCCAGGTGTGGTCGGTGGTACCGCTGATGTTCGCGGCGATCTTCATCCGGACCTGGTACCCGCCGGTGACCGCGCGTATCGCCACGGCGGCATTGATCGGAGCCGCCATCGGCGCCCTGTTGATCGCCCCTGTCGCGGTACCGGAGCTGTGGCTGGTCATCTACGCCGTCAGCATTCTGGGCGCTCAGGAGGTGTTCGGGATCATCACCTCGGCGCTCATCGAGGCCGCCTTCCGCGATCCGCTCACGACGGTGTGGAATCGCACCGGCGTCGACGAGAATGCCCGCGTACTCACCGAACACGCGCGACGCACCCGAAAGCCGTTGGCCGTCCTGGTGTTCGACGTGGACGACTTCAAGTTGGTGAACGACATGCACGGCCATCCGGCAGGCGACGACGTGCTGATCCAGGTGGCCGGGCAGCTGGCCGAGCGGGTGCCCGAACGCAGCGTCCTCGGCCGGATCGGTGGCGACGAATTCGTGGTGATCGTCGCCGGCCACGACCTGGCGAGCGCGCAGCGGCTGGCCGCTGAACTCGCGGCCGGACACCAGGTGGCGGTCTCTTACGGTGTCGCCGCCGGTGACCCTCGCCACGACGACGTGCGAGCCCTTTTCGCCGGCGCCGATGACGACCTGTACCGGCGGAAACGGCTCCGCGGGTGACAACGGCGGGTTTGCCCACGACCGTTTGTGGCCACCCTGCGTCGTATGGAACAGCATCGGACGCCCCCTGCCACGCCAACGGATGCCACCGAGGCCACCGCCGAGCAACGCGAACTGCAGGAACAGCTGGATCACCAGGCCGAGGACCCGGACGCGCCGGCCCGGTTCCAGAGCCGCCGCCAGATCGCCGACGAGACCTGAAGCGCTTAGTCTTACGGGGTGTTCGAGGTCGGTGACATCATCTCCGGCTTCGTCGTCGAAGCCCATCTGGGTGGCGGCGGGGCGGCCGACGTGTACCGCGTCCACCGCACGGGCGATGCCCAGGCTTTGGCACTCAAAGTCATCCACACCGACGCCACCAACCGTGATCTCGCACGGGAGCGGCTGACCCGCGAGTTCGCCATCGCCTCGACCCTGCGTCACCCCCACATCGTGGCCACCTACGAGCACGGCGAAACCCGCTCCGCGCAACCGCAGTTGTGGATGGTCATGCAGTATGTCGACGGTCCGTCGGCGTCGGTGTTGGTGCCGGCGGCCGGCCGCGATGCGGATGTCGAGGTGGTTGTCGCCGTGGCCGGACAGGTCGCCGGAGCCCTCGACTACGCGCACGCGATGGATGTCATCCACCGAGATGTCAAGCCCGCCAACATCTTGCTGTCCGCCGACCGTCGGCAGAGTTATCTCACCGATTTCGGCATCGCGCAACTGGCCGACGACGTGCGAACGCTGGCCAGCAACGGGCGGGTGCAAGGCTCCATCGCCTACGCCGCGCCGGAACTACTGCAGGGCCAGCAACTCACCGCCGCGACGGACCTTTATGCGCTGGCGTGCAGCATGTTCGAGTGGCTCACCGGAGCGCCGCCGTTCCCCCGCGGCACGGCGTTCGCCATCACCTACGCGCACCTGCGCGATCCGGTCCCGGCCATCACCGTGCGCCGGCCGTGGTTACCCGGCTCGCTCAACGCGGTGTTCGCCAAGGCGCTCGCCAAAGACCCCGCCGCTCGTTATGAATCCTGCGCCTACTTCGTCGACATCGTCGCCCGCACATTGCGCGGCGTCCCGGTACCGCAGCGATCCTAGGCCGCTCACCCTCGGTGGCGACGGGGCCGTGTAGCGCAATGTTTACATCGCCCGACTTTCGCACCCGGCCCGACCGGCTTACGGTCGAGCAGTTACGCAGTCACCGATGGGGAGCGGGATGACCACCGAATCGACGTACGACAATTCAGCACTGAGCCACGAGGACGAGGGCTATCACAAAGCCCTCAAACCGCGCCAAATCCAGATGATCGCCATCGGCGGGGCCATCGGCACCGGCCTTTTCATGGGCGCGGGCAGCCGACTGCACAGCGCCGGACCGGGCCTGTTCCTGGTGTACGCGGTGTGCGGCATCTTCGTCTTCTTCATCCTGCGCGCCCTCGGCGAGCTGGTGCTACATCGTCCGTCCTCGGGCTCGTTCGTCTCGTACGCACGCGAATTCTTCGGCGAGAAAACCGCTTTCGTGACGGGCTGGCTGTACTTCTTCAACTGGGCGGCCACCGCGATCGTGGATGTCACCGCGGTGGCGTTGTACATGCACTACTGGGGGATGTTCGAAGCGGTCCCGCAATGGCTGATCGCCCTGATCGCCCTGGGCATCGTCCTGACCATGAACATCATCTCGGTCAAGCTGTTCGGCGAGATGGAGTTCTGGGCATCGATCATCAAGGTCGCCGCATTGGTGACCTTCCTCGTCGTCGGCATCGTATTCCTGGCCGGGCGGTTCGAGATCAACGGCCAAGCAACCGGTTTCAGCGTGATCGCCGATAGCGGCGGCATGTTCCCGGTCGGGATCTTCCCACTGGTGGTGGTGACCTCGGGTGTGATCTTCGCTTATGCCGCAGTCGAACTCGTCGGTATCGCGGCAGGCGAGACCGCGGACCCACCCAAAGTGATGCCGCGGGCGATCAACTCGGTCATCGTGCGCATCGCGCTGTTCTACGTCGGCTCCCTGGTGCTGCTCGCCCTGTTGTTGCCCTACACCGAATTCCACAAGGGCGAGAGCCCATTCGTGACGTTCTTCTCCAAGATCGGCGTGCCTGCGGCCGGCGGCATCATGAATCTGGTGGTGCTGACCGCGGCGATGTCGAGCCTCAACGCCGGGCTGTATTCCACCGGGCGCATCCTGCGGTCGATGGCGATGAACGGCAGCGGCCCGGCCTTCACGGCGAAGATGAACCGCAATGGTGTCCCGTTCGGCGGGATCGCCCTCACCGGGGCCCTGACACTGCTCGGCGTGGTGCTCAACCTGTTCGTCCCCGAGGATGCCTTCAACATCGCGCTGGACCTCTCCGCGCTGGGCATCATCTCGACGTGGGCCATGATCGTGGCCTGTCAGCTCCAGCTGTACCGCTGGGAGCGCAAGGGCATCCTGGCGCGGCCGGCGTTCCGGTTGCCGGGCACGCCGTACACGGGCTACCTGACGCTGATCTTCCTGGCCGCGGTGACCGTACTGATGTGTTACGAGAACATCTGGAACCTCATCGCGATCATCGTGCTGGTCCCGATGCTGATCGGCGGCTGGTACGCGGTGCGAGGCAAGGTGACGGCGATGGCGGCCCAGCGCATGGGCTACACCGGTGACTACCCGGTGGTCCCGCAGCCGCCGATTCCCGAAGGTCCGGGCGAGTAACCGGTGCACCGAGACCCCGGCGCCCTTGACGGGTGTCGAGCATCACCGGCACCGCGACGGTCTCCCGGTTGACCGGCTCGCGGACGCTATCCCAGAATGTTTTACGTGGGTAAACGCACGGAGGAAGATCAGCTGAACGACGTGACAACGCGGCTGCTGGAAAAGTACTCCGGTCTGCCTGCCGAACACGTCACCGCCGCCGTCGCCGACGCCCACAAGCACTTCGTCACCAGCACGGTGCGCGACTACATCGCCCTGCTCGTCGAGCGCCGTGCCATCGCCAACCTGACGAGCCGCCCTACAGCCGCGCCCTGACGGCCGCGGACAGCCGCGACCCGTCGGCCTTACCTGCGGCGATCGTCGTGGCCGCCTTCATCACCTGGCCCATCTGACGCATCCCCGGCCGCTCGCCGATCTCCTCGGCGACCTGTGCGATCGCGGTGTCGACCACGTCGGCGAGTTCGGCCTCGGTCAGCGGTGTCGGCAGGTACTCGTCGATCACCCTGGCCTCGGCGTGCTCGTTGGCGGCCAGTTCCCCTCGGCCGTTCTGCGTGTAGATCTCCGCGGCCTCGGCCCGCTTCTTGGCTTCCCGCGCGAGGACCTTGAGCACGTCGTCATCGGAGAGTTCGCGCGCCTGCTTACCCGACACCTCCTCGGCCCCGATCGATGCGATCAGCATCCGTAGCGTCGCCGTCCGCAATTTGTCCTGTGCTTTCATCGCCGCGGTGAGATCCGCACGAAGCCGGTCTTTCAATTCCGCCATGGCTGCGACGCTACGCCTGCTGGGGCCGACACCCGGATACGTTGTCAATTACCCGAGTCGACTACAGGATGGTGGCCATGTACAGCGATCCCGGCGGGTATGGGAGCCAGCCCCGCCCGGTCTACCCGCCGCCCGGCTACGGTGGCCCTCCCGGGTATCCCGGCTATCCGGGGCCACCGCCGGAACTCAAACCGGGCATCATCGCGCTGCGTCCGCTGAACCTGTCCGACATCTTCAACGGAGCCTTCGCCTACATTCGGGCCAACCCCAAGACCACCCTGGGTCTGACCACCATCGTGGTGGTGATCGCCCAGGTGTTCGCGCTGCTGTTCCAGATCATGCCGCTGGCCAACAGCGGTGTGCTGCACGCCACTTCCACCGGCGAGGAAGCACCCGCAGTGGCACTGCTCGGCCCCACCCTGGGCACCCTGGTCGGGGCCACTGTCACCTGGATCTCGGGCATCGTGCTGGCCGGGCTGCTGACCGTCATCGTGGGCCGCGCCGTCTTCGGATCGGGCATCACCATCGGCAAGGCGTGGCAGCGGTTGCGCGGCCGGGTGTGGGCACTGCTCGGCTTCACCGCCCTCGAGGCGGCGGGCGCCGTATTGCTCATCGGGGTCGCGGCCGGGCTCACCGCCGTGGCGGTCGTGGTGGGCGATGCCGCCGCGGGTTTTCTGGTCGGCATCCCGCTACTGCTCGGCGTCGTCATCCTGGTGGTGTATCTGGGCACCATGCTGAGCTTCGTGCCGCCGCTCATCGTGCTGGAGCGGCTCCCCATCCTCGCTGCGGTGCGGCGCTCGTTCGCGTTGATCCGGCACGATTTCTGGCGCGTGTTGGGCATCCGTTTACTGGCCACCTTGGTGGCGGCCATGATCGCCGGCGCGGTGGCGGTGCCGTTCAGCTTCGGCGGCCAGATCCTGCTGTTCGCCTCCGAGACCACCGCCGCCATGGTGGCCGGTTTGGTGCTGGTCTCCGTGGGTGGGGCGATCGGGCAGATCCTCACCTCGCCCTTCACCGCGGGGGTGGTTGTCTTGCAATACGCTGACCGCCGGATCCGAGCGGAGGCCTTCGATCTGGTGTTGCAGTCAGGTGCCGTTGCCGGGCCGGTCGCCCCCGCGGACAGTACCGATCATCTGTGGCTGACCCGCCGGCCCTGACGTGTCCGGACTCGACATCGACAGCGACGCCGCCCACGAGGCGGCGCTACGTGAACTGAGCAAGCCCATCTACCCGAAACCGTCACTGGTCGACCAACTGTGGGCCTGGCTCGAGGCCCTGCTCTACCGGGTGTTCAGTGCGGGTTCCTCGGTGCCCGGCGGATGGATCACCATCGGTTTGCTGTCACTGCTGGTCGTCATCGCGGCGGTGGTGTCGATCCGGGTGGCCATGCGCACCATGCACACCCGGCGCGGCGCTGAGGGCGCGCTGTTCGACGGTCACCAGCTCGGCTCCGCCGAACACCGCGTCCTGGCGCAACAGTCCGCCGTGCAAGGGGATTGGGCAGCCGCCATCCGGCACCGGCTCCGCGCCGTCGCGCGCCGACTGGAGGAGACCGAGGTGCTCGACCCGGAACCCGGGCGCACCGCCACCGAACTTGCCCGTGACGCGGCCGCCGCACTACCCGATGTGCGCGACGAATTGAGCCGCGCCGCCGAGGTTTTCAACGACGTGACCTACGGCGCGCGCACGGCGACCGAGGCCGGCTACCGGGTGATCGCCGACCTGGACGACCGTTTGGACCGGGCCGCGGCCGCCCCACCGGACACGCCGAGCGTCCTACCCGATACCTGGGTCCCGGTGCGATGACGGCTACCCGATCACCGGCTGCGCCGGGGGTGCGTCGCTGGCGGACCGCCCGCTGGGCGACGCTCGCGGCGACCGCCGTCATCGCGGTCGCCGTGCTGACCACGATTCTCACCGCGCCGCGGCCCGGCGGTCTGATGGAGGCCGATTCCACCTCACCCGACGGCGCCCACGCCCTGGTGACCCTCCTCGGCGAACACGGTGTGGACGTCGTCGTCGCCGACGATCTCGACGCCGTGGTCCGCGCCGCCCGCCCCGACACCCTGATCGTCGTGGCACAGACCTTCTTCCTCTTCGGCGACGACACGCTGGCCACCCTGGCCGGTCTGCCCGGCGACCGATTGGTGGTGGCTCCCACCTCGGCCACCAGGGAACGACTCGCACCCGGCGTCCGCCGCGACGGCGCCACCCCGTTCGGCGGCGCCCCCGGTTGTGATCTGCCGGAGGCCATCCACACGGGCGAGGCCGATCTGGGCCCCAGCGATACCTTTGCCGCAGCGGGGAATCGCACCGTCAGCCGCTGCTATGACGGTGCGCTGGTGCGCTACACCGACGCGGGCCGCACCGTCACCGTGGTCGGCAGCAGTGACTTCATGACCAACGGGGGACTGCTCGGCAAGGGCAACGCCGCGTTGGCGATGAATCTGGCCGGCGCCCGCGACCGGGTCATCTGGTACGCGCCGCAGCACACCGAGGGCGACACCGAGGGTCCCCAGGCGATCACCGACCTGATCCCCGACCGGGTGTACTGGGCGCTGCTGCAGCTGGGTCTGGCCGTGGCGCTGATCGCCTGGTGGCAGGGACGGCGGCTGGGGCGGCTGGTGCCCGAGAACCTCCCGGTGGTGGTGCGGGCGTCGGAAACCGTCGAGGGCCGGGCCCGGTTGTACCGGTCCCGACGGGCCAGGGCACATGCTGCCGCGGCATTGCGCACCGCCACCCTGGGCCGGCTACTGCCGCGGTTGGGTCTCGGCGCGGCCGCGGGCGAGGCCAGTGTCACCCAGGCCGTCGCACAGCGTTGCCTTCAGCCTCCGAATATGTTGAGCCACATCCTGTTCGGTCCCCCGCCCGAAACCGACGCCGAACTCCACCGACTCGCCATCCAACTCGACGATATCGAAAGGCAGGTCACCCAGTCGTGAGTCAGCCCTCCCCCCAGGACGCCGCCCGCGACGCGTTGCTCGCCCTGCGCAACGAGATCGGCAACGCCGTGGTCGGCCAGGACGCCGTGGTGAGCGGCCTGGTCGTCGCCTTGCTGTGCCGGGGGCACGTGCTGCTCGAGGGGGTGCCCGGCGTGGCCAAGACGCTGCTGGTGCGCACCCTGGCGGCGGCCCTGCAACTGGACTTCAAACGGGTGCAGTTCACCCCGGACCTGATGCCCGGCGATGTCACCGGCTCGTTGGTGTACGACGCCAGGACAGCGGAGTTCGAATTCCGAGCCGGCCCGGTATTCACCCACCTGTTGCTGGCCGACGAGATCAATCGCACCCCGCCCAAGACCCAGGCCGCGCTGCTGGAGGCGATGGAGGAGCGGCAGGTCAGTGTCGACGGCGAAGCACGCCCGCTACCGGATCCGTTCATCGTCGCGGCCACCCAGAATCCCATCGAGTACGAGGGCACTTATCAACTTCCGGAGGCCCAACTGGACCGCTTCCTGCTCAAGCTGAATGTGCCGCTGCCGCCGCGCGATCAGGAGATCGCCATCCTGGACCGCCACGCGCGCGGATTCGATCCGCGCGACCTGTCGTCGGTGCAACCGGTCGCGGGGCCGGCCGAACTGGCCGCGGGCCGCGACGGGGTGCGCCAGGTGCTGGTCTCGGGCGAGGTCCTTGGCTACATCGTCGATATCGTCGGGGCCACCCGGCAGTCACCAGCACTGCAGCTGGGGGTGTCCCCGCGCGGCGCCACCGCATTGCTGGCGACCGCACGGTCGTGGGCCTGGTTGTCGGGCCGCACCTACGTCACCCCCGACGACGTGAAGGCAATGGCCCGGCCGACCCTGCGGCACCGCATCGCCCTGCGGCCTGAGGCCGAACTCGAAGGCGCCAGCCCCGACGGGGTGCTGGACGGCATCCTGGCCTCCGTTCCGGTGCCACGCTAGTGGTGTTGACCGGCCGTACCGGCGTGATCGCGACGATCGGCGCGGTGCCGGTGGTGCTGTCACCGTGGCCCGCCGCGACAGTCGCCGTGTTCGCGCTCCTGCTAACCGCGGCGGTGGGCATCGACGTGACGCTGGCCGCGGATCCGCGGGCGGTACGGGCTCACCGGTCCGGCGAAACCACCGCGCGGCTGGGCCAACCGGTACGGAGCGAGCTGGTGTTGCACAACGACGGGTCGCGGCGGCTGCGCGGGCTGGTCCGCGATGCCTGGCCGCCCAGCGCGTGCGCGACGCCACGCGACACCGGGTTGGAAATCGCTGCCGGACAACGCTTCCGGACGGTCACCACGTTGGAGCCGGTTCGGCGCGGCGATCAGAGCCCGGCACATGTGACGGTTCGCTCCATCGGTCCGCTCGGCCTGGCCGGGCGGCAGTACTCGCACCAGGTGGACGGCACGGTGCGCATCCTGCCACCGTTCCTGTCCCGCAAGCACCTGCCGTCCCGGCTGGCGAAGCTGCGCGAGCTCGACGGCATGGTTCCGGTGCTCATCCGCGGCCAGGGCACCGAATTCGATTCGCTACGCGAATATGTCGTCGGTGACGACGTGCGCTCGATCGACTGGCGGGCCACCGCGCGACGAGCCGACGTGGTGATACGGACGTGGCGCCCGGAGCGTGATCGCCGGGTGGTGATCGTGCTCGACACCGGCCGCACCTCGGCCGGACGCATAGGGGTTGACCCGACGTCGCAGGACCCCAGCGGCTGGCCGCGGCTGGACTGGTCCATGGACGCGGCACTGCTGTTGGCGGCGCTGGCCGCACGGGCCGGTGACCATGTGGACTTCCTGGCCCACGACCGGGTGCCGCGGGCCACGGTGTTCAACGCCGCACGCACCGACGTGCTGGCCCAGTTGGTGCAGGCGATGGCACCCCTGCAGCCGGCTCTGGTCGAATCCGATGCCGCGGTAACCATTTCGGCCGTGCAGCGCCGGGTCCGCCGACGTGCACTGGTGGTGCTGCTCACCGACCTCAACCCGTCGGCCCTCGACGAGGGGCTGATGACAGTGCTCCCGCAACTGGCCGGCCGGCACCAGGTGCTGATCGCGGCGGTGGCCGACCCGCGGGTGGACGAGTTGGCGCGCGGCCGGGCCGACGCCGCCCAGGTCTATGACGCGGCGGCGGCCGAACGGTCGCGCAACGAGCGTCACGAGATCGCGGCCCGGCTGCGACGACACGGCGTCGACGTCGTCGACGCGCTGCCCGAAGAGCTGGCCCCCGCCCTGGCCGACCGTTACCTGGCGATGAAGGCCACCGGCAAGCTCTAACGTGTCGGCAAGACGTCCGGCGCGTCCGCGGCGTCGCCGGACTCGCCGGCCCGCACCGCCTTCAGGCCGAAGTGGATGACATAGCCCAAGAACAGCGCCTCGGCTGCCACCCCGATACCGATCCGCAGGAACGTCGGCAGCGACGAGGGGGTCACCAGCGACTCGATCAAGCCAGAGATCAGGAGCACGACCACCAATCCGGCAGCGACCGCCACCACGGCACGCCCCTGCTCGGACAGCACCTGCCCGCGTGGGCGCTCACCCGGCGCAATCACCTTCCAGCCCAGCCGCATTCCCACCGCAGCGGCCAGGAATACCGCCGTGAGCTCGAGCAGGCCATGCGGAATCAACAAGCCCAGCAACACATCCGACTTTCCGGCGCCGAACATCAACCCGCCGGACACCCCGAGGTTCAGTGCGTTCTGAAACAGCACATAAGGAATCGGGATGCCGAGCAAGATCGCGAAGCCGATGCACTGGGCCGCCACCCAGGAGTTGTTCACCCACACCCGAAGGCCGAACGATCCGGCCGGGTTCTCGCTGTAGTACGCGGCGAAGTCGTGGTTGATCAGCTGCTCGAGCTCGGCCGGGGTGCCGACCGAGGCACGAACGTCGGCGCTGCCGGCCACCCACATTCCGATCACCACCGTGACCGCGAAGAACGCCACTGCCGTTCCCACCCACCATCGCCAGGACCGGTACGCCACGACCGGGAACGACACCGTCACAAAGCGGATCAGCTCGCTCCACAACGGAGCGTGCGCTCCGGTGACCACCGACCGGGCCCGGGCCACCAACCCCGACAACCGACCGACCAGCACGGGATCCGCCGATGCGCTGCGCACCTTCGACAGGTGGGTGGAGACCCGCTGGTAGAGGTCGACCAGCTCGTCGACCTCGTCACCGGTCAGTGTGCGACGGCGTTTGACCAGCTGTTCCAGGCGGTCCCAGGTCGAGCCATGGGCCAGCACGAACGCGTCGACATCCACGCTGTTCAGCATAGTCGCGCACCGATCAGGCGTTGAGGAACGAGCCGCGTTGAGCAGCGCGATAATTCGGGCCGGGTAGCGTTCGAGGGCATGGTGTCCCAACCGGAACCCTTGGTGACGGGTGATGCGGTGGTGCTCGAGGTGTCCATCGCCCAGCTGCCGGTGCGCGCCGCCGCCGCGTTGATCGACCTCACGGTGATGTTGATCGGCTATGTCGTCGGTGTCACGCTATGGGCTTTGACGCTGGCGGATTTCGATTCCGCGCTGTCGGCGGCGGTGCTGATCATCTTCACGGTACTGGCCCTGCTCGGGTATCCGGTGGTTTTCGAGACCGCGACCCGCGGCCGGTCACTGGGCAAGATGGCGCTCGGACTGCGCGTGGTTTCCGACGACGGTGGTCCGGAACGCCTGCGCCAAGCCATCTTTCGCGCGCTGGCCGGTGTCATCGAGATCTGGATGTTCACCGGGGCGCCTGCCGTGCTGTGCAGCATGGTGTCACCGCGAGGCAAGCGCATCGGCGACGTGTTCGCCGGCACCATGGTGATCAGCGAGCGCACGCCGCGACTCAACCCTCCACCCCCGATGCCCCCGGCACTGGCCGGCTGGGCCGGCACGATTCAGTTGTCGGGCCTGGGATCGGCACAGGCGGAGATGGCGCGCCAGTTCCTGTCCCGCGCCACCCAGTTGGACCCTCGGATGCGCGAGCAGATGGCCCACCGCATCGCCGCCGAGGTGTTCGCCCGGATCGCACCGCCACCGCCGCCGGGCGCTCCGCCCGAGCTGGTGTTGGCGGCGGTACTGGCCGAACGGCACCGCCGCGAACTCGCGCGGCTGCGGGTGGCCCGGCCGGAGTTCGCGCCACCGCCACCACCGGTGCAGCCCAGCCCCGCTCCACCGCCCACCAACGGCGGGTTCACCCCGCCGAACTGACAAAATGGGACACCTTTGTCCCATTTTGGGCCTTATGTGATAAATTTTGGTTCATGAGTATGCCCGCCTGGGCCGAGACCGAGCCCGCCAGCGGCCCGCGCGGCCGGACCCGCCGCGCGATCATCGACGCCGCGGTAACGGTCATCGCGGGCAATCCGGCGGCAACCATGGCCGATATCGCTGCCGCCGCAGGGGTCGGGCGCAGCACCCTGCACCGTTACTTCTCGGAGCGCAGTGACCTGATGCGGGCCGTGGCCTTGCACGTGCACGCGGTGAGCACCGCCGCCATCGCCGCCGCCGATCCCGCCTGCGGCCCCGTCGACGCGGCCCTGCGGCGGGTGGTGGAAAGCCAGCTCGACCTGGGCCCGATCGTGCTCTACATCTACACCGACCCCACCCTGTTGGCCGATCCCGAATTGGCCGCCCACCTCGATACCGGAGACGAGGCCATTGTGGAGGTGCTGGCCCGCGCGACGGCCGATGGTCCGGTGTATCCGCCCGGCTGGGCCCGGCGGGTGTTCTGGGCGCTGCTCCTGACCGGCTATGACGCCATCAGACAGGACGGCATCCCCCGGCACCAGGTCGTCGACGCCATCATGTCCAGCCTCACCAACGGCACCATCACCTCTCGTTAAGGAAGTTCCATGTCCACCGGCCTCGATGTCACGGCATCGACCACACCAACCACTCCCAAGCGCGCCTGGATCGCCCTCGCAGTCCTGGCCCTGCCCGTCCTTCTGATCGCCATCGACAACACCGTTCTGGCGTTCGCGCTGCCGAAGATCGCCGAGGATTTCCGTCCGGCGGCGTCCACGCAGTTGTGGATCGTCGACGTGTATTCCCTTGTGCTGGCCGCACTTCTGGTGGCCATGGGCAGTCTCGGCGACCGGGTGGGCCGGCGCCGGCTGCTGCTGATCGGCGCCACCGGCTTCACCGTCGTCTCGGTGGCCGCCGCTTTCGCCCCCAGCGCCGAACTCCTGGTGCTGGCCCGCGCCGCGCTGGGCGTCTTCGGGGCCATGCTGATGCCCTCTACGTTGTCGCTGATCCGCAATATCTTCACGGAAGCTTCGGCGCGCCGGCTGGCGGTCGCCATCTGGGCCTCGTGTTTCACCGCCGGAACCACCCTGGGCCCCATTGTCGGTGGCGCGCTGCTACAGCATTTTCATTGGGGTGCAGTCTTTTTGGTGGCCGTGCCCATCCTGGCGCCGCTGCTGGTGCTGGCGCCCAAGCTGGTGCCAGAATCGCGGGACCCCAATCCGGGCCCGCTGGATCTGGTCAGCGTCGTGCTCTCGTTCGGCGCCATGCTGCCGATCGTCTGGGCAATCAAGACCGCCGCCCATGACGGCCTGTCGGCCACGGTCGCCGGCGCGTTCGCCCTGGGCATCGCCGCCGGCGTGTTGTTCGTACAACGGCAGAACCGCAGTGCCACACCGATGCTGGACATGGCGTTGTTCCGGTACGGGCCGTTCACCTCGTCGGTGCTGGCCAATTTCCTGTCCATCGTCGGCCTCATCGGGTTCATGTTCTTCATCTCGCAGCACCTGCAGTTGGTGCTGGGCCTGAGCCCACTGGCCGCCGGCCTGGTAACGCTGCCCGGCGCCGTGGTGTCGATGATCGCGGGTATCGGCGTGGTCCGGGCCGCCAAGCGATTCGCACCTGCGACCCTGATGGTCGTCGGCCTGATCTTCGTGGCGCTCGGGTTCACGTTGATCCTGCTGTTCCGGCACGACCTCTCCGTGGCCGCCGTGATCGCGTCCTTCGTGGTGATGGAATTCGGGGTCGGCGTATCGCAGACGGTGTCCAACGACACCATCGTGGCATCGGTCCCCGCCGCGAAAGCCGGCGCGGCCTCTGCGGTTTCGGAAACCGCCTATGAGTTGGGCGCCGTGGTCGGCGCGGCGACGCTGGGCACCATCTTCACCGCCTGGTACCGCGCCAACGTGGTGGTTCCGGACGGGTTGACGCCCGAGCAGGCGGGTGCAGCCGGGGAGAGCATCGGCGGCGCGACATCCGTGGCCGCCGACCTGCCGACGCCGTTGGCAGATCGGCTGCTGGAGTCGGCGCACGCGGCATTCGATTCCGGTGTCGCGCCGACAGCGATGATCGCGATCGCCCTGGTGCTGACCGCTGCCGCCATCGTGAGCGCGTTGTTCCACCGGTCGCCGTAATCGCCGCACCGGCGCCGCCGGTTCGGCGTGCACCACACACGACAGCCACATACGACAATGGCCTCCCCCGTGCCGGGGGAGGCCATTGTCGTGGTCGGTGCTACTCGCTGCCGGAACCGGCGTCGCTGCCGGCCTTGGCGGTGGACCCGGACGCGGACGCCGAAGCGGCACCGGCCTTGGCCGAGTCCGCACCGGCCGCCGAATCGGCCCCGCTCGTGGACGATCCACCGGTGGAGGCATGGGTGCCGCCGGACTTCACGCCCGACCCGGGCTCGGCCTTGATGCTGTCCCTGGTGACCGATCCGCCGGACCCCTTGGTGCCCTTCGTCGGCGTGGCGTCGGTGCCCTCCTTGGTGGCCGCCCCAGCCTTGGTGCTCGTGTCAGGCTTGGTGCTCGCGTCAGGCTTGGTGCTCGCGTCGGCCTTGGTCGACGGAGCGGCACTGTCGGCGGACGTGGTGTCCGTGCTGGACTCCGCCGCCTTGGTGGTGGTCTCAGTGGTGGGTTCGGTGTCGGCCTTGGTCGGCTCGGTCTCAGCGGGACTCTTGACCTCGGTGCCCGTCGTCGCCTGGGTCGCCGCGGATTCCGTCGTGCCGGTTGCCGCGGCCGGGGTGCCGGCGGTGGCGCCGGCCGCGTCCTTGGCAGTGGTCGCGGCAGGTGCCGCACCCGTGGCATCGACGGCCAGGGTCACCGTCGCTGCGGCGGTGGGCACGGCAGCCGCCACTGCCGCAGTCGCGGGGGGAGTGGTGGTCGGCAGGCCGGCCTGCAGCGCCTTCATGATCTGCGCTCCGATGTACGGGAACGTCTGCTCGGTGAATGCCTTCGCCTGGGCCACGGCGTTCTGCAGCACGTCGGCGATCCCGTGCTGCACCGCGTTGATGACCTTCACCGGGTTCAGCGTCTTGAGGGAATCGAGCACCGCCTGTGTGCTGGTGACGATCTGCTTGATGAACGGCGTTGTGCCGGTGTCGAATCCGATACCGACGGTGGAAACGACCACCCCGACCAGCAGACTCAGCCCGGAGTTGTACAGGGCGGGAACCAGGGCTTGGGCCACCTTGAACGGCCGCTCCAGCGCCGGCTCAAGCGCGGTCCACGGGTTACTGAGCAGGTTCAGGATGGGCTGCAGGCCCGCCGTGAGGAGGGCATCGATGGCGCCGTTCACATCACCGGTGGCCAGCTTGGCCCCGACTGCCTTCAGGGTGGCGGGCAGTCCCGCACCGAGCTGGCCGAGCGCCGAACCGGCGGCCTTCGCCGCGTCGAGCACCTGCCGAGCGGTGTACAGCTGGTTGTCGACGATCTGACGCAGGATCGGCAGTGGATTCGCCAGCACGGTGTGCAGGGTTTCGTTCACCCAGGCTCCGGCGTCGTCGACCACAGGCTTGAAGACGTTGATCGGGTTGTCGATCGACGACGACGCGGTCAGTTGAACCTGCGGCATGTGCATCTGCGGCAGGTTGGGATGCGCGGCGATGGGTGTCACCGCGATGACGCTCGCACCGACGAGAGCGACGCCCGCGGTGACGTAAGGGCGCATGGCCGACTGCATTGACATTCCTGGTGTCATCCCTTCATCGGATCTCTATTCCCCCCCAGACGATCAGAACCTACTCATCAGTAAGTTATTGACAATCGTTTTGAGCAAAGTTTCAGAAGCTGACAAATTTCGCCGACTGACACCCTGCGGATTCACACCTTTGCTGGTGGGTGGTGTTAGTTTTACTTTCAATGAGACTGGCTAACTCCCCCTGTAGGAAAGTCGTTAGGCAGGCGCACGGCTTGTCCGCAAACGCCGGGGCAGCCGAGCGCGAGGTCGATGACCTGGGTGATACGGATCACAGATACAGCCGACCACGATTTCTGGCACATCTGACGGATGGTGCCCGGATGTCCAGTGCGCTGACAATCAGCAACAAAATGTCGGCCGGCTGGTCCGAATAGCGGAACCGATCATCCCGCCGGCGGGGCTACGCCTCCGAGCAGTCCACATCGTGGGATACGGTCGGACACCGCACGATCAGGCGCCCGGCATGGCCTCGGCCTGGCGTCGTTTGGCCACCGCGCCGGCCACCGAGGTCGCCGTCACCGCGATGAGCGCACCCAGGATGAGCGCCGAGGGCTCGCCCGGCGCAAGCAGATGCTGTTCGGTGCCGAGAGTCGCAGCCGCGACCGGCACGCCGAGCTGGGCAGCGGCCAGCACTGCCAGCGGCAACGGTTGACCGAACAGCCGGCCCACCGTGTGCGCGGCGATCGCGCCCAGTCCCAGGGCCGCCCCCAGCGCGATGAATTGGGGATGGTCACCAAGCTCGCGCACCTGGAGTGAGGCACCGAGCCAGACGAAGAACAACGGTGCGAAGAATCCTTCGGTGATCCCGAAGAGCTGGCGGGCCAGCCGGCGCGGCTCCCCGATCGCCGACATCACCAGTCCGAGTGCGAAACCCGCCAGCATGATCGAGATGTGGGTGGCGATCGCCAGTGCTGCGAGGCTGAACAACAGGATCAAGCTGAACCGCAACTCCAGTGCCAGCCGATGATCTTCGGAGTAGTGGTGAATCCGCTTGCGCCGACCGGTCCGCTCGAAATGCCGCAGCACCACGAACAGCACGACGGCCGCCGCTGCGATGGCCAGAGCGCCGAGCGCTGCCCGGGGAGCCCGTTCCGGGTCGATCACCAAGGGCACCAATACGATCGAGGCGGCATCGGCGATCGCGATCTGGGCCGTCACGGACAACACCGGCGGCCCGGTCAACCCGAGCGAGTCGATCACCGGCAGGGCCAACGCCGCTGACGACGAGGCCATCAGCACCGCATACAGCAGCGCGTGGCCGGTGCCGAAGAAGGAAGCGATCGCCACGCCGAACACCGCCGCAACCGCACCGACCACCACCGCGCGCAGGGCGGCGGTTCCGAGGGCACCGCGCAGCGCGGTGTCACGGACCGGGACATGGGTGCCGACGACGAACATCACCAGCGCGAACCCGATATTGGCCAGCAGTCGGAACGTCGGATCGCTGTCGTCGACGATGCCGAATCCGGTTCTACCCACGATGATTCCGGCCGCCAATTCGCCGACCACCACCGGAACCCGCAGCCCCGGGATCGCGGCCAACGCGGGACCGGCCAGCCCGACGACCGCCAGCAGCGCGAGCGTGTCGAATCCGAAGTCGCTCAACTCGACTCCCTGGTCAGGCCTGCCACGACACCAGACGACACGGGATCGGGGTGTTCTCGTCGGAGAGGTAACTGGCACACACCCGGTGATAGCCGTCGGCCACCTGCATCGGGATATCGCGTTCGTATTGCCCGCGGACCAACAGGATGGGCGAGAGTCGTTTGCCGTCGCCGATCTTGGCCAGGTCGGTACGGACGTGGGCGTTGGTCTCCGGCAGCAACACCAGCCGCGCGGCGCGCAGGATGTCTTTCGCCTTGCGCTGCACGGGTTCCGCCGCCTTGAGCGCCGTCACCGTGGCCGCCACGACGGTCGGTTCGGCCAGCATGCTCAGATAGTCTGCCGCCGCGTCGTAGTCATGGTCTTCGGGCTCGTCCAGCCACTTCACATGCATCCGGACACCCTAGTCCGGCGGCGCTGGAAATCGGCTGGGAAATCAAGCGCCGATCCAGTTGCCGTGGAACCCGTAGGGAACCCGCTGGGGGAGCATGATCCTGGCCACCGGCTCACCGGCGAAATCGGAGGCGGCAAGAATCACCAGGGTGCTGCCGTCGCGCACGGGGTCGTAGACGTAAGCGAGGTACCAGCCGTTGTCCTCGTCGACCGAACCAGACCCCGGCACGAAAACCGCCTCCGCAGGCCCACCGACCCCCAGGTCGTGGCGGGCGGCGGTCCCGGTCGCCAAGTCGTAGCGCTGCCAGCTGTTGCCGGCCACCGCGACCGCGTACCGGACCTGCAGTCCCGTCAGCCGGTCGTCGATGCGGGGGAACTCCACGCCCACGTCGTCGAGCTGGCGTTCGGACACGGTCCCGGCCCCCACGTCGATCTGCCACTCCCACAGCACGCCGTCGACGTCGAATCCGCCGTCGCGGCGCCACATCTCGGGATAGCGGACCGCGTGGACGACGATTCGCGTCCCAGTTTCGGTGCCGGTTTCGGTGCCAGTTTCGAAGGCGTTGACGACGTGGAAGACATAGCAGGGGTCGATGTCGAACCAGCGGATGGCCCCGAAGGGGTCCTGCCGGGACAGCACGCCGAACCGCGCTCCATAGGTGTCGCTCCAGCGGTACGGCATACGGCCGTCGCCCGACTTCGCAGCATCGACATCGAAGACGACGGGTAGGTCCATGAACACGACGTGGCCGGAGGTCATCGCGAAGTCGTGCATCATGGTGTGCGCCTTGACATCGACCGGTCGATTGACGGTCAGCTCGCCGTTGGCGTCGGCCCGGTGGTAGGTGACATAGGGCTCGAAGAGGCTGCCGTACCCGAAGAAGTGCAACTCGCCCGTGGTGGGACAGATCTTGGGATGGGCCGTCATCGAATCGGTGAGCTTGCCGCCGAAATCGTAGGCGCCCACGGTGTCCAATTCTTGGGTGATCTCGTAGGGCAGTGACGATTCCACCAGTGCCAGGGTCTTCCCGGCGTGGTTGACGACGTGGGTGTTGGCCACCGCCGCGCGAAGGTTGCGGCTGCCGTCGGCGTTGTAGAGCGGGAACGGGTTGTCGAAACTGTCGGTACGCACCCACCGATTGCGGTACCACTTGGCCTGCCCGTCTCGGATGCGGACGCCGTGGATCATGCCGTCACCGGTGAACCAGTGCGCGGTCGACTGACGTGGGTTGGGGCCGTTGCGCAGGTACCACCCGTCGAGTTCCGGCGGGATCACCCCCTCGACCGGGAGATCGTAGTCGGTCAGCTCGTCGACGACGGGGGCGTAGTTGCCGACCCGGAAGAACTCCGGTTGCCCGAGCGGCACTGCCGAGGTCTCAGCCATAACGCCACGATGACATTCCTGTCATGACATGTCAATACTGGAATATAGGATGAACCTCATGAGTCTGCGCATCGCCGCACTTGGCCTGCTCGCCCAGCACCCGGGCAGCGGGTACGACCTCCTCAAGCGGTTCGAGAAATCCATGGCCAACGTGTGGCCGGCGACCCAGAGCCAGCTCTACGGGGAGCTCAACAAGTTGGCCGCGGGCGGCCTAATCGAGGTGGTCGACACCGGACCGCGGGGGCGCAAGGTCTACCGGGCAACCGATTCAGGCCGGGCCGAATTGCTGCGCTGGCTGGGCAATCCCCAGGACGACCCGCCCTACCGCAGTCCCGAACAACTGCGCATCTTCCTGCTCGGCGAGCTGCCGACCGACGGGGCGGCCGGGCATGTCCAGGCGCTCGCCGATCACTCTCGCGCCGAGATCACCCGCCTTCGGGCGCTACGCGACAGCGTGCACTGGGACGAGTCCGACGAGTCCTTCTACGGCCTGGCCGCGCTGGAGCACGGGCTGCGCTACCACGCCATGCAGGCCGAGTGGGCGCACTGGTTGATCGAGGCGATCCGGTCGCGCGCAACGAAATAGCAGCACCGCACCGGCAGTTGCGGGTTCCGCGCACACCCGATGCCGCGCCGGTTCACAGCCGTCCAAATTGGGTGTTGCATCGCGATAGTTTGCGATATATCGTCAACGTATCGGAGGCGCATCGGGCGTCTTCTTACCCAGAAGGACATCACCATGAACACCCCTTTCACCCCACCTCATCAACCCTTCGGTTTCGGCCCGGCTTTCGGTCCCGGCGGCTTCGGCCCCGCCGACCGGCGCGCTCTGCATGAACAGCGCCGCCACGCCCGTCACCAGTTCCGCGAGCACCTGCGCGAACACGGCGGAGGCCAGGGACCCTTCGGTCCGGGCTTCGGGCCGGGCTTCGGCCCCGGCGGCTTCGGACCCGGATTCGGACGAGGCTTCGGCGGGCGCGGACGCGGTGGCCGCGGCGGTGGCCGTGGCCGGCGCGGTGACGTGCGCGCCGCCATCCTCAAACTGCTCACCGAACGGCCCATGCACGGCTACGAGATGACGCAGGAGATCGCCACCCGCAGCAACGACCTGTGGCGGCCGAGCCCCGGTTCGGTCTACCCCACCCTGCAACTGCTGGTCGACGAAGGTCTCATCATTCCCACCGCGAGCGAAGGCAGCAAGAAGACCTTCGAGCTGACCGACGAGGGTCGTGCCGCCGCGGAGAAGATCGAGACCGCACCGTGGGACTCCATCGCCGAAGATGCCGATCCCAACGCCGTCAACCTGCGTGCCGCCGTTGGTCAACTGTTCGGCGCGGTCGCCCAGTCGGTGCACACCGCCGGCGACGAACAGCAGCAGCGCATTCTCGACATCGTCAACAACGCCCGCCGCGAGATCTACCAGATCCTCAGCGAGCAGTGACGCCGACCGGTGGGTCTGCGCGCCTGATGGCATGCAGACCCACCGCGGTGATCGGGCCGTCGGGGCTTGCCGGACCCGCTCGATAGCATCGCAGGGTGAGCACCGACGAACTCAGCGGCTACGCGATCCCGGTGATCGTCGCCATCCTCACCGGACTCGGCGGTGTCCTCGGGGTGAGCTTTCGGGATGCCGACGCCACCGAACGTCGCCGCGGCATGTGGCTGTACATGCTGGTGCTGCTGACAGCCATCGCCACGTCGGCGGCGATCAACTCGGCTTCCGGATTCGGCCGACCGCTGGCGGCCACCCTGATGGCACTGGCCGCCTCGGCTGTGGCCGTCGGCACCCACCTGCTGTGGCGGCGGATCGTCTTCGATGCGCCACAACGCAACGTGAACATCGCGGTGACGGCGGTCGCACTGGCCGTGGTCGTCATCGCCTCGTCGGTCACCTACACCTACATCTCGGGGAAGGGGTGTCGGCAAGCCCGCGACCTGATCACCACCAGCATGGCGCAATCCGCGTTCGTGCTCCCGTCGTTCGCCAACCAGGGCCCGACCACCGGTGATTTCCAGACGTGGTCCCGCAACCTACGCGACCAGGCCAACCAGGTGACCGCGGGCGATGTCGCCCCGCGTGCCAAGGATCTGGCCGACCTGGCCGACCAGATCACCGCAACGGTGCAGATCGGCGACACCGGAAGTCACGCGCTGCTCGGCGCGCGCTTCTACGACGTGCTGCGGGACTTGCTGCGCAAGTGCCAGAACGTCTGATCCGCATGCCCGACACCAAGACCACCGCTATCGATCGCATGCCCCGAGGCGGTCCCGACGCGTCCTGCATGGACCGGCTGCTGCAGACCGACCGGCTGGAATACCTCGATCGCCAGGATGTACCCCCGGCCGTCAAACGCAGCGTGATCGCCGCATTGGACTGGACCGGAAGGGTTTTCGGTCATCACGACCAACACGCGCGCATCGTTCTCGACGAGATCGCCGACGTGCCCGATCCGTTGATCCTGGAGCTCGGCTCCGGTCACGGAGCGCTGTCGGCCACCCTGCTGGACTGGCATCCCACCGCCCGGGTGACCGTCAGCGATATCGACCCGGACTCCGTCGCCGCGATCTCCGCCGGCCCGCTGGGCAGTCATCCGCGCGCCGAGCTGCGCACCGTGGACGCCACCGCGATCGACGCCGCCGACGGCGCATTCGCCGTCGCGGTATTCGCGTTGTCGTTCCACCACCTGCCGCCGGCCGTTGCAGCGCAGGTGCTGGCCGAGGGCACCCGGGTCGCGGACAAACTGGTCATCATCGATCTGCCGCGGCCACCGTCGCCACTGCACCTGGTGCGGTTGGCGACGATGCTGCCGCTGACCCCGTTCATCCCGTTCGTGCACGACGGCGTGATCAGCTCACTGCGCTGCTACAGCCCGTCGGCGATGCGCGCGCTGGCCGAGCACGCCGGGGTGGACGTGCAGGTCCGCACCGGTCTGATGAGTCCTCAGGTCACGGTGGCCACCCGCCGCTAGGCTCAGCCCATGGGTGACGACGTCACACAGACCGACTTCAGCCGGGCCGAGCGCCGGGAGTACCGGCGCAAGGTGCAGTTGTGTCTGGACGTGTTCGAAACGATGCTCTCGCAGTCCAGTTTCGAATTCGACCGGCCGCTGACCGGTATGGAGATCGAATGCAACCTGGTCGACCACGCCTACCAACCGGCGCTGCGTAATGCCGAGGTTCTCGAATCCATCGCCGATCCCGCCTACCAAACCGAGTTAGGCGCCTACAACATCGAATTCAACGTTCCGCCGCGCCCGCTGCCGGGCCGAGCAGCGCTGGATCTCGAGGGTGAGGTGCGCGCCAGCCTGAACGCCGCCGAGGCCAGGGCCGCGCAGAACGACGCACATATCGTGATGGTCGGCATCCTGCCGACGCTGATGCCCGAGCACCTCGATACCGACTGGATGAGTCCGTCCACGCGGTACCGGGCCCTCAACGACTCGATTTTCACCGCCCGCGGCGAGGATATCGACATCGATATCACCGGCCCGGAACGGCTGGCGGTGCAGTCGGCCGATATCGCGCCCGAATCCGCTTGTACCAGTGTGCAGTTGCATCTGCAGGTGTCTCCGGCCGACTTCGCCAAGAACTGGAACGCCGCGCAGGTGCTGGCCGGCCCGCAGTTGGCCCTGGGCGCCAACTCACCCTATTTCTTCGGCCACGAACTGTGGGCCGAGACGCGGATAGAACTGTTCACCCAGGCCACCGACACCCGCTCCGACGAGCTGAAGACCCAAGGCGTGCGGCCCCGCGTATGGTTCGGCGAACGTTGGATCACTTCGATTTTCGATCTGTTCGAGGAAAACGTCCGGTACTTCCCCGCCTTGCTTCCCGAGCTGTCGGACGAGGACCCGGTGGCCGTGCTGGCAGCCGGTCGTTCCCCGCAGCTGTCCGAACTGCGGCTACACAACGGCACCATCTACCGATGGAATCGCCCGGTATACGACGTGGTGGACGGGCGCCCGCACCTGCGGGTGGAGAACCGGGTGCTGCCGGCGGGCCCGACGGTGGTGGACATGCTGGCCAACTCGGCTTTCTATTACGGCCTGCTGCGCACGCTGTCCGAGGAAGACCGTCCGGTCTGGACGAAGATGAGTTTCGCTGCCGCACAGCATAATTTCACCGCGGCCGCCCGGCACGGGATGGAGGCCACGTTGTACTGGCCGGGCCTGGGCGAGGTGACCCCCGACGAGCTGGTGCTGCGCAAACTGCTCCCGCTGGCCGATGAAGGTCTACGGCGGTGGAGCGTCGCCGCCGAGGTCCGGGACCGTTATCTGGGGGTCATCGAGGGACGAGCGAAAACCGGGCGCAACGGCGCGGCCTGGCAGACAGCCACCGTGCACGCCCTGCAGGAGCGCGGTGCGGCCCGCCCGCAGGCGTTGGCCGAGATGTTGCGGCTGTACTGCCAGGCGATGCACAGCAACGCCCCGGTGCACACATGGGAGACACCCGCGTCCTGATCGGGCGTACGTTGGAGGTCATGGCTTCTGAGGTTTTGGACTGGGACGGCGCATACCGGCAGGACGGCACCTTCGGCGGTCCGCCACCGTGGAATATCGGCGAGCCACAGCCGGAGTTGGCGGCGCTGTTACCCACCGGAGTAATCCGCAGTGACGTGCTGGACGCGGGTTGTGGGCACGCCGAGCTGTCGCTGGCCCTGGCGGCGCAGGGCTACACCGTGGTCGGGCTGGACATTTCGCCGACGGCGATCGCCGCGGCGAATCGTGCTGCGCAGGAACGCAATCTGAGCACCGCGGCCTTCGCCCAGGCGGATATCACGTCGTTCACGGGCTACGACGGCCGGTTCAACACCGTCATCGACTCGACGCTGTTCCACTCGATCCCGGTGGAGGCGCGGGACGGCTACCTGCAGTCGATCCACCGGGCGGCCGCGCCGGGCGCCTCCTACTTCGTGCTGGTGTTCGCCAAGGGCGCGTTTCCCGCCGACGTGGAGCAGAAACCCCACGAAGTCGAGGAGGACGAGTTGCGCTCCGCGGTGGCGAAGTACTGGACGGTCGACGAGATCCGTCCGGCGTTCATCCACGCCAACGCCAACGCGATCCCGAACGCGGCCGCCGAACTGCCGCCGCACGCGCTCGACGACAAAGGCCGGGTCAAATTCCCGGCCTTCCTGCTGACCGCCCACAAGTAGCGGTCAGCCACCGCCGCGGCCGGCTCACGTTACGTACAGGCCACCAGCGCTTCACCGAACCGTTCCAGCTCGGCCTCGGTGACGTCGACGTGCGGAGACAGCCGCAGCACCGGCCGGGTGAGTTCGTTTGGTGCGCGGAACAGTTCACATGCGGTGGTGACGATGCCGTGCTCCTCGATCAGCCGGGACCGGACACCCGCCGGATCGGCACCGCCGGTCGGTTCCAGCGTGGTCAGCGCGGT
Source organism: Mycolicibacterium sp. J2 (assembly GCF_026240945.1). Taxonomy (GTDB): domain Bacteria; phylum Actinomycetota; class Actinomycetes; order Mycobacteriales; family Mycobacteriaceae; genus Mycobacterium. Next base: position 132,694 of record NZ_JAPFPY010000017.1, read on the forward strand.
GGGCTCGTCGACAGGTTCCACGACGCGCCACCCCGCAAGGTCGGCCAGCGCCGAACGGGTCCACCGGCCCACCTCGGCAAGCCGGGCCCGAACGGCCGCCGGTCCGGCCGCCAGGTGCTCCCCGACCGCGAGCGCGTAACCGACGCGGGCCGCGATGTTGGCCTCGCCGCTTTCCAGGGGTGGCAGCCGCGGGGTCAGGGCACCGGCGATATCCGGCCGCAGTGCCAGCACTCCGACACCGCGCGGGCCGGCCAGCCACTTACGCGATGAGGAGTACAGCACGTCGGCCCCGACCGCGCAGTCGAGGTGCCCTAATGCCTGCGCTGCGTCGATCACCAACGGCAGTCCGAGCTGACGACATACCGCGGCGATATCGGCCAGCGGCTGGGCGACGCCGCGATGACTGCCGAGTGCCGTCACGTGCACCAGCGCCGGCGGATGGGCGGCCAGCACAGCCTGCGCCTCGTCGACCAGCAACCGCCCCAGCGAGTCGACCGGCAGCGGGTGCACGTGAAAGCCGTTGGCCGCCATGATCGCCAGGTTGGGTCCGTACTCCCCCCGCAGACAGGCCACGGTGCGGGGGCCGGCCCAGCTGCTCAACAACACGTCCAGCGCGTGACCAGACCCGGTGGTGTAGACCACCTCGGCGCCGTCAATTCCGGACAGCGCCCGTACCGCTTCGCGGCCGGCGTCCAGCGTCGGCGTCGCGGCCTCGGCGGCGACATAGCCGCCGACCTCGGCCTCGTGGCGAGCGTGGGTGGCGGTGGCGTCGATGACGGCATGGCTCTGCCGGGAACAGGCCGCGTTGTCGAAGTGCAGACCCGCGGCGGCAGGCCGGGCGGCACGCCAGTGGTCGGCAAGGGTCATTTGACGGCCAACGCCAGTCCGAAGTCACCGGCCGGGTCGGTCCACCAGTGGGTACGACGCAGGCCGGCGGCCTCGAGTTCGGCGGCCACACCGTCAGGGCGGAACTTGCAGGACACTTCGGTCAGCATCTCCTCGCCGTCGGCGAAGTCCACGGTCAGGCCCAGGGCGCGGACGTTGACGCGCTGCGTGCGAACGGACCGCAGCCACATCTCGATTCGCTCGCACTCCTGGTTCCACTTGGCGACGTGACTGAAGGCGTCCAAGTCGAAGTCGGCATCCAACTCCCGGTTCACCACGGCCAGGACGTTGCGGTTGAACGCCGCGGTCACCCCGGCACTGTCGTCATAGGCGCGCACCAGCCGGTCGGTGTCCTTGACCAGATCGGTGCCGAGCAGCAACGCATCACCGGGACGAAGTGAATCAGCGAGCGAGGTAAGGAATTCCGCCCGCGGCTCGGAGGTGAAGTTGCCGATGGTGGACCCCAGGAAGATCACCAGTCGCCGGCCCACCTGCGGAATGGCGCCCAGATCCCGCTCGAAATCCCCGCACACGGTGTCGATTTCGATACCCGGGTATTCGGCGCGCAGAGCACCGGCCGCGTCGTGCAGCACACTGGGGTCCACATCGAACGGGATGAACCGGCGCAACACGCCACGCGCCCGCCAGGCCGACAGCAGCAGACGGGTCTTCTCCGACGTGCCGCTGCCCAACTCGACCAGCGTGTCCGCGCCCGATGCGGCGGCGATCTCGGCGGCGTGTTCCCGCAGGATCGACGCCTCGGTGCGGGTCGGGTAATACTCCGGAAGACGGGTGATCCGGTCGAACAGCTCGCTGCCGACAGCGTCATAGAACCACTTGGGCGGCAGGGTTTTCGGGGTCTGCCGCAGACCCTCGGCGACGTCGCGGCGCAGCGTGTTGGCCAGGTCGGTGCTCAAACCGGTGGTCATGCGGATCCTTCCAGAGGGGTGAGGGCCAGTTCGCCGCCGCGCACCGTGACCAGGTGCCGGTCCGGGATGTCGCGCCACGCCGGGTCGTCGTCGTACGGTTCGCTGGCCAACACCACGCCGTCGGGCCGCACCAGAGCAGACAGGGTGTCGCCCCACGTGGTGGCCAGCAGTCGGCTGCCGTCGGCGGCCAGGATGTTCAGCCGGGCAGCGGGATCGGCGGCGCCGACCTCGGCGACGGTGTCGGCGAGCGCATCCAACCCGCGACGAAAGATGTGGGCGGCCAACACCGCGCTGTCGACGGTGGATTCGGCGTCGCGGGCCATCGGCAGCACCGAACGGTCGACCACCCCGTTGTGCGACAGCAGCCAGGTGCCGTCGCTGAACGGTGCCGACGCCGACGGTTCGATGGGCATCCCGATGGTGGCCGAGCGCACGGCGGCCACCACGCACCCGCTGTGCAACACCGGGGCGACCGAAGCGAAGGAGGCATCCCCCCACAGCGGCTTGTCACTGCGCCAGCGGTGCACACCGGCCGCGGTGGTGAAACCCACTCCCCAACCGTCGGCGTTGAGCAGGCCGTGCTTCTGCCGCCTCGGCGAATACGATTGCACCAGAAGACTTTCAGGTGGTTCCAGTATCAGCGAGGACACCGATACGGGCGCACCCAGCCACCCGAGATGCCTACACATCCCAGGCCAATCGCACACCGGCGAAGATCTGCCGCCGGATCGGGTGGTCCCAGTTGCGGAAACTGGGCCGCAGGATGCCGGCCGCCACCGCCCACGAACCACCGCGCAACACGCGATATTCGCCGGCCCCGGAACCTTCGAAGAACGGCTCGCTGTACCGGTCGTAGATCATGGGCGTGAACCCCGGCCACGGCCGCAACGGGGAGGTGGTCCACTCCCAGACATCGCCCAGCATCTGTTCGGCCCCGTACGCCGACGCACCGCGTGGATAGGCACCAACCGGCGCAGGCCGCATCGCATCCCCACCCAGGTTCACCAGGTCCGTGGTGGGTTGGGCTGCGCCCCAAGGGTATCGGCGTCGCGCACCGACACCCGGATCCCACGCGCAGGCCTTCTCCCACTCGATCTCGGTGGGCAGCCGCGCCCCGGCCCACGCGGCGTACGCCTCGGCCTCGAAGAACGTCACGTGCTGGACGGGCTCGTCAGGTGGGATGTCCTCGACATGCCCGAACCGGGTCCGGGTGCCGACCCCACCGTGGGAGAGTTCGTTCCAGAACTGCGGGGCCACCAGCCCTGCCTGCCGGCGGTGCTCCCAGCCCTGCGGCGACCACCAGCGCGGCTGTCGGTAACCACCGTCGTCGATGAAGGCACGCCACTCGGCGTTGGTGACCGGGACCCGCCCGATCCGGAACGCCTCGACCTCCACGGTGTGCGCCGGGCGCTCGTTGTCCAGCGCATACGGTTCCTCGGATGCGTTGACGCCCAGGGTGAACGGCCCGGCCGGCACCAAAACCGACGTGCCGGCCACCCCGGACCGGCCCGGGGGCAGCGGCGCACCGGTCCCCAGGATGGGCGGGCCGGCCCGCAGGTTCAACGCCTGCAACATCGTCTCGTCGTGCTGATTCTCGTGCGAGACGACCAGGCCGAACCGGAACAGGTCGTCGTCGTCACGCGCCGCGGCGAGCGCATCGAGGGCCCGGTCGCGCACCGTGCGGCAGTAGACGCGCGCATCGGTCGGCGGTAGCAGCGGCAGTTGGACCCGGCTGGCACGGGAATGCACGAACGCGTCATACAGCTGCTCGATCTCCGGTGCCAGCAGGCCGGGCTTGTCCACGTTGCCGTCCCGCAGCAGCCACAGTTCCTCCTGCTGGCCGATGTGGGCGAGATCCCAGACCAGCGGGCTCATCAGCGGGTCGTACTGACGGTGCAGTTCGGCGTCGTCGAAGTCGACCAGGGCCAGCGTGCGCTGCCTGGCGTGGGTGAGCTCGGCGGCCAGTACCTCCGGTGACGTCACGACTCGCCTTTCGCCAGACGACGGAGCGCGGACGGGATTCCGTCCGCGCGCACGGATTCGGAGAAATCGTCGGCCGGGCTGCGGCCCGCCGAGACATTGCGCAGCAGCCGCTGCATCGGCCCGGCCAGGTGGTCGGGGGCCTGCTCGGCGGCGGCCGCCACGCAGCGTTGCGCCGCCGCTTTCAGGCGCGGGTCGGCCAGCCCCACCCGAGCCGCCAGATCCCATTCGGTGGCCACGGGTGCGGCGGCCTCGGCGGCGGCCGCCGCGGCCACCGGGTTGTCCATCAGGGTGACCAGGGTGAACACCACCGCGGGCCACACGTCGTCGGGCACGCTGTCCAGGTACCGGATTTCCAGCCAGCGTCGCGGCCGCACCGGTGGGAACAGGGTGGTCAGGTGGTAGTCCAGATCATCGGCGGTGGGCAGCCGGCCGCCGAGGGCTGCCCGCCCGTCGGCCCAGTCGGCGAAGGTCACCCAGTCGGTCGCCGCCTCGGCCTTGGTGTCGGGGGCGGTGCCGCGCACCAACATCACCGGGGCCCGTAACGCGTAGCGCGCCCAGTCCGCACCCGGATCGTCGCCATCGCGGCCGAGCACCGGGCCACAGCGGGCCGCGTCGATCTGCCCCCATACCCGCTGCCGGGTACTGCGCCACCCGGTGAACCGGCCGCCGAGCAGCGGCGAGTTGGCCGACACCGCGATCATCACCGGGCCCAGCGCATGTGCCAGCCGCACCCGGTCCGCCCAGCCGGCGCGCGGGCCCGCCTCGATGTTCACCTGAACCGACGCCGTCGAGGTCATCATCGCCGCACCCGCGGGGCCCGATCGCGCGAAGAACTGCTCCATCGCGCGGTAGCGGGGGCCGGGATGGATGCGCTGGGCGGGGCGGAGGGGATCGGTGCCCAGGAGCACCAGCCCCAGCCCACGGGTGGCCAACGCCGTACACAGCACCTCACGATCGGCGGCCATGGCCGTGATCGCGGCGGACACATCACCCGTCGGCGGGCCGGACAGTTCGACGGCGCCGCCCGGTTCGACGGTGATGGCGCTGCCCCCGGGCAGCGGTGGAACGGTGGCGATGGCTTCGGTGAGCTCATCCCAGCCCGGCCTGCGGGCCGGGTCCTCGACGTCGTAACAGTGGGCTTCCACTTCGAGACCGACGGCTCCGATCGGACCGTCGCGCAGACAGTCCGCGGCTATCCGTGCGGCCATGGCTCCGGAAGCGCAGTCGACGTCCCACGCGGCGGTGGTCATGCGCACCATTCCTCCCCGGTGGGCTGGACGCGTTTGGGGACCGTTTTCTCGATCTCCCTAACTATCTTCCAGAAGGGTCTGACATATTCCCACGGCTTTTGCCGGACAGCTACTGACCCAGTGAGTTCTGCATGGCCCCGGCCAGCACGTTGACCGCGGGTCCGCCGTTTCCAGGCTGGCAGACCTTGGCTTGCAGCAAAACATTTTCACGCAGCCGGGTTTGTACGAAACAGCGCCGATCGGTCCCGGCCTCCTGCTTGAACCAGACCGCGTCGGCGGGCGTGGCCGGGCCGCCGGTGAAGGTCCACACCTCGGTGACGAAGTCGTTCAGATGCATCGCCGTGGTCTGGCCCGAGCACCCGGTGGTGCGGTCGGTGATCCGGTGGAAGGCCCGGGTGGCCGCCTCATTGGTGGCGAACACCCCGACCGCCTGTTTGACCAGGTGCGTGGTGTCGGTGGCCGACGTCTGCGCCAACGCGCTGTTGAACGAGGCGATATCGGGGTCGTCGTACACCTCGGGCAGGCCGATATCGGCCCAGTTGTTGCACACCGGGTTGTCCACGGAGAAAGCCTGGATCGGGTCGGTGAATTCGGTGCCCCATCCCATGGGCGCGCCCACGATATTGGCCACCGACCCCTTCGGCAGCACCGCGTAGTTGACCACGCCGGGATCGGACGGTTTGGCCGCTGCGGGACCGGCCGGGGCGGTCAGCAGGACCGCCAGGGCGAGACCGGCCGCGGCTGCTGTCACGCGCATGGCCTCGATCATGCCAGGGCGGCTGGGGTCCTAGAAAAGGGTCTGAGTGCAGTAGGTGCGGGCCGGCGCGGGATACGGCCAGGCGTACGAGCCGGCGACGGCGGGACACGCGGACTGATCATGGATGTCCAACCGCCGGGTGATCTGGACGATCATGGCCGAGCCGCGATCGGCGCAATCGGCCTTCTGCACCACCCCGATCGGCATGTCCATCGTGTAGCAGTGCTCGGCGACGAGATTGGGTACCAGGCACAGCCGCGCGGTCCCCGGCTCGGCCAACTGCGTCGATAGATGCTGGTACTCGTTGCTCGGGCAGTTTCCGTTGGCATCCGCGGTGGCGCCCACCGTGTAACTCGGGTCGGCGCTGCAGGCAGATTTGCCCGCCCGGGCCGGCCGATCAGGCGTCGCCGACGGGATCTGCACACAGTCACCCACCCCGAAAACGGTCGACGTCGCGATGTCGGCGGGCGCGCCCCGGAACCCACAGGAGGACAGGACGGCTGCCAATACCACAACGCCGACCATCAGCGCGGTAAGCGATGGCCGGCGTGTCATGGTTAGGGACACTCTCACGAGTGGCCCGCCACTGCCAAGCGGTCACGGCAATTCCTCAGACCCCCGTGACCGTCCTCTTAGAGTCTCAGGGCCTGGGCACGAAGGTCGGGCCGCCCGGATTCCCGGGTCCACCCGGCCCCTGCTGACCGCCCGGGCCGCCCTCGCCAGGGCCACCGGGGAGCCCGCCCGGGCCTGCCGGCCCGAAGAAGATGTGCGGCGGCCCCATCGGCGGCGGCCCTTCGCGGTGGAACATGCCCGCCTCGTGATGCGGGCCGCCGCGATGACCGCCGTCGGAGCTCTTGCCCAGGTAGAACCCGGAGAAGAACACCACCGCGACAATGAAGGTCACCCCTGCTGCGATACCGACCCAGGCCGCCACCTGGAACACCTTGTTGGGCCGCTTGTGCTCCACGACCACCGGTGGCGGAGGTGGGCCGGGGGCTATCGGTGGGACGGGCGTGGTCGGTGTTTCGACGTCATCACTCATACTTCTCATGATGCCGACGGCCGGCAATGTAGCGGTTAGCCCGGCAATATGAATCAGCTGTGAGCCGGCGCGCCGACGGTGTCGGCGTCGCCGTCGGGTTTGGCTTCCACGAGCAGCGACATGCCGTGGTGGACCGGCATCTCGACCGCGAAGCTGTGCAAGTCGTCCACGGTGGCGACGACCTTGCCGCTGAACATGTCCGTGACCACCGCCCTGGGCGGCAGGAACTCCGAGCGCACCGTGCCGGCGATGTCCTCGTTCGCGAAGTTGAGGACGGTGAGCTGCAACTGGTTGGGGTCGTCGAGTTGATGGACCATGACCAGCATGCCGCGGTGCGACACCTCCGGGATGTCGATCTGCCGGCTGGTGGCGATGCCGAAGTGGGTGCGTACCTTCAGGATTGCCTGCAGCTGGCGCACGAAGCTGGTCTCGTCGGCGAGCTGTTCCGGAATCGACCCGTACACACTGGTTCCGCGGGGCATTCCGGCCGAGGAATGGGTGGCACCGGGGTTGACCCCCATCAGGTCGTGCGCGGCGCGATGGATCCAGCGGGTGTCGCCGCCGCGCAGCAGTTCACTCACCTGCTCCGGCGGCAGGGTCAGCATGCCGCACAGATCCCAGCCGGACAGCGCGAAGACGCCGGGTTGCAGCGCGTTGAACATCGCCAACAACAGGTGTGCCCGCCGGATCCGATCCACGGCGACACCGTCTGTCGGCTCCCCGATCTCGTCCAGGTCGGTGATCCCCAGTATCGCGGCGATCACCGTGGCCGTGGTGCACGCGATGCCGTTGGTGGTGAACACCAGGTTGTAGGGCGCGCGCGGGCCGGTCAACGCCTCGGTCAGGTCGGTGCGGATGGTGTGCCCGAGTTCCTCGCCGGTGACCTCTTGCCCCTTGTAGGTGTAGACGTCGTCGCGGTGCCCGGCGGACCAATGGACGAGCTCGTAGGTCAGCTCGTCGTGGTTCTGCAGCGCGTGCACCAGCGATGCGGGATCCACCTCGGTCTCCAGGGTGGTCCGCAGCGTCAACCGCAGGAATTCGGTGTCGGCGGTGGCCAAGGCGTGGTGGTAGGCCGGTCGGTTGATGAAGTCGTAGGACAGGTCCGGACCCGCGATGCTGTTGTCCCGGATGTCGTCGATGGTCAGATTCAGCTCCTGGAAGGTGAATCCGCCGAGTTTGCGGACCATGCTGCCGATGAACTGATTCGCCGCCTGCGACAGCGGGTGCCCCTCGGACCAGCCCACGTCGTCCTCGGCGGATTTCTCGGCACCCAGGAAGCCATTCGCGTCCAGCCGCAGCCCGCCGGTGCCCAGGTCGCTCAGTGAATGAAGCGCGTCACCGATCACCAGCCGCATCCCGGCGAAACTCGGGTCCAGCCAGTTGATCGACGGCTGCCCGTCCTTGAAGTAGTGCAGATACACCCACCGCCGCTCGACACCGTCCACACCGACGATGGGACGCGTGACGCTCCAGTTGGTCTCCTTGATGCCCTCGGCGTAGAAGATGACCCGCTGCAGCCGGCCGATGATGTATCCGGCTTTGTCCAACCAATCCTCGGTGGCCGCATCGACATTCACCGAATCGGCGCCGGCCGGAACCGGCGGCAGGTTTTCCCAGTCGCGCGGGTCGATCTCCACCATGTGGTAGATGCCCGGATAGTCGGCGTACTTCATCTCGGCGAGGCGGAAGTCCGCACCCTTGCCGGTATGCCCGGGGACGATGTCGTCGATGATGGTGCCGCCGTACCAGTTGGCCGTGCCGCACATCTCGCGGAACTCGTCCTCGGTGCCGAAGGCCGGGTCGATCTGTGTGCTGATCCGGTCGAAGTGGCCGTCCACGCTGGGGGTCAGCTGCCAACCCGATATGCCGCCGGCCCGCTTCACCGGACCGGTGTGGATCGCCTGAATACCGATCTGCGCGAAGGCTTTCCACATGTCCTTGTCAGCCATCGCCTTGAGGAACGATTCATCGGGCCGGGTGATCAACGACAGCGGATATGCGGTGAACCACACCGAGGCCGTGTCGACGGCCGACCGGGGGTTGGGCCGGGCGAACGGGTTCTGCCACATCGACCCCTGCCCGGAGAACTGCTGGCTGATCTCGTTGGCGTCGGCCAGCATCGACTGTGACAGCAACCAGGAAACGTAGGCCGGATTCTCACCGGTCGGCGGCCCATCCTGCGCCAACGATCGCCGGACGAACGGCGTGCGCACCCGCGGCCTGGAGCGCAGCGTTCTGGGCCGCGCGGGATGCAGGTACTCGTCGAACGTGATGTCGGCGGGTTCGTTGGGCTGCTCCTCGGGAAACCCCGTGGATGCCGCTGCCGGCTCCGGTGGCTCAGCTGTCTGCGACGACATCTGTCTCCTCCCTGGCCTGGCATGACGACGCCCGTGGGCAGTATTTCCGGATGCCGCCCCGCTGAAACCTCCGGCGTGCGGGGCGCGCACCGTCTCGATGCTACGCGACGCGCCACCGAATCCAGACTGGTGCGCTAACCCGTTGTGTCCCAAGGTTTCCAAGGGTTGACCGCAAACTGGATCACCCGGTAGGGAGCGTTGTCGGCCGGGGCGGTGTGCCATTGGCTGACCAGCACCCGCACGTCGTCGAGGGTGGATGCCGGCGAGATGTAGCCACCGTAGGGCTGGGCCAGGCTGTTGTCGCCCGGGTCGGGTAGCTCCTCGGGTGCCTGCGGCCACGGTGCGGCGACCACCACCGTCGTGACGGGCGCCGTTGCCAGTCCGGTCGGATCGTCGGCGACCCGGACCTCCATATTGCCGGTACCGGCGTTGAAGTACGACAGCACCGTCTTGCCCTCGATCTGCCGCACGCTCAGCTCACCCGCCGGGGCCGCCCACAGCGGCGTCGGGGTGCGGCCCCAGCCCTGGGCGGCCGACCAGCCCTGCCAACGCCCGCGGTCGGTGAAATCCTGGGGCGGCACCCGGTAGAGGTACACCGGGCTGGTGCGGTCGAAGTTGTCGGCCACGATGTACACCCAGCCCCGTTGCGAATCGGGGGTCGGGACCGGATCGTAGTAGCCGCTGATCTGCGACTGGGCGCCGCCGGCATGGGATGCCGGGCGCTGCGATCCCGGCACCGTGGGCCAGTTCGGCTGCGCTGCATCCGCTTTGACCAGACGCGACGATTCCGGTTTGAGGTTGCGGGTGGTGGTCACCAGCAGGTAGTTCTCGCGGTTGATGGACACGATCCCGGCGGGCAGCTGCGAGGTGCCCGGTGTTTTGGGATCGGCCAACAGCGGTGCCGTCGTGCCGGTGACACCGGTGACCCGCAGCTGCGTGTCGATCGAGTCCGGGTCGATGTGCAGCGCCACCGGTGAGTACCAGGTGCCGAACCCGACACCCTGACCGGCGAAGCTGTCGCCGCACACCTGCAGCGTCCGGCTGGGAAACTCCATGAACTCGCACAGGTCGGTCGCGCCGATACCGTAATCGCCGGTGGCCGTGCCGGTTCCGGCAACCGGGCCCAACCGCACCACCTGCCCGGGCGTCAAACCGAGATCAGCCTGCGCGGGGACAGCCGACAGCATCGCCGAGATCGACGAAATGGCGCACACCACTCGCAGTTTTGCGCCCACATGTGCGTTTCGGCGCAAATCAGGCTTGTGCGAGCAGTTCGGCGATTTGGATGGTGTTCAGTGCGGCGCCCTTGCGCAGGTTGTCACCGGAGACGAACAGCGCCAGCCCACGACCGTCCGGCACACCGGGATCCTGGCGGATCCGGCCGACCAACGATTCGTCGATGCCGGCAGCGGCCAGCGGAGTGGGCACGTCCACCAACTTCACGCCCGGCGCATCGGCCAGCAGTTCGCGAGCCCGCTGCACCGAAAGCGGTTCGGCGAATTCGGCATTGATGGACAGGGAGTGGCCGGTGAACACCGGCACCCGCACACAGGTACCGGACACCAGCAGCTCCGGGATACCGAGGATCTTGCGGCTCTCGTTGCGCAGTTTCTGGTCCTCATCGGTCTCGCCGGATTCGTCGTCGACCAGGGATCCGGCCAGCGGGATGACGTTGAAGGCAATCGGCGCAACGTATTTCACCGGTGCCGGGAAGTCGACGGCACTGCCGTCGTGCACCAGGCCTTCGACGCCGTCGATCACCGCGCGAGCCTGGGTGGCCAGTTCGTCCACGCCGGCCAGTCCCGTACCGGAGACGGCTTGGTAGCTGGAGACGATCAGCCGGGTCAGGCCCGCCTCGTCGTGCAGCGGTTTGAGCACCGGCATGGCAGCCATGGTGGTGCAGTTCGGGTTGGCGATGATGCCCTTCGGAAGAGACCGGGCTCGGCCGGCGACATCTCGGGCGAAGTTGACCTCGCTGACGACCAGCGGGACCTCGGGATCCTTCCGCCAGGCCGACGAGTTGTCCACGACGACGGCCCCGGCGGCGGCGAACCGCGGTGCCTGCACCCGCGACATCGTCGCGCCTGCGGAGAACAGCGCGATGTCCAGCCCGGACGGGTCGGCGGTCTCGGCGTTCTCGACCTCGATCTCCTGGCCCCGGAAGGTGAGCTTCTTGCCCTCCGACCGCGGCGAGGCGAAGAACCGCACCGAGGTGGCCGGGAAGTCCCGTTCCTCCAGCAGCGCTCGCATCACCTGGCCGACCTGACCGGTCGCGCCCACCACACCGATATTCACCATGTTATTCACCCCGTCGCTTCGCTCGCCCCACGCTAGATCCCCGACCCCGCGTACACGATCGCCTCTTCCTCGCCGCCCAGACCGAACGCCTCGTGCAGTGCGGAGACGGCCTTGTCCAGTTCGGTGTCCTTGACCAGCACCGAGATGCGGATCTCGGAGGTGGAGATCAGGTCGATGTTGACCCCGACGGCGGCCAGCGTCTCGCAGAAGGTGGCGGTCACACCGGGGTGGCTGCGCATCCCTGCGCCGACAAGGGACACCTTGCCGATGTGGTCGTCGTAGAGCACCTGGGTGAAGCCGATCTCGTCCTTGAGCGCGGTGAGCTTCTCGACCGCACCGGGGCCGTTCTCACGCGAGCAGGTGAAGGTGATGTCGGTCTTGCCGTCCTCGACCTTGGAGATGTTCTGCAGCACCATGTCGATGTTCACGTCGGCATCGGCGACGGCGCGGAACACCTTCGCCGCGTAGCCCGGCACGTCGGGCAGCCCGACGACCGTGACCTTGGCCTCGCTGCGGTCGTGTGCGACTCCGGTGAGGATGGCGTCTTCCATGGGGATGTCCTCGATTGATCCGTTGACGATGGTTCCTGGTTTGTCCGAGTACGACGAGCGGACGTGAATCGGCACGTTGTACCTGCGGGCGTACTCGACGCAGCGCAGCATCAGCACCTTGGCGCCGCACGCGGCCATCTCCAGCATCTCCTCGAACGAGACGGTGTCCAGATGCTTGGCGTTCGGGACGATGCGCGGGTCGGCGGTGAAGATGCCGTCCACATCGGTGTAGATCTCGCAGACATCGGCGTGCAGGGCGGCGGCCAGCGCTACAGCGGTGGTGTCCGACCCGCCGCGGCCCAGGGTGGTGACGTCCTTGCTGTCCTGGCTGACGCCCTGGAAGCCGGCGACCAGGACGATCTGTCCCTCGTCCAGCGCTTCCCGCAGCCGCGTGGGGGTCACGTCGATGATCTTGGCGTTGCCGTGCGTACCGGTGGTGACGACGCCGGCCTGCGAGCCGGTGAAGGAGCGGGCCTGCGCACCGAGTGACTCGATGGCCATCGCGACCAGCGCGTTGGAGATCCGTTCACCGGCGGTGAGCAGCATGTCCATCTCGCGGGCCGGGGGCGCCGGGGATACCTGCCGGGCCAGATCCAGCAGGTCGTCGGTGGTATCGCCCATCGCAGAAACCACGACGACCACGTCGTGGCCGGCCTTCTTGGTTTCCACGATGCGCTCGGCGACGCGCCGAATCCGATCGGCGTCCGCCACCGATGATCCGCCGTATTTCTGCACGACGAGCGCCACTGTAGAACCTCTCAACCGCCGGGAATGTCCACCCAAGGATAAGGGGTAAACGCGCGCCGATTTACCGCTCCACCTGCCGGTAGCTTGACTAAGCATGAACGACCGACTCGCACACACAAGTGTGCCGATCCATCCGCCCTTGGCCGCGCGCTGGAGTCCCCGGGCCTTCGACGCGAATGCCGTGCTCAGCCAGGACGATCTGACCGCCGTGCTGGAGGCGGCACGCTGGGCCGCCACCTGGGGGCGGCGCCAACCCGTGCGGTATGCGGCCGGGCGGCGCGGCGACGATACGTTCAACGCGCTGGCGGGCCTGCTCAAGAGGGGTAACAGCTACGCCCACGTGGCGGGCGCGCTGATCCTGGTGAGCGTCGACGAAGGCGAGGACGCGAACACCGCGACCTATGCCGCCTTGGACGCGGGGGCGGCGATCGCCAATCTCAGTGTCGAGGCGGTGGCGCGCGGGCTCGTCGTGCACCCGATGGCCGGGTTCGACACCGACGGCGCGGCCCAGCTCGCCCCGGGCCTGCGCCCGTTGGCGATCGTCGCGGTGGGGTCACTGGGTGACTACGCCGACGCCGACCCGTCGATCGTGGAGCGCGACCACCAGCCGCGGGAACGGCTGCCGCTGGAGCAGATCGTGATCCCCCTGGCGTCAGGGCCGCGGTAGCCGCCGGTGCAGCGGGTTGGTGGTCACCGGAGTCGCCCGGCGCGCGCCACGCGGTAGCGCGCCGACGACCTGCGGCGTGTCGGCGCTGGCGCGGGTCTGATCGTGCAGCCGCATCGCCGGGGTGGAGCCGATCCCCAGCGCCGGTGCGCCGATCAACCGCCGGGACGTGGCACGGCATTGCGGGCAGGCGTCCTCGCCGGGCACCTCGGCCATCGAATACCTGGCGCTGAAGTCCGGGCATCCGCCGGGGCAGCGGAACTGATAGGTGGGCATGCGATACACGATAACCGTTCGCCGGCAGCGTCATACGTTGTTAACGCGCGCGACCAGCCGACCCTATGTACCCTGCTCTGAATAGTTCTATTTGGAATTATGTGATCACTCGACAGCGCATCCCGGAGGTCGCCATGCCCGAACTACTGTTCCCGCTGGATTCGACGAAGAAGTTCACCGAGCAACAGATCGTCGGTCACAACCGCTGGCATCCTGACATCCCGCCCGCGGTAACAGTCAAGCCGGGCACCAGTTTTCGGGCGCACTGCCGGGAGTGGTTCGACGGTGCGATCGTCAACGACGACTCGGCCGAGGACATCCTCAATGCGCCACTGAAGGGCGTGCACTGTCTGTCCGGCCCGTTCGCCATCGAGGGGGCCGAGCCCGGTGACCTGCTCATCGTCGACATCTTGGATGTCGGGCCGATACCGCAAGAGGATTCGGGCCCGCTGGCCGGCCAGGGCTGGGGCTACACCGGCATCTTCGCCAAGCAGAACGGCGGGGGCTTCCTCACCGATCAGTTCCCGGACGCCTACAAGGCGATCTGGGATTTCTCGGGGCAGAGCGCGACGTCCCGCCATGTGCCCGGGGTCAAGTACACCGGCATCGTGCATCCCGGGCTGATGGGCACCGCACCCTCGGCCGCCTTGCTGGCCAAGTGGAATGCCCGCGAGGGCGCGCTGATCGCGACCGACCCCGACCGGGTCCCGCCGCTGGCGCTACCGCCCGAGCCGCAGGACGCCATTCTCGGCAGCCTGACCGGTGACGCGTTCAGCCGCGCCGCCGCGGAAGCCGCGCGCACCGCACCGCCTCGTGAGAACGGCGGCAACCAGGACATCAAGAACCTGACAAAGGGCAGCAGGGTCTTCTATCCGGTGTTTGTGTCCGGTGCCAATCTGTCGTTCGGCGATCTGCACTTCTCCCAGGGCGACGGGGAGATCACCTTCTGCGGCGCCATCGAGATGGGCGGATTCCTGGATCTGCACGTCGACCTGATCAAGGGCGGTATGGACACCTACGGGGTGCACGAGAACGCCATCTTCATGCCGGGCAACACCGATCCGCAGTATTCGGAGTGGATCGCCTTCTCCGGCACCTCGGTCACCCTGGACGGTGAGCAGAAGTATCTGGACTCCGACCTGGCGTATCAGCGCGCCTGCCTGCACGCCATCGACTATCTGACCAAGTTCGGCTACAGCCCCGAACAGGCCTACCTGCTGCTCGGCTCGGCCCCCATCGAGGGACGACTCTCTGGCGTGGTCGATATCCCGAATTCCTGTGCCACCGTGTACATCCCGACGGCGATCTTCGATTTCCCGGTCGCACCGTCGGCCACGGGGCCCTACCAGATCGATCCCGGGATGGGCGCTCCGCACGCCAGCTTCTGACCGGGCCGGGAGGGGCCGGCGACCCGGCCCCTCCCGCTCAGGCCGGTGCCGAGGTGGACGCCAGTTCCTCGCCACGCAGGTGGGCCAGCATCTCCCCCAGCCGCTGCGCCATGCCGGCATGGCGCGTCACCAGCGCCGTCAGGTCCTCGGACTTGGCCAGCCGGGTCCTGGCCCGCTGGTAGGCCGCCGCACCGCGGCGGGTCTGGAACACCAGCACTCGGCGGCGATCGGTGACATCGACCTTGCGCAGCACCAGGTTCTCCTCCACCATGCCGTCGATCAGCCGGGTGAGGCTGGGGCCGGGCAGCAAGGTGGCGACCGCCAATGCGGACATCGCCTTGCCCTGCCCGCCCTCGAGGGCGCTCAGCACGTGCCACTGAGCCACCGTCATCCCGTCCAGTTGGGCCGCGACCGTCCGATCCAATTCCTGCACAACGGTTTTTGCCAGCCGCGCGAGTTCTTCGACGGCTGCTGGGGTGTCCGGGGTGGTGTCCATGTTGCCAAGCAGCTTACCGGGCGCCATCGGGAAGTTTCAGCTGGAAAGAAATTTCGCGCGTCGCGGAGTATGTTGACAAACACCGCTGCAGCGGTGCACTCACGTTAGGGGGATCCGGCGTCGTCGTCCCCACGGCAGGCCTGGGTGAGGTGTTTGACGATATGGAACACAGCCGCGATGCGGTCGATATCGCATTGGTGGTGCCCTTGAGCGGACCCGCCGGCATGTTCGGACCCTCCTGTGAGGTCAGCGCCGAACTGGCGGTGGCCGATATCAACGCCGCCGGGGGCATCCTGGACCGTCCCGTCCGTCTGCACCCGGTCGACGCGGGGGCACCGCTGTCGGCGATATCGGCGCAGATGCGGCGACTGGTCGACACCCATTCCATCGACGCCGTGGTCGGCTGGCATCTGTCCAACGCCCGACAGGTGATCACCCCGCATACCGCGGGTCGCGTCCCCTACGTCTACACCACGTTCTACGAGGGCGGCGAGAACACCACCGGCGTCTACATGGTGGGCGAGACACCGCAGCAACAGCTCTTCCCCGCATTGCAATGGCTGCGTGCCAACGAGGGGATCAGACGCTGGTGCATCGTCGGCAACGACTACATCTGGCCACGCCAGACCGCGGCCGTCACCAAGGACTACATGCGCGCCAACGGATTCGACTTCGCCGGCGATACGTTCATCCCGTTGGGCGGGCGGGATTTCCGCGCAGCGCTGGACCTCATCGCATCATCGCGCGCCGACGGGGTGTTGGTCCTCATGGTGGGGACCGACAACGCGGCCTTCAACCGCGCCTTCGCCAGGGCAGGGTTACACGAGAAGCACATCCGACTGTCGCTGATGATCGGGGAGGATGTGCTGTGCGCCAGCGGCAACGGCAGCACGCAGGGCCTCTACACGGCGTGCGGCTATTTCGAGAGCCTGGTGACGCCGGAGAACATGGGCTTCGGATCGCGCTACGAGCAGTTGTTCGGCGCGGCCGCACCGACGTTGAACAATATCGGTGAATCCTGCTACGAAGGCCTGCTGCTGCTCGCCGCCCTGGCGGGCGCCGCAGGCAGCCTGCAGGTCCGGGCCATCGACCGGGTCCGCTCCACCGTCTCCTATCAGGGTCCGCGCGGCGAGGTGGCAATGCGTGGGGCACACACCCATCAGCCCGTCTATCTGGCCGAGACAACCGATGTTGAGTTCCGGGTCATCGATCAGTTGAGCGCGTGAACGCATTCCGCCACACCGGGCAGCCCGGTGTGGCGGAATCTGGTTGCGGTGTGCCGACTCAGGCGCGCTGACTCAGTTCGGCCCGCAGGGCGTCCGAGGCGGCCGAGGCGGCATGGTCGCCGGTCTTACACATGTCGTGGCAGTCCCTGGTCAAGGTGCAGGTCAGCGATGACACCGGCCCGTGGTGGAACGGGCAGTCGTGCACCATATCCGGCAGCTCGTAGCGCTTGTTGTCGACGATGTCGAGCAGGGTCTGTCCGGCCCACAGCGGTTCCTTCTCGATCTCTTCGCGCAGCGGATTGGGCCGGGCCAGATAGTACTTGCCCTTGGTGGCGATGCAGATGACCGGGGACAGCACGAAGGCCAGGCTCAAGGCCAGGTACGGCGACCAGGCCGCCAGCAGCGGTCCGAATGCGTTGAAGAAGGCCAGGATCGAGAAGACCGAGCCCACCACCATCGAAACGAAACCCACCG
This sequence comes from Mycolicibacterium sp. J2, assembly GCF_026240945.1. Taxonomy (GTDB): domain Bacteria; phylum Actinomycetota; class Actinomycetes; order Mycobacteriales; family Mycobacteriaceae; genus Mycobacterium. Next base: position 150,017 of record NZ_JAPFPY010000017.1, read on the forward strand.
GGTTGATGCTGTACAGGTACGCGCGCTTGAACTCCACATAGGGCGGGCTGAGCTTCAGCAGCGGCTTGTTGATCACCAGATCGGCCACGATCGCGCCCACCCAGGCGATCGCCACGTTCGAGTAGAAGCCCAGAATGGTGTTGAGTACCGCGAACATGTTGCCCAACATCAGCGACAGCGCGATCGCGATGTGCAGCGCGAGGTAGACGACGCGACCCGGGTGCACGTGCAGCACCCGGCTGAAGAAGTTCGACCACGACAGCGACCCCGAATAGGCGTTGGTCACGTTGATCTTGACCTGGGACAGCAGCACCATCAGCGTCGCGAGCCCCAATGCCACGGTGTCGTTGTGGATCACCGAGCCGAAGCCACCGAGGAACTGTTCGATCGGTTCGGTGGCGGCGGTGAATCCGACCTTGCCTGCGACGTAGAACGCGAGGAACGCACCGCAGATCTGCTTGGCGGCGCCGAGGATCACCCAGCCGGGACCGGCGGCCAGTACCGCCGCCCACCAGCGCAATGCGGGTGTCTCGGATTTCTCCGGCATGAAGCGCAGATAGTCGACCTGCTCGCCGATCTGGGCGATCAGCGAAAGTGCCACGCCGGCACCGGCACCCACCCCGATCGCGGTCACTCGTTCAGTGCCGCCGTCACCCGCCCAGGACAGGAAGCCGTGGAACCCGGCCGGATCGGCCGATGCGATGAACGCGATCGGCGCGACGGACAACACCAGCCACAGCGGCTGGGTCCACACCTGGAACTTGGCCAGGGCGGTCATCCCGTACAGCACCAACGGGATGATGATCAACGAGCCGATGATGTAGCCGAGGGCCAGGGGCAGATGGAACGCCAGCTTCATCGCCTGCGCCATGATCGCCCCTTCGAGGGCGAAGAAGATGAAGCAGAAACTCGCGTAGATCAGGCTGGTCAGTGTCGATCCGAAGTACCCGAAGCCCGCACCCCGGGTGAGCAGGTCCATGTCGATGTTGTACTTCGCGGCGTAATAGGCGATCGGGATGCCGGTGAGGAAGATGGTGACGGCGGCGACCAGGATCGCCACCACCGCGCTGGCCGAGCCGTGGGTCACCGCGATCGAGGCGCCAATCGAATAGTCGGCCAGGTAGGCGATGCCGCCGAGAGCGGCCACGGCGCACGCCATCGGGCTCCATTTACGGAACGATTTGGGCGCATAGCGCAGGGAAAAGTCTTCGATGGTGTCCTGACCGGCCCAGTTGACGAAGCGGGCCCACGGCCCGCTGCCGGGCGGCGCGGCGGTGGGATGTACCTGCACCTCGCCCACCGGTTGCTCAGATGACGTCATGTTGTCTCCTCACCGCGTCCCGTGCGGGAGCGGCCGACTCATAAGGGGTTTCGCGTTCGGACGGCACTGGCGACGCGATGAGGTACCGCAGCGGATCTTGCTCCGCCGCAAGGAAACTAACATCGTTACTTCCATATGGCAGTACTTCAAATGGAACGTTACGCGCCGGACACGAACCGTTTACGGCCCACACAGGCACCACACAGCCAGTCAACCGGCAGCGTCGCGTTACCCAGCGGCAACACCGCAATCCTGTCCACGTAACAGAAACATCGTCTACTGCCAGTGATCGGCCTGGCGGCCGCGCCCCCTCAGGAGATGTATATGGATACCGGAACCACCGCATTCATGCTCTGTTGCATCATCGGCCTCACGATGATGATCCCCGGGCTCGCACTGTTCTACGGAGGCATGGTCTCCGTGAAGAGTTCGACCAACATGATGATGATGACCTTCGGCGCGGTCGCCATCGTCGGCGTGCTCTGGGTGCTCTTCGGCTTCTCGATGACCTTCGGCACCTCCATCGGTGATGCCGGACTGGTCGGCAGCCTCACCGAGTTCGCCGGCATGAAGGACCTGCTGCAGTCGCAAACCACCATCAACGGTTTACCGGTGAGCCTCTTCGCGCTGTTCCAGGCGCTCTTCGCGGCCATCACCGTCGCGCTGATCTCCGGCGCCGCGGCCGACCGGATGAAATTCGGTGCCTGGATGCTGTTCGCCACCCTGTGGGCGGTGCTGGTGTACTTCCCGGTCGCACACTGGGTGTTCGCCTTCGACGGCGTCGTCACCAAGGACTCGGTCGGCGGTTGGATCGCCAACAGCCTCAAGGCGATCGACTTCGCCGGTGGCACCGCCGTGCACATCAACGCGGGCGCGGCCGCGCTGGCTGTCGCCATCGTGCTGGGCAAGGCCGCCAACTGGGGCCAGCTGCGCAAGCCGCACAACGTCCCGCTGACCCTGCTGGGCGCGGGGCTGCTCTGGGCCGGCTGGTACGCATTCAACGGCGGTTCGGCGCTGGCCGCCGGCAACTCGGCCGCCATCGTCATGGTCACCACCTTCGTCGCCACCTGCGCGGCCACCCTGGCCTGGTTGGCCGTGGAGAAGTTCAAAGACGGCCACGTCACCGGCGTCGGTGCGGCGGCCGGGGCCATCACCGGCCTGGTCGCCATCACCCCGGCGTGTGGTGCGGTCACCCCGGTGGGTGCGATCATCCTGGGCCTGGTCGCCGGGGCGATCTGCCCCTTCGCGGTGGGTCTCAAGGAGAAGTTCGGTTACGACGACTCGCTCGATGTGGTGGGCGTGCACCTGGTCGGTGGCGTCATCGGCACCCTGATGATCGGCTTCCTGGCCAGCGACTCGATGCCCAACGCCACCAACGGCCTGTTCTACGGCGGCGGGTTCGGCCAACTCTGGAAGCAGGCCATCGCCGCAGCCGCGGTCATGGCCTACTCCTTCGTGATCGCCTACATCATCGCCTTCGCCATCAAGAAGACGATGGGCATCCGCATCTCCCCGGAGGAAGAGGAGAAGGGCATCGACACCCACGTCCACCGCGACGCGGCCTACGAGCTCGCCTCTGCCTGACCCAGACCCGGCTCCAGCCGGCGCAGCGCCCCTGCGCCGGCTGGTCACCGGGATTTCTTTGGCCCATCGAAGTTTCACCGTACGATACTCTGGTTCCCATTAGGAGACAGTCATGGCACCCGATCTCGCCACCCAAGCCCAGCAATCCGACACCAGATTCATCCTCGCGCTCTTCGTCGACCTGCGCGGAAAGCCTTGCGCCAAACTGGTTCCGGTCGAAGCCGTCGACCAGTTGGCCACCGAGGGTGTCGGCTTCGCCGGTTACGCGGTCGGCGCCATGGGCCAACAGCCCAAAGACCCCGACCTGATGGCCCTGCCGGACCCCACGTCGTTCACCCCGATCCCGTTCATCAAAGAGGGCCTGGCCCTGGTGCACTGCGACCCGCACGTGCAGGGCAAGCCGTGGCCGTATGCGCCACGCGTGATCCTCAAAGGGCTCATCCAGCAGGTGGCCGACGCCGGCTTCGAGCCGTGGGTGGGCGCCGAAGTGGAGTACTTCCTGCTGCGTCGCGAGGCCGACGGAACCCTGGTCACCGCCGATACCGCCGACACCGCCGCCCAACCCTGTTACGACGCACGGGGTGTCACCCGGATGTATGACCACCTCACCGCGATCTCCACCGCGATGAACACCCTGGGTTGGTCCAACTACGCCAACGACCACGAGGACGGCAACGGGCAGTTCGAGCAGAACTTCCAGTTCGCCGACGCCCTCACCACCGCCGACCGGGTGATCACGCTGCGCTACCTGCTGTCGATGATCGCCGCCGAGCGCGGCATGGTGGCCACCTTCATGCCCAAACCGTTCGCCGATCGCACCGGCAACGGACTGCACCTGCACCTCTCGCTGACCAGCGCGGGCGCTCCGGCGTTCCCGGCCGAGCAGGATCGCCGGGGTCTCGGATTATCGGACACCGCATACGGATTCATCGGCGGCATCCTCGACCACGCGTGCGCGTTGCAGGCCGTCGTCGCGCCGACCGTCAACTCCTACAAGCGAACCGGCGCCACCAGCACCACCTCTGGAGCGTCCTGGGCTCCGCGTAAACCGAGCTACGGCGGCAACGACCGCACCCACTACATCCGGGTGCCGGACAACCAGCGCGTCGAATTGCGCGGTGGCGACGGCGCCGCCAACCCGTACCTGGCCATCGCGGCCGCCCTCGGGGCCGGTATCGACGGCATCAAGCGCAGCCTGGACCCCGGCGATGTCGGCGCCCAGGGGCCGTCGACGTTACCGCCCACCTTGCTGCACGCGGTCGACGAGCTGGAGACCGACCCGGTGATCACCGGTGTCCTCGATACCGCGGGCGCCGGTGTCGCCTCGTACTTCGCCGGGATCAAACGCGAAGAGTTCTTCGCCTACCACGGCACCGTCGCGCCGTGGGAGGTCGACTCCTACCTGACCGCCTTCTGAAGACAAGGGAGACAACATATGTGCGGGATCGTGGGCTTACACCTGCGCACACCGGAGCTCTACCCCCGGCTGGGTGAATTGCTCACCGGGATGCTGTGCGAGATGTCGGATCGCGGCTCGGATTCGGCCGGGGTGGCCGTCTACGGCGACCCGGTGTGGTCGCCGGCGGGCAAGGGTTGCGTATCGGTCACCGATATCGGTGCGGCTCCCGCCCTCGGATCGGATGTCACGGTGGTGCAGGTCGATTCGACATACCTCTTGACGGCAGACACCTCCTCCGAGGACCTGCTGGCGCGGGTGCGGGCGGCTTACCCCGAGGCACTGGTGGCCGGGTTCGGAGCCGACCTGGCGGTGCTCAAGGGTGTCGGCAATCCGCGCGCGCTGACCGACGGGTGGGGTCTGGCCAAGGCCCAGGGGTGGCAGGGCGTCGGGCACACCCGGATGGCCACCGAATCCGCGGTCACCCCGTCGGGCTGCCACCCCTACACGGTGGGGCCACAGCAATGTCTGGTGCACAACGGATCGTTTGCCAACCACGCCACGATTCGCCGCGAACTTCGCAGGGCCGGAGTCCAATTCGACAGTGAGAACGACACCGAGGTGGGTGCGCGGTTCGTCGCCGAACAGTTGGCCGCGGGCCGGGACGTGGAGAGCGCACTCAAGGAGCTGTGCGCCACCTTTGACGGCTTCTACACGCTGCTGGTGTCCAACCGGGACTCCTTCGCGGTGGTGCGCGACGCCATCGCATGCAAACCGGCGGTGATCGCCGAGACGCCGCAGTGGGTGGCCATGGCCAGCGAGTACCGCGCCCTGGCGGGTCTGCCGGGTGTGGAAGAAGCCAAGATCTGGGAACCCGAGCCGGAGGTGGTGTACGCATGGACACGCTAGTGAAGTACGACCTGGCCAGCACACGTCTGCGGGAGGTGAACGCGGCGCTGCATCAGCCCGGTGTCACAGGTGAATTCGTCATCACCCATCCCGACGGCGCGCACAACGTCGCAGTCGGACTCGACGCGCCGATCACGGTGACCATCCAGGGGCATGTCGGCTACTACGCCGCGGGCATGAACCAGCATGCCCACGTCACCATCGACGGCAACGCCGGCACCGGCGTCGCCGAGAACATGATGAGCGGCACGGTCCGCGTCGCGGGCAACGCATCACAGTCGGCCGGGGCCACCGCCCACGGTGGGCTGCTGGTCATCGAGGGCGATGCCGCGGCCCGCTGCGGTATCTCGATGAAGGGCGTCGACATCGTGGTCGGCGGCAGCATCGGCCACATGAGTGCGTTCATGGCGCAGGCCGGGCGGCTGGTGGTCCGCGGCGATGCCGGTGAAGCCCTTGGCGATTCGATCTACGAGGCCCGACTCTACGTACGCGGTGAGGTGGCCTCCCTGGGGGCCGACTGCGTGGCCAAACCGATGCGGGCCGAACACCACGCCGAACTGGCCGAATTGCTCGCCGCGGCCGGCTATGCCGATGACACCGCCGAGTACACCCGGTACGGATCGGCGCGCACCCTCTACCACTTCCACGTCGACAATGCGAGTGCCTACTGATGCGTGAATCCGCCACCTTCGACCGAAATATCATCGCCGACATCCAGCGAGCCGCGGAGACAGGCATCTACGACATCCGCGGCTGGGGCGCCAAACGGCCCCTGCCGCATTTCGACGACCTGCTGTTCCTCGGCGCGTCGATGTCGCGCTATCCGCTGGAAGGGTACCGGGAGCGCTGCGGCACCGATGTGGTGCTCGGCGGACGGTACGCCAAACATCCTCTACACCTTGATATCCCGGTCACCATCGCGGGCATGAGTTTCGGCGCGCTGTCCGGCCCGGCGAAGGAGGCACTGGGGCGCGGCGCCAGCGAAGCCGGCACGTCGACCACCACCGGGGACGGCGGCATGACGCCCGAAGAGCGCGGGCAGAGCAAACACCTGGTTTACCAATATCTTCCGTCGCGGTACGGGATGAATCCCGACGACCTGCGCAAGGCCGATGCCATCGAAGTGGTGCTGGGCCAAGGCGCCAAGCCCGGAGGTGGCGGAATGCTACTGGGGCAGAAGATCTCCCCGCGGGTGGCCGGGATGCGCACGCTGCCCGAGGGCATCGACCAGCGCTCGGCGTGCCGGCACCCGGATTGGACGGGACCGGACGACCTCACCATCAAGATCAACGAACTGCGGGAGATCACCGACTGGGAGAAGCCGATCTACGTGAAGGTCGGCGCGACCCGCACCTACTACGACGTCAAGCTGGCCGTGCACGCCGGCGCCGACGTGGTGGTGGTCGACGGCATGCAGGGCGGCACCGCCGCCACCCAGGAGGTGTTCATCGAGCACGTCGGCATTCCGACGCTGGCCGCCATCCCGCAGGCCGTGCAGGCCTTGCAGGAGCTCGGCGTGCACAGAGGCGGGGCGCAATCCGGCGTTCAGTTGATCGTGTCCGGTGGCATCCGCAGCGGCGCCGATGTGGCCAAGGCCCTGGCCCTGGGGGCTGACGCGGTCGCGATAGGCACCGCGGCGCTGATCGCCCTCGGGGACAACCATCCGCGCTACGGCGCCGAGTACGAAAAGCTCGGCAGCGCAGCCGGTTTCTACGATGATTTCCAGGACGGTCGCGACCCCGCCGGTATCACCACGCAGGATCCGGAGCTGGCCGCGCGGTTCGATCCGGTCGAAGGTGGCCGGCGGCTGGCCAACTATCTGCGGGTGCTGACCATGGAGGCCCAGACCATCGCCCGAGCCTGCGGCAAGGCGCACGTCACGCACCTGGAGCCGGAGGACCTGGTCGCGATCACCATCGAGGCGGCCGCCATGGCGCGGGTCCCGCTGGCCGGTACGAATTGGATCCCGGGCCATGGACACTAGCGCCGATATCGTCATCGTCGGCGGCGGTCTGGAGGGCGCCGCCGCGGCGTGGGCATTGAGTGAACGGGGTGCCGGCGACATTCTGGTCCTCGAGCGCAACACCGTCGGATCCGGGATGACGGGTAAGTCCAGCGGCATCGTGCGCTGCCACTACGGGGTCAGCTCACTGGCGGCGATGGCGGCGGTGGGACTGGAGGTATTCGAGAAGGCGCAGGAGATCTTCGGGACCGATATCGGTTTCCGGCAAACCGGTTACGTCGTCGGCGTCGGCGAACCCAATGTCGAGAACCTGCGGAAAAGCTTGGCCGCGCAGCGCGCCGTGGGGGTGCAGACCGAGGAGATCGACCGCTCCGACGTCGCCGCACTATGGCCATGGGCCGACCTGGAGCCGTTCGCCGCATTCGGCTGGGAACCCCGCGGCGGGTACGGCGACGCTTACCAGACCGCACAGGCGTTTTCGGTTGCGGCACGGGCCGTCGGCGTCCGGGTTCGGCAGGGCGCCACCGTCACCGACCTGCTTGTGGACGGTGAGCGCGTCAACGGGGTACGGCTGGCCGACGGCACCACCGTGGCGGCCGGCACGGTCATCGTCGCGACCGGGGTGTGGACCCGCCCGTTCCTGGCCCGCTACGGCGTCGACGTGCCGATCGAGGTGGTGCGCGAGCAGATCGTCACCATCGCCCCCGGCGTGGACATCGGCAAGGTACCGGTGTTCTCCGACCTGGTGTCGTTGCAGTACGTGCGTCCCGAGCTGGGAGGCGAAATCCTGTTCGGCAACAGCGATCTGGCTCACGGCGAAACGGCGGATCCCGACAACTACCTGAACCGGGCAACAGATGCGTTCGTCGACGTCACCGTCGACAAGGTGGGCACCCGGTTTCCCGGGTTCCCCGACGCCGCGATCACCGGCAGTTACGCCGGGTGTTATGACGTCACCCCGGACTGGAATCCGGTGATCTCCACGACCGGGATCGACGGCCTCATCGTGGCGGCGGGGTTCAGCGGACACGGGTTCAAGATCGCGCCCGCGGTCGGCCGACTGGTCGCGGATCTGGTGATGGACGGGCGCAGCGCCGACCCGCGCATCCCGGAATCCGATTTCCGGTTGTCCCGGTTCGCCGAGCAAGATCTTCTCAAGAGCCCGTATCCGTACGTCGGCGCGGGCGAGATGCGCTAGAGGGGAGCGAGTCGACACATGAGCGACGTCCCGCTGCTTCGGAACTCCGGCACCGCCCGCGACCGGGACCCCCAGGTATCGTCCGACGAGCTGGAGTTCGAGGCGGCGATCGGCCGCAACGTGCGCCAGTTGCGGTTGGCCCAAGGGCTGACCGTGGCAGAGATGGCCACCCGGGTCGGGATCTCCAAGGCGATGCTGTCCAAGATCGAGAACGCCCAGACGTCCTGCAGCCTGTCCACCCTGGCGCTGCTGGCCAAGGGTCTCGACGTGCCGGTGACCAGCCTGTTCCGCGGTGCCGACGTGGAGCGGCCCGCGGCGTTCGTGCAGGCCGGCACCGGCGCGCGGATTGTGCGCAACGGCAGCAAGGAGGGTCACGAGTACCAGCTGCTCAGCTCGTTGCGGGGTGAGCACAAGCGACTGGAATGCCTGCACGTGACGCTCAGCGAGAAGAGCCGGACCTATCCCCTGTTCCAGCATCCGGGTACCGAGTTCATCTTCATGCTCGAGGGCGTCATGGACTACAGCCACAGCCGCTCGGTGTACCGGCTGCACCCGGGCGATTCGTTGCAGATGGACGGGGAAGGGGCGCACGGGCCGGTTGATCTGGTGGAGCTGCCCATCCGATTCCTGTCGGTCATCGCATTCCCGGATGTTCAGGTCTGAATCACCGAGTGGCTTGGGCGACGGAGGACGTGGTGGTCTCCAGGTCTGCGACCCCGCCGGCGGCGCCGACCAGACCGAGGGCGGCGGCGCCGAGAACGCCGGCGGACAGAATCGAGGCGCTGATCGCCTTGATGACGGTGGTCATATCGAGTTCCTTTGTCTGCGTGTGGTGTTCACACAGACACTGCCCCGATGACGGGCCGCGGTCTGTCGGGCGACCGGCGGATGGGCCGGATGAATCCGGTGTCCCCCGATCAGGGGAGGATCAGCCGAAAACCTTGGCCGCGGCCGCGGCGATACCGGTCACGGTGCCACACCGCGCCGGGGTGCTCTCGACCGTCACGGCCGGCCGGATCACCACGTCGGCGGGTTGCAGGTAGTCGCCGCCGAGCAGCTTGCGGCGCATCGCGGGGCCGAGGAAGACGGTCGCCGCGCACAGTTGGGTGTCGACGAATGCGACCACGCCGTCGCGGCTCTGCCGCAGCCTCTTGTCAGTCTCCGGTTCGAACAACTGAGGTTGCAGGGTGACCCGGATGGCGGTGCCGTCGACGAGGGTCAGTGCGCACATGTGCGGCCGTGACGCGCCGATATCCCACTGCGCCGTGCCGAGCACCGGCACGATCTCGCAGGGGTCCCGTTCGGCCAACCGGACCGGGTAGACGCCGACGGCGTCCCGGATCGGGGGCCGATCCGCGGCCGGTAACGGGCCCGTCGAGCGGCCCACGGTATCGGCGAAATCGCACGGTTGGTCGGTGATGGGGGTGATCCGGAGCACCGGCTGCACGGGTCCGGGCAGCGCCGGGGCGCCGGGCATCCGGGACAGCAGCAGCGGTGCCACGTACTGGCACGCCTCGTGGTCGAGGGTGCCCAGTTCCACCGAGACGCCGAGATAGCGCCGGGCGGTGGCACCGGCCAGCTTGATATCGACATCGCATTCGTCGAACGCGAACATGGTTCCGACGGCACCGATTTCACCGATCTTCGCCAGCGACTCGCGGCTGAGCAGGCCGCAAGGGTCCACCCGGCGCAACGCCCGCAGATAGGCCAATCGGTTGTGCTCGGCAGGGCTGACGGGATGTCCGTAGGTGGGCACCGCACCGGCGAAGAAGAAGCCGGGATCGGGACCGGCGGCAAGGGGCGCCGGGTCGACGACCCGGGCACATCCGGCGAGGCCGAGTGCCGTCACCAGAAACAGGACCAGCACTGACCGCGGGGAGCGGGGTTTTGGCGCCACAGCTATGCGGAGTACAGTAACCCACGTGCAGCGGGTGCTCCTTCTCGGACGCCGCGACGGGGTCTGACCAGACCGGCAACCCGTCGCGGGCCTTTCGCGATGCGCCGGTCTGAAATCCACGGGATCGATTCCCTGAGACTCCGGAGCAAACCACTATGAACAGCCCAGACGCCTATACGTCCGCCCGCACCATCACCACACCGGCCGGCCCCCGCCGCGAAGGCCAGCCAGCCTGGAACACCCAGCGCGCCTCCTCGATGCCCGTCAGCCGGTACCGATCCTTCGCCGAAGAGGTGGAGCCCATCACGCTGCCCGACCGCACCTGGCCGGACACGGTGGTCACCCACGCCCCCGGCTGGTGCGCGGTGGACCTGCGCGACGGTAACCAGGCACTGATCGACCCGATGAGCCCGGCCCGTAAGCGCCGGATGTTCGACCTGCTGGTACGGATGGGTTACAAGGAGATCGAGGTCGGCTTCCCGTCCGCCAGCCAGACCGACTACGACTTCGTCCGCGAGATCATCGAGCAGGGTGCCATTCCGGACGACGTCACCATCCAGGTGCTGACCCAGTGCCGGCCCGAACTGATCGAGAAGACGTTCGCGGCCTGTGCGGGTGCCCCACAGGCGATCGTGCACTTCTACAACTCGACGTCGATCCTGCAGCGGCGGGTGGTGTTCCGCGCCGACCGGGCCGCGGTCAAGAAGATCGCCACCGACGGCGCCCGGATGTGCGTCGAGGAGGCCAAGAAGTACCCCGAGACGAAGTGGCGTTTCGAGTACTCGCCGGAGTCCTACACCGGTACCGAACTGGAGTACGCCGTCGAGGTGTGCAACGCGGTGGCCGAGATCGTCGCGCCCACCCCCGACCGGCCGTTGATCGTCAACCTGCCCGCCACCGTCGAAATGGCCACGCCCAACGTGTACGCGGACTCGATCGAGTGGATGAACAGGCACCTGTCGCCGCGGGACTCCATCATCTTGAGCCTGCATCCGCACAACGATCGCGGAACCGGTGTCGCCGCCGCCGAATTGGGTTACCAGGCCGGAGCGGACCGAATCGAGGGCTGCCTGTTCGGCAACGGCGAACGCACCGGCAACGTGTGTCTGGTGACGCTGGGCCTGAACCTGTTCTCTCGGGGCGTGGACCCGCAGATCGACTTCTCCAATATCGACGAGATCCGGCGCACCGTCGAGTACTGCAACCAGCTGCCCGTGCACGAGCGGCATCCCTACGGGGGCGATCTGGTGTACACCGCGTTCTCGGGGAGCCACCAGGACGCCATCAACAAGGGCCTGGACGCGATGAAGGTGTCGGCCGACGAGCAGGACGCCGATGTCGACGACATCCTGTGGCAGGTGCCGTACCTGCCGATCGATCCCAAGGACGTCGGCCGCACCTATGAGGCCGTCATCCGGGTGAACTCGCAGTCCGGTAAGGGCGGGGTCGCCTACATCATGAAGGCCGACCACGGACTGGTGCTGCCGCGTCGGTTGCAGATCGAGTTCTCCAAGGCCATCCAGGAGATCACCGATGGTGAAGGCGGCGAGGTGTCGCCGAAGGCCATCTGGGAGGTGTTCGCCGAGGAGTACCTGGCGCCGATCACCCCACTGGAGCGGATCCGGCAGAAGGTAGAGGCCGCCGAGGTGGACGGCGGTACCGACAAGATCACCGCGGTGGTGAAGGTCGACGGGGTGGAACGGGAAATCGTCGGCGCCGGCAACGGGCCGCTGGCCGCCTTCTGCGACGCCCTGGGGGCCATCGGGTACGACGTCAACGTGCTGGATTACTCCGAGCACGCCATGTCCGCCGGTGAGGAGGCTCAGGCCGCCGCCTACGTGGAGGCCTCGATCGGCGGCACGACGGTGTGGGGCGTGGGTATCGCGACCTCGATCACCACGGCGTCCTTGCGCGCGGTGGTGTCGGCGGTGAACCGCGCCGCGCGCGGCTGAGTCGAGCGCGGCGGTCAGGCCGGGCGGGCCGAGGCGACCAGCATCGCCAGGCCCCGCTCGAACGCCCGGGTCGCCATCGGATCCTCGGATTCGTTCTTCAGTGTTGCGTACGCGGCGGTGAAGCGCGGGAAGCGGTCCTCCTGCCCGGTCGGGTCGAACATCACGCTCGGCCCGGACATGTCCAGCACGCTGCCCAGGATGAACGACTCGAAAGCCGTCAGGAGCGGCAGCACCTCGGATCTCGGCCACCCAGCGGCTTCGGCGGCAACCACGAAATCCTCGTAACCCGCGAGCAGCACCGGCGCGGACGCCCTGGTGGTCATGAGTAGCGGCACCGCCCGGGGATGGTTCGAGAAGGCGAGCCGGTACGACCTGGCCCACGCGGTCAGGCCTTGCTCCCATGGCAGTTCGCGCAACGGCGCGGAATCGATTTTCGCCGACACCAGGGCGCGGACGTCCTCGACCATTGCCGCCCGGTCGGGAACGTGGTTGTAGAGCGAGGTCGGATTGACGTTCAGCTTCTGGGCAACCCGCCGCATGCTGGCCCCGTCGGCACCGTACCGATCCACCAGGGCCAGTGCGGTGCGGGCGATCAGGTCACGGCTGAGGATGGGCCGGGGTGGTCGGGCGATGACCGTCTCCTCTCGAATGTGACTCAGCGTACAACCGGCGTTGCGAGCGTCCGGTGCAGCGGAACACGTGCGGACCTTAAACCGACAGTGTATGTTTTAGCCCGGTGACGGACGGAGCGGCACACCGCTCCCCAACGAACGAAACCGAGGCGCGTCATGACCATCCCCTCCTTTTCTGTTGTCGAGGCCGATCTCGCCACGCTGCGTCGCGCCCTCGAGGAGGGCACGGTCACCAGTGTCGAGCTGGTGGCGCGCTATCTCAATCGGATCGGGTACTACGACCGCTCCGGGATCACGTTGAACGCCGTGCCCGTGCTCAATCCCGCGGCCTTCGACGAGGCCCGCGCTTCGGATCTGCGCCGAGCCCGCGGCCGGTCCCACGGCCCGTTGGATGGCATCCCGTACACGGCCAAGGCCAGCTATATGGTGCGCGGCTTGCCGGTGACGGCTGGTTCACCGGCCTTCGCCGACCTCGTCGCGCAGGATGACGCGTTCGCTGTGAGCCAGCTACGGAAGGCCGGAGCGGTCTGCCTCGGGCTGACAAACATGCCCCCCATGGCGGCTGGCGGGATGCAGCGCGGGCTGTACGGACGCGCCGAAAGCCCTTATAGTGCAGACTATCTCACCGCGGCTTTCGGGTCCGGCTCGTCGAACGGATCGGGCACCGCTACGGCGGCGAGCTTTGCCGCCTTCGGCCTCGCCGAGGAGACCTGGTCGTCCGGGCGCGCCCCCGCGTCCAACAACTCCCTGGTGGCCTACACCCCCTCGCGTGGCGTGATCTCGGTGCGCGGCAACTGGCCGCTGGTACCCACCATGGATGTGGTCGTGCCCCATGCCCGTTCGGTCGACGACCTGCTGCGGCTGCTCGACACCGTGGTCGACGACGACCCGGTCCGCGATGGTGACCTGTGGCGCCTGCAGGACTGGATCGACCTGCCCGCGGCTTCACAGGTGCGCCCCGCGTCATACGTCGACCTGCCGCCGCTTCCGTTGCGCGGCTTGCGGTTGGCAGTGCCCCGGCTCTACATCAACGGTGATCCCGCCAGCGCCTACCCGATCAGCACGCGCGACTCCGTACTGGCCCTGTGGCAGGCCGTGCGCGACGACCTGGTGGCCGCCGGTGCCGACGTCGTCGAGACCGACTTCCCGGCCGTCGAGAACTACGAAGGGCTGCACCCGGAATCCCGCTCGATGGTCGACCGCGGTTTCGTACCTGCCGAATTCACCGACCGCGAGCTCGGGGACTTGTCGATCTGGGCGTTCGACGCGTTCCTGCGCGCCGTCGACCAGCCCGGTCTGTCCGGCCTCGCCCAGGTCGATGGCGAGCGCATCTTCCCGCAGCCGACCGGCGCATTGCCCGACCGGTACGGCATCTTCCCGTTCGATGTCGCCTACGACCTCGCCGAGTATGTCGACCGCGCGCGCCAAGGTGTCACGCCCTGGAACCAGATCCCGTCGATCGAGGCGGGAATGCGCGGGTTGGAGCACACGCGGCGCGTCGACTTCGAGGAATGGCTGGCACAGAACCGGATCGACGCCGTCGTCTTCCCGGCGGCGGCCGATGTGGGGCCCGCCGACGCCGACGTCAATCCGGCGTCGGCCGATATCGCCTGGCGCAACGGGGTGTGGGTGTCCAACGGCAACCTGGTGCCCCGTCACCTCGGCCTGCCCACCGTGACCATCCCGATGGGCACGATGGCCGACACCGGGATGCCGGTCGGACTGACCTTGGCCGGTGCCGCCTATTCCGACACCGCCCTGTTGCGGTTGGCCCGTTCGGTCGAAGCGTTACGGGCCCGCCGGGTTCCCCCGGCGCGCACCCCTGGGCTACCCGACGAGCCGGTGTTCGAGCACCCGCGTCCCGCCGGTGATGGCGAACTGACGGTCGCCATAACCGATGTACACACCCGCCGCGACGGCGGCGCCGGCACGCTGCGTTTCCGTATCGACGTGACCAACGCTGCGGCAGAGGCTGTCTCGGCTTTCGTCGACGGAGTGCGGGTGCCCCTGGCGGTGACCGAGAATTCGGCGAGCGGCACCGTCACGCTGGCCCCGGGCATCCACGACGCCCCGCACAGCGAGTGGCGAGCACCGTACGGGCCCCTGATCGTCGCCGTGGCGCGCGCCGCCGACGGAGCCGTCGCCGGCGCGGTGGCCACCACCGCGGACGCACCCCTGTGAGCTGAACACCAGCGATGACAACACCAGATGTTGGGGTCGGCCCCGGTTCCGCACACCGCCCATGGTGCACAACCGGCCGACCCCGGCGATAGCCCTGCACCGCAGAGGCTTTCGTCCAGCCAACCGCGGCCGTAACAGGTCAGCGCGCAATGAGTAACGACTTGGCGCACATGCAGACGCCGGAATCACCAGGGTGCTACCAATTCCAGTAACGACAGCTGGATGGAGATCGGTATGCACGCGGGTTGTCCGTCGGCACAGCGCATCGAGATGCGCACCGGTACATGACGGCTCTCAGCCACGCCGACGATTCGTCGGTCCCGGCCTACACCGAGCGGGTCACCTCCCTCACCGAGGCGATGTCCCGGCTGAGCTTCGATCCCTATGTCGATATCGACTGGGATGCGCCCGAGAATGCCTTGGACGCGAACGACACTCGCTGGCAACTGGATCCGAACGCCGTCCCGCTCGCGGCGACCGATTGGTACGGCGAGCAGTCAGCGCAGCGGCGGATTGACATGGGCCGCTGGCTGACGGCCAACATCCTCAAGGTCACGTTGCAGTTCGAGATGATGCTCATCCGCGGCGTCGTGCACTATGCCGGCACACTGCCCAACGGCGCCCAGGTGTTCCGTTACCTGCTGCACGAGTTGTCCGACGAGTGCCACCACATCCAGATGTTCCAGGAGTTCGTCAACCGCACCCATGAAGACGTGCCCGGTATGCGGCGGGCATCGCGGATCTTCGGGCCCATCATCGCTTTCATCGGCGGCTACGCCAACGTCTTCCTCTTCATCGGGGTGCTGTGCGGCGAGCAGCCACTGCACTTCCAGCAGACGCTGCAGCACCGCGGTGCGGCTCAGGTACCACCACTGCTCAACCGGGTCACCTCCATACATCTGGCCGAGGAGGCCCGGCACATCACATTCGCCGATATCCACCTGGCACAGCGAATACAGGGCGCCGGGCGTATCCGGCGAGCGTTGTACGCCATCACCTTTCCGTTCTTCCTGCGCTGGCTGATGGGTGAGATGCTCACGCCGCCACGCGCGTTCGTGCGGCAGTTCGACGTCCCGCGACACGTGTTCAAGGCGGCCTACTGGCGCAGCGCGTACTCGCGGCGCCTGATGGCCGAATCAGCCGGCGACGTTCGCCGACTGGCCGACGAACTCGGCCTGCGGACGGTGTGGTCTCGCTGGATCTGGCGACTGCTTGGCATCGACGGGCGGCTGCCGCGCTATCGCGGCGAACCGGATCGCAGCCCCGGACTCGGGCTCGTGAACGAACTTCGCGGTGTGATCTGGGCACGGATGGCAGCGGCCGCGGCGATGGCGAGTGTGGCCTTGTTGGCCACCCCGGACGGCGTGCGCATCATCGCCGTCGCGGCGGCCGGTGCCGGGATCTGGGCGACCTATCACAGCCTGCGCCACCGCAAGGGTGACGTGGTGGGCAACCAGCCATTCGAGTGGCCGCGGCTTCTGGTCTGGGTGACGGTGTGCCTCATCATGATTCCCGCCGGCGGCTTGATCGGACTCGCCTTGGTGGTGTTCACCATCCTCTCGGTCGCCGAGTGGATGCCCACGCCATGACCACGACTGGAGCAGAAATGACCACGACGAATCTTTCGACCAACCCCGGATTGGAGACCCACGATATGGAAACCCTGTCAGAACAACGCCTTTCCAAGCTCACGCTGCCCTACTTCGACCTGCTCATCGACGAACGCCAGGGCGGCGGCGAAACGGGTCAGCTCTGGGAGAACCAGGTGCATTGGGGATACTGGGACGATCCCAAGACGGCCACGGGCACCCAGGCGGACTACACCGCCGCCATGGAGGCCATGAACGGGGTGCTGTTCGAGGCCGGCCGGCTCGCCGACGGACAGCGGCTGCTCGACGTGGGCTGTGGCTTCGGCGGAACGATCCAACAGATCAACGGTAGCTACTCCGGCATGGAACTCACGGGTTTGAACATCGACCCGCGCCAACTCGCCGCCGCCGACGCACAGATCACCCCGGCGCACGGCAACACCCTGCGCTGGGTGGAGGCCGACGCGTGCGAGCTGCCGTTCGAGGACAACTCCTTCGACCGCATCCTCGCGGTGGAGTGCATCTTCCACTTCCCCTCGCGGCAGAAGTTCCTCAGCGAGGCCGCCCGGGTGCTCAAACCGGGCGGCTGCCTGGCGGTGTCCGACTTCGTCCCCACCATGATGTTCTTCGGCAAGACACCCATCTGGATGGCGATCCGGCCCCGCATCGCGAAGTCCTACGGGACCCTGGGTGACGTTCCGTTGCGCGGTTATAAGTCGATGGGCAAGAACGCGGGGCTCGAGCTGGTGGCCAGGCGCAACATCCGGAAGAACACCATGCCGACCTACCCGTTCCTGCTGCGGTTCTTCCGCGAGCAGGCCTCGGCGGACGCGCAGGACACCCTCTCTGTCGGCACCCGCTGGATGAAATGGCTGTCCAAGCTCAGCCTGCTGCAATACCAGGTCTATACGTTCGTCAAGCCGGAGGTCTAGAACAGGGCGTACTGGTCGCCGTCGCCGGTGGTGTCGACGAACTCCTCGACACCCCGGCCCCCGACGGCGTGGTCGATCAGGCGAAGGAACTCGGCATCGGAGAGGAGCGGGACGCCCAGGTCGAGCGCTTGGTAGCCCTTGCCCTGTTCGGGCGCCGTCTCGTTGCACACCACCAGGGATGTGTGCTGGTCGACGTTCTCGGTGTAGGCCAGCCCGGCGCCGAGGATGCGCTCGAGCACCTCCTCGTGGGTCCTGGTCATCTCGGCCGACAGCGCCACCCGCATGCCCTGCACCAGCGGGCGCCCGGCCACGAACGGGCCCGGGTTCTGATACGGGCACGGCAACCGGGCGGCCAGCGTCTTCAGCGGCCGCAATTCGTCGTGGGTGACCTGGCCGTTGGGCCAGGTCCGCCGGGTCACCGTGCGGATGGGCAGCCAGGCTTTGCGCTCCCTGGCGGCCACCAGCGCCGGTTTGAGGATCTGCGCCAGGACCAAGGCGTCGTCGAGTGCGTCGTGCGGGCGCATCTGCGTGACGCCCCAGTGCGCGGCCAGGGTCTCCAGGCGCAGGTTCTCGGTGCCCAGGGCCAGCCGGCGGGCCAGCTCCACGGTGCACATGACCGACTCGACCGGCAGCTGCGCGCCGACCAGTTCGGCTTCGGCGGCCAGGAAGGCGTAATCGAAGGCCACGTTGTGCGCCACCAGGGTGCGTCCGTGCAGCACTTCCATCAGCCGCGGCGCGATCTCGGCGAAGGTCGGCTGGCCCTCCAGCATCTCGGTGGTCAGGCCGTGCACGTGGGTGGGGCCCGGATCCACGCCGGGATTGAGCAGGCTGGCGACACTGTGTTCGACATTGCCGTCGTCCCCGACTGCGAGCGCGGCCACACTGACCACCCGGGCCTGGCCGGGACGAAAACCCGTGGTCTCCACGTCGACGACCGCCCAGCCGCTGCCCGGTTCGACCGCCGGTCGTCCCCAGGTCTGGCTCATGATTCGAGGATGGCACGGCGGTCCGACAACACGCCGATCGCAGCCGTGCGTGTCGGGCCCCTAAAATTCAGCGGATGGCCGTCACCACTCGGGGAAAGCTGGCGCTGCGCGCCGGCGCGGCGGCGCGGTGGGCGTCGCGGGTCACCGGCCGCGGAGCCGGTGCGATGATCGGCGGTCTGGTGGCGATGACGCTGGACCGCTCGATCTTGCGGCAGCTCGGGGCGGGCCGCCGTTCGGTGGTGGTCACCGGTACCAACGGCAAATCCACCACCACCCGGATGACGGCGGCGGCGCTGGCCACCGTGGGAGCGCCGGAGCCGCGAGGGCGGCGACATCAGGCAGTCGCGAGCAATTCCGAGGGCGCCAATATGGACGCCGGTCTGGTGGCGGCGCTGGCCGGCGCCCCCGACGCCGAACTGGCCGCGCTGGAAGTCGACGAGATGCACGTCCCGCATGTTCTGGACGCGGTCGAGGCGGCGGTGGTCGTCTTGCTGAACCTGTCGCGCGATCAGCTCGACCGGGTCGGCGAGATCAATCACATCGAGCGCACGCTGCGGGCCGGGCTGGCCCGGCATCCCGGTGCGGTGATCGTCGCCAACTGCGATGACGTGTTGATGACCTCGGCCGCCTACGACAGCCCGAACGTGGTGTGGGTGGCGGCCGGCGGTGGCTGGGCCCAGGACTCGGTGAGCTGTCCGCGGTCCGGCGAGGTCATCGTGCGCGACGGCGTCGATTGGTATTCGACGGGCACCCCGGCCTTCAGGCGACCCAGCCCACAGTGGTGGTTCGATGATACGAACATCTATGGGCCGGAAGGGTTTTCGCATCCGATGCAGTTGGCATTGCCCGGTGCGGTGAACCGCGGCAACGCCACCCAGGCCGTCGCCGCGGCGGTGGCCCTTGGCGCCGACCCGGCCCGGGCGGTCGCGGCGGTGTGCACCGTCGACGAGGTCGCCGGGCGGTATCGCACGGTTCAGGTGGGAGATCACACCGCCCGCCTGCTGCTGGCCAAGAATCCTGCCGGGTGGCAGGAGGCGCTGTCGATGATCGACAAGGATGCCGCCGGTGTCGTGATCTCGGTCAACGGGCAGGTGCCCGACGGGGAAGACCTGTCCTGGCTGTGGGACGTACGTTTCGAGCATTTCGAGTCGACCC
The DNA here is from genome assembly GCF_026240945.1 of Mycolicibacterium sp. J2. GTDB lineage: Bacteria > Actinomycetota > Actinomycetes > Mycobacteriales > Mycobacteriaceae > Mycobacterium. The sequence continues at coordinate 169,712 of NZ_JAPFPY010000017.1, forward strand.
AGGTGGTGGCCGCCGGGGAACGCGGCACCGACCTCGCGGTGCGGCTGGGCTATGCCGGTGTCGAGCACACCCTGGTGCACGACACCGTCGCCGCCATCGCCTCCTGCCCGCCGGGCCACGTCGAGGTGATCGCCAACTACACCGCCTTCCTGCAGCTGAACCGGCGCCTGCCGGGAGCGCGTTCATGACCGTCCGCATCGGGCTGGTGCTGCCCGACGTGATGGGCACCTACGGCGACGGCGGCAACGCTGTGGTGCTGCGACAACGCCTGCGGTTGCGCGGAATCGACGCCGAGATCGTGGAGATCACGCTCGACGATCCGGTACCTGAGTCGCTGGATCTCTACACCCTCGGCGGGGCTGAGGATTACGCGCAGCGGCTGGCCACCAAGCACCTGATCCGCCATCCGGGCCTGCAGCGCGCCGTATCCCGCGGGGCACCGGTGCTGGCCATCTGCGCTGCCATCCAGGTGTTGGGGCACTGGTATGAGACCTCGGCCGGCGAGCGGGTCGACGGAGTGGGCCTGCTCGATGTCACCACCTCACCGCAGCAAGCCCGCACCATCGGCGAGGTCACCTCCGAGCCCTTGGTCGACGGCCTCACCGAGCCCCTCACCGGCTTCGAAAACCACCGGGGTGGAACGATTTTGGGGTCAGACGCGCGACCGTTGGCGCGGGTCACCAAGGGGGCGGGTAATCGCCTGGGCGACGGCTTCGACGGTGCGGTGCAGGGCAGTATCGTCGCCACCTATCTGCACGGGCCGTGCCTGGCCCGCAACCCCCAGCTGGCCGACCACCTGCTCGGCCGCGTCGTCGGCGAGCTGCCGCCGCTGGACCTGCCCGAGGTGACGCGACTGCGCACCGAACGCCTGGCCGCACCCCGTCGCGCCTAAGCCTCGATCCGTGGATCGACCCTGTTGAGGTTCTTGGGGCTGATTTTTGTCATGGCCCCAGATCGTGGGCAGTCGGTAGTTGCTGGTCTACCCAGCTTTTCCTGTGATGTTCGGGTCGGGCCTTTCGGCGGTTGGTCAGGCGG
>NZ_JAPFPY010000018.1 GCF_026240945.1 Mycolicibacterium sp. J2
CAAAGCCATGCGACACTCGCACTGGAAGTGCCCTTCTAACCGGGTTTGATTAATGCGTGAGGAACATCAATCATCCCAGCTCAAAGGGCACTTTCCTCGTTCCGACACCCCGCATCCAGCCTATTCATCCACGGATCGAGGTTAAGCGTGAGCTTGTACATCGGCTGACCGCCGACGTCCGTCGCTGCTACGTAGCTGCGCCGGATGCCGTCAGCCAGTGTCTTGGCAGTAGGGTCGTCCAGACTCGCCATCTCACGGCGTACGGCATCGAGCATGAGCACAATCGTTGTTAGTCGCTGCTGGCCATCGACCACGTCGTACACGCGGTAGCTCTTGCCCTCGGAGTCGAGCTTGCGCGCGTCCGCGCCCTGGTCATGCAGAACTACCAATCCGGTGAAGTGCTCGCGGTTCGGTCCGAGAATCTCCAGGTCCTCGACGAACTCGGTGCGCTGCCGGGTCTCCCACGCGTAGCCGCGCTGGTAATCCGGAACGCGGAAGGTCCGTCCTTCGAATAGTTGCTGCAGCGAGAGCACGTTGTCCAGGGCCACCGCGCGACCCTATCGACCTTCGGCGCCCTGGGCAGCGGGTTCCTGGGATCGGCCGCCGCCCTTCGTCACCGGAAGTGATCTGTCTCTAGTCTCCGTTGCCAAACCTAGGGAAAAGGTTTGCGGTGAGCCCGGTCGTCGTACATCCAGGATTTGATGGCCAGATGCGGGCGAGCAAACCGAAACAGGTACCCCTGGTTCGCGCCGGTCTACGCCGAAATACGCTGTCTTACACTCAGCGGTGTGCGTCAGCTCAAGAGCCAGCTCGGTCTGCTAACGGGTAAGTATCCAGGCAGCCTAGAAATGCTAGCCGCAATTGGGCCGCAGTTGTCCGGTGAAAGTGGGCTCGCGCGTCGGGTCCGTTTTCACCAATCTTGGTATCGCGCAGTCATTCTCGGAAGAAGTGGCTTCGGTGCGACTGCATCGGCGGTGCGGCGGCCCTTGGGGAGCATTCTGACGGATGACGATGCGCGAGCGGGCTTGAATTTCACGTCGCCTGCTGCAAGCAGATTGTTCCGCGATCGCCATGCAGAGGGTTGGGGTTTGGACCCCCTTCGATGCATTAAGTACTTGACGTCCAGTCAAACGCTAACGCTCAACATGTTCGGGCTGTTTGCCGAGGCTCCAGAATGGTTTGCTCGCGTGCTCCGAGATGTACTGCAACGTCCCAACATCTCCTCGATCAAGTGGATGAAGATTGAGTACGCTCCTCTCCGTAGGAGTAGATATCTAGGCGATTCGACTCGCGTTGATGTTCTCGTCCTCCTAGCAACCCGCACCGGCGATGAGCTGTTAGTGATCGAAATCAAGTATTCGGACCGGTTTAATAGTCGAACCGTCAATATCGACCGGCCAACATATCGGCAATTAGCAAGTGCTCATGTGCTTTGGGCGGACGTCGATACGGTTCTCCAGACATCGGCCGTGAACCAACTTGCAAGGTGTCATGCTCTAGCAATGGCGGTTTCGGATGATCTGGCTCCCAACCGTAACCGGCCACCGAGTGTTGTTGTCCTACACCACGAATTCGACCAACGCGCGCTGGATATAGTAAAGAAGTACCAAGCTCTTCAGCACGATCCATCTCTAATTCAGGCTCTAAGTTTGCGCGCATTTGTCTCGGCGCTAGTGACGCACGCCAGATCGTCGGAGCAACGCTTCGCAGCACGCGCATTAGAATTAAGATACATCTCAGAAGTGGAGAGCCAAGAAGCTTGGGAGACCTTCCTGAATGAAGAACGATAGTTAGTTGATTCGCCCCACGAGATAGTTGCGGCTAGAGGGTGTCGTCAATGGCGGTCGACGCCAACCACAAATCTACTTGAGCTTGTCCGATCACGAGGCGGAGCGAGCTGCTAAATTCCCGCCATGAGCAAGGGGGCCGGTCGCCGGCAGAACGTGATTCTGGCGACTCTCGTATTGGTGGTGGCTTGGCTCGAGTTGATACGGGTGCGGCTGAGTTCGCTGCAGGCTCGCTCCGCAGCTGACGCTCTCGCCGCCGGTAACCACCTCAGTGCGATTTCGGACCAGCTACATCGCGAAGCAGCTCAAGTCCGCGATAGGCCCCTGGTTCCGCGGCTCGTGCCGCAGCTCGTCGTGCTCGTGACGGCCTTTTCGGCTCTCCTCTATGCAGGCTTCCGGTTCCAGCCCGACGACGCCACTTTGACGCCATTCGGCACTCAAGAACTCATGATCGACGTGGGTGTAAAGCCCGCGGATAGTAACGGAATTCCTCTTGAGAACAGTCCTACGCTAAGCGGTCTGCTGTGGGTCGAAGCTCACGGCGGACCTCTCGATGGATACGACTTAAGTCCTGCGATCTCGCTGCCTGATCCAGATGCGGAAACGATCAGAATTCTTATGGTGATTTCGTACGATAACCTACTGCCTGTCGGGTCGAATTTAAGCGTATCTTTCGACATTCCCTCCCAAGCCGAGTTCCAACGTTGTGAAACTACTCCTGGATTCACGTGCGAGCCAGCTGCTCGGACTCCGACTGCTGCCCGATCAGCAAGAGTCTTACAGATTAGCGGGAAGGTAATGGTTGAGTCCGAGGATGGGGGCACTGACGGCATCGTTGTGGTAGCCGATTTCAAGAAGATCCCAGGCCTTGCCTTTACATACTCGCGGACCAAAGCCGCAATTCGACAGCCGACAATATCGGTGACTGGTACAGAATTCTTGCCGCCGCCTGGGTCAATTCGGGAGGACGCGAGTCCAGACGATCCATATCCGTACGTCGACTATCCGCCGACGAATGTTATTACTCAGGCAATCTTTGAGTCTGCGAACGACTTCGAATTTTCGCTGACACCCGGAAGCGTCGGGACGGAGAGCGGCGAATTTGCGCCTGCTTCGGTGGGGGGTGCGAAATCTGCCGCCTCGACGGTCCCGAGAGCTACGTGGGCGTTCCAGCAGCCGCTGATGCCGACTACGTATTCACCGCCACACATCACGGGGACTAACCAGAAAGCCTTGGACGAGGACGCAAATGATCTTTTCATCGCAGGCATCATCTTCGGTATAGCGGGTGGTGCAGCCGTTAACGCTCTTCAACTGTTTGTCACTGGGGTGCGCAGACGGAACAAGACTGCGGTCCAATCGGGCTAGGCCGGCTAGAGCAATGGGCTGATCGCTGCGAGCAGGCCACGGTTGGGTCTGCGGTAAACCGGCGCCGAGCTTTCGCGGGGTTGATTCACCCAACTTGTTCGTAGGCGTCGTGGCTGCGGAGTGCGGTGACCGCTTACGCCTGCGGGGCGCCGCACTCGGGCAAGAACGGTCAGCGCGTTCGTCCGGTGGCTTTGGCCCAGGCCTGTACCTCCCGAACGTCCCAGAGGTCGCCTGACCGGAGTCGCTTGACCGGCTTCGGGAAATCGGCGTGTCGTGCTTTCCACACGTTGACGGTGTTGGCCTCGATGCCAAGGAGGTCAGCGATCTCCGCTGGTCCAACCAAGAATCGCGCAAGCTGACGTAGCGTACCTGCAACGTCTTCATCAGCCACCCTTGAAGATTATTGTTACCCGTTACCCGTTGGTCGGATGCCGACCGCAACACGCCGTCGGGGGAACTTCGGATACCGTCGGAGATGTCTTACACTCGTGGGATGTCGGTACCCCTTGAGAAGGTGTCACTGATCATCAGTGCACACCGGAGGAGCCAATGAAAAGCTTGTTCGCAAGTGGGGTGCGTCCGAACGGCACTACCTGGCAGCTGCTGAACGGAGACTGTCGCGAGGCTCTTACGGAGTTGCCGGCAGAGTCGGTCAACTGCGTTGTGACCTCGCCGCCATATTACTGGCAGCGTGATTACGAGGTCGCCGGTCAGTTTGGTCTAGAGCCCAGCATCGATGGCTTCGTCAGCAACCTAAGGGATGCATTTGCCGCACTCAAGCCCGCACTAGCGGCAGACGGTGTTGTATTTCTCAACCTCGGCGATACGTACTACAGCGCAAAAGGGCGCCCTCATGGCAAAGACGATAAGCACCGAAGCCGTAGGCTGCCAGGACTTCGCGCAGTCGATGGTCCAGGGCTGGGGCTTCCTCGGAAGTCGCTGATCGGGATCCCGTGGAGGGTGGCGCTCGCGCTACAAGAAGACGATTGGACGCTGCGAAGCACGATCATCTGGGTGCGTAAGAGCGCAATACCTGAACCGACCAGCAAAGATCGACCATGGCGTAAGTACGAGCACATCTTTATGTTCTCGAAGTCAACACGGTATTACTTCGACAGGACCGGTCTCGAAGGCGAAGAGGACGTCTGGTTCATTGAACCCGACCGCCGTTCTCTTGCTCGCGGTACTCATTACGCACCATATCCGCGCAAGCTTGTGGAGCGTTGCATCAGCGTGGGATGTCCTCCCGGCGGGGTGGTGCTTGATCCCTTCCTTGGTGGCGGGACAACGATGTATGTCGCCGATGACATGGGCCGGTCCTCGGTTGGAGTGGAGCTCAACCCAGACTTCTGCACGCTGATCGCGGACAACATGGAGTCGTCCGAGCGATCGCAGTCCGGGTAGTCCGCGACGCGCATCCAATGACTTCGGTGTTCGACGCGGTACGGTCACCGAGTGTCGTATGTGCCTGCCAGTTTGGTGCTGCAAGCCGTCTCTGCGCTTGACGGGACGCACCCGCTAGCCCTCGTTACGATCCCTGCCCTTATTCGGGCTGCAAGCAGTCAGAACGTGGACCCGGTGACGGAGGGTGCAGCCTTCGGTTCTGGGGATGAGGTGAGGTTGCTCGAACAGTACTTCATGCTGCCGCGGCCCCCGGACGCCTCCGCGCCGTTCAGAGCACCGTGGTCGTCCCGCGCACCTTGGCAGAACCGTAGGTATGGCGGTACGGGCCTCCAAAAGATTCGCAGCGTTGAAAGTGGGCGCGGGAGAGTTCTGATTCAGACGAAGGTCGCCGGCTCGGCCCCGGACAACTGGCGGCTGACGCCGAACGCCGGCAGCGAACTCATCAGCGGCTCCTCGCGTCCTATAAAGGCAGCAAGAATCATTGATCTTGCTGTCTGGTTCGGTCGCGATGTTGATGTGGACGACCTTGACGCATCTGTCACTAGCGACCTAACGGACGACGATGCACCACTAACTCGCTTGATCGCGTGGTTTCAAAACGAGTTCGACCTCAATGTCGCAGATTTGGTCGGGACGATCTATTCGGAAGAGATCCCAGACGAGTACCTCCATGTGCCTTTTGAAGTGGCACCAATAGGCGAAGACACTTTCGTTGAACTGGGGAGTCTGCCGCCCGCCCCAACCGTCGAATCGACGCGAGAAGAGCTCATTGCGGCAGCCGAAGCATGGATGTCCGAACACGGATATGAACTGACCGAAGGCCTGGTAGGGCGTGTGCTAAGCGGTTGGCTGCGCGGCGACCTTGTGGTCTTGTTGGGACAGCCGGGAACGGGCAAATCGCTGTTCGCGAGCCTTTTAGCGCAAGCTCTGGAGTCGTTGGTTAATGTCCCGCCAGCGATAACGGTAGGTGTGCGTGCAGACTTTGATGAGGCCGAGTTCCTTGGGTACGAACGCCTCGACGGCAGCCCAGAACTTCGTCGCTTCGCCAAAGAAGTCTTGACCTCCGAGGAACCGCTTGAGGCCAAGGTGGTGATCCTGGAAGAGTTCAACTTGGCCTCTATCGAAACGTACCTGTCGTCGGTGCTAGTGGCTACTCAGTTGCCCGACAGAAGGATTCAGCTTCCGGGTGGGGAGCACAGTCGTCTGCCCGTAGATACATTCGTGATCGCGACGTGCAACTCGTATCGAGATGAACCTGAGACACGGACGCGAGTCAGTTCGCCGACTAAGCGACGTTCAACGATCATCACAATGCCCAACGTCCTGGCCGATCGTTTTGACGCAGCGCCGGATTCTGCTGTGTCGGAGATTGTCGACAGGATCATCTCGACGGAGAGGCAACGGATTTCCAAACGAATTGATGCGACTCAAGCTGCACAATTCGACGGGATGCGAACCTACGGCTTAGCGACCATCGAAGGATCTGCGGACTTCTCAGAATCAGTACGTGAGCGTCTGAACGACGTGTGCGCTGCGATCTTGAAGACCCCGCCAGGCAGATCCTGGTTCACTATGGGCCTTCTCAAGGATGTGACACTGACGATTGGTTACGCCGACCGCAATGAGGCCGCCGAGTTGAGAGCCCTCGGGGAAGCGGTAGCGGACAAGTTGGTACATCAGTTGCGGGGCACCCACTCCGACGTCGAGGAACTGCGCGAGGTGTGCGCCGACCTGCCGAACGCAGCGGAGATTGCAGGGCTGATCGACAGGATGATGGATGGGCCCTCAGACGAGCTACTGCCGCTTCTTTAGTAGGGAGGTAACTCGAGGCTGTCGACTATCATGTTTGCCGCTTCCTCAAGATTGAAGTTCGTTGGCGTCAATGGGATTTCATATATCGTGCGACCTTTTCCCGTGACGGAGTGAATTTCACCCCTACCTGGAAATACCACTCCTATCGCGGCTAGGCCATACAGGCCGAGGTAGGAAGTGACCTCCTTACGGCTGTCTTCCGTCGCCCGGCCATCTGCAGCTGCGCGGTACTTCGCGTCCAGGACGGCGACCCGCCCGGTAGATCGCTCATGCAACAACAAGTCTGGACGAGATTCGTCGGGCTTCGAACTGTACGAGCGCCAGGATCTCAGAACGTCTGGTGGGCAGGTGGTGTCGAAATACAAGTCAAAGTGGCTACCGGAGAACGCAATTGGGCTTGCGCCGAGCACGGCCCCGTTCTGCCGTAAGCCAAGCTGCGCGGCGATCCGTGAGGCAACATAGGCCTGGTAGATGCTGTCCGACTGCTCTACGTAGCTATAGCGCCGCAGGAGCGACTGGCTGGCGCTCCAACCAAAAAGTCGACCGACGTCAGTTGCCAGCACATAGGTTGTGCGATAAGCGGGTTCAGTGATCTCCTCCTGCTGGCGAGGGTAAACCGGTTCCGCCGCGTGGGGACGAAGCGACTGCGCGATGGGCCGACGAGCCAGCGATTGTGCTCGGTTGCGCCAGAGTCGGCACCTAGCCGTGACGAGCGGTGCTGGATCGGCGCTAACAACCTCATCGCTTAGTCGAACGAGCCAAGCCAATAGGCTTATCGCTCGTCGGTTCGCGATTGTGTCTAGAGTGGACACTCGCTTTCGCACCACAACGCGGAGTGGGTCGTAGCGTGCATCGCCGACCTCAAGAACTCCCTCTGGGCGGGGGGACAGGTATTCCTGGGGTGCCGAACGGAGCAACCGAAGCGTGGGCGCACGTAGAATCCCAGCCCCACCGCGCCGACTCAGTGTGGTGGAACTCGTCGTTCGACCGCGCGGGGCCGCCAGTACAGTCGAGATCGCACCGAGGGCCTCGTCCGCGTGCTGGTCAAGCCATCCGTACACGACATGGGCGTCACGTAGTCCTACTCCGCTAGAGAAGAGGACCTGTCCAGTCCAGCCGGTACCGATTCCGCGCAGAGACGCGAGCATGGCCTCGATACCCGCGAGCTTTAGCTTGCTGTCCTCCGTGGCGAACCAGAACGCTCGATCCTCGACTTGAAGTCTGTGATATCCCGTTGAACGCGTGAGATCGAATGGGTACAGGCCTTCAGTGCCCGGCGACAGCCTTACTCGCCGCCCGTCGACAAGTACTGTTCTCGTATTCGCTCCGGTGACCGCCAAGACAAGTTGAGTAGCGGGGACAACCTGCGGCTCCTTGCCTAGGACCCACTCCTGCGATCCCGCTATTAGCCGAGCTCTCATTTCGCCCACTGTCGCAGAATTGCAGACGGTGGGAAGATATGCGAGGACCCTGGCCAGCAGGGGTGGCACCTTCCTCTCCTGCGGCTCGAAATTTCCGTAGCTTAGGAGCAGCGAGAGAAGGTCGCATGAGGCGGGTGGTGTTTGGCGCCGCGGCTGTTCGGCGTGCCGGCCGGCGTTCTACAAGGGCGTCGTACAAACTCTCGGGACGCACAGTTCCAGATAGTCATGTGCGGACTGAGGCTGTGATTAAGTTCCTCGGGCAGTGGGGCGCCGGAAGCCGGGAGAACCGCCCCAGCGCCGTCCAAGAGGAGAGCGAACCTCAGGCATTCGACGAGTGATGCGGTCGCTCCGCGGAACGGTAGCGCTGCCCAGTGGAGATCGCATGGGCTTTGGTGCCGATCCGTCTCCTTATGTGCACGGTGCGTGAAGCTCAACGGAGCAGGTTGGGAACAACCGGTCGAGGTAGCGTCTGACGTGCTCTGCCCCCGCGTGTCCTTCCGGGATCGAGCTGTCGGAGGTAGACCCGTCCCACCAGTGCCAGCGTCCTCGCCGCCGAAAGCCGAACGGGGGTGGTACCTCTAATCCGGTGTGCGTGGCAACGAATGTACGGGCAGCTCCGACGACGAACCACCAATCGTATCCAGCGAAGGTCACCGCTCCGTCATCGCCGCCGAGATGTGAAAGATTGCGCGACAAACGAATTCGCGCACGGAAGGGCTCTGTCGCCGGCTGTTGTGACAACTTGACAGGTATGTAGCCGACATCATTGCCAGGTCGATCGTCCCAAGACTTGAACCGGCTCGGGTGAACGATCCATTTGTCGACCGGTGCCGGAGTCACGATGGCCCTCTCGTCACGGTGTTGCCTTAGTGTCGCCGATCGGCCGGACGAAAAGTGTCCGCATAGTGTGGTCTTGGAGCTCGTCCGCTTTATGCTCAAGAAAGATCGTGCGCTTAGTGGTAGCGAATTCTTCGCAGTAGCTGTTCCATTCACGCATCAGGCGCAGGGCCTTTTCGCGGAGTGCGGGGCCCTGCTTCACTTCCTCGAACGGGCACACAAGCATCTTGCGCAGGGTGGAGGATGGAACGAAAACTAAAGCCTCATCGCGAAACTCGGGGACATCGCGCGAGTGGTAGTACACGCGTTTGGCGTGATGGAGTCGAAACTGTTCCATAACTTGGCCGGTTTCCTGGCATGTTCTGGCGAATACCGAGCGTAGGGTATCGCGGCGTCTTACCAGTTCGTCGATCTGGTCTTGGCAGGCCCTGCGTGCGGGCCAAGGCATTGAATCAATTGCCCTGCTTGCTAATTCGGTCAACTGATTGCCGACCAGATCGTATTCCTCCTGGAGGTCGTCGACCTTTTTCTGGCAACGGTAGAACTCGTTTGCGATTGCGGTGTACTCGCATGAGAACGCTTCGGTTTGGTCGAAGTAGGTGTGCAGTCGCTCGTAGTGACGGGCTCGTCCACAGATTGCGAGATACTGCGAGCCAAGCTCGTCTATGCTTTGTCCCGTCTCGATCCGCTGAGCCACGTCCTCGCCGCTCATCAAGGCTTCTGCAATGTCTTCGGATGTAAGAACTGCCGCACGTGCAAGTGCGTCGATCTGCCGCAGTATCTGTTTGCGTGTCTTGGGAATCTCCACTCGATGCAGGCCGCTCACCCGACGGACCTCTGCCGGGGCGATGCCCGACGCAATCGCAAGCTTGGCAGCGGCAACGTTGAGGGCGTGGTGCCACTCGGCGGCGACGCCCGGAGCCGGTGATTCGACAAGCATTCATTCAGGGTAGGGCCCGCGACTGACAAACAGCGGTGGCGCGGGATGGCGCCAAACCGGGCGATGTGCTGTGATTCCGCGCCCAATAGTGCCCGCGTCGTGCGCGCCGTTCGGTCTGACCTGCGGTTTTCTCGATTGGGTGCCGAATGGCGACTAATGGCGTTCCAGCAATCAATCTTGACTCTGAGGAGCGCAGGTGGCGTCCCCGAAGTTGCAAAGGAACTCTCTCATGGCTGATCTGAATCGACTCGATGAACTCGTCCTAGACCCGACGCAGGTCTTAGCGTTCGGTACAGGCGGGGGCGCCCGAGCGCAGAGTGTGTACAAGGACGGAGCCGCCACGGACGAACCCGTATTGGTCGACGACGCGCAGCTCTACAAGGTGACGGGGCTTGCCGTGAGCGTCGGCGGGCGTGGACTGGACGGCGCAGAGGTACGGACCACCACGCCGATGGAATCAGTGCCAGCGGGCGTCCTGTTCCAAGCAGAGGGCCGCTGCACTCTGTCGATTCGCGCCGATGCGCGTCCGGGATGGGGCGATCGCGGGCCGCGAGGTGTGCTGGCCGTGACGGTCTACATTCAAACGCTCAAACCTGTCGGTTCGGTGACCGACATTCTGCGAGGGGCGAACAGCGGATCTCGTCGCGGTGGCGGTGAATGATGTTCAAGAAGAACCGAATTCGAACTTCGGATCCGTTCCGCCTGTCCACCCTCGGGCGTTGTCGGGCATTCGTGGCCTGGCTTCGTGGGCCAGCACTGATGCGCCGATGGTTGGTCTTGCTGCTCAGCGCGACGTCGATGACGTGTCTTGTTGTCGTTCTGGCCCTCGCTGTCGTGATTCACGGTGCATCACAGTCGGCGCCGAGTCCGGCTGACATGACGTCGCGTGACATCCAGGCAGAAGCGTTGCGGGCCGGCCCAACAGCGTCAAAGGTGATTGATCGTCCCGGATTCGACTGCCACCCCATGCCAGATCTCGGGCTGAAGTACTTGAACCCCATGAATACCGGCCCATCAGTAGTGGCAATAGGAAAAGACGGCGTGGTGTGGGGGCCTATGTGCATCGTGACCGACGGATGGGCCGGTTCCTGAGATGAACGATCCTTTGGCATTCTTCCCGGTACATCGTCAGCCAATGGTGATTCGGACACTGGTGTGTCGACGCGGCGTTGAGCGGGTCGAGATACCCGGCGTACGTTCGACTTACCGCTCATCGGATGAAGTCCGAACGGTCATCGTTGAACTCAGCAAGAAGCCTTGCTTTGCGCCTCCATCTGTCGAGCCAGGTGACCGCCCAAGCCCTTTCAAGAACTCCTCCCGTCAGCGGCTTTACCAGGCCCTGACCGACGAGTTCGGGCCGATGTGTCAATCCTGTGGACAGCGGTACGGCCACGTGGTCGACCACGATCACTTCTCGGGATTGGTTCGTGGACTACTGTGCCGAGTATGCAACACCTGGGTTGATACCTGTGTGCATGCCGATTCGGCGATTTGCCGGTATGCGTCGTACTTGAACGCACCGCCCGCTGAGAGGTTGAGACTTCAATACCCTGCAGGTCATCGACAACGGGCGATGGACGAAGTTCGCCGCGCAATCCTTGGATTCGATGTACTTGACCCAGAAACCTGGCCGTCGACTCAGCCGGTCGATTGGTCTTGGCCCGCTCCCGATAGCGCGGGCGTCAGCGAGGTGGCTTCCAGATGGTGGAGCGGACACCCTGGTGCGTCGGCGCCAAGGCGGATTCCGCTGGCGGCGGTGGAATGATGAGTGTGGCTCGAATCGCGATGTGCTGCGCAGCAGCAGCATTCATGTTCTGGGTTGTGTCGTTGTCGGGCTATGGAACGCTGTTGATCTGGATCGTGTTCGCTGTGGCACTCTCGGCTACAACGGGTTACGGGATCTTTCTTGTGCTACGCCGTCGCCGCCGATCGAAGTATGGACCCAACTTACGGTTCGCAATGTCGGTACTGACAAGTCGCCGCAAGTGGGCGGACATCGCAGAAATACTTGCTCTTTCGGTTGATGCGGACCTACGCCGATCGGGACTTGTGCGTGCGGTAGGCCTCGGCCGCGGGGAGCGGAAGGCAGTTCGATACATCCCCAAAATCGCCGCGATGAGGTGTGCGCCCTATGGCATGGCTGTGGCGGTGCTGGGTGCTCCCGGTCAGAGTTTGGCGGACTGGCAACGACATTCGGGACAGCTCAAGTCCACGCTGCGGGTGCCGGAAGTGACTGTGACAGAACCGCGGGCCGGAGTCTTCGAACTCGAACTCCGCGTGCGCGATCCACTCTCGACGCCAATCGTCCTGAATTCCCCGCAGAAGGCGGATGCGTGGGAAATTCCGCTGGGTGTCAATGAGTACGGAGTGCCCGTATGCGCCTCTATTTGCAACGTGAGTGGACTCGTCGTCGGAGGTGTGCCCGGTGGCGGCAAGAGTGCGTGGCTGTCGTTCGCAATGGCTTCGCTGGCTCATCGCGACGACGTTCAGTGGCTGCTGATCGACGGCAAGCAAGGCTACGACCTGGAAGCATTGTCGCCGCGCGCTTATCGGTACCTCAGCGGTGAAGCTGCGGGCGAGGTGGAGGTGGTAAGGGACGCACTACAAGACGTGCAGACGCTGATGCGGGAACGTTTGAGGTACTCGCGCGACCTGTACGGGCATCCGAACCTCTGGTCGACCAGCCCATCTCGTCTTCATCCGGCCGTCGTGGTCGTGATGGACGAGTGCCAGACGTATCTCGACCCGAAGTCGTTTTCAACGAAGGAATCGAAAGCTGTTGGTGCGGAGATTGACTCGATAGTGCGAGACCTCGTGAAGCGTGGAAGATCGGCCGGAATCGTCGTCATTCTGAGCACGCAGCGCCCGACTGCGGACAGTATTCCGACCAGCACGCGTGACAACTGCGGATTACGCGTGTGCTTCTCCGTTCGGACGCGAGAAGCGGCAGCGGCTGTACTTGGCGAGTTCTCGACAGAAACTTCGGTGAACCCTATCGGTGCACCAACCGGCGTCGGTGTCAGTTCCGTTGCCGGTAAGGAAGGTCGGTTTCGTAGCCCGTTCGTGCCCGAGCATGTCATCCGAGGGCACATCGAGTCGACCGCGGTTCTCGCCGCGAATCCGCTCGACCTCCTGTGCCGCGCGTTGATGGACCGCGTGTCTCGGGATGGCGAGGGATGCGGCGACACATGCATTAGCCATACAGACAGCTCGGACACAAGCCGGCCTCGGCCGGCGCGTGAGTCTCTGACGTGAGGAAGACGTGATGCGAGACGACGTGAAAAGGCGCCCCGGTTTGCAGAGCAACTCGAACGACGAGCTGCTGAAGATCGATCAGGTGGCGAGTCTGTTGAAGGTGTCTGTCGGATGTATCAGGGCCTGGCGGCTCAGGGGCGAGGGTCCACCCGCGATCCGGATCGGTGCAGCCCTGCGCTGGGATCCAGTCGAGGTCTATGACTGGCTCGACGGGCGGCGTGAGTCGCGCTTGGAGGGGTAGCGAGTGATTGAGGCGAGGACTGGCCCGAACGGGTCCCGCGTGTATCGGGCTCGGGTCTACTACCGCGGCCGCTACGTCGCCTCGCGGACGTTCTCCCGTAAGCGGGACGCACAGGAATGGGAACGCAAGCAGGTCGACACGCTGAAGACCGGAGCGTGGGCCGATCCGAGGGCGGGGGAGAAGCCGGTCCGCGAATGGTGCGAGATCTGGTTGGCTGCGCAACCGGCGAGGGCGGCGGCAACGGAGCGGAAGATCCGCGGTGTTGTGACGAAGCAGATCGCCGGCACCTTCGGCAGACGACCTCTGGTCTCGGTGCGGCCGTCAGAGGTACAGGCTTGGGCGGCCGACATCTCACGTAAGCAATCCGCCGCGACTGCTCGCCACTCGCTCGGCGTCCTGCGGCGAGTGTTCGACCACGCGGTGCGCGATGGTGCCATCCACCGTAATCCTGCGGCCGGTATTCGGCTCCCGAAAGTCCAGGGCAACGACCCGCGTCCGCTGACGCACGACGAGCTATGGCGGCTGGCCGATCACCTCGACGAGTTGCGTGACCGCGTACTGGTGCTCGTCGCCGGATATTGCGGCCTGCGGTGGGGTGAGTTGGCCGCGCTGCGGTGGAGCGACGTCGACCTTCGGAACAAGGTGTTGCGTATCTCCCGTGCTTACTCGGAGGAGGCGCCCCGCGGTGAGATGTCGCCGGTGAAGGACCACCAAGCGCGGACGGTACCAATTCCAGGGGTCGTGTCGGACGAACTCGCTATGTTGTCGACATCCCAGAAATCTGACGGTCTCGTATTTCCTTCCGCAAGTAAGACACCGCTTCGCAACCGAAACTTCCGGCGTGACGTCTTCGACCACGCGGTCGACGCCCTGGGCCTCGACATCACCCCTCACAACTTGCGCGATACGGCCGCCTCCCTGGCAATCCAAGCGGGTGCCTCCGTTGTGGCTGTGGCCCGCCTGCTGGGGCACGAGTCCGCTGCGACGACCCTGAACCACTATGCCGGCCTGTTCCCGTCTGACCTCGACGACGTTGCGCAGCGGCTCGATGCTGCCGCTCGACGGGTGCAGCAAGGAGACAACCGGGCGGACGATGGGCAGATGGATCAGAAGCGCCGCTGGATTCCGGCGAATGAGGCCGTTGAAATGCTGAACAGCACGCCGGTCGACGACGGGCTCCATGGGGACATCGACGGCCCAGCGGAACCGGGGGACAGCGGTGAGGCGTCGGGTGAGACCGGCTACCTGCTGAGATCACCCGAGAATGCGCGACGCTTGTTGGAGGCCGTGGCGCGTGACAAAGCCAGTCAGCCGGCGCCATCCGATACCAGCGAAGCACCGACCAAGCACCGACCAGAGGGGAGCGACGAGCAGTAGGGCAATCGTCCGGAAACATACGCTGATCTGCAAAAACACGTTGTGCCCCCGGCAGGATTCGAACCTGCGACACCGGCTTTAGGAGAGCCGTGCTCTATCCCCTGAGCTACGGGGGCCAGGGACGGTGGAAGCTTACCGAAGCCGGGCCCACGGACCTACGTCAGCGGCAGCTCGGCGAAGATCGGCGTGGTCGGCGTGCTCGAACCCTTGCCCGGCTCGACGGTGAACGCCAAGGCCGTCGCGTCGCCCAGGTCCGGCAGCACGGCGGTGGTCGACGGTGCGACGGCGGCCTGATCCATGGTGCCGGCCGACTCCGGTCCGTTGCCGCGCAGCAGCCACATCTGGTAGACGGTGCCGTCTGCCGGCGGGGCGACGTTGTTCATCACCAGCACGCCGGCGTTGCGCTCCTTGGAGAACACCACGGTGGCGGTACCGCCGGTGGGGATCGGGCCGGACACGGTGCGCACGTCGGGCGCGGCGAAGATCTGTTGCGCGGTGGTCGGTGGGGGAGCGGCGGGGCGCAGGGCGACACCGATGCCGACGCCGCCTGCCGCAACGATGACCGCCGCGGCGGCGGCCAGCACGGCCGTGCGCCAGCGCTTGGGGCGAAGTTCGCGCACCTGGGCGGAATCGATGGCGGCCAGAATCCTGGCGCGCAGTTCGGCCGGCGGCTCCACGGCGGTGGCGGCCGACGCCCGCGCCATGGCCTCGCGCACGGCGACCACCTCTTCGGCGAACTGACGAGCCACCTGCGGCGGTGCGTCCGCCAGGTGCCGCTCGACTTCGCCGTCGTCGACGGCGTGCAACGCGTAGGGCGTCGCCAGCGTCATCACCTCGTGCTCAACCGGTTCGGTCATGCGGTCCCCAGACAACTACGCAATGCGCGCAGACCGTCGCGCATCCTGGATTTCACGGTGGCCAAGTTGGCCGAAAGGCGTTCCGACACTTGCCGATAGGTCAGCCCGCCGTAGTAGGCCATATCGATGCACTCGCGTTGCACATCGGTCAGCGAGCCCAGACAGTCCACCACCCGGCGATGCTCGTCGGCGGTGATCACCGAATCGGCCACATGGTCGGTCGGCGTGTCGAGGGTGGTGGCGCCGTAACGTGACTCGCGTTGACTGGCCGACTGCTCGGAGCGCACCCGGTCCACGGCCCGCCGGTGCGCCAGCGTCATCAGCCAGGACAGTGGCGAGCCCGCCGACGGGTCGTACGAGTCGGCGTTGTGCCACACCTGCAGGTAGATCTCTTGTGTGGTCTCTTCGCTGTAGCCGGGATCGCGGAGCACCCGTACGACCAGGCCGTACACCCGGGCTCGGGTGTGGTCGTAGAACTCGGCGAACGCCTCGGCGTCACCACGGGCGACCTCTCGCAGCAAGACGTCGAGGTCGGCACTCACGAGCGGTAGCCTAACGTCAAGCACGCTCAGTCCACCCATAGGTTCCTGGTTGTGCATCGGCGGCCGCCCTCGAATCGGTGTCTCATCGGCATTCGGCGCGGGCCCCGGCTCGGATGGGTTCGGTACGAACAGTCGGCGGACCCAATTTTGTTAAAGCTCACATCTTTCGCTGCGCGCTGTCGCCTCTGCTACCGCCACCGAACAGCGCGTTGGCGGCGCTTTCCTGGTGATATGGCAGGCTTTATTGACAACGAGTGAGTTGGCTCACATACTCGTACGGCGGAGTGTTAACGTTCACATTTGGATGGTGCCGTCGCGATAAGTGGGCAGGGCCCGCCGCGCTGAGCGCGTCCACGTGTCTGCAGGAGGAAACATGCGAAAACTGAGCTGGTGGGTGGCCGTGTTGATGGCCGGCGCCCTGGCATTGGTCGGTTGCGGCCGCTCCACCGAGAGCGCCGGGACGGGCACATCCCAGAAGGGCACGATCGGCATCGCCATGCCGACCAAGTCCTCCGAACGGTGGGTTGCCGACGGCCAGAACATGGTCGACCAGTTCAAGGCCATGGGCTACCAGACCGACCTGCAGTACGGCGACGACGTCGTGCAGAACCAGGTGTCCCAGATCGAGAACATGATCACCAAGGGTGTGCAACTGCTGGTGATCGCGCCGATCGACGGGTCCTCGCTGACCAACACCCTGCAGCGCGCCGCGGACGCGCACATCCCGGTGATCAGCTACGACCGGTTGATCAAGGGCACCCCGAACGTCAACTACTACGCCACCTTCGACAATTTCAAAGTCGGTGTGCTGCAAGCCAAATACATCGTCGACAAATTGAACCTCGCCGGCGGTGCCGGACCGTTCAACATCGAGCTGTTCGCCGGCTCGCCCGATGACAACAACGCCACCTTCTTCTTCGACGGGGCGATGAGCGTGCTCAAGCCCTACATCGACAGCGGCAAGCTGGTGGTCCGCAGTGGTCAAACCTCCTTCGACCAGGTCGCCACCCTGCGGTGGGACGGCGGGCTCGCGCAGTCCCGGATGGACAACCTGCTGAGCCAGGCCTACACCACGGCGCGGCTGGACGCGGTGCTCTCGCCGTACGACGGCATCTCGCGCGGCGTCATCTCGGCGCTCAAGAGCTCCGGCTACGGTAATGCCGCCAAACCGCTGCCGATCGTCACCGGCCAGGATGCCGAACTGGCTTCCGTGCAGTCGATCGTGGCCGGCGAGCAGACCCAGACCGTGTTCAAGGACACCCGCGAGCTGGCCAAGGCGGCGGTGCAGGAATCCAACGCGGTGCTCACCGGTGGCACACCGATGGTCAACGACACCAAGAGCTACAACAACGGCGACAAGATCGTCCCGTCCTACCTGCTGGACCCGGTCAGCGTGGACAAGTCCAACTACCAGAAGGTGCTGATCGACTCCGGTTACTACACCAAGGACCAGATTCAGTGACGGCCCCGCCGATCGCCCCGCCGCTGTTGGAGATGCGCGGGATCACCAAGGAATTCCCCGGTGTGAAGGCACTGTCCGGGGTGGACCTGACGGTGCGGGCCGGCGCCATCCATGCCATCTGCGGTGAGAACGGTGCGGGCAAGTCGACCCTGATGAAGGTGCTCAGCGGGGTGTACCCGCACGGCAGCTACGACGGCGAGATCCTGTTCGACGGCTCGCCGTGCGAATTCCGGGACATCCGCTCCAGCGAACGGGCCGGTATCGCGATCATCCACCAGGAACTCGCGTTGGTGCCCTACCTCTCGATCGCCGAGAACATGTTCCTGGGCAATGAGATCGCGCACCGCGGGGTGATCGACTGGGACCGCACCCTGCATGAGGCGCAGACGCTGCTGGACCGCGTCGGTCTGCGGGAAAGCCCGCAGACCCGGGTCTCCGATATCGGTGTCGGCAAGCAGCAGTTGGTCGAGATCGCCAAGGCGCTGTCCAAGGATGTCCGGCTGCTGATCCTCGACGAACCGACCGCCGCGCTCAACGACGCGGACAGCCGGCACCTGCTGGACCTCATCGTGGAGCTGCGTGAGCACGGCATCACCTCGATCATCATCTCGCACAAGCTCAATGAGGTGATGCAGGTGGCCGACTCGGTGACCACGCTGCGCGACGGCCGCACCATCGACACCGTGCCGGTCGACGAGCAGCTCACCGAGGACAAGATCGTGCGCGCCATGGTCGGGCGTGATCTGGTCGACCGGTTCCCCTCCCGGGAGGGCTGTGAGATCGGTGACGTGGTGTTCGCGGTGGCGAATTGGACCGTGCTGCACCCGATCGACCAGCAACGCAAGGTTGTCGACGATGTCACCCTCAATGTCCGGGCCGGGGAGATCGTCGGTATCGCCGGGCTGATGGGCGCCGGCCGCACCGAACTCGCGATGAGTGTGTTCGGGCGATCCTACGGTCGGTACGTCGGCGGCAAGGTGTTCAAGGGTGAGCGCGAGATCGACACCAGCACCGTGCCGCGCGCGATCGACAACGGGATCGCCTACGCCACCGAGGATCGGAAAACCTTGGGGCTGAACCTGATGGACAGCATTGCCACCAGTATCAGCCTGGCGTCCCTGGACAAGGTCAGCCGCCGGACGGTCATCGACCACCACGAGGAGACCCGCATCGGTGAGCAGTTCCGCGCCTCGATGCGGATCAAGACCGATTCGGTACAGACCGCCACCGGCAAGCTGTCGGGCGGTAATCAGCAGAAGGTGGTGCTCAGCAAGTGGCTGTTCACCGATCCCGACGTGCTGATCCTCGACGAACCGACCCGCGGCATCGATGTCGGCGCCAAGCACGAGATCTACGTGCTCATCAACGAACTCGCCGCCCGCGGTAAGGCGGTGCTCGTCATCTCGTCCGAGCTTCCCGAGTTGCTGGGTCTCTGCGACCGGATCTACACCCTCAGCCAGGGCCGGTTGACCGGTGAGGTGCCCCGCTCGGAAGCGACCCAGGAAAACCTCATGCACTACATGATGAAAGGCTCCGCGTGACCATCACCACCAAGCAGACGTCACCGGGCAGCGCCCCACCGCAGAGCCCGGACGGCTCGGGCACGCCCGCCCGCGGCGGAAATGCGTTCTCCCGCTTCCTGATGTCGCATGTGCGGCAGTCGGGCATGGTCGTGGCGCTCATCGCGATCCTGCTGCTGTTCCAGATCTGGACCGGCGGGATCGTGCTCAAACCGCTGAACGTCACCAACATCATTCAGCAGAACGGCTACATCCTGGTGCTGGCCATCGGGATGGTCATCGTGATCATCAACGGCCACATCGACCTGTCGGTCGGGTCGGTGGCCGCCTTCACCGGTGCCATGGCCGGTGTCCTCATGGTGCGCAACGACGTGCCGTGGCTGTTGGCGACGCTGCTGTGCATCGGCATGGGGGCGCTCATCGGGGCCTGGCAGGGCTTCTGGATCGCCTACGTCGGCATCCCGTCGTTCATCGTGACTCTGGGCGGCATGCTGGTGTTCCGCGGCGCCACCCAGTACCTGCTGGAGGGCCAGTCGATCGCGCCGATGCCGCGCGGCCTGGAACAGATCAGCAGCGGCTTCCTGCCCGAGCTCGGCAACGCCGCGCTGTACCACTGGCCGACCGTGATCCTGGGCGCTATCGCCATGGTGGCCACCGTCGTCATGCAGATCCGCAGGCGCCGCGCGCAACTGCGCTACGGACAACACGTTTCGAGCACGGCGCTGTTCATCGCCAAGTGCGTCGGGATCGTCGCGGCGCTGGCCGCGGTCACCCTCCTGTTGGCCAGCTACCGCGGCGTGCCGATCGTCGGCATCATCCTGGTGGTGCTGACCCTGGTGTACGCCTTCATGATGCGCAACACCGTGTTCGGCCGTCAGGTCTACGCGGTGGGCGGTAACGCCGCGGCCGCCAGCCTGTCCGGGGTCCGCAACAAGCGCGTGACCCTGCTGGTGTTCGTCAACATGGGAATGCTGGCCGCCGTCGCGGGACTGTTGTTCGCCGCGCGGCTGAACTCCGCGACGCCCCAGGCCGGCATCAACTTCGAACTCGAAGCCATCGCCGCCGCGTTCATCGGCGGGGCATCGTCGAGCGGTGGTGTGGGCACCGTCTTCGGCGCCATCATCGGCGGCCTGGTGCTCGGTGTGTTGAACAACGGGATGTCCATCATCGGTATCGGCAGCGACGTCCAGCAGGTCATCAAGGGCCTGGTGCTGCTGGCCGCCGTCGGCTTCGACATCTACAACAAGCGCAGGGGCGGACGGTAAACCCGGTGCCCACCTTGCCTTCGCCGCTGTCGGCCATGGTCGGCAAGACCGTGACCACCCTCGCCGATGGCCGTCGCCTGATCTACTTCGACGAACTCGATGCCGACGGTCGGATGCGGCGGACGGGTGGGCTGACCGACACCAGAAACCTCGAGCCGTTGGTGGCCGATTCGCACCTGCGGTATGACGTGCTGACCGGGGAGTGGGTCACCATCGCCGCACAACGGATGGACCGGACGTTCCTGCCGGCCGCCGACGCCTCACCGCTGGCACCCACCCGCCCCGGCCTGCCGGCCACCGAGATCCCGGCCCCGGACTACGACGTGGTGGTGTTCGAGAACCGGTTTCCGGCGCTGTCCGAACACGCGGGGGCGACGGCGCCGCTGGTCGACGGCGAGGCGTTGTGGCCGCAAGCCCCGGGCCGGGGCAGCTGCGAGGTGGTGTGCTTCACCAGTGACCCCCATGCCAGTTTCGCCGAGCTGGGGCATCGGCGGGCCCGCACCGTCATCGAGGCGTGGGCCGACCGCACCGCCGAACTCTCGCAGCTACCCGAGGTGCGTCAGGTGTTCTGCTTCGAGAACCGCGGCCGCGAGATCGGGGTGACCTTGACGCATCCGCACGGACAGATCTACGCCTATCCGTTCCAGCCACCGCGGACCCGCGCCCTGGTGGAACAGGCCCGCAAGCACGCCGCGGCGACCGGACGTAACCTGATGGCCGATGTCCTTGCCGCCGAACAGCATTCCGGTCGTCGGCTGATCATCGCCGGTGACCACTGGACGGCGTACGTGCCGGCGGCGGCACGCTGGCCACTGGAGATCCAGCTGGTTCCGCACCGGCACGTGCCCGACTTCCCGGCACTGTCGGGCGCCGAACGCGAGGAGTTGGCCGCGGTCTACCTCGACTTGCTGGCCAGGGTGGACCGGTTTTTCGACGGGGTGGCGCAGACGCCGTATATCGCGGCGTGGCATCAGGCGCCGATCGGCCCGGACCGCGACCACGCGCGTCTGCACCTGCAGTTGTTCTCGCTGATGCGCTCACCCGGCCGGATGAAGTATCTGGCCGGTTCGGAATCCGGTATGGGCGCCTGGATCAGCGACACCACACCGGAGCGCATCGCTGATCGGTTACGGGAGGTGGCATGAGAACGTCGACCGTTCGTCGCGTCGTGAACAGGCTAAACATGGTGGAACCCGTTGCGCACGAAGAGCTTTGTGATCGGGCAGCCGCGCTGTTCCAGGACCGATTCGGTGGCGGACCCGACGGGGTGTGGGTGGCGCCCGGGCGGGTGAATCTGATCGGCGAACACATCGACTACATCGGCGCCAAGGTCATGCCATTCGCGCTGCCGTACGCCACCGCGGTCGCGGTCCGGGTGAACAGCCATGACCGGCTCCGGATGGTGTCCACTGGGCATGACGAGGGCTGGGAGGGCAGCGTCGCCGATGTCGCGCCCCGTCAGCCCCGCGGCTGGGCGGGCTACGTGGCCGGTGTGCCGTGGGCGATGACCTACCACGACACCATTGCCCGCATCCCCGGCCTCGATATCGCCGTGCACTCGTCGGTGCCGCAGGGCGCGGGACTGTCCAGCTCGGCCGCGCTGGAGTCGGCGACCGCGCTGGCCATCGCCGAGCTGTTCGGCGCGGCGACCGACGACGCGGGCCGGCGCACCCTGGCGCGGGACTGCATCACCGCGGAGAACGTGGTGGTGGGTGCGGCGACCGGCGGAATGGACCAGTCGGTGGCTTTGCGGGCCAAACCCGGACACGCAATGCTGCTGGACTGCAGCACCTTCGGGGCCGAGTACCTTCCGTTCGACTGTCGGCCGTCTGGATTGGCGTTGCTGGTGATCAACACCAACGCCGCGCACCGGTTGGTCGACGGCGGCTACGCCCTGCGCCGATCCCGGGTGGAACGGGTGTGTGCCCGCATCCCACGCACCGCGCTGTACGACAACGACGATGTCGACGCCGTCCTGCACTGCGCCGACGCCGACGACCCTGCGCTGCGGCGGGTGCTGCGGCATGTGCTGACCGAGATCCGCCGGGTCGCCGCCGCCGCGAGGGCCCTGCGCACCGGCGAGATCGCCGCCGTCGGTCCGCTGCTGTCGTCGTCTCACGTATCGCTGCGCGACGACCTGGTGGTGAGCTCGCCGGAACTCGACACCGCGGTGGACGCCGCCTTGGCGGCCGGGGCTCTCGGGGCGCGGATGGTCGGCGGTGGGTTCGGTGGCTCGGCGCTGGCGCTCATCCGGTCCGATCGGGTCGGCTTCATCATCGAGGCGGCCCGCCGGGCCGCCAGGGACAACGGATTTCCCGAACCGGATTTCCTCTTCGCGATTCCCAGCGCGGCGGCGCGCCGCGTCTACTGACCGTCGGCGCGGTAGCTGATCGACCACGACGCCGACCAACTGTCGCCGGGCTCGAGCCAGCGCAGTCCCGCCCCGCTGTTGAGCGCATCGGCGGGGGCGGTCATCGGCTCCACGGCCACCGCCGTGACGAACCGGTCACCCACCGGGTAGCGGCGGGTGGTGAACACCTGGATGTACTCGAATTGGTCGTTGGCCCAGACGGATACGGTTTGACCGTCGGGTGCCCGCAGCGAGTGCACGCTGCCGCCGTCGACGATATGCAGTCCTGTCCAGGCGTCGTCGAGATCGAGGTCGGCCACCCGGCGGCCGGCCCGCAGATCCCAGTAGCTACCCTGCACCGGACTGGTGCCGGTCGGATTCAGACGTTCGTCGACATCGATATGGGTGTCGGCGGACACGGTCAGGGTCAATTCGGAGGTCGGGACACCGCCGATGCACAGGAACGGGTGCGTGCCCAGCGCGACCGGCGCCGGATCCTGCCCCAGGTTGTCGACGGTGTGTGTCGTGTGCAGCCCGTCTGCGGTGAGCCGGTAGGTCACCCGGGTGTCCAGGTGGAACGGATACCCGTGCTGCGGAAAGACCTGTGCACCAAGCATTACCGTGTTGCCGGTCTGCTCGACGCGGTGGTACTCGGTGAAACAGAGCAGCCCGTGCAGCGCGTTGCCGCGCTGCGGTTCGGTGACATCGAGGAGTTGGGGGATGCCGCGGTAGCTCCATCGGGCGTCGCGGACCCGGTTGGGCCAGGGGGCCAGCACCGTGCCGGAGTAGAACGGCCGCAACCGATCGGGAGGGTATCCCGGCGTGAGGTCGACACCGCCGACCACCAACGCTCTGATGGCCGCGCCGACACCGGTGATGACCGCGTGGGCCGGCCCATCCGCCAGGGTGTATTCGACGCCGTGGACGGTACGTTCGGTTGTCTGCACTAGCGCTTCCTGGGTGGTGCGGTGCTATCCCGGATGACCAGATCCGAAGGCAGCAGCGAGGTTTCGCATTCGACGCCGGTCAGTTGGGCCTTCACCATCGCGATGGCCTGGTGGCCGACCGCGGCGAAATCCTGCCGGATGGTGGTCAGCGCCGGGATCAGGTAGGGGGCTTCGGGGATATCGTCGAATCCCACCACGCTGATGTCCTCGGGCACTCGTCGGCCCGCCTCGGCCAGCGCGTGCAGCACGCCGATGGCCATATGGTCGTTGGCGACGAAAACCGCGGTGAGGTCCCGGTCGGCGGCGATGTCACGGCCCAGGGCGTAGCCGCGGGCCGCGCTCCAGTCCCCCTTGTGCTCCGGGCGCGGCGCCAGCCGGGCGGCCAGCATGGCGTCGAGGTAGCCCTTGGTGCGGCCCGCCGCCTCCGGCCAGCCGTCCGGGCCTGCGACATGGGCGATCTCGGTGTGCCCGAGCTCGATGAGATGCGCTGTGGCGGTGCGGGCCGCGCCGACCTGATCGACCCCGACGGACAACCCGGAGCCGGACAGGTCGCCCTCCACGACGACCACCGGGACGCCGAAGTCCTCGGAGTACACCACGTTGAGAGCGTCCTGCTGTGCCGCGATCATCACGATGGCCTCCACCGCGAGCCGGGACAGATGGTCGAGTGCGCCCCGGATCTCCTGCCGGGTAACGGCGGTCAGTGTCACCGAGCTGGAGAAGAACCCCGCTTCGCGGGCCGATTCCTCGACCGAACGCTGGATGCTGGACGGACCGTATTGGGCGGTGCTGCTGCCGATGATGCCGATGATGCCCGACTTGCTGGTGACCAGGGCGCGCGCCACACTGTTGGGCCGGTAGCCGAGCTGCGCGATGGCGTGCTGCACCCGTTCCCGGGTTTCGGGCCGGATACTGCTGGACCCGTTGATCACTCGGGACACCGTCTGGTGTGACACACCGGCGAGCCGGGCAACGTCGGACATGACTGGCTTGCGGCTCATCGCTCCATTATTGCCGCGGCTCATCTGCTCGGCCTCACCAGGACACGCTGAACCAGCACGAAGACCAGCAACAACGCCCCGGTCATGATTCTGGTCCAGTAGGAGTCCAGGCTCGCGGCGGTGACGAAGGTTTCGATGGTGCCCAACACCAGCACCCCGATCAGCGCGCCGGCCACATATCCCACGCCGCCGGCCAGCACCACACCGCCGATCACGGCGGCGGCGATGGTGTCGAGTTCCAGCCCGACGCCGTTGAGGCTGTACCCGGAGAGCTTCTGCACGGCCAGCAGAATGCCGGCGAGGGATGCACAGAACCCGCTGATGACGTACACCGACACCCGGGTCCGTCCGGCGTCGAGACCCATCAGTTGGGCCGAGTGCCGGTTCCCGCCGACGGCATAGACGGTGCGGCCGAACCGAGTCAGGTGTAACACGTACAGGGCCACCATCACCACGGCCAACGCGATGATGACCGGCCAGCGAATGAACTTGTCGTCGTAGAGATACAGGTAGTGCAGGCCGAGGGTGCGGACTGCGGGATCCTTGATGGGCAGTGAGTCGACACTGATGACGTAACACATCCCGCGGGCGGCGAACATGCCGGCCAGTGTCGCCACGAACGGCTGCACGTCGAAGTATTCGATCATCACGCCCATGATCAGCCCGAGCGCCGGGCCGACGAGCATGACGGTCAGCATCGCCACCGGTGTGGGCCAGCCCAGTTGCAGCGTCTTGGCCAGGATCACCGTCGACAGCGCGACCACCGACCCGACACTGAGATCGATGCCGCCGGTGAGGATCACGAACGTCATCCCGACCGCCAGCACGATGAGATAGGCGTTGTCGACGAAGAGATTGAGGAAAACCTGACTGGGACTGGCGAAGTCGAAGCGGTTGAGTACGCCGGCGAACAACACCACGAAGAGCACCAGGGTGGCGAGCGGGCCGGTGAACCGGCCGGCGGCGAGCCGGCGAATTCCTGCGGTCGGAGCCGCCAACGTTGCTGTCATGCGTGCACCTTCGGCTCGACGGGATCGGCGACCGGCGTCGGTGGTGTTGGCGCGGCGGGCCGGACCCGGCGGGTGAACAGCGCCCGGAACCGGGCCGACTGCAGCAGGCATACCGCCACCACGACAAGGGATTTGAACACCAAGGTGACCTCGGGCCGAATGCCGAGGGTGTACACGGTGGTGGTCAGGGATTGGATGATCAGCGCCCCGATCAACGTGCCGGTCAAGCTGTAGCGGCCACCGAGCAACGAGGTGCCGCCGATCACCACGGCCAGGATGGCGTCCATTTCGATCCACAGACCGGCGTTGTTGGCGTCGGCCGCGGAAATGTTCGAGGCGATCATCAATCCGGCGATGCCGGCGCACAGCGCGCAGAACACGTACACCGCGAAAACGATGGTGCGGCTGCGGACTCCGGCCAGTCGGCTGGCTTCCGGGTTGATGCCGACGGCCTCGAGTAGCATGCCCAGTGCAGTGCGCCGGGTGAGCAGGCCGATGACGACGAAGATGGCCAGGCTGACCAGGATGGCCACGGGCAGGCCGAAAAGGTAACCGGCGCCCAGCACTTTGAACGGCGCGCTGGTCACGGTGACGATCTGACCTTCGGTGACGAACAGTGCGATCCCGCGCCCGGCCGTCATCAGCACCAGCGTCGCGATGATCGGTTGGATACCCAGCAGCGCCACCAGGGTCGCGTTCCAGAGGCCGAGCACGCAGGACACCAGCACCGCGACGGCCATCGCCGAGAGCACGGTGCCCGGGCTGTCCGGGGTCGGTGACGCCGCGATGTGGGCGCAGGCCACGGCTCCGGCGATGGCCACCACCGCGCCGACGGAAAGGTCGATCCCGCGGGAAGCGATGACCAGTGTCATGCCCAGCGCCACCAGCAGGATCGGGGCACCGTTGCGCAGGATGTCGATGAGGCTGCCGTACAGGTGGCCGTTCTGGATGCGGATGCTCAGGAACCCGGGAGACAGTGCGGTGTTCACCGCGAGCAGGGCGACGAGCGCCAGTAACGGCCAGAATAGTTGATGGGCAACGAGTTTCTTGATCATGCCGGGCTCGCCGCGATCAGTTCGGTCAGATTGTCACCCTGATCGGCGTTCACCTGGGCGACGTTGTGCCGGTCGCGCATCACCGCGATGCGGTGCGATACCCGGCTGACTTCGTCGAGTTCGGCGGAGATGAACAACACCGCCATACCATCGGCGGCGAGGTCGGTGACGAGTTGCTGGATCTGGGCTTTCGCCCCGATATCGATCCCGCGCGTCGGTTCGTCGAGGATGAACAGTTCGGGTTCGGTGATGAGCCAGCGGGCCAACAACACCTTCTGCTGGTTGCCGCCGCTGAGATTCTTCATCAGCGCGTCGGGCCGGCGGGGCCGGATATCGAGAGCTTCCATGTACTTGTCCACCAAATCGTTCTTGGCCTTGGCCGACAGCGGGCGCGCGAACCCGCGCCGGGCCTGCAGGGCAAGAACCAGATTGTCGCGGACCGTGAGCTCGCCGAAAACACCCTCGTCCTTGCGGTTCTCGGAGGTGAAGGCGAAGCGTTGACCGATGGCCGCGCGTGGGGTGCGGATGGTCACCTTGTTGCCGTTGACCGCCAGCGCCCCGGTAGTGGCCCGGTCGGCGCCGAAGATCAGTCGGGCCAGTTCGGTGCGTCCGGACCCCAGCAAGCCGGCCAGGCCGATGATCTCGCCGCGGTGGATGTCCAGGGTGACCGGTGCCACGGCAGGTGGCCGGCCGAACCCGTCGATCGACACCACCGGCGTGGTACTGACATCGACCGTCGTGCGGGCCGCGTTGTCGGCCACCTCCTCCAGGACATCAGCCGCACGACCCAGCATGGCGGTGACCAATTGCACCCGGGGCAGCTCGGCGGTGGGGTATTCGCCGACCAGTTTGCCGTTGCGCAACACGGTGATCCGATCGGCGATCGCGTAGATCTGATCCAGGAAATGCGATACGAACAAGATGGCGGTACCCGCGTCACGCAATCGCCGGATGACACCGAACAGTTCGGCCACCTCCCCGGTGTCCAGACTGGAGGTCGGTTCGTCCAGGATGAGCACCCGGGCCTTGGCCGCGGTGGCCCGGGTGATCGCGACCAGCTGTTGGACGGCGATCGGATGGGCGCCCAACCGGGATCGGGGGTCGATGCTCAGTTCGAGTTCGGTGAGCAGTTCGGCGGCCCGGCGGTGCAGTGCCCGGTAGTCGATCCGGCCCCAGCGCCGGGGCTCCCGCCCCAGCAGGATGTTCTCGCCCACCGACAGATTCGGGCACAGGTTCACCTCTTGGTAGACGGTGCTGATACCCGCCTCCTGGGACTGTCGTGGGCTGCCGAAGGATCGGGGTACCCCGTCGAGCAGGATCTGCCCGGAATCGATGGGGTACACCCCGGTCAGTGCCTTGATCAGGGTGGATTTGCCGGCGCCGTTCTCGCCCATCAGGGCGTGCACTTCGCCGGGCAGTAACCGGAAGTCCACGCCGTCAAGCGCTTTCACACCAGGGAACTCGATACCGATATCCCGCATCTGCACCACGGCGCCATGCTGGTCCATGAGTCGTCGCTCAGTACTGACGCGAGGGCAGGGCCTTGATCGCCTGCTGCTGATCGAAGGCCTCGTCGGGGGTCACGATCCGCGGCGGGACCTGCTCGCCGGCGGCCACCTTCTTGACCAGATCCATCAGCTGCGGGCCGAGCAGGGGGTTGCACTCGACGATGTAGTTGAACTTGCCGTCGGCCAGGGCCTGCATACCGTCATGGGTGGCGTCGATCGCGACGATCTTGATGTCCTTGCCCGGCACCTTGCCCGCCGCTTCGATGGCCTCCATCGCGCCCAGGCCCATATCGTCGTTCTGCGCAAACACCACGTCGATCTGGGGGGTGGATTTCAGCAGCGCCTCCATCACCTGCTTCCCGCCCGAGCGGGTGAAGTCACCGGTCTGCGATGCCACGACGTGCAGGTTCGGATTGGCCGAAATCCCGTCCTTGAAGCCGGTATTGCGGTCGATGGCGGGGTCGGCACCGGTGGTGCCCTCCAGCTGGACGATGTTGACCTGGCGCGGGGTATTGGCGTACTGATCGGCGACCCAGCGTCCGGCGCGACGACCCTCTTCGACGAAATCTGCGCCGATGAAGGTCTTATAGACGTCCTTCTCCTGGGTGTCGATGGCCCGGTCGGTCAGGATCACCGGGATGTTGGCGTTCTTGGCCTCCAACAGCACGGCGTCCCAACCGGTACGCACCACGGGGCTGAAGGCGATGACATTGACCCCTTGTTGGATGAACGAGCGGATCGCGGTGATCTGCTTCTCCTGTTCACCGTTGGCGTCGGCGAACTTCAGGTCGATGCCGGCGGCCTTGGCGGCACTCTTGATGGACTCGGTGTTGGCGGTGCGCCACCCGCTCTCCGCACCCACTTGGGCGAAGCCCAGGGTGATCGCGCCCCCGCCGCCGCCCGGGCTGCCGGTGCCGCCGCCCGGCGCCTTCCCGCTACCGCAGGCCACAACGGTGGCCGCGATCGCGGCGACACCGATGACGGTGGTCAATGCTCGTGTCAGGACGGTCTTCTTCACGCCGTACTCCTGTTCGCTCCCGGGCGCCGGCCGGTACCGCGCAGCCGGACAGATGTGGTCGGTGTGACCCGGCCGGGACAAAAGTGGCCCGCGTCACAGTTGTGGATGTTAACGATCACCTCAGGTGAGGTCAACCCTCTGCGTGACACCAATGACAGCCCGTATCGGCTGGATATCGGCGTGTCCATGGAATCGGGCGCCGTCTCGGAGTTGTGCTCGGGTGGGGCGGCGGCCCGTTGACCCAGCGTCTATGTTCACGTTAACATCATCGGTGTGATGCAGCGCACAGGTGTGCACCGGTATCGGAGGGTGGTTGTGATGGACCGTACGGGCGATGCGCGGGACGAGGCTCGCCGATGAGCGTCGACAAGTATGTGGTCGGTATCGACTTCGGCACGCTGTCGGGACGGGCCCTGGTCGTCCGGGTCGCCGACGGCCACGAGATGGCGTCGGCCGAGCACGTCTACCGGCACGGCGTGCTCACCGAGGCGCTACCCGGGGACAGTGGTGTCCGGCTACCACCGGACTACGCGCTGCAGGTGCCCGAGGACTATGTCGACGTGCTGCGGTTCGCGGTGCCCGAGGCGGTGGCCACGTCCGGAATCGATCCGGCCGATGTCATCGGGGTGGGCACCGACTTCACCGCCTGCACCATGGTGGCGGCCCGCTCCGACGGAACACCGCTGTGCGAGCTCCCTGAATTCGCCGACCGCCCACACGCTTACGCGAAGCTGTGGCGACACCACGCCGCCCAACCACAGGCCGACCGGATCAACACGCTGGCCGCCGTCCGCGGTGAATCCTGGCTACCCCGCTACGGCGGGTTCATCTCCAGTGAGTGGGAGTTCGCCAAGGGCCTGCAGATCCTGGAAGAGGATCCGGAGATCTACGCCGCCATCGATTGCTGGGTGGAGGGGGCGGACTGGATCGTCTGGCAGCTCACGGGGCGCTATGTGCGCAACGTCAGCACCGCCGGATACAAGGCCATCCGGCAGGACGGGGCTTACCCGTCCAAAGAGTTCCTGGCCGCGCTCAACCCGGCGTTCGTCGACTTCGTCGCCGACAAGGTGGAGCAACCCATTGCTCAACTGGGTGCCGCTGCCGGCACGCTGACCGCGCAGGCCGCGGCGTGGACCGGGCTGCCGGCGGGAATTGCGGTGGCCGTGGGCAATATCGATGCCCACGTCACCGTCGCCGCGGCCGACGCCGCCGAACCCGGCCGCCTCGTCGCCATCATGGGCACCTCGACTTGTCATGTGATGAACGGCAGGCAACCCCAGGACGTCCCGGGCATGTGCGGCGTGGTGGAGGGCGGTATCACCTTCGGGCTGTGGGGGTATGAGGCCGGCCAGTCCGGGGTGGGGGACATCTTCGCGTGGTTCATCAAGAACTGCGTGCCCGAACAGTACGTCCGCGAAGCGGCCGAACGCGGTGTGTCGGTCCACGAGCACCTGTCCGACCTGGCGGCTCGGCAGGCCATCGGACAGCACGGCTTGGTGGCCCTCGACTGGCACAGTGGTAACCGATCGGTGCTGGTCGACCATCACCTCTCCGGGGTGATCGTCGGGCAGACCCTGGACACCACCTGCGTCGATCAGTACCGCGCGCTGCTGGAGGCCACCGCCTACGGCACCCGGATGATCGTCGAAACCTTCAACAGCGCAGGCGTTCCGGTCGACGAGTTGGTGGTCGCCGGCGGGCTGATCAAGAACCGGCTGCTGATGCAGATCTATGCCGATGTCACCGGTCTGCCGCTGTCATGTGTGACCTCCGCCCAGGCGCCGGCGCTCGGTGCCGCCATCCACGCCGCCACCGCCGCCGGCGTCTACCCCGACGTGCCGACCGCGTCGGCGACGATGGGTGGGCGCACCAGGAGCGCGTTCCTGCCCATCGCGGAGAACGTCGCGCGCTACGACGCCCTGTACGCCGAGTACGTGACGCTGCACGACTGGTTCGGCCGCGGCAACCAGATGATGCGCCGACTGCGGGCCATCCGCGCCGCCGCCACCCAACCCGATATGGTGAGGACTGCCCAGTGACCGTGACTTCCGAAGTGTCCCAGACGATTACCGAGCTGCGACGGCAGGTGTGCGATCTGCACGCCGAGCTCACCCGCTACCAGCTGGTGATCTGGACCGCGGGCAACATCTCCGCGCGT
This sequence comes from Mycolicibacterium sp. J2, assembly GCF_026240945.1. Taxonomy (GTDB): domain Bacteria; phylum Actinomycetota; class Actinomycetes; order Mycobacteriales; family Mycobacteriaceae; genus Mycobacterium. Next base: position 31,136 of record NZ_JAPFPY010000018.1, read on the forward strand.
GTCCCGGACAGCGACCTGATGGTCATCAAACCCTCTGGGGTTTCCTATGATTCGATGACACCAGAACAGATGGTGGTCTGCGATCTGAACGGGGAGCTGGTCGACGGTGAGTTCTCACCGTCGTCGGATACCGCCGCACATGCCTATGTGTACCGGCACATGCCGGAGGTCGGTGGGGTGGTGCACACCCATTCCACCTATGCCACCGCGTGGGCAGCCTGCGGTGAGCCCATTCCGTGCATCCTGACGATGATCGCCGACGAATTCGGTGGTCAGATCCCGGTGGGCCCGTTCGCGCCGATCGGGGACGATTCGATCGGGCGCGGCATCGTCGAGACTCTGCGCGGCAGCCGCTCGGCGGCGGTGCTCATGCGTAACCACGGCCCGTTCACCGTCGGTCCCGACGCCCGGTCGGCGGTCAAGGCCGCGGTCATGCTCGAGGATGTGGCCCGCACCGCCTTCATCAGCAGGCAGCTGGGCGCCCCCAGCGAGCTGCCCGCCGACGCCGTCACCTCCTTGTACGAGCGCTACCAGAACATCTACGGCCAGAAAGAAGCCTGATGCCCAACGCCACGGAAAAGCCCGAGAACAAAGAGATCTGGTTCGTCACCGGCAGTCAGTCGCTGTACGGCCAGGACATCCTGGACCAGGTTGCCGAACAATCCCGGGTGATCGCCGACCGCCTGGACGCCAGCTCCGACCTGCCGGTGCCGGTGGTGTGGAAGCCCGTCGTCACCACCAGTGACGCCATCTACCGCCTGCTCAGCGAGGCGAGCACCAGCGAGCGCTGTGTCGGCATCATCGCCTGGATGCACACGTTCTCCCCGGCCAAGATGTGGATCAGGGGACTCAACGCGCTGCGCCAGCCGCTGCTGCATTTCCACACCCAGTTCGGTGTCGAGATCCCCTGGGACAGCATCGACATGGACTTCATGAACCTCAACCAGGCGGCACACGGGGATCGCGAGTTCGGCTACATCCAGACCCGGCTGTCGGTGCCGCGCACCACCGTCGCCGGCCATGTCGGGAACCCCGACACCACCGCGCGCATCGGATCCTGGGCGCGCGCCGCGCTGGCCGCCGCCGATCTGCGCGGCCTGCGGCTGGCTCGGTTCGGTGACAACATGCGCGATGTCGCGGTGACCGAGGGGGACAAGGTCGAAGCCGAATCCCGCTTCGGTGTTTCGGTGAACTCCTACTCGGTCAACGAGTTGGTGGCCTCGGTGGACGCCGCCGCGGACGCCGATATCGACAAGCTGGTGCAGGAATACCAGGATCGCTATGTCGTGGCCGAGGAACTGCGGACCGGGGCCGAGCGCCATGACACGCTGCGTGAGGCCGCCCGCATCGAGATCGGTCTGCGGCAGTTCCTCGAAGAGGGCGGATTCAACGCGTTCACCACCAATTTCGAGGACCTCGGCGGCCTGCGTCAGCTGCCGGGTATCGCCGTGCAGCGCCTGATGGCCGACGGCTACGGGTTCGGGGCCGAAGGGGATTGGAAGACCGCCGCCATGGTGCGCGCGGTCAAGACGATGGGCACGGGCCTGCCGGGCGGTACGTCGTTCATGGAGGATTACACCTACGATCTGACACCCGGCGCCGAGACCATCCTCGGTGCGCACATGCTGGAGGTGTGCCCCAGCATCGCCGCGCAGACACCGACGGTGGAAGCCCATCCGCTGGGTATCGGTGGCCGTGAGGACCCGGTGCGGATGCGTTTCACCGCGGCGCCCGGTGATGCCGTGGTACTGGGCATCTGCGATGTCGGTAGCCGATTCCGGTTGGTGGCCAACGAGGTTCGGGTGATCGAACCGCCGGCCCCGTTGCCGAGCCTGCCGGTGGCCTGCGCGGTGTGGGAACCGTTGCCGTCCTGGTCCACCTCGACCGAGACCTGGTTGATGGCGGGCGGACCGCACCACACCGTGCTGAGCACCGCCGTCCCGGTATCGGCCATCCGGGATCTGGCGACCATCGTCGGCACCGAACTGGTGACCATCGACATCGATACCGTCACCCACGAATTCGAGCGTGAATTGCGGTGGAACTCGGTGTATTACCACCTGGCCGACGGTCTGTGACGGCTACCTGAGCTCGGCGATGACCTTGCCGAACGCCTCGGCATGGCCGGCCTGCACCACGAAATAGCTCACGCCGTACTCCTCGCGCAGGCGGCGCAGTTTGGCCGCCTGGTCGGCGACCGTTCCGGAGAGCACGCCCGGATGCGCCAGCAGTTCCTCGTCGGAGGCGTCCGGGGCGAAGCGGCGCGTCATCTTGAGGTCCGGGAGCCCGGACCCATCGGTCGGTACCGCGGTGATGGCCACGTTGAGCTCCAGATCGGCGAACCGATCACCGGCGACGCCGCGGAGAAACGCGACGCGGTCGGCCAGCTCACCGGTGACCCCGATGGTGGCCGCCCACCTGGCGGCGACGGTGAGCAGCCGGTCGCCGCCGCCGGCGATCACGATCGGAGCCTCGGGCACCTGCTCGGCCAGGTAGGTCGTCACGTGCTCGAGGTAGTCGATGCGCTGCCGCGCCGACGGGAAGGGCAGCTCGGCAGCGTCGAACTCCTCCTTCACATAGCCTGCGCCCAGCCCGACCTCGAACCGGCCGCCGGACAGCTCGTGCAGTGCGGCGACGTCGCGTGCCAGCAGGGCAGGCTTGTAGAAGCAGGCGTTGAGGACGAATGTGCCCAGGCTCAGCGTGTCGCTGGCGGCCGCCGCGGTCGCCAGCACCGGGAACGGAGCCGGCGCGCCCAGATGGTCGGGGACCAGAATGACGTCGTAACCGAGCTTTTCGGCGAGGTGCGCGGCGTCGCGAACTTTCGCCGCGGAAGATGTGTCGCGCAGGCTCAGACCGAACCGGAAATCGCGGGCCATGGTGCCGATAGTAGGCGTCCCCGGATGCGGTTGCGGCGGTGTCAGGACCAGGAGCGAGCTGCCTCGGCCAATCCGTCGATCAGCGCGGCGGTCGCGGGGCACAAGCCGTCGTCGCCCGGCAGCCCACTGCGCGGGCTGATGCCGCGCACGCGTGGTGGCAGCTCCAGTTGGGCACCACCGTCGCGCGGCACGTTGACCGGGTTGTCGGGGTGTAATCCGCGTAGCTCGCGTGGAATGGCGTCGAGGTCGGTGACCACGTGGTACCCGGGCAGTGCGAGGTGCCCGGCCAGATGCGCGCCGAGCCGGCTGTTGCGCCCGCCGACGAGCAGCTGGGTGCTGCGGCCGATCCGCCCGTAACCGTGCACCGCGACCGCCACGTCGACGTGGTCGAGAAAGGCTGCCAGCACCGCCGACTCGTCACGTCGGTAGCGCGACGAGGCCAGGTGGTGTGGGTAAAGCGGTGGATGGTGCACCGTGTAGACCGACGCTCCGGCCGCCGCAGCGGCCCGCTCGGCGATGACATCGGTCATCCTCTCCAGGCCGCCCCCGTGGATGGCCAGGAACCCGAACCGGGACCGCAAGGTGCTCGTCTCGTGCACCGCGGGGTCGCTCAACAGTTCTGAAAGTGTTTGCGGCCCAGCAGAATTCGATATGCGCTCAGTGCTGGGCCAATGCGCCGGATCCCACCGGTGCAGGAAATCGATCCAGCGTTGCGGGAGCCGATGCTGGCGTGCACCGCCGATCACCCGCTCCAGATATCCGGGTCGGGGCGCTCCGGCTTCCACCCGCGGATCGATGTACACCCAGGCGTGATGCGGGCCGTCGGCGGTGTGTACCAGCAGCCGGTCGCGCCGGTAGCGCACCGGGACGCCCTCGGCGCTGTCCAGCGTCGTGAGGTCGTGTCCGCTGACCTGCCACAGCACGCCGTGCACCACGGCGCCGGGCAGTGGCTCTACCGTCGCCACCCCGCGTTCGTTGATCAGCCAGTCGTGATCGGCCAGCGTCGCCGGCCGCGGATTGCGGGCATCAGGGCAGCGGCGCGCCATCTGTTCGACGCACAGATTCGACCCGTACGCAAAGTAGATGTGCGGCAACGTCATTCAGCCACGCACGGTCAGGTAGATCAGCGCGACATTGAGCACGCTGATGATGCCGGCCACCAGCCAACCCAGCGCCGTGGTGGCGCGGTGGTTCACGTCGGCGCCCATCAACGACCGGTTGCTGGTGAGCCGAACCAGGGGGATCAGCGCGAACGGGATGCCGAAGGACAGCACCACCTGAGAGATGACCAGGGCGCGGCTCGGGTCGACGCCGACGGCCAGCACCACCAGCGCCGGGATCAGGGTGACCAGGCGACGCAGCAGCAGCGGGTAGGTGCGGTGCAGTAGGCCCGACATGATCATCGCGCCGGCATACGCGCCGACCGACGTCGACGCCAGGCCCGAGGCCAGCAGGCCGATCGCGAAGAACAGCGCCACCACCGGACCCAGCGTGTCCCGAACGGCGGCGTGCGCACCCTCGATCGAGTCGGTGCCGGTCATGCCCTGCAGATTGGTCGCGGCAACCAGCAGCATGGCCATGTTCACCGCGCCGGCCACCAGCATGGCGATGCCGACGTCGACGCGGGTGATCCGGAGCAGTCGCCGGCGCGGCGCGCCGGCCTCGGGTTGGCCGTGGCGGTCCCGCGACAACCCGGAATGCAGGTACACCGCGTGCGGCATGACCGTCGCACCGAGCATGGCGGCGGCCAGCAGCACGCTCTCCGGGCCCTCGAACCGGGGAACGAGGCCCGCCGCGACGTCGCCGGCCGCCGGGGGTTCGACGAACAGACTGGTAAGGAAGCCGATCGCGATGACCAGCAGCAAGCCGGTGATCACCCGTTCGAACACCTGCTGACCGCTGCGGTTCTGCACGGCGAGCAAGAGCATGGACACGACACCGGTGATGATCCCGCCGGCCAGCAGCGGCAGGTCGAACAGCAGATGCAGGGCGATGGCGCCGCCGACGACCTCGGCGAGGTCGGTGGCCATCGCGACCGTCTCGGCTTGCAGCCAATAGGCGATCCGGGTGGGGGTGCGGGTGTTGTCGGCGACCGCTTCCGGTAGTGAGCGGCCGGTGACCAGTCCCAGTTTCGCGGAGAGGTACTGGACGAGCCCGGCCATCACGTTGGCCACCAGGATCACCCATACCAGCAGGAAGCCGAACTGGGCGCCGGCGCTGACGTTGGCGGCTACGTTGCCGGGATCGACATAGGCGATGGCGGCGACGAACGCGGGCCCGAGTAGGGACCAGCCCGGTCGTCGCACCCGCGTCTGTGTGTCCTCGAGCAACTCGGCCTCTCTCTATCCGGTAAAGCGAATAGAAAAGTTAGGTTAGCCGAAAACCGGGGATGGTCAACTCACGGGGTTCAGCCGAGGCCGATGATGATCCCGCCACCGCCGTAGGGCCAACCGTAGAACGGGCCGTTGTTGTTCGCCGGTGGGGACGTCACGATCTGAGTGTGCCCGGGTGACGTGCATTGCGTCGTGTTCGGGCCGGTCTGTACGCAGTCCGGTGCAGCCGCCGCGAGCGGCGCATGGATGAACGCCGCGACAGGTGCGCTGATCAGTGCCGCGACCGGCGCGGCCAACAGGGCCGACATCGTGCGGTTGAGCATCGGAACCTCCTAGCGGTGACCGCCCCCGCCGCCCTCGCCGCCGATGATCAGCGCGGGGCCATAGAACTCGTCGTCCCACGGATAGGGGTAGGTGGGCTCGGCCGGTGGTGAGGCGTTGAGCTGAACGTTGCCGGGTGTGGCGCATTCGGTTGCGGCGCCGCCGGCTTCGGTGCCGCCGACACTCGTGCACGACGGCAGATTGGAGTTCGGGTCGGCCGCGGCGACCGGTGCCAGCTGGAGAGCGGCCGCGGCCAGGAGCGAAGAAAGCACGAGCATTGACCGCATAGGTGAGGCCCCTCACGTCGGACTTGGGCGTTAAGCCCCAGCGTACAACCCTTTCCCGGTGATCAGCGGCAGGTCCAGGGTGGTGACGATGCCCGGTTGGGCGGCCACCACCGCCGGGATGGCGTTGACGACGCGGGCCGCGGTGGCGACCAGCCCGGCATGGTTGTGGTCACCCTTGCGGCTGCTCAGGCACAGGTCGAGTGCGTACGACGGCTCGCCGGTCACTTCCACGCGGTAGGAACCGCCTTCCTGTGCCGGCTGCGGCCACTCCGGGCACAGATCGGCCCGCAGTCGGGTGACGTGCTCGAGCACCACGGCCGGGTGGCCCTTGACCATGCCGCGCACCTCGAAGCGCATGGCCGCGGTGCTGCCCTTGGGAATGTGCCCCGAGGCGATGTCGAAATCCTCCGGGGCGGGCACCCGCACGTGGGTTTCGGTGACCTCGTCGAGTTCGATGCCCAGGCCCGCGGCGAGCTGGCGTACCACCGACCCCCAGGCCAGTCTCAACACGCCCGGCTGCAACAACATCGGCAGCTCGTCGAGCGACTTCCCGAAGCCCATCACGTCGAACATCACCGTGGCGCTATCGTAGGTGGCGTAGTCCACGATCTCCATGCAGCGGATCTGTTCGACGGACTGGCAGGTGCCGGCAAGGGCAAGGGGCAGAAGGTCATTGGCGAAACCAGGATCGATGCCGTTGACGAAGATGGACGACGATCCGGCCTTCGCGGCGTCCTCGATGGGCGAGATCATCTCGGCGGGCAACACCTGCCAGGGGTACTGCAGGAACACCGCTGCGCTGCCCACCACGTTCACGCCGGCGGCCAGGATCCGCCGATAATCTTCGAGCGCCTCGGGCAGCCGGTTGTCGGCCATCGCGGTGTACACGGCGCAGTCGGGTCGGGTGGCCAGCACCTCGTCGAGGTCGTTGGTGGCGGTGATCCCGGTGGTGATATCAAGGCCGGCAAGGGTTCCGGCGTCCTGACCGGCCTTGGCCGCCGACGACACCCAGACCGAGGTGAGCTCATAGGCCGGGTCGGTGATCAACTGGCTCAGCGCGTGCCGTCCGACGTTTCCGGTGCCGATCGCGGCGACTTTGATGGCCATTGCTAGGTGCTCCTCACAGGTCCGGGATGGGCAGGTCGAGGTTCGGATAGGTGAGGCCGCCGTCGACCTCCAGCGTCTTGCCGGTCAGGTAACCGCCCGCCGGTGAGGCCAAATAGACTGCGGCCGCGGCGATATCGACCGGGTCGCCGAGTCTGCGCATCGGCGTGACCTTCTCCATGGGTTCGCGCAGCGAGTCGTTGGAGGCCACCACGTCCAGCGCCGAGGTGAGGATGGATCCGGGCGCGATGGCATTGACCCGGATGCGCGGGCACAGGTCGAGCGCGGCCAGCCTGGTGTAGTGCGCCAGCGCGGCCTTGGCCGTGCCGTAGGCGACGAACGCGCGCCCGGCCAGTCGCCCCATCGTCGAGGTGATGTTGATGATCGAGCCACCGCCGGAGTGTTCGAGCATCAGCGGGACCGCCGCCGCTGTCAGGGCGTGCGCCGTCCCGACGTTGAAGGTGAACGCATCCTTGAGGTCCTTCGTGGAGGTGTTCAGCAGGGGGCTCGGCATGGTGCCGCCGACGTTGTTCACGACGATGTCTAGTTTGCCGAACGCGTTGACGGCCTCGCCCGCCAGCGCGGCGGTGGCTTCCGGGTGGGAGAGGTCGGCCACCACGATGTGTGCCTTGCGTCCGGTGGCGGCGACCTGGGTCGCGACCTCTTCGAGCTGAGCCTGGGTACGTGCCGCGATCACCACGTCCGCACCGGCTTCCGCGAACGCGACGGCGATCGCCGCGCCCAGTCCGCGGCCCGCGCCGGTGACCACCGCAACCTGATCGTCGAGCCGGAATCTGTCCAGAATCATGCATGCCCCATTTCTCGTCCCGCGTCACCGTAGCAAGGGGCCGACGCCCCGGGGGCGAGATTCTGGAACACGTTCTAGTTGGGCAGTCTCGCTGCTCCTACTTTTTGGCAGCGGCCTTCTTGGCCGGAGCTTTCTTGGCCGCCTTCTTGGCGGGGGCTTTCTTCGCCGGTGCCTTCTTGGCGGGCGGCTTGTCGCCCTGACGCGCCTTCACACTGGCTTCCAACTTGGCCAGCAGATCCGACACATCCTCGGTCTCGTCCAGGTTGGTCGGCTGCTCCTCGGTCGTGAAAGCCTCGCCACCTTCGAGTTTGGCCTGCACCAGCTCGTGCAGCTCGTCCTGGTAGGTGTCGTGGAACTGCTCGGGGTGGAAATCGTCGGTCATCGACTCGACCACCTGCCCGGCCATCTTCAGCTCGGCCGGCTTGATCTCGACTTCCTTGTCCAGCACCGGGAAGTCCGGATCGCGGATCTCATCCGGCCACAGCAGCGTGTGCACCACCATCACCTGGCGCTTGCTGAAGTCCTTCACCCGCAACGCCGCCAGCCGCGTCTTGTTGCGCAGCGCGAAATGCACGATGGCCACCCGATCCGTCGACGCCAGGGTCTGGGCCAGCAGCACATAGGACTTCGACGACTTGGAATCCGGTTCCAGGTAGTAACTCTTGTCGTACATCAGCGGGTCGAGTTGGTCGGCGGGGATGAACTCCACGACCTCGATCTCGCGACTGCGTTCCTCGGGCAGCGTCGCGATGTCCTCGTCGGTGATCACGACGGTCTGCCCGTCCTCGGATTCGTACGCCCGCGCGATATCGCGGTACTCCACCACCTCGCCGCACACCTCGCAGGTGCGCTTGTACCGGATCCGCCCGTTGTCCTTGGCGTGCACCTGATGGAATTTGATGTCGTGGTCCTCGGTGGCGCTGTACACCTTCACAGGGACATTCACCAGACCGAAGGCGACCGAACCCTTCCAGATAGACCGCATGGTCAACCGTAACAGCGGGTAATACCGTTATGTGGTGGAGCGCTACGGCCGGGTGAAATTGACCAATCCCGATAAGGTGCTCTATCCCGCCACCGGCACCAGCAAAGCGGAGGTCTTCGACTACTACCTGGCCGTCGCCGATGCGATGGTGCCGCATATCGCCGGACGGGCGGTTACCCGGAAACGGTGGCCCAACGGTGTGGACGAGCCGTCCTTCTTCGAGAAGCAACTGGCCTCGTCGGCGCCGGAGTGGCTGGACCGAGGCGCCATCGAACACAAATCGGCGACCACCGTCTACCCGGTCATCGACACCCGGGAGGGGCTGGCCTGGATCGCCCAGCAGGCGGCACTCGAGGTGCACGTCCCGCAGTGGCGCTTCGTCGACGGCAAGCCGGGGCCGGCCACCCGGATCGTGTTCGACCTCGACCCCGGCGAGGGGGTCGACATGGCCTTGATCTGCACGGTGGCCCACGAGGTCCGTGACCTGATGGCCGATATCGGGCTGACGACCTATCCGCTGACCAGCGGGAGCAAGGGAGTGCACCTGTACGTGCCGCTGGCCGAGCCGGTCAGCTCGCACGGTGCCTCGGTGCTGGCGCGCCGGGTGGCGCAGCAGTTGGAGAAAGCCATGCCGCAGCAGGTGACGGCCACCATGACCCGAAGCTTGCGCGCGGGCAAGGTGTTTCTGGACTGGAGCCAGAACAGTGCCGCCAAGACCACGGTCGCCCCCTATTCACTGCGGGGACGCGACGAGCCGACAGTCGCGGCCCCGCGAACCTGGGACGAGATCGGCGATCCCGGCCTGCGTCATCTCCGTTTCGACGAGGTGCTGGCCCGGTTGGAGCGCGACGGAGATCTGCTGGCCGGCCTGGACGACACCCTGGTGCTGCCGGACAAACTCACCACGTACCGCAGCATGCGTGACGCCGGTAAGACACCGGAGCCGGTTCCGGCGGCGGCCCCGGTCACCGGCGCGAACAACCGATTCGTCATCCAGGAACACCACGCCCGCCGGTTGCATTACGACTTCCGGCTGGAGCGCGACGGCGTGCTGGTCAGCTGGGCCGTGCCGAAGAACCTGCCCGCCGAATCGGCGGTGAACCACCTGGCCGTGCACACCGAGGATCACCCGCTGGAGTACGCGACCTTCGAGGGCACGATCCCGAAGGGGGAGTACGGGGGCGGAGAGGTGCGGATCTGGGACACCGGGACTTACGAGGCGGAGAAGTTCCGCGATCCGGATCCGATGAACGGCAAGAGCGGCGAGGTCATCGTCACCTTGCGCGGTGACCGGATCTCGGGCCGCTATGCCCTGATTCAGACCGACGGCAAGAACTGGCTCGCGCACCGGATGAAGGAACAGCCCGCGATGAGCGCGGCCGAGATCAAACCGATGCTGGCCACCCACGGCTCGGTGGCCGACTTCACCCCGGCGCAGTGGGCCTTCGAAGGCAAATGGGATGGCTACCGGATGTTGGTAGAAGCGAATCATGGTGCTCTGCAGTTATATTCGCGGCGCGGCCGCGATGTCACCGCCGAGTACCCCCAACTGCGGACACTGGCCGCCGATCTGGCCGATCACCACGTGCTGCTCGACGGTGAGGTGGTGGCGCTCGACGCCCACGGCGTGCCCAGCTTCGGGGCCATGCAGAACCGTGGGCGGGAGGGCCATGTCGAGTTCTGGGCCTTCGACCTGCTGGCGCTGGACGGCAGGCCCCTGTTGCGGGTCAAGTACCGCGACCGTCGAAAACTGCTGGAAACACTGGCTTCCGGCGGCGAACTGATCGTTCCCCCGCTGCTGCCCCACGACGATCCGCTAGGGGACGCCCGGCGCCGGGGCTTGGAGGGTGTGGTGGCCAAGAAGTGGGACTCGACGTATCAACCGGGCCGGCGGTCATCGGCATGGGTCAAGGACAAATTCTGGAGCACACAGGAAGTGGTGATCGGCGGTTGGCGGGCCGGGGAGGGCGGACGGACCAGTGGCATCGGCGCGCTGCTGGTCGGTATCCCAGCCGACGGGGGACTGCAATTCCTCGGCCGGGTCGGCACCGGCTTCACCGACAAGATGCTCGGCGACCTGCGCGCGACCCTCAAACCGCTGGAGACCGACGAAAATCCTTTCAATGCACCACTTTCCACCGTCGACCGGCGCGGGGTGACCTTCGTCCGGCCGGAACTGGTCGGTGAGGTGCGCTACAGCGAACGCACCTCCGACGACCGGCTGCGCCAGCCGAGTTGGCGTGGTCTGCGGCCGGACAAGGCCCCGGACGAAGTGGTATGGGAGTGAATACGGGCGAGGCTGCCAGCAGACCTGCGTCAAACACCCTGCGGCTGAACATCCTTCGCGGGATGTATGCTGGCCGCATCCACAGCGTTCGGTGCCGGCTCATCCTGTTTCGGAGGGGATGGGGCGGACCAACCGTGGTAGCCGAGTGCCACACTGACGGCGGAGTACACCGCGGCCTCGGTCCACATATAGCCGACACCCCAGCGCCTGCCCAAGAAGACCGGCTCGCTGATGATGCCGCGCCGGGCGGCCACGGCGTACGCGGCGTGCGCGTAGGCCAACGCGGCGAACGATCCCGACAAGAACTTGCTGACTTCGCGGTTCATCACTGACTCCTCCTCTGCCGCCGGCATCGCGACGGCCACTTCAGTTTCGAACCGACGCGCATCGATGGCTAGGGACTAAGGTCCCCGGCGGGCCGCGCGCAGCATGGACCGTTGACCCGTGTCCTGTGCGCAACGTCAGCCTCGATTGCACCGGCGGCTAGCGAGACCGCCCATCGCAGTTACTCTGCACGAATGCAGTCCGCGAATTTCTGTCGTGCCGTTCCCCGGTTAGCGACACAGCAGAACGATCTCATTGATCGGTCAAATATCCTTTTCCACAGCATCAATCGGCACACATGATTTCTAACCAAATTTGCTGAGCGCCGGATATGCTGCTCACGCAGCAAACACTACTTTGCTGCCCTCATTGAATCGATCCAACCGAAGGGGGAGCGGTGGACGCTCTGAGCAATGTCCGTGACCGGATGACACCGATGGTGGCGCTGACCGGCGCCGTGGCGATCGCGACGGCGGGGGCCCTGGCGGCGCCGCCGGCGCTCCAGTCCGCCGAACACCTCGCACCGGCGGTGGTGCGCGAGGTGAAGTCCCTACCGGTGGAACTGGTCGCATCGAACTTCTTCGCACCGTATTACGCGATGCCGGCGGGGCTGGCCGGGACCGCCATCACCGTCCCGTTGTTCGTCGTGACCTTCGCCGTCGACAATGTCGTGAAGGGCACCACCCAGCTGCTCACCAACCTCAACGTGGACAAGCGGTTGGCGCAGCAACCGGTCGTGCTGACACATTCGCTACTGTTCCCGATCGCTACCGGCGCACAGATCGCGCTGGCCAGTGGTCTGGACGGCACGTACGTCTACGGTAAATTCACTCCCGCGCAGGCCCTGAACTTCTTTGTCGACGCGGTGAAGGCCGCCGTCGACGGATTCGTCGCCGCCGAGAAGGCGCTGTTCACCCCGCCGGCTATGGCAGCCAAGCCCGCGATCAACGATGTCGCTTCACCGGCAATCGCCGAGCCTGGCACGACGGTGACGCTGTCCACCGCGTCGGCAAGCGTGCCGGCGAAGGTCGCACCCAAACACATCACCACAACCCCGACCGCTGCGACGCCGGAGCAGTCGACAACGCCGACAGCAGATACCGAGAAGGCAACGGGCGACACCGAGAAAGCCGAGCCCGCGGCGGTGGCCGACACCCCCGTCGTCAAGAAACCCACCTGGAAGCGGCCCACGTTCAAGCTGCCGACACTCAAGCTACCGACCTTCAAACTGCCGACTCCCAAGAAGGCCCCTACCGCCGGCACGGCGGATAGCGGAACCACGCCGTCGGCGCCGAAGGCCGACGCCGGGTCGAAAGACGCTGGCTCCGAAGCTTCTTCGAAGTAGTCGGATACCGGGCTCGGGCAGCCGATGGCGCTGCCCGAGTCTGTTCCGTCAGCCGGTGAGCGTCGCGCGGCCGGCGTCGATGGCTGCTTGCATGCCCCTGGTGGCCAACACGTCGGCCAGCTCGTTGTCGCCGACCCCCGAATGGCCTTTCACCCAGAACCATTCGACTTCGTGCCTGGCGCACGCCGCTTGCAGCCGCCGCCACAGATCGACGTTCTTCACCGGCTCCTTGGCGGCAGTCAACCAGCCGTTGCGCTCCCAGCCCAGCACCCACTTGGTGATCCCGTTGCGCACGTAGGTGCTGTCGGTATAGAGGTGCACCAGCACCGGGCGGGTCAACGCCTCCAGCGCCATGATGGGCGCGGTCAGCTCCATCCGGTTGTTGCTGGTCTGTCCGGCGTCGCCGCCGCACATCTCGCGGACATGCTCACGATGGCGCAGCACCGCACCCCAGCCGCCGGGGCCCGGATTGGGCCGGCACCCGCCGTCGGTGTGGATGATCACGGGGTCGGTCACCCGTCGAGCTTAATTCCGGAGATCATCGCCGTCCGAACCGACATTCCGAGCGCGCGGTGATCGAGGGTGGTGATCCGCCGTCCCGGCTGCACCGCATCCTTGACCGGGGTGGCGCGGTCACCGAAGAACGCCGCCGTCGCGTCGATGTCGGCGACGGTGTAGGTGATGCCCCACAGCGATGACGGTCCGGCACCGGCCACGTCCGGCGCTCCGACCACTTCGATGATGACCGGTCCGAAGCGGAAGAAGATCTGCCGGATCGGCCGGCCGCCGAGCTGCGCGTCACGTTCGCGGCGCGGCTGCACCCCGATCGATGCCAATGCCGCGACGGTCCGCCGCAGATCGGGGGAGGCCACCACGATGTGGTCGATCGCGATGGTGCCGTTGGCGTGCGTGGCCGGATCCGCGGGCGCGGCGTCCGAACGTCTGGTGGGGATGCCGTCGAGAGACCCGTCGCCGTCAGCACCGACGGGGACACCGCGTAGTGACCATCCGCGGATGCCGGTGCCGTTGGCGCGCCCGGTGAGTCGGATACGCACACCGCCGACGCTGCTGATGTCACCGGGCCCGACACTGAACCCTGCCTCGGCCCAGGCCTGCGGAGGATCGGCCACCTCGATCTCGTCGACGGTCATGTCTTTGATTCTGCGGGTCACCGCCCGGCCCCGGCTAGGTCATCCGGTCTGCGCGGACACGTGTCCGTTGTTAGTCTCCGCGTGTGAATCGCCTGTACACGGTGCCTCTAGCGGTCCTCGCCTGGTTCGGTGCCACCGCTGTCGGCGCTGCTGACCCGGGCGATCCGGTCGTTGCCCTCGGCAAGTGCTACGACCCGGGCGGGTCCGTGGTGCAGCGGCCGGCCACCTTCGCCTATAACTGCGACAACACCGGAGTGTTGCAGGACATGGTGTGGAGCACCTGGGGTGCCGACGGCGCCCGAGGTACCGGCACCGACAGCTCGGTGCAGTGCCAGCCCAACTGCGCGCAGGGCACCCGGTTGGTGAATCCGGTTGTGGTGCATGCCTGGAATCCCCAGCCGGCCAAGGATGCGGCATGCCCGCCCGATGCCCGCTACTTCTCCGACCTCACCATCGCGTATCCGCAGGGGGTGCCGCCGTGGATCACGCCGGGCACCCAGTGGTCACCGGGCACCGACTTCGTCACCGTCGACGGTGCACCCGCCGTGCACTTCTCCGGGCTGGGGCCCTTCTGCTCTTAGACAAGGTCGTGCTCTTAGGCAAGAGAGTGGCAGTACGGCGCCGTCGGTGCCATCGTGGTTCTCATGAGTAGTCCAGATTCACCCGAAGAGACCGCAGGCCTGTACAGCGTCGACGACGACGACCAGCTGCCCCAAGAGGACACCCTGCTCGACCGCGGTGTCGACGATCTCCTCGACGAGGGCTACTCACCGCCGGAGAAGTGGCAGGAGCCCCGCGATCACGACACGCTCGACGAGTTCCTGGCCGCCGAGGTACCCGACCCGGCCATGGCGCTGGACGACGACTTCGTTCCCGACGAGCAGGCCGGCGATGACGAGGTGGGCGACGTGCGTTCCGGCCGGCTGGTGGCCCCCGACGAGGGTTTCGGTGTCGACAGCGAAGCAGATCTGGTCGGTACCGACGTCGGGATCGACGGTGGGGCGGCCTCCGCGGAGGAGGCCGCGGTGCACGTCATCGACGACTGACGGCGCGAGCGTCCCCGAAATGCCGGGGATCGCGGCGCGTCACTGTGCAGACACGGCCGCTCGGCGACCAGTGCCGCGCTGTAGGAAAACGGAGAGGGTCAGCACCGCCAGGCCGGCCAGCGTCAGCAGGGCGCCGGCCGCGGCGGGGGCGGTGTAGCCGTAACCCGCGGCGATCACCACGCCGCCGATCCAGGCGCCGGTGGCGTTGGCGATGTTCAGCGACGAGTGGTTGAGCGCGGCGGCCAGGGTCTGGGCATCGTGCGCGACGTCCATCAGCCGGGTCTGCAGGGCGGGGCCGATCGCCGATCCGGCAGCGCCGATGAGGAACAGCCCGAACAGTGCGGTCCACGGGTTGTGCGCGGCCAGCACGAATAAGGCCAGCACCACGCCGAGCGCGGTGATGGACACGTACAGCGCGCGCACCACCGAGATATCGGCCAGCCGGCCGCCGGCCAGGTTGCCGATCACCATGCCCACCCCGAATGCCATCAACGCCAGCGGGACCAGCGCGCGTGGCAGGCCCGCGACATCGGTCATGGTGGTTGCGACGTAGGTGTAGACGGCGAACATCCCGCCGAAACCCACCATCCCGACCAGCAGAGCCAGCCACACCTGCACCCGGCGCAGTGCGCCCAGTTCGGTGAGCGGGCTGGTGACGTGCATGGAGCGCAGGTTGGGCACCCAGAACCAGATGGCGGTCAGGGTCACCAGCCCGATCGCCACCACCAGGCCGAAGGCGCTGCGCCAGCCGAAGTGCTGGCCGAGTGCCGATGCGGCGGGCACTCCCACGACGGTCGCCACGGTCAGGCCGGTCAGCACGTGGGCGACGGCCTTCGCGCGGTTCTGGGGCCCCATCAGGTGTGCGGCCACCAGCGCGGCGATGCCGAAGAAGGCGCCGTGCGGGATGCCCGCGACGAATCGGGCGGCCACCAGGGTGCCGTAGGTCGGGGCGAACACGCTGGCCAGGTTGCCCAGCGTGAACAGCGTCATCAGGGCCAGGACCAGCGTCTTGCGGTTCACCCGGGCTGTCAGGGCGGCGATGAGCGGGGCGCCGATCACCACGCCGAGGGCGTAGGCGGAGATGACATGCCCGGCCGCCGGCTCGGAGACGTGCAAGCTCGCCGCGATGTCGGGGAGCAGGCCCATGGCCACGAACTCGGTGGTGCCGATGCCGAAGCCACCCAGCGCCAGCGCCAAGACGGCCAGCCAGCGCACCGTCGGATCGGGTGCGACGACAGAGGGGGGTCGGTGCGGCTGGGCAATGGTGCGGGACACGTGTTCAGCGTAGGGCCACTTAGGCCGCATGGCCAACCGACTTTTGTCTATATCAGGCGAAAGTGGCACAACTTACGTTTCCGGTGTTGAATCGGGTCATGGCCACCGTCGGCGACATCTTCACCTTGATCCGGGATCGCGGTGAGACCACGCGCGCCGATATCGCCGTCGTCACAGGACTGTCCCGGACCGCGGTGGCCGCTCGTCTCGCGGCCCTCGTCGAGGCCGGGCTGGTGCTCGAGGGTGAACAGGCCCCGTCGACCGGCGGTCGTCCCGCCACCACCCTGAGCGTCAACACCCGCGCCGGCGTGGTGCTGTCGGTGGCAGTCGGCATCAGCCGCACCCGGCTGGCGGTGTGTGATCTGGCGGGGGCGATCCTGCGGCTCTCGGATATCGATCAGGAGGTGGCCCTGGGCCCCGACGATCTGATGCCCGACGTGGTCAAGGGTCTCGATGTATTGCTGGAGGACCACCCCACGGCGACGGTGTACGGCATCGGGTTGAGCCTGCCCGGACCGGTGGACCGGGAGCGTGGATGCAGCCGCGACTCGCCGATCCTGCCGGGCTGGGACGGGGCGGCCCTGCGGCCGTATTTCGCGGATCGGTTTCCCGCGATTCCGGTGGTCCTGGACAACGACGCCAATGCGATCGCACTCGCCGAACGCGGTGGTGACCTCGAAGGCCACAGCGACCTGCTGGTGTTGAAGGCCTCCAGCGGGCTGGGTGCCGGCATCGTCGCCGGCGGAGCGCTGCAGCGCGGGGTGTCCGGCGCCGCAGGCGAATTCGGGCATAACAAGATCGCCGCCGCCAAGGGGCGCCCGTGCCGGTGCGGCGACACCGGATGTCTGGAGACCGTCGCCGGCGGCTGGGCCATCGTGCACGAGCTGCAGCAGCGCGGCTACACCGTCCGACACCTGCGTGATGTGGTCGAGCTGGCCAACGGCGGTGACCCCGAGACCCGCCGGATGATCCGCGACAGCGGGCGGTATGTGGGGGAGGGCATCGCCCCGGCGGTGAACCTGCTCAATCCCAAGGTGCTCGTCATCACCGGGGATATGGCCGGGGCCTACGACATCTTCGTGGCGGGCTTACGAGAAGCGTTGTACGGCAACGCAACCGCGATGGCCACCCGTGAACTCGACGTGGTGGCCTCCGCATATGGCGGTGCGGCGGCACCCGTGGGCAGTGCCGCCATGGCACTGGACGAGGTGCTCAGCGCGCGTGCCGTCGACGCACTCGTCGCCAGGACGTGACGGCGCCCGTTCGGGTCAGCCGTTGGCCTTCGCGATGACGTTCTCGGCGAACCACTCCAGGTTGCGAATCTTGTCGTCCAGCGGCTCGGTGTCATCACCCATGATGTAGGGCACCCGGAAGCCGACGATCACGTCGGTCACGCCCTTGTCCTCCAGGCGTTTGACGCCGTCGAGGGTGAACCCGTCGATCGAGATGACGTGGATCTGGAACTCGCCCGCCTGACCGATGCGCTCCTCGGTTTCGCGGTACTGCTGCAGCTTCTTGAGCAGCGGGTCGAGTTCCTCGGGATCACCGCCACCGTGCATCCAGCCGTCATTGCGGGCGGCGCGCTTGAGGGCGGCGTCGGCGTGCCCGCCGACCAGGATGGGGACCGGTTGGGTCGGTGCGGGCGTCATCTTGATGCTCGGGATGTCGTAGAACTCGCCGTGGTATTCGAAATAGTCGCCGGAGGTGAGGCCGCGGATGACGTCGATGCACTCGTCCATCCGCTTGCCGCGCTTGGCGAACGGCACGCCCATGATCTCGTAGTCCTCGGGCCACGGGCTGGTCCCGACGCCCAGCCCCAGCCGGTTGCCGAACAGCGCGGCCAAGGATCCGGCCTGCTTGGCGACCAACGCCGGCGGCCGGATCGGCAGCTTCAGCACGAAGATGTTGAAGTGCAGATTGGTGGTGACGGCCGATAGTGCGCCGATGAGCGCAAACGATTCGATGAAGGCTTTGCCGTCCAGGAATTCGCGGTTGCCGTCCGCGGTGTACAGGTACTTCGAATCCGACACCTCGGGATAAGCGATGCTGTCCGGGATGGTCATGGCGTGGTAGCCGGCCGCATCGGCCGCTTTGGCGAGCGGGATGTAGTAGCTCGGGTCGGTCATGGCTTCCGCATAAGTGAACCGCATGAGGTGATATTAGAACGTGTTCTAGTTCTGTGTGCCGGATTGGGGCGGGGCATGATGTGCGGGTGCCCGCCGCCTGGCTCACTCGCAACGTCCGTGTGCTCTCGGCGGTGTCTTTTCTCCAGGACACCGCCAGCGAGTTGCTCTACCCGCTGCTGCCGATCTACCTGACCGCCGTGCTGGGCGCGCCGCCCGCGGTGGTCGGCGCCATCGAGGGTGCGGCCGAGGGTGCGGCGTCGCTGACCAAGCTGGCCTCCGGCCCGCTGGGTGACCGCTTCGCCCGGCGCCCGCTGATCGCCACCGGCTACGGCATGGCCGCCCTCGGCAAGATCATGGTGGCGGCGTTCGCGTCGTGGCAGGGTGTCCTCGCAGGTCGAGTCGTCGACCGGCTGGGCAAGGGGCTGCGCGGCGCGCCGCGGGACGCGCTGTTGGTGGTCGACGTCGACGACGCGCATCGCGGCCGGGTGTTCGGCTTCCACCGCGCGATGGACACCTTCGGTGCGGTCATCGGACCGCTCATCGGGCTGGCCGGCTACGAGCTGCTGAATCATCAGATCGCCCCGCTGCTGTGGGTGGCCGCGGTGCCGGCCGTCCTCAGCGTGGCGCTGGTGTTCCTGTCCCGCGAGCGCCGGCGCCCGGCGCTCGCGACCCGGCCCCCGATCTTCGCGCACGTGAAAGATCTGCCGGGCCGGTACTGGCGCACCGCCGGTGTGCTCGTTGCATTCGGAATCATCAACTTCCCCGACGCGCTGTTGTTGCTGCGGCTCAACGAGATCGGCTTCTCGGTCGTCGAGGTGATCCTGGCCTACGTCGGGTACAACGCCGTCTACGCGCTGAGCAGCTATCCCGCCGGTGTGCTGGCCGACCGGATCGGTCGGATCCAGGTGTTCGGCATCGGCCTGGTGTTCTTCGCGATCGGCTACGCAGGACTGGGTGTGACCGACGACCCGGTGGCGGCCTGGCTGCTGATCGGCGTGTACGGACTTTTCACCGGGTGCACCGACGGAGTCGGTAAGGCGTGGATCTCGTCGCTGGTCGGACCGCAGGTGCAGGCCAGCGCCCAGGGCGTCTTCCAGGGCGCCAGCGGATTCGCCATCTTGTTCGCCGGGGTGTGGGCGGGGCTGGCCTGGGATGCCGGGCCCGGCCAGGGCACCGTGCCGTTGCTCATCTCCGGCGGTGTCGGCGCCGTGTTCGCGATCGCCGTGCTCGGGTTCGGCTATGCCAAGCGGAAGGGCGGCGAGCCCGCACCGGCGATCTGATAGCCGCCCTGCTGGGAGCGCTCGGTGTACTTGCCCTGCACCGTGTTTGCGTCGATGGTGACGGTGACCGCGCCGCGCGGGGTTTCGGTGAGTTCGTCGAACACCGTGCCCTGCCAGTGGTATTTCCCGTCGATCGGGTCCAGATGCCCGGTCAGCCGGACCCGTACCGCCCGACCGTTCACCGTGGCGGGGCCGTCGTAGACATCCTCGACGAACTCTCCGTCGTCGTTGTCGTTGTTGTCGTCGTTGACGGGCGGCGCCGCGGAGCCCCCCTTGGCGGGCAGGAAGCCGGAACGTCGCCACACCCGCCGCGCGATCGGGCCCAGCAAGCCGACCTCGTCGAGGAACGCCGCCAGCGGGGCGAAACCGGAGATCTGGGTCTGCTTCCGGTGGGCCGAGGCACGCGCCATCCGGCGGGCCGCGCGGGCGTCCAAACCGACCCTGGCGTACTGCACCTTGTTGGTGAACAGGAAGCGGAAGAACAGCCCGCCTGCCCCGTTGAGGTTGCCGATCCAGAACCGCTTCCACCGGGACATCGTCGGCGTGCGCTTGCGCAACCCGTCGCGGGCGAACTGGATGTGCCGCGCCTCCTCGGTGACGTGAATGCGCATGAGCCGCTGCACCATCGGCTGCAGTTCGGCGTCGTCCATCATCTGCCGCTGCAGCGAGTCGAAGATCTCCTCACCGATCAGTGCGGCGACCCACAACACCGAGCCGCGGAAGATGAACGGCAGCCCGTTGATGATGATGCGCTGATACAGCCTGGGCCGCACGGGCTCCGCGCCGACCTTGGCGATCGCCTTGCCGAACATCACCATGTGCCGGGTCTCGTCGCCGAGTTCGGTCAGCTCGTAATGGGTGGTACTGGCCGTCGGATCCTGATGCATCATCTTGCGCAGCAGCGCCTGGTTCAGGATGTTTTCGAACCAGATACCGGCCGACAGAGTGTTCACCAACTCCTGGCGGGACAACTCGATCTGTTCGGCCCGACTCATCGCCTCCCACAATGGGGTGCCGTACAGCGACACCACCTTGGGCGGCAGGAAGAATTTGTCGGGTTCCAGCGGGGCGTCCCAGTCGATGTCGACGATCGGGGCGTACGACTTGCGCACCGATCCCTTGAGCAGCCGTTCGGCAAATTCCGCGCGCGTGGTCTGCGTCTTCAACGAAGCCGTCATCGGTGACGTCCTTTCGAATCCCGTGTAGGGACGCTACGTCCGCCTTGGGCGGGTAGTCAATACCCCTGGTATCGGATACCTGAGGTTCACCGACATCGACGAAAGGGCGGAAGCTGCTCGCACTTTCCCGCCCGTTTGCGCACATGAGCGGTCGGCTAGCCTTCGTGGGTGCGCACCATCCATGTCATCGGTATCGGCGCGGGTGACCCCGACTACGTGACAACACAGGCGATCTCGGCGCTCAACGACACCGACGTCTTCTTCGCGATGGACAAGGGCGAGACCAAGGACGATCTGGTCGCGTTGCGCCGGTTGATCTGCGAGCGGTTCATCACCGACCCCGGCTATCGGTTCGTCGAACTGCCCGATCCCACAAGGGCCACCGAGGGGGAGTACCGCGACAACGTCGAGCAGTGGCATGCCGCGCGGGCCCGCCTGTGGGCGACGGCCATCGAAACCGAACTCGGCCCCGACGGTGTCGGAGCCTTTCTGGCCTGGGGCGATCCTTCGCTGTACGACAGCACACTGCGCATCCTGGAGCGGGTGGCCGACCATGTCGCGTTCGACTTCGACGTCATCCCTGGCATCACCGCCATCCAGGCACTCACCGCGCGACATCGCATCGCGCTCAACGGAATCGGCGCACCGGTGCTGATCACCACGGGACGCCGACTGCGCGACCACGGGCTGAGCGAGGACGCCGTGGTCATGCTCGACGGCGACTGCTCGTTCTTGACCTGCCCGCCGGACACCCGAATCTGGTGGGGGGCCTATCTGGGCACCCCGGACGAGTTGTTGGAGGCCGGCACCGTGGGCGAGGTGGGGGAGCGGATCGCGGCGCGCCGCGCCGCGGCCCGGGCGCGGCACGGCTGGATCATGGACATCTATCTACTGCGAGGAGCGCATCGATGACCTCTTTCCTGCTGCGCGCCGGACTGACCGGGCTGGCCCTGTGGGTGGTGACCCTGTTCGTGTCGGGCATGCGCTTCGCCGGCGGGGATACCACGCTGCAGCGCGTCGGCATTGTCTTCGTGGTCGCCGTCATCTTCGGTCTGGTCAACGCGGTCATCAAGCCGATCGTGCAGATCATCTCGATCCCGCTCTACATCGTGACCCTCGGCTTGTTCCACGTCGTGGTCAACGCGTTGATGCTGTGGATCACCTCATGGATCACCGAGCACACCACCCATTGGGGCCTGTTCATCGACGATTTCTGGTGGACCGCGATCTGGGCCGCCATCGTGCTGTCCATCGTCAGCTGGCTGCTGTCGCTGCTCATTCGCACCTGACCGGCTGAACCTGTTGCGCCGCAGCCATGTTCGACCGGTCCGTGGGCTGACCGGCGTCGAGCGTCGCCAGGTCCGCCCTCGGAATGCCACACTGGACCCATGCCCGAACTGCCCGAGGTCGAGGCGCTCGCCGATCACCTGCGCCGGCACGCCACCGGACGAACCATCACCCGCGTGGACGTGGCGGCCCTGTCGGTGCTCAAGACCTTCGACCCGCCCGTCACCGCCTTGCACGGCCAGACCGTCACCGGTGCGGCTCGCTGGGGTAAATATCTCGGCCTGCAGGCCGGCGAGCTGTACCTGATCACCCATCTATCCCGGGCCGGCTGGCTGCGCTGGTCGGACAAACTGGCCCCGGCACCGTTGAAGCCGGGCAAGGGCCCGATCGCCCTGCGCGTCCATTTGGGAGCTGCCCCGGCGGCGACATCGGACGGGGTCGGCGTGGGCTTCGACCTCACCGAGGCCGGCACCCAGAAGCGCCTCGCGGTCTGGGTGGTCACCGACCCGATGACCGTCCCGCAGATCGCAGCGCTCGGACCCGACGCGCTGTCGCTGGGACCGGCCGAACTCGCCGAGGTGCTGGCCGGGCAGAGTGGTCGCATCAAGACCGTCATCACCGACCAGAAGATCATCGCCGGCATCGGTAATGCCTACAGTGACGAAATCCTGCATGTGGCAAAGCTTTCCCCGTTCGCCACCGCGGGCAAGCTGACGGCCGGCCAGCTCGGTGCGCTGCACGACGCGATGGTGACGGTCCTGACCGATGCCGTCACCCGGTCGGTGGGCCAGGGTGCCGCCACGCTCAAAGGTGAGAAGCGTTCCGGGTTGCGGGTGCACGCCCGCACCGGGCTGCCATGCCCGGTGTGCGGCGACACCGTGGCCGAGGTGTCCTTCGCCGACAAATCGTTCCAGTACTGCCCGACCTGCCAGACGGGGGGCAAGAAGCTGGCCGACCGCCGGATGTCCCGGCTGCTGAAGTAGCGCGAGCGGGCCGCGGACGAGTTGTCTAACTGGGTTATTCTGCTGCCATGACCCGCCAGAAGATCCTCATCACCGGTGCCAGTTCCGGGCTGGGCGCCGGTATGGCGCGCGCCTTCGCCGCCAAGGGCCGGGACCTGGCCCTGTGTGCCCGCCGCACCGACCGCCTGGACGAACTCAAGGCCGAGATCGCCGACAAACACCCCTACGTCAAGGTGGCGATCGCCGCCCTCGACGTCAACGACCACGAGGCCATTCCGCGGGTGTTCGGCGCGCTGTCCGACGAGCTGGGCGGTATCGACCGCGTCATCGTCAACGCCGGCATCGGCAAGGGCTGGCCGCTGGGCGAGGGCAAGCCGTGGGCCAACAAGGCCACCATCGAAACCAATCTGATCGCCGGCATGGCACAGATCGAGACGGCCCTGGAGATGTTCAAGAAGACCGGCGGCGGGCACCTGGTGCTCATCTCCTCGGTGCTCGGGAACACCGGCGTGCCCGGCGGGAAGGCCGCCTACTGTGCCAGCAAGGCCGGGATGACCTCGCTGGGTGAGTCGCTCCGCGCCGAATACGACAAGGGCCCCATCCGGGTCACCGTCGTCGAGCCCGGCTACATCGAGTCGGAGATGACGGCCAAAGCCGGCAGCACCCTGCTCATGGTCGACAACGAGACCGGTGTGCGCGCCATGGTCGACGCGATCGAAAAAGAGAAGGGCCGCGCGGTGGTCCCGAGTTGGCCGTGGGCGCCGCTCACGCAGATCATGCGGTTGCTGCCGCCGAAGTACACCAAGCGATTCGCCTGATTTTTCCCGAAAGTCACGTTTAGGCGGTCGTGACCCGCGGGTAGTCGACACCACATGATGGTGAAACTGATGAAGATGACGCCCCTTTTGTTCACAGGTGCGGCCGCTGCCGGAGCCATCGCGCTTGCCCCGGTCGCATCGGCCGAGCCGACGCCGCCGGCACCGCCGGCCCCCGGCTGCTACAACCCCGACGGCACTCCGTGTACGCCGTCGGCCGGCCCGCAGGGTGCCGGCGCTGAGATCCCGGGTGGCCCGGGTGCGCAGGCCGGCGCCGACGGTCATGTCTCCGCGGGTGTGCCCGGTGGCCCGTGGGCCGAGGCCGGCCCCGGCGGAGGTGTCGCGTGTGTGCCCGGCGGCCCGTGCCGCACAATCCAGCTCCCCGGCTGACAAGTGTGCCTTCGGCGCGCCTGCCCACGTTCACCGCGGGTAGGCGCGCCGAATCATTAAGCGCGCCGAAGCATCAAGCGCTGCGCCCTCTCTCGACGCGGTAGCGGCGCACCAAGGCATCCGTGGAGGTGTCGGTCTGCGGCGACGGTGACGCGTCGCCGGTGAGCACCGGCAACAAGGCCTTGGCCTGCGTCTTGCCCAGTTCCACACCCCACTGGTCGAACGAGTCGATACCCCAGATGACGCCCTCGGTGAACACCTGGTGCTCGTAGAGCGCGATCAGCTGCCCGACCACCGACGGGGTCAGCTTGGTCGCCAGGATCGAGGTGGTGGGCCGGTTGCCCGGCATCACCTTGTGCGGCACCACATCGGCGGACGTCCCTTCGGCCGCGATCTCCTCGGCCGTCTTACCGAACGCCAACACCTGGGTCTGGGCGAAGAAGTTGCTCATCAACAGGTCATGCATGCTGCCGGTGCCGTCGGCGGTGGGCAGATCGTCGGTGGGCTGACTGAAGCCGATGAAATCGGCCGGAATCAGCCGGGTGCCCTGGTGCAGCAACTGGTAGAAGGCGTGCTGGCCGTTGGTTCCCGGTTCCCCCCAATAGATTTCACCGGTGCTGGTGGTCACCGGCGAGCCGTCGGCCTGCACCGACTTGCCGTTGGACTCCATGGTGAGCTGCTGCAGATAGGCGGCGAACCGCGACAAGTCGTTGGAATACGGCAGCACCGCCCGCGACTGGGCGCCGAAGAAGTTGTTGTACCAGAGCCCGATCAGTCCGAGCAGGACCGGGGCGTTCTCGGTCAGCGGCGCCGTGCGGAAGTGTTCGTCGATCAGGTGGAAACCCGCGAGGAACTCCGCGAAACGCTCCTTGCCGATGACGGCCATCACGCTCAGCCCGATCGCCGAATCCACCGAATACCGGCCGCCGACCCAGTCCCAGAATCCGAACATGTTGGCGGTGTCGATGCCGAACTCGTCGACCAGGCGTTTGTTGGTGGACACGGCCACGAAATGCTTGGCCACGGCGGCGTCGCCGAGCGCATCGGTCAGCCAGCGTCGCGCCGCGGTCGCGTTGGTCAGTGTCTCCAGGGTGGAGAACGTCTTCGACGCGACGATGAAAAGCGTTGTGGCAGGGTCGAGTCCGTCCAACTTGGCCACCAAGTCGGCCGGGTCGACGTTGGACACGAAGCGCGCCGAGATGCCGGCGTCGGCGTAGTGGCGCAGCGCGTCGTACACCATCACCGGGCCCAGGTCCGAGCCGCCGATGCCGATGTTCACCACGGTGGTGATGCGCTCTCCGGTGGCACCGGTCCACTCACCGGAGCGCAGCCGATCGGTGAACGCGCCCATCGCGTCGAGCACGTCGTGCACATCGGCGACGACGTCCTGCCCGTCGACGGTCAGCTGCGCCCCTGACGGCAGCCGCAGCGCCGTGTGCAGCACGGCCCGGTCCTCCGAGGTGTTGATGTGCACGCCGGAGAACATTGCGTCGCGGCGGCCCTCCAGGTCAGCGGCGTTGGCCAGATCGACCAGCAAATCCAGGGTTTGGCGGGTGACGCGGTGCTTGCTGTAATCGATGTAGAGGTCGCCGACGGTCAGCGTCAGTTCGGTGCCACGGGCTGGATCCTCGGCAAAGATCTCCCGAAGATTCTTCGACGCGAGCTCGTCGTGGTGACGTGCGAGCGAATGCCATGCGGCCGTTGCGGTGATGTCAGCACTCATTCTTCAGACCTTAGTGCGGCGTCCGTGTCGAGGGTGTACATGATGGATGTATGCACACCGAACACTTGGCAGAGCTCATCGCATCCGTGCCCACCGGACTGTGGATCGGCGGTGAGGAGCGGGCCGGCTCGTCGACGTTCGAGGTGCACAATCCGGCGACCGACGAGGTGATCACCTCGGTGGCCGACGCGACGCCGCAAGACGGCATCGCCGCACTGGACGCCGCGGCGGCCGTGCAGGCCGACTGGGCCGCCACCCCGCCGCGCGAACGCGGTGAGATCCTGCGCGCGGTGTTCGAGACCATCACCGCCCGCGCTGAGGACGTCGCCACGCTGATGACCCTCGAGATGGGCAAGGTCATCGCCGAGAGTCGCGGCGAGGTCAAATACGGCGCCGAGTTCTTCCGCTGGTTCTCCGAGGAAGCGGTGCGCATCGACGGCCGCTACACCCACAGCCCGGCAGGCACCGGCCGCATCCTGGTGACCAAGATGCCCGTCGGGCCGTGTTACGCGATCACGCCGTGGAACTTCCCGCTGGCGATGGGCACCCGCAAGATCGGCCCGGCGCTGGCCGCCGGCTGCACCATGATCGTCAAGCCCGCGCAGGAAACCCCGCTGACCATGCTGCTGCTGGCCAAGCTGATCGACGAGGCCGGACTGCCGAAGGGCGTGCTGTCGGTGCTGCCCACCTCCGATCCCGGTGCCCTGACCACCGCGCTCATCGACGACGGCCGGCTGCGCAAGCTGACGTTCACCGGCTCCACCGGCGTCGGCAAGGCATTGGTGAAGCAGTCGTCGGACAAGCTGCTGCGGACGTCGATGGAGCTCGGCGGCAACGCGCCCTTCGTGGTGTTCGACGACGCCGATGTCGACGCCGCCGTCGAGGGTGCCCTGCTGGCCAAGATGCGCAACGGCGGCGAGGCTTGCACGGCGGCCAACCGGTTCCACGTCGCCAACGCGGTGCGCGCGGAATTCACCGAGAAGCTGGTCAAGCGGATGCGGGAGTACCAGCTGGGCAACGGCCTCGACGATGCGTCGACGCTGGGGCCGCTGATCTCGCCCAAGCAGCTGGGCATCGTCAACGACCTGGTGTCGGATGCGGTGCAGCGCGGAGCGGAAGTCGCCGTCGGCGGTGAGGCGCCGGACGGGCCTGGCAATTTCTTCCCCGCCACGGTGCTCGACGGCGTGCCCGCCGACGCGCGGATCCTCAAGGAGGAGGTGTTCGGTCCGGTCGCGCCGATCATCGGGTTCGACACCGAGGAAGAGGGCATCGCCGCGGCGAACAACACCGAGTACGGGCTGGCGTCCTACATCTACACGCAGTCGCTGGACCGGGCCCTGCGGGTGGCCGAGGCCGTGGACGCCGGCATGGTGGGCGTGAACCGCGGGGTGATCTCCGACCCGGCAGCGCCGTTCGGCGGGGTGAAGCAGTCCGGCTTCGGCCGCGAGGGCGGCACCGAGGGTATCGAGGAGTATCTGGAGACCAAGTACATCGCCTTCACCCCCTAGTCCCTATCCGCCCAAACTCACCTTTGGGCCGGTTTGTGCGAGTGGAGGCGGGCGGAACGTCGATCTCGGCGCGCTCGAGCCGGGCAGCGTCGCCGTCGCCGTCGTCAAGGCCACCACCGTCATCGTCGAGACCCCGAAAGACAGCACATGAAACGCCTCGTCGCGCTGATGCTCGCCGCCACCCTGCTGGTCGCCGGATGCGGCACCGACAAGCCGGCGCCCGGTCAGCACCTGGTGGTGTTCGCGGCGGCGTCGCTCAAACAGTCCTTCACCCAGATCGGCGAGCAGTTCAAGACCGACAACCCCGGCGCGACGGTGGAGTTCTCGTTCGCCGGCTCGTCGGATCTGGTGACCCAGCTGACCCAGGGCGCCAAGGCCGACGTGTTCGCCTCGGCGGATACCAAGAACATGGACAAGGCTGCGCAGGCGGGCCTGCTGGCCGGGCATCCGGTGAATTTCGCCACCAACACCCTGACCATCGCGGTGGCCCCGGGAAATCCCAAGGGCATCACGACCTTCGGTGATCTTGCCCGGCTGGGCCTGGCCGTGGTGGTGTGCGCGCCGCAGGTGCCGTGCGGGGCGGCCACCGCGAAGATCGAGGACGCCACCAAGGTGAGGCTGGCTCCGGTCAGCGAGGAATCGTCGGTGACCGACGTGTTGGGCAAGGTGTCAACCGGTCAGGCCGACGCCGGGCTGGTGTACGTCACCGACGTCGCGGGGTCGGGCGGCAAGGTCGACGGGGTCGCGTTCCCGGAAGCCTCCCGCGCCGTCAACACCTACCCGATCGCGACGCTGAAGGCTGCCGCCGACGCGGGCCTGGCCCAGAAGTTCGTCGAGCTGGTCACCGGAGCGGCCGGTCAGAAGCTGTTGGGCCAGGCCGGCTTCGCAAAGCCCTAGTGGCCGAGGCGGCCGGGCTTTAGTGGCCGAGGCGGCAGGGTCTCAGTGGCCGAGGCGGCCGCGACCCATCTGGAGCAGCAGCATCGCCAGGTCCTTGCCCTCCGGGCCGAGCTCGCTGTAGCGCTCGATGACCTTCATCTCCCGGCTGTGCACCAGGCGGGTGCCACCCGAGGCCATCCGGATCTTGCCGATGGTCTGGGACACCTCCTTGCGCCGCTTGATGGCGGCCAGGATCTCGGCGTCCAGCCGGTCGATCTCCAGGCGCAGATCGTCGATGTTGGGGGCGTCGGTGTCGATACTCATGGATGAGTCCTCACTGTTGGTGGGTTCTGGTTTCATCCGGTTGCGGGCCTCACCAAACAGACGAGCCCCGGATCCGGATGCGGACCGCGGGGCTCTGGGAAGCAGCTAGACCACGGGCACCGCGGATCGGTACCCGTAAAAAAATCGTCCCTGCAGATGGAGCACTTTTCGAGTGTGCCACCAAGCAAGCCGTCGACGCAAAAAGTGTCCCCGGGCAGCGGTAGGTTTGACAGCGATATGAGCGTCATCAGCGAAACCGATCAACTCCTCGACGGACTCAACCCGCAGCAGCGGCAGGCGGTGCTGCACGAGGGGTCGCCGCTGCTCATCGTGGCCGGTGCCGGGTCGGGCAAGACGGCCGTGCTGACCCGGCGGGTGGCATACCTGCTGGCGGCCCGCGATGTCGGCGTCGGGCAGATCCTGGCCATCACCTTCACCAACAAGGCCGCCGCCGAGATGCGCGAGCGCGTGGTGCAACTGGTCGGGCCCCGGGCGCGCAATATGTGGGTGTCGACGTTCCACTCGACGTGTGTGCGCATCCTGCGCAACCAGGCCTCGCTGCTGCCCGGGCTCAACTCCAACTTCTCCATCTACGACGCCGACGACTCCCGGCGCCTGCTGATGATGATCGCCAAGGACATGGGGCTGGACACCAAGCGGTACTCGCCGCGGGTGCTGTCCAACGGGATCTCCAATCTGAAGAACGAGCTCGTCGATCCCGAGCGGGCGGTCGCCGAGCTGACCGACTCATCCGACGACATGTCCAAGACCGTGGCCTCGGTGTTCGGTGAATACCAACGCCGGCTGCGGGCGGCCAACGCGCTGGACTTCGACGACCTGATCGGCGAAACCGTCGGTGTGCTGCAGGCTTTTCCGCAGGTGGCCCAGTACTACCGGCGCCGGTTCCGGCACATCCTGGTCGACGAGTACCAGGACACCAACCACGCCCAGTACGTGCTGGTGCGCGAACTGGTCGGGGGCGGGCCCGAGGACACCGGCGAGGTGCCCCCGGCAGAACTGTGCGTGGTCGGTGACGCCGATCAGTCCATCTACGCGTTCCGCGGCGCCACCATCCGCAACATCGAGGACTTCGAGCGGGACTACCCGAACGCGACAACCATTCTGCTGGAACAGAATTACCGCTCCACCCAGACCATCCTGAACGCCGCGAACGCCGTCATCTCCCGCAACGCTGGGCGCCGGGAGAAGCGGTTGTGGACCGACTCCGGTGACGGGGAGCTGATCGTCGGCTACGTCGCCGACAACGAGCACGACGAGGCGCGGTTCGTCGCCGGTGAGATCGATGCGCTGGCCGACCAGGATCAGATCAATTACAACGACGTCGCGGTGTTCTACCGGACCAACAACTCCTCACGCGCGCTGGAGGAGGTGTTCATCCGCTCGGGCATCCCGTACAAGGTTGTCGGCGGCGTTCGGTTCTACGAGCGCAAGGAGATTCGCGATATCGTCGCCTACCTGCGGGTGCTGGACAACCCCGGCGACTCGGTGAGCATGCGGCGCATCCTCAACACCCCGCGCCGCGGCATCGGGGACCGCGCCGAGGCGTGCGTGGCGGTGTACGCCGAGAACACCGGGGCCAGTTTCAACGACGCCCTACAGGCCGCCGCCGAGGGCAAGGTTCCGATGCTCAACACCCGCTCGGAGAAGGCCATCGCCTCGTTCGTGGCGTTGCTCGACGAGCTGCGTGGCGGCCTCGACGGCGAGCTCGGCGACCTGGTCGAGTCGGTGCTCGACCGCACCGGCTACCGTCGCGAGCTCGAAGCGTCCAACGACCCGCAGGACCTGGCGCGCCTGGACAACCTCAACGAATTGGTCAGCGTCGCACACGAATTCAGTATCGACCTGGCCAACGCGCAGGCACTTCGCGATGAGGAGGAACTCGACGAAGACGTCCCGGAAACCGGGGTGCTGGCGCAGTTCCTGGAGCGGGTCTCACTGGTCGCCGACACCGACGAGATCCCCGAGCACGGCACCGGCGTGGTCACCATGATGACCCTGCACACCGCCAAGGGACTGGAATTCCCGGTGGTGTTCGTGACCGGCTGGGAGGACGGCATGTTCCCGCACATGCGGGCGCTCGGCGACCCGACCGAACTGTCCGAGGAGCGCCGGCTGGCCTATGTGGGCATCACCAGGGCCCGGCAGCGGCTCTACCTGAGCCGGGCCAAGGTGCGCTCGTCATGGGGACAACCGATGCTCAACCCGGAGTCCCGGTTCCTGCGTGAGATCCCGGAGGAGCTGATCAACTGGCGCCGCGTCGAGACGCCGGCATCGATGCTCAGCGCCCCGCGTAGTGTGGGCCGGTTCGCCGACAGCGCTCGCCCGGCCCCGGCTCGGTCCGCGGCGCCGCGTAACCGGACCCTGCTGGTCCTCGAGCCCGGCGACCGCGTCACCCACGACAAGTACGGGCTCGGCCGGGTGGAAGAGGTCTCCGGGATGGGCGAATCGGCCATGTCGCTCATCGATTTCGGCAGCGCCGGCCGGGTCAAACTGATGCACAACCACGCACCGGTGACCAAACTCTAGTCAGCTTCGCGCCCACCGGCCCGTCGCGGGCAGCAGCGCCAGCACGATCGCGGCGACCGGCAGCACCGGCATGGCGTAGACGACGGGGTGCAACCGCGCACCGGCCAGGAACAGGCAGCCGAAGATCATCAGTCCGATCGCCGCGCCGATGACGATCAGCAGCCGGCCCAGCCGTCGGCGCAGCAGGAGCGCGATCAGGCCGCCGATGCCGGCCGCCGCGGAGATCGCGGTGAGGAACCCGATCGCCACACAGAACAGCCGGTCGGTGCGCCACCAGCCGGCGATCAGGTCGGTGGCGATGACGGCGGTGGCCCAGCCGGTCAGGATGCTGAACACTGCGGCGGCGATGGCCGCCGCGGCGCCGGGGTCGCGGTGTGCCGTGACCAGCTGCGGTCTGGGCCGGGGGATGTAGCTCGTTTGGTCGGGCTCGGCCCGGCTGCGCACGAAGGTGGTGCGGTCGTCACCCAGCTGTGGCGCGAGTGCGGGAAAGGAGCCGGTGGGGGTCCGGCGGATGATGTTCGTGCGTGGCTCGTCGGATGACTGGTCGGAACTCACATCATCCAACGTAGGTGCCGGGGCTAAGCCCCCGCTGGGCGAGCCATGGCACCGGGTCGATGCGGTTGCTGCCGTTGAGCAAGACCTCGAAGTGGCAGTGCGGGCCGGTCGAGTTGCCGCGGTTGCCGATGGTGGCGATCTGGTCGCCGGCCATCACGCGCTGACCGACCGACACGAGCCAGGTGTTGACGTGGCCGTACAGCGTGACGGTGCCGTCGTTGTGGCGGATCTTGACCCACGCCCCGTAGCCGGCGGTCGGGCCGGCGTCGATGACGGTGCCGTCGGCGACGGCCACGATGGGCGTGCCGATGGGTCCGGCGATGTCGATGCCGGCGTGCAGCACACCCCAGCGGTACCCGAAGCCCGACGTCCACACGCCCTTGGTGGGCATCACGAACAACGGCCGGGACAGCCGGGCCTCCCGCTCGGCGCGCTCCTGGGCGAAGGCGGCGGCCTTGGTGATCTCCTCGGCGTGCACCGCGGAGCTGGCGGCCGGTTCGACGGTGACGATCTGCATGCCGTCGGTCGACCCCGTGATGACACCGCCGCTGAGGCCGGCCTGCGCGCCGGTCAGGATGGTGTCCGAGGTGGGCTTGGCCGAGTCCGCGGTGCTCAGCGTGTACGCGCCGGAGGCGGTGGCGCCGGCGGCCATGGCGGCGATCAGCAGGCGGCTCTTGACGGCGCCGACGGTCTGCTTGCGGTGCGCGCCACCGGCGCGCGGGCGGCGGATGTCGATGATGTCGGTCTTGGCCAGGCCGTCGCTGAGGTCGGTGTGGCTGTCCCGGTAGCCGTGGGCCGACGGTGCGGGCTGCTCGGATGCGAACTCACTCGGCACGGCCAGCCGCAGCGGGACCAGATCGTCGGTGTCGTTGAGGTCGTCGAGCTCGGGAGCCGCGATGACGCGCTGCTCCTTGTCGAATGCCGAGTTGGCCCGGAAGTCGAGTTCGGGCAGGTCACCGAATTCGTTGAACGGGATGATGTCGGTTACTTCGGCGGCGGAGGCGGGACGGATCGGCTTGCGAGCACTCGTCGCGGTTCCCTTCGGGGAGCGGGGCGAACTGTGCTCAAGCAACCTGCGATGTCCTTCTTTTCGTGACCTTGCCGTGATCTGGACCAGTAGGCACGGTAACGAAACGCGAATGTGAGTGGCAACCCAAGCGGGTGTTCCGGCGAGGATTGTGACTTGTATCACTGGACGGGGCCGGTGAGATTTAGCACAAGTCAGGTGGGCGATGGGGGAGGTCGTGGCGCGGGTCGATAAAGTGCCCAGCGAGCCAGTCAGGCCCAAACGCTGAAGTGAATTCAAACGTCAACGCAGACAGACAGGGATTTCTCGGAGCTCATGGATCTCTTCGAATATCAGGCGAAAGAGTTGTTCGCCAAGCACAACGTCCCAACCACTCCCGGCCGGGTCACCGACTCGCCCGAGGACGCCAAGGCGATCGCCGAGGAAATCGGCAAGCCGGTCATGGTCAAGGCTCAGGTCAAGGTCGGCGGGCGCGGTAAGGCCGGCGGCGTGAAGTACGCGGCCACCCCCGAGGACGCCTTCACCCACGCGCAGAACATCCTCGGCCTGGACATCAAGGGTCACGTCGTCAAGAAGCTCCTCGTCGCCGAAGCCAGCGACATCGCCGAGGAGTACTACATCTCCTTCCTGCTCGACCGCTCCAACCGCACCTACCTGGCCATGTGCTCGGTCGAGGGTGGCATGGAGATCGAAGAGGTCGCCGCAACCAAGCCCGAGCGCCTCGCCAAGGTGCCCGTCGACGCGGTCAAGGGTGTCGACTTGGCGTTCGCGCGTGAGATCGCCGAGAAGGGCCACCTGCCCGCCGAGGTGCTCGACGCCGCCGCCGTGACCATCCAGAAGCTGTGGGAGGTCTTCGTCGGCGAGGACGCCACCCTGGTGGAGGTCAACCCGTTGGTGCGTACCCCGGACAACCAGATCCTCGCGCTGGACGGCAAGGTCACCCTGGACGCCAACGCCGACTTCCGGCAGCCCGGGCATGCCGCGTTCGAGGACAAGGACGCCACCGATCCCCTGGAGCTCAAGGCCAAGGAGAACGACCTCAACTACGTCAAGCTCGACGGCGAGGTCGGCATCATCGGTAACGGTGCCGGTCTGGTCATGTCGACCCTGGACGTCGTCGCCTACGCCGGCGAGAAGCACGGCAACGTGAAGCCGGCCAACTTCCTGGACATCGGCGGTGGCGCCTCGGCCGAGGTGATGGCCAACGGTCTGGACGTGATCCTGGGCGACTCTCAGGTCAAGAGCGTGTTCGTGAACGTGTTCGGCGGCATCACCGCCTGCGACGCGGTCGCCAACGGCATCGTCAAGGCACTGCAGATCCTCGGTGACGAGGCCAACAAGCCGCTCGTGGTCCGCCTGGACGGCAACAACGTCGAAGAGGGCCGCCGCATCCTGGCCGAGGCCAACCACCCGCTGGTGATCCAGGCCGAGACCATGGACGCCGGTGCCGACAAAGCCGCCGAGCTGGCGAACAAGTAAGGGAGCCGAACAAAGATGTCTATCTTCCTGAACAAGGATTCCAAGGTCATCGTCCAGGGCATCACCGGCGGCGAGGGCACCAAGCACACCGCGCTGATGCTCAAGGCCGGCACCCAGGTGGTCGGTGGCGTCAACGCCCGCAAGGCCGGCACCACCGTGTCGCACAAAGACAAAGACGGCAACGACGTCGAGCTGCCGGTGTTCGGTTCGGTGGCTGAGGCGATGAAGGAGACCGGCGCCGACGTGTCGATCGCCTTCGTGCCGCCGGCATTCTCGAAGGACGCCATCATCGAGGCCATCGACGCCGAGATCCCGCTGCTGGTGGTCATCACCGAGGGAATCCCGGTGCAGGACAGCGCTTATGCGTGGGCCTACAACGTGGAGAAGGGTCAGAAGACCCGGATCATCGGCCCGAACTGCCCCGGCATCATCACCCCGGGCGAGTCCCTGGTCGGCATCACGCCGAACAACATCACCGGCAAGGGCCCGATCGGCCTGGTGTCGAAGTCCGGCACGCTGACCTACCAGATGATGTACGAGCTGCGCGATCTCGGCTTCTCCACCGCCATCGGCATCGGCGGTGACCCGGTCATCGGCACCACCCACATCGACGCCCTCGAGGCGTTCGAGAAGGATCCCGAGACCAAGCTCATCGTGATGATCGGTGAGATCGGCGGCGACGCCGAGGAGAAGGCCGGCGCCTACATCCAGGCCAACGTCACCAAGCCGGTCGTCGGCTACGTCGCCGGCTTCACCGCTCCGGAGGGCAAGACCATGGGCCACGCCGGGGCCATCGTCTCCGACGGTGCGGGTACCGCGCAGGGTAAGAAGGAGGCTCTGGAGGCCGCTGGGGTGAAGGTCGGCAAGACGCCGTCCGAGACCGCCAAGCTGGCTCGGGAGATCTTCGAGACGCTGTAACGAGCTGTATACGAGGATGGCCCCCGCGGGATTCGCGGGGGCCATTCTTGTCGCGCCGACACTACGGTTTCTGCTGTCAATCGGGCTGTTTCGCGCCATCAACCGTAGTCTCGGCGGGCGGTTGCCCCTCGCGGTAGCGCAGTATGTGACGTACCAGCGGTTCGGTGAGGTCGTACCAGGTGGCGCGCCGGTCGCCGGTGTCGGACTTGGCGGCCGTCACCCAGTGTGCTGCCACCAGCCGGCCCAGTGCCGCCGATGCGGTCTGATTCGAAACGCCCACGGCGGCGGCCAGATCGGAGACGGTGCGCGGTCCGTCGCCGCGTGCGATCTCGACCACCAGCCGCTGTTCGCCGGGCGGTAGTTCCCACAGCCGGTGCTGGTAGAGCGGGGTCAACCGGTCCAGCAGCGCCGTCAGTACCGGGGTGACGGCCGCCAGGCCCTGGTGGTCGGCGACGTCGCCGACCATCCGCCATATCCGGGGTGCGCCACCGGTCACCGCGGCGATCTGCGAAAGCCGGTGTGTGCCGTCGGCGGAGCGCACATAATCGGCCAGTTCGTCGTCGCCACGGTCGCGGGCCGTCGCGGCCACGATCCGTGCGCCGTCTGCCACGCTCAGGTCGGTCAGGTTCTCGATGATGAACGAGCCGTACCAGGGGTGGCTGCGTGACGACACACCGGGGAAAAGCCTTGGTGCGGTGGCGAAAATCGTTACCGCCGTCGATGTTTCGACCCACGCCCGCAGACTTCCTTGGCCGGCTTCGCCGATCGCGTCGAACACCCGGTCCAGGTTCTCGATGACGGCCAGCACCATCCGGCCGTCGGCGATGTCGAGGATGGTCCGTTCCAGCTCGACCACGTCGTCGCGCAGGTCCTTCGCGTCTGCGCGACGGGTCCGTAGCAGCTCGACGAGCAGATCGGCGTAGCTCCCGATGGCCAACGCGTCTTCGGGAATGATCAGGGGCAGAACATGATCGGCGTGGGATGCCAGGGTTCGATTCAGCGCCACCCGCACGGTGTGGGTCTTACCGCTGCCGCGCGGCCCGACGAGCAGGGCGTGTGGCCGGGAGCCGTCCGTCGCGGCCGTCCTGAGCCGCTGGACCAGCCGGGCCAGCAGAGCCTCCCGCCCGACCGTGCGCGCTTCCAGGCCGGCGGCATCGGCGGTGCCCGGGGTGTAGAGCGGTGCGTTCATCGGTTCATCTCCGCATGGCCCGCCACGCGCGCTGCACCAGCCCGGAGGAGAAGACGTCGTCATCACCGTGGCGGCGCAGATAATGGTCCTGCTCCAGCCGCTCGATGAAGGACACCAGCTGGTCCTTGTCGGTGATTGGGGAACCCTCACTGTGCAGCAACCGCAGAAGCATGGTGACACTCAGCGGTTCCGAAGCGTGGGCGTAGATGTCGAGCAGCTCGGCGATGGCCGGTGCGTCGTCGCCGTAGTAATTGCGCAGCCGGTCGCGGTAATGGCGCAGGTCCCAGGGGTCGTGCGGATCGGCGATCGCCGTGTCCAGCAACAGCGGGATGCGTTCTGCGCTGACGGGTTCACCGAGCCGGGCCGCGGCGGCCACCAGGTGCTGGATGTAGTACGGCACGTCTTCGGCCGCGTCGGCGACGGCGGCGGCCACCGCATGGCGGTCGGTGGTGGCGACCTGCGCGCCCAGCAGCAGGCACTCGGCCAGATAGGTGGCGTGGTCGGCACGGATCGGGCCGACGGTGACCTTGCGGATGTCGTTGACCGAACTGAGCGCGTCGCCCGAAACATGGTGGAAGCCGATCGATCCGGACAGCACCGTGGCCAGCCGGCCGGAGTGCTCTTGCCGTAGGCGACGCAGCAGATGAAGGAAACCGTCTCCGCCGCCGGGCCTCTCCCGCTCCAGGTTGCGGGCCAGCACGGTGACCTCGTCGATGAACAGCACCAGCGGGCCGCCGCGGGCGCGGCTGACCGCCCGCTGCAGCAGGTCGTCGAGCGCTGCTTCGGCACGCGCCCGCTCGAACCGCACCGGACCGGTGCCGAAGGCGATCTTCCAGCGTTCGACTTCCTGGCGCAGCGTCGTGTCGAGTCGGCCGAGCTCACTCGCCAGTGCCGAGACGAATTCGGCGTAGGTCTGCCGTTCGGCGCTCACCGTGATCACCGGCCAGCCGCGCCCGCGGGCGGTATGGGCCACCAGTCGCGCCAGTGAGGTCTTGCCATGCCGCCGATCGCCGACCAGGGCCGCGCCACCATCGGGCACCGCGGCCAGGATTTCCTGCTGCTCCCGGACGCGGCCCACGACATTCTCGGGCGGCACCACGCCACCCACCACCAGGGACATGGGACGGACCGGCCACGACATCGGGCAATTATACGGCGAATTTGATGTACGTCGAGTAAGACGTACATCAAGTGTGACGTCGAGATGGTTGTGCTTTGCGCGGGGCCATCCATTAGCGTGGCGAATTAACACCTGTCAGGAGATATGTCATGGTCGATTCCCGCACCCCGGTCATCGTCGGTGTCGGTCAGTTCACCGAGAGTCTCGGCGATTCCGGCTACCGCGGCATGTCGTCGGTCGACCTTGCCGCCGCCGCGGCGCGCGCGGCCCTGGAGAACACCGGAGCCGATCCGGCCGTCGTCGCACGTGCCATCGACGTCATCGCCGGAACCCGGCAGTTCGAGATCTCCGGCCGGACGCCGGCGCCACTTGGCAAGTCCGACAACTACCCGCGGTCGGTGGCCGCGCGGATCGGCGCTGACCCCGCGCGGGCCGTGCTGGAGGTGATCGGCGGCCAGAGCCCGCAGCATCTGGTCACCGAGTTCGCCGGCGCCATCGCCGCCGGCGCGGCCGATGTGGTGCTGGTGATGGGGTCGGAGAACACCTCGACCCTGCGGTACTTCGCCGATCGCGACGACAAGCCCGACCACTCCGAGACCGTCGGCGGCCAGCTGGAGGATCGCGGCTACGGCTACGACGGCATCTTCGACGAATACACGATCAAGCACGGCCTGATCGGCGCCCCGGTCCAATACGGCTTGCTGGAGAACGCGCGGCGGGCCCGGCTGGGCCTCTCGGTGGCCGACTACCGGCTGGCGATGGCCGAACTGTTCGCCCCGTTCTCCAAAGTCGCTGCCAAGAACCCGTACTCGTCGGCGCCCACGGAACGGTCGGTGGAGGACCTGGTGACCGTGACGCCGTCCAACCGAATGATCTGCGACCCCTATCCGCGCCTCATGGTGGCCCGCGACCAGGTGAACCAAGGCGCGGCTGCGCTGCTCATGTCGGTGGCCCGGGCTCGCGAACTCGGTGTACCCGAGGACAAATGGGTGTACCTGCGCGGGCACGCGGACATGAAGGAACAGAAACTGCTGGAGCGCGCCGATCTGGGCGCCAGCCCCGCCGCGGTGCTCGCAGTGCGCGAGGCCTTACGCGTGGCGGGTATCGGCATCGACGATATTGCGGCGTTCGACCTCTACAGCTGCTTCCCGTTCCCGGTGTTCAACATCTGCGACGGGCTCGGACTGGCGACCGACGACGAGCGCGGGCTCACCCTCACCGGTGGGCTGCCCTTCTTCGGCGGCCCGGGCAACAACTACTCACTGCACGGCATCGCCGAGGCGGTCAACGAGACGCGAGACAGGCCAGGCCAATTCGCACTCGTCGGCGCGAACGGCGGTATCGCGAGCAAGTATTCGGTCGGCATCTACTCCACCGAGCCCGCCGACTGGGCGCCCGACCGCAGCGCCCAACTGCAAGACGAGGTGGCCGGCTACCCGGCGGTGGCCGTCACCGAGCGGGCCGACGGGGCGGCGACCATCGAGACCTACACGGTGCGCTATGACTGGACCCCGCGCACCGGCATCATCGTCGGCCGGTTGGACGCGGACGGATCACGCTTCCTGGCCACCACCGTCGACGCCGAACTGGTGGCGCTGCTGTCCGACGGTGAACCGCTGGGCGCGGCGATCGCCGTGGAGTCGACCGAGCAGGGCAACCGCGCGACGCTGGTCTGAGGCCAGCAAATCCGACGCCGCGTCGGGGCCGCTGGGCACCGACCCGCGGGCCGGTGGCCGAGCCGAATTCGACTCCGGCTGATCCGAATTCGATCAGGTGAGGGCGAACCGGTGGTGCAACGCGGCCAGCAGTCGGCGCGCCTCGTCCACCCTGGCATGCTGGCGCGCCAATCCGTCGGGGCGCTTGGCGTCGGCCGGGTGGCTGCGCTTCCACTTCTCCTCGGCCGCTACCGCATACGCGCTGAGTTCGGCGATCTCAGCTTCCAGCAGTGCCGCGAACAGGCGTGCCTGGGCTGCGTCGGCCGCGCCGGGATGTCGCCTCCCGCCGGTGACCAGAACCGGCCGGGCGGGCAGGCGGAACTCGCATTCGTCCGAGAGCGGGGCGACTGACATGCGAGCATCGTTGGCCCTGTTCCGGTGAATATGCTGTGAATCCGAGCGCCGATCGGTCGAACGGCGTTCACCGCACGGTCATCGAAAAGACGGTCCCGCGTTACCTTCCGGGCCGCGCCAGCAAACCTCAGACCAGGGCAGCGAGCTTGCCCGCCAGCCGCTCGACGTACGCTCCGACCTCCGCCTCGGATTTGTCCGGAAGGCCGAACAACACCTCGGTGACGCCGAGTTCACGCCAGCGCGCGAGTTTGTCGGGATCCGGCTTGAAGTCGAGCGCGACGATCTGTGGCGCCCCGTCCCGACCCGCGGCTGCCCAGGTGTCCTGCAACAGCTTCACCGGCTCGTCGATGTCGAAGTCCCGGGGTGTGGTGATCCAGCCGTCGGCCGAGCGTGCGATCCACTTGAAGTTCTTCTCGGTACCGGCCGCGCCGACCAATACCGGGATGTGCGACTGGACCGGCTTGGGCCACGCCCAACTGGGGCCGAAGTTGACGAATTCGCCGTCGTAGGCGGCCTCTTCCTGCGTCCACAGCGCCCGCATGGCCTCCAGGTACTCCCGCAACATCGTCCGACGCCGCCCCGGTGGCACCTTGTGGTCGGCGAGTTCGTCGGTGTTCCAACCGAATCCGACGCCGAGGCTGACCCGGCCGCCGGACAGGTGATCCAGCGTGGCGATCGACTTGGCCAGCGTGATGGGGTCGTGCTCGACGGGCAGGGCCACCGCGGTGGACAGTCGCACCCGCTCGGTCACGGCGGCCACCCCGCCGAGTGAGACCCACGGATCGAGGGTTCGCATGTAGCGGTCGTCGGGCAGGGTTTCGTCGCCGGTGGTGGGATGCGCGGCCTGCCGCTTGATCGGGATGTGGGTGTGCTCGGGCACGTAGAAGGTGGTGAAGCCGTGGTCGTCGGCGAGCTTGCCCGCGGCCGCCGGGGCGATGCCGCGATCGCTGGTGAAGAGTACGAGCCCATAGTCCATGGCAAGAATTAGAACGTGTTCTAGTCTTTGGGGCAAGGGTGGGGCCCGGACGGTTAGGTTCAGGCAGATCGTTACTGGTGACTATCGCCGCCCGGGCTGCTGCCATGGCAGCCATGACCACTGAACGCATCGCCGATCACATCAAGTTCGCCTACTGGGTGCCCAACGTCAGTGGCGGCCTGGTCACCAGCGATATCGAGCAGCGCACCGACTGGAACTACGAGTACAACCGCAAGCTCGCGCAGACCGCGGAGAACAACGGGTTCGAGTACGCCCTGTCCCAGGTCCGGTACGAGGCCAGCTACGGCGCGGAGTATCAGCACGAATCGACCAGTTTCAGCCTGGCCCTGCTGCTGGCCACCGAGCGGCTCAAGGTGATCGCCGCCGTGCATCCGGGCCTGTGGCAGCCCGCCGTGCTGGCCAAGTTGGGGGCCACCGCCGATCAGCTGTCCGGTGGCCGGTTCGCGGTGAACGTGGTGTCCGGCTGGTTCAAGGACGAGTTCACCCACCTGGGCGAGCCCTGGTTGGAGCACGATGAGCGCTACCGCCGCAGCGCCGAGTTCCTGCAGGTGCTGCGCAAGATCTGGACCGAGGACGACGTGGACTTCCGCGGCGACTTCTACCGCATCCACGACTTCACGCTCAAGCCCAAGCCACTGAACACCCCCGAGCGCCCCAACCCCGAACTGTTCCAGGGCGGCAACTCCACGGCCGCCCGTCGCAACGGCGGCTACTACGCCGACTGGTACTTCTCCAACGGCAAGGATTTCGACGGCATCACCGAGCAGGTGGTCGAGGTCCGTGACCATGCCAGAGCTGCGCGGCGTGAGGTGAAGTTCGGCCTCAATGGGTTCATCATCGCGCGGGACTCCGAGAAGGAAGCGAAGGAAACGCTGCGGGAGATCATCGCCAAGGCCAACAAGCCGGCCGTCGAGGGATTCCGCGGGGCGGTACAGCAAGCCGGCAACTCGACCGCGGACAAGAAGGGTATGTGGGCCGACTCGTCGTTCGAGGACCTCGTCCAATACAACGACGGGTTCCGCACCCAGCTGATCGGAACCCCCGAGCAGATCGCCGAGCGGATCGCCGCGTACCGCAAACGGGGCGTCGACCTGATCTTGGGTGGCTTCCTCCACTTCCAGGAAGAGATCGAATACTTCGGCAAGCATGTGCTGCCGCTGGTGCGCGAAATCGAGGCGTCCGAGGTCGACGCGCTGGACTCGTCGGTGCTCGTATCAGCCTGAGGTCGCTCACATGTGGGTGCGCTAGCGTGGGTGGTCGAGATCGCTGACACAGGAGAGTCATGACTTACCCACCCGGTAGTCCCGGATATCCGCAGTCCCCGCAGGGCAACCAGTACGTCGCGCCGACCCAGCAGTTCGGGAAGGTCGCCGATCCGGCCGAGCCGGTCAAGCTGCCGGCCTACCTGTTCGCCGCCATCGCCGTCCTGGGCCTGGCCACCTACGCGTTCAACTTCGGTCCGCTGCTCACGATCAAGAGCTCGGACTTCCCGCAGTTCGGCAGCGCCAGTGGCAGCACCATCGGCATCGGGCTGGCGGTGGCGGCGTCGGTACTGGCCGGCCTGATCGCCGCCGTCGGCCTGCTGCCCAAGCAGAAGGTGTCCGCCGGAGTGGTGGCGGCCATCGCGCTGCTGTCCTTCCTGCTGGTGCTCGGCGAGGTGATCAA
The DNA here is from genome assembly GCF_026240945.1 of Mycolicibacterium sp. J2. Taxonomy (GTDB): domain Bacteria; phylum Actinomycetota; class Actinomycetes; order Mycobacteriales; family Mycobacteriaceae; genus Mycobacterium. The sequence goes on from NZ_JAPFPY010000018.1 coordinate 73,313, forward strand.
CGCGCCGCAAGGGGTGACGATCGGCTGGGCGTTGTATCTGGTGATCATCTGCACCGTGGTGCAAGCCGGTGCGGCGATCGCGGCGCTGTTGCTGGAGTCGGGCATCATCACCGCCCCGGAACCGCGGCCGCGGTACGAGCAGCCCTACGGCCAGTACGGTGCCCCGTACTACGGCCAGCACAGTGGGGGCCAGCACGGTGGGGGTCAGCACGGTGGCCAGCAGCCCGGCCCGCAGCAGGGTCAGCCGTACGGTGCACCGCCCGCCCCGCCGCAGCAGGGTCGGCCGGGTTACGCACCCCCGGCGCAGTACGGCGGCTACCAGGGCCCGAGCACGGGCGGTTTCGCCGCCGCCGGCGCGTCGGGGCCGCAGAGCGGTCCGCCCACGCCGCCGACCGGTTTCCCCGCGTTCGGTCAGCCGCAGCCTGCTGGATCGTCGGACCCGACCACAGCGGTTCCGACACAATCTCACGCCGCGTCCTCAGAGCAAGCCGGGCCGCCGCCGTCGTAGTCTGGGCGTCGCGCGTCCGGGCACGGAGGACCCGGTGTGCGTGAGGCCAGCAGGCGAGGAGCGACCCAGCTAGTGGACAACCGGTCAGTCGGCACCCGGCAGGCACGTGATCTGCTGCGCGTCGCGTTCGGGCCCTCTCTGGTTGCCCTCGGGATCATCGCGGCGGTGACGCTGCTCCAGCTGCTCATCGCCAACAGCGATATGACCGGCGCCCTCGGTGCCATCGCCAGCATGTGGCTGGGCGTACATCAGGTGCCGGTGTCGATCGGTGGCCGCGAGCTCGGCGTGATGCCGCTGCTGCCGGTGTTGCTGATGGTGTGGGGTACCGCCAGGACCACCGCTGCCGCCGCGGCGCGGTCGTCCTGGTTCGTCATCCGGTGGGTGGTGGCCTCCGCGCTGGGCGGACCGCTGCTCATCGCGGCGCTCGCGCTGGCCGTCATCCATGACGCGTCCTCGGTGCTCACCGAACTCCAGACGCCCAACGCCGGGCGCGCATTCGCCGGCGTGCTCGCCGTGCATGCCGTGGGCGCGGCCGTCGGCGTGCTGCTCACCGGCAAGCTGCGGTCGGTGCCGTGGGTGCCGGGTTGGCTGCCCGACGCCCTGCGCGGCGCCGGTGCCGGCGTGCTGGCGCTGTTCGGCCTGTCCGGTGTGGTGGCGACGGGATCGCTGGTCGTGCACTGGGGCACCATGCACGATCTGTTCGGGATCACCGACTCGGTGTTCGGGCAGTTGAGCCTCACCCTGCTGTCGGCGCTCTACATCCCCAACGTCATCGTCGGAACCGCGGCAGTGGCCGTCGGGTCGACGGCGCATGTCGGGCTGGCCACCTTCAGCTCGTTCACGGTGCTCGGCGGAGACATCCCAGCGGTACCGGTGTTGGCGGCCATGCCCACCCCGCCGCTCGGTCCGATCTGGGTCGCGTTGCTGATCGTCGCCGCGGTGTCCGCGGTGGCGCTGGGGCAGCAGTGTGCCCGGCGCCCGGTGCCGCTGCCGGTCGCCGCCGCGAAGCTGGTGGTGGCGGCCGCCGCCGCGGCCGCGGTGATGGCTCTGCTCGGTTACGCCGGTGGCGGGCGGCTCGGCAACTTCGGCGATGTCGGGGTCGACCAGGTCACGTTCGGACCCGCCGTGTTCCTGTGGTTCGTCTCGATCGGCGGGCTCACCGTGGCGATGGCCGGGGGTCTGGCCAAGCGGCCCAAACCGGTCAAACCGGTACCCGAACCGGAACCGGAGCCCGACCCGGAGCCCGACGATGCCGTCACCGACGTGGTTCGGCTGGACGAACCGGTCGACGTCGAGGTGGTCGAGATCGACGACGTCACCGAGGCGCAGGCGGCCCAGGTCGTGCCAGAGGCCGACACCGGCACCCGGCCCCGTGCCCAGCACCCCGACGAGCCCCTGCTCGATCCGGAAGAGCACTTCCTCACCGACGGGGATCCGGTCGAAAAGCCCCGCGAACAGGCCGACTAGGCTGCTGGGCGTGCAGCCCCCGCTCCGGGACCCGATCCGGGTGCCTCCGACCGCGCCGTCGCGGCTGGTGGTGTTGGCTTCGGGGACCGGTTCCCTGCTGGAGTCACTGCTGGCCGCGGCCGAGGGTGACTACCCCGCCGAGGTCGTCGCGGTCGGCACCGATCGAGTGTGCCGTGCGCTGGACATCGCCGCGGGCGCCGGGGTGGCGTCGTTCACCGTGCGGTTGGGTGACCACGCCGACCGGGCCGCCTGGGACGCCGCACTCACCGATGCGGTGGCACGCCACGAACCGGATCTCGTCGTCAGTGCGGGTTTCATGAAAATCCTTGGCCCCCAATTTCTGTCGCGCTTCGAAGGACGGGTGGTCAACACCCATCCGGCCCTGCTGCCTGGCTTCCCCGGCGCGCGGGCGGTCGCCGAGGCGCTGGACTACGGCGTCCGCGTGACAGGTGCCACGGTGCACCTGGTCGACGCGGGAACCGACACCGGGCCGATTCTGGCGCAGGAAGCCGTGCCCGTGCTCGATGATGACGACGAGGAAACTTTGCACGAACGCATCAAGGTGGTCGAACGGCGACTGCTGGTGGACGTGCTCGCCGCGGCGGCTACCCGCGGCCTCACCTGGACCGGGCGAAAGGCGACCTTCGGATGTTGAGGATGCAGCGATGAGTGAGAAGCGGCCGATCCGGCGCGCGTTGATCAGTGTGTACGACAAGACGGGTCTGGGGGCGTTGGCCCGCGGGCTGCACGACGCGGGCGTGAGCATCGTCTCGACCGGATCCACCGCGAAAACGATTGCCGAGGCCGGTGTTCCGGTCACCCCGGTTGAGGACGTCACCGGCTTCCCCGAGGTGCTCGACGGCCGGGTGAAGACACTGCACCCGAAGGTGCATGCCGGCCTGCTGGCCGACACCCGCAAGCCCGCGCACCTCGCCGCGCTCGACGAACTCGGCGTCGAAGCGTTCGAGCTCGTGGTGGTCAACCTCTACCCGTTCAGCGAGACGGTGGCCTCCGGGGCGGCGCCCGATGAGTGCGTCGAGCAGATCGACATCGGTGGACCGTCCATGGTGCGCGCCGCCGCCAAGAACCATCCCAGCGTCGCCGTGGTGGTCGATCCGCTCGGCTACGAGGGCGTGCTGGCCGCCGTGCGGTCCGGCGGTTTCACCCTGGCCGAGCGGAAGCGCCTGGCGGCGTTGGCATTCCGGCACACCGCCGAGTACGACGTCGCAGTGGCCAGCTGGATGGGTTCGGTGCTGGCACCCGAAGAGGGTGCCGTGGCGGACGCCCCGCCGCAGTGGGTGGGCGCCACCTGGCATCGCGCCGCGGTACTGCGCTACGGCGAGAACCCGCATCAGGGTGCGGCGCTGTACCGCAACGATGCCGGCTGGCCAGGGCTGGCGCAGGCCGAGCAGTTGCACGGCAAGGAGATGTCCTACAACAACTACACCGACGCCGATGCTGCCTGGCGGGCCGCATTCGACCACGAGCAGACCTGTGTGGCGATCATCAAGCACGCCAACCCGTGCGGGATCGCCGTCTCGTCGGTATCGGTGGCCGATGCACACCGCAAAGCCCATGAATGCGACCCGCTTTCGGCGTTCGGTGGGGTGATCGCCACCAACACCACCGTCAGCGTGGAGATGGCGCAGACGGTGGCCGATATCTTCACCGAGGTGATCGTCGCGCCCGCCTACGAGCCCGGCGCGGTCGAGATCCTGTCCGGTAAGAAGAACATCCGCATCCTGGTGGCCTCCGAGCCGCAGGAGAGCGGTGTCGAATTCCGGCAGATCAGTGGCGGGCTGTTGTTGCAACAGCGCGACGCGCTGGACGCCGCGGGTGACGACCCGCTCAACTGGACGCTGGCCACCGGCGAGCCCGCCGATCCGGCGACGCTGGCCGATCTGGTGTTCGCCTGGCGGGCCTGCCGCGCGGTGAAGTCGAACGCGATCGTCGTCGCCGCCGACGGTGCCACCGTCGGGGTGGGCATGGGTCAGGTGAACCGGGTGGACGCCGCCCGGCTCGCGGTCGAACGCGGCGGTGACCGGGTCAACGGCGCCGTCGCGGCCTCGGATGCCTTCTTCCCCTTCCCGGACGGTCTGGAAACTCTGACCAACGCGGGTGTGAAAGCGGTTGTGCACCCGGGTGGTTCGGTGCGCGACGACGTGGTGACCGAGGCCGCGGCGAAGGCCGGGATCACGCTGTACCTGACCGGGGCGCGGCACTTCGCACACTAGGTGGCATCGCGCGGGCCCACACCGCGGTGCGGGCCCGCGCGATGATCGACCTCCGGGTGTGCTGAGGCAGCGCCGCCACCATGGTCCAGCCGATGCGGTGCAAGAAGTCACTCTCGTCGTCGGGGCGTGGACCGCAGTCGATGCCGACCTTCCATCGCGGCCAGCCCATCGCGATGACGACGTCGCTGACGCGGATGCTGGTGCGGGGTGGTGGTACGCCCCCGAGGCGCCGCACCATCAGGCGAACCCGGGTTTCCCAGCGCGACCCAACGCCGTCATCCATCGCCACGAGCGCTTCCCTGGCGACCGCGATGCCCCGGGTATCGCGGAAGCGTTCGACCAGATACCAGATCTCGTCGCGGCACAGCTCCGTGTTGGCGGCCAGGGCGTCCAGGTATTCCACCGCTTCATCGCCCTCGATATGGCGGGCCAGATCAACCGCGGTCCTCGCCGGGGTGGTGATCGGCATTCCTGCGAAAAGGCCGATTTCGTCCACCGCGATCCGCTCCCGGCGTATCACCACGCCCGCGGGATGCCGGGTATTCCTCGCGATGATTTCGATCGGCTCGGTGCTCCTGATCCACGGCACCCCGTAGAGGCCGGCCGCCGTGCGTCCGGCGATGATCCCGCGGCTGCCGCTCCACAGCCACGCGGCCATGGCGGTGGTGCGCAGATCGACGCTGCCGTCTTTGGGCACATAGACATTCGGGAAGAGCGGCTCGTATCGCCACCGTAGGGCGGCCCGGGTCAAGGTGCCGTCGGCGATCGCCTGTGAGCCGAGAAACGGGTCCATGGCCGGATGCTGTCAGTGGCCACCGACACCTTCTGCGTGCTCCGGCGAGATTGCGCTCAGGGCTGTGGACAGACTCCAACCCGTGCGCACAACCCTCACCGCAATCTCGTCGGAGCACGCCGACAGGTACTACCCAGGGGTCAGGCGGTGGCCTCGTCGCGCGCCTGCGTCGTCACGTACTCCACGAACGACGCGATCTCCTCGACCGCGCGGCGGGCGTCGGGGTTCACGTCGAAGGACAGCTGGAACATGTGCATTGCCTTGTCCCACACCTGAACCCACACCGGGACACCATCGGCCTGCAGCCGGTCGGCCAGGGTGAAGGTGTCGTTGCGCAGCATCTCGTTGGTGCCGATCTGCAACAGGAACGGGCCCAGACCGCTCATGTTCGCCTCGGACGGCATGATCGGTACCGGCCGGGTGCCGTTGACCGTGGCGAAGACGTCGTAGATGAATTTGACGGTCATGAACGGGAACAGCACGTCGGTGTGTTCCTTGAGTGCCTCGTACTTGATCTGCATGTCGGCCGACGTGAGCGCCGACAGCAGAACCTGACCGGCGGGTACCGGCAGCCCGGCATCGCGAATCGCCAGCGCGGTATCGGCGGCCATCAGTCCACCGGCCGAATCGCCGGCCAGCACAACACGATCCGGGGTGAAGCCGAGCGAGAGCACGTGCCGGTAGGCGTCCAGGCCATCCTCGACGGCCTCCTCGATGCTGGCCTGCGGAGCCAGCCGATATCCGACGTTGAACACCCGGGAGCCGGTGGCCTCCGACAGTTTCGAGGCGAACCGCCGGTGCGAGTTCAGGCCGAGGGTCACCAGGGCTGAGCCGTGGAAGTAGACGATCACCCGATCGGCGTCGCGGGCGTTGGGCGCGACGACCCATTCGGCCGGGCAGTGCGGCAGCCGCTCGGGGGTGACGCTGGTGCCGGGCAGGGGCGGGATGAACCGCAGCGGCCGATCGATGACATCGAGGTGGGCGCGCTGCAATCCGGCAGGCCACACTTTGTTGACGATCAGGCCGATGATCGTGGCGATACCCAGCACGGTGCGCAGGGTGATCGCGGTCAGCAGACCCAGCAATCGGGATTGCCGGCAGGCCGGGCCGAACTGCACGGTGGTCGGCCGGTCACGCCATTCGAGCGAGTTCACGGTACCCATGGTATCGGGTACTTTCGGGCGGGGAAAATTCAGGTGACGATGCCGGCGCTCGGCAGCAGTCGTAGCGTGGAGTGGTGACCTCACCTAACAACCTGCCCCGCACCGTCGGCGAGCTGCGTGCTTCCGGTCATGTCGAGCGCGGAATCAAGCAGGAGATCCGCGAGAATCTGTTGGCCAGGCTGGCCACGGGCGACGACATCTGGCCCGGCCTGTTCGGTTTCGAGGACACCGTACTGCCCCAGGTCGAACGCGCCCTGATCGCCGGACACGATTTCGTGCTGCTGGGCGAGCGGGGACAGGGCAAGACCCGCCTGCTGCGCTCACTGGCCGGTCTGCTCGACGAGTGGACGCCCGTCATCGCCGGCTCGGAGCTGGGTGAGCATCCCTACAGCCCCATCACCCCGGAATCGATCCGCCGGGCCGCCGAGGTCGGTGACGACCTCCCGATCTCCTGGCGCCACCGCAGTGAGCGCTACACCGAGAAGCTGGCGACACCCGACACCAGCGTCGCCGACCTGGTCGGCGATATCGACCCCATCAAGGTCGCCGAGGGGCGCAGCCTCGGTGACCCCGAGACCATCGCCTACGGCCTGATTCCGCGTTCGCATCGGGGCATCGTCGCCGTCAACGAGTTGCCCGACCTCGCCGAGCGCATCCAGGTGGCCATGCTCAACGTGATGGAGGAGCGCGATATCCAGGTCCGCGGCTACACCCTGCGGCTGCCGCTCGACGTGCTCGTCGTCGCCAGCGCCAACCCGGAGGACTACACCAATCGCGGCCGCATCATCACCCCGCTCAAGGACCGGTTCGGTGCCGAGATCCGCACCCACTACCCGCTCGAGCTGACCGCCGAGGTGGCCGTCATCAGGCAGGAGGCGCACCTGAGCGCGCCGGTGCCCGACTACCTGCTCCAGATCGTCGCCCGGTTCGCGCGCTCGCTGCGCGAGTCCAGCGCCATCGACCAGCGCTCGGGTGTGTCGGCGCGGTTCGCGATCGCCGCCGCCGAAACGGTGGCTGCGTCCGCCCGGCATCGCGGGGCCGTCCTCGGCGAACAGGAGCCGGTGGCCCGCGTCGTCGACCTCGGCACGGTGATCGACGTGCTACGCGGCAAGCTCGAATTCGAATCCGGCGAGGAAGGCCGCGAGCAGGTGGTGCTGGAGCATCTGCTGCGCCGCGCGACCGCCGACACCGCGTCGCGGGCACTCGGGGGTATCGACGTGGGCCCGCTGGTCTCCGCCGTCGAGGACGGGTCACCGGTGACGACCGGTGAGCGGGTCAGCGCCAAGGACGTACTGGCCGCGCTGCCCGATCTCCCGGTGCTGGATGCCATCGCCGAACGGCTCGGAGCCACCAACGACGGCGAACGGGCCGCGGCCGTGGAGCTGGCCCTGGAAGCGCTGTACCTGGCCAAACGGATCGACAAAACCTCCGATGAGGGCGAAACAGTCTATGGCTAAACACCTTTCGCGTTACTCGCGATACAGCGGCGGACCCGACCCGCTGGCGCCGCCCGTCGACCTGCGGGAAGCGCTCGAACAGATCGGGCAGGACGTGATGGAGGGTTCATCACCGCGGCGGGCGCTCTCGGAGTTACTGCGTCGCGGCACCCGCACCCTGTCCGGGGCGGACAAACTCGCCGCCGAGGCCAACCGCAAGCGGCGGGAATTGTTGCAGCGCAACAATCTCGACGGCACCCTGCAGGACATCAAGAAACTGCTCGACGAGGCGGTACTGGCCGAACGCAAGGAGCTGGCCCGCGCGCTCGACGACGACGCCCGCTTCGGCGAGATGCAGATGGAGGCGCTGTCGCCGTCCCCGGCCAAGGCGGTGCGCGAACTCGCCGACTACGACTGGCGCTCGGCCGAAGCCAGGCAGAAATACGAGCAGATCCGCGATCTGCTCGGCCGTGAGATGCTCGACCAGCGTTTCGCCGGGATGAAGCAGGCCCTGGAGAACGCGACCGACGAGGACCGTCAGGCCGTCAACGACATGCTCGACGACCTCAACGACCTGCTCGACAAGCACGCCCAAGGGCAGGACACCGAGCAGGATTTCCAGGACTTCATGGCCAAGCACGGCCAGTACTTCCCGGACAATCCGCGCAATGTGGAGGAGTTGATCGATTCGCTGGCCCAACGCGCCGCGGCCGCCCAGCGTTTCCGCAACAGCCTGTCCGAGCAGCAGCGCGCCGAACTGGATGCGTTGGCCCAACAAGCCTTCGGTTCACCATCGCTGATGAACGCACTCGGTCGGCTGGATTCCCACCTGCAGGCCGCCAGGCCCGGTGAGGACTGGACGGGATCGCAGGAATTCTCCGGTGGCGACCCGCTGGGCATGGGCGAGGGCGCCCAGGCGCTGGCCGATATCGCCGAACTGGAGCAACTGGCCGAGCAACTGTCACAGAGCTACCCGGGCGCCTCCATGGAGGACGTCGACCTGGACATGCTGGCCCGGCAGCTCGGCGACGACGCGGCGGTGAATGCCCGCACCCTCGCCGACCTGGAACGCGCGCTGATGAACCAGGGCTTCCTGGACCGCGGCTCCGACGGCAAGTGGCGGTTGTCGCCCAAAGCCATGCGCCAACTGGGCCAGACCGCGCTGCGCGATGTCGCGCGCCAACTGTCGGGACGCAACGGCGAACGGCAGACCCGACGAGCCGGGGCGGCCGGCGAACTGACCGGGGCGACCCGGCCGTGGGCGTTCGGGGACACCGAACCGTGGAACGTCACGCGGACGCTGACGAATGCGGTGCTGCGGCGGGCCGGTACCGACGAGCACGGCCCACTGTCCATCACAGTCGACGACGTCGAGGTCTCCGAAACGGAGACCCGCACCCAGGCGTGCGTGGCGCTGCTGGTGGACACCAGCTTCTCGATGGTGATGGAAAACCGGTGGCTGCCCATGAAACGCACCGCTTTGGCGCTGAACCATCTGGTGAGCACCCGATTCCGGTCCGATGACCTGCAGATCATCGCGTTCGGCCGGTACGCCCGGACGCTGACCGCGGCGGAACTGACCGGCTTGGAGGGCGTCTACGAGCAGGGCACCAACCTGCATCACGCGCTGGCCTTGGCGTCCCGGCATCTGCGCAGGCACCCCAACGCCCAGCCGGTGGTCCTCATCGTCACCGACGGCGAGCCCACCGCCCACCTGGAGGACTACGGCGGTACCGAGGGCTCATCGGTCTTCTTCGATTACCCGCCGCATCCGCGGACCGTCGCGTTCACCGTCAAGGGTTTCGACGAGGTGGCCCGGCTCGGGGCGCAGGTCACCATCTTCCGGCTCGGCAATGATCCCGGACTCGCCAGATTCATCGACCAGGTCGCCCGCCGGGTGCAGGGCCGCGTCGTCGTGCCGGATCTGGATGGGCTGGGTGCGGCGGTAGTGGGGGACTACCTGACCTCACGGCGCAGGTAGCGCGTCAGGCCTCGCCTGCATTGGCATGGCGGCGCTTCCTGCGCTTGACGCCGACGCTGCCCCACAGTGAGAAGCCGCGCACCCGGACCCGGGGCCCGCCCGGCGTCCCGCTGCCGTTCACGCTGTGGTCGAAGCTGCCCATCACCCCGACACCGCCGATATCGACGTTCACCTCCGGCGGCACCAGAATGGTCTGCCCGCCGAAGATCGAGTAGCTGCGGATCTCCACATCGGCCGTGGTGAAGTCGGCGTAGCGCAGGTCGACGACGCCGCCACCGAACAAGGCGAAGGTGGTCAGCTTCTTGGGTACGTTCCACCGACCGCGGCGTTCGTATCCGCTCATGATGGCCAGCAACAGGGTGGACGGCGCTGGGCGGCAGACACCCTTGCCGGTCGCGCCGCCGCCGGGCAGATCGGCACTCAGCCGATCCAGATCTGCGCAGGTCTGGGCGGCATACGCCTTGGCGAGCCGGGTTTCGTACTCATCGAGCGAAAGACGGCCCTGGGCGGCCGCGTCCGTGAGTAACTGCGCCACCTGTATCCGGTCGGTATCGGCGGCACGCATCGATCCACTCCACGACGCTGACGTGCTCATCAGTGCCATCTGTTCTTCGCGCCGGCGCTCATCACAGACGAGAGTACGACGAAAAACGACACACGCAAGACCGTTGACGAATTCGTGGCGGCGGACCCGTTGTTTGCTGGAATTTCGTCGTCCGGATTACGACATCCAGTTGGGACTGCGCTTCTGCAGGAAGGCGAGCATGCCCTCGCGCGCTTCGTCGGAGGTGAACAGCCGCGCCGACTGGATCGCCAGTTCGTCGGCTTGTGCGTCGAAATCGGCCAGGATCGACGCCGTGGTCAGGGCCTTCGACGCGGCCAGCCCCTGCGGCGACCCCTTCACGATCTCCGCGGTGAACGCCGTCACGGCGGCGCCGACATCCTCGGCGGCTGCGGTGATCAGACCGATGGCCGCGGCCGTGGCCGAGTCGAACTTCTCACCCGTCACGAAGTAGCGGCCGGCCGCCCGAGCCGTCAGTTTCGGCAAGAGTGTGAGCGAGATGATGGACGGCGCCACCCCGATCCGGGCCTCGGTGAGCGCGAAGGTGCTCGCCGGCCCGGCCACCGCGATATCGCAGGCACCGACCAGTCCCATGCCGCCGGCGCGCACGTGTCCGTCGACCGCGGCGAGCACCGGAATCGGCAACTCCAGGATCGACCGCAGCATTGCCGTCATCTCCCGGGCCCGGGCCACCGCGAGGTCGCCGGGATCACCCCCGGTGGCTTCGCTCAGGTCGGCGCCCGCGCAGAACGTCCGGCCGGTGTGCCCGAGCACCACGGCGCGGGCGCCCGACTGTGCCGCCTCGGTCAGTCGCTCACGGAGTTGGGTCACCAGCGCCGATGACAACGCGTTGTGGTTGTGCGGCGAATCCAGGGTGACCCGCGCGACGGCACCGTCGACGTCGTAGCGGACGAGTGTGTCGGACATCAGTACGACCGGGGCAGACCCAGCGAGGTCTGGGCGACGAAGTTGAGGATCATCTCGCGGCTGACCGGGGCGATGCGCGCCAGTCGCGACGCGGTCAACACCGACGCGATGCCGTACTCCTTGGTCAGGCCGTTGCCGCCGAGGGATTGCACGGCCTGGTCGACCGCCCGCACCGACGCCTCGCCCGCGGCGTACTTGGCCATGTTCGCGGCCTCGGCCGCCCCGAAATCGTCACCGGTGTCGTACAGCGTCGCGGCCTTCTGCATCATCAGCTTGGCCAGTTCGATCTCGATGTGGTTCTGCGCCAGCGGGTGCGAGATTCCCTGATGGGCGCCGATCGGCGTCTTCCAGACCTGGCGGGTCTTGACGTACTCGGTGGCCTTGCCGATCGCGAAGCGGCCCATGCCGACCGCGCTGGCCGCGCCCATGATGCGCTCGGGATTGAGCCCCGCGAACAACTGGGCGATGGCCGCGTCCTCGGAACCGACCAGGGCGTCGGCCGGCAACCGGACATCGTCGAGGAACACCTGGAACTGGCTTTCCGGGCTGATGATCTCCATGTCGATCTTGGTCCAGTTCAGGCCGGGAGTGTCGGTGGGCACGACGAACAGCGCCGGCTTGAGGTTGCCGGTCTTGTGGTCCTCGGTGCGGCCCACGACCAGTACGGCCTGGGCCTGGTCGACACCGGAGATATACGTCTTCTGGCCCTTGAGGATCCAGTCGCTGCCGTCGCGCCGGGCGGTGGTGGTGATGCGGTGGGAGTTGGATCCGGCGTCGGGTTCGGTGATGGCGAACGCCATGGTGATCGACCCGTCGGCAATGCCGGGGATCCAGCGCTTCTTCTGTTCCTCGGTGCCGAACTTGGAGATGATGGTGCCGTTGATGGCGGGTGAGACCACCATCATCAGCAGGGCCGAGCCGGCCGCGGACATCTCCTCCATGACCAGGCTGAGTTCGTACATGCCCGCGCCACCGCCGCCGTACTCCTCGGGCAGGTTCACCCCGATGAAGCCGAGCTTGCCCGCCTCAGACCATAATTCGGTGGTGTGCTGCCCGGCGCGGGCCTTCTCCAGGTAATAGTCCTGGCCGTAGTTGGCGGCCATCGCCTTGACGGCGTCGCGCAGTGCCCGCTGTTCCTCGGTCTCGATGAAACTCATGCTTGTTCTCCTTCGGGTTCTTGTACACGGGCGAGCACGGCACCGACATCGACCTGTTGGCCGGCCGCGACGTGGAGTTCGGCGAGCACACCGGCCTGCGGGCTGGTGATGGTGTGCTCCATCTTCATGGCTTCCAGCCAGACCAGCGGTTGGCCCGCGATGACGGTGTCCCCGACGGCGGCTCCGACACGCACCACCGATCCGGGCATCGGGGCCAGCAGGGAGCCCTGCGCGACGGCCGCGTCGGGGTCGGGGAAGCGCGGCTGGGCCACCAGGCGCACCGCTGCCAGCGGGGAGTCGACGAACACCTCGTGGCCGTACCGGGCCACCTCGAAGGTCCGTTCCACGCCGCCGATGGACAGCACGACCCGCTCCGGCGTCGCTGTCACCAGGACGATGCCGTCGTGATCGGGCAACTGCACCCCGGCCCGGGTGAATCGGTAGCGAACCACGTGTTCGGACCCGGCGGCGTCGAGGTAGGTGCGGGTCTGGTAGCCGGAGGCCAGGTTGCGCCACCCGCTGGGTGCGGGTGCGAACGCCGTTGCGGTGCCGCGGTTGTGCGCGGCGTCGGCAAGCGCTGCCGCCACGGCGGACGGGGCGCCCGCGGTGGCGGGACCGGCGGCCAGTTCGACCAGTCCGTGGGTGTCGAAGAAGGCGGTATCGGTGTCACCGGCGTGGAACGCCGGATGCCGCAGCACGTTGACCAACAAGTCACGATTGGTCTTGATGCCGTGTAGGCGGGCGTTGGCCAGCGCATCGGCAAGGATCGCCGCGGCGCGCTCCCTGGTGGGCGCATAGGAGATGACCTTGGCCAGCATCGGGTCGTAGAACACCGAAACCTGCGAGCCGTCCACGATCCCGGAGTCCACCCGCACGCCGCTGCGCCCGTCCAGCGTGTCGAATCGGGTCCGGGCCGCGGGCACGTCGAAGCGGTGCACGGGGCCGGCCTGCGGCTGCCAGTTCTCGGCTGGATCCTCGGCGTAGAGCCTCGCCTCGATCGAATGACCTTGTGCGGCAGGGGGAGCGGGGTCCAGCCGGTGACCATCGGCCACCTCGAGCTGAAGTTCGACGAGGTCCAGTCCGGTGGTCTCCTCGGTGACCGGGTGCTCCACCTGCAGCCGGGTGTTCATCTCCAGGAAGAAGAAGTCGTCGCCGACGCCGGAAGCCATGAACTCGACCGTTCCCGCACCGGTGTAGCCGATGGCCGTGGCGGCCAGCCGGGCGGCCTCGAAAAGCTTGTCCCGCATGCCCGGGGTGCGCTCCACCAGTGGGGAGGGCGCCTCTTCGATCACCTTCTGATGCCGGCGCTGGATCGAACATTCGCGTTCCCCGACGGCCCACACGGTGCCGTGCGCATCGGCCATCACCTGCACCTCGATGTGGTGACCGCTTGCCAGGTAGCGCTCGCAGAACACTGTCGGATCACCGAACGCCGACTGCGCCTCGCGCTGGGCGGCGGCAACTTCGCCTGCCAGCGAGGACAATTCACGGACCACCCGCATGCCGCGGCCGCCACCGCCGGCCGATGCCTTGATCAGTACCGGCAGCTGATCGGCGGTGACGGTGTCCGGATCGAGTTCGGCCAGCACCGGCACCCCGGCAGCCGCCATCAGCTTCTTGGCCTCGATCTTGGAACCCATCGCCTGCACGGCGGGTACCGGCGGCCCGATCCAGGTGAGCCCGGCCTGCCGCACAGCGGCGGCGAAATCCGGGTTCTCCGAGAGGAATCCGTAGCCGGGGTGGATGGCGTCGGCGCCGGCGGCCTGCGCCGCGGCGATCAGCTGGGCGCTGTCGAGGTAGCCGTTGCGGCCGTCCAGGCGTACCCGGACGTCGGCTTCGGCCACATGAGGTGAGCCGGCGTCCGGATCGGTGTACACCGCGACGGTGCCGATACCGAGCCGGCGGCAGGTGGTGAACACGCGCCGGGCGATCTCACCACGGTTGGCGACGAGAACTCGTGTTATCAAGGTGAGTCTCACATCCTGAAGACGCCGAAGTTCGACGTCCCCTCGATCGGACCGCTGGCGATGGCGGACAGGCATATTCCGAGCACCGTGCGGGTGTCGCGCGGGTCGATCACCCCGTCGTCGTAGAGTCGCCCGGACAGGAAGGCGGGCAGCGACTCGGCTTCGATCTGTGCCTCGACGGCGGCCCGCAGGGCGGCGTCGGCCTCCTCGTCGACGACTTGGCCGCGCGCCTCGGCCGCGGCGCGGCTGACGATCGAGAGCACGCCGGCCAATTGGGTGCCGCCCATCACCGCGGATTTGGCGCTGGGCCAGGCGAACAGGAAGCGCGGGTCGTAGGCCCGCCCACACATGCCGTAATGGCCGGCGCCATAGGAGGCCCCGATCAGCAGGGAGATGTGGGGCACGGTGGAGTTGGACACGGCGTTGATCATCATCGAACCGTGCTTGATCATCCCGCCCTCCTCGTACTGCTTACCCACCATGTAGCCGGTGGTGTTGTGCAGGAACAGAAGTGGCGTATCGGCCCGGTTGGCCAGCTGGATGAACTGGGTGGCCTTCTGCGACTCCTCGCTGAACAGCACGCCTCTGGCGTTGGCCAGGATGCCGACCGGGTATCCGTACAGCCGCGCCCAGCCGGTGACCAGCGACGACCCGTACAGCGGTTTGAACTCGTCGAAATCCGAGTCGTCGACAATGCGGGCGATCACGTCGCGCGGATCGAACGGGATCCGCAGATCGGCGCCGACGAGGCCGATCAGCTCTTCGGTGTCGAACCGCGGTTCGAGCACCGGGGCGGGGACGGGGCCCTGTTTGTGCCAGTTCAGCCGGGCCACGATGCGCCGGCCGATCCGGATGGCGTCGAGCTCGTCGACGGCCAGGTAGTCACCCAAACCTGACGTGCGGGCGTGCATTTCGGCGCCACCGAGGGATTCGTCATCGGATTCCTCGCCGGTGGCCATCTTCACCAGCGGTGGGCCGGCCAGGAACACCTTGGAACGTTCCTTGATCATCACGACGTGGTCGGACATGCCGGGCACGTAGGCCCCGCCCGCCGTCGAGTTACCGAAAACCAAGGCGATGGTGGGAATCCCGGCCGCCGACAACCGGGTCAGATCCCGGAACATCTGACCGCCCGGGATGAAGATCTCCTTCTGAGTGGGCAGATCGGCACCGCCCGATTCCACCAACGAGATCACCGGCAACCGGTTCTGCATGGCGATCTGGTTGGCCCGCAAGATCTTCTTCAGCGTCCACGGATTGCTGGTGCCGCCCTTGACCGTCGGGTCGTTGGCCACGATCAGGCACTCGACGCCGGAGACCGCGCCGATTCCGGTGACCACGCTGGCGCCGACCGTGAAATCGGTGCCCCACGCTGCCAGCGGGCTGAGTTCCAGGAACGGGGCGTCGGGGTCGAGCAGGAGTTCGACGCGTTCGCGCGCGGTCAGTTTGCCGCGGGCGTGGTGGCGGTCGACGTACTTGGGGCCACCGCCGGCCAGTGCCTTGGCATGCTCGGCATCCAGTTCGGCGAGTTTGGCCGCCATCACCTCGGCTGCTTCGGTGTACGCCGCCGAGGCCGGGTCGAGGGTGGATTTCAACGGGGTCATGGGCAATCCGCTCCGCTTCTTGCTGCTGTCATGACTGGTATCCCAACGTCTTGGCGGCCAGCGCGATGAGGATCTCGTTGGTCCCGCCGCCGATGCCGAGGATGCGCATATCGCGGTACTGACGTTCCACCTCGGACTCGGCCATATAGCCCATGCCGCCGAACAATTGGACGGCCTGGTTGGCCACCCACTCACCGGCCTCCACGGCGGTGTTCTTGGCGAAGCACACCTCGGTGATCAGGTTGTCCGCCCCGGCCAGTTGCCTTTCCACCACGCGGTGCGTGTAGACCCGCGCCACGTCGATCCGGCGGGCCATCTCGGCCAGCGTGTTCTGCACGGCCTGCCGGGTGATCAACGGGCGCCCGAACGTCTCGCGGTTGCGGCACCAGTCGACGGTGAGGTCCAGGCACCGCTGCGCGCTCGAATACGCTTGGGCGGCAAGGCCCACCCGCTCGGAGACGAACGCGCCGGCGATCTGCAGGAAGCCGGTGTTCTCCACCCCGACCAGATTCTCCACCGGCACCCGGACGTCGGCGTAGGACAGCTCGGCGGTGTCACTGGACCGCCAGCCCATCTTGTCCAGTTTGCGGCTGACCTCGAAACCGGGCGTGCCCTTGTCGACCACGATGAGAGACACACCGGCCGCGCCGGGTCCACCGGTGCGTACCGCGGTCACCACGTAGTCGGCGCGCACTCCCGAGGTGATGTAGGTCTTGGCGCCGTTGACGACGTAGTGGTCGCCATCCCGCACCGCGCGCGTGGTCAGATGACCGACGTCGGAACCGCCACCCGGTTCGGTGATGGCCAGCGACCCGATCAGGTCACCGCGCAGCGTCGGGCGTACGTAGGTGTCGATCAGGCGCCGATCCCCGGAGGCGATCATGTGCGGCACCGCGATGCCGCAGGTGAACAGGGACGCGAACACGCCACCGGGGGATCCGGCCTGGTGCATCTCCTCGCAGATGACGACGGCGTCGGCGCCGTCACCGCCGCCACCACCCACCGATTCGGGCATCCCGGCCCCGAGCAGCCCGGCGGCGCCGGCCTTGCGGTGCAGCTCGCGCGGGATCTCACCGTTGCGTTCCCACTCGTCGGCGAAGGGCAGCACGTCGCGTTCGGCGAACGCGCGCACCGATTTTCGGAGCGCTTCGCGTTCGGGAGTGTGCCAGATGTCGGTCACAGCAACCTTTCCGGGATATCGAGATATCGAGACCGCAGCCATTCGCCGAGTCCCTTGGCTTGCGGGTCGAAGCGGGCCTGGTAGGCCACCCCCTCGCCGAGGATGCCCTCGATCACGAAGTTGACCGCCCGCAGATTCGGCAGCAGGTGCCGGGTCACCGGCAGGTCGGCAGTCTCGGGGAGGAGCTCGCGCACCTTGTCCACGGTCAACGTGTGTGCCAGCCAAGCCCATTCGTCTTCGGTGCGCACCCAGACGCCCACGTTGGCCGATCCGCCCTTGTCGCCGCTACGGGCCCCGGCGATGCGACCCAGCGGGGCGCGCACCACCGGCCCGGCGACCGGAGCCGGCGGCAGCGCGGGGTCCGCCACCGGCGCCGGCTCGAGGGTGTCGGTGGCCGCTGCGATCTCGACTCGACTGCCGTCGGCGTGTACCGCGACGTGCGGCACCAGCTCGGCATCCACCCGGCCGGGCTTGAACACCCCGTACACCTGGCCGTCACCCGGCGGTGCGGTGGAGGTGAATCCGGGATAGCTGGCCAACGCGAGTTCGACTGCGGCCGAGGAGAACTGACGTCCCACCTTGGCGGGGTCGGGATCGCGCACCACACAGTGCAGCAGTGCACTGGCGGTTTCTTCGGTATCGGCGTCGGGATGGTCGGTGCGGGCCAGCGTCCATTCCAGCTCGGCGGGCCGCACGGTGAGACTGCTCTCCAGCTGACGGCGCAGCAGCTCGGCCTTGGCCTCGATGTCCAGGCCGGTGAGCACGAATGACGTCGCGTTGCGGAAACCGCCGATGCTGTTGAGCGACACCTTCAGCGTGGGTGGCGGCGCCTCGCCGCGCACGCCGTGCACCCGTACCCGGTCCGGCCCGTCGGCCGACAGCGACACGCTGTCCATCCGCAAGGTGACGTCCGGGTTGGGGTAGCGCGCCCCGGTGATCTCGTAGAGCAGCTGCGCGGTCACCGTGCCGGTGCTGACCGATCCGCCGGTACCGGCGTGTTTGGTGATCACCGACGACCCGTCGGCGGCGATCTCGGCCAGCGGGAATCCGGGCCGGGTGAGATCGGGTAGCTCGGTGAAGAAGGAGTAGTTGCCGCCGGTGGCCTGCGTGCCACATTCGATGATGTGGCCGGCGGCGACGGCACCGGCCAGTGCGTCGTAGTCGGTGCGTGACCAGCCGTGGTGGGCGGCGGCCGGCCCGACGGTCACCGACGCGTCGGTGACCCGGCCGGTCACCACGACGTCGGCGCCGGCGTTCAGGCAGTCGACGATGCCCCAGGCGCCCAGGTAGGCGTTGGCCGCCAGCACGCTTCCGAATCCGAGTTCGTCGGCGCGAGCCACCAGGTCGTCGCCCTCGACATGGGCCACGTTTACCGTCAGGCCCAGCCGATCGGCGAGCTCGCGCACCGCACCGGCCAGCGCGGCGGGGTTGAGTCCGCCGGCATTGGCCACGATCTTCACGCCCCGGTCGAGCGCGATGCCCAGGCACTCTTCGAGCTGGCGCAGGAAGGTCTTGGCGTAGCCCAGGGCCGGATTCTTGGCCCGGTCGCGGGCCAGGATGAGCATGGTGAGTTCGGCGAGGTAGTCGCCGGTCAGGTAATCCAGCTCACCGCCGGTGAGCATCTCTCGCATCGCGGCGAAGCGGTCACCGTAGAAGCCCGAACAATTGCCGATCCGAACCGCATCACCGGCCGCAGACGCCACGCATTCTCCCTTGAACCGGGCGGGATGCGGGCGCATCCCAACCAACCTGTAGGTTATCGGGTACCGCAGGTCTCGAGTCAAGGGGTGGGTCGCGCCTGCTGGCTCGTTTTGGAGCCGACGCGGCTCACCGGCTATCCTCAAGTGCAATTGTCGCCGCTGAGGTTCCGCGCGACTTTGACTTTTCCAGAACCAGACACAAGGAGATGCACGTCATGGCCGTGCCCAAGCGGAGAATGTCGCGCTCGAACACCCGTAGCCGGCGTGCGCAGTGGAAGACCGAGGCCACCGGCCTGGTCAACGTCAACGTGGCCGGTCAGCAGCACAAGGTGCCCCGGCGCCTGCTCAAGGCTGCCCGCCTCGGCCTGGTCGACCTCGACCGCAAGTAGCTCGGCACCGCCCGCGGCGCGCCTCTCAGGTCGCTCTCAGACACGCGGGTGACACTGTGCCGGTGCGCATTCTTGTCGTTGATGACGATCGCGCGGTGCGCGAATCGCTGCGCCGGTCGCTCTCCTTCAACGGGTACTCGGTCGAACTGGCCCAGGACGGTGTCGAGGCACTGGATCTGATCGCCAGTGACCGTCCGGACGCCTTGGTCCTGGACGTCATGATGCCGAGGCTCGATGGCCTGGAGGTCTGCCGGCACCTTCGCAGTACCGGTGACGATCTGCCGATCTTGGTGCTGACCGCCCGTGACTCGGTGTCCGAACGGGTGGCCGGACTGGATGCGGGCGCCGACGATTACCTGCCCAAGCCCTTCGCCCTCGAAGAACTGCTGGCGCGGATGCGCGCGCTGCTGCGCCGCCGGGTGCCCGAGGACACCAGTGAATCCCGGGCCCTGACCTTTTCCGACCTCAGCCTGGATCCGGTGACCCGTGAGGTCACCCGCGGCGAGCGGTCCATCAGCCTGACCCGCACCGAGTTCGCACTGCTGGAGATGCTCATCGCGAACCCGCGCCGGGTGCTGACCCGCAGCCGCATCCTCGAGGAGGTGTGGGGTTTCGACTTCCCGACGTCGGGCAACGCCCTTGAGGTGTATGTCGGCTATCTGCGCCGCAAGACCGAGGCCGAAGGAGAACCGCGGCTGATCCACACCGTGCGCGGGGTGGGTTACGTGCTGCGTGAGACCCCACCCTGATGTCAGTGAAACTGCCCTACCGCCGCTACACCACGGTCCGCAACGTCAGTTCGGTATCGCTGCGTTGGCGGGTGATGCTGCTGGCGATGTCGATGGTGGCCATGGTCGTGGTGCTGATGGCCGTTGCCGTCTACGTCGTGGTGTCCCGCTCGGTATTCGCCGATATCGACAACCAGCTGCACAGCCGGGCCCGGCTGCTCATCGAGAGCGGGTCGCTGGCCGCCGACCCCGGCAAGGCCATCGAAGGCACCGCCTATTCCGACGTCAACGCCATGCTGGTCAGCCCGGGTCGATACATCTACACCGCCAACCAGGAGGGGCAGACCCTGCCGCTGGGGGCGCCGGAGAAAGCGGTGGTGCAGGGTGACCTGCTGATGTCGTTGCGGACGGTCAACAACCAGAGGGTGCTGGCGGTGCATCTGGCCGACGGCAACTCCCTGCTGATCTCCAAGAGCCTGGCGCCGACACTGGCCCTGCTCAAACGGCTCGGCACCATCCTGGCCATCGTCGGCGGTGCGGGTATGGCGGTGGCCGCCATCTCCGGGGGCATGGTGGCGCGTGCCGGCCTACGTCCGGTGGGCCGGCTGACCAAGGCCGCCGAACGCGTGGCGCGCACCGACGACCTGCGGCCCATCCCGGTGGTGGGTACCGACGAACTGGCCCGGCTCACCGAGGCCTTCAACATGATGCTGCGCGCGCTGGCCGAATCCCGGGAGCGCCAAGCCCGGCTGGTCACCGATGCCGGTCACGAACTGCGCACCCCGCTCACGTCGTTGCGTACCAATGTCGAACTGCTGATGGCGTCCATGGCCCCCGGCGCACCCCGGCTGCCCGATGACGAGATGGCCGGGCTGCAGGCCGACGTCATCGCGCAGATCGGTGAATTGTCCACGCTGGTAGGCGATTTGGTGGATCTCAGTCGTGACGACGCCGGGGTGGTGATCCACGAGACCGTGGACATCTCGGATGTGGTCGAGCGCTCGCTGGAGCGAGTTCGCCGGCGCCGCAGCGATATCGAGTTCGATGCGGACGTGATCTCGTGGCAGGTCTACGGCGATGCGGCGGGGCTGTCGCGCGCCGTGCTCAACCTGCTGGACAACGCGGCCAAGTGGAGCCCCCCGGGTGGGCGGGTGTCGGTGCGGCTGCAGCAACGCGATGCCGTACACGCCGAACTGGTGGTCGCCGACTACGGGCCGGGCATCCCGCCGGAGGAACGGGACCTGGTCTTCGAGCGCTTCTACCGGTCCACCTCGGCCCGCGCGATGCCGGGGTCGGGGCTCGGCCTGGCGATCGTCAAACAGGTGGTGCTCAAACACGGCGGCACGATCCACGTCGAGGAGACCGTGCCGGGCGGGCAACCGCCGGGTACCTCGATCCACGTCATGCTGCCCGGCCGACGCGCGCTGCCCGACGCCGCCACCACCGGCGACCTGCCGGCCGCGACACGCACGATCAATTCGGTGGACGGCGCGGTGGCCACCGCGGACAATAATTGACGTTCGGCTGGGGGCGTAGCGCCGCATCGGGGGTGTGATCTGTGACGCGTGCGGATTTCCTCGCGTCGTCCACGACGTTCTCTAAGTGGATTCTCAGCCCAACTGGGCACTGTGTAGATGACGGACGCGTTGACCAGGTAACAGCACCACGACAGAAAGAGTGCGGAGCCACATGACCAACCACCCCAGGTACACGCCCCCGCAGCGCCCCGGCGGGTACGAACCGGGGTCCGGATACTCTGCCCCGCACGGTGCGCCCCAGACCGGTTATCAGCACTCCCAGCAGCAGTACGACTGGCGTTACGCCCAGCAGCCGCGGCAGCAGCATCCCGTCGCGCCGCAATACGACCCCTACCGGCCTTCCGGCAACGCCGCGCCGCGTCAGCAGAAGCGTTCGCGCACAGGGGCCTTGGTCGCCGGTGCGGTCGCCATCGCCGTGGTGTCGGCCGGTGTCGGCGGCGGTGTTGCAGTGCTTGCCCAGCCGGACCGCGCCACCACCACCACGTCCTTCGGCGGCGCCGCCCCGAGTGTGCCGGCGGCCAGCCTGCCGGTCGGATCGGTGGAACAGGTCGCGGCGAAGGTGGTGCCCAGCGTGGTCAAGCTGGAGACCGATATGGGTCGGGCCTCCGAGGAAGGCTCGGGGATCATCCTGAGCAGTGACGGCTTGATCCTCACCAACAACCACGTCGTGGCCGCCGCCGCGCCGGGCGGTCCCGGCGCACCGGGTGGGGCCGCGCAGACCAAGGTGACGTTCGCCGACGGCCGCACCACCACCTTCAGCATCGTCGGCACCGACCCCAGCAGTGATATCGCGGTGGTGCGCGCGCAGGGCGTATCCGGCCTGACGCCCATCACCCTGGGTTCGTCGGAGAACCTGCGGGTGGGGCAGGACGTGGTGGCCGTCGGCTCGCCGCTGGGCCTGGAGGGCACCGTCACCACCGGCATCGTCAGCGCCCTGAACCGTCCGGTGGCGGCCGGCGGTGACGCCAAGAACCAGAACACCGTGCTCGACGCCATCCAGACCGATGCCGCCATCAACCCGGGCAACTCCGGTGGTGCGCTGGTCAACATGAACGGGGAGTTGGTGGGGGTGAACTCCGCCATCGCGACCCTCGGTGGCGACTCGGGGCAGTCGCAGAGCGGTTCCATCGGTCTCGGTTTCGCCATTCCGGTGGACCAGGCCAAGCGGATCGCCGACGAACTGGTGCAGAACGGCACCGCGACGCATGCCTCCCTCGGTGTGCAGGTCGGCAACGACGCCGGGGTGGACGGCGCCAAGATCGTCGAGGTGACCGCAGGCGGTGCCGCCGCGGGGGCGGGCCTGCCCAGCGGTGTCGTCGTGACCAAGGTGAACGACCGCGTGATCAGCAGCGCCGACGCGCTGGTGGCCGCGGTGCGGTCGAAAGCACCGGGCACCAAGATCACCCTGACCTACCTGGATCCGTCCGGAAAACCGGCCACCCTGGACGTCACCTTGGGGAAGGCGGCCCAGTGACCCGCACAGATGACCGCGCCAGGCTGTCGGTGGCTCCGATGTCCCCTGCCGGATATACGGTGACACTCATGGAACAACCTGGGGCGTTGGTAGGGCGTGCACTCGTCGTCGTCGTCGATGACCGGACAGCACATGGGGAAGAGGACCACAGTGGGCCGTTGGTCACCGAACTGCTCGGTGAAGCCGGATTCCTGGTCGACGGCGTGGTGGTGGTCGCCGCCGACGAGGTGGAGATCCGCAACGCGCTCAACACCGCGGTGATCGGCGGGGTCGATCTGGTGATCTCGGTGGGCGGCACTGGGGTGAGCCCCCGTGACGTCACCCCCGAGGCCACCGTCGACATCCTCGATCGGGAACTGCTCGGCATCTCCGAAGCCCTGCGCGCCTCCGGTTTGTCCGCGGGCATCATCGACGCGGGCGTCTCCCGGGGGCTGGCCGGTATTTCCGGCAGCACCTTGGTGGTCAACATCGCCGGTTCCCGCGCGGCCGTGCGTGACGGCATGGCCACCCTGGGTCCGCTCGCCGGCCAGATCATCGGTCAGCTCTCGAGCCTTGACATTTAGCGGCGATTGTCCGGTCGGAAATATGCTCGTTCGCGCACGTGAGGGAAGAATTCGCAGGCCTGCTGCGTTACAGCCGCGTGAACGGGTTGGCCGGGCCGATTGTGATGTTCGTCACACCTGGTGGACGATGTGAGCGGGCCCTCCAAGCCATCGAGAGATGTAGTTAACGCGATCTTCGGTGACGAACTGCCCGCCACCACGAGCGACGAGCGGGTCGATGATTTGCCGGCGGAGGCCTCCGAGCGTGATCGCTGGCTCCGCGACAATGTGCCGCCACACCACGGCTGAGCTGTGATTTCGTTCTGATCGGCCAGAATCTCTTTGATTCCGGTTGGAAACTCCGTCCGATTCCGCGGACGAGGCAAATCCGCCTTCGTGAAGGTATGGCCCCTGTGGTGCGCCCCGTCGTTGCTGGATTCGTGCTCCCCAGCAAACTTCTCGAATGGGGTGCGGTGGTGTCCGAGGCCGGCACGCACGCGTTGCCGGGTGGATGCCTCCCCGTTATGTTCCTCGTGTCAACGATGAGCAAAGAGTAAGAGCAACATGTGGGCTTTCTAATTTGGCTCACATGATGGTCTTGCAAGGTGTGAGGTTTGAGCTAGGGCCGGGCCACACATCGACACACACGGTGAACACGCAAGAACACCGTCGGCACAGCTAGGGAGAACATGAAGGCATTCAGTCGGGTGCTGCTTGCGATGGTCGCGGCTTTTGCCGCCCTGTTCGTGGGTACGGGCACTTCTCACGCAGGTCTGGACAACGAGCTGAGCCTCGTGGACGGCAAGGACCGGACCCTGACCATTCAGCAGTGGGACACGTTCCTCAATGGCGTGTTCCCGTTGGACCGCAACCGGCTGACCCGTGAGTGGTTCCATTCGGGTAAGGCCAAGTACATCGTGTCGGGTCCGGGTGCTGATGAGTTCACCGGCACGCTGGAGCTGGGTTACCAGATCGGCTTCCCCTGGTCGCTGGGTGTGGGTATCAACTTCAGCTACACCACGCCGAACATCCTGCTCGATGATGCGACGCCGGCCAACCCGCTGCAGGTGATCACCCCGAACCTGTTCCCGGGTGCGTCGATCAGTGCTGACCTGGGTAACGGCCCGGGCATCCAGGAGGTTGCGACCTTCTCGACCGATGTGTCGGGTGCCAATGGCGCGGTCGCGGTGTCGAATGCGCACGGCACGGTGACCGGTGCTGCCGGTGGTGTGCTGCTGCGTCCGTTCGCTCGGTTGATCGCCAAGGAGGGTGACTCGGTCACCACCTACGGCGAG
>NZ_JAPFPY010000019.1 GCF_026240945.1 Mycolicibacterium sp. J2
GCTGGCTGGTCCGCTACAACCTGAAACGCAGGCACTCCCGCTGCCGCTATTCCAGCCCGGCCAGCTACGAAAACACCCACACAACCGCTACGCTGCCAGAAGCTGCTTAATCCAAATCCCGTGTCCACCATCCGGGGTCAAGGCCCTAAGTCGTGGTTGCCTCTCGCTAACGGCGTAGACAATGGCTTTTGGCGTACGGAGCACAAGAGTTGTTGTGCTGCGGATTGCGTGAATGCGGACCAGCCCGGCATCTAGCGGGCTGCGCCTCGAGCGACGTTGCACGGCCCGCACACCACGTCAATGTCGTATGGGCGGGACTGTCCCTGGTCAGATCTCCATGAGATGCTGGCGGCATGTCCTTTTCTGTGGTTTACACGCGCGGTGACAAGCTCGGCCACGACGATTACGACGATTCACACGACGTAGTGGTCAAAGACTCTGGCGTGTTGGAAGTGATCAAGGACGGCGATCAGGTCAAGCTCTACAGTCCGCATTTTTGGGCTTACGTGGAGCCGGGCGAACCGTCCACAAGCAGCCGAAAGGCTTGGGTACTTCCGTAAGCTCAGCGCGCTGCGCCGCGTTTGTCGTTGCACCGTCCGCACACCACGTCAACCATGTCCAGCGTGATCGGTCGTCCCTCGCTGCGCGCTTTCCATGCCCCTGGGGAATGGTCGCATTGCAGGTTCTCGGTACTGCCACAGTCGCTGCACCAGTTCTGTTTGGACCTGGCGAGCTTGGATAGCTTGGTCCATGCGGTGTCGTAGCCGCGTTGTCTTGCGTTGCGGGTATCTTTAGGTCGGTGTTGTCGGCACCTAGCGCGCTCGCTTAGCGTGCCGCACTGAATGCACGGCTTAAGGAGCACGGTTCTCTGCGGCGTCGATGAGTGCGTTGCACACCTTGATCACGTTTGCCCTGTCCATGATGATGCGGGGCGTATACGCGCGACCGTTGCGCCGCATGATTGGGCGTGTCAGGTGGAAAAGCTCGCCGTACCGCTCGATGACGTAATCCGCTCCGTAGCGGTTCTGAACCCGCGTAACAGTGTCAGGGTCGGGATACTCGACGCTCATCGAGTTCCTGCCGCGTATCGCATGATTGGCGGCCGCATACGTGCAGCTAGCTTGGCCGGTGTTACCGCCCCGGTGCGCTTTGGGCGTAGCCGCTCGCGTAGTTGCGCGGCCTGATCCTCATTAAGGTCGAATACCAGCGGTGTACCTGGACCGTAGTAGTCGGAAATCGTGACCTCGTGCTGATCTTCGCCGTATTGGCGGACAGTTATTTCGTCCATTGTTCCCCTCTAAATATGGCTATGCCCTGACCCCTGCACTCCCGCACATTTGAGGACAAGGGTCCGGGCCAGCCGGTCTATGCGGCCCTAAAGCTCGTAGGCCGGTAAGCCGTCGCGCTCACGCGCGTGGTTCGCCAGCATGAGCAACAGCTTGCCCATCACTGCGGCGTCCGTGGCCGACAGTGGGATGGTGAACTCACCGCGATCGTCGCGGGCTTGAATACCGATCATTGGAACGTCGGGATCATCTTCTACCCGACCCGGCGTTACCCGAAGGAACGTCGGATTGATTGTGTACGCGGGCAACGTATTACGCGCCATGTGCGTCTCCTGTCTGTGTCTTGTACCGCTAAGCTGCGGCGCGTTTACTCTCGGTTGGCATCCATCCCGGCAGATTGTCTGAACCGGTAAACCTCGGCCCGTTGTGACGGGAGAACGGAAACTCGCCGGGCGGCTTGCGGCGCGTATGCAGGCCAGTCGGGCGCAACAAGCGCTCGTCGTCGGCTCTGAAATATTCGCCATCTGCGGTCCATGCCACGTTGTCGCGGCGGCAATTGCCGGGGTCGCCGTCCGCGTGACGGACAAGGATGCCGTTCGCTACGTGCCCGGTGTTTCCAACCGCGTATCCCTCGCCAGGCCACCACTTCAATGTTGCAACTTGCGGGAACCCATGGAATGCCAGGGCGACAACTTCATCCAGGAACACTTCACCGTGATATTCGGACGCTGGCAACAATGGGCCGAAATACTGTTCGCCAAGGTAAATGACCGGCAGGCCCGACAAGTTGCGCGGATACTTACGCCGCATGTGCTTGTACAGATGCCCGTAGCCGTTCACCTGCCAGCCGTACGCTCCCCAAATATCCCGACGCTCTCTCAATTCGCTGATGCTTGCCATGGGTGACTTTGGGAGCAAAGGTGACACTTCTAAGAGCTTATTTTTTGCTTCTAGTTCCACATTACCAGCCGACCCCTCGAAACTGCATATTTGTCCTGTCATCTAAGTGAGAGGGTCAAGCAGCCTAAGCCGCAAACATCGGCTTTTCGAGCGCAAATAGAGAGTCGCGGTCAACCCGGATGGTCCGCTTACCCACCCGGTAAGCCTTAAGGCGACCGTCTGCGATAGCGCGCCGGATAGTGCGGTCACATACGCCCTGGTATTCAGCCGCTTGTTTGATGCTGAGCCGCGCGGGAAGTTGAGCCTTGGTTGTCATGATTTTGATTACCCCGTTCCATTTGTCCGATTGGGTTGGGGTTTCGTTTCTTCGGTGGTTTCGTTATGGACAACTACTGTCCTGTAACAAACAGTACGGACGGGAGTGGACAAATGGAATTTAAAAGAAACGTGACCTATGTCACGAGCTGGGACATCGCCGCAGCGATAGCCGCGTCCCGGTCAGCCGCTGCGATCTGATATCGCATTGCCATAGCTGGAGTGGCGTGCCCAATCCGCGCCATGAGTTCCTTCGTGGTTGCCCCTGCAATGGCTGCCCACGTCGCTCCTACGTGCCGTAAGTCGTGCACCCGCATGTCACCCTTACCTACGGCAGTCAGACCCTTCTTGACGGCTTTTGTGTACGCCGTGGTGGACAGCCGCAAGCCGCGCGTCGTGGTGAACACGAATGACTCCGGGCCGCGACCAGTCCTGGCCTTCATGTGGTCCCGCAGCATGTTCGCCACATGTGGAGGGACAACCACGTCACGGATACCCGCCTCAGACTTCGGCGGACCTATCACAAGCTCATTGCCCACCCGCGTAACCTGCCTGCGGACCTTGATAACCGTCTTGTCGCTGGTTACGTGAATATCCTTGCGGCGCAACTCGAATAGCTCACCGGATCGCACGCCGCACCATGCGGACACGTACAGCGCTACCCGGTAATGCTCAGGCAGAGACTCTGCAACCATGTCCAGCTCCGCAGTGGTGAGCGCTTGCACATCTCGTGCCTTAGGCGGCTTAGCTGCCGACTTAATCTGGCAGGGGTTATCCGTGACCACCTTGTCATCGCGGGCAGTGTTGAAGATCGTCTTGAGCAACTGGTAGGTGTGAGTGTTTCTTGTCGGCGTTTTCTTCTCCGCGTTCAGCGCAACCCACCAAGCTCGAATGTCAGCCGGGGTGAGCGCGCGCATCATTTCGCCGCCCAGCGCGGGCAGTATCCGGCTGTCGAGCAGTTCGCCGTACAGGTGGCGCGTTTTGGGTGCTAGATCGCGTTCTGAGAGCCATTTATCGGCGTACTCACGCACGGTGATGGACTGGACAGACTTGGCCGCTAGCCGATCCTCCGGCGGCGTCCACTCCCCCAGCTCAATTAGCTTGCGTTCGTTCGACAGCCATCCTTCGGCGTCCATCTTGGCTGTGAACGTGTTGGGTGCGTAGTACCTGCGGCCATCGATGTGTACGTAACTGGCCTGCAGCTGCCCGCTGCGCAACGTACGTATCTTTCCCCAGCTTCGCCGCTGCTGCCCGCCTGTTGTCTTGCGCGTCGTCGCCTTGCCTGTCGCCATGCCGCAACCTTAGACGGTTGCACCCTTAGCGCACCCCTAAGCAGTCAGAACGTGCCTGTTCACGTCGTGCTTTGTCACAAATGAGGCCAGAAATTTGCTGGCTGTAAACTGGCATCTGCAAGCGCAAACAATGCGTTTTGGCGGCCAACTTGTGATCCTGGCTGTCGCGGGTTCGAGTCCCGTCAGCCACCCCGATAGGTCAGGGGTCCCGCGAGGGGCCCCTGACCTTTTTTCGTCACCACGTCACCAGCTCCCGGACCTCCCGCAACGCCACCGCCAGCTCAGCACGACCCGGCGTCCCCAACGCCAGCCGCAGCGCATTAGGCGTGGCCTTGGCCGTGGAGAACGCGTCGGCGGTGGACACCAGCACCCCGCGGTCGGCCAGCTGGTGCGCGATGACATCCATCCGGGCTTCCTCGGGCAGCCGCAGCCACCCGATATAGGACGCCGGATGGGCGTGGTAATCCAGTCCGTGCAGTTCCGCACGAGCCAGCGCCTGCCGCTCCCGGGCGTCGTCGCGGCGTAGCTTCTCCACGGCGTCGATGGTGCCGTCGGCGATCCAGCGGGCGGCCAGTCGGGTGGCGACGGTGGAGGTCCCCCAGCTGGCCGCGCGCAACGACCGGATCACCGCATCGCGGTGGGAATCCGGGGTGACGACGAAGCCGAACCGCAGACCCGGTGCCAGGCTCTTCGACATGCCACCGACGTAGAAGGTGCGCTCCGGGGCCAGGGTCTGAATGGGTTCGGGGGCAGCGGGATCGAGGAAAGCGTAGGTGGCGTCCTCGATGACGACGGCGTCGCGCCGACACGCCAGCTCGGCGATGCGTTGCCGCGCAGCGGTTTTCAGCACGAATCCAAGCGGGTTGTGCAGGGTCGCCATGGTGAAGATGGCCGCGACGCGACGACGCTCGCACAACCGCGCCAACATGTCGAGATCGGGGCCGTCGGCATCGACCGCGACGGGCGCCAGTTCGATCCGCCGGGCTGCCGCCAGCAGCTTGAATCCGGGGTAGGTCAGCGCGTCGACCGCCACGACCGAACCGGGCGGGGCCACCGCACCGAGCACGGCGTCCAGGCCCTGCTGACCGCCGGCCGTCAACACCACGCTGCGCGGCGCCACGTCGATACCCTGCCCAAGCAGATAGGTGGCGACGGCGGCCTGCTCGCGGGTGCGCCCGCCCGGTGGTTCCTGCCGCAGCAGGCTGAGCAGGTCGCCCTCGGCGGCCATGTCCCGCAGCGCACGCCGTAGCTGGTCGGCCTGGACGGGCTCCAGCGGCTGGTTGAACGACAGATCCGCGACGCGGGCCACCGTGCTGCGCCGGCGCGGCTCCAGACCGGCGTATCCGCTGAGGTCGCGCACGAAAGTGCCGCGTCCCGGTTCGCCGACCACCAGGCCGGCATCGGTCAGCGCGCGGTACACCTTGGTCGCGGTGGCCACCGCGATGCCATGCTCGGCAGCCAGTGCACGGTGCGTGGGCAGCCGGGTACCGGCCGGCAGGCGGCCCGAGCGGATCTGGTCGGCAAGCCGATCGGCCACTTGTGCATAGGACAATTTCTTGATTGCACTACCCTAGCGTTCCTAACGTGGCGGCCATGAGTGAATCCGTGCTGCCCGTACTCGACTATCTGCAACGCCACGTCGCGGGAACGCTGCAGCCGGGACAACGCAGCCCGTTGCGCTATCCGACAGCGATCTCCGCCTTGTTGGGTTTCGAAATCACTGCTGTGCAACGAGGTTCGGCGACGATCACCGTGAAAGTCGACCCGCAGACACACGGCAACCAACAAGGCACCGTGCATGGCGGATTTCTGGTCGAGCTTGCCGACGCGGCGATCGGGACCGCCCACTCCACCATCGTTGGCGACGAAGAATCGTTCACCAGCATCGACATTCGCGCCACGTTCCTGCGGCCGGTCTGGCATGACACGCTGACCGCCACCGCCCGACCCACCCATTCAGGGCGGACCATCACCCACTACGCGTGCGATATCGTCCGCGGCGACGGCAAGGTGGCCGCCACCGTCACCAGTGCGGTGATGACGCTGCGCGGGGAGGCGGCACGGGGTCGCTGACCTCCGCGATGACTTTCGGGAACCATCGGGGTCAACACCCTCATGACGACTTCAGCCACACCACCGGTGGTCGACGACCACACCTGGCGTGCCGCCCTCGACGAACTGCGGACCCGGGAGAAGGCAGCCACCCGCGAACTCGATGCCATCGCCGCCGCGCGCCGACGACTGCCGATGGTCGAGCTGCCCACGTACATGCTCACCGGGGCGGACGGGCCGGTGAGCCTGGCGGAGGTGTTCGGTGGCCGCTCGCAGTTGATCACCTATCACCACATGTGGACCGACGGCGCCGAGTGGCAATGCGGCGGTTGCACCGGATTCACGTCGCAATTCACCAGACTGGACTTCCTGGACAACTACGACGCCCGCTTCGTCGTGGTGACCAACGGACCCATCGACGAGGCATTGGCCTACCGGAAAAAGGTGGGCAACAAGATGACCTGGTACTCGTCAGCGGGCTCCACCTTCGGCGCCGACGTCGACGCGCCACCCGGTGGCGGCTTCGCGGTCAATGTCTTTCTGCGCGACGGCGAAACGGTGTACCGGACCTGGCATACCACCGGTCGCGGTACCGAGCAGCTCAGCCACAGCTTCGCCCTCATCGACCTGCTGCCCTACGGCCGTCAGGAGCAATGGCAGGACTCCCCAGAGGGCTGGCCGTCGCGGCCCACATATTCGGGCTGGCTGGACAGCCCGGCCATCGCGCAAGCCTATGGAGAGGAACCCGCATGACCGACCAGCGCTATGTCGTCACCCGGACCATCCCGGCACCGCCGAGCACGGTGTTCGCCTTACTCAGCGATCCGGCGCGGCACCGCGACACCGAGCCCGGAGACTGGGTGCGCGACGCCGTGGATCCGCAACCGATCACCGGCACCGGCCAGGTATTCGTCATCAACATGTTCCTGGAGCGGGCGGGCGGGCACTACGTCATGCACAACGTGGTCGACGCGTTCGTGCCCGACCGCACCATCGGGTGGAAACCCGGTCAGCTCGACGAGTCAGGTGAGATCACGCCGGGCGGCTGGTGGTGGCGTTATGACCTGACGCCCAACGGCGACAGTACCGATGTCACGCTGACCTACGACTGGACGGGCACGCCGCAAGAGTTCGCCGATGCGATAGGCGGCATGCCGCCCTTTCCGGTGGAGTTCATCGGCGAATCGCTTGCGACCCTGGAACGTTCACTTACCGACGCTTAGCCCGGCACCTTGTCCAGGAAGCCGACCACTGCCCGGATGCGGCCGTCCTCATCGGTGGAGAGCACGTCGAACCCGACGATCACCGGCTCCGCCCCGCGGGGCCCGAGACCCCACTGGAACCGGGTGTGCCGGTGATGGTGGTCCGGACCGCTGACCAAGGTGAACACGAATCCCGGAAACTGGTCGTGCACGGCCTCGATCGCGGCGAAAACCCCGTCGTGGCCGGCGACCTCGGCGAGCGGGTCGACATAGGTGGCATCCGTGGCCCAGTGCTGGTCCAGCAGACCCTTGCGCGTCGGCGTATCGGTGGCGTTCCAGGTGTCGAGGTAGGCGGAGACGATATCGGTCATGGCCGGCGCTTTCTGTCGTGGAATGAAGCTGGACACAACCAGATTCATTGCACGAGCGCGCATTGTCGATTACCCGTGAGGTAACCGCTCAGTCGTTGGCGTTGCCGGCCTTCCACTGCGACCACGGGATGTTCCAGTCACCCAGGCCGTCGGTACCCGGCAGCGGCGACCCGACGGTGCCCACGACTTCCACGATGTCGCCGCGTTTGGTGTTCTCGTAGAACCACTGGGCATTGCTGGTGCTGACGTTGAGGCAGCCGTGGCTGACGTTGCTGTACCCCTGGCTGCCCACCGACCACGGTGCGGCGTGCACGTAGATGCCGCTGTAGGACATCTGCGTGGCGTAGTCCACCTCGGTGCGATAACCGTTGGGCGAGTTGACCGGAACGCCATAAGTTGACGAATCCATGATCAGGTGTGAATACCGGTCGCCGATGATGTAGGTGCCGTTGTTGGTGGGCGTGCTGTTCTTGCCCATCGAGATCGGCATGGTCTTGACCACCTCACCGTTGCGGCGCACGGTCAGCGTCTTGGTGGCGTCGTCGGCGGTGGCGATGACCTGGTCACCGATGGTGAAGTGGGTGGCCACGTTTTCCTGCCCCATGAGCCCGTTGCCCAGGTCGACGCCGTAGGTGTTCACCTCGACCTTGACGTCGGTTCCTGGCTTCCAGTAGTCGGCTGGGCGCCAACGCACTTCGCGATTGCTCAGCCAGTAGAAGGCACCCTCGACATGCGGTTTGGTGGTGACCTTGATGGCCTTCTGTGCCGCGAGGCGGTCGGGGATGTTCTCGTCGAACCGGACGGCCACCGGTTGCCCGATCCCGACGACCTCGCCGTCATTGGGCAGCACGTAGGGCATGGTGAGGTTCTCGGGCGAATGCGTTTCGAACGTCATCGTCCGACTCGTCTCACCACCGAGCCCCAGAGATCGCGCGGTGAGGGTGTAGCGGGTGTTGTAGTCCAGTGGGTCGGTCGTCGCCCACGTCAACCCGTCGGGGCTGACCTTGCCCGCCACCGCCGCGCCCGACGAGTCGACCATGCTGACCGCACCCAGCACGCCGGCCTCGGCGCTGACGGTCACCGGGGCATCGACGGTCACCCCGACCGCGCCATCGGTCACCGAGGCCTTGAGCTTGGGCACCAGCAGGTCACCGAACGGCGTGCCCTTGTCGGTGATGGTCTGCGGCGCCGGCGGCGGTTGATCGGTGGAGCAGGCCGCCAGGCTGGCGGCGGTGGCCACGGCCAGCGCGGCCGCCAAGGACCGGCCCCGACGCGCCCGCCTCCACGGTGTGACCTGCACCATCGCCCTCGCTCCACAACACGCCACACATTCGCAGCAACTTGCCAGCATTCTAGGGGAATTCGGAACCATCGGCCCACCCGCTGAGACCGGCGCTCAGACGGCCTGCGCACCCTGTCCTTCATGCGGATTTCACCTCGCACGGTGGGGCCTGTTATTGTTCCTCACGCGCGCCGTTAGCTCAGTTGGTAGAGCAGCTGACTCTTAATCAGCGGGTCCGGGGTTCGAAACCCTGACGGCGCACCACACAAATTCCCTGCTCAGGCAGGGTTTTTGTCGTTTCGGGGTAATTGCTGGGTCGTCCCACCAGCCACTTTGGCCCCAAAACGTCTCCACATCGTCTCCACGCTCCGGGAACTACCCCCTTCACAGCAAAGGCGTGTCGGCAGGATTTGTCGGGACCGTTACTTACGATCCCGGCATGGGATTTAAGCGCATCGTGGCGCACTGGTGGGCAGCTGGCGTTGTGATCGCCCTGGGCGTCGCGGCCGCGCTCGACATCACCGGCCGGTTGACGCTCATGTACCGGTGGCTGCACGAGCACGTGTCGCCGGAGGGGTGGTCAGCTCTCGGCACCTGGGCGACCGCCGCCATCGCATTCGGAGCGGCCGCGTTCGCGTTGTTCCAAGTTCGCGAGGCCAGGCGCACACGCGAGGAACTTGCTCAACCAAACGTCGCTCTCTACGCCGAACTCAATCACACCGATTGGCAGGTGATAGAAATCGTCGTCAAGAACTTCGGAAGCACTCCGGCTTATCACATCACGTTCGACTTTCAACACCGCCCGTTGAAGCGATGCCCCACCATGGGCGGTGATGTGGTCGACGTGTACTTTCCCGACGAAATCCCATACCTCGCCCCCGGTCAGGAGTGGCGAACCGTGTGGGATGACTCGGAAGCTCGACGAAAATACAAGGCTGGTGCCGACAACTTTTTCGGTGATCCTGCATTTTATCCTGACGGAGTGCCGCGCGAGAAACTTCTCATTGATCGCCACGATGTTGACGTCAATTTTGAAGATGCGCGAAAGAAAAAACTTCCAACCGTGCCCTGCGTTATTGACTTTAAAATTTTAGACGAGACATCGCGCCTCAGAGTGAAAACCATGGACGATCTTGTCAATACCATAACCGAACACACACAGGTTCAAACAGCTTTATTCGGCCTAGCAACTGGACAAATAAAAGCCGCTAACGGAAATTAATTAGAGAAGGACCGATGAGCATAAGATACCAAGCTTTTGTGAGTTCAACTTACGAGGACCTCAAAGACGAACGCCGCGAAGTCACCCAAGCCTTGCTTGAGTTGGATTGCCTCCCCGCAGGCATGGAGATGTTCGTTGCCGCCAACGAAGAACAATGGGATCTAATCGAAGAAGTGATCAGCGAAAGCGATTACTATATTCTAATTATCGGTGGCCGGTACGGCAGCATAGCCGAAAGCGGCGTCAGCTACACCGAGAGGGAATTCGACCTCGCCCTGAAACTCAAGATTCCAGTAATGGTATTCGTTCCCAAAGACCCTGACAGCATTCCGCAAGGAAAAACGGATAAAGACGATACCGCGAGAACTAAGCTCGATAAATTCCGAAAGAAGGCGATGAATGGTCGGAATGTCGCATTCTACGCTGACGCACACGATCTCGGTTCACAGGTGTCGCGGGCGATGGTCAGGGCGATAAAGAAGACACCAGGCATCGGCTGGGTCCGCGGCAATCAGGCAATGACCGTGGAGCAGCAAAAGGAAATTGCAGATCTACGAACCAAACTCTCGGAACTTCAAGCGGAGAAACTCGCAGTCCAAACTGCACTGGTAGAAGACATCGCGAGACTCGCTCAGGGAGATGAGGAGATTACTCTCAGCCTAAGACTGACCGTGAAGCAATACCATACGGTGATCGAACAGATTTGGGTGCAAATAACGACAACATGGGATGCACTTTTCGCCGAAATCGGCCCACTCATGATAGATGAAGACTCTGAAGAAAACGTAAAGCAGAGACTTGCGATGCACCTGTATTTCGACGGCGAGCGCGAAGATGACGACGACGAGAAAATCCGTTCACTGAAGAATCCAGAATTAGAAGCACAATTCGATCAATGGGATATGGTTGTGGTGCAACTACGCGCGCTCGGCCTAATCGACACTGGAGCTAAGAAGCGGCCAATACAGGATCAAGGAAAGTACCTCACCCTGACGCAGAAGGGCAGGCGTCATTTGACGACTTTGCGCGCCATTCAGAAAGGCACTAATCCCGGCAAGCCGATCGATAACGATTCAGATCCGTGGGAAGCCGAAGCCGCAGAAGCGATGCCCAGCACTTCCACGGCCGAGGCCGACGACGAGACGGAGTGCTAGCCCGGTCGGCGCATAGGAACGATGTTGGTTCCCAACCCGCCAGCGGTCGGCCGTCGCAATGGCGCAGCTTTTCCGCCGTCGCCTTCGGTGATGTAGTCGGCGTAAACCGTCAACGTCGTCACGAAACTGGCGTGGCCGAGCATTTTCGACACGCTCATGTAGTGCTCCCCCGCCGACAGACTCATCACCGCGAACGCGTGCCGCAGATCGTGCCAGCGCACGTGACCGAGTCCGAGCGCCGCCAGGGCGGGGGCGAAATAGTGCTTGGCGATCCCGGCCGGATTCACCGGCACCGACCATTTGTAGCCCGACGACGGCGCAACGCGAATCGCCGGGGCGTGCGGATCGGGCCGGATATAACGCCGATCCGGCTCACCTGTCCTTTCGCTTGTTCGCGCGTCGGCGTCGAGAACCATCGAGCGCACCGGTTCGATTTCGTCGCGCGAAAACCCTTCTGGAAGTGGATCAGTACGCCCAAATCGACCCGGAAACAGCGGCGCATTCGGGTCGTAGTCGGCGCCGACCGCATTCCCGTGCGGATGATCGTTGGCGAGATAGGCGCGCAGATCGTCGGCCAGCCAGCCATCAATCGGCACCACACGGCGTGACTTGGCTGATTTCGGCGTCGAGGTCTCCCACCCGCCACGAACGGCGCGGCGCGTCCTGGTCACCGATACCGATCCCGCCGACCCGGGGATTTGCGGCAAAGTCAGATCCGCGACGTTGAGGCCTGCCAGCTCCCCCGCGCGCAAACCGGTGAACGCGGCGAACAGCACCACCAGCCCGTAGATCGGATGGCCTTGGACGGTGCCGATGTGGTCGGCCACGGCGGCGATCTCGGCAGCAGACAGCGGCCGGGCGGTGAATGGTTCGGCGTCGGGATCGTTGGCACGGGTGCGCGGCACCGACGAGCACGGATTGGCGGTTATCGCGCCGTCAACCACGGCCACATCGAGAATCCGGCGCAGGGTCTCGAAAGCGTGCTTGATTGTCGACCGTGAAAGCGTCACCGATTCGGCTTCGGCGTCAGTCATCCCCTTCGGCCGGGCGTGCGCCGGTCGCGGTCGCGGTTCCATCAATTCAGCACGCCAGCGCCGCACGTCGGCAGCAGTAATCGACGCCACCGCCCGATCCCCCAACGGTTGCGAGACGTAGCGCCGGTAATTGGCCCGGTAGTCGGCCAGCACGCGCGGTTTCACCTGACCCGCCAGCCCATCGAGCCACGCATCAGCGTAGAGACTCAGCGGCCGGTTTCCGGCGTCGCGCTGCGCGGCCGGGGACTGCCCACGCGCCACCTTCGGATTGATCTCGTTCACCCGGTCTTGCGCCGCTTCGGGAGTGCGGAACGTCTCGCGGCGACGTAGACGCTTCGGCGGGCTATCGTCACGATTCGGATATCGCGGAATCGGTTGCCCGTCAGCATCTCTGGCGATCTCATACCACTCGACCCGGTACGCCTTGATCGGTCGGCCACGGTCATCGCGGCGGTTCGTTTCGACAGTCGTAATCCATGCCATCGCTACGATTCCCTTCTTCCGCAACAGAATCAGAATCACTCGTGTGCCGACTAAGGATGCGGCTCACGGTGGCACTCGACCACGCTCCCCCTCGTTTGGTCGGATGACCTTCGGTGGTCAGCGTCGCGGCGATCTCGCGCGTGCTGGCCCCGCTGTCGCGTAATTCGATCATGCGACGCAACGCGGCCTGCTCGGCTGGAATCGGAACCAACGCGCCGTTGGGGTTATCGGCACCGCGCTTTCCCGAACGCCATCCGTAGGGCGTCGATCCTGTCGCGTGACCCCCGGCAGCGGCCTTAGCGCGTCGGCCGTCGCGCAGGCGTTTGGCGACCAGCATCCGTTCCAGCTCACCGAAAACGCCGGCCATTTTCCGCATCGCGGTTCGCATCGGGTCGTCGGGATCATCGCGCGGAACCTCTTGCGGTGGAACAGAAGTGAACACCGCAGCGTGATCGAGAAGCCAGACGTGACCGATCACCGCCTCCTGCACGGTGATCTCACGGGCCAGGCGGTCGAGATCGCGAACGATCAACCCGTCAGCGTCACCGTTGTCGATCATCGCCAGCGCTTCAGCTAGACCGGGCCGGGCGTCGACACCGAGCGCACCGGAGAGCCCTTCATCGGCGCACCATGCCACCACTCGCGAACCCAACGCCTTGGCAGCAGCACGGATCGCGGCGCGCTGAGAGTCCAGCCCGAATCCGTGCGCGGCCTGTTCAATGGTGGAAACCCGTAGGTAAGCGACCAACTTCACACAATCTCGATTCCCGCTGCCCCCAAAAGCTTTTCCACAACGGTCTCTAGTCGGTACTCCACCAGATCGGACTCGCGAAGCGCGCCGACCGGTGCGTCATCGATGTACCAATAGAGCAATGGTGGAATCTGTTTCGCGTACATGAATGCCTCACCGATACGAAACAGCCACACCGCATCTCGTGATACGTCGGCACACGCGAGCCACTGCGCCCGTTCCTTAGTCGGCACCGGAAATCCCAATGTCGGCTTGCCTTTGCCACCTGCCGGAACCGGCTTCAATTTCGTCTTGACCTGAACCGTTGCCGCGATGGCTTCGCCGCCCTGGCTCGGCAGGTGCATCACGAGATCGACGCCGGAATCGGTCGTCAGTCGAGCGCTATCGATTCCGAATTTGAGTAGTTGGTATTGAACCAACAGCTCACCGGCAGCGCCGATGTGTTGCGTCGTGACTTTCGCCATTCGTTGTCTTTCCCATCGAAAACGTTCTGACCTGCATTGCCGCTAGACCTTTAGGTTTAGCGGCAGTCTACCGCGCTGATTGCCCTGGTGGAAGTGCTCGGCGCGCGGTGTGGACTTGGGCGGCACGGTTCAGCTCGACGGCGCGCTCATAGTGCTGAATCCCCGACGCGACCGGCTCCGCAGGCTCGCCGTAACCGTCGATTCCCGACCCGTCTGGCTCTCCCGGCTGGCGATAGAAGCGCCGGGGTGCCTCGGCCTGGTCCCGGTCGTTCACACGGCTTACGTGCGGTTCTCTTACTACCTCGGCGTCAACGATTTCGCTTTGTGCGCTGCCGTGACCCGCCAGGGCGGGTGGGGCGTCGGAGTAGTCAGGAATGCCCTGTGAACGTCGATATGCCGCTCTGGACGTGATTTCCATCTGATCGCTAACGGTTTCCAGAATCGCATCTATGGGTTTGGTTCCGATCTCGATATCGACGCTTGTTTTCGCCCCGCCCACACTGCGGTCGATCAGGGCCAGGGTGGCTTTGAGTCGAGTCTCCACGGCCACGTTGTCGTCGTAGGCGATCTTGGCGAGCTGGCGCACGGCCGGGTCGGCGTTCTCGGCCAATCGCCGCCGGGCGGCCGCCAGCGAATGTGCCGCGCGCCCGCCGTGTGTGCCACACACCTTCTGACCGTTCATCGCGGCTTTCGCGCATCGATTTCCGTTTCGGCGGTGCGCTTTGCACCTTCGCACGTTGGGACCGGCCTTCAACGCCCACCACAACTCACTCCACTTGACGATGGGTTCTGTTGACGATGGCTGACCGCCTCTGCTGTCGCCGGTCACGCCGTCATCTCCGTCGTGTTCAGTGTCGGCTGCCGTCTGGCCGTCGTCGTGTTCGTTCTCGTTTGCCGCAGTCATTTCCGTTTCCTTTCGAGTGCCTGCCATTGAAATTCGATGCGCCATCGTGGGCGCGAGTCCTCTTCAGTTCCCTTGCTGTAGAACCGAATCGGTCTGTCACCGACTTCGATTTCGTTTCCGAAAGCCGTGCCGATCAGCAGACCTAACCCCATCGCGATCAACGATCCCGCTTCGGTCACATCACCACGCGTGTTCGCGTCCACGTCGCGCGCTTTGATTCCGTTGACGAATGTCACTAGCGCATCGGTAACCGATGCCGTCAGAGCCAAGGAGCGCCGATGACTGACGCACAGCCGACCCTCTGGGCGGTGCCCATCGATCAGAGCCGAACAGCCCGCCGCTGAACAGGTCGGCACGCTTGTGTGGCCTCGCGGTGCGGCGGTCGTCGGTGATGCAGTCATCTCAGTTCACCTCGAATGTGTTTGCTGCACTGCGGTTCCCGTTCGGTTCCCGACGTCGGGAACCGCAAATCTCTGAAATCCGGCCATTTATGCAGGTCAGAGGTATTTTCTCTCCGGTTCCCGTTTCCGGTTCCCCTATAGAACGGGAACCCGGGAACCGGGGAGGCGCTGACGCGCCCTCCTCCCCGGCACCCCACACGGGCGTGGTTCCGGTCAGTTCCCGCCTTCGGGAACCGATCTACCAGCACAAACACCCATATGGTTCCCACGGTTCCCGGCATCGGGAACCGGTGAAATCCCCGCCTCAGTAGCGATTTCGACCCGTTCATGACCCACCGCCCGCAAGCACCGCCACCACTTTGCCGGGGCCAAGCACGTTGGCCTTCCCGCCGCCTTTGGCTGGCGCGCGCTCGGCCAGCTCGCGACCGTCCAGTAGCCGCTTCACCGCGTCGAGCACGGTCTGTTTGCGACCGCCCACAGCGGCGTGCAACGTCGAACGCGTCAGTGCCCAGGGGCGGCGTCCGATCTCGGCCAAGATGGCGATTTCAATATCGCTGCGCGACCCGTTCGATCCGTTCTGCGGAGCGCTCACCGCCCATCGCGCATCACTCCATGCCACGAGATCGGGATTCGGGTCGCGATCGAGGTGCCAATCGATATTCCACCGGTGCCCACCACCGCGCCGCGTCGAGAACTCCACTTCGATTCGGTAATCGTTGGTCGCCAGATCCGGTGGTGTCCGATGCCGTTGCAGAGCCCATGTGTCGGCCCACTGACCGACCCCAGCCATCGAGATATGGTCCAGGTCCAATCCGTCCCCAGCGCCCTTTTTGAAGTGATCACCGATGATCAGCGCCGCGCCCGGTTCGATCAGTTCCCGCAGTGCGGCCAGCATCGGGCCGCGCGCGTACAGGTTGGCCGCTTCCACACTGGCCGGGTGATAGGCATAGAGAGGATCCAGAATCACCAGCACCGGTTGCAACCGATCCAGATGGCGCGCGATACCGTCGCGCAGCTCGGCGCTGGTCAGTTCATCGGTGTCGAACTCCGCGACCATCGACAGGTCGGCCAGGTCGTCGGGACCGATACCGTAACGTTTGGCGATCACCTGGTGACGGTTGGCGAATCCATCGCGCCCACCTTCGCCGCACAGATAGAGCACCGGGCCGGGGGTGGGCACGTCGAACTGTCCGAGAAACGGCACCCCTGAGGCCACCGCCAGCGCGAGTGCTTGCAGGTTCCACGTCTTGAAGGTCTTCTTCTCCCCGGCCAGCACGCCCGCTGAGCGCTGCGGCCACACGCCGCGCACAAGCCAGCGCATCGGCTCTACCGGCGCGCCCAGCTCGGCGGCGCTGACGCCGCTGAACCGGGCACGCACGGCGGCGCTGGCAGCGGTGGCGCTTCGATCACCACCACAGGGCTCAGAATCGGTTTCCGATGGCAGATCCGATCCGGCGATCAAGCGCAAAGCCGGCCGCAGGTCGATTCCGTCGCGCGAGTCCGTGCCATATTCGCGGTCCGCTTCGGCGCGCAACTGTGCAAAACTGCGACTGTTGGCCGATCCGACCGCATTGGCCACCAGACGCGCATACTCGCCAACTCCGATATGAGCGTCGAAGTCCTCCCCGCGCAATCGATAGGATTCCGCTGCCGCCCTTTTGATTTCGTTTACGGCGCGATCAAACGGATAGAACCCGATCCGTGCCTCGCCAGCGGCTATCCGGAGCGCGTCCCGCGCCCCGTCGCGAGTCCTCGTGCGGCGTTCGGACACGCTAGCCGCCAGGTGGGCTAGCGCCTTAGGTCGGGCGTTGCTCTTGGCAGTGCGGGCGCAGAACGCGGCTACCTGCTCGTCGGTGACCGCCGCTGCGGCCACACCACCCGCCCTGGTGGTCAAGTACCCGCGGCCCTGTTCGGGTAATTCGGGGATCTCACCGACCGATTGCCAGACGTATCCGCCACCGTTCGCGGCGTTCGGATGCGGTGACGGTTGGGCCATAATCACCGCGTTACCGGAACGAACCTCGCCCACTTCGGTCCCGTCAGCCAGCGTCACCGCTGAGTTGGTGAAGACCTCCGCGCTGGCGAAAACGTAATGCCCGCGCTCTGACCGACCGTTACGTGACGACTGAAACAAGCCCTTGCGCAGCCACGCCAGCTCGTCGGGTACCGCGTCGACGTCGAGGTCAATCACCACCAGCAGCGATGGCCCGGCGTGAATGGCGATTCCCGGTGCTTGGTCTGTTCCCCAATAGAATTCGATGTCGTCGGGGTCTCTGGTGGACTTGTGCGGCCAGTCCAAGCCAACTACCGAGCCGGGATGCTTCCCCGCGGCCACCGGCAGCACGTACAGCCCCACGGCGGCGTATGCCAGGGCGGCATCGAATGCCGACAGACCCGTTACGTCGGGAATCGACGGCATAGGCTGTGTCCCGCCGAATATCGGCGTGACGGGGACGCCTCCGAGTAGCAGAATTTGTTCACCGAATTTGTCGGTGTAGTGCTGTAGCATTGGCCCTAGTTTCTGTGGCGGGAACTGCTGGCGGGTCGACCTAGGACAGGTCGGCCCGCCATTCCTTTGTGGTCAATTTACGCTCACCACAACATGATTGACGGATGGCTCGCTGGCTGCGCGCATACCTAGGCACCTGTCTATAGTTCCGAGAAATACCCACCAGTTTTCAATCAATAACGTCGTCAGGATCAACGATTTCGCCGCCGGAAACTCCGTGCTTTTCGAGATGCAATCTCAGGCAGTAGTCGCAAACCGATAGAAGAACGATTTCACCGAATGACACCGGCAGGATGACCGGTTCCGACCACGCCGCGAGGTCACAGGAACCGTCGCCATACTGCAAATCGCAGATCTGATACTGGCGGGCGGTGACAACCTGCTGACGCAGATCGCTCAACGTTTCGACCGGGGTGCGCTCGGACGGGAATCGAGCCACGAGCGCATAGGTTCGCAGATCGGGAATGGTTGCGACACCGGGCCGAGGTTCTTCCAAGTCACAGCTCAGCGAACTCGCTTTCCCGTCCACGGCACCAAACTGACGGTGGTACTCCGACATTGCCTGTTCTGCAACTGTTTTGAACTTGCGCAGTCGATCACCGTTGAAGGCGAGATGGAAAGCGATGTGTCGGCGACCGGGACCGTTACGGTAGTAGGCGTCCACCAGACCTCCCGCCCTTGCGATGCTGTCAGCGAACACGTCGGCGTCTTCGCCGGGCGAAGCACCCGAGACGATCTCAGACATGGCGTTCGGGAACGCTGCGATCAGATCCGCGATCGAGCGTCTCGATTCTGAATGGCGGCCTTGCATTTGGGGTTCCTCTCGGAGTGGTCTCTGGGATGTTGAATGTTTGACGCGGTTTCGATAGTCAGCTCTGCACGACGCCCGAGAACCACCACCGCAGTAGCGCTCGGGGGCTGAAGTAGTACGCCTGTGATCGGCTGACGTATTCAAGAGAGCCGTTGGAAACCGCCTCAGCGATAGCGTATTTCGACACAGATATACTTTCGCAGTCACGCAGGTACTTGGCTGCGTTGTCCATCCCGCGAATCGATTGCACCACGGAGCGTGTCCGCAGTTCTGATTCGAGTTCATCGGAAAGCATTTTGGTCGCCGAGGACTTTTCGGCAGGGCGAACGTTAAGGGACATGGTGGGTTGCCTTTGTGACGATGCGGCCCGTTCAATAGAGACGCTGTCGGCCCGAGCCGAAGGCCATTGCCAGCTAATCCCATCCTGACAGACGCAGGCACACTTGTCTACGCCCAATTGACGGTTAGGCTAGCCCAAATACGCTGATAGGTAACAGATTACACTCATTTAGCAGCAAATCGAGATCGGTAATGAGTAGACCAACATCAGTCCGCAGTGGAATAGCGATCCGAGCAGCTACACACCTTCATTCTCGATAGCCCGCCCGTGTCAACGTTGGTACCGGTGTCGAGACATCCGCCGCGACTTACGCGGCCTAGCGTACTCAGACCGATCCGGACTCAGCCAGATCGAGACGCTTTCAGACGCATGACATAGACAGACCAGGTCACGAAACACGCAGTGTTGCAACCATATTTGTCATTGACACGCCTACACTGACGACATCCGCGATACAGACTGAGTGAGGCGACATGAACACCACTGCGACACCGGTAACCGACTTCGCAACCGTCAACGGCGTGCCTGTCTACCCCGTGTTCGGCGGTACGGCTGGCGGAGGTCAGTACGGCATCGTGCCGCAAGCAGATGCTCTCGTCACGCACACCGCTGATGGCGTAGACATCAACTCGATCTGGGACACGTTCCGAGACGCGGTGTCCATTCTCAACACCGAACGCCTTCAGATCGCGGATCTGATCAGCTTTCGGACTTACGACGCCGCGACCGCTATCGCTCAGAACTTCACGCCGCCGAACTTCACTCAGGCAACGGAATTCGGCGTGCCGCCCAGCGCAGGCACCCCGGCCGAGCCGCTCTTGCTGGGATTCACTCTGAAAGACTGGAACCTGGCATCGCGGCTGAGCTGGCGCGCGCTTCGCTTCATGGATTCCCGCCAGGTCAACGGCATACTGAACTCAATTTTGGAAGCGGACATTCGAAACGTTACAGGTCAGGTTCTCTATCGTCTGTTCCACAACGGCGCGTGGAGCACCGATACTGCGGTGAAGTCGTTCCCGTTGTGGTCCAACGACGGAATTGCTAGCCCGCCGTCGTTCATGGGAACCGATTTCCCAACCAACACGAGCCACTACTGGGCCACACAAAATGCCACCCTGGACAGCGCTGACCTCGAAGACGCCTACCGTGCCTTGCGCGCAAAGGGTTATGGCGGCATCGACGGCCGATCTCAGATCATCGTGTTGTGCAACGAAGTCGACGCAGAGAAGATCGCGACATGGCGCGCGGGCGTCGAATCGCGCAGCGGTGGGCCGATTGCGAAATACGACTTCATCGCGAGCAAGAAAGCGCCGCCGTTCTGGACCTCTGAGGCCATCGTCGGCAAGGTCGCGCCTGACGACTACCACGGTCACGACATCC
Organism: Mycolicibacterium sp. J2; assembly: GCF_026240945.1. Classification (GTDB taxonomy): domain Bacteria; phylum Actinomycetota; class Actinomycetes; order Mycobacteriales; family Mycobacteriaceae; genus Mycobacterium. Next base: position 20,154 of record NZ_JAPFPY010000019.1, read on the forward strand.
TCGGCACCTACGGTCACGGTTGGATCATGGCCAGTCCCGTTATCCCGGCCGGATACCTGGCAGTGGTGTCCACGGGCGGGCCGGGGTCGGAATTGAATCCGGTCGGACTGCGCGAGCTTCGCGGCTATGAGGGCCTGCTCACCATGCCCGGTAACTGGCGCGAATTCCCGTTGGTGGAATCGTTCTTTGTCCGATCAATGGGCACCGGCATTCGCCACCGGGGCGGGGCGGTGTGCTTGCAGGTGACTGCATCGAGCACCTACACGCCGCCGACGAAGGCTCAGTTCGGCCTCGAGTAGCTCGCTGCGACTCCTGACCGAATTAGAAGGACACGACCATGACCGAGATTCCCACGTGGGTCGAGAACGCCCGGCGCGATGCCAAACGAGATCCGAGAGTGCAGACGTGCTCGGAGTTCGGTAAGCCAGCCGGTGACGTGTCGTGGCCGACGCCCGGCCGGTTCATTCCTAAGCCTCGGCCACACATGTCGGTTTCAGACACCGGGCCGCGCCCGGCTGTCGGTGGCCAATCGCGGGATTGATCTCATGGCGAAACGCGTCTACAAGAGAAATGCAAAGGGGCAATTCGCATCCACGGCCAGCCGGTCAGCGCGGGTCAAGCGGGTGCTGCCAACCAAAGTCGTGGCGGGCTCGCGCCGGGTGCGTGTGGGCCGGGTCGGCCCCGGCGGTGAGTACGTGGGAATCCGTGCCGGGGCCGAATTCAAGCCGCGCAAAGGCAACGCTCGTTACTACGTCGGCGTGAGCGCTGGTCGCAGACTCATTCGTTAGGAAACCGATGGCAGACGTTTGGTATGTAGGTCGCTCGTCGTCATACATCATCACGTCGGCACAGTGGGCCGAGAACGGATTCTCCGCTGACACGGTGGCATGGTCAGCGGCGAACGGTTGGTCGCTGCCGCATAGCATCTTCTCGACCGGCCAACTCGCGCTTCTCGCCGCCAATCCGGCGTTCGTTCTCGGCCAGAATGGTCCACGCCGATTTCCGATCCCGACGCCCATTCCGCTAGAAGTCGCCAGCCTCGGATCGGCACACGCCTACTACGTCGCGATATCGGAACTCGTACGCGATTTCGGATCCGTGGACGGCCTAGCCGAGACGATCAACGCGTCTGCGGCACGAATCCCACTCGCCAGCCGGATGCGGCCCGCAGCGAAAACCGTCTACCCGGCCAGCGATGTGGTTTCCTACACCGTCAGCGGCACCGATTCCGCGTACACGGGCCAGCGGCACTTTCACTTCTCCGACTCCGGCATTCAGAAGCGTTGGCGCTACAGCGGCGTGTGGTTCGACTACGCGAACAATCCGGTTAACCAGATCAGTGGCGCGACCGAGCCCGGTGACTTCAACAACTCGACCAGTTACGAGGTCGAGTTCTACGCCACCGGAACCGATGTCACGCTGTGGATGCGCAGCGCAGCGCAATCGGACTTCAAGGTGCTCGTGGACGACATGCCGCTGACGACCGGTTGGGATCTGACCTCGGCGGGCGTCTTCGATCACAATTACGCCCGAATCCAGTTCACAACCGACCGTGTCCGCAAGATCCGTCTGCTTGCCAGCGGCTTTCTGTCGTTTACCGGAGTGCTGGTGCCCGCTGGTGGAGCGATCTGGGCCGCGCCGCCACGCTTTCGAGTTGCGATCACTGGTGACTCCTACGTGCAGGGCGGGCACTGGCTCGGTCCGATCGGTCACCTGATGGGCGGCGCGCTGTGCAACCAACTCGCGATCCAAACGGGCTGGGAAGTGCTCAACCTAGGCCAGGGCGGAACGGGGTACGTCAACGACAGTGCGGGCGAGATCGGCAAGAGCGCGTACGGATCTGCGGCCCGACTGGCCGCACTCGCAGCGTTGCCGCCGATCGATTTGTTCATCGCTTTCGGTAGCGGGAATGACAGCGGTTACTCGACCGGTTCTGTCATTACCGCCGCCAATGCGTTCTGGAACGCCGTGCACACTGCGCGGCCGGATACGCCGATCGTTGTCGTCGGCGTCGAGTCCGGCTCACCGACCGGTTTCGATCCGTCACTGATGAGCGCACTCAATACCGCGCTCATCGCTGCGGCACAGGCCAATCCAAACGTGGCCGGTGCGATCGACATGCGCACTGACCCGTGGTGGACGGGAGCCGGTAACGAGGGCTCACCCGAAGGCGACGGCAACGCCGATTTCTTCATGAGCGCCGACGAAGTACACCCCAGCCGCGCCGGTTACGAAAACCTGGCACTACGCCTTGCCGACAAGCTGGCCGCGATCCGCGTCTGACCGCCGCCAATGCGTGTGGTTGCGCATCGTGATCGCCAGCAAACGCCGCTAGGGTCTCCACTGGGTCTCCACGCGACGGGAGATTCACCGGTAACTGAGGCAGATTGAGACAGGCGCAGGCGCACCCAGAATGTCCCAGAAAGGGCCATCTACCTGCACCGATTTGGGCTAGCCCAAATCATCGCCGCAGGTCAGAAGTTAGCCGGGAACGTTCTCTTAATCAGCGGGTCCGGGGTTCGAAACCCTGACGGCGCACCACAAACAAAAGCCCTGCTTCGGCAGGGCTTTTGTCGTTATGCGCAACACGCGTCGCCACGCCAGGCGTCGAGGCCCTCCTTGACCGCCACCGCCGCGATCACCAGACCCGCGACGGGATCGGCCCAGAACCAACCCAGCAGGCTGTTGAGCACCAGCCCGGCGAGCACGACGCCCGACAGATAGGTGCACAGCAGGGTCTGCTTGGAATCGGCGACCGCCGACCGGGAGCCCAATTCGCGGCCGGCCCGACGTTGCGCGTACGAGAGCACCGGCATGATCACCAAACTGACTGCCGCCAAGACGATCCCGACGGCGGAATGCTCGGGTCGATCCACACCCCACAGTGCCTGTACGGCGTCGACCGTCACGTAGGCAGCCAGCCCGAAGAACGACAGCGCGATGATGCGCAGCGCGGCCTTCTCGCGCGCCTCGGGATCAGGGGCGGCGAACTGCCATGCCACCGCGGCCGCCGAGGCGACCTCGATGACCGAGTCCAGCCCGAAGCCGATGAGCGCCGTGGACGATGCACGGGCGCCCTCGGCCATCGCAACGATGGCCTCCAGAACGTTGTAGGAGATGGTCGCGGCGACCAAGATCCGGATGCGACGGGCCAGCAGCGCGCGACGCTCCCGTGTCGATGAGTCGATCACCCACAACCGCATTCCCGGCCGTCCGGCCCGACGCAGGTGCACTCGGGATCGACGGCCAACACCAGTCCCATGAGGTCGTCGAGAGCGTGTGCGATGCGCGGGTCGGCCAGTTCGTAGCGCATGCGCTTGCCCTCCGGTACCGCCACCACCAGCCCGCATCCGCGCAGGCAGGCCAGATGGTTGGACAGGATCTGCCGCGTCACGCCGATCTGGTCGGCGAGGTCCGACGGATAACTCGGCGCGCGGCCGAGGCTGAGCAGAATCCGGGTGCGAGTGAAGTCGGCCAAGGCATGCCCGAAGCGGGCCAGCGCGGCGCTGTGAGTCAGGGTTTCCACCCCGATGACGATACAGAAATTGCTGTATCAAGAAACCGCTGTTGGCCCGAGTCGAAAATTGGATAAAACCCACTCAGCACCGGCGAGTCTGCCAAGATATCCCGTGCGGCAGCAAACTAATTGACGTTAGCCACAATTATTTGCTCGGCGACGGGGAGTCGGGTGCGCGAACGCAGACCACCGGGAGGGACGCACTGTGACACACCCCGGCGTGCGCTGGTCCCGCGGCATCGTTCCGCTCGTAGCGGTAGGCGTCGTTGTTGTCGCTCTCCGCGATCAGTCGCCGCCCGAGAGCCCACCGCCACCGAGACCCCTGGCGACCGCCCCTGCACTGCCCGTCAACACGCACGTCACCCCGCCGACAGCGCCGATCGCCGTCGCGGCAGCACCGGCCGTCACCACCCGGCCCGCAGCGGCGCGACCGCCAGCACCACCACCGGTGGCCCTTGTCGCGGCCCCACCCGGCGCGTCGGCACCCTGCGTCCTCACCATCGAGCAGATGCGCACGATGGTGGCATCTGCGTATAGCGGGACGATTCTCAGCAAAGCTTTCTATGGCCCGGAATGCGCCTTCCCCCTCGACGCCGGCCCGCAGCTGAACATCAACATGCCGGCGGCCGGTAGGCCCAATCCCGCGCCTCCGGCGCCGGCCGCGCCACCTCCCCCGCCAGCCCCCGGTCCACCGATTTCCACGAACTTGGTGACCGATGAGGTGATGGTGGCCGTGCTGACCGGTATCGGCGACTTCGGCTACCACGCCGGGACGGGTCTCACCTGACCTCAAGCGGACGCATGACCAGGCCTCAATACCGTCGCCATATGTTCGCCCATCCGGCCGGCGATATCGACGTTGGCAAACTGCATGGCACCCCGGCGTCACCGTCGGCGATTAGCCGCGTCGGCGTGCCGGACCCGGCGCGCGATGTTAGCGTTGCGATTGACGCTGAAGTCAATATCGCGGGTTCATCTGCGTTCGAACGAGCGGAATGTGCTGGATCCACGCATCTAGCGCGTGCCCGATTGGCTGACCGGCCAGAAAATGCTGGTAAGCGGCTCTTCAACGGCGAGCCACAGCTACTCGGGCCATGCTAGGCTGGAGTTAGCTGTACGCCGAGGCCCATTCGCCGAGGCAAATCGTCGGGGGATGAAGGCAGGGATTAGCTGATGCGTAGCGGAAGTGCATCGTCGGCATCGGGTGCCGCCGGTGACAGTGGCGCCGCACCCGGCAACGGCACGATGGCCGTCATCAGTTGTAGCCGCATCGGCATGACCGCCAATCCGCCCCGCCTCACCATCGCCGACTTGTTCCGCCCGCGCCGGCGGCGTTGAATTACCGGCTGGATTACCAGCTCAGCGGCGCCGCACGCGGCGAATCACCAGCACCAGCACCACGGTGCCGACCACCGATCCCACCACCGCGGGCTTGGTCACGAACGCCAGCACGCGGGCCTTCGCATCGTCGGCCAGGCGCTGCGGGTTGGCCCGCTCGGCCAGCAGATCGACCGTCGACGCAAGCTGATCACGCGCCTGGTCGATATCGCGCTTGATGCTGTCAGGATCCCGGTCGGCCACTGTGCCCCTCCATGTGCGCCTTCAACTCACAACCTTTGCCGACTTACCCTAGAGCAGCCGCAGCCCACCGCGCTGCACCGGTCGATCAGAAGGACGTGTAACAGGTATGCCCCAGACCCCGCGCCTCGCCGTCGGCGACAAAGCCCCCGCATTCAGCCTCCCCGATGCCGACGGCAAGACCGTGAAGCTGTCCGACTTCAAGGGCCGCAAGGTCATCGTGTACTTCTACCCCGCCGCCTCCACGCCGGGCTGCACCAAGCAGGCCTGCGATTTCCGGGACAGCCTCGCCGAACTCAACGAGGCCGGCCTGGATGTCGTCGGCATCTCGCCCGACAAGCCGGAGAAGCTGGCCAAGTTCCGTGACAACGAGGGGCTGACCTTCCCGCTGCTGTCCGACCCCGACAAGTCGGTGCTCACCGCCTACGGCGCCTACGGCGAGAAGACGATGTACGGCAAGACGGTGCAGGGCGTCATCCGGTCGACCTTCGTCGTCGACGAGAAGGGCAACATCGAGGTGGCCCAGTACAACGTCAAGGCCACCGGACACGTCGCCAAGCTGCGCCGCGACATCTCGGTATAGCCCCGTTCCCGACGTTCTGGTCGCCATACCCGCAACACGGCGACCAGAACGTCGGAAATGCGCTTAAGGCGTCCCCAGCGCGCCGAGCAGCAGCGCCTCGGCCGTGGCCGCCCGTTCCAGCACGCCCAGATGCAAGCTCTCGTTGATGCTATGTGCCTGTGTGCCGGGGTCTTCCACACCGGTCACCAGGATCTTGGCGTCCGGGAACGCGGTGGCGAACTCGGCGATGAACGGGATGGACCCGCCCATGCCCATGTCGACGGGCTCGCGACCCCACGCCGTGGTGAACGCCGCACGCGCCGCGTCGTAGACCGCACCGGTCGCATCGATCGCGTAGGGCTGGCCGACGTCGCCGGGGGTGACGGTGACCTTGGCGCCCCACGGCGCGTGCTCTTCCAGGTGCCGGGTGAGCGCTTCCAGATGCGCTCGCGCGTCGCCGCCGGGCGCCACCCGCATGCTGATCTTGGCCCGGGCTCGCGGGATCAGGGTGTTCGACGACTTGCCGATCGGCGTGGTGTCGATCCCGATGACGGTGATCGCCGGTTTGACCCAAAGTCGTTGTACCACTGTCCCTGAGCCGATCTGCGACACGCCGTCGAGCAGACCGGAGTCGGCGCGCACCCGCTCGTCGGAGAACTCGACCTCGGCCGCCGTCGCCTCGTGCAGGCCGGCCACCGCGACGTTGCCGTCGTCGTCGTGCAGGCTGGCCAGCAGCCGCACCAGCACCGACAACGCGTCGGGCACCACCCCACCCCACAGCCCCGAGTGCAGGCCATGGTCCAACGTGGCCACCTCGACCACACAGTCGGCCAGCCCGCGCAACGAGACTGTCAGCGCCGGGATATCGGTGCTCCAGTTGTCCGAGTCGGCAATGATGATGACATCGGCGGCCAGCAGGTCCCGATGTGCGTCCAGCAGCGCACCGAGGGACGGCGAGCCGGACTCCTCCTCACCCTCGACGAACACCGTCACGCCGACCGGCGGGTTACCGCCGTGTGCCCGGAAGGCGGCCAAATGCGTTGCGATTCCGGCCTTGTCGTCGGCGGTGCCCCGCCCGTAGAGCCGGCCGTCGCGTTCGGTGGGTTCGAACGGCGGCGACACCCACTGCGTGGCGTCGCCTTCGGGCTGCACATCGTGGTGGGCATACAACAAGACCGTCGGCGCACCCTCGGGCGCGGGATGCCGCGCGATGACGGCGGGCGCTCCCCCGGCATCCACAATCCGCACATCACCGAAACCCGCCTCCGACAACAGCTTCGCCGTCAGGTCGGCACTGCGGTGCACCTGGTCGCGGCGGGCCGGGTCGGCCCACACCGATTCGATGCGCACCAACTCTTCCAGATCGTTGCGCACTGACGGCAACAGTTCACGCACGCGCGCGACGAGATCAGTCATGCCGACGAGCCTAGCGTCACCACCGATCCGGCGAGCGCCCCCGAAATGCCAACCGCGAGCGGCGTGTCTTGTGCAGACACGCACGCTCGCGGAAGGGAATCAGGCCTCCAACACCGCGACCGCCGCGGCGGTGTCGGCCTCGTGGGTGAGCGACAGATGGATGGTCACGTCCTTGAGGTGCTCGGCGATGGCGCCGGTCAACCGGACCTTCGGCCGGCCCCACATATCGGTGATGACCTCGATATCACGGTGAATGCCCTCCGGGAGCATCGGCCGCTTGGAGAACCGTGATCCGGACCAGGCCTTGATCACGGCCTCCTTGGCCGCCCACCGCGCCGCCAGGTGGCGCGCCGCCGACGAACTCTTGTCCGCGGCGTCGCGCCGTTCCCCCGGCGTGAAGGTCTCGGCAAACACAGTGCCCGGCTGGTCGACCTGTTCCGCAAAGTCCGGAATGGAAACCAGGTCGATACCTACCCCAACGATGCCCATACCCGGCACGCTATCCGACTCGCTTTCGCTCATTTGGAGTAGTGGCCATCCTCGCCGAGGCGGGCCGCAGGATCCAGCAGCATCGCCGCTTCCTGAGGCTTCTCCGCGGTGTCACCACCGAACCGGCGATCGGCCGGCTTCTCGTACAGCGCCGGACCACCGGCGATCGCCGAGGCCAGCTTGCGCTGACCGGCCAGCACCCGGGCGTTGGCCCGCGCCTGGTAGTCGGCGCGCTGATCGGCGGGCAGGGCCGCGATCAGCGCCTGCGGATGCACCAGCGCCACCAGACCGGACACATGCCCGAACCCGAGGCTGGTCACCAGACCGGCCTTGAGCGGGAACTTGTCTCCGAAGTGCAGGGCCTCGCGCACCCAGACGAAGTGCTGGGCGTGGTCCAGTTCGTCGTCGACGCAGTCCAGGCTGCGGTTCGGCGGAATGACGCCGTCGCGCAGGATCTGGCACAGCCCCATCAACTGGAAGGCCGCCGCACCGCCCTTGCTGTGCCCGGTCAGGCTCTTCTGGCTGACCACGAACAGCGGCGCCCCCTTGGACCGGCCCATCGAGGCGGCGAGCCGCTCGTGCAGCTCGGTCTCGTTGGGATCGTTGGCCAGCGTGGAGGTGTCGTGCTTGGACACCACGGCGATGTCGTCGGGTCCGACGCCAAGCTTGCCCAGCTCGCGGGCCAGCCGCGACTCACGCCCGCCGCGGCCGGCGCTGAGTGCGCCCAACCCGGGGGCCGGGATCGAGGTGTGCACACCGTCACCGAACGACGACGCGTAGGCGACGACGGCCAGCACCGGCAGGCCCATCTGCACCGCGAGGTCACCGCGGGTCAGCAGAATTGTTCCGCCGCCCTGTGATTCGACGAAGCCCAGCCGCCGACGGTCGTTGGCCCTGGAGAACTTCGAATCACTGATGCCCTTGGCGCGCATCATCTCGGTGTCCGCGGTGGCCGACATGTCGCCGAAGCCGATGATCGCTTCCAGCGTCAGGTCGTCGTAACCGCCGGCGACCACGAAATCGGCCTTGCCCAGCTTGATCTTGTCGACGCCCTCTTCGACCGATACCGCGGCCGTCGCGCAGGCGGCGACCGGGTGGATCATCGAGCCGTAGCTACCGATGTAGCTCTGCACGACGTGGCCCGCGAAGACGTTCGGCAGCACCTCTTGCAGGATGTCGTTCGGCTTGCTCCTGCCGAGCAGGTTGCCGTGGTACATCGTCTGCATCGAGGTCATGCCGCCCATGCCGGTGCCCTGCGTGCTGGCCACCTGGCTGGGATGCACCCAGCGCATCAGCTCGGCCGGGCTGAAGCCGGCCGACAGGAACGCGTCCACGGTGGTCACCAGGTTCCACAGCGCCAACCGGTCGATCGAGCTGGCCATGTCCGGCGAGACACCGTAGACCTGCGGATCGAACCCGGTCGGGATCTGCGCGCCGACGGTCCGGGACAGCTTCACCTTGCGCGGCACCCGGATCTCGGTGCCGGCCTTGCGGGTGACCTGCCAGTCGGAGCTGTCGGGCACCGGGGCGATGACGGTGTGCTCGGGGTCGAATTCGACGAACGCCCGGGCATCGGCTTCGGACGACACCACGAAGGTGAAGTCCTTGTCCAGGAACACCGAAACCAGCAGCGGCGACGCGTGATCGGGGTCGATCGCGCCGTCGTCCACCCACTCGCGGATGCCGACACGCTCGACCACGGCATCGTGGTAGCGCTCGACGAGTTCGCCCTCGTCGACCAGGTCACCGCTGGCGGTGTCGTACCACCCCGGCTTCGGGTCGTCCTCCCACTTCACCAGGCCGGTGGTCCAGGCCAGTTCCAGCACACCCGCGGCGGACAGCTGCCCGGAGACCTCCATCTCGAAACGGGTGCGCGAGGAACCGTAGGGCCCGAGCTCGGCGCCACCGACGATGACCACCATGTCGGCGGGGTCGATGTCGAGGTCGGCCCACTCCGGCGGCGGGGCCGCCTGGTAGCCACGCGGCGGCGACGGCAGCGCGGCGATGGTGCCGGCCGCGTCCTCGTCTTCGCCGTCCTCGGCGGACTCGGCCAGCATCTCCTCGCGGGCCTTGGCGGCCAGCTCGGCCATGTCCAGCTCGACATCGCCCAGCCCACCGGTCAGGTCCACCTTGATCGGCTCACGCGCCGCGGCCACCTTGGACTCGACATCGCACAGCGCCAACAGCATCGACGCCATCTCGGCGGTGGTGTACGTGGTGACACCGGCTTCCTCGACGGCACCCACGATGGCGTCGTTGTGACCCATCAGCCCGGTGCCCTTGGTCCACCCGATCAACGCATGCGCCAACGAAACCCGTTGCGCCCACGACGATTCAGCCTTCCAACGGGCGACGACGGCGTCCAGCGCCGACTTCGACTCGCCGTAGGCGCCGTCACCGCCGAACATGCCGCGGTTGGGCGAGCCCGGCAGCACCACGTGCAGCCGCGACGCAATATCGCGCTCCGCACCCAGGTGTGAGAGCCCGGCGATGAGCCGCTGCACGGCCCACAGCAGCACCTTCATCTCCATCTCGGAGCGGGCGCCGGCCTCGGACAGGTCCCCGGCCACGCGCGGCGCGGCAAACGGGAACAGCAGCGTCGGGGTCTGCGCGTCCTTGAGGTGGATCGCCTTGGGTCCGAGGTTCTCGGTCTGCTCGTTCCCGACCCACTCGACGAGGGCGTCGATATCGCTGTAGGAGGCCATGTTCGCCGGCACGACCCACAAGGTGGCGCCGAAGCGGGCATGGTCGCGGTAGAGCGTGCGGTAGAACGCCAACCTGTCGTCGTCGAGCTTGGACGTCGTCGCGACGACCGTCGCCCCGCCTTCGAGCAGCTGCGCCATCACCGAAGCGGCGATGGAGCCCTTCGAGGCACCCGTCACCACCGCGACTTCGTTGGCGTACCCACCCTTTTCGGGGTTCTCGGCGCCGGCGGCGGCGCGTCCGTACAGCGCGGCGTGCGTAAGGCGGCCAGCCGCAAGTGCACGACCTTGCCACCAATTGGCCTGCGTACCCACCACGTTGCCGGCACCCTCGAAGCGCTGCGACAGCCGCTCCCAGTCCTCGTCGATCTCGCTCTCGTCGAGCAGCCACAGCTTGGCCAGATCCTCGCGGGCGCTGGCCCACCGGTCGTCGAACACCACGGCCTTGCGGGCGTCGAACACCGGCGCCACCAGACGCGGCCAATCCGAACCGAGTTCGGCGGTCACCAGGTCGATCAGCTCGGAATCGCTAACCGTCTCCTGGGCGACCGGGGCGCTCAGGCCCAGCTCGGAGAGCACCAGCCGGGCGGCCGAGGCCAGCACACCGTTGGGTCCGGTGACCTGCTCGGCGAACTCGGTCAGCGCCGCGGAATCCACCACTCCGCCACCGGCGGCACCGGAAGACGGCATCGACACCGAAATGCCCTTGCGCGCACCGACCGCCGCGACCGCGGCGTCGATCACCTTGTCCACCGAGGCGGCGTCCGACAAGGCGCCGTCGTGCAGGCCGCCCAGGCTGCCACCGCGGACACTGGAACCCTCACGGGTGCCCAGCGCCACCTCGGCGGTGACGTGCTTGGCCCAGCCCGGTCCCAATTCCCAGGTCTTGGTGACGCGTTCGGTGATGTAGGCCGGGCGCTTGCCCGACGGCCCGAACACCGTGCGCAGCTGATCGTTGATGGCATCCGAGAGCACCGGGCCGAACGGCTTGTAGGTGCGGGCCAGCTTCGTCACCTGAGCCTTCAGACCGGACAGGTCCGCTTCGGCGGCACCGTCGATGGCACCCAGGTTCAGCTCGGAACCGAGGTCCACCAGCAGCTGGTTACGCCGTGAGGAGGCACCGTCGGTGATCGACTCGATGGAGTCCAGCGGCTCGATCTGGTCCGCCCGCATCTTCGCCGACAGCGCGATCAGCGACAGCGTCGCATCGGCGGCGTCGTACGAGATGTCCTCGGGGCGAGGCCCACCCGACGGTGCGGCCGGGGCCGGAGCGACGGGGGCCGCAGCGGCCGGAGCACCTTCCGCCGACGGCGCGGCCGGCGCCTCGTCCACCTCGGGCTCGGGCTCCGGATCGGTGTCCGTCGCGAACAGCACCGCGGCGTCCCGCTCGGCGTTGAGCACCTCGGTGGTGTTGTGCGAGTACTCCGGCAGCTTCAGCGTGTTGGTAGCCAGGCCGGCAACCGTCGGCGCGGTCTTCACGCCGATCTCGACGAACCGCTCGACACCGAGGCCACCGGCTGCTTCCTCGATGAACAGCAGGTCCTGGGTCTCGATCCAGCGCACCGGGCTGGCGAACTGCCAGGCCAGCAACTCGATGACGACCTTGCGGCACAAAGCTTCCGGCTTCTCGTTGCGCCAGGTGTCGTAATCGGCGAGCACCTCGTCGAGCGGCTCGGCGGGCACCAGGTCGCGGATCTCCTGGATGAAGTCGCGATCCAGGGTGAACGGCCGGGGCACCAGGTTGGGGATGTAGCGGCCGACGATCAGCGCCGGATCCTGCCCTTCGGGCATGACCCGCTCCAGGGCGCGGCGGAAGTCGGCGACACCGACCCGCAGCACCTCGGAGTGGAAGGGCACGTCGATACCGGGCACCAGGATGAACGAGCGCTTACCACCGCTGATCTCGCGGCGCCGCTCGATCTCCTCCTCCAGCGCTTCGAGACCACGCACGGTCCCGGCGATCGCGTACTGCGAACCGCGCAGGTTGAAGTTCACGATCTGCAGGAATTCACCGGTGCGCTGCGAGATCTCGGCGACGAAGTCGGTGACGTCGTCGTCGTCCAGGTCGATCTGCGAGGGCCGGATGGCGGCCAGCCGGTAGTTGGACCGGCCCTTCTCGTCACGCGGCACGATGTCGTGCATCTTGCTGCCACGGTGGAACACCACCTCCAGCAGCGCCTCCAGCTTGTAGACACCGGAAACGCAGGCCAGCGCGGTGTATTCACCGACGGAGTGACCGCACGCGATGGCGCCCTCGACGAACGCACCCTGCTCACGCATCTCGGCGACCTGGGCCGCGGCCACCGTGGCCATGGCCACCTGGGTGAACTGCGTCAGGTAGAGCACGCCCTCGGGGTGGTGGTAGTGCACGCCGGAGGCGATCAGGCTGGTCGGGTTGTCGCGCACCACGTGCAGCACCGAGAAGCCCAGGGTGTCGCGGGTGAACTTGTCCGCGGAATCCCAGATCTTGCGGGCGGCCTTGGACCGGGCCCGCACCTCCATACCCATGCCCTTGTGCTGGATGCCCTGACCGGGGAAGGCGTACACCGTCTTCGGGGCAGCCAGCTGCGCGGTCGCCGACATCACCAGGTCGCCACCGACCTTCGCGGTGACCTCGATGATCTCGGCACCGCGGTCGATGCCGACGCGGTCGACGCGGAAGTCGATCTCGTCGCCCGGCAGCACCATGCCCAGGAAGCGCGAGGTCCAGCCGACCAGTCGGGCCGGCGGAGTGGCCCGGCCGTCGGTGGCGGTGACCACGTGCTGCGCGGCGGCCGAGAGCCACATTCCGTGCACGATCGGGCCTTTCAGCCCGGCCAGCAGGGCGGCGGCCCGGTCGGTGTGGATCGGGTTGTGGTCACCGGAGACCACCGCGAACGCGCTCATATCGGTCGGCGCGGTGACGGTGACGTCGCGGCGCCGGCGACGCGGGGTGTCGGTGGCGTTGTCGGTGATCGCCCCGCCGGCGCGCGGCGGGTCGGCCAGCTCGGCCGCCCCATTGCGTCCGCGGATGGCGAAGCGCTCCTCGAGCGTGGCCAGCACCGTACCGTCGGCATCGGCGATGGTGACCGACACCGGCACGACGCGGCCGTACTCGGTGTCGCTGGCCGGCGAAGCCGTTGCGGTGACGGTCAATTCGGCAGCCGTCTTGGGCATCGGGGCCAGCAGGTGCGCGGCGTGGTCCAGGTGCACCAGGCTGAGCAGACCCTCGACGACCGGGAAGTTGTCGGCGGTGACGGCCGACCCGATGACGGAGAAGACCGCGGGCCAGGTGTGACCCACCAGTGCGTCGGGGACCAGGGTCAGGCCGGGGGCCAGCGGGGCGCCGAAGGTGGCGGTCACGCCGGTGTGGTCGGCAACCTCTTCGGGGTCCCAGCCGACGGTCAGGGTGGCGGTGTTGTCACTTACCGGCGGAAGCGATTCCGCCCCGTCGACACCGGCGGCGATGGCCAGCACGGCCCGCATGGCGGTCGACGCATCGTCGGTGGTGACCACCGGCATGCCGCCGTCGACCGTCGCGGCCGGCAGCGTCAGCTTGATCTCGATCCAGATGTCCGAGAGCGGCACGCTCAGCGTCACACCGTCCTCGGTGAGCTCCAGGCGCGAACCGGTGGACGGGTGCACCGCGGAACGGTTCTCGTTGACCTGCCATTCGCTCGGGGCGCCGATCCGGTGCACCGGGTTGATGGCGGTGCGCCCGGCCCAGAGCACGTCGGGCGAGTCGAGCACCACGGCGATCGGGCCGACGACATCGGCGCGGGCCTGCCTGCGCGACACCACGGGCACCGACTCGGCACCAGTGGCGAGCACCTCGTCGATGGCGGCCTGCTCGAAGCGGTCCAGGAGCTCACCGACCGGCTCGTCCACCCGGGTGATCCCCGCGACGGCCTGGGTGCCCGGGATGATGCAGACCTGGTCGGCGCTGTAGCGGGCGTCGTGCGCCTGCCACAGCGAGTCGCTGCGCCACCAGCGCCGCACATCCTTGTCGATGACGGGCACGAAGTTGACCGGCTTGCCCGGCGTCTTGCACAGCGTGATGAAGAACGGGACGTCGGCCGGGTGCAGCTTGATGGTCTCGGCGTCGGGGTAACGCGACAGCAGCGCGGCGCGCGCGGCGGCCGGGTCCTCCAGCAGCGCGGCACCTTCCGAGCCCGAGTCGAACAGCGTCTCGATCGGGCCGGAGTCCTGCGGGTGCAGGCGGGCCTCGGCGCGCTTGAGCATCCCTTCGAAGCGATCCCGCCAGGTGATGTCCAGCCACGGCGAATCGTCGCGCTTGGTGTCGGCCGTCGAATTGCCATCGCCGATGGCCAGTTCGACATAGCGATCCAGCCATTGCAGGTAGGTCATGTCCGACACGTCGCCGAAGTACGGCTTGGCGGTGTCGGCCATCGCGGCGATGATCTCGTCGCGCCGCTCGGCGACCGCGTCGGCGTCACCGGCGACCTCGTCGAGCAGCCGGCCGCAGCGGGAGGCGGTGTTGTCGATCTCGTGGATGTCGGCGCCCAGTTGGCTGCGCCCGGATGCCATGCCGCCCTGGGCTTTTCCGGCACCCACCCAGATATCGGTGCCGTTGGTGTCCACCAGCAGCTGCTTGACCTGGGGCGAGGTGGTGGCCTCGAGGGTGGCCATGGCGGCGGTACCCACCAGGATGCCGTCCACCGGCATCAGCGGGAAGCCGTAAGCCTGCGACCACCGGCCGGACAGGTACTCGGCGGCCCGCTCCGGGGTACCGATACCGCCACCGACGCAGATGGTGATGTTGGACAACTTGCGCAGATCGGCGTAGGTCGCCAGCAGCAGGTCGTCCAGGTCTTCCCACGAGTGGTGGCCGCCGGCGCGGCCGCCCTCGATATGGGCGATGACGTCCTTATCGGGCACCTCGGCCGCGATCTTGATGACCGACTTGATCTGGTCGACGGTGCCGGGCTTGAACACGACGTGGGTGATCCCGATGCCGTTGAGTTCGTCGATCAGCGCGACGGCCTCGTCCAACTCGGGGATACCGGCGGTGACGACGACGCCGTCGATCGGCGCGCCGGCCTGGCGGGCCCGCTGCACCAGGCGGCGACCGCCCAGCTGCAGCTTCCACAGGTAGGGATCCAGGAACAGGGAGTTGAACTGGATGGCGCGACCCGGCTCCAGCAGCTGGGTGAGCTCGGCGATCCGATTGTCGAAGATCTCTTCGGTGACCTGACCACCGCCGGCGAGTTCGGCCCAGTGGCCGGCATTGGCGGCCGCGGCGACGATCTTGGCGTCGACCGTCGTCGGCGTCATCCCGGCCAGCAGGATCGGCGAGCGGCCGGTGAGGCGGGTGAACTTGGTGGACAGCTTCACCGAGCCGTCGGGCAGGGTGACGGTCGACGGGGCGTAACTGGCCCACGGGGCCGGCACCTCGGGCACCGCACCGACGGTGAACAGGCTGCGCTGCCCGGCGCGGGTGGCGGCCGGGACGATGCCGATGCCCAGGCCGCGGATAACAGGTGCGGTCAGCCGGGTGACGGTGTCGGCCGGGCCAAGGTCGATGATCCAGCGTGCACCGGCCTGAGCCAGGCCCTCGACGTCGCTGACCCAGTCGATGGGCTTGACGAAGATGGATTCGGTCATCTCGTGGGCAAGCTCGGCGTCGATGCCGACCTTGGCGGCCCAGTTGTCGACCAGGGCGACACCGTCGGCCAGCCGCGGCGTGTGGAAACCGACCTCAACCTGCACGGGGTTGAAGACGGGCGAGAAGACAGCGCCGCCGCGCAGCTTGTTCTTGCGCTCGGCCTCTTCCTTCTCGGTGATCTTGGAGCAGTACAGCTCGAACCGGCCCAGCTGCTCGGGGGTGCCGGTGATGACGACGGCGCGGCGGCCGTTGCGGATGGACAGCACCGGCGGCAGCACCGTGCGCACGTCTTGGGAGAACTCTTCGAGCAGTTCGGCGATGCGGTCGGGGTCGACGTTGGTCACCGAGACCATCGGCGACTTGTCACCGCGGCCCACCATGCCGCGCCGGCGCGACATCAGCGAACCGGCGGCACCGATCAGCTGCAGCAGCGCGAGCAATTCGGCGTCGCGGGCGCCCTTGGCCTTCAGCGATTCGACACCGAGGATGCCCTGGGAGTGTCCCGCCATGGCGACCGGCGGGGTGCCGTACAGATCGAGACCCTGGCGGGTCAGCGCGCGGATGGCGGCGATCTGGGTGAGCAGGATGCCCGGTCCGGAGATGGCGGCGGTGGTCAGCTGCTTGGCGGCGGGCAGCGGCTCCTCGGCGGCCAGCGCGCGCACCCACTGCAGCGGCTCGAAACCGATCGGGCGGACCACGACGAGTTCGCGCGCCACCGGTTCGAGCATCATGGCCGCCTCGGTGACCAACTCGCTGAGTTCCGATTCGATGCCGGCCGAGCTGACCAGTTCTTCCAGGCTCTCCAGCCAGGACGCCCCCTGGCCGCCGAATGCGACGGCATAGGGCTCGCCGGCGTTCAGCAGGTCGACGAGCGCGTGCGCACCCGACAGTGAAGCTCCCCCGAGGCCACTCTTACCGTTGGCCGCCACCCTGTCGTGTTCGTTGATCGTCACGTCTTGCCATCTCCCTCGGTACTGATCTGTTCACGCGTCTGGCTGTTGGTGCCGGTGACGCCGCGCCATCGCGGCGGATCCGGTGTGCCCGCGGGCTGCGGGCCCCGGCGATTCGGCACTGAATCTCCATAAGCTCTCCGGCCGGTGCCGATCTGCTGGCATGGCCAGGGGTCACGCCCCGGTGACGAATCACCGCGGTGCGACCCCCGGGACCGGTCCAGCAGTGCAGTCCAGCCGTACTAAGAGTGTCATAAGAGCTAGGGTGATTTTCCGCCCCCAAATGGTTACTAGCGAGTTCTACGCTCGGGTAACAACGGTTGCGATAACGCCACTCCTCGCGGTCGCCAAAGTCTTGCGGGACAAATGTCCTGTTGGCAGGTGGTTACGGTCGAGTAGCCACAACATCCCAGATCAAGGCAGCATTGTTATCAAATCGTTATGTTGATTTTCGGCGACCCGCGTGGCCGTGGACGACATCGACAGTTTAGTTAAAAGTGTCTAGGAACGGACATCCGCGAACATAAATTGTTTGCTAGCTTTTATTACTGATCGGTAAGTTTTTCGTCCCGCAACCCCCTGCGGAGCTTCACATTGCGGTTGACGACCGCCGCAGACCGCCACCCGGCCTGGCAAGCCCCCGTTGCGTCGCCGGAACCGGGCGCCCAGGAGCGACCGAGGCCTCCGGGCCGCCCAGCCGGTCTGCGGTGTCCGCTTTGCCGTACCCATGACAAGCACGTCCCCGCGCCCCGCGGGCACGGCCCGCAACGCCGCGACGAGCTTGATCGGCTCCCAGCAGCCACTGACCGCCGGGCCGGTGAAAACCGCGCCCCAACACCGGCCACAACACGAAATCCGCACTTACGCTGCGCTTAGACCGGGGAATCCATACGATGCCGACCATGCCCGCACCGCTATCCGGACTCGCAGAGCACTCCGGGGTCAGCACCGCAGGCGAGCCGCGCATCGAACTGATCGGTGTCCGCAAGGTGTTCCCCGGCCGCCAACACGAGGTCGTCGCCGTCGAGGGTGCCGATCTCACGGTGGCCGACGGCGAACTGTTCGCCATCCTCGGACCATCCGGATCGGGTAAGACGACGGTCCTGCGGATGATCGCGGGCTTCGAACAACCGACCGCGGGCCACATCCGGCTGGGCGGCACCGATGTCACGGGCGTCCCTGCCCAGCGCCGGGACGTCAACACCGTTTTCCAGGACTACGCCCTGTTTCCGCACATGACGGTCGCGCAGAACGTCGAATACGGGCTCAAGGTGCGTGGTGTCGACAAGTCAGAGCGGCGCCGGCGCACCGCCGATGCGCTGGACATGGTGCGGCTGGCCGAGCACGCCACCCGTCGGCCGGCGCAGCTGTCCGGTGGCCAACGCCAGCGCGTCGCGCTGGCACGTGCCCTCGTCGGACGCCCCCGCGTGTTGTTGCTCGACGAGCCGCTGGGGGCGCTCGACCTCAAGCTACGCGAGCAGATGCAGGTCGAGCTGAAGGCCATCCAGCGCGACGTGGGCATCACCTTCGTCATCGTCACCCACGATCAGGACGAAGCCCTCACCCTCTGCGACCGGCTGGCGGTGTTCAACGCGGGCCGCATCGAACAGGTCGGCGCCGCCCGCGAGGTCTACGAGACCCCGGCCAACCGGTTCGTCGCCGATTTCGTCGGCACCGCGAACGTGTTCGACGGCGACGCAGCGCAGGCACTCCTCGGCCGCACCGGCACGTTTGCCGTGCGACCCGAACGCATCGCGGTACACGCCCCGGGTGAGGCGCCGGCGGCGCCGAGCCGGACCGTCGAGGCCACCGTGGCCGAGATCATCTACGCGGGCCCGCTGACCAGGGTCACCTCCACGACCGCCCACGGACAGGCCGTCACCGCGACCGTGCTCACCGCCGCAACTTCCCTTCCCGCCGGCCTGGCTCACGGCTCACCTGTCGTGCTGTCCTTCCCAGATTCCGCCGTCCACCACCTGAACGCCTGAGGAGACCGAAGATGTCACGCACCGTCATCCGCACCGGGTTGGTGCTCGCCGCAACCGTCGCCCTGATCGCCGCGTGCTCGAGTGGTTCCGGCGGGGGCCCCAGCGGGCAGGCACCCCCGAAGATCGATGCGCCGACGTCCGTCGGCGACGGAGAAGGTCAGCTCAACCTGATCGCCTGGGCCGGCTATGCCGAGAACGGCTCCAACGACAAGGCAGTGGACTGGGTCACCCCGTTCGAGAAGGAAACCGGTTGTAAGACGAACGTCAAGGTCGGCAACACCTCCGACGAGATGGTGCAGCTGATGCGCACCGGCCAGTACGACGGCGTGTCGGCGTCCGGGGACGCGTCGCTGCGCCTGATCTACGGGGGCGACGTGGCACCGGTCAACACCGACCTGGTACCCAACTATGCGACCATCTCGCCGTTCCTCAAGGACCAGCCGTGGAATTCGGTGGACGGCAAGATGTACGGCATCCCGCACGGTTGGGGCGCCAACCTGTTGATGTACAACATCGCCGTCGTCAAGGATGCGCCGGATTCCTGGGCCGCGGTGTTCACCGACGCCGGCAAGTACAAGGGCCGCGTGACGGCCTACGACTCCCCCATCTACATCGCCGACGCGGCGCTGTACCTGTCCAAGACGAAATCCGAATTGGGCATCAAGAACCCGTACGCGCTGACACCCGAACAACTGGATGCCGCGACGGATCTGCTGAAGGCGCAGCGCGAGAACATCGGCGAGTACTGGTCGGATTACACCAAGGAGGTGCAGGCTTTCGAGTCCGGCACCTCGGTGATCGGTACTACCTGGCAGGTCATCGCGAACACCATCGGCGCCGACAACAAGGTGCAGGTGAACACCATCCTGCCGAAGGAGGGCGCCACCGGTTGGTCGGATACCTGGATGGTGTCGGCCAAGGCCGCGCACCCCAACTGCATGTACAAGTGGATGAACTGGATCACCTCACCGACGGTCAACGCTCAGGTCGCCGAGTACTTCGGGGAGGCACCGGCACAGACCAAGGCGTGCGAGCACACGGCGCAACGCGACTTCTGCAGCATCTTCCACGCCACCGACGCGAAATACGCCGAGCAGATCCACTATTGGACGACGCCGCAGAAGAAGTGCGTCGACGGCAGCGGTGACAACTGCACGACCTACGATCAGTGGGTCGACAAATGGCAGCAGATCAAGGGTTGATAGCGCCCGGCACGGCCCGACGCAGTTTGTGGCTGGCGTTCCTGCTCATCCCGCCGCTGGCCTGGCTGGTCGTCGCCTACCTGGGATCGCTTGCGGTGCTGCTGGTCTCGGCACTGTGGAGTACGGATAGTTTCACCGGCGCGGTCACCCGGACCGTCACCACCGACAACCTGGTGCGGGTGCTCACCGATGCGGTGTTCCGGGTGGTCACCCTGCGTACCCTGGGCATCGCCCTGGCCGTGACGGTGATCTGCATCGTGTTGGCGGTGCCGCTGGCGTTGTTCATGGCCAAAGTCGCCTCGCCCCGGGTGCGGCTGGTGTTGTTGGTTGCCGTGACGACGCCGCTGTGGGCGAGCTATTTGGTCAAGGCCTATGCCTGGCGGATGCTGCTGTCCCCGGAGGGGCCGCTGGCCTGGGCGGTCGGTGGCACCCCGGGCTACGGGCTGATTGCCACGGTGCTCACACTGAGTTATCTGTGGTTGCCCTATATGGTGATTCCGGTGTTCGCGGCGTTCGAGCGGGTGCCCGACGCACTCGTCGACGCGAGTGCGGATCTGGGCGCCTCCGATGTGACGACGCTGCGAATGGTGATGGCGCCGTTGGTTTTTCCTGGCATCGCCGCGGGCTCGATCTTCACTTTCTCACTGTCGTTGGGGGATTACATCGCGGTGACGATCGTCGGTGGGAAGACGCAGATGCTGGGCAATCTCATCTACGGACAGCTGGTCACCGCGAACAACCAGCCGCTGGCCGCCGCCCTGTCGCTCATCCCCCTGGCGGCCATCGTGGCCTATCTGCTGGCGATGCGGCGTACCGGCGCATTGGAGAACGTCTAGTGCGCTCCCAACGGACCCGGTGGGCGCTGCGGTGCTGGGCGGCAGTGGTCCTGATCTTCCTTTATGCACCGCTGCTGCTGGTGGTGGTCAACGCCTTTAACGCATCACGTACGTTTGCCTTTCCGCCCACCGGTTTCACCCTGCGGTGGTGGACCGATGCCGCCAACAGTGCGGGCATGTGGCAGGCGCTGGCCAATTCGGTGGTGGTGGGACTGGCCGCCACCGTCATCGCGCTGCTGTTGGGCACGATGGCCGCGTTCGCCGTACAGCGCTACCGGTTCTTCGGCAGGCAAGCGGTGAGTTTCCTTGTCGTGCTGCCGATCACGCTGCCCGGAATCGTCACCGGTATCGCGCTGAACGCCACCTTCACCTCGGCGCTCGGTATCACGCTCGGTATGGCGACGGTGATCATCGGACACGCCACCTTCTGCATCGTCATCGTCTTCAACAACACCCAGGCCCGGTTGCGGCGGCTGGGCACGCACCTGGAGGACGCCTCGGCTGACCTGGGCGCCTCGTCATGGCAGACGTTCCGGTATGTCACCTTGCCGATGATGCGCGGCGCGCTGGTGGCCGGCGCCATCCTCGCGTTCGCGCTGAGCTTCGACGAGATCGTGGTCACCACCTTCACCGCGGGCCCCGCGGTGCAGACGCTGCCGATCTGGATCTTCGCCAATCTGTTCCGGCCCAACCAGGCGCCGGTGATCAACGTGGTCGCGGCGGCGCTGACGGTGCTGGCGATCCTGCCGGTATGGCTGGCGCAGCGGTTCGGTGGCGACCCCGCCAACACCAGGTTGTGATCTCAGGGTGGGATCTTAGGGGCCGATCCGCTCCCCGACGATGGCGTCGAGCCGGCCCGTGATCACCAGCCGGCACAGCTGCCGACGATCCTCGTCGCGGCCGCCGGCCTCCGCCGCGTCGACAACGGTGGCCGCCTCCCCCACCGCGCGCCGGAGGTCCTCGTCGACCGCATCGACCAACTGCACCATGAATCGCACATACCCGTCCTCGGCGCGGCCGACGGCGGCTGCGATCGCCGGGTTCGCCCATTCCAGACCACCGGCGGACCCGCGCAGCAGCCCCGCCCGCAACAGTGCCGCGGCGTCATCGGCGGGCAGATCGCCGACGACCGCCTGGTGCTCCAGGCCGAGGAACTCGGCCAGGTCACCACCGGCGCGCACCACTTCGAAGAACTCGACGATGTGCGCGGACGTGTAGCCCCGCCGCAACAGTCGATTGATCGTCTGCAGCTGGGTCAGATGGCGGTCGTCGTACAGGGCGGCCCGGCCCTCCCGCCGAGGCGCATCCAGCAACCCACGTTCCCGGTAGGCACGGATATTGCGGGCGCTCACCCCCGAGATGCGGGCGAGCTCACCCAAACGATAGTCAGGCAAAGTCGTGCACCTGCCTACTGGTGCAACCCTTCATGGCCACACTTTAGCGCGGGTTTTGCGGTAGCGAGCGAATACGGCTGCGCCATCCCCACGCCCCGGCGCTACGCCCCTATCTCACTGTTCAAGTGCGCATATCCGGGGCCAGATCTGACCGAGCGGAAAATTCCGACCGGAACGGATGCTCTACAGCAAAGACAGTAAACGGCGGTGAGCAAATTCACGCGGAAACTCGTTGGCGATTCGTCCTATCAATTTGCGACACTATGACAGGACAAATCCCGATTCACCCGAAGAGAGAGGCCGCCCACGTGCGTCCATGGATCGTCTGGGCCACCGGGCTTCTCGCCTATATCGTCGCGGTGCTCAATCGCACCACCCTCGGCGTATCCGGACTGGAGGCGGCCGATCGTTTCCATGCCACCCCCAGCGTGTTGTCGGCCTTCGTCGTCCTGCAGGTCATCGTCTATGCCGGAGCCCAGGTTCCCGCCGGCGTGCTGTTGGACCGATTCGGTTCGAAGATCCTGATCGCCGCCGGTGCGGCGGTGATGGCCGCGGGTCAACTTGCCATCGCGGTCACCGACTCGCTGCCACTGGCACTGGCGGCCCGTGCAGTTGTGGGGCTCGGCGATGCCATCACCTTCATCTCGGTGCTGCGCCTGGTGCCGCACTGGTTCCCGGCCCGGCAGATTCCGTTGCTCACCCAGATCACCGGCATCTCCGGACAACTCGGCCAAGTGCTCTCCGCGGTGCCATTCCTCTCGCTGCTCGGGGTGGCCGGGTGGACATCGGCCTACCTGTCGGTGACCGCCCTGAGCGTGCTGGCATTGGTGCTCACCGTGGCCATCGTGCAGAACACTCCGGACGGCCCACTGGCCACCACCGAGACCATGAGTGTGCGCGACACCCTGGCCAGCGTGCGCACGGTGTGGATGCGTCCCGGCACCAGGCTCGGGTTCTTCACCCACATGGGCACTCAGTTCTCGGTGACTGTCTTCGCGTTGATGTGGGGGGTGCCGTATGTGACGGTGGCCCAACACCAATCCCGTGCGGTCGCGGGCACCCTGTTGACCATCTCCGTCGTCACCGCCATCACCGCAGGCGTCGTGCTGGGCATCTTCACCGGCCGTTATCCGCACCGCCGCTCCTGGATGGTGCTCGGCATCATCGGCAGCAACGCCGCCATCTGGACCGTGGTGTTGGCGCTCCCGGGACCCGCACCGCTGTGGTTGCTGGTGGTGCTCGTCGTGATCATCTCGATCGGCGGCCCGGGGTCGATGGTGGGCTTCGATTTCGCCAGAACCTTCAATCCGAGCGCCACGTTGGGCACCGCGCAGGGCATGGTGAACATGGGCGGGTTCCTGGCCTCCCTGATGCTGATGCAGGCCATGGGCTGGATCCTCGATGCCGCCGGCGGCTATTCGTTCGACTCGTTCCACCTGGCATGGACCCTGCAGTACGCGGTGTGGGTGCTCGCCGTCATCGGCATCCTCATCACCAGGAAGAAAGCGCGCCGGTTGATGCGCGAAGAGCAGGAACGCTCACTTCTGGAGACGTTCGACGCGCACTCCGGGGGGCGGTGAACCGCAGTCAGGCCACCAGGCGGCGCGCCAGCGCATCAGCCATATGCCGGTGGCCGACCAGTTCGTAACCGACCACCGAGACCATCGGAGCGGCGGTGGCGACCAGGAGGCACAGCGCCATCGACACACCGCTGAGCGCCAGCACCACCGACCCTGCCAACACCGCCGCGGTGAGGACGAGCAACAGCAGGTGGAACCAGTCGACCTGCCGCACCAAGATCGAGTAGATGAGGAAGACCAGGCACACGAACAGCCCGACCGGGATCACCACCGAGAACACCGTGCCCACGGATCCCAGTTTGGAGTTTCCCTCCAGGTGGTACGCGGCGACGTGAAGTCCGGCGCCGGTCGCCACGATCGACCCGAACAAGAAGATCGGCAGATAGCCGAACCAGAAGGACTGCTCGCGGTGCGCGTGCAACAACTCCGCGGTCGGCGCGGTGAAGTAGACCCACCACATGCCGAACGTCAGACCGATCCCGGCGACGGTGACCAGGACGGCGTCGACGGTCCACCCGTGTTCCTGCACCACCGCCGACAGTGTGGCGACCGTGCCGACGACACCCTCGCCCAAGGCGATGATCGCCATCAGCCCGTAACGCTCGGAGATGTGGTGGGCATGCCACGGCGTGCCACCACCCCAGCGTTCGGCCACCACGGGCACCGCCATTTCCAGGATCAACAAGAAGCCCACCCACGCCGCCGTCACCGGTAGCGATGTGTGGGTGAATATTTGCGCGATCCAACCGATTTGGACCACACCCAACAACGTCGCGTAGGTCAGGCAGGCCCGCCGCCGACCAGCATCCTGGACCGCCGCGCGCAGCCACTGTGCGATCAGCCCCACGCGCATGACCACGTAACCGGCCACCAGCACCGCGTTGTCGACGTGCTCACCGTGCTCGATCGAAGCGAACACATCCGGGATGCCGAGCGTCAGAATCACCACGCCGACCATCTGCACCATGGTGGTCACCCGGTACACCCAGTCATCGGTGTCATAGGCCGAGGCGAACCAGGTGAAGTTGATCCACGCCCAGCAGATCGCGAATGTCGCGAACAGGAACGAGATCAAACCGGCAAAAATGTGGTCGGCCGTCAGGGCATGCGCGAATTGCGATGCAGCAGTGCCGAATCCGACGACGAAGGTGAGGTCGAAGAGCAGTTCCAGCGGGGTTGCGACGCGATGCTGTTCGTGGGGGTCACGCCCCGACATCACCCGAAGCCGATGTGCCGTCTCGGTCACGACACCGTCCTTTCGTCGTCCTTGGTAGCCCGCACGCCGACAGGGCCGATGCCCATCCCCGTCACCCTAGGGGATTCACAGCACGGAACCGGCTCAGGTAGGTGTCCCAATCCCAGTCGGCGAGAAACGCCAGGGCGGCCTCGCGCCCCTTGGCATACAGCGCCTTTACCTGTGCATCGGTGATGTCGAAGTCGAGGAAGCCGACCTCGGTCGAATCGACCCGGATGGTCCGTGCGCTGACCCAGGGCTGGTTCAGGTAGGCCTGGTCGCGGCCGACCAGCACCGTCGTGATCACGTCGTCGAGCAGCCGCGGCGGCCCGAGCCGGCGCAACAGACCCCAGTCCGGCAACACCTTGTCGATACCGTCGGGCAGGTTGGGCAGCAGGGTGATGCCGAAGCTCGGCCAGCGCGGGGCCCTGCCGTCGGTGCGGTCCAGCGAGTCGACCGGAAAGTTCGACAGCAGGCCGCCGTCGAGCAGGGTCGAGGTACGGCCCGCGGCACTGGTCAGCGTGACCGGACGGAAAAAGAACGGGATCGACATCGAGGCGCGCACCGCGTCGGCCACACTCTGCTCGTCGGGATCCAGGCCGTACACCCGTCGGTAGTCCCAGGGCAGCCGGACCAGCTGCCCTGTGGTGACATCGGCGACGGTCACGACGAGTTTGTAGCGCTGTTCGGGTGGCAACTCGTCATCGTCGATGGCCAGGTCGCCGAAGGTCTCGACACCCAGGTCGCGCAGCTGACTGCGCACCCAATCGCGGGCGTAGTCTCCCTTGTACATACCGTCGCCGAGCAGCACCGCCACCGATGTGCCGACCAACGGCAGCCGTTGCACCGGCACCGGATCGCGAAACTTGTGGTAATCCAATTGCAGCGCAAGGTCTTTGACCTGCGCGCCAGTGAGCATTCGACCCGGCCGCGATCCCGCCGCGACAATGGCTCCGACTATCGATCCGGCCGATGTTCCCGACACCCGCTGCACGGTGTAACCGGCGTCCAGCAGGGCGACCACGGCACCCACGAGTCCGACACCCTTGACTCCCCCACCGGAGAGCACCAGATCCGCGGACGGGGACGGCACAGCGGAGACGATACCGCGGCGGGTCGCACCGCCGGGGGGGCTGAGCCGTGCCGTCGGCATCCACCCGTCGGGGATAATGGCCGACGTGACGTCTACCGGCGACGAGTCCGGCGCGACCCGGCGCCGAATCCTGGACGCCGCACTCGAGTTGGCCTCGACCACCGGCCTGCGCAAGTACTCGATGGAGCAGATCGCGCGGACGGCCGGAATCGGCCGGGCCACGCTGTATCTGTATTTCAACGGCAAGGATGCGCTGATCGCCGCGCTGGTGGAGACCGAGCTGGCGCGGTACTTCGCCGGTATCCAGTCCGTCATCGACGGCTACGAGTCGGCCGACGACCGGCTGGTACACGGATTCGCGGCGGCGTACCGGCTGCTGAGAAACCATCCCGCGTTCTCCACAGTGTTGCGCGTCAACCCTGAACTCCTGAGGCCATATCTGATCGCCGAGAACTCGCCGGCCATGGATCTGGCCCGCGGCTTCATCTATTCGACGATCCGGCCCGGTGACCTACCCGATGAGCTTCGTGCCCAGTTCGCCGAACACGTTGCGCGGGCCATACATTCGTTCATCCTCATCCCGGGCGGTGTGCTCGGCCTCGAATCGGCCGACGGGCCCGAGGAGTACGCCCGGCGGTTCCTGCTGCCGGTCCGCAACGGCCTGGGCGCCGGCGCCGTCCGGTGAGCGGCCGGCTGCCGCTCACACCCACTTTGCGGAAGCTCCAATGGTGTTACGTGCGGCATTCCCGCAGGTCAAAGGCATGAGCCCGGCCATGGTCAGCTCGTCCTGTTAGCCTGTCAAAAGAACATGTAACGCAACCGGCGCGAACACCGAAAGATCAGTGTCGCCGGAAACAGGTCGGGCGGGGAAAGGTGTCTAGGCAATGGTGAAGGTGTCGGGAAAGAAATTCGTGTTGGCCCTGGTCGGGGCGGCCGCGGTGCTGCCGCTGAGCGCGGGCATCGCGTCGGCGACCCCTGATTTGGCCCCGGTGGTCAACACGACGTGTACATACGACCAGGTGATCGGCGCGATGAACGCCGAGCGGCCCGATCTCGCCGCAGAGTTCAATGCCCAGCCGGTCGGTCAGGCGATGCTGCGTAACTTCCTGGCGTCCGGCCCGGCCGAGCGGCAGCGCACCGCCACCCAGATCGCGAATGCGCCCGGTGCGTCGAAGTACTTCGACGGCATCGCGCAGATCATCACCACCTGCAACAACTACTGATCTTCGACACCGGATTCGGCGTGTCCCGGCAATGCCGGGACACGCCGAATCCGTTTTCGCGCCCCTGCCGATGAGGTCCTGGCGCCTCAGGTGGTCGCGATGTCAGGGTCGTCCCGAAGAGGCCGGCCGCGGCTGCGGTAGAGCGCGGCGTCGGCGCTTAGGTACGGGGCGGCAATATCGGTCGTCGACGACCTCGGGTCCCCCACCGATCATGCACACGGCGAACTCATCACCACCTAACCGGGCCAGCCCATCTCACCTTTTCGGTTTGACGGCACACGGTCAATAATCCACACTTACAGGCATCCGCAGTCAAATTTCCACACAGGTGGGTGCGCATGCTTCCGGTGGTCCGACACGACGCCATCGTCGACGCGGTCAACACATCCACGACCATCAGCACCGACGAGCTCGTCCGGATGCTCGGCGTCTCCGCCGAAACCGTGCGTCGTGACCTGGCGCTACTCGAAGAACGCGGAGCGCTCCGCCGGGTGCACGGCGGCGCCGCGACCGTCGCACCGCGCGGCGAGGAGCCACCCTTCACCGAACGTGCCGGCATCCATCGACCGGCCAAGTCCGAGATGGCCCGCCTGGCGGCCGGCCTGCTCGAGTCCGGACAGACCGTCACCATCGACATCGGCACCACCGCCGTCGAGGTGGCCAGGGCCATCCCGCACGGCTGGCGCGGCACCGTCGCCACGCCCTCGCTACTGGTCGCCGTCGAACTGGCCGGCCGACCCGGCATCAACGTCCTGGTCTGCGGTGGGCACGTTCGCGGCGGCGATCTCGCCTGCTCGAACGCGCACGCCAAGGCGATGTTCGCCGACCTGTACGCCGATATCGCGTTCATCGGGTCCGGCGGCGTGGACGCCGGCGCGGGACTGACCGACTATCACCTCGACGAGGTCGACGTCCGGCGCACCATCATCGCCAACAGCGCCCGATCGTTCATCCTCGCCGACTCCTCCAAGCTCGGCCAGATCGCACCACATCGGGTGTGCGGATTGGCGGCGGTCAGCGGACTGATCACCGAGCGGGATTGCGCCCCGGCGGTCACCGCGGCCATCCGCGAGGCGGGAGGTGTCGTGCTGTCAGCGTGACGGCCAAAAGGGTGCGGGCGGCGTTGCAGCGCCGCCCGCTGGACCGAACATCCAAAACCAGTCAGAAAGCACGATCCGTGACCCATAATCCCACATCCCCGGACCCGACCGACGCGTCCGGTGTCGCCCGCTTCGGCTACCGCGAGTCCTTCGAGCGCACCACCGGCCGGTTCGCCTCGTTCGCGGTCGCCTTTGCCTTCGTCTCGATCGCCACCGGCATCTTCACCACCTACGGAAGCGTCCTCAATTCCTCTGGCCCCCTGGGCATCTGGACCTGGCCGGTGGTGGTCATCGGCCAGCTTGCCGTCGCGCTGCTCATCGGGGCACTCGCCGCCCGCATCCCCGTCACGGGCTACGCCTATCAATGGGTTTCGCGGCTGGCCAATCCCGTACTCGGCTGGATCACCGGGTGGGTGTCCTTCACCTTCCTGGCCATCGTGGTCAGTGCCGTCGATTACACGGTGGCCGCCACGGTGCTGCCCGCACTGTTCGGCTTCCAAGGCACCCCGACCACCGCATTTCTGATCACCGCGACCGTCCTGGTGTTGCAGGCTGTCCTGGTGGGTCTTTCGACGAAATGGACCGAGCGGGTCAACAACTTCGCGGTGACCGCCGAGCTCATCGGCATGGTCGCGCTGGTGGCGTTGCTGCTCATCGTCGGTGTCATCGCCCACAAACTGCACGTCGGCAACCTGTTCAGCACCGGGGACGTGCCGGCGGAGAACTACTGGAGCTTCGGCACGGCCACCTCGGCCGGCCCGTGGATGCTCGGCTTCCTCCTGGGCGCCTTCACCATCGTCGGATTCGAATCCGCCGCCAATCTCGCCGAGGAGACCAAACGCCCGGAAGTGGTTGTCCCGCGCGCCATGTGGCAAGCGGTGTTGGCGTCCGGCGTGCTCGGCTTCCTCTTCCTGCTCGTGGTGACAGCCGCGGTGAGCAACCCCGGCGAACTTGCCGAGTCCGGCACCCCGGTCGCCGACGTCATCCAGGACATCCTCGGTTCGTTCGTCGGCACCGCGCTGCTGGTGCTGGTCGCCATCGCCATCTTCGCGTGTGGTCTGGTCATCCTGATGACCGGGGTCCGGCTGGTGTGGGCCATGTCGCGCGACGAGCGTTTTCCCGGCTGGCAGGTGCTGCGCACCGTCTCGCCGCGCTTCAAGACGCCGCTGAACGCCACGGTGTTCATGACCGTCGTCGCAGCAGCCATCCTCGGATTGTTCTCGACCAGCACCGACGCATTGTTCAAACTCTTCTCGGCCGCAACGCTTCTGCCCGCGATCATCTATGCGATCACCGTGGCGCTCTACATCACCAAACGGCGTCGGCTTCCGCGCAGCGCCGGCTTCAGCCTTGGCCGATTCGAACTGCCGATCATCGTGGTCGCGGTGGTGTGGTTGGTGTTCGAACTGTCCCTGTTCCGCGACGCAGCGTTCCGTGACCCTTGGCTCTACGTCCTGGTCATGGTCCTGCTCGGCGCCGTCTATCTCGGCTACCTGCTGGTCAGCCGCGGTACCCGTGGCTTGCGGATGCCCGAGATGCGGTCCATCGACGCCGAATTCGACGAAGTGTCCACACCATGACGGTGCTGGCCATCGACCAGGGCACCTCGGGCACCAAGGCCATCGTGGTGGACCCCGCCGACGGTGTCTGCGGGGTCGCCGAGGTGCCGGTGCACCCGCGTTACCTGGACGGCGGCGGGGTGGAGCAAGACCCTGACGAACTGCTGGCGTCGGTCCTGGCGGCCGGGCGCACCGCCGTCGCCGAGGCGCGCCGGCCCATCGCGGCAGTATCGCTGGCCAATCAGGGTGAGACGGTGCTGGCCTGGGATCCGGTCAGCGGGCGCCCACTGACCCAGGCCATCGTCTGGCAGGACCGCCGCGCCGAGGCGCTGTGTTCGGAGCTGTCCGAGCATCGGGAAACCCTGGCGGCACGAACGGGTTTGGTGCTCGATCCGTACTTCTCGGCACCCAAGATGGCCTGGTTGCGCCGCAACGTCGAGTCCGCCGGTGTCGTGACGACCTCGGACACCTGGCTGCTGCACCAACTGACCGGCGAGTTCGTCACCGATGCCACCACCGCCAGCCGGTCGCTGTTGACCGATCTCGGCGGCGACGGCTGGAGTGCGGACCTGCTCGCCCTGTTCGGACTCGCCGGAGAAAGACTGCCCAAAATCGTCGGGAACGACGAGATTATCGGCAGCACTTCGGCATTCGGAGCCGATGTACCCGTCGGCGGTATCGTCGTCGACCAGCAGGCGGCATTGCTGGCCGAAGACTGCCTGACGGCGGGCACCGCGAAATGCACGTTCGGCACCGGCGCCTTCCTGCTGGCGAACACCGGCACCACGCCGGTGCTCTCCAGCACCGGGCTGACGTCGTCGGTGGCCTGGCGGGTGGCCGGGCAGGACACCTTCTGCGTCGACGGACAGGTCTACACCGCCGCATCCGCGGTCCGGTGGCTGGCATCACTGGGCATCATCACCGGCGCCGCCGAGCTGGACGCCGTCGCGGCAGCGGACAACGGCGGTGTGCTGTGTGTCCCCGCCCTGGCCGGCTTGGCCGCACCGTGGTGGCAGTCGAACGCCACCGCAACGTTTTCCGGGATGACGCTGTCCAGTGAACGCGGCCACCTGGTGCTGGCACTATTGCAGGGCATCGCCGCACAGATCGGGGAGCTGGTAGCCGCCATCGGACCGCAGACCACGCTGAGCAGGCTGCGCGTCGACGGCGGCCTGACCCAGTCCACCGTGCTCATGCAGGCGGTCGCCGATATCTTGCAGGTACCCGTCGACGTGTACCCGTCACCCCACGCCACCGCATTGGGCGCCGCGGCACTCGCCCAGCTGAGCCTGCACCCCGACCGCGGGCTGTCCGAGGTCATCCCACGCTGGTCGGCTTCGGCCAGTTACGAACCGACCTGGAGCCCCGAGCGCTCCGCCGAATTCCGTTCGGTATGGCGAACATTGGCCTCCACCACCTACCCGCACCCGAGGAACCCCGCGTGAACACCACCTACGACGTCGTCGTGATCGGCGCCGGCATCGTCGGCGCAGCCATCGCCCGCAAACTGTCCGGTCACCAACTGTCGGTGGCGTTGCTCGACGCCCGCGACGATGTCGGCGACGGCACCAGCAAGGCCAACACCGCGATCCTGCACACCGGATTCGACGCCAAACCCGGCACCTTGGAATCCGCGATGGTCAGCCGCGGCTATCAGCTGCTGTCCGAATACGCCCGCCACACCGGCATCCCGATCGAGCGCACCGGCGCCATCCTGGTCGCCTGGGACGACGAACAGCTCGACGCCCTCCCCGGCCTGCGTGACAAGGCTGTCGCCAACGGCTATCGGCACTGCGAGATCATCGACGCGGCAGAGGTGTATCGGCAGATTCCGCACCTCGGGCCCGGCGCCCTTGCCGGGTTGACCGTGCCCGACGAGTCGATCATCTGCACGTGGACGGTGAACCTGGCACTGGCCACCGACGCCGTGCACCGGAGCACCACCCTGCTGCGTGGCCACCGGGTCGAAACCGTCGACGTGGGGCCGGAATTCACCACGCTGCACACCAGCGCCGGGCCGGTCACCAGCCGCTGGGTGGTCAACGCGGCGGGGCTGGGCGCCGATGTCATCGACGCCCGGTTCGGCTTCGAGCGGTTCACCGTGACCCCACGGCGTGGCGAGCTGATCGTGTACGACAAGCTGGCACGCCGGCTGGTCGACAAGATCGTCTTACCGGTCCCCACCGCCCGCGGCAAGGGTGTGTTGGTGAGCCCGACCATCTACGGCAACGTCATGCTGGGACCGACCTCCGAAGACCTGCAGGACCGCACCGCGACCGGCACATCCGAGGCGGGGTTCGAGTTCCTGCTGGACAAGGGTCAGCGGCTGATGCCCGAGCTGCTCGCCGAAGAGGTGACCGCGACGTACTCCGGCTTGCGCGCCGCCATCGACCACGGTGACTACCTCATCGCCCCCGACACCGGTCAGCGGTACCTGCTGGTGGGCGGTATCCGGTCCACGGGCCTGACCGCGGGCATGGCGATCGCCGAATACGTCGTGAATGAATTGCGTTCGGCAGGACTGGATCTGGTGCCGAAAGCCGAGCTCCCCGACCCGCCGCGGATGCCGAACCTCGGCGAGGCTTTCACCCGCCCCTACCAGGACGCCGAGCGCATCGCCGCCGACCCCGCGTACGGCAAGATCGTCTGCTTCTGCGAACGGGTCACGGCGGGGGAACTGCGCGACGCCTGCCTCTCCACCATCCCCCCGGTGGGGTTGGACGGCCTGCGCAGGCGCACCCGCGTCCTGAACGGGCGGTGCCAGGGCTTCTTCTGCGGCGCCGAAGCTCAGGAGTTCCTCGACACCATGCCGGCTGATGCTCTGCCGGTACGCGCCACCCATCCCGAGGAGATCACACTGTGAGTACCACCAGGACCGTCGACGTCGCGATCGTCGGCGGCGGACCGGCCGGTCTCACCGCCGCGGCCGAACTCGCCCCCGGTCTCGACGTGGTCGTACTGGAACGTGAATCGGCGGCCGGCGGGATTCCCCGGCACAGCGACCACCCGGGCTACGGCATCCGTGACCTCAGACGGTTCCTCGGCGGTCCCGAGTACGCCCGCCGACTGGTCCGTCGCGCAACCCATGCCGGCGCCACCATCCGCACCGACACCATGGTGACCGGCTGGGCCGGTGACCGCGCGCTCGACGTCACCTCCCCCCAAGGGCGTTACCGTCTCGAAGCGGGTGCGGTGATCCTGGCCACCGGTGCCCGCGAACGGCCGAGGCCGGCCCGGATGATCCCGGGTGACCGTCCGTCCGGCATCTACACCACCGGTCTTCTGCAGAACCTGGTGCACCTCAAGCACCGCGCCGTCGGCCGGCGGGCGGTCGTGGTGGGTGCCGAACTGGTCAGCTACTCCGCGGTGCTCACGCTCAGGCATGCGGGATGTGAGACCGTGCTGGTGACCACCATGCACTCGTCGCCGGAGTCCTACTCGGTGTTCAACCTGGCCGGCCGCTCACCGTTGTTGGGTCTGAACGTGGCCACCCGCAGCAGGGTGGCACGCATCATCGGAAAGCCGGCATTGGAGGCGGTCGAAGTCGAAGACCTCGACACCGGCCGACGCCGGCTCGTGGAGTGCGACACCCTGGTGCTGACGGGCGACTGGATTCCCGACCACGAATTGGCCCGCAGCGCCGGCCTGGCCATGGACCCGAAAACCCTCGGCCCACTGACCGATACCGCATTGCGGACCAGCCGCCCCGGCGTTTTCGCAGTCGGCAATCTGCTACACCCGGTGGACACCGCCGATATCGCGGCGCTCGACGGTAAGCATGTCGCCGACCCGGTGCGGGCTTACCTGCGCGGCGGGACGGCCGCCGAGGACGGGTTGCGGCTGCGGGTGCAGGCACCGCTGCGGTGGATCACCCCGGGCATCGTGCGCCCGGGCGATGACGCGCCGGCGCGTGGACGGCTGTTGTTGTGGACCGATCACCTGGTGCGCATCCCCACGGTCACGATCCGCCAGGACGGCCGGGTGATCGCCCGAAAGACGTTGCCCTGGCCGGCATCACCGGGTCGGGTATTCCGGGTGCCGTCGCGTCTGCTCGACGGCGCGGACCTCAGGGGCGGACCGGTGACCGTTTCGATCACCGGCTAACCCACGCGAGCGTGCAGCCAGATCACGGAAACCGGCCCGATCACCATCTGGGTGCACGCCCGCGCAGCTGCGCGGCTCAGTTGTCGGGAATACCGGCACCGGCCAGTGCCGGCACCGGGTCCTCGTGATGGCCCAGCGAGCGGGCCGCGGTCGCGAACTGGGCCAGCTTGTCCACGACGGTCTGGCCGTGAGGGGTATGACCCCAGATGCTGATGCCCTGATACGTCGCGGGCTGCCAGGTGCTTTCGTCGATGACGATGGGGTTCCAGCCCACTTCCCATTCGAAACCGGACGGGGTGACGGCGTAGTAGGACAGCTCCCTGTCATTGGTGTGTTGGCCGACGTCGAGCGCGATGCCGAATCCGAGTGCTCGCACCCGCTCATATGACCGCGTCAGGTCGTCCAGGTCGGCCACCTGGATGTTGAGATGTTGCACCCGGGTGCGAATGGGATTGACGGGCAATCGGTTCACCGCCGCGATCGCGACCGAGTGATGGCGGGCATTCATCCGCAGGAACCGTATTTTCAGTTTCATCCCGTTGATGGTCTCGTCGATGTAGTCGGAGAGCCGGGCATCGAAGACCGCACTGTAGTAGCCGCGCATCTGTTGGGGTTTTTTCGAGGTGATGGCCACGTGACCGATGCCGTACTCCCCTGTGACGAATCCGCCGGTCCTCAAGACAGCTGGCTCCGTGGAGATCGCCGCGCGGACAAAGACCTCCTGGTTCAGTCCGTTGGGGCCGGGCAGTCGCACCAGGCGCTGCACCCCGCGCAGGGCCGCCTCGTCGGCGGTGCCCTCCCGGACGGGGACGCCATGCGTACTCATCCTGCGCAGGATCTCGTCCAGGGTGTCGTGGTCGCGAGCCTGCCAACCCAATGCCGTCACATCCTCGGCGGGACCGCGTTGCAGCAGGAATCGGCAGGCGTGCTCGTCCAACCGGAATCGCATCGCATCGGCACCGACATCGTCGACGTGCATGCCGATCGCTTCTCGACCGAAACGGCGCCAGTCCGCGAACCGCCCGGTTTCGATCACCAGATAGCCCAGCCGCACCTGGCCGAAGACGTTCACGGCGCGAATACCGATGAATCGGAGAGGAATTCAACGACGAGCCGGTTGAACAGCTCGGCGCGCTCCCACTGCATCCAGTGCCCCGTGTGTGATGTCATGACCAGTTCGGCGTGCGGCAAGCTGTGCAGCAGCAGTGGCCCGCCGGCCGGCCGATTCACCACATCATCACGGCCCCAGAGGATCAGGGTGGGTGTTGGTAGCGTCTTCAGACGCGGATCGCGGGTCAGGTCCATTCGCCACAGGGTGCGCAGCGCCCACGGCCCGGATGGCCGCGCCAGTGGCGGGTCTGCCATCACCTCCGGGTCGATCGACGCGGCATACCGGAGGTCGATCAGCTCGTCGGGCACCGAATCTGCTTCGTAGACCAGGTAATGACGGATGAAGTCGGCCAGTTTGGCCCGGCTCGGCCCGGCACCGGTGTAATAGGACAGCAACTGGTTGAGTCCACGGGTGGGCAACATCCTGGTGGTGCCGATTCCGCCGGGACCCATCAGAACCATCTTGCCGACGCGCTGCGGGTGTTCCAGCGCGAGGCGCAATGCTGCGGCACCACCGTAGGAGTTTCCGATCAGATGCGCGGTGGCGATCTGCAAGGTGTCGAGCAGACCGCCGATGGCCTCGGCCAGCGAGCCGAACGGATCGAGCTTGTCGATCCGTTTGGTCGACCGGCCGTAACCGGGCATATCCGGCGCGATCACCCGGAAGTGCTGCGCGAGTGCGTCGATATTTCGCGAGTAGTTCGTGACGCCGGAGGCGCCGGGGCCACCGCCGTGTAAGAGGACAATGGCGGGTCCGGTACCGGTTTCGGCGAAGAAGATCTGCCGGTCCCCGACGGTGACGGCCCGTTCGGTGAGTGTGCTGATCATGCGTGTGCTCCTGTGAGATCGAGATGGCGCAGCCCGGCCGGTGGTGCCGCCAGCGGGCGACCTGATCTGCTTGCGGCGTAGATGAATCCATCGGGGCGCAACACCACGGTGTCGGCTTTTCGGCTGTGCAGCCAGCCGACCAATTCGGGCTGGCTGACCCGCAGGGTCACTGCTCCGATCTGCTGCCAGGCCT
Organism: Mycolicibacterium sp. J2; assembly: GCF_026240945.1. Lineage (GTDB taxonomy): Bacteria > Actinomycetota > Actinomycetes > Mycobacteriales > Mycobacteriaceae > Mycobacterium. The sequence goes on from NZ_JAPFPY010000019.1 coordinate 56,417, forward strand.
GCGCTCCCGGCGGCAGCGCCGTGGTGTGCAGCAGCGCCCACCGCCCGTCCAGGTGATCGTCGAGCGGCTTGATCTCGCCGTCGTGGACGACGGCCGGTTGCGGCACCTGCCATCCGACCGCAGGGCCGGCACCGGTGGCGAAGAATCCCTCGGTGTACCGCGCGGCCGGAATCCACCAGAATTTCTGCCCCTTCGTCAGCACCCCCGGCAACCGGCTCAACGCCCGGAGTGTCCGGTTGCGCAGCGCGGCGAGCACCGGCCGGCGTTCGGTGATGACCCTGCCCACCAGAACCGCCCTGCGGGTCACCTCCACGACGTGTGGCTTGCGTTCCGCCTCATAGGAATCGAGGAGCTCTTCCGGAGCGCTACCGGCCACCACCGCCGCCAACTTCCAGCACAGGTTGGCGGCGTCGCGCACGCCCGCCGACATCCCCTGCCCGATCCACGGTGGCATGGCATGTGCGGCGTCACCGGCAAGGAAGACGCGGCCGATCCGCCAGCGATCGGCGACCCGGACATGGTGACTGTAGACGACGGCCCGCAGGATCTCGACGTGCTCGCCCGTGATTCCCTGGGCCGCAAGCGCGTTGCGCACCGCCTCATCGGTGACGAGACGTCGCTCATCCTGACCGGACCGGACCGGGTACTCCCAGCGGTGATGGCCGAGCGGAGTGGGGCAATCCACCATGGGTCGATCGGGATCGCAGTGGAAACGCAAGCGGTCGTGGGCATCCCACTCCTTGCGCACCTTGGTGTCGATGACCACCCAGCGTTCACCGTAGGTGCGTCCCGTGTATCCCACCCCGAGCAGACCGCGGGTCGGCGACGAGCCACCGTCGGCGGCGATGACATACGACGCGCGCAGCCGGATGAGACCGTCGGTGCGCAGGTCCGCCAGCAATAACTCGGCGTGGTCGGCGGCGTTGGTCACGCGAAGACATTCCCGCTCGAGGAGCACATCGACATTGGGAAAGCGGGCCACCCCGTCGCGCAACACCTCGTCGACCGCCGGTTGGTAGAGGAACTGCTGTGCAGGGTGGCCGCACCCCCGACCTCGGATCACAGTCTCGACGAACCGTCGGCCCTTGTCATCGACGAAGGTCACCGGGCGGTTGGGCAACATGTCACGCTTCAGCCGGTCGGCCAGACCCACGGACTGCCAGATCCGCAGCACCTCCTCGTCGGTGGAGATGGCTCTGGCGCGTCCGTAGATATCGGGGTCACGTTCGATCACGACAACTTTCAGGCCGAGCCGGCCCAGCAGATTGGCCGCGGTGGCTCCCGTCGGGCCGTATCCGATCACGGCAACGTCATAGGTGTCGCAGGGATTCATCGGACCTCCGATTGATCTGTAGTGATCGCTACGGTAATGTAGTGATCGCTACAGCGTCAAGAGCCGGGAGTGTCCGATGTCACAAACCTCCAAACCCCGCCGTAAGCGCGCCGACGGCGAGCTGTCGCGCGAACGCATCCTCGACGCCGCCACCGAGATCTCCTCCGAGCGTGGCTACGAGGGCACCAGCATCTCGCTGGTCAGCAAGAAGTGCGGACTGCCCGCCAGTTCGATCTACTGGCACTTCAAAGACAAGGACGACCTGCTGGCCGCCGTTATCGAGCGCAGTTTCGGGGCATGGCTGCAGTCCTGGCAGCTGCCCGCCGACGGTGAGCCGCGGAAACGGATCAACGTCATGGCCATGCAGATCGCCAAGGCACTGCTCGACTCACCTGATTTCCTCCGCCTGGGCTTGATGCTCTCCCTGGAGCGCCGACCGGTCGAGCCGCGAGCCCGTGCCATGTTCCTGCAGGCACGCGCCCAAGCCGCGGAATCGCTGTCCGAAGCCCTGCGTGAGTTCACCACCGGGCTCGACGAATCGCAGCAGAGGTTGCTGGTCACCTATGCGATCGCCGGCGGTGACGGATTGTTCCTCGCCAAGGAGATCGGCGGGGACTCGGTGGATCTGCTCGCCCTGCTGGAGATGCACGCCAACGCGCTCTACGACACCGCTCGCCGGCTCATCGCCGAGAACGAATCGTGAGGCGGCCGGCAAGCGGATAGCGCTACAGCCCCAGGTCTTTGGCGATGATCACCTTCATCACCTCGCTGGTGCCGGCGTAGATCCGGGCCACCCGGGCATCGGTGTACAACCGCGCGATCGGGTACTCCATCATGTAGCCGTAGCCGCCGAACAGCTGCAGGCAGCGGTCGACCACCCGAGCCTGCATCTCGGTGCAGAACAACTTCACCCGCGCGGCGTCGGGCGCCGCCAGCTCACCGTCGACATGCAGGGCGATGGCCCGGTCCAGCATCGCCTGGGCGGCCTCGACCTCGGCCGAACACGCCGCCAACTCGAACTTGGTGTTCTGAAACGAGGCCACCGGCGTGCCGAAAGCCTTGCGATCCTTGGTGTAATCGATGGCCGCCGCGATCGCCGATCGGGCTTGGGCCACCGAGCCGACCGCTATCGTCAGCCGTTCCTGGGGCAGGTTCTGACCCAGATAACCGAACGCCTCGTCGACCTCGCCGAGCACGTTGGCGTCCGGTACTCGGACGTCGACGAAGGACAGCTCTGCGGTGTCTTGAACCTTGCAGCCCATCTTTTCCAGCTCACGGCCGCGGGTGAAGCCCGGCATGCCGTCCTCCACCACGAACAGCGTCAGCCCCCGGCGCCGGTTGTCCGGGTCGGTGGAGGTGCGGGCGACGACGACCACCAGGTCCGCCTGCATGCCGCCGGTGATGAAGGTCTTGGCGCCGTTGAGGATCCAGTCGTCACCGTCACGCACGGCGGTGGTGCGCATGCCGGCCAGATCCGATCCGGTGCCCGGTTCGGTCATCGCGATCGCGGTCAGCAGGGTGCCGTCGGCCAAACCCGGAAACCACCTCGTGCGTTGCTCTTCGTCGGCGTAGTGCAGAAAGTACGGCAGGATCACCTCAAGCTGGGTCCGCACCGTGGACAGGGTGACCAGCGCACGGGCCGCCTCCTCTTGAAGCACGACGTTGTAGCGGTAGTCCGGCTCGCCACCGCCGCCATATTCCTCGTCGATCGCCATGCCGAGCATGCCGAGCGAGCCCATCTTGGCGAATACCTCACGAGGCATCCGGCCGCCCTTCTCCCATTCGGGGTAGGCGGGCACGACATCCTTTTCCACGAAGTCGCGGGCGAGCTGACGAAACGCCTCGTGGTCCTCGGTGAAGAGATTGCGCTGCATATGTGCTCCTGTCAGGCCACGAGTTCGACCAGTGTGGCGTTGGCGGTTCCGCCGCCCTCGCACATCGTCTGCAGACCGTAGCGAATTCCGTTGTCGCGCATGTGATGGATCATCTTGGTCATCAACACCGCCCCCGAGGCGCCGAGCGGGTGCCCCAGCGCGATCGCGCCGCCGAGCGGATTGAGCTTGGCTTCGTCGGCGCCCGTCTCGGCCAACCAGGCCAGCGGCACCGGGGCAAAGGCCTCGTTGACCTCGAACACACCGACCTCGTCGATGCCGACGCCGGCCTTACGCAACACCTTCTCGGTGGCCGGGATCGGTGCGGTCAACATCAGCACCGGATCGGCACCGGTGACGACGCCTGCGCGGTAGCGGACCAGCGGGGTCAGGCCGAGTTGCAACGCGTGATCGGCCGTCATCACCAGCAGCGCAGCCGCCCCGTCGGAGATCTGGGACGAGTTGCCGGCGTGGATGATGCCGTCTTCGGTGAACGCCGGTTTGAGTGCGGCCAGTTTCTCGACAGTCGTACCAGGCCGGATGCCTTCGTCAACCACGATCACGTCACCGTCGGTGAACACCGGGACGATCTGGTCGATGAATGCGCCGGCGTCCTGGGCGGCGGCGGCCCGCTCGTGTGATGCCGCGGAGTACTCGTCGCACCGAGTCCGCGACAGATCCCACTTCTGGCAGATCAGCTCGGCCGAGATGCCCTGGTTGAACGAGAAATTGTCGTAGCGGGCAAGCACTTTCGGACCGTATGGTTGGCCGGTCTGACGGGCCGCACCCAGCGGCACCCGGCTCATCACCTCGACTCCGCCGGCGACCACGATGTCCTGTTGGCCCGACATCACGGCCTGCACCGCGAAATCGAGTGCCTGCTGGCTGGATCCACAGGCACGGTTGACGGTGGTTCCCGGGATGCGCTCGGGCCAGCCGGCCGCCAGCACCGAGAACCGCCCGATGTTGCTGGACTGGTCACCCACTTGAGAGACACAGCCCCACACCACATCGTCGATCACACCGGGGTCCACGCCGGTGCGCTCGACGAGCTCGTTGAGCACCACGGCCGACAGGTCGGCGGCGTGTTGATCGGACAGGCCGCCGTTGCGTTTGCCGACCGGTGTGCGGACGGCTCCGACGATGACGGTTTCACGCATTACTTCTCTCCTCGGGTAGGTAGCGTCCCTCGGCCAGCCGTCCGGGGCATCGAGACGGAAATCTGGGACGTCGGCGCCGCGAAAACGGTCCCTGGCTTCAGTTTCGGTGTATTTCTCATGCAAATTCCGGACCGATCGCCCCGTCGCCGCGCAGCGCACTGACCTCGTGCGCCGAGAAACCGAGCTCGGCGAGTATGGCGTCGGTGTGCTCGCCCAGCCCGGGCACCGGGCCCATGGCCATCTCGAGATCGCTGATCACCGGCGGCGGTAAAAGGGCTTCGATCGTGCCGTTGGGGGTGCTGACCTCTCGCCACCGGTCCCGCGCCCGCAGGTGGGGATGCGCGATCACCTCGCTGGGCCGGTTATAGCGCGCGTTGCCGATCCCGGCCCGGTCGGCGGCGCCCTGAACATGGTCCAGATCGTGCTGGGCGCACCAGTTTTCGATAGCGATATCGAGTTCGTCACGGTGCGCGCAACGCCCGGAGTTGGTGGCAAGACGCGGATCGTCGGCCAGATCCGGACGCTGGATGACGTCGCGGGCCAGCCGCTGCCATTCCCGGTCGTTGGTGGTGCCCAGGACCACCGTCTGCCCATCCCGGGTGGCGAACGCCCCGTACGGCGCGACGGCAGGTGAGCCCATGCCCAGTGGTGTCTGGTCGACTCCGCAGTGCTGGGTGTAGGTCAGTTGGTATCCCATGATGTCGGTCATGGTGTCGAACAGGCTCACCGCCACCGACGGGGCGGCGCGGGTGTCGCCGTGACGGGCCCGGCCCAACAGCAGCGCCATGACGGACAACGCCGAGTACAGGCCGGTGGTGATATCGGCGACCGCGGCTCCCGGCTTGGCCGGCATGCCGACGAACCCAGTGGAGGCACACGAGCCCGATTCGGCCTGCACCAGTAGGTCATAGGCGCGTTTGTGCGACAGCGGGCCACCCGGCCCATAACCGTCGATCTCCACCGCAATGACCTGCGGGTGAAGAACTTTCAGATCCACCGGTGACAGCCCGAGCCGGGCCGTCGCCCCGGGAGCCAGATTCGAGACGACGGCGTCGGCACGGTCGAGCAACCGGTGCAGCACGTCCATCCCGGCCGGGGACTTCAGGTTGAGGGTCACCGATTCCTTGCCCCGGTTGGCCCATACGAAATGGGCGGCCTGTCCGAGCACCACGTCGTCGTAGTGGCGCGCGAAATCGCCGCCCACCGGGTTCTCGATCTTGATCACCCTGGCCCCGAAATCGGCCAGTACCCGGGTGCACATCGGCGCCGACACCGCCTGCTCCAAGGCGATGACGGTGATACCGGACAGCGGCGCGGTACTCGAGGTCACGGATTCACATAACCATGCCGCCATCGATCCCATGGCCAACAGGCGCAAATCTGCCGGCCCGATGCCAGAGCACGGTTCGCACCTGGAGAAGAAGCGGTGCGGCACGCCCGGACGGAGGCCGTGACCACCGCGACGTTCAGGCGTTCTCCGGTAGAGTCCAGGCATGCCCTCCCGGATCGGCAGGCGGCTGAGCAGCAGGTGACCAGCGCCGGCGAAGAGCCCGCGTGGAAGCAGCGCGCGGTCGAGCGGTCCATCCAAACAGCCAAGCTTCGCGCCGCTCAACGTGTTCAACGCTTCCTCGACGCGGCACAGTCGATCATCATCGAGAAGGGCAGCACGGACTTCACCGTGCAAGAGGTCGTCGATCGGTCCCGTCAGTCACTACGCAGCTTTTACCTGCAGTTCGACGGGAAGCACGAGTTGCTGCTCGCACTGTTCGAGGACGCCCTGAGCCGCTCGGCCGACCGGATCCGGGCCGCCGCCGCCAGCCAGTCCGACCCGCTCGACCGGCTCAGGGTCGCGGTGCAGTCGCTGTTCGAATCATCGCGACCCGACCCCACTACCAAGCGACCGTTGTTCACCGACTTCGCGCCGCGACTGCTTGCCTCTCACCCATCGGAGGCTAGGGTCGCCTACGCCCCGCTGCTGGCGCTGCTCACCGCGCTGATGGAAGAAGCGGCCGATGCGGGAAAGCTGCGCACCGGCGTCAATCCACGACGGATGGCCGCGATGACGATGCAGACCGTCATGGTGGTCGCGCAGTTCGGCGGCACTGACGACATCACCGAACAGCCAGGCTCGCCGATGGACGTGTGGGACTTCGTCGCGCACGGTTTCGCCGGCTCGCCCTGACTGCCGCGCGCCTCCTGTTTATTCCCATTCACGGAATCTGTGACTTTCTCCTCGCCGGTCGGCATCTCAACGAACTTGAGGTAGCGTCTCCAGGTCATCGGCGAGTGGGGGCTGGGGTGGCCGCTTGCCCAAACTGACGGCGGCGCAAAGGAACAGCGTATGGATTCCAGAATGTTCGGCTACCTGGCAGCGGTCGCCTTCGTCTGCCTTCTGGTGTTCGCGGCGGGCATGTTCGTCCATACCCGCCGGATACGCCTGCGACCGGTAGCGGCTTTCGGAGAAGAAGTCGGCGGTACCAAGGCGATGCTGAACAAAGTGCGCAAGCTCGAGCCGATGACCCAGGATGAGCTCGACTTCGCCAAACAGGCGATCGCCGATCGCAGCTCACTGCTGGCATTCTCGATTCCCGCCACCATCTTCAGCCTCGGTTGCTTCTATGTCTTGGGCAGCCTCGAGCACCTGCACGGGGCCACCCCGTCGGAGCGGACCTTTCTCGGAGTGATCCCGATGTTCTCGTCACTGAACATCACCATGCAGATTCTGCGGAACAAGGCCCTCAAACGCCGCATTCCCCAGGTCCCCGTGGTGACGCCCCTACCGGCCTGACAGCAGATTCACAGGTCTCCAGCCTTCGCTCGATCATGAAAGCACGGGTAATGTCCATCCATCCATATATCAACATTGTTGATATAAAGCGCTGCCGTCCGTTCCGTCGGGGATGCGCAAAGGTGTTGTCGTGAAAGCTCAGCCATCTGGTCGCGCCCTGCTCGTGCGTGGGTGGATGCCGTTGGTGACCGTGATCGCTCTCGCCATCGGCGCGCTGTGCATGTGGAAGGTCCACGAGATGTCCGCGCCCGGACCTGTCGTCGCGGTGAACCTGCCACAGGCGCCACCAGAATTCACCCCGAAGAAGCTGACCTACGAGTTGTACGGTTCGGCCGGCAGCGGCGGGATCGTCTCCTACGTCGATATCGACGGGCATCCGCACCAGGAGGACCTGACCGCTCTGCCATGGTCGCACGACGAGACGACGACCCTGACGGTGGTGTCCGGGAGCCTGTCGGCACAGGTGCGGGGCGGCCAGGTCGGATGCCGAATCCTGGTGAATGACGTTGTGCGCGATGAGCATTCTGACGACCGTCAGGACGCCAACGTCACCTGCCGGGTGAAGTCGGCATGAGCGACGCTTGCGAGCGAATCGCAGATCTGGCATGCGGAGTCCGAGCCTGCGAGGACGCCGCATGAGCGCGCACAGGGCAGGTCGACCCTTCTTCGCCAGGATGGTCCGCATCCTGGCTGTCCCGATCATCGTGTTCTGGGCGATCCTGGCGGTGTGCACCAACACCTTCGTCCCGCAGGTGGAACGGGTGGCCGAGGAGCTCGCCGGCCCACTGGTGCCGCACTATGCCCCGTCGCAGGTCGCCATGCTGCAGATCGGGCAGAAGTTCCAGGAGTCCACCTCCACCAGCATGACGATGCTGGTGCTGGAGGCCGACCATCCACTGGCCGAAGCCGACCATCAGTACTACGACGACCTGGTGCGTCGGCTGCGCGCCGATACCGCGCACGTCCAGTACGTGATGGACACCTGGGGCCGGCCGATCACGGCCGCCGGTGCCCAGAGTTTGGACGGCAAGTCCGCCTACGTGCTGCTGCGACTGGCCGGCGATATCGGGCAGATCCAGGCCAACGACTCCGTCAACGCGGTGCGCGACGTCGTCGCGAAAGACACTCCCCCACAGGGTCTGAAGGTCTATGTCAGCGGCGCGGCGCCGCTGGCCGCGGACACGGTGAACATCGCGAACTCCAGCCTGAACAACATCACCATCGTCACGATCTTCCTCATCATCTTCATGCTGCTGGTGGTCTACCGTTCGATCACCACGCTCCTGGTGCCGTTGTTCGGGGTGTTGGTGCTCATGCTGGCCGCCAAGGGCGTGATCGCGACCCTCGGGCATTTCGGCTACATCGAGCTGTCCTCATTTGCCGTCAACATGGTCGTCTCGCTGACGTTGGGGGCGGGCACCGACTACGGCATTTTCCTGCTGGGCCGTTACCACGAGGCACGCCTGAATGGTGAAACTCGTGAGGACGCCTACTATTCCGCGTACCGCGGTGTATCGCACGTCATCATCGGCTCCGGGCTGACGATCGCCGGGGCGTGCTTCTGCCTGAGTTTCGCGCGGCTGAACTACTTCCACACCATGGGCCCCGCGGTGGCGATCAGCATGGTGCTCACCATCACCGGCGCGCTCACGTTGGTGCCCGCGCTGCTCAGCCTGGGCAGTCTGTTCGGGTTGTTCGATCCGAAACGGAAGGTGAAGGCCAAACTCTATCGGCGCATCGGCACCAGCGTGGTGCGCTGGCCCAAGCCGATCCTGGTCGCCGCCGTCACGATTGTCTCGCTCGGCGCGGTGTTCGTCCCGACCTACCGGGTGAGTTACGACGACCGTGCCTATCAGCCGGCCGATGCCCCTGCCAATCAGGGATTCCGGGCCGCGGACCGGCACTTTCCGCAGAGCAAGCTGTTCAGCGAGATGCTGATGATCGAGTCCGACCACGACATGCGCAATTCGGCGGACTTCATCTCGCTGGACCGTGCCGCCAAGGCGCTGATGCGCCTGCCCGGTGTGGCCATGGTGCAGAGCATCACCCGGCCGATGGGCCGGGCGCTCGAACATGCCAGCTTGCCTTATCTTTTCACCACTCAAGGCAGCGGCAATGGGATGCAGCTGCCGTTCGTGCGGCAGTCCAACAGCAATACCGATCAGCAGGCGCAGATCATGGCGCACACCATCACGGTGCTGCAGAAGATGATCGCCCTGACCCAGAACCTGGCCGACGAGATGCACAACACCGTCGTCACCATGGAGGACATGCAGCAGGTCACCGACCAGATGAATTCCGAGGTCGCCAACCTTGACGATTTCATGCGCCCGCTGCGCAATTATTTCTATTGGGAGCCGCACTGTTTCGACATCCCGGCATGTTGGGCGTTCCGTTCGCTGTTCGACATGCTCGACAGCGTGGACAGTCTGGCCGGTGACATCAAGGACGCGGTGGCCTCGTTGGAGGTCGTCGACAAGCTGCTGCCCCAGATGGTGTCGCAACTGAAGATCATGGCCGACGACATGCAGGGGCTGCAGGCACTGATCGTCAACACGTACGGGCCGTCCAACATCCAGGCCGACAACACCGACCAGACGTTCGACGACATGATCAACGTGGGCAACGACTTCGACATCGCACGCAGCGACGACTTCTTCTACATACCGCGGGAAGCCTTCGACAACGAGGACATCAAGACCGGCGAGCAGTTGATGATGTCACCGGACGGTAAGGCAGCTCGGCTCATCGTCACTCATGAAGGCAATGCCATGGGACAGGAAGGCATCGACCACGTCCAGCAGTTTCCCGACGCCATCAAGGTTGCACTGAAAGAGACCTCGCTGGCGGGCGCCAAAATCTACATCGGCGGGTCGGGGTCGAACAACCGGGATATCCAGGAGTACGCCAAAGCCGACTTGCTGATCGCGGCGATCGCCGCCTTCGTGCTGATCTTCCTCATCATGATGTTCATCACGCGAAGCTTGGTGGCGGCCTTGGTGATTCCGGGCACCGTCGCGTTCTCGTTCGCCGGTGCGTTCGGGTTGTCCGTGCTGATCTGGCAGCACCTGATCGGCCTGCCACTGCACTGGCTGATCCTGCCGCTGACGTTCATCATCCTGGTGGCGGTGGGCTCCGACTACAACCTGTTGTTGATCGCCAGGTTGAAAGAGGAGGTGCACGCCGGGATCAACACCGGACTGGTCCGCGCTCTCGGCAGCACCGGCGGCGTGGTGACTTCGGCCGGGCTGGTGTTCGCGTTCACCATGCTGGCCATGCTGTCCAGCGATCTCCGTACCATCGGCCAGCTCGGCTCGACCGTGTGCATCGGGCTGCTGCTCGATACCTTGATCGTGCGGTCGTTCATCGTGCCGTGCCTGGTGCGGCTGCTCGGCCCATGGTTCTGGTGGCCGACGTTCATCCGGCAGCGTCCCCTGCCCCCGCGCCTGCGTGCCCGGCGGACGCCCCCGGAGCCGTCGACGACGCCCGTGTGACCTGCGTGTGGCCGCCGCTTCCCATCTAGGTATAGTTAGATATACTCAGATGAGATGCCGATGAAAGGTGCGCCATGACCACCGAGTTCCGCCGGGACGTCCGGACCGAACGACTCGCCTGGCTGTATGCCACCGACACCGACCTGCAGGGGGCGCGTCCATCGGCCGCCGTCGTGGAGGCAGCGCGTCGGCCCGGCACGCGGCTGGCCGAGATCCTGCGGATCTACGCCGAGAGTTATGCCGACCGGCCCGCCCTCGGCACCCGCGCCGACTCGGTGATCCGGAACCCGGCCACCGGCCGCACCGAGCAGCAGTTTCTGCAGCGCTTCGACACCATCACCTACCGGCGCCTGTGGTCCAACGTACGGGCCATCGCGGCAGCCTGGAGCTCCGATGCACAGCCGGTGCGTCCCGGCGACTTCGTGGCCACCATCGGTTTCGCCAGCGCCGACTACCTGACCGTCGACCTGGTCACCAACTATCTGGGGTTGGTGGCCGTTCCGCTGCAGCACAACTCACCGTCATCGCGGCTCCAGCCGATCTTGGCCGAGACGGAACCGAGAGTGCTGGCCGTCAGCGCCGCCTACCTGGACCTCGCCGTCGAGTGCGCCGCGCAGAGCCCGTCGGTCCGCCGGCTCACCGTTTTCGACTACCAACCGGCGATCGACGACCAACGGGAAGCACTGCACCGCGCCCGCACCCGGCTGGCGGACCACTCCATCACCATCGAGATCCTGACCGATGTCATCGCCCGCGGCGAAGGACTTCCGGTGCCGCCCGGTTACGACGGGTCCGACGATCAGCGGCTGGCCATGATCCTGTACACGTCCGGCAGCACCGGATTGCCCAAGGGCGCGATGTGGACCGAACGCATGCTGGCCATGATGTGGACCAGCGGATTCGTCGCCGACGGCGAGGTACCCGTGCGCAACGTCAACTTCATGCCGCTCAACCACCTCGGTGGCCGCATCGCCCTGGTCGCCTCGTTCCAGGCTGGTGGCACGAGCTATTTCGTTCCTGAGCCGGACCTGTCCACCTTGTTCGAGGACTGGCAACTGGTCCGCCCCACCCAACTTGCAGTGGTACCGAGAGTCGTCGACATGCTCTACCAGCGTTATCAGACCCGGGTCGACCGGTTACGCAGCGACGGTGAGTCCGCAGCCGAGGCTGCCGCCCACGCCAAGACCGAACTGCGCGAACACCTGTTGGGCGGTCGCGTGCTCAACGGATTCGTCGGCACCGCACCCTTGGCACCGGAGATGCGGACCTTCCTCGAAAGCACCGTGCAGGCACCGCTGTTCGACGTGTATGGCCTCACCGAGGTCGGTGGGGTGACCCGCGACGGCGTCGTCAGTCGACCGCCGGTGCTCGACTACAAACTGGTCGACGTGCCCGAACTCGGTTACTTCGGTACCGACCGCCCGTATCCGCGTGGTGAGCTGCTGGTGAAGACCGCGACCGCGACACCGGGGTACTACAAGCGGGCCGGCGTGACGGCCGAGGTCTTCGACGCCGACGGGTACTACCGCACCGGTGACGTGATGGCCCAGATCGGACCCGACCACCTGGTGTATGTCGACCGCCGCAACAACGTCATCAAACTCGCCCAGGGTGAATTCGTCGCGGTCTCCCACTTGGAAGCCGTGTACACCGGTGCGCCTCTGGTACGGCAGATCTTCGTCTACGGCAACAGCGAACGGTCATCGCTGTTGGCCGTCATCGTGCCCACCGACGAAGGGCTCGCCCGCCATCGTGACCACGACGACTTGAAGGCGGCGCTGCTCGACGCGCTGCGGGACACCGCGCGCGGGGCCGAGCTGCAGTCGTATGAGGTGCCTGTCGACTTCCTGATCGAAACGCAGCCGTTCACCACCGCCAACGGTCTGCTCTCCGGCGTCGGTAAACTCCTGCGGCCCAAGCTCAAAGAACACTACGGGCAGCGCTTGGAGCAGCTCTACATTGACGTGGCAACGGCCCGCACCGACGAGTTACGCGCCCTGAGAGAAGCCGCCGCGACGCAACCGGTGCTGACCACCGTGGTCAATGCCGCCCAGGCGCTGCTCGGGTTGCCGGGGGCGGCGCCGAACGCCGACGAGCACTTCACCGATTTGGGCGGGGATTCGTTGTCCGCGTTGAACTTCTCGAATCTCCTCGGCGATGTGCTCGGCGTGGAGGTGCCCGTCGGGGTCATCATCGGACCCTCAGCAGATCTCGCGGCGGTGGCGGACTACGTCGAATCCGAGCGCGCGTCGGGTGGTACCCGTCCCACCGTGGCAAGCGTGCACGGCACTGGCCTCAGCTCCGTCTCCGCCGCGGACCTCACGTTGGACAAGTTCATCGACGATGCCACCTTGGCCGCGGCACCGTCCGCGCTGCCGGTCCCCGACCGGGTACAGACCGTGCTGATGACCGGCGCCAACGGGTATCTGGGCCGGTTCCTGACGCTGGAGTGGTTGCAGCGGTTGGCGGCCACCGGCGGTCGGATGATCGCCCTGGTACGTGGCGACGATGTCGAGACTGCACGGCTGCGCCTGGCCAAGGCGTTCGAGTCGGATCCCGCGATGGCGCAGGAATTCCGGGTACTGGCTGCCGATCATCTGGAAGTGCTTCCCGGCGATATCGGTGAACCGAACCTCGGGCTCGATGATGCGACGTGGCACCGGCTGGCTCACGAGGTCGACCTCGTGGTCCACCCCGCGGCGCTGGTCAACCACGTGTTGCCGTACGGACAACTGTTCGGCCCCAACGTCGTCGGCACCGCAGAGGTGATCCGGCTTTCGATCAGTCACCGACTCAAGCCGGTGACCTACCTGTCGACCGTCGCCGTCGCCATGACGGTGCCGGACTTCGTCGAGGATGGCGACATCCGGGAGGTGAGCGCCAAGCGGTCGCTGGACGACGGATACGCCAACGGATACGCGACCAGCAAGTGGGCCGGCGAGGTACTTCTGCGTGAGGCCCATGACCTGTGCGGGCTGCCGGTCAGCGTCTTCCGTTCCGATCTGATCCTGGCGCACAGCAGGTTCAGCGGCCAGCTCAACATTCCGGACGCGTTCACCAGGCTGGTGATCAGTGTGGTGGCAACGGGGCTGGCCCCGCGCACCTTCTACGTCGAGGACGGATCCGGTGAGCGCCCGCGCGCGCACTATGACGGCTTGCCTGCCGATTTCGTCGCCGACGCCATCACCACCCTCGGCGGCCACAGCCTGGATGGCTTCCGGTCCTACGACGTGATGAACCCGCACGACGACGGCATCTCACTCGATGTGATCGTGGACTGGTTGATCGACGCGGGCGTTTCGATCACCCGGGTGGACGATCACACCGAGTGGGTGCACCGCTTCGAGGGCGCACTACGGTCTCTGCCGGAGCAGCAGCGGCAGCGCTCCGTCCTGGCGCTGCTGGATGCGTATCGGCACCCGGAACGGCCGCTGCGCGGCGCGGTGGCACCCACAGCGGTGTTCCGCGAAGCCGTCCGGTCGGCAAAAATCGGCCCAGCACAGGATATTCCGCACATCACCGAGGACTTGATCCGCAAGTATCTCACCGACCTGGCCCGGCTGGGCGTGCTCTGATTACGCGGACTTGACGCCCAGTGTGTGCTGGATGTCCGGCTTCATCTGCTGCAATTGCTGACCCCAGTACTCCCACGCGTGCAGACCGTTCGGCGGCAGGTTGAAGGTGGCATTCTTGCCACCCGCCGCCAGGTAGGCCTGCTGGAAATTCTGGTTGCTCTGCAGGGTCAGACCCTCCAGGATGCCCGCACCGGGGTTAGCCTGGGTCGCCGCCGGCGCCAGATCGCCGGGGGTTCCGTTACCGCAGTAGATCCAGATCCGGGTCCCGTTGGCGACCAGTTCGGGAATGTGCAGGGTCGGGTCGTTGCGGGTCCATGCCGGGTCGATCGGCGGTCCCCACATGTCATTGGCCCGGAATCCCCCGGCATCGTTCATCGCCAGGCCCACCAATGTCGGCCACCAGCCTTGGGACAGATTGAGGAAACCCGACAGCGAGCCGGCGAACACGAACCGGTCCGGGTGGTAGACGGCGTAGGTGAGCGCGGGTGCACCACCCATCGAAAGTCCCACCACCGCATTACCGCCCGGCTCGACGCCCTTGTTGGCCGACAGCCAGGCCGGCAGCTCCTGCGTGAGGAAGGTTTCCCACTTGTAGGTCTGGGTGCCGGCGTTGCCGACGGCCGGCTGATACCAGTCGGTGTAGAAACTGGATTGCCCGCCCACGGGCATCACCACCGACACACCGGATTGGTAGTACCACTCGAAGGCCGGGGTGTTGATATCCCAGCCGTTGTAGTCATCCTGCGCGCGGAGCCCGTCGAGCAGATACAGCGCGTGGGGTCCTCCCGGTTGGAACTGCACCCGGATGTCTCGCCCCATCGCCGCCGACGGCACCAGCAGATATTCCACCGGGAGCCCCGGCCGGGAGTGTGCGGCCGCGGGCCCGGCTCCGGCAAACGTCGCGACCACCACGGGCAGCAGAGCGAGCGCCAAAACACTTGCAGTCCAGCGCAACAGTCGCCTTCTCAATACCCTCACCCCGATGACCTCACCCGCGTCGGTCCGTCCTGTTCGCTTAGCCCTTCTACCCTATGGGCCGGTGCGACCAAACCCGCGGGGCAACGGCGGTGCCGCTTCTCACATCGGTCACGGCATGAGGCGAGCACCACTGGAGCGGTCAGCTCAGGTTGCGGCCGATTCCGCGGGCGGCAACCGTCAGCGCCGTCACCAGACGCTGCTTGTCCCGCTGTAGTGACGGCACCACCACACCAAGGGCCGCGCGGACATCACCGGCGGTTGGCGGTTCCTCTGTGGAGGAACCCGCGGCCGCACTGACCGGCACGGCGATGGAGCAGGCACCCAACGTCATCTCCTCGATCGTCACGGCATAACCGTCACGGCGGACCCTGTGGAGCTGCTGTCTGAGGCGGTCGGGCTGGGTGATCGTGTACGGGGTGATGCGGCGCAGGTCGGCCAGCACTGCCTCCTGCACCGCCTGGGGTGCATGCGCGAGCAAGACCTTGCCCACGCCCGTTGCGTGGAGGGGCAGCCGCGAACCGACCCGGCTGACGACCGGCACCGACGCATGGCCGGCCAGGCGGTCCAGGTAGAGCACCTCGTCGCCGTCGCGAACGGCAAGGTGCACAGTGGCGCGCGTCGCCGCGTGCAAGTCGTGCAGGAACGGCGACGCCAGTTCACGAACATCGGTCTGCACCTGCGCCAGCAAGCCGAGGTCCCACACCGTGCGCCCGATGACATAGTCGCCACTGTCGTTGCGGCTCAGGGCGCCCCGGGCCACCAGCTGCCGAACGATCCGCAACGCGGTCGGCGGCGCCAACCCGGACCGCCGCGCGATCTGCGTCAGAGACAACCGGCGATGGGCGTCATCGAAGGACTCCAGGACGTCCAGCGTCCGGTCGACCAAGGACGCGCCCGCAGGACCACCACCGGCCATATCGCCCTCCAATTCCACTGAGTGAAATCATAGCCTGGACGGTGCTGCGCCACTCTCCGTAGGGTCCGACCAAACCGAACGGAGAGAGCATGGCTGCACCCAAGACGTCGACACGCACCCAGGTCGCCATCGTCGGCGGCGGACCGGCAGGCCTGATGGTGTCGCATCTGCTGCACCTCTCCGGTATCGAGTCCGTCGTGCTCGACACGCGCACCGTGCCAACGATTTCGACGACTCACCGCGCCGGCATCCTCGAATCCGGTAGCGTACGACTGCTCGTCGACTCCGGCGCCTCAGAACGGGTGCTCACCGACGGGCACGAGCACCAAGGCATCTTCCTTCGCTTCGACGGCGCGAGCCACCGTATCGACTTCCAGAAACTCGCCGGGGCGTCGTGCTGGCTCTACCCACAGACCGATGTGTTCACCGACCTGCACGCCGCACGCGACCGCGCCGGTGCCGACCTGCGCTACGGGATCCTGCGATCGACGATCGCCGATCTCGGTGATCGTCCCCGCATTTCCTACCTCGACGCCGAAGGCGAGCCCCACGAGGTGCTCGCCGACCTCGTCGTGGGCACGGATGGTTCCCGCAGCATGTGCCGCGACCACATCGACGGGCGCCAACAGTACTTCCGCGAGTATCCGTTCGCCTGGTTCGGCGTGCTCGTCGAAGCGCCGCCCAGTGCACCCGAACTCATCTACACCCGCTCACCACGGGGCTTCGCGCTGATCAGCCAGCGCACGGAAGCGGTGCAGCGCATGTACTTCCAGTGCTCGGCCGAGGAGAACGCCGCAGCGTGGTCGGATGACCGGATTTGGGACGAGCTGCAATCGCGATTGGCCGGCAGCGACGGCTTTCAGCTGAAAGAGGGTCCCGTCATCGAACGCACCGTGCTGCCGTTCCGCAGCTTCGTCCAGACGCCGATGCGGCACGGCCGACTGCTGTTGGCCGGCGACGCCGCCCACACCGTTCCTCCGACCGGCGCAAAGGGACTCAACCTTGCGCTGCACGACGCGCGGTTGCTCGCCGAATCCATCGAGCTCGCCCTGCGCAAGGATCGCGATGAGGCGTTGGACGACTACACCCGGCGAGCCCTCGACCGGGTCTGGAAGGCGCAGCATTTCTCGTACTGGATGACCACGATGTTGCACCGGGCACCGGAAACCTCGGACTTCGACGAACGTCGGCAACGCGGCGAATTGGCCACCCTCATCGCATCGGACGCCGGCTCCGCATATCTGGCGGAGGGCTACACCGGTTGGCCACACAGCTGAACCTGGCGCACTTCGAGAACAAGGAATCCACATGAGCGCACTGGTAGAACAAAAGACCATCACAGCCGAAATGGCCGCCATCTCAGCGGCATACGAGGAGAAGGTTGCCGCGGGTCACGCCCCGGACAACACGACGGCGATCGATTACCCGCCGTATCGGTCCAGCCGTCTACGCCACCCGACCAAGGAGCTGCACCACGCCGACCCGGAAGGCATCGAACTGTGGTCACCGTGCTTTTCCGAGCGTGACGTCGATCCGTTGGAGTCGGATCTGACGATCCAGCGCGGCGGCGACCCGATCGGTGAGCGCATGGTGGTCACCGGTCGAGTGCTCGACGGCGACGGGCGGCCGGTGCGTCGGCAACTGGTCGAGGTGTGGCAGGCCAACGCCGCGGGCCGCTACGTCCACAAGAGGGACCAGCACCCCGCCCCGATCGATCCACATTTCACCGGCGTCGGGCGATGCCTCACCGATGCCGACGGCTGGTACCGCTTCACCACCATCAAACCCGGCCCCTATCCGTGGCGTAACCACCACAACGCCTGGCGTCCGGCGCACATCCATTTCTCGTTGTTTGGAACGGAATTCACGCAGCGCCTGGTCACCCAGATGTACTTTCCGGCCGACCCGTTGTTCGACTTCGACCCGATCTATCAATCGATCGTGGACCCGCGGGCGCGCCGTCGCCTGGTGGCGACCTACGACCACGACCTCACCACGCACGAGTGGGCGACCGGGTACCGATGGGACATCGTGCTCACCGGTACCCACCGGACACCCATGGATACCGAGGAATCACGATGACCACCGAACCCACGCCCACGCCCGGACAGACCGTCGGCCCCTTCTTCCACTACGCACTGCCCTATCCCGGTGATCGTGACCTCGTCGCACCGGGAACCGCCGGAGCCGTTCGGTTACACGGCACGGTGCGCGATGGCGACGCCGTACCGGTTCCGGACGCGCTCATCGAGATCTGGCAGGCCGACTCGGCGGGTAACGTGCCCAGCATGACCGGTTCGCTGCGCCGTGACGGCCACACCTTCACCGGTTTCGGCCGCGCGAGCACGGATCGTTCGGGCGACTACACCTTCACCACTGTGCTTCCCGGCCGCGTCGACGGAGGGCTTCCGTTCTTCTCGGTGGCGGTGTTCGCCCGCGGTCTGCTGGACCGGCTGTTCACCCGCGCTTACCTTCCGTTGGAGGGCGCCGCTCCAGATCGTCTACTGACGTCTCTGGGTCCACGCGCCGAGTTGTTGATGGTCCGCCCCGGCGTGGCGGGTTACCGGTTCGACGTCACGCTTCAGGGGCACGACGAGACGCCTTTCCTGGCGTTCCCCCGACACTCATGAGTTCGCTCACCTGGCCTGGCGATCACCGCGCCGGTGCACTGATGAGCGACGGCGCGCTCTTGGATGCGATGACGCACGCCGAGGACCGCTGGCTCTACGTGTTGACCGAGCACGGTGTGGCGCCGTCTTATCGATCGCTGCGAAATCTGCTGTCGGAGGACGATATCGCGGTGATCGCGACCCAGGCCGAATCCGGGGGCAACCCGGTGATCCCCCTTGTCGACATCTTGCGCGCACGGCTGCGTGCCGCAGGCGACGAGGACGCCGCCCGTTGGGTACACCGGGGACTGACGAGCCAGGACATCATGGACACCGCACTGATGCTGACGGCTCGGGACGCCGTGACCAGCACGCGGTCCGAATTGACTGTTCAGATCAGGCGGGTCTCGTCATTGGCGGACCACTACCGCCATGCGCCGATGGCGGCCCGCACCCTGACCCGTGCCGCCGTGCCCACCACCTTCGGCCTGAAGGCAGCGACGTGGCTGCACGGCCTGGTCGACGCCGCCGAGGTACTGGCGGCACTGACCTTTCCGGTGCAGATGGGTGGCGCGGCGGGCACCCTGTCCGGTGTGGTCGAGCTGGCCGGGCAGGCTCGCGCGCGAGGCTGCCGCGCCGACTTTCCGGTGAGCCTCGGCCTGCAGCCGGCTGCGCCGTGGCACACCCACCGCACTGCGGTGACGCGGCTGGCGGACGCGGTGACGTGCGCCAGCGACGCCTGGGGACGGATCGCCAATGACGTTCTGGCCCTGGGCCGTTCGGAGATCGGAGAGCTCTCCGAGGGCACGGGCGGAGCATCGTCCACCATGCCGCACAAGGCCAATCCGACCCTGTCGGTGCTCATCCGCCGCGCGGCGTTGTCCGCTCCGCCACTGGCCGCAACGCTGCATACCGCGGCGGCCGAGCAGGTCGATGAGCGGGCCGACGGCGCCTGGCACGTGGAATGGCAAACCTTGCAGACCTTGTTGCGACGCACCGTCGTCGCCGCCCGGCAGAGCACCGCCTTGCTCTCCGGACTACGTGTCGACACGGCGGCGATGTCGGCGCGGCTGGTCCAGGTCGACGACGAGGTCCACTCGGAGCAGCGCAGCCTGGCCGCACTGGCCGGCCATGAACCGGCCGAGACCTACCTCGGGCTGGTGGACGATCTCATCGACGAAGCGATCACCCGGGCCCAACCCTATTCGGAGGAGCCATCATGACGGAGAGCAGCAACCGCGACGACATGACAGTGGCGGAGGTGCGTCGCAACGGCACTGCGGTGCGGCGTGCGGTACTCGGCGATGCGCACGTCGACCGGGCCGACGCCAACACCACCGACTTCACCCGCGACTTCCAGGAGTTCATCACCGAGTACGCGTGGGGTGGTATCTGGACCCGGCCCGGCCTGGATCGCCGGTCCCGATCCATGATCACGTTGACCGCACTGGTTGCCCGTGGACACCACCACGAACTGGCGATGCATGTGCGCGCCGCTCGCACCAACGGTCTGAGTGTTGACGAGATCAAAGAGGTGCTGCTGCAGTCTGCGATCTATTGCGGTGTGCCCGATGCGAATACGGCGTTCCGTGTCGCACAGGCCGCCCTGGCCGATACTGACGAGGGCTGAGCAACTCCTTTCCGCCCCGTCATCGTCAACCGTCGCGCGCGGACGCACTCGCGAGCACCGCATCACGCACTGCCGACACGGTATGGCGCTGCCACACTGCCTGCACAGGCACCAGCAATGTGGGTTCCAAGTCGATCACCCTGACGCGGCCAAATTCAACTTGGCACACAATGCATTTCCCGCAATCCCCCGGCGGCGTCGGCGTCCACGCTGAACCGGACGTCCGGATGCGTCTGAAGGATGCTCGCCGGGCATTGTTCGGTCACCGGAGAGCACAGGGCCGCGGCCACCGCCGCGGCCTTGCGCTCTCCGAACGCGACCAGCTCGATGCGATCGGCACGCATGATGGTCGCAAGACCTTGGGTCAAGCATTCGGCGGGAACCAGGTCCACCGAGTCGAAGAACCGGGCGTTGGCCATCCGGGTGGACCGGGTGAGTCCGGCTCGGTGGGTGGTGGTGGTGAACGGTGTGCCCGGCTCGTTGAAACCGATATGCCCGTTCTCGCCGATGCCCAGGATCTGCAGATCCACCGTGGTGCCCGCCAGGGCCAGTTCATAGGCCTGGGCGGCTTCGTCGGGATCCGCGGCGGCTCCGTCGGGCACATGCAGCGAGGCCGCGTCCAGACCCAGCGGTCCGATGAGCACCCGCTCGAGCACCGCTCGATAGGACTGCGGATGGCCAAGGTGCAGACCGACGTATTCATCCAGCGCGAACCAGCTGACGGCCGAGGCGTCAAGGCCGTTGTCGATGTGGCGCGCCAGGGCGCGATAGACCGGCTCGGGCGACGATCCGGTCGCCACACCGATGACCGCATCGGGTTTGGCCTCGATCAGCGCCGCTATCCGCTCCGCCACCCTGGACCCGGTGGTCTCGGCGTCGGCGCTGATCTCGACGACCGGCGTCACGCTACCTTCGAACGTGTGGCCAGTACCCGGGCGATATCGGGGTTGGCATCGACATAGCGCGCGAGCAGTTCGCGTGCCACGCCCACCGAGTCGACCAGCGGATGCAGGGCGAACGCCTTGAGCGCCTCGGCGCCCGATCCGGTGGTCGCCGCTGCGATGGTGTGCCGCTCAACGGCCTTCACCTGCTGCATCAAGCCGAGCTGATGCAGATCGGGCTGAGTGTCCAGGGTCAGCGGATGGACACCGTTGGCATCCACCATCGTCGACACCTCGACCACCGCGTCGGCAGGCAGCCCGTGGATCGTTCCGCGGTTGCGCACGTTGAGGATCATGGTCCGCTTCTCGTTGCGGCTGATCGCCGCCATCACCCCGAGGGCCACGCCGGCATAGCCCAGATGTGCCGGGTCGGTCTCCCGCTCGCGCTCGATCGCGGGAGCGCCCTGAACACCACCCTTGGCCTCGGCCATGTAACTCGCCCCGCGCTCGTCGACGGCCGCGGTCCACAGTTTGGCCGCGATCTCCGGCTGGGCGGCAGCGTCGGCGAAGAACCGCCCTTGCGTCTCCAGCAGGAAATCACCACGGGTCTGCGGGGATTCGAGGATCCGGCGGACGGCGTCGCGGTGAAAGTAGTAGTAGTACAGGTACTCGTTGGGGATGACGTCGAGCGTCCGGATCCAGTCGACCCCGAAGACCTGCGCCTCCTCCAACCGTTGCAGCCGCTGCTCGTCAGCCAACAGATCCGGCAGCACGTCGCGGCCGTCCACCAGCACCCTGCGCATCCAGCCGAGGTGGTTCAGACCGACATAGTCCATGTCGATACGAGTGTGGTCATGGCCGAGCACTCCGGCGACGCGCCGCCCCAACCCCGATGGCGTGTCACAGATCCCGAGCGCCTTGTCGCCGAGCACGCTCTGCAGTGCCTCGGTGATGATCCCTGCGGGATTGGTGAAGTTCAGGAAGTAGGCGTCCGGGGCGACTCTGCGGATGGTCTCGGCGATGTCGAGCATGACCGGCACGGTCCGCAGCGCGTAGGCGATGCCGCCGGGTCCGGTCGTCTCCTGCCCGATCACGTTGAGGTCCAACGCAACATGTTCATCGCAGCAGCGCTGCTCGACACCGCCGACGCGGACGGCCGCGAAGATGAAATCCGCACCTTCCAGCGCCGGTTCCAGTTGGGTGTAGGTGCGCAAGGTCGGCGGGTCGCTGAACCCGGCGGCAAGCTGTTCGAGGATCGTGGTGATGGTGGCCAGCCGGCCCTGGTCGACGTCGTACAGCGCGACCTCGGTCACCCGGGGCGAGCCCTGATCGCGGATCAGCGCTTGCCATACGTAGGGAGTGCGGAATCCGCCCCCGCCGAGGATCGTGAGTTTCATGCGACGATGACCTTTCTGCCGGCCTCCCGGCGATGCGCGAGTTCGTCGTGGGGCGTGCCCGCCGTGGTGATGAGCACATCGACTTCGTCGAGAGAACACAGCCGCAGCGCACCTGACCCGGGAAACTTCAGCTCACTGGCCAGCAGCACGATGCGCTGTGACGCGGCGATGAGGGCTTGTTTGATCGGCGCTTCGACGGCCATGTTGTCCAGCACGTGGCCGTTACGAACGCCGGTGCAGCTCAAGAACATCATGTCGGCGCTGAGTTGCCCGATGACCTGTTCGGCCAGCGGGCCGACCAGAGACTGCTGATTGCGCCGCAGCACCCCGCCCAGCAGGACCACTTCGACGACGTCGTCGTCGCGGACCTCGTCGAGGACCGCCAGGTTCGAGGTGATGATGGTGACCGGGCGGCCGCGCAGTTCGCGCGCCACCAATTGGGTCGTCGAGCCGATATCGAGCACAACGACGTCGCCGTCGGACACCAGTTGCGCCGCCTCGATCGCCATCGTGCGGCGCAGCTCCAGATCGCCGCGGGTGTCGGAGGTGAACGGATCTTCCACGCTGCCCGAGTCGGTGATGTTGGCCCGACTGCCCTGCGTCAGCATGGCTCCGCCGTAGAGACGCTCGAGCCGGCCCCCCTTGGCGAGGATGTCCAGATCGCGGCGGATCGTCGACTCGCTCACCCCCAACGTCTCGGCGAGCTGCACCACGGACTGGCCGCCACCGGCGAGCGCGGCCAGGATGCGTTCGTGACGCTGGGCGAGGAACATGACGGGATCGTACCCAGACCGTGATTGAATTTGCACAACTTTGAACGACTTTTGGAAACTTTTCGCAAAATAACCCGCGAGAGATGACGAAGAAACATAATCGTCATGCAAGCCGGTCACGCTGACCGCGCAAAGACCACCAAACTCTGTCAAACAGGTGGAGGTACCCACGAGTGACCGATCGTGCAATCGACGTCCTGGTCTCGGGCCGGGTGTTCAGCGATCTGGTGTTCACCGGTGTCGAGGCGCCGGCACCGGGGGCCGAGGTGTACGCCAGCGACTTCGCGATATCGCCCGGCGGTGCCGCCAACCGGGCGGTCGCTGCGGCCCGCTTGGGGGCACACACCGCGTTGGTCACCGAACTCGGCGACGACCCGATCGGTTGCATCATCGAGCGTGCCCTGCGCGGAGAACCCAATCTCGACCTGCGCTTCGCCGTCCAGCACGCGGACTACCAGAACCCGATCACGGTGGCGATCACCGATGGACACGACCGATCCTTTGTGACCTTCGAGCAGCAACCCCCGCATCTGCCGTCGTGGCCCGATTCGACTCCGGTGCGCGTCGCCCATGTCGGGATGGGGCGCGGACCCGTCGACACCGAGGCGGCGCGACTCCGCTCCCGGGGAACGATACTGGTGGGCGGCGTGGGGTGGGACCCGTCGGGCCAATGGTCGGAAGCCCTACTCGACCAGCTCGGCGCCATCGACATCCTGATCGTCAACGAAGTTGAGGCGCTTGCCTATACGCGGGCGCGGACCACCGATGCCGCCCTCGACGTCCTTGCCGGGCGGGTCGGGCTCGCGGTCATCACGTTGGGGCCCAACGGCGCGCTGGCCGCCCAGGGGGCCGACCGGCGGGCGGTCCCGGCGATCACCGTTCGCGCGGTGGACCCAACCGGAGCCGGTGACGCCTTCACCGCCGCGTTCATGGCGGCCACGGCCTGGGACTGGCCGCTGGATCAACGCCTGCGACTGGCCAGCGTCAGCGCCACCTGTTCGGTGCGTGGCGCCGGGGGTGCCCGCAGCGCACCCCGGCCCGGCGATATCGCCGAACTGCTTGCCGACCACCACGACGACCCGCACTGGGCACCGGTCCGCGATTGGGCCGAACAGCACCGCAACTCCCCCACCCCTGCGACTCCAGGAGCTCTGTCCCGATGACCAGATCCCGCCTGTACCGACTGGCAGCCGCGGTCGCCGCGGCCACCGCACTGCTCACCGCCAGCGCATGCGCACCCGGCCCGTCGGGCGGTGGTGCGCCCGCCGCGCCCACCAACCAGGTCTCCAAAGACGTCGCCTCGGCCGGCCCGGTCACGCTGGCGGTATGGGACCAGAACACCGACGGCGGCATGGTGAAGGCCCAGGAACAGCTCAACGCCGAGTTCGAGAAGATGTATCCCAACGTCACGATCAAGCGCACCGTCGAGTCGTTCAGTGACCTGAAGTCGACACTGAAACTGGCCCTGTCCAGCAACACGCCACCCGATGTCGTGCAAGCCAACCAGGGTTACCCGGATATGGGGGCCTTCGTCGCAGCCGGGATGCTGCGGCCGATGAACGACTACGCCAAGCTCTACGGCTGGGACAGCTACTATCCCGAAAGCCTGCTCAAGCAGAACAGTTTCAGCAGCGACGGCAAGACGTGGCAGGGCGACACCTTGTTCGGTGTCTCCCAAACCGGTGAGGTCGTCGGCATCTACTACAACCGTGAGAAGTTGGCCTCGCTCGGGTTGTCTGCACCGACCACCCTCGGCGAGTTGGACGCGGCGATGGCCGCCGCCAAGGCCAAGGGCATACTCCCGATGGCTTTCGGCAATCTCGACAAGTCACCCGGCATCCACCTGTTCGGTGTCGTCCAGGCCGCAACCGCCGGTGCGCCCGCGGTGAAGGATCTGGTCAGCGGCCGTGCCGGTGCATGGACAGATCCGGCGTCGCTGAAGGCCGCTCAACAGGTCGCGAAATGGTCCGCCGAAGGCTATCTGACGCCGGGAACCAACGGCGTCTCCCGTGACGACGCCGTCGGCACCTTCGGCAAGGGCGGTGCGCTGTTCACCCTCACCGGCACCTGGCTGCAGCAGCCGTTGCAGGACGCGTTGGGTGACAATGTCGGCTTCACCACGCTGACGTCCGACGACGGTAAGCCCGCCACCACCGGTGGGCAGGGCCTGGCGTGGGCCATCACCTCGAAGTCTGCCCATCCCGACGTCGCCGCCGCCTACATCGACTTCGTCACCAACGCCAAAGCCGCTCAGGTGCTGCTCGATTCGGGCAATCTGCCGACGGTGCTGCCGGCCGGTTACGAACCGAAGGCAGGCACGGTGGCCGCCGATATCGCGACCCGATACCGCGAGACACAGAAGGCTGACGGTGTGGTGCCCTATCTCGACTACACCACGCCGACCTTCTACGACACCATCACCACGGGCATGCAGGAATTGCTCGGCGGCCAAGCCGACCCACAACAGTTCGTCGATTCGCTGCAGAAGGATTACGCCGCCTTCCTGAAGAACCAGAAATGACCGTGACGCTGCGCCCACCACGACGACGGGCTGCGCCCGACACGCCGGCCACCGATCCAGGTGGCCGGCGCGGCACGGCCGCACCGACACGCAGGGTGACACCGCGCGCGGCGATCCGCGGTTATCTCTATGTGGTACCGGCATTCCTGGTGTTCGTGGTGTTTCTCGGCGCCCCGCTGGTACAGACCGTGCAGTACTCGTTCTACAACTGGAACGGCATCGGCACTGCCACTGTCGCCGGAATCACCAACTACCTCACCGTCTTCGACGATGAGCAGTTGCGAGCGTCCTTTCTGCATGCCGGCGTCCTGATCCTGTTCTATGCGGCGGTGCCCGTCGTTGTCGCGTTGGTGCTCAGTGCCGTCATCTCACGAGCACACGCGATGCGGTCGATGTCGTTCTTCCGCACGGTGCTGTTCCTGCCGCAGGTGATCGCCACCGTCGTCATCGGCACGATCTGGATTTCCATCTATTCCCAGAACGGCCTCTTGAACCAGGCGCTGCGGGCGGTCGGACTGGACAGCCTGACTCGGGTGTGGTTGGGCGACCATACTTTCGCGTTGATCGCCATCGGTCTGATCGGGACGTGGCTCAACATCGGGTTGTGCGTGGTGCTCTTCCTGTCCGGGATCGGCAACATCGCACCGGAACTGTTCGAAGCCGCTCGCCTCGACGGGGCCGGACGGGCACGTGAGTTCGTCGCCATCACGCTGCCGTCCCTGCGCGGACAGATCGCGGTGGCGTTGACGCTCACCGTGGTGTCGGCCCTGAAGACCTTCGACCTGGTCTACATCACCACCCGGGGCGGGCCGGGAACAGCCACCACCGTGCCCGCCTTCGAGGCCTACAACCGCGCCTTCAATACCGGGCAGGTGGGCCTGGCCTCGGCCATCGCCGTGGTGCTGACCATCGCGATCGTCACCCTCACCTTTGTGATCAGCCGGATCAGTCCGCGGGAGGCCGAATGAACCCCAGCCGCACCGAAAAGACCGTCAACCAAGTCATTCTCGCGCTGTTCGCGATCTTCGCCCTGGTGCCGTTGTTCGGTGTGCTGATGTCCTCGATCACACCCAGC
This sequence comes from Mycolicibacterium sp. J2, assembly GCF_026240945.1. Taxonomy (GTDB): domain Bacteria; phylum Actinomycetota; class Actinomycetes; order Mycobacteriales; family Mycobacteriaceae; genus Mycobacterium. The sequence goes on from NZ_JAPFPY010000019.1 coordinate 83,418, forward strand.
AAGGAAAACTCGGGTGGATTCACCATTCCGACGAGCATCGATCTGCACAACTATGGCGCAGCCTGGGACCGCGGCAATTTCAGCAGTTATCTGTTGTCCAGCGTGGTGGTCACCGGCGCGGTCGTGGCGCTGACGGTCGTCCTAGCGACCTTCGCCGGCTACGCGTTCGCCCGGATGCGCTTTCCCGGATCCTCGGCGTTGTTCTACATCCTGCTGCTGGGCCTGACCCTTCCCGCCGAAGCTTTCATCATCCCGCTGTACTTCAACCTGCGCACCGTCGGCCTGACCGACACCTACTGGGCACTGATCCTGCCGCAGACCGCCCAATCGCTCGGGTTCGCAGTGTTCTGGATGCGAAATCAGTTCCGCGGCTTCCCCGGCGAGATCATCGAAGCCGCACGACTCGACGGTTCCAGCGACCTGCGGCTGCTCTGGCGCATCGTCGTCCCGCCGAGCCTGGCGCCGATGATGACGATGGCCGTCATCGTGACGATGTGGACGTGGAACGAGTTTCTGCTGCCGTTGGTGCTGGTGGTCTCCGACAACCGGCGAACCGCCCCACTGGGTTTGGCCCTGTTCCAGGGGCAGCACCTCACGGACTATTCGCTGCTGGCGGCCGCCGGTGTCATGGTCGCGCTGCCGATCGCCGTGCTGTTCTTCGCCTTGCAGAAGCGCTTCATCAGCGGCATGGTCGGCGGAATCTCCTCCCGTTGATACCGGCCCACCCGAGCCCCACGACCAAAGGAGCAAAACCATGGCAACCATCCAATTCGAGAAGGCCCAGCGGTGGTTCCCGAAAGCGCCGACGCCCGCGGTGGCCGGTATCGACCTGGACATCGCCGATGGTGAATTCATGGTCCTGGTCGGGCCGTCCGGTTGCGGGAAGTCCACCACGCTGCGCATGCTGGCGGGCCTGGAGGAGGTGACCGCCGGCTCCATTCGCCTGGGGGGGCGGGATATCACCACGACCGCGCCCAAGGACCGCGATATCGCCATGGTGTTCCAGAACTACGCCCTCTACCCGCATATGACGGTCGCCGGGAACATGGAATTCTGCCTCAAGAACGCCGGCCTACCCAAACATGAACGCGAGCGGCGGGTGTCCGCGGCCGCCGCAACGCTTGGCCTCACCGACTACCTCGACCGTAAACCCAAGGCGCTCTCGGGTGGACAGCGCCAGCGGGTTGCCATGGGCCGGGCCATTGTTCGCAACCCACAGGTGTTCTGCATGGATGAACCACTGTCCAACCTGGATGCCAAGATGCGGGTGCAAACCCGCACCGACATCGCCAAACTGCAGCGTGAACTCGGGGTCACCACCGTCTATGTCACCCATGACCAGACCGAAGCCATGACGATGGGCGATCGGGTGGCCGTGATGAAAGACGGTGAGCTGCAACAGGTCGGGGTACCCATGGAACTCTACGACCGGCCGGCCAATGTGTTCGTCGCCGGGTTCATCGGATCGCCCGCCATGAAGTTCTTCGACGGCGAACTCGGCGAGTCCGGGGTCACCGCCGCCGGACACACCATGGCAGTGGCGCGTTCGGACGCCAAGACCGGGCCCGTCACCGTCGGAGTGCGCCCGGAGGGATGGCGACTGACCCAGCCGGGGGCCGGCATCCCGGTCACCGTTGCGGTGGTCGAGACGCTGGGCGCGGACGCCTACCTCTACGGGACCGTGGGCGGTGTCGGTGCCGACGTCATCATCCGCGCCAGCGGCCGCGACCGGATCGGCATGGGCGACACCGTGCACGTGACCGCGGATCCCGACGCGATCCATCTCTTCGATATCGGCACCGGCGTCCGGATTCCCTGAATACTGCCCAGAGACCGGGAGCTTGAGATCGCCTGGCCCGCCGCCCGTTCACACCAGTGAGCGGATCGAACGCGGTCAGGAACTGATCTGAGCCAGCAGCGAAGGCGTGTCGGACAGATCCCACACGTCGGCGAACAGTCCGTCTTCCACGCGGTAGATGGTGAATTCGGGGATGCTCACCCGCCGATTGGTTGCAGGGATGTCCGCGAAGGTGCCGAGGTGGGTGCCACCGACCGCAAACCGCAGTGAGATGAGATCCCCGTCGATGGCCAGACTCCCTACGTCCCAGCGCCAATCGGGAAATGCCGCGAATATCGGGGTGAATTGTTCGGCGACCGCCCCGGGCGGCATCGGTTTGTCGTTGACCCTGATCGCCCCGCTGTAGAAGGTCGACATGCGATCGAGATCGTGGTCGTTACACGCGTCCAGGTAGCGACGGTACAGGTCTTCGAGCTCGGCACGGGTGCTGGCCACTCTGCGTTGTCCTCCTCGGTCGTGAGATTCGATTACAGCATGTTCACGACCGCGCTGAGGGATCGATGAGCTTTGTCAAGCCGGGCGACCGCCGTGCGGGCCGCTGCAAGCGGCCCGATAGACCCGCTGTTCACCCACTTTGCGGAAGCCGACCCGTTGCAGAACCGGCGACGAGGTTGCCATCGCATGAACCAAACCCAGTGTGCCGCCGTGGGCTTTCGCATCCCTAGTGCGCGCCGCGATCAACTCACGATAAACACCCTTGCCGCGCGCCGAAGGGACGACGGCGGCGCCCCACAGCCGGGCGACCTCATCGACCAGCGTGTATCCCCCGGCCCCTACCGGCAAGTCGGCGAGCGATGCCAAGAACCATCCTGGCCTCAGCTCATCGAAACTGTTGCGGATATCGGCATCCGTGGGTTCGGGATAGCCCCATGCTGCCGCCGAAGTGCGTTCATACAAAGCAAACTGGTCAAGCGTGCGAACTTCATCCACCTGCAGCTCCGGGCTCGGGTTCACACCGAGCACACCGATCTCCAGATCGATCGCAAGGATGTCGACGGTCGCCGTCACGTGCGCCCCGCTGATATCCCCCGGCGCCACGCCGGAGTCATCCGGCCCCAAGGTGAATTCGACTGCCTCAGCGCCAACGCGCCGACCCACTTCGAGAATCGCGGCGACGTCGTCGAGCACGGGCCGGGCACCGTTGACCGCCATCACTGTGGCGGTGGCGCCGTCCACGTACAGCTCGTACCCATCCCGTGAGACGCGGGTCGCTGTAGGCGGGAACCAGGGTGACACCCAGTCCCGCGAAGCGCGCAGAACCTCAACATCTGACCAGCGGCCCATGCTGCGATTCTGCCCCGTTCACCGGTCATGGCCAGATCCAGTCCCTACCGCATAGCCTTGTGGCCCATGACGTTCATCGAGGTCGTGGAGACCGTCGGCACGGTTATCGACGGAACCGGCGTGGCCATCATCGCGATCGGCGCGGTGCTGGCGGCGGCCTTCGCGATCGGCCGGCTACGGCGAAAAGAAAGCGATACCTACGAGAAGCTGCGCCAACAACTCGGCCGATCGATTCTCCTCGGTCTTGAGCTGTTGGTGGCGGCCGACATCATCCGCACGGTCGCGGTGACACCGACCGCGCAGAGCGTGGCCGTGCTGGCCGGGATCGTGCTGATCCGAACCTTCTTGAGCTGGTCGCTGGAATTGGAGATCAGCGGTCGCTGGCCGTGGCAGAAGAAACGACCGGAGACCACCCCGTCACCAGGGGTCGCGCCACAAGCACCAACCTAAAGCGACCGCGCTCGGCCGATTGACACTTTGTCTGCTAGCAGACATTATTGTCTGGTGGCAGACAAAACGGCGGCTCCTCAGCACGACACTGTCGGCGCGTGGACCAAGCGCTGTTATCTCGCCGCACGGGCAGCCATGGAGCACTCACTGCGGCCCTACGACCTCGGTGCAACCCAGTGGTATGTGCTGTACCAGCTCGTGCACGCCGGCCCCACCCGGCAACGGGAACTGCAACGCATTCTGCAGGTCGAACGCGCAACCCTGAGCGCCGTCGTTGTCACCCTGGTGCGCAAACAGCTCGTCGAGCAGGTCCCCGACAGCACGGATCAACGACAAAAGCTGCTGCGCCTCACCGCAACCGGTGAAGCCTTGTGGCGCGAGCTGCCCGACCTGACCCGAATCCACGCCGTGGCCTTCGACGGGGTCGACACTGCCGACATCGACACCACGATCCGAGTGCTGCGAGCCGCCACCGAGCGACTCGAACACTTCACGCAGAAGGACGAATCATGAAAATCTTGGTCACCGGTGCCACCGGTTTGGTCGGCGCCCGACTGCTGCCGCGCTTGATCGAAGACGGTCACGAGTGCCGCGCGCTGGTGCGTCGGCCCGGATCGATGACAGCGGACGTCACCGAGACGGTCGCCGAACTGTCCGATACCGGGTCACTCGCAGCAGCGGTCAGCGGCATCCAGGCAATCGTGCATCTGGCCGCCGCGTTCCGCACCACTGACACCGATCTGATCTGGAAAACGAACCACGAGGGAACCATCAACCTCATCTCGGCGGTCCAGCAGCACGCACCCACGGCACGCCTCATCATGGCGAGTACCGCCCATATCTACGATGCCGATGGCGCGCGCCCAGGCCGCGAGGACGACCCGGTGGAGCCGAAGCTGGCCTACCCGGCGAGTAAGCTGGCCGCCGAGAATGCCTTGCGCACAAGTGGTCTGACGTGGTCCATCCAGCGTTACGGCTTCGTCTACGGCGACGGTGATGGTCACTTGGAATCGCTGGCCGCCCACGTCGCGAATGCCGGAATGCACCCGGCTCAGCGAATGAGCCTCGTCCATCACCGCGACATCGCGACCGCGACCCGCATCGCACTCACCGGCGCGTGGGACGGCCGCATCGTCAACATCACCGACGACGCACCGACAACACTGTACGAACTCGTCGCCATCGGCGGCGGCACCATGGCCCCGTCGTCGCAGGCATTGGCGCATCCGTGGCGTCTACACATGGACGGTGGCCTCGCGCGCCGGCTTGGCTTCCGACCCAACGTACGCACGATCCACCACGCCATCGAGCAAGAAATGTTGTGAGATCTGTTCGACGATGGCACTGTCCGGCCAGCGTCATGTAGCTTCACTGCGACTCAGAGAGACGCCGAGGAGACAGATTCTCACCGCTGCGATCGACCATTTTCGGGAACCACGGCGCACCCCGCAACGGGCGGTAGTCGGCGGCCGCGAAAGCTGCTGCGGCGGCGGATATCAAGGCCAGAATGAGAGCTGGCTGACGGATGGCGTGAGGGGGCAGACTGTAGAACAGCAGCCACGCCAGCGTCGCGGTGGTGATGACTCCAAGTCCATCGGTCGCGCCGATGATCGACACGTCGGGCCTGTTCAGGCCGATCTGCCCGCCGGTGATCGCGGTGGTCAACGCGCAGACCGCCAATGCTGCGCAGAGAGGGAAGGTGAGCTTCCACAGTCCCCATGCGACGCGGTCGACGTCGTGAATGTCGTTCCACGGCAGGAGTAGTGCGACAACCAGCAGGGCACCGGCTGTGCCACAGATCAGTCGTCGAATCAATGCAGTCATGTCAGTCTCCTCACGGTCCTACCGGTGATCGTCGCGTTCGGAGGTCGTCGTGTCGATTACGTCGAGGTAATGGAGCGGCCGCCCTGATACGGCTACAGTCGGTGTGAATGACCACCGTCAGCTCCAGTGCTCAGGTCGGGCAATCGTTGCGCGACTGGCGGCAACGGCGTCGGCTGACGCAACTGGAGCTTGCCCTCGAAGCCGGCGTATCGGCCCGACATCTGAGTTTCGTCGAGACGGGCCGCTCCAAGCCCGGACGAGAGATGCTGCTGCGCCTTGGCGAGCGGCTCGACATGCCGTTCCGGGAACGCAACCGGTTACTGCTTGCCGCCGGGCACGCCCCGGCGTTCCCCGAGCACTCGTTCGGGGCTCCCGAACTCGCCCCGGTCCGGGAGGCGCTGGAGCGGATTCTGAAAAGTCATGAGCCGTATCCGGCCGTCGTCTTCGACCGGCGTTGGAATCTGGTCGCCGCAAACGCCGCCATCGAACCGCTCATCGCGACCATCGACCCTGCTCTGCTCAGTCCGCCTGTCAACGTCATGCGCGTCGCCTTCGAGTTGATCCCGTGGATCACCAACGCCCGCGACGTCATGAGCTACTTTCGTGATCGCATTCAGCGCCAGCTCGCCGCCACCGCCGACGAGCAGCTCACCCAGTTGCTGGACGAGTTTGGCAAGTATCTGCCATCCGACGAGGACAATGCGACAACGGGTTCCGACTTCGCACACAATCTCGGCCCGGTCAGACTGCGAGCCCCCGATGGCGGAGAGTGGTCGTTCTTCGGCATGTTCGGCACGCTCGATATGCCTTTCGAGGTCACGCTGTCAGAGTTGGCCATCGAGTTGCTCTTTCCTGCCGATCGCGCGACTGCCGACGCGTTCGAATCGTTTGCGCGCCAGCAAGACGAGAGCTAGGCGTTACCGCGACAATCTCCGGACATCGAGTCCGGTCTCCCCCACCCCATCTTCGGTTCGCTCAACGAAATACGCACCGGCACTCTCGTTCTCGGCTACAGCTTCAGCAAGGTCAGTACCCCGATAGAGCAGGCCGGCACCGTCGTCCGTGGCATAAGCCGATGGCAACACGCCCGCACCGACCAACTCATGTAGCAGAGGCCGACGCTGGTCTTCGGTGTCATAGTGCACCCCATTGGCGTAAGGCAGAAACCCGAGACCGTTGGTGACGGGCCGCAACTGCGGACCGAACGAATCGGTGGTGCCTCCCGCATGCCAACAAATCGATCCGGCCGACACCCCGGTCAACACCACACCCGCATGCCACGCCACCCGCAACGCTTCATCCATTCCGTGCAACCGCCACATTGCCAGCAATCCCGCCACGCTCCCGCCGAACACCCACACCACGTCCTGCTCCAGCAGATGAGCGGTGATGTCCTCGACCGTAGGCATCGGGAACAGGGCCACGTGCGACGCCACGAAACCACGAACTTGGGCGGCCTCGGTCAGGTGGTGCAGAACCGCCTTGTCGTCGCCCATCGCGGTCGCCAGCAGACAGATCCGCGGGGCCCGGCCGGTGACCCCGGAGAGCTCGACCGCGAAATCGGTCATCGCGGTGAACTCGAACCGCGTGCGCCGGCCTGCGCCGATCCCACCGCTGGTTGCCAGGATCGTCGGAACATCAGCAGGCATAGTCGCGACGGTAGGCGAAGCCGCGGCCGGCGGCCAATTCGAAAACCCGAAACCGGCAGTGACTGGCTCCACTTCGCCTCGGCCGTGTGTCACCGATCAGTGCATGCGTCGCGCAGAACTTGACTGGCTTAATCAGTTGGTGGCGTGGACTGTCAGCGACGCCGACGGCCCGGAGCGTCACCGGCTGCGTATATGGCGGGAAGGATCAACGTATAGATCACTTCGCGCAGGAAACTGGCGTCGACCGTAAGTCCGCTGATCACTCGCATCAGGCCCATGGCGACGAGTGCATCGGCGACCACCGACCAATCCCGTTCGGGGACCTCGCCACGGCGCACCGCCTGCTGGATGATCACCGTGACCAATCGGCGCCCTTTGAACAGCAGCAGTTCATCCATGGCCGCGGCAAGCTCCGGGTCCCGAGTCGCTTCCAGCGCAACGCGCAGCACCAGGTCGTTAGAGACGAGATTGTCTTCTGTGAGCACCGCGCGTTCCACGATCTCGTCGAAATCACCTTCGAGGCTGCCGGTGTCCGGTATGTCCTCATCCACGAGTTCTGGCCGCCAATGCACCAGGACATCGGTCATCAAAGCCGCTTTTGACGACCATCGGCGATAGATAGCTGCTTTCCCGACGCCTGCGCGCGCCGCGATGTCGTTCATGTTGGTCTTGGCGTAACCATGCTCGCTGAGCTCCGCCAGCGCAGCATCAAGGATGGCTGGGTCGCGCGTGCGATCCAGCCGTCCGTCGGTTCGTCGGCGCAGTTTCGACTCGGGCTCAGTCACTTTGTCCTGATTCCGTTGCTCATTTCCTACAGCATCTCAGACCAGGACTTCGAGATGTGACCCGCAGCGATGATTCGCAGAGCGAATCGGCCGTTCCTGACCGCTAGAAGTCGCCGAGCAATCTCTCGAGTACCGGGACTGCGGCGTGGATTGCCCTCCGGTCGTCGCTGTTCAAGCGCTGTAAGGCGGTTTCGATATCGCGCCGCCAAGATTCCATATGGGAATCGAACTCCTGCACGCCCGCCGCGGTTGGTTCGACCCATGAATTGCGGGTGGGGGCGGTGGCTGGTCGTCGGGAGATCAGGCCGTGTCGCCTCAGTCGGCTGACCGTGACCGACATGCTGGGCAGGCTCACTCCCGTGGCCCGCGCCAGTTCGCAGACGCGGGCCCGGCCTCGTTCCACCACGAGTTGCAGGATCACGTACTGCGCCCGTGTCAGCTGTCCTGATGTCCTGCGCGTCATGTCGACATGCCGCGAGGCGACAAAGAGCTTGATAAACCTCCGCAACAGCGCCTCAGCCACGTCGATCGGCTCCGGGTCGGGGCGCGCGACCGTGGTCATGACGCGGTTGGTTGGGGAATCGGCGTGGTGTGGGGTTCGTCGGGTTCAGGCCCGGCTGGTGGCGGCGCGGGGTGAGTGATCTTGAAGGTGTTCAGCGGCCACCAGAACCAGCGTCCCAACGCGGCTGCGATGGACGGCGTCATGAATGAGCGCACGATCAGCGTGTCCACGATCAGGCCAATACCGATCGTCATGCCGAGCTGACCCACCACACGCAGATCGGACACGATCATCGACATCATGGTGAAAGCGAACACCAAACCGGCTGCCGTAACGACACGCCCGGTGGCACCCATGCCGCGGATGATGCCGGTGTTGAGGCCGGCATGGATCTCCTCTTTCAGTCGCGATACGACCAGCAGGTTGTAGTCGGAGCCGACCGCCAACAAGATCACCATCGATAAGGGGAGAACGATCCACTGCACACCGATGCCCAGAATGTCCTGCCACAGCAGCACTGACAGACCGCAGGCGGTCCCTAGTGATGCCGCCACCGTTCCGACGATGACGAGCGCTGCCACCACACTGCGGGTGATGATCAACATGATCGCGAAGATCAGCAGGATCGACGCAATCACCGCAATCGCCAAATCGATCGACACCCCGTCCTGCATGTCGGAGTACAGCGAGGCGGTACCGGCGAGGGACACTTTGGCATTCGCCAACGGTGTTCCTTTCACGGCGTCAGCGACGACGTCCTTCATATCGCGAACGTGGTCGATTCCCTGCACCGATGCCGGGTCGCCTTGGTGGGTGATGATGAAGCGCACCGCTTTACCGTCCGGGGACACGAACATCTTCAAGCCACGCTCGAAGTCTGGGTTCTGGAAGACATCCGGCGGCAGGTAGAAGAAGTCGTCGTTCTTGGCCTGGTCGAAGTACAAGCCGATCTCAGTGGCGCCCTTGGCCAGTTCTTGCTGAGCAGCTTGAGTGCCGGCCTGAACACTGTGCGACGCCAGCATGAAATCGCGCATCTTGCCCATCGAATCAATCGTGGACTTCAGCACGGGCAACATTTGTGGCAGCAGTTGGTCCATCTTGTCCAGATCGGTGGTCAGCCCGCCGAGTTGATCGGAAAGGGCATCGATACCGTCGAGGGCATCGAAGATGGACCGCAGCGATTGGCACATCGGAATGTCGAAGCAGTGCGGTTCCCAGTACAGATAGTTGCGGATCGGGCGGAAGAAGTCGTCAAAATCGGCGATGTGGTCCCGCAACTCCTGTGTCGTAGCGACCATGTCGTGCGTCTTGCCGACCATGCTGTGCGTGGTCGCAGTCAACTCGGTGGTGATAGCCAGCATTCGCTGCATACTCGCGATGGTCTTGGACAGCTCGTCAGCCTGCTCCAACATCGCCGCAGAGTTGTCGTTGTTGAACACCGCTGTTTGCAGGGTGCCGGCATTCTGCGCACCCAACAAGAACGGAATCGAGCTGTGCTCGATCGGTGAACCCAGCGGGCGCGTGATGGTCTGCACCCGATCAATGCCGCGCATGTGCACGACTGCCTTGGCGACTCGGTCGATCACCAACATGTCAGCGGGAGTACGCAAGTCATGATCGGCCTCCAGCATCAGCAGTTCAGGGTTCATCCGAGCTTGGGAGAAATGCCGGTCGGCAACTCCCATCGCGAGGTTCGCGGGCATGTTGGCCGGAGTGAACTTCTGGTCGTTGTACTGCGGCACGTAGGTGAATAGAGCGACGAAGCCGATGATCGCGATGGCAGTGGTGACCACGATGATGGGGATGGGCCATCGCACCACCGCCGTACCCACCTTGCGCCATCCCTTCTCTGACACCTGACGTTTCGGATCGAGAAGACCGAACTTCGATGCCACCGTCAGGACGGCGGGGGCCAGCGTGAGGGCTGCCGCGATGATCACCAGAACCGAGATGGCACAGGGCAATGCCATCGTGTTGAAGTACGGCAGGGTGGTCATCGTCAGGCACAAGCACACCCCGGCGATGGTCAGACCCGAACCTAGGATCACGTGCGATACACCGTGGTAGGCGAGGTAGAACGCGTCTTCGCGATCTACCCCACGCGACCGTGCCTCGTGATATCGGCCCCAGAGGAAGATGACGTAGTCCGTTCCGGCCGCGAGCGCGAGCATCGTCACCATGCTGACCGCGTAGGGGGTGAGTCCGATCAGGTTGAGATTGCCTGCCGTAGCTGTGACACCCTGCGCTGCAAAGAGTTCGATGCCGATGATCACCATCGAGATGAGCATCGTCACAACGGAGCGGTAGATGATGACCAGCATCAGAATGATGACACCCACCGACACCAACTCCATGACGGCCATACTCTGATGCCCGGCGACACTGGTGTCGGCGTTGAGGACGGTGTTGCCCGCGACGTGAGCTTTGATACCTGGCGGAGCGGGAACCGAAGCAACGATGTCACGTACGGCGGCCACCGATTCGTGACTGGCACTGGTGCCCTGTGACCCGTTGAGGAAAATCTGTACGTAGGCGGACTTTCCGTCCACGCTCTGCGACCCGGCAGCGGTCAGCGGATCACTCCAGAAGTCCTGAACGTTTTGCACATGCTCGTGGTCGGCTTCCAGCTTGGCCACGATCTCGTCGTAGTACTTGTGGGCACTTTCGCCGAGCTTGTCGTCACCTTCCAGGACCACCATGGCCGAGGAGTCCGAATCGTACTGCTTGAACACCTTGCCGATGTTCAACATCGCCTGATAGGAAGGCGCATTGGTCGGACTCAGGGGGACTGAGCGACTGGCTGCAACGTCATCCAGCGACGGCGTGACCATGCCCAGCACCACCGCCAGGGCAACCCAGAACAAAATGATGGGAATGGAGAAGATTCGGACCATCCGTCCCATGAACGGGCGGTGCTGTTTCACATGCTGTGAGCTCATACGGATTTCACCAAGCAGTAGATGAACGGTTTGACAGTGTCGGTGCTCGCCCGGTCATCCCGCACGTTCCCGTCCACGGTGACACGGCACTTCAGGTCGCTGACGTCACGATCACCCTGGGCCATGATGTTCGCCGACATCGATGGCAATGTCGTGACGATGGTGAAAGACCATGGCAGCGGAGCATTCTCGACCAGATGCGGTTGCCCGTTCTCGTCGAGATAGTTGACCGTCACCGTTCCCCCCGAACCGGTGATGTCGTAGGTGATGTGTTTCGGGTTGAAGTTGGCCGTGACTCCCGATTGCTCGGCCACGGCGGGCACATGCTGGCCCGATTCCCGGATCCGCACTATCGCATAGGCACCGACGGCAACCACCACCGTCAACAGCAGCGGCACCCAGAACCGCTTCAGCACTGCGTACACACCGCACCCCTGCCCGGACCAGGCCGGCTACCCCGCACTGCACTGTACGAGGAGCCGACCATTCGGTTATGATGTCCAACAGACGGAACTTGAGTTCCGTCAAAAGCACGAGCAGGACTCTACACCACAGTCCCGCGATGTCGAGTCGGAGCGAGGGACGTGCGCCACACGAACACCAAGAAGGCGTCGAGGCCCGCAATTGCGCACCGCCACAGACGAACCCGCCACCGGCCCCGTAATAGCGCCGTCGGCGGCGTGATTACCACACGAGAGCAGGTCAGCATGAAACACCGCATCACTACTGCTTCGATGGCGGCGGCACTGCTGGCCACCGGGCTCGCGCTGGCGCCGTACGCGCAGGCGGATCCGGCTTATGACCGGGATCCGGACACCAACTTCGCCCACGAATTGCACACCTACGGCATCTACGGGCAAAAGGACTACAACGCCTGGATCGGCAAACTGGTCTGCAAACGCCTCTACAACAACGTCGACCACGACGCCTACGCCTCAGCAAAATTCATCGGCGACAACCTCGACCGCCACAACAGCACCCAACAGAACTGGCAATTCCTCGGTGCGGCCCTGAACTACTACTGCCCCGACCAACGCGTCATCCTCGACCAGGTCGCGGCCGCCCAGCACTAGGAAGGAACACCCATGACGCACAGAGGAATCCGATTCGGTGTCGCCGCAGCAGCCCTGGCCGGCGCCCTGGCCACCTCCGGCATCGCCTCAGCCGATGCCACCGACGACTACCCCATCCCCAACCGCATCCTGCGCACCCCCTGCACCGCCGAACAAATCATGGCCGCCGCCCGCGACGTCGAACCCGTCTACTACGAGCGCTACATGATCGACTACAACAACAAACCCGCCGCCGACCAACAAGGCGCCCAAGACCGCATCCACTGGTTCTTCTCCCTGGACTACGCCGGCCGCCGCCAATACTCCGAAGACACCGCCACCAACGCCTTCTACGAACAAATGTCCTGGCGCTGGCCCAACTGGGCCAAACTGTTCTTCAACAACAAAGGCGTGGCCGCCCACACCACCGACATCTGCCAGAACTACCCAGCAGGCGACATGTCCGTCTGGGACTGGCACTAGAGACAGCGGACAACCTGCACCCACATCCGCAACGCCGGCCGCCACATCATGGATCCGCCTCGAGGGCGGAAGCCATCTGTGCGATTCTTGTGCATCGACTTGGAGGAGACTCGATGTACCCGATGACGCGCTGGATGGCGGCCCCGGTGATGCTGGCCGCGACGGCGGCACTCGCAGCCTGTTCGTTCTCAGCCTCGGTGGGCGACAACACGGTCAGCAAGGACCAGGTCCAGAATCAGATCAGCGAGAAGGTCACCGAGCAGGGCGGCACGAAACCGGCGTCGGTGACATGCCCGGGCGACCTCAAGGCCGAGGTCGGTGCCACTCTGGACTGCAGGATGTCCGACGGCGCCAAGGATTATGGCGTCAACGTCACCGTCACCAGCGTCGACGGTAAGACGGTGAACTTCGACATCGTCCAGACCGTCGACAAGAACGCCGTGGCCGAGCAGATCTCCCAACAACTCACCCGGCAGGTCGGACGCGCCCCCGAATCGGTGACCTGCCCCTCGGACCTCAAGGGCGACAAGGGCCAGACGCTGCGCTGCCAACTCACCGACTCAGGTGAGACCTACGGCGTGACCGTCACCGTCACCAGCGTCAAGGGTGGCGATGTGAAGTTCGACTTCAAGGTCGACGACCAACCGCAGTGACGCCCGGCGTGAGCATCCACGGTGCGAGCGCCTCCGTCACCTCGTCGGCATCGGGATCGTCATCGCACGCCCAGGCCACTACTCCGTCAGGTCGCACCAGGACGGCGCGGACACCGAGGCTTTCCTCGACTTCGGCTCTCACATAACGCAATTCGGCGCCCATCAGAGCACCGATGTTGCGCAACTCGTCGTGCCCCTGGAAATCGAGCAGCACTGCCGCCCCGCCAGTGAGAAGCTCGCCGAGTCTGCTGCCGCCCACGAATCGGAAGTCCGGGGCACTGCGACCGACGAGTGGGTGACTTCCGGCCAGTGCATAGCGCACCGACAGTCCCGACGAACGTTCGGCGAAGTAGGTCGCGCCGTCACGGGTCTCGATGAGGTCGCGAACGATTCCCGCGATGGCCCGGGCATTTGCGGTCGGCTCCAGAAGGGCCACCTGCGCGCGCGACCAGTCCAGCACTGCGGACCCAACCGCGTGCCGTTCGCGCGTGTATCCCTCGAGCAGGCTCTCCGGTGCGCTACCCCTGATGACGGCGCCGAGTTTCCAACCGAGATTCATGGCGTCACCGAGCCCCAGATTGAGGCCCTGGCCGCCCAGCGGCGAGTGAACATGTGCGGCATCACCGGCCAGCAGGATGCGGCCTTGCCGGTACGTGGTGACCTGCTGCGCGCGGTCGGTCCAGGTGGTGGCCAGGTGCACCGCCGTCACCGTGACCTCGATACCGGTGATGTGGCGTAGCACCGCCTGCACACGCTCGGCGGTGAGGGGCACACTGCGATGGGCCGCACCGCCATCGAAATGCGCCAGCGCGAAGACCCCGGGCTGCGATTGCACATACATGCCGGTGGGCGTGTAGTTGCGGCCCAGCGGAAGCGTCGATCCGTCGGCTAGGTCGACATGAACGGAGTAGCCCGTGAATCGCGGCTCGGTGCCGGGGAACACGAAGGCTGCCGCCTTGCGCACGACGCTGCGGCCGCCATCGCACCCGACGAGCCAGCGGGCGTGATACGACCGACCATCCGCTGCGGCGACCGAGACGGTGTCGTTGGTCTGCTGCACGTCGTCGACGGGAACCGCCCGACGGATCACGGCGCCCATGGCGGTCGCCCGCGCCGACAGAACGGTCTCGAGGTGCTCCATTGTGGTTGCCACCGTGCGGTTTACCGTGTCCGGCAGTCGGTACGGTCGCCGCCCTGGGTCGACTCGGGCGTCGTCCCAAGTGAGGCCGGCAAAGTGCCCGCCGCGCGTATGCGCCCCACCGACTGCGACATCGGCCAAGATCCCCCGCCGGTCGAGGGCCTCGACGGTCGAGGCGGAGAGGCCACGCAGCCCGAACGGAGAACCTTTGAGGGGCGCGTCAGGACGTTCGTCGCGCTCCAGGACGACAACGGACGCCCCGGCCAGGCGCAGTTCGGTCGCAAGGAACAAGCCGACCGGTCCGGCCCCGATGATCGCCACGTCGTACCTCACGACGCGAAAGTATCGGCCCGCCAGTAATCGATCAAATGGTATTTATTCATCATGTCGATGCATGAAATCGATCTCACTCGGGTGGACCTCAATCTCCTCGTGGTCTTCGAGGCCCTCCTGCGCGAACGCCACGTGGGACGCGCGGCCGCCACGCTGTCCCTGTCACAATCGGCGACCAGCCACGCGCTCGGCCGACTGCGCACGATGTTCGACGATCCGCTTTTCGTCCGTCACCCGCGCGGCGTCGAACCCACCGCACGGGCAAGGGAATTGGCAGAACCCATCACCGACGCCTTATCGCGTGTGCGGCGGATCATGGCTCCGCAGTCGACTTTCGAGCCGGCGACCCTGCGGCGCACGTTCACGGTTGCCACCCACGATTACGCGCTCGCGGTGCTCGCACCAGCGCTGGTGGCGGAGTTGCGCGCACAGGCTCCCGGCGTGGATCTACGCTGCGTCAGCGCCGACCCGCTCACCGTCGTCGACGGGCTCGACCGCGGTGAATTCGACTTTGCTCTAGGCGGTTTCGTCGACCTCACCGTCGATCGGATGGCGCGGACGGTGCTGTTCTCCGATCGGTTCGTCGGCGTGGCCCGCGTCGGCCATCCGGATATCCGGGGCGGACGAATGCATCTGGACACCTTTGCGGCACTACCCCATGTACTGATGTCGGCCACCAACCCACCGCGCGGCGATGTGGACCAGGCCCTGTCGACGCTCGGCCTGAAGCGGCGGATCGCCGTCACGGTGCCCACTTTCCACACGCTGCCGTACGTCGTGGAGGCCTCTGATGTCGTCGGCGTCCTTCCCGAACGACTCGCGCGACGCGTCGCCCGCAATCTGGAGATCTTCGAGCTTCCCGTCGAGGTGGGTGAAGTGACATGCAGCATGCTGGTACCGGCACCGCTTGCGCAACGACCCGAGATCGTGTGGTTGACCGCGCTGCTCCGCAGAGCCGCCACGCTCCGCCGGTGATGTGTCCGCACTGTACGCCCTGTCCGAAGTCGCTGGGAGTTGACTGTGGCCGCCAGCGTTCGCAGGTCCAGGTCGACACACTGAATGCTGCGGCCATCTCGCCGTCACCCGAAGGAGGAGTACACCATGCACGTCCGACCGACCCGTCTCACCATCGGCGCAGGCACCCTGGCCGCGTCTGCCATATTCGGGCTGTTCGGAGCGATCCCCACCGCATTCGCCGACCAGGATCCGGCGGCCGACCCGCCGAACTGCACCGCCGCCGACCTGGAGGGGGTGCGCGCCGGCGTCTCGGCTGCCACGTCGGCCTACCTGTTCACCCATCCGGACGTGAATGCCTTCTTCACCAGCCTGAAGGGGCTCACCAAGGACCAGACCGTGGCCAAGGTCAAGGCCTACATGGCTCAGAATCCGCAGACCCACGACGAACTCGTCGGAATCAGGCAACCGCTGCAGGACTTGAAGAACCGCTGCGGGCAGGCCCCGGGCGCCTGACGCTGCGCTGACACCGGGGGCGTGAGGTCGTACCCCGGCGCCACCTGCTTGTTAGCCTTTGCCTCATGCAACGGTGGGTGCGACGCGCAGGCGGGGTGGCGGCGTCCGTGCTGGCCGCGCTGCTCGTGTTGACTGGTTGCAGCACAACGGTGCTCGACGGCCACGCGGTGTCGATGTTGTACGACCCCACTCGGGCCGGCGGGCTACCGGCGAAAGACGGCTACAGCGGACCACGCGCCGGAGCGCCGGAAACCACGCGCAGCGCCGTCAACAGCGATGGTGGCCCAGCCGATCATCTGGCCGTGCTGGCCGTGGACGACCTGCAGGACTTCTGGTCGCACAACTGGGACGGGGCGCTGACCGGGACCTTCTCGCCGGTGTCGGGGTTGGTGTCCTATGACTCCAACAGCTCCACCAATCCCGATGTGTGCGGCGGCGGCCTGACCGATATGGCCAACGCGTTCTACTGCTTCGACAACGACACGATGGCGTGGGATCGCGGCAGCTTCATCCCCGGCGCCGCGAAGTACTTCGGCGATATGGGCGTGGTCGGCATCATGGCCCACGAGTTCGGCCATGCCGTCCAGGCCAAGGCACACCTGGTAGAAAAGGGCACACCGGTTCTGGTGAAGGAACAGCAGGCCGACTGTTTCGCGGGCGTCTACCTGCACTGGGTGGCGTCGGGCAAATCACCGCGATTCTCGCTGAGCACCGGTGACGGCCTCAATCACGTTCTGGCAGGCGCGATCTACATCCGCGACCCCCTGATGACGCAGGAGGAGGCGCTGGCCACCGGGGACGCGCACGGCTCGGCCCTGGACCGAATCAGCGCCTTCCAAATCGGGTTCAGCGGCAACGCCGATCAGTGTGCGGCCATCGACATGGCCGAGATCAAGAAGCGTCAGGGCGACCTGCCGCAGTTCCTGTCCTATGACGCCTCCGGGTACCCGGCGACCGGTGACAGCCCCATCGATGCCGACCTGCTGAACAAGCTGATGGCATCGCTGAACCAAATCTTCACGCCCACCAGCCCACCTCAACTCAGCCTGGAGCCGGTTACCTGCCCGGATGCCAAACCCACCTCTCCCGCGGCGTACTGCCCTGCGACCAACACCATCGGCATCGACATGCCCGCGCTCAAAGATGTCGGTACGCCCCGCACCGAGAGCCAGGGCGTGCTGCTCCAGGGCGACAACACGGCGTTGTCGATGGTGACGTCGCGCTACATGCTTGCCTTGCAACAACAACGGGGCGCCCCGCTGCAGTCGACCACGACGGCCCTGCGGACGGCCTGCCTCACCGGCGTCGCGCAGAGCAAGATGAGCGAACCGGGCAGCCCACTGATGCTGTCGGCCGGTGACACTGACGAAGCGATCTCCGGCCTACTCACCAGCGGACTGGTGGCCAGCGACGTCGACGGCGCCACTGCGCTGGCGGGTTTCACCCGAATTCTGGCGTACCGGGCCGGTCTGCAGGGCGATGCCGAACAGTGCTATCAGAGGTTCGCCTGATGACCATCGGGGTCGGAGATACGTTCGGCCATTACGAGCTGCGCGCGCTGTTGGGCGTCGGTGGGATGGGTGAGGTATACCAGGCATTCGACAACATCAAGGGTCGGATGATCGCGCTCAAGCTGTTACGGCCCGAACTGGCCGCCGACCCGTCCTTCCAGGAGCGGTTCCGGCGCGAGTCGAGGATCGCCGCGCAATTGCACGAGCCGCACATCATCCCGGTGCACGATTTCGGCGATATCGACGGTGTGCTGTTCATCGACATGCGCTTGGTGTCCGGCCACGATGTTAAGTCTGTTCTGGCGCAACAAGGTCCGATGCCGCCACGACGAGCGGTGGCCGTGCTGAGTCAGATCGCTGCCGCCCTGGATGCTGCCCACGCCGCCGGCCTGACCCACCGCGATGTCAAACCCGAAAACGTGTTGCTGACCGACGACGACTTCGCCTATCTGGTGGACTTCGGTATCGCACGGTCCGGCACCGACAGCGGTCTGACCACGGCGGGTTCGGCGATCGGATCATGTGCCTACATGGCCCCGGAACGGTTCACCGACGGTTACATCGGCCCACCTACCGATGTCTACTCGCTGGCCTGCCTGCTCTACGAACTGCTCACCGGGACAGCACCTTTCCCGGCCGGTGACATCGCCATGCTGATGAACGCACACCTGTTCTCGCCGCCACCGCGGCCCAGCACGGTCACGGCGGGCATCAGCCCAGCCTTCGACGACGTGGTGGCCTGGGGAATGGACAAGGATCCGGCGCACCGCTGTCCGAGCGCAGGCGGGCTGGCGCGGGCAGCCGCGGCTGCGGCGATCGCCGTCCCGACGACACCGTCGGCTCCCACCATCCTGGACAGGCCGGCCTCCAGAAACCCCTCCCGCACTACACGTTCCACGCGCCCGCTGCTCCTCGGAGCCCTCGGTCTAGTCGTCTTGGTGGCGGTCGCCGGCGTCGCAGCATGGCTGGTTCTCCACGGGGGCGACGCCACCACGGCCGGACCGACGACGGTTACCCGCACCGCCTCGGCCGCTCCCACCACCGCCACATCGCACAGCGCCGCGCTGACGACCACGTCGGCGGTAACCCCACGGGCGTCCCTTCCCGGAACTGACAGCCTCGGCTTTGTGGCCTATCCCGGCGCGCGCTGCGATCCGGCGCAGGTACCCGTCGCTTTGGGGCTGACCGCGCAGTCCGCAGTGGCCATCTGCCAAAGCCCCTCGGGCGCGCTGGTTTACCGCGGTGTGCGCCTCAGCGACAACGCCGGCATCGAACTCGGCAACGCGATGCACGTGCCCGGCGGCGGCTTCGACATCACCAATCCCACCGACGGGACCCGCTATCGCGTCCGCGATACGTCGCTGACCATCATCGGTTCCGATGGGGCGGTGCACACCGAATCGATGGAGCAGTATGCGTCGACATTCTGAGGTCCGATGACGACACCGACAGATCCGTTGCAGCCGTGGTGGACCCGCCCCGGCGGTGCGCCCCCGCCCGGCGCCGCACCCCCACCGGCAGCGCCGGCCCCGCGGGCGCCGTACCCCCCGCCTCCGCCGCAGCAGCGGCCCCCCGCGCCACCGGCACCGGACCTCAATCGGTACCGGCAACCGCCCCCGCCGCCCCATGCGCACCGGGCCCCCAGCCAACCACCCGGCCGAAAGATGATGTTGTTCGGCGGGATCACCGCAGCCGTGGCGCTCATCGCCGTCTCTGCGATCGGTGTCTGGGCGTGGAAGTTCCGTGCCAGCACCGTCATCGACGTAGCGCAGGCCGAAGCCGGTGTGCGGCAGATCCTTTCCGATCCCATCAACGGCTACGGGGCGAACACGATCAGCGCCCTTCGCTGTAACGACGGCAAGAACCCGTCTGCGGCAAAAGGTGACAGCTTCACCTGCGATGTGGAGATCAACGGCACGGTGCGACATGTCACCGCGGTGTTCTCTGACGACAAGGGCACCTTCGCCGTCGACGGGCCGCGCTGACCGGCTACAGCCCGCCGGGGCGCTTGTGCTGATGCCCGTGCACACCCTCGGCGTACGCGGTCTCGGCGTGCTGGGTGAAATCGATACCCGCCAGCTCGTCTTCCCGGGTGACCCGGAAGCCGAGGGTGATGTCGATGAGCTTGGCGATGCCGTATGACACCGCGAACGCGAATGCCGCGACCACCACGATGGCCAGCGATTGCTTGCCCACCTGGGTGAGCCCGCCGCCGTAGAACAGCCCCGTCGGGCCGCCGGAGACCATTTCGGCGGCCAGCAGGCCGATCAGAAACGTGCCGACGACACCGCCCACGAAGTGCACCCCAACCACATCGAGCGAGTCGTCGTAGCCGGCCCGGAACTTCCAGCCGATCGCGTACGAACACACCACCCCTGCGACGGTGCCGACGACGGCTGCGCCGATCGGTGTCACGAATCCGCACGACGGGGTGATGGCGACCAGGCCGGCCACCACACCCGATGCCGCACCGAACGTGGTCGGGCGACCGTCGCGCACCCGCTCGACCGCGAGCCAGCCCAGCATGCCGAGACAGCCGGCAACCAGGGTGTTGAGGAAGATGACCGCGGCCTTGCCGTCGACGGCGAACGCCGACCCCGCGTTGAAACCGAACCAGCCGAACCACAGCAGTCCCACGCCGAGCAGCACGAAGGGCAGGTTGTGCGGGCGCATCGCCTCGGATTTGAAGCCGATCCGCGGACCGAGTACCAAGGCCAGCGCCAGCGCCGAGGCGCCCGACACGATTTCCACCACCAGGCCGCCCGCGTAGTCCAGCGCGCCGAATGTCGTCAACCAGCCGCCCGGGCCCCACACCCAGTGCGCCACCGGGGCGTAGACCAGCAAGGTCCACACCGACAGGAAGACGATCCATGCCGAGAACCGGGCCCGGTCCGCGATGGCGCCGCTGACCAGCGCGGCCGTCAGGATCGCGAAGGCCAACTGGAAGGTGACGAACAAGAGCTCCGGCACGTTGGACCGGACCGCCGCAAGATCGATGTTGGCCAAGCCGAGATGATCCAGGTTGCCGATCACACCGGATCCCGCGTCGGCGCCGAAGGCCAGGCTGTAGCCGGCCAGCAGCCAGGTCACCGTGACCACGGGGATGGCGATGAAGCTCATCATGATCATGTTGAGCACGCCGGTGGAGCGCACCATACCGCCGTAGAAAATGGCCAGACCTGGGGTCATCAACAACACCAACGCGGTGCTGGCCAGCAGCCAGGCCGTCGCGGCCGGATCGATCTGCACACGGACTCCTTCGTCTGGGCAAACGCTCGGACGAGAGTACGACACGGCGTTCTCGGTCCCTGCCAGGCACCGCCACCATGATGGAGTTTGTGATGCCGGCCAGGTCTCCTCTACGACGTGGGCACCACGGGTGGTCTGTGTCGCTAGCCCGGTACCCCTTGGGATTCGGCCCAGCTGGTCAAGAACTGTTTGATCTTGGCGATCGCCTTCGGGATTTCGGCGTTCGGATCGAAATCCTCGCGGGTATAGCCTCGTTCGGCGTCGGCCAGCATCAGGGCGTTGACGATCTCAAGTTCCGACCAGACTTCGTAAAACTCGCCGGCCCGTGGATCGTCCGCAGATTCTGCACTCAACGCCGCATCCTCGAGCCGCCACACGAACTCTTGGAACTCGACGGCTCCAGATTCAAAATCCTTGATCAGCTCGAGCGAGTACCGCAGGTAGTTTTTGTGCTCCTCAAACCGGAACGCGACATTGGCCATGCGTCAGCCCCTTCCAATGTGCAGCACTGTAACCACTTCACCTATCGAATTGACAACTACCTTGATGCCGTTCTCCGGCACTGCGTAGGTCATTGTGCCCGGCAAATTCCCTGGACCGGCAATGCCATTCGCAATGGCATCCTCCACCACAGTCGGCGTTACCCCTCGGCCCATCAGGCGATCAAGGCTGTGACCAGTATAAAGCCGCCCCATAATGACCGACTCAGCGTTTGTCCCCGGCGGCACATTCAACGGGGCTCCCCTCCGGCCGACCGGAAGTTGGGTCGCAACTCGATCAGCCGTTGCTTCAGCTGCCCGCGCCGCGGCCGCTGCCCGCGCTACCGCCGCTTCTCCGCCTCCGAACACGAGCCCTGGTACTTGCTGGGCAAGTTGCGCGCTCGCTCCCCCGGCGAAGTAAGCGGCATTCGGAGCATCGAACACCGAGTTGACCTGACTGATGGCGGACGAGAGCGGGTTGACTGCCTGCTGCGCGAGTGCTTGGGCAAGGTTGCCCCAGGACTCGGCCACACCTGGTGCTCCGGGGCCCGCCGCACCGACAAGCACCTGGATGCTTTCAATCCCGGCGTCCCAACTGTCACGAAAACCTTCCGCGAAGCCGGGCTCAGGCACAGGTGTGGTCGGGACTGTCGAAACCTGCGGCAGTGTGCCGTTGGCGATCTGGGTGTTGAGCTGGGCCGCGCCGTTAACGACCTGGTTGACCCGCTGGTCCAACTGCGAAGCTGGGACGCCGTCGTTGGCTATCACTTGGCGCAAGACAGCCACATCTTGGCGACTCGGCGTGAATGCGGGTGCGGCCGACGACGAGCTCGTTAGCGTCACAGCCCGGCTCTGGGGAGCTGGACGAACATCGGGGCCCGCCGCCGGCGCGCTTGCACCATTGCGCCGTCGGGCCAGACCCGCGCCCGCAGCCGCTCCCAGTCCGATAACCACACCCGTGGTGGTGTTGATTGGATTGCTCGGGGATTCCGGAGCGGCTGCAGTCACCGCTGGAGGCTGAGCGATAGATTGTTGCGATGACGATGTTGCCGGCGGAATCTGTTGCTGGACAGGCGTGTTCTGCGTAGTGGGCGGCGGCGCGGTGTCCTGGGTTGGTGATGCGGGTGGGTTCGTGTTCTGGTGCCATTGGTCCGGGGGCGCTTGGACCACCGGACTCGGCGCCTGCTCCGACTGCGAGGGTTGTACCTCGCTTGAGATACGCGTATTCACACTGCGATTCGGCCCGTCAGCACTCCAGCGATTGTTGGCGTTGGTCCGCTCAGAAAAGCTCGATCCCGACCGCTGCGTCGCACGCTGACCCTCAGAAGAGCCCCGCGAACCCGCATCATTATGTTGGCCGTTGGTGTTCGACTTCTTGTTGTCGCTCTTCTTTTTCTTCTTCTTGTTATCCCCTGGCTTGGAGTGATTACCACCCGGCGAACCCGGTTTCGGCGTCGCTCCAGCCTGCGCCACCACCGCAGGATCACTACTGACCAGCGGCACCACCAAACCCACAATCGGCACCAGAAAAGCGGTCAACCCCGCCGCGACACCCAAGCGCAACCAACGACCACGATCACCGACTGATCGGCCCGAAACCGCCCGATGCCGACCCTGAGACACACGGCCCGCGCTCGACACCCCTAGCGGCATCAACCACTCACCACTCGACACATCAGAGCAAAGAGCCGACCCACCGTCCGCGACGATCGCACGAGCACCAGACCCAACCGACACCGCGCACCGATGCCGCGTCACCACGCCACCTGCACAGCGATGCTATGACCGGCCGACCTCACCCAGAGGTCGAACCCGCGCAGGTCAGACCGCAATAATCCCCCCATGACGCCTCCCCTTCGACATCCCAATCGAGCCCGTCAACCAGACGGACTCTGCAGGGTGTAGTCGGGAGCGAACGTCGAAACCGAACATCAGCGAACGGTGATCTATCCCATAGCAACATTGGCGTCAATCGCGGCTACGCTTCGACACCACCAACACACGGCGGCCAAACCGACCCGATACCCGGGCATCATGGGGCGCCGAACCATCGATTCGGGGGAATCATGCACTCATCGAGCAACAACGCACAGTTCCACGTCAAAAACTTCGCCGCGCTGCTGGGCGGCCTCGCCATGCTCGCCGCGGGCTTCGCCGCCATCACCAGCCTGACCAACTGGATCGACCGCTGGGGCACCGTTCCGGTCTACCTGACCTACTTCCTCTACATGTCCCTCGCCGGGCGGCTGTTCTGGAAGGGCGCCGACGCAACCTGGGCCGCAATCAAATCGAGCCTTTCTACCGCGCCGGCGAGCGAAGTGGTCCCCTGAGACCTTCGGCGTTAGCCGCACGGTGACTCCGCGATCAGCGGAAGCTTCAAACTAGTCGCAATTGCAGGCTTCGCGGGAAGCACAGCACCGAACCGACAAGCGACGGTGGATGATTCGGACCTGGTGCGTATTCAGACGCACCCCACGCCCGAACCCGAGTAGCCCTGCTGGATACACACGAAAATAGCTCTGAGCCGGCAATGCTGGTTCAGAGCTATTCGATGTCGTGAGACACCGCAAGAGTGCGGGCGGTGGGATTCGAACCCACACGCTCTCTCGAGCACCGGCACCTAAAGCCGGCATGTCTGCCGTTCCATCACGCCCGCAAGCGCGTTCAGACTACCGCTCACCGATCCGGGCGGAGTTGTCGGTGGCCGCTCCTACCGTGGAGCACAACGTGTCGAAGGCGGTCCCACATGCGCTCTGCAGCTCAGTTCAATAGGGTCCAACAACTCGTCGCAGCTGGGGCCAATGACTGCGCGATCGCACGGGAAACGGGCATACCGCGGCGCACAGTCTGGGATTGGCGACGCGCCGGACCGCAATTGCGCCGACCACACGGGTCCTGTTCTCAACACGACTACTCGCACCTCCCCTCAGATGCGTACGCGTATCTTCTGGGCCTGTACCTAGGTGACGGCAGTATCAGCCAGAACCGGAGGGTTTGGCGGTTGCGCGTCACCCTGGATAAGCGCTACCCCGGCATCATCGACAGCTGCAGACGAACAATCGACACGATCATGGCGGGCCAGCAGGCGACCGTGTTTCCGAGAGCCACGGGATGCGTGGATGTCAGCCTGTACTCCAAGCACTGGCCCTGCCTCTTCCCCCAATACGGCCCCGGCCCGAAACACACCCGCCCGATCGTCCTGCAGCCCTGGCAGCAATCTCACGTCGACGCCGCCACCGAGGACTTCATCCGCGGGCTCATTCACAGCGACGGATGTCGGGTCGTCGCCAACGATCGTGGGGTGGCCAGCGTCCGGTACCACTTCACCAATCACTCCGCCGACATCCGCGCGCTGTATTGCGCAGCGTTGGACAGGCTGGGCATCCCGTGGACGCAGAACAGCCGCTACGTCATCGCGGTCTACCGTAAAGCCGCGACCGCCCGCCTCGATGAGTTCGTCGGACCCAAGGCCTGACCAGCCGAAGGGACAAACCAGCACGGTACCGTTGACGCATGTCCACTACACGGCGTAGGAGGCCGGCGCTCATCGCGCTGGTGATCCTCGGCGCCGTCGGCTGCCTGCTGCTGGCTTGGTGGCAATGGACCCGCTTCGAGTCGGCCTCGGGCACCTTCCAGAACCTGGGCTACGCACTGCAGTGGCCGATGTTTGCGGGCTTCTGCGTGTACGCCTACTACAAATTCGTGCGCCTGGAAGAGGCACCGCCCGCGGAGATCAAGACCGACAACGAGATCCCGGCCGGCCTGCTTCCCGAGCGTCCGAAGACGACGACCAACGACGACGACCCCACCCTGCGCGAATACAACGCATACCTCGCCGAGCTTGCACAAAAGGACAAGGAAGACACCGAATGACCTCCCCCGAAACACCCGCATCCGCCGCTTCCGTCGTATCCATCCGCAAGGCACTGCTCAGCTACCGCGTAATGGCGTGGGCGACGGGTCTGTGGCTGATCGCGCTGTGCTACGAGATGGTGATGAAGTACGTGTTCAAGGATGCCTCGCTGAGCTGGATCGGCATCGTGCATGGCTGGGTGTACTTCGTCTATTTGCTGTGCACCGCGAATCTGGCCGTGAAGGCGCGCTGGCCCATCGGCCGCGCCATCGGCACGCTGATCTCCGGCACCGTGCCGCTGCTGGGCATCATCGTCGAGCACTTCCAGACGCAAGACGTGAAGAAGCGCTTCGGTCTGTGACGTCCTCGGTCGCAGCGACCGGGATCAGCATTGCCAGCACCGCGGACAGACCCGCGACACCCGCCGCGATGAGCAGCGCCAGCCGGAACGCCTCCGCGGTCGGCACGTCCTGGCCGCCCATCGACATCGTCAGGCCGGCCAACACGGCGCCGATCACGGCGCTGGAGATCGACGTACCCAGCGAACGGGCCAACGCGTTGATGCCGTTGGCTGCGGCGGTTTCCGAGATCGGCACCGCCGCGTTGATCAGCGCGGGCATCGACGCGTAGGCGAACCCCACTCCGACGCTCACCAGCACGTTGAGCACGAGCACCTGGGGGCCGCCACCGAGCAGCCACAACCCACCCAGGTAGGAACCGGCGATGATCACAGAGCCGGTGACCAGCGTGAAGCGCGGTCCCCTGGCCGCCGCAATGCGCGCGGCGACGGGCGCGGTGACCATCATCGCCAGGCCGCCCGGCGCCATCCACAGCCCGGCTTCGAGCATCGACATGCCGAGCCCATAGCCGGTCGCCGTTGGCAGCTCGAGAACCTGCGGAGCGATCAGCGACAACGCGAACATGGCGAAGCCGACGCCGATCGAGGCGATGTTGGTGGTCAGCACCGGCCGGCGCAGCGTCGCACGCACGTCGACGATCGGTGAATCGAACCGCAGCTGCCACACCCCGAACACGGCGAACACCACGAGCGACGCGGCGAACATGCCGGCCGTCGTCACCGACGTCCACCCCCACGTCCGCCCCTTGGTGATCCCGAGCAACAACGCCACCAGGCCCGCGGCGAGCAGCACCGCACCCAGGGGGTCGAGCCGGTCCGACGAGGTGGCCGGTACCGCGGGCACCAGGAAGACGAACAACGCCAGCGCACCGATACCCAGCCCGGCGGCAACCCAGAACAGCGCATGCCAGTTGACGTGCTGGGCGATGGCCGCCGAGAGCGGCAAACCGAGTGCCCCGCCGACGCCGAGCGACGAGCTCATCAATCCCATTGCTCCACCGACCTTTTCGGCCGGAACCGAGGCGCGCAGCACGCTGATGCCCAGCGGGATGATCGGGATCGCCAGACCCTGTAGCCCGCGTCCGACGATGAACGGGACCACCGCCGAGGTCAGCGCACACAGTAGAGATCCCGCGGTCAGCAGCACCGCGCAGGCGACGAGTACCCGCTTGGGTCCGAAGATGTCACCCAGACGCCCGAAGACGGGGGTGGCCACGGCGGCGGTCAGCAGCGTCGCGGTGATCGCCCACGACGCGTTGGCCGGGCTGGTGTCCAGCAGCTTCGGCAGTTCCGGAACCAGCGGGATGATCAGCGTCTGCATCAGTGACACGCCGATACCAGCCGCCGACAGCACGGCGATGAGCACGCGTGGATGCGTCGAACCCCAGCCGCGTGAACTCACGGCCGCGAGCATTACACGTTAGTTTGGCTATGTAAAATTCGGGCGATCACACCAGCGCCCGCAGGGCGGGCACCAACAAGGCCAACGCCCGCCCCCGGTGCGAGTCCGCATCCTTCTCGGCCGGGCTCAGCTCGGCGGCCGACCGATCGGATCCGGCCGGCACGAAAATCGGGTCGTAGCCGAAGCCGCCGTCCCCGCGCGGCGCCCGGGCGATGGTGCCGGACCACTCGCCACGCACCACGGTCTGCCCGGCCGCAGATACCAACGCACACGCCGAGACGAACGCCCCGCCGCGCCGCTCGTCGGGCACGTCATGCAACTGGTTCAGCACCAGCTCGAGATTGGCGATGTCGTCACCGTGCCGGCCCGCCCACCGGGCCGACAGCACCCCCGGCATTCCGTTCAGTGCGTCGACGGCCAGCCCGGAATCGTCGGCCACCGCTGGGATCCCCGTCGCGGTGAACGCGTCGCGCGCCTTGGCCAGCGCGTTCTCCTCGAACGTTGCACCCGTCTCCGGTGCCTCGTCGAAAGCGGGTACATCGTCCAGCGACAACAGGTCCAGCCCGGCCACCCCGGCGGCGTCGAGCACGCGGCGCAACTCGGCCAGTTTCTTGGCGTTGCGGCTGGCGACGAGCAGTTGCACTAGCTTCCGAACGCTTTCTTCGTCGGTCCCGACGGCTCGGGCAGCACGCCCGGATACGGCAGCTCCAGCGCGGACCGCTGGATGGCGAACAGCTGATCGCAGGCAACCAGTGCGGCGTCGAGCATTTTGTCCAGGGTGGAACGCGGGAAGGTAGCGCCCTCGCCGGTGCCCTGTACCTCGACCAGCGTGCCGGTATCGGTGGCGACGATGTTCATGTCGACCTCGGCGCGCGAATCCTCGGTGTAGGGCAGGTCCACCCGGACCCGGCCGTCGACCACGCCCACCGATACCGCGGCGATGGCGCACGACAACGGCCGCGGATCGGACAACTTGTCTGCCGCCGCCAAGAACGTGACCGCATCGGCGAGTGCGACATAGGCCCCGGTAATGGCGGCGGTGCGGGTGCCGCCATCGGCTTGCAGTACGTCGCAGTCGATGGCGATGGTGTTCTCCCCCAGCGCCCGCAGGTCGATGCACGCGCGCAGCGAACGGCCGATCAGCCGGCTGATCTCCTGCGTGCGCCCACCCACGCGGCCCTTGACCGACTCGCGGTCCGAGCGGGAATGGGTCGCGGCGGGCAGCATCGCGTATTCGGCGGTGAGCCAACCCAATCCAGAACCCTTGCGCCAGCGCGGCACACCCTCGGTGACCGAGGCCGTGCACATGACCCGCGTCTGGCCGAACTCGACCAGTACCGATCCGGCCGGGTGGGAAGTGAATCCGCGGGTGATGACCACCGGTCGCAGTTCGTCGTCAAGCCTGCCGTCTTCTCGTCTGGACACCCGGCAACCCTATCGCCTGCGTTCAGCGGCGGGTGATGTCGATCGTCTCGTTGCAGACCACGGCGTGCACCGGACCGTCGAACTCGGCCTTGGCCTCGCTGATGACGTCCTCGCGGGAAGTCCACGGCGGGATGTGGGTGAGCAGCAGTTCGCCGACGCCCGCCCGCGCGGCGATCTGCCCCGCCTCCGTACCGGAGAGATGCAGTTTCGGCGGCCGGTCCGGCGAGTGGGTCCAAGACGCTTCGCACAGGAAGACATCGACGCCGCGGGCCAACTCGATGACGGCGTCGCAGATGCCGGTATCCCCGCTGTAGGCGAACGTGACACCGTCGCGGTCGGTGAAGCGCATCCCGTAGGACTCGGTCGGATGGCACACCAGCCGCGGCTGCACGGTCAGCGCGCCCAGCTGGATGGTCTGCCCGTCCACCCACTGCCGGACGTCGAAGATGTCGGAGATGTCGTCGATCTCCCCGCCCTCGGGTGAGGAGGCGGCCCCCATCCGCTCGGCGGTGTCGGTCGGCCCGTACAGCAGGGCGCGTCCCACCGGCGGGCTGGGGTGATAGCGACGCCACACGAACAGCCCGGGAAGATCGAGGCAGTGGTCGGCGTGCAGATGGGAAAGCAGCACATCCACCGCGCCGGGGTCCGCGTGCCGCTGTAGGGCACCCAGCACGCCGCCGCCGAAGTCGATGACGATCGGCGTGGTGTCGGGTTCGGTCAGCAGATAACCGGACGCCGGCGAATCGGGCCCGACCACACTGCCGGAACAACCCAGTACGGTGATTCGCACAGGGTCTAGCTTGCCACGTTTGCCATCCGCGGGACGAAAGCATCACCGCTTTGCGCGACAAGATTCATTTTCGCTCCACACAGTGACCGAGAACGCACCGCAGGATCTCAGCAAATGCGCGTCAACCGGGCAGTGCCGTGGCGCCGGTGCGGCGCTGCCTGGCCTTGCGTTCACGCCCGGACAGCACGTACGCGGCGAAGACACCGGCCAGCGCGCCGCACAGGTGCGCCTGCCACGACACGCCCGGCGTTCCGGGCAGCACGCCGAGCAGCACACCGCCGTAGATGAACGCCACCACCACGCCGACCACGATCTGCCATACGGTGCGGGTGAAGAAACCGAGCACGATGACGAAGGTCAGCCAGCCCATGATCAGCCCGGAGGCGCCGACATGGATGGTGGTGCACTGGATACCGATGTAGGGGCAGTGCGCGCCGATATTGCCGATGAGCCAGGTGCCGAACCCGCCCAGGATCCAGATGATCGCCGTCGCGGCCAGGAATCGTCCGTAACCCGAGAGGCTGGCCAGAAAGCCGAAGATCAACGCGGGCACCGTGTTGGCAACCAGGTGCGGCCACCCGCTGTGCAGCAGCGGGGCCCACAGGATGCCCCAGAGTCCATCGGTGTGTAGCGGCTGAATGCCGTCCTGGTCGAGCCGGCCGCGGAACACCGTCGCATCGACGGCTTCGATGACGTACAGGGCGGCGACGAACAGCACCACCGTCGCCCCGCCGAGTTTCCAGGCGGCCGGCTTCTTCTCGGCGGGCGTGACCGGAACGGTCACCGATGTCCCTGTTCGACTACGCCCATAGCTGCCCTTCCAACGCGTCCTCGGCGTCATCCAGGCTACCGGCGTAGGCACCGGTGGACAGGTACTTCCATCCGGCGTCGCAGACGGTGAACGCGATGTCGGCGCGCTCACCGGCCTTGATCGCCTTGGCCGCCATGCCCAGCGCGGCATGCAGGATCGCACCGGTGGAGATACCGGCGAAGATGCCCTCGACCTCGACGAGTTCGCGGGTCCGCTTGACCGCGTCGAAGGCGCCCACCGAGTACCGGGTGGTCAGGATGTCCGGGTCGTACAGTTCGGGCACGAAACCCTCGTCGATGTTGCGCAGCGCGTACACGCCCTCGCCGTAGCGCGGTTCGGCGGCCACGATCTGGATGCCGGGGACGTGCTCACGCAGGAACCGGCCGGTCCCCATCAGCGTGCCGGTGGTGCCGAGCCCACCGACGAAGTGGGTGATCTCGGGTAGGTCGGCCAGCAGTTCGGGCCCGGTGCCCTCATAGTGCGCGGCAGCATTGGCCGGGTTGCCGTATTGGTACAGCATCACCCAGGAAGGGTTCTGGGCGGCAAGTTCTTTCGCATAGGCGACGGCAGTGTTCGACCCGCCCTCTGCCGCGCTGAAGATGATCTTGGCGCCGTAGAGCTCGAGCAGCTGGCGCCGCTCGATCGAGGTGTTCTCCGGCATCACGCAGATCATCCGGTAGCCCTTGAGCAGTGCCGCCATGGCCAGTGAGATGCCGGTATTGCCGCTGGTGGGCTCGAGCAGCGTGTCACCGGGCTTGATCAGCCCGTCGCGCTCGGCCTGCTCGATCATCCGCAGCGCGGGCCGGTCCTTGATGGATCCGGTCGGGTTGCGGTCCTCCAACTTGGCCCACAATCGCACGTGCGGCCCGTTCTCGTCATCTTCCCAGCGCGGCGAGAGCCGCTGCAGTCCGACGAGCGGTGTGTTGCCGAGCGCCTCCAGCAGCGAGTCGTACCGCACGACTCAGCCGCCTGCGACGGCAGGCAGGATGGTGACCGAGTCGCCGTCACTGATGGCGGTGTCCAGACCGCCGGAGAAGCGGACGTCCTCGTCGTTGACGTAGATGTTGACGAAGCGGTGCAATTTGCCGTTGTCCACCAGCCGCGCGGAGATGCCGGAGTAGTTGGCCTCCAAGTCGGTGATGACGGCGGCAAGGGTGTCGCCGGTGGCGCTCACCCGCTTCTCGCCTCCGGTGTGCGGACGAAGGATCGTCGGGATCGAGACGGTTACTGCCACGGTCGTTCCTTACTGATAGTTCTCAACGATGGACACGGGTTCTTCGGTGACGGCCCCGTCCACGATGCGATAGCTGCGCAGCTCGTGCTGTTCGGGGTCGCGGGTCGAGACCAGAACGTAGTGCGCCTCGGGCTCGGACGCGAACGAGACGTCGGTGCGGCTGGGGTAGGCCTCGGTGGCGGTGTGGGAGTGGTAGATGACGACGGGGACCTCGTCGTTGGCGTCCATCTCACGCCAGACCTTGAGCTGCTCGGCGGAGTCGAACCGGTAAAACGTAGGTGATCGCTCGGCGTTGATCATCGGGATGAAACGCTCAGCGCGATCCGAACCCTCGGGTCCGGCGATCACGCCGCAGGCCTCATCCGGGTGGTCGGCGCGCGCGTGGGCGACCATGGCGTCCACCAGGTCGGCGCGGATCACCAGCACGTCAGGTCTCCGTTCGTCGGGGGAATGCTCCGGGCAACATGTCGCGGTAGGTAGGTATTCCTGCCAACGACTCGGCTGCCAGCACTCCTACCAGGACCGCGCGGGCCAAGCAATCCGCGGCGGCGGCCCCCACCGCAGTGAGCACCCCTGTCTCCGGTGACATGGCCGTCGGCGTCTTCGGGTTCGGCGGGACCTGCACCGCGCCCGTCGCCAGCGCGAAGACCGTGTCCCCGTCCAACGGAGTGTGCGCCGGCCGGATGGCATGAGCGAGCCCGTCCTGAGCGGCGACGGCGACCCGTCGACAGCCGGCCGGGCTGAGTGCAGCGTCGGTGGCCACCACCGCGATGGTGGTGTTCAGCGGTCCGCTCTTCTTGTCCAGGGCGGCATACGCGGCGATCTGGTCGGCGGGCGGCGGGGTGAGGCCGAACTCCGCGGTCAGCGATGCCGTCCAGGGCAGCCCGGTCGCCGGGTCGACGACGTTGCCACCGGGGTTGACCGCCACCACCGCTCCGACGGTGACGCCGATGTCGGGCAGCGTGACCGACGCGGTACCCAGCCCGCCCTTGAGGACGCCGGCTCGGGCACCGGCCCCGGCCCCCACATTGCCGATCGGCACGCGGGTGGTCGCCGCCTGCGCGGCGGCGTAGCCGAACTCTGCCGTCGGCCGGCATCCCCAGCCGCCGACGGGCAGGTCGAAGATCACCGCGGCGGGCACGATCGGCACCACGCCGCCGTCCATCGCCACGCCGCGGCCATGCTCCTCCAGCCAGGTCATCACGCCGTCGGCGGCGGCCAAACCGTAGGCACTTCCGCCGGTCAACACCACGGCGTCCACGTGCCGGACGCTGTTGGCCGGATCGAGCAGGTCGGTTTCGCGGCTGCCGGGTGCGCCACCACGGCAGTCCACTGCGGCGGTGGTGCCCGGTGGCGCCACCACGACGGTGGTGCCGCAGGCCCAGCCGCTGCCGAGCGTCGCGTCGGCGTCGATGCGGTCGTGGTGGCCGACGAGGATGCCCGCCACATCGGTGATGGATCCGAACACTGGACTGCTGTCCCCCATGGCCTACCGGCCCATCATCCCGAGCACCAGGTACTCCTGCAGCACGGTCAGCCATTGGTAGACATCCAGATGCCCGGCCATCGGATGCTCGGGCGGTAGCCGATCCAGCCCGTCGGGCCCGATGTCGAGCATGGCACCCAGCGCCAGCCGCACGTCGTTGACGGCCGCCGCCCACGCCTGCGCATCGTCTTCGCTCAATTCGAACTTGCCGCCACCGTCCGGCAGCGTCTGCAGAAGGCGTTGCGCCGCTTCCCGTTTCGCGTCGATGATGGTGGGCTCGTGCAGGCTGCGCAGCGCGCGGTTGAGGCTTTCGGCGGCCGTCGCGCCCGCTGGGTGCTCATTGCGGGATCGGAAGAAGTCCGGCAGCAGTCGTCGCATCGTGTCGTCCTCGGGCGGCTGCGAATGGCCGGTACGGATGCCGGTGAGATCGGCGAGCTCGTCGGAGGGGGCCGACGACTCGCGGTCGTCGAGCATCTCCACCATCGACGTCACCAGGTTGCGCAGCAGGGCGGCCTCGTGTCCGGCCAGGGCTGACCGGAAGCGCGGGCCGGCGGGGCCGTCCACCCGTTTCCACTTACGCACGCGCTCAGCGGTCCTGCTGCATCGTCGCCCACAGGCCGGCCGCATGAAGTTTCGTCACGTCGACCTCCATGGATTCGCGGCTGCCGGCGGACACCACGGCCTTGCCGTCGTTGTGCACCTGCAGCATCAGCTTGGTCGCGTGCGGTTCGCTGTACCCGAACAGCTTCTGGAAGACGTACGTCACGTAGGACATCAGGTTGACCGGGTCGTCCCAGACGATTGTCACCCAGGGACTGTCGGCCGCGGCGTCTTCGTCGCGACCGATGTCGGACTTGTGCTCCTCACGGGTACCCGGACGAGTCCGCGCTGGGGTAACCATGCGGCTCACGATACCGGGACGGGTTCGCGCACCGAGAATCGGAACGGTGCAGATACGGTTACCCACGTGAGCGTTCAGCGAGGAGCCGAAGGCGGATCGCGCATGAGATTCAGCGAGGAGCCAGGTACCGCCACGAGTACCGCACTGTTGACGGACAAGTACGAGCTGACCATGCTCGCGGCCGCACTGCGCGACGGCTCCGCGCACCGCCGTTGTACCTTCGAGGTGTTCGCCCGCCGGCTGCCAGAGGGCCGGCGCTACGGCGTGGTCGCCGGCACCGGTCGATTCCTGGACGCACTGGCGAACTTCAGGTTCGACGACGCCGAGTTGGCATCGGTGGCCGGATTCCTGGACCAGGCCACGCTGGATTACCTGGCCGGCTACCGATTCTCCGGAGACGTCGACGGCTACCCCGAGGGTGAGCTGTACTTCCCCGGCTCCCCCGTGTTGTCCGTGCACGGCACGTTCGCCGAATGCGTCGTGCTGGAAACCCTTGCGCTGTCGATCTTCAACCACGACAGTGCCATCGCGGCGGCCGCAGCCCGGATGGTCAGTGCCGCCGAGGGCAGGCAACTGATCGAGATGGGATCGCGGCGCACCCACGAGCGGGCCGCCACCGCCGCCGCCCGAGCCGCCTGGATCGCCGGTTTCACCGGCACCTCGAATCTGGC
Source organism: Mycolicibacterium sp. J2 (assembly GCF_026240945.1). Lineage (GTDB taxonomy): Bacteria > Actinomycetota > Actinomycetes > Mycobacteriales > Mycobacteriaceae > Mycobacterium. The sequence continues at coordinate 118,008 of NZ_JAPFPY010000019.1, forward strand.
CGCTCAACACGAGTACGGCGTTCCCGCACTGGGCACCAGCGCCCACGCCTTCACCCTGTTGCACACCACCGACGCCGGCCCCGACGAGCGCGCGGCGTTCCAGGCACAGGTCGATGCTCTCGGCGTCGGTACTACCCTGCTGGTGGACACCTACGACATCACCGTCGGCGTGGCGAACGCCATCGCCGTGGCGGGCCCGGGGCTGGGGGCGGTGCGCATCGACTCCGGCGACCTCGGTGTGCTGGTCCGCCAGGTCCGTGAACAACTCGACGAACTCGGTGCCACCGGCACCAAGATCGTGGTCTCCAGCGATCTCGACGAGTTCGCCATCGCTGCGCTGCGCGCCGAGCCCGTCGACAGCTACGGCGTGGGCACCTCGCTGGTCACCGGGTCCGGTGCACCGACCGCGGGCATGGTCTACAAGGTGGTCGAGGTCGACGGCCTGCCCGTCCAGAAACGCAGTGCGCACAAGGAATCTCACGGCGGCCGCAAGGCGGCCCTGCGGCTGGCCAAACCGTCGGGCACGGTGGTCGAAGAGGTCGTCCACCTCGCCGGGTGCCCGCCGCAGACCGACCCGAAGCTGACGGCACGGCCGCTGACCGTCGACCTGGTGCGCGGTGGCGTGCGGGTCGACGGCGGCGACCTGGCTGCCGCCCGGGAGCGGGTCGCGGCCGGGCTGCACAGCCTGCCGTGGGATGGACTGGGACTGTCCCGAGGTGAGCCGGCCATTCCGACCCGGCTCGTCACCTCCACGTGACCGGGACACCGGTCAGCGACCTGCTCGCCACTGCCGTCACTGCGCTGGGCGGCAGCCAGCGCGACGGCCAGATCCAGATGGCCGAGGCGGTGGACCGGTCCTTCGACACCGGCGAACACCTCGCGGTGCAGGCCGGCACGGGCACCGGAAAGTCGCTGGCCTACCTGGTGCCGGCCATGGCACGGGCGGCGTCCGGGCATGCCCCCGTCGTCGTCTCCACCGCCACCATCGCGTTGCAACGCCAGCTGGTCGACCGCGATCTGCCCCGGCTGGCCGATGCGCTGGCCACCGCCTTGCCGAGCAAGCCCACCTTCGCGCTGCTCAAAGGTCGCGGAAACTATCTGTGCCTGAACAAGATCCACAACGGCGCCAATTCCGACCCGGCCGACGACCGGCCGCAGGAAGAGCTTTTCGACCCGGTTGCCGCGACGGCGCTGGGCCGGGACGTGCAGCGGCTGACGAAGTGGTCGTCGGACACCGAGACCGGGGACCGTGACGAACTGGTGCCCGGTGTGCCCGACCGGTCCTGGAGTCAGGTCAGCGTGTCGGCGCGCGAATGCATCGGCGTGGCCCGCTGCCCGTTCGGCACCGACTGCTTCTCCGAACGCGCCAGGGCCAAGGCAGGCACCGCCGACATCGTCGTCACCAACCATGCCCTGCTGGCCATCGACGCCATCGCCGACGCCTCGGTGCTACCCGAACACGATCTGCTGGTGGTCGACGAGGCGCACGAACTCGTCGACCGGGTCACCGCGGTGGCGACCGGCGAACTGTCGGCCGCGGCGCTCGGGGCGGCGCAGCGCCGGGTCGGTCGCCTGGTCGCCCCCGAACTCGTCGACCGGCTGGACGCCGCCGGCGCCACCCTGGCCGCGGCTATCCACGACGGCGAACCGGGCCGCATCGATTATCTCGACGACGAGTTGGCGACCTATCTGACTGCGCTGCGCGATGCCGCGCACACCGTGCGTTCGGCCATCGACACGGCACCCACCGATCCGCAGGCCGCCGCGGCCCGGACCGAGGCGATGACGGCGGTGACCGAGATCGGCGATATCGCCGCCCGCATGCTGGATTCCTTCGTGCCGGCCATCCCCGATCGGCTCGACGTGGTGTGGCTGGACCACGAGGAGACGAAGAGTTCCGGCAAGCGCGCGACCCTGCGCGTGGCCCCGCTGACGGTGTCAGGTCTGTTGCGCACCAGGATCTTCGGGCGTTCCACCGTGGTCCTGACATCGGCCACCCTGACCTTGGGCGGTAACTTCGACGCCATGGCGGCCGGTTGGGGTCTCGGCGGCGAGGGCACCGGGACCGCTTGGCGCGGAATCGATGTCGGGTCACCGTTCGAACATGCCAAGTCCGGGATCCTGTACGTCGCCAAACACCTGCCCGCGCCGGGCCGGGACGGGGTCGGCTCCGAGCAGCAACTCGATGAGATCGCCGAACTGATCACCGCGGCGGGCGGGCGGACCCTCGGATTGTTCTCCTCGATGCGCGCGGCCAGGGCAACCGCCGAGGTGATGTCGACCCGGCTGGACACCCCGGTGCTGTGCCAGGGCGAGGATTCCACGGCCACCCTGGTGCAGCGATTCGCCGACGATCCCGAAACCTCGCTGTTCGGCACGCTGTCGCTGTGGCAGGGCGTCGACGTGCCCGGTCCGTCGCTGTCGCTGGTGATCATCGACCGGATTCCGTTCCCACGGCCGGACGACCCGCTTCTCACCGCGCGGCAACGGGCCATTGCCGCGCGCGGCGGTAACGGGTTCATGGCGGTCGCCGCCAGCCATGCCGCGCTGTTGTTGGCGCAGGGCGCCGGCAGGCTGTTACGCCGGGTGGACGACCGCGGCGTGGTCGCCATCCTGGATTCGCGGATGGCGACAGCCCGCTACGGCGGATACCTGCGCTCCACGCTGCCGCCATTCTGGGCGACCACCGACACCGAACGCGTCCTCGCCGCGCTGCGGCGGTTACGCGGCGATTGATCAACCCGCCCCGCGCAGCGCCAGGTCACTTATTCTTTCGGTCATGAATCGGCGGAGGCCCGCAGGCGCACGGATGCGCACGGTGCTCGCCGCGTGCGCACTGCTGCTGCTGACGTCCTGCGCGAACACCCTGCAAGGCCACGCGGTGTCGGTGTTCGCCGACCCGTTCCGGGTGGCCGGGATGCCTGCCACCGACGGCCCGACCGGGCTGCGCGACGACGCCGCCGACCCGACCCGCGAGGTGCGGGATACCGACGGCGGCCGAATCGACCACCTGGCCGCGAGCTCGGTCAGCGATATCGAAGAGTTCTGGCACCAGGCGTATCCCGAGGCATTCGACGGCGCCTTCGTTCCGGTCGACGAGTTGATCTCGTGGGACGCGGACGGGTTCGACGGCGAGTTCTGCGGCTCGGACACCTACAACCTGGTCAACGCCGCCTACTGCTACAGCGACAACACCATCGGCTGGGACCGCGGGGTGCTGCTGCCCTCGCTGCGCAAGGCCAACGGGGACATGGCCGTCACCATGGTGCTGGCGCATGAGTACGGACATGCGGTGCAGAAGCAGGCCGGACTGGCCGGCCGGTCCACCCCCACCCTGGTGTCCGAGCAACAGGCCGACTGCCTGGCCGGGGTATACCTGCGCTGGGTCGCCGAGGGGCACTCCAAGCGCTTCACCCTGTCGACCGGCGACGGACTGAACAACCTTCTGGCGGCGATGATCTCGTTCCGCGATCCATTGCTGAACGCGGGCGATGCGTCGGCCGGTGAGGACGAACACGGCTCGGCGTTCGAGCGGGTGTCGGCGTTCCAGTTCGGTTTCACCGACGGCGCGGCGTCGTGTGCGTCGATCGATCCGGCCGAGATCACGCAGCGCCGCGGCGACCTGCCGGTCCTGCTGCCGGAGGATCAGTCCGGCGAGCTGCAGATCACCGAATCGTCGGTGCGCTCGATCGTCGATGCCATGGGCATCCTGTTCGCCCCGCAGAACCCGCCACAGCTGCGCTTCGACCGCCCGAACTGCCCCGACGCGCACTCCGACGCCGCGGTGACCTTCTGCCCCGCCGACAACACCATCGCGGTGGACCTGCCCGCGTTGGAGGCGATGGGAGCGCAGTCCGACGACGGGACCGGCCTGACGACCGGGGACAACACCGCGTATTCGGTGCTGGTGTCCCGCTATATGCAATCGATCCAGCACGAGCGCGGCGGCGTGGCACTCGACAGCGCCGCGGCGGCGCTGCGCACCGCCTGCCTGACCGGCGTCGCGACGGTGAAGATGACCCACGAGGTGAAAACACCGGACGGCAACACGATTCAGCTCACCGCCGGCGATGTCGACGAAGCCGTTTCCGGCATTCTCATCAACGGGCTGGCCGCCAGCGACGTCAACGGCGAGTCGGTGCCCTCGGGTTTCTCGCGGATCGACGCGTTCCGCGTCGGCGTACTCGGTGACGAGGACCGGTGCTTCAAGCGGTTCCCCTGAGCCGACCGGCTCAGCCGACCGGAAGCCGCAGCACGTAGCCGGCCTCCAGGGCGACCCACAGTGCACCGTCGGGCGCCACCGCCAGCCCATGCGGTTCACTGCCCGCTGGCAGGTCGATGGTGGCCACCTCGCCGTCGGCGCCGACGCGCGCCAACTGGTCGGCGCCCCACAGGCTGACCCAGACGCCGTCGGCCGCGTCGGCCACCACCGCGTGCGGCTTACCGGGCAGGTCGAGTTCCTGGATGGCCTCGTTCATCGGGATGCGGCCGAGCTTGTCGGCACCGATGGCGGTGAACCACACCGCGTCGTCGTGGGTCGCGGTGATGCCCACCGGTCCGGCCGACGGGGTCGGCGTCTGCCGGATGCTGACCTTGCCCGCCATGTCCACCCGCCCGATCGCGCTGGCGGCGTTGAGGGTGAACCACACCGCGCCGTCGGGTCCGGCGGTGATCATCGACGGGGTGCCACCGGGTGCCGCCACCACGTCGACGGCACCGCCGGTATCGACCCGCCCCACCGCGCCCGAACCCATCGCGGTGAACCACAACGCGTCATCCGGGCCCACGCAAAGCCCGAAAGGCGCACTACCATGCGGTAATTCGATATCGGTGCGGGTGCCGTCGCACTCGAGGCGACCGATCCGGTCATCCCCACTGCGGGTGAACCACAGTGCCCCGTCGGGGCCGACGGTGATGATGGACGGCTTGCTCTGCGGATGCACCGGATAGACGTCGAGCCGGCCGTCGGCGGTGATGCGCGCGATCTCGCCGCTGTGCACGAGCGTCACCCACACTGCGCCGTCGGGTCCGGCGGCCAGGGCGTACGGACCGCCGGGCACGGCGACGTCGAGGGCCCGGCTCACGACGCGAGCGTGACGAGCCCGAGCTCGTTGGTGCCGGCCAGCAGCCGGTGCTGCGGCAGCACCCGCACCGTGTAGCCGACCGAGCCGGCAACGGGCAGCGGCGTGCTGGTGGAGAAGATGTGCTTGCCCCCGTCGGCGGAGCTGATGTGCGCCATCGGCACGGTGACCGGGTTCTGCAGCACGTCGGCCGCGTCGACACCGCCGACCACGGCCTGCACCACCACCTCCTCGGGTGCCAACCCGGCCAGGTCCACCGTGGCAGTCAGGGTCAGCTCGCTGCCCAGCAGCGGGGTGTCGGGCAACCCGTAGCTGTCCACGTCGGTGATCTGGATCTTCGGCCAGGCCGCCGTGACGCGGCGGCGGTACTCGGCCAGTTGCCGGGCGGCACCGAAGGGATCACTGGACGAATCGCCGTCGGGTCCGTCACCGGATTCCAGAGTGGCCCGTAACGACTGCGCCGCCGGCGCGTAGTACTTCTCGGTGTAGTCCCGCACCATCCGCGAGGCCAGCACCTTGGGGCCGAGCACCTGCAGCGTGTGGCGCACCATCTCGACCCACCGGGTCGGCACGCCGTGTTCGTTGCGTTCGTAGAACTTGGGGGTCACCGAGGATTCCAGTAGGTCATACAGGGCACCGGCCTCGATATCGTCGCGGCGACCCTCGTCGGCCAGGCCGTCGGCCGTCGGGATCTCCCACCCGTTCTCGCCGTCGTACCACTCGTCCCACCAGCCGTCGCGGATCGACAGGTTCAGGCCGCCGTTGAGCGCGCTCTTCATGCCCGATGTCCCGCAGGCCTCCAGCGGGCGCAGCGGATTGTTCAACCAGACATCGCACCCCCAGTACAGCAACCGGGCCATCGACATGTCGTAATCGGGCAGGAACGCGATGCGGTGCCGCACCTCCGGACGGTCGGCGAAACGCACGATCTGCTGGATCAACGCCTTGCCCCCGTCGTCGGCCGGGTGAGACTTACCGGCCACGATCAGCTGCACCGGCCTTTTCTCGTCGAGCAGCAGCTTCTCCAGCCGGTCGGGATCACGCAGCATGAGGGTCAGCCGCTTGTAGGTCGGTACCCGCCGGGCGAATCCGACCGTCAGCACCTCCGGGTCGAACGCGCTGGCGATCCAGCCCAGCTCCGCCTCCGACGCGCCGCGCTCCAGCCAGGACCGGCGCAGTCGGGCGCGCACGTCGTCGACCAGCAGCGCCCGCAGCTGAGAGCGGATCCACCACAGGTGACCAGGGTCGACCTGCTGCAGTCGCTGCCAGGTTTCGGCCTCGTTGAGCGAGCCGAGGTCGTCGCCGACCAGTTCACGCGCGAGTTCGACCCACTGCGGGGCGGCCCAGGTCGGCGCGTGCACCCCGTTGGTGATCGAACCGATGGGCACCTCGGTGACGTCGAACCCCGGCCACAGCTCGCTGAACATCTCCCGGCTGACCCGGCCGTGCAGCAGCGACACCCCGTTGGCACGCTGGGCCAGCCGCAGCCCCATGTGCGCCATGTTGAACTTGGTGGGGTCGTCCTCAGCGCCGAAGGCGATGATCCGGTCCAACGGAACACCCGGCAACAGAGCCGAATTCGCATCGGCTCCGAAATACCGCTTGACCAACTCCACCGGGAAACGGTCGATCCCGGCGGGCACCGGGGTGTGCGTGGTGAACACCGTCGACGACCGCACCACCGTGAGCGCGGTGTCGAAATCCAGTCCGGCGTCAATGAGCTCACGGATGCGTTCGGCACCGAGGAAGCCGGCATGCCCCTCGTTCATGTGAAACACCTCGGGTGCGGGACGGCCCTCGACTTCGGTGTACGCGCGGATAGCGCGCACCCCGCCGACACCGGCCAGGATCTCCTGCTTGATGCGGTGTTCCTGATCCCCGCCGTAGAGCCGGTCGGTGACGGCGCGCAGGTCATGCTCGTTCTCGCCGATATCGGAATCGAGCAACAGCAACGGAATTCGGCCCACCTGGGCCACCCAGACATGGGCGGACAGGGTCGCGCCGTCGGGCAGCGCGAGCTCGATGAGCACCGGCTCTCCGTCGTCTCGGGTGAGCAGGCGCAGCGGCAGGCCCTGCGGATCGAGTGAGGGGTAGTTCTCGTGCTGCCAACCATCGGCGGTCAGCGATTGGCGAAAGTAGCCGGATCGGTAGTACAGGCCGACACCGATCAGCGGCAGGCCGAGATCCGATGCCGATTTCAGGTGATCACCGGCCAGGATGCCCAAACCGCCTGAGTAGTTCGGCAGCACCTCGGCGACCCCGAACTCCATGGAGAAATAAGCGATCCCGCTGGGCAGGGCATCCCCGGCGGCCTGCTTCTCCTGATACCAGAGCGGACGGGTGAGGTAGTCGTCGAGGTCCGCGGCCAGCCGGTCGACCCGGTCCAGGAAACCGCCGTCGACCGCGAGCTCGTCCAACCGCTGGGGACTGACGCCGCCCAGCAACGCGACCGGATCCTGCCCGACCTGCTGCCACAGGTCGGCGTCGATGGCGGCGAACAAGTCCTGGGTCGGTTTATGCCAGGACCACCGCAGGTTGATGGACAGGCGTTCCAGCGCGCCGAGGCGATCGGGCAGGTGTGCTCGGACAGTGAACCGACGAAGAGCTTTCACGTGACTCCACCTTACTGACTCGCCCTCGGCCCAGCAGGGCGTCTCCGAACGTGAGCCAACGGGTGGATTACAGAGTGACCTCATCGGGCACTCTGGGGCCGAGGGGCCACTACGGTGGTTGGCAACGCGCGGTGAAAGAGCCGCGCCCGCACAAGGGAGTTTATGGGTGCCCGGTCGTATCGAGATCGATGACGTCGCGCCCGTACTGTCCGGTGGCCGTTTTCCCGCCAAGGCCGTGGTCGGCGAGGTCGTACCCGTGAGCGCGGCGGTGTGGAGGGAAGGCCACGACGCGGTGGCCGCGACGCTGGTGGTGCGCTATCACGGCTCGGCATATCCGCAGTTGGTCGAGGATCCGCCGGGTCTGTCGTCCGCCCCGCGGCCCCCCGTGGCCCCGCCGCGGATCAAACCGCAGGCGCTGCCGATGGCGCTGGGACGCACCCCCGACGTGTTCCACGGCCAGTTCATCCCGGACAGGGTTGGATTGTGGACGTACCGGGTAGATGGGTGGGGTGACCCGATCAGCACCTGGCGCAAGGCGGTCACGGCCAAACTCGACGCCGGCCAGGGCGAGAGCGAGTTGTCCAATGATCTACTGGTCGGTGCACAGCTGCTCGAGCGCGCCTCGACGGGGGTTCCCCGCGAACATCGAGAGCCGTTGCTGGCGGCGGCAGCAGCTCTGCGTACCCCGGGGGATCCACTGACCCGCGCCGCGGCCGCGCTGTCCCCCGCGGTCGGCGAATTGCTGCGCAAGTATCCGCTGCGCGAATTGCTCACCCGCGGTGACCAATACGGTGTCTGGGTGGATCGCCCACTGGCCAGGTTCTCGGCGTGGTACGAGCTCTTCCCGCGGTCAACGGGAGGCTGGGATGCCGACGGCAACCCGGTGCACGGCACATTCGCCACCGCAGCCAAGGATCTGCCGCGTATCGCCCGGATGGGTTTCGACGTGGTCTACCTGCCGCCGATCCACCCGATCGGCAAGGTGCACCGCAAAGGACGCAACAATGCGGTGACCGCCGAGGCCGGCGATGTCGGTTCGCCGTGGGCGATCGGCAGCGACGAAGGCGGCCATGATGCCGTGCATCCCGATCTGGGTGGCATCGAAGCCTTCGATGATTTCGTCGCTGCCGCAGCCGATCAGGGACTGGAGGTGGCCCTGGATCTCGCGCTGCAGTGCGCCCCCGACCATCCATGGGCCAAGGCTCACCCGGAATGGTTCACCGTACTGCCCGACGGGACCATCGCCTATGCCGAGAATCCCCCGAAGAAGTACCAGGACATCTATCCGCTGAATTTCGACAACGACCCGGCCGGCCTCTACGAGGAGGTGCTTCGGGTGGTGCGGCACTGGATCGCGCATGGCGTCAAGATCTTCCGCGTCGACAACCCGCACACCAAGCCACCGAACTTCTGGGCCTGGTTGATCGGCAAGGTCAAAGACGAGAATCCCGACGTACTGTTCCTGTCCGAGGCATTCACCCGCCCGGCCCGGCTGTACGGTTTGGCCAAACTCGGCTTCACCCAATCGTATTCGTACTTCACCTGGCGGACCGCCAAATGGGAGATCACCGAATTCGGCCAGGAGATTGCCAAGTACGCCGACTGCGCCCGCCCCAACCTGTTCGTCAACACGCCGGACATCCTGCACGAATCGCTGCAACACGGCGGTCCTGGCATGTTCGCCATCAGGGCGGCGCTGGCCGCGACCCTGAGTTCGGCGTGGGGCGTGTACTCCGGCTACGAACTCTTCGAACACGAAGCGGTGAAGCCCGGCAGCGAGGAGTACCTCAACTCCGAGAAGTACGAGCTGAGACCCCGAGATTTCGAGGCGGCCCTGTCCGCCGGCCGGTCTCTGGAACCGTTCCTTGCCAAGCTCAACGAGATTCGCCGACTGCACCCGGCGCTGGCGCAACTGCGCACCATCACCTTCCACCACATCGACAACGATGCGCTGCTGGCGTACAGCAAGTTCGATCCGGTCAGCGGCGATTGCGTCCTGGTGGTGGTGACGCTCAACGCGTTCGGCCCAGAGGAGGGCACGCTCTGGCTGGACATGGGAGCGCTCGGCATGGAGCCCTACGAGCGATTCTGGGTGCGCGACGAGATCACCGGTGAGGAATACCAGTGGGGCCAGTCCAATTACGTGCGCCTGGACCCCGTCAAGACAATCGCCCATGTGATCAACATGCCGTTGATCCCGCACGACGTCCGACTGAACCTTCTGCGAAGGGAGTGAACCGATGACCCGGATCAACCCCATCACCAGCACCCACCTGCGTCCCTCCGACGCGGAGTTGCACCGGCTGCTGTCCGGGGAGCACCACGACCCGCATTCGGTGCTGGGCGCCCACGAATACGGGGACCACACCGTCATCCGTACATTGCGCCCCCATGCGGAGACGGTGGCCGCCGTGATCGGCGGCGTGCGCTACGAGGCCAGTCATGTCGACGGTGGCCTGTTCGCGGTGGCGGTCCCGATCACCGGGTTGATCGACTACCGACTGGAGATCGGTTACCCGGGCGCTCCGGTGCTCACCGTCGCCGACCCGTATCGCTTCCTGCCCACCCTCGGCGAGATGGACCTGCACCTGTTCGCCGAGGGCCGCCACGAGCGACTGTGGGAAGCGCTCGGCGCACATCCGCGCACCTTCACCACCCCCGACGGCCAGGTGGATGGCGTGTCTTTCGCGGTATGGGCGCCCAATGCCAAGGGCGTCAGCCTGATCGGCGAGTTCAACCATTGGGTCGGCAACGAGGCGCCGATGCGCAGCCTCGGCTCCTCCGGCGTGTGGGAAGTGTTCTGGCCGGACTTCCCCGTCGGGGGCCTGTACAAATTCCGCGTGCACGGCGCCGACGGTGTGGTCACCGAGCGGGCCGACCCGATGGCGTTCGCGACCGAGGTGCCGCCGCACACCGCGTCCCGGGTCACCCTCAGCGACTACACATGGAACGACGACGACTGGATGGCCGGACGGGTGCTGCGCAACCCGGTGTTCGAGCCGATGAGCACCTACGAGGTGCACCTGATGTCCTGGCGGCCCGGACTGAGTTACCGCCAGTTGGCCGACGAGCTCACCGAATATGTTGTGGAACAAGGTTTCACGCATGTCGAGTTGCTCCCGGTCGCCGAGCACCCGTTCGGCGGGTCGTGGGGTTACCAGGTGACGTCCTACTACGCTCCGACTTCGCGGTTGGGCACTCCCGATGAGTTCCGCCACCTGGTCGACACGCTGCACCAAGCCGGTATCGGCGTCATCGTCGACTGGGTGCCCGCCCACTTCCCCAAGGACGCCTGGGCGCTGGGCCGGTTCGACGGGACCGCGCTCTACGAACACGCCGACCCCCGCCGCGGGGAGCAACTCGACTGGGGCACCTACGTTTTCGACTTCGGTCGTGCCGAGGTGCGCAACTTCCTGGTGGCCAACGCGCTGTACTGGCTGCACGAGTTCCACATCGACGGGTTGCGCGTGGATGCCGTGGCATCGATGTTGTATCTGGACTATTCACGGCCCGAAGGTGGTTGGACACCCAACAAGTACGGCGGCCGGGAGAATCTGGAGGCCGTGCAGTTCCTCCAGGAGATGAACGCCACGGTGCACAAGGTGCATCCCGGCATCGTCACGATCGCCGAGGAGTCCACCTCGTGGCCGGGTGTTACCCGACCGACCAACCTTGGTGGCCTTGGCTTCTCGATGAAGTGGAACATGGGCTGGATGAACGACACCCTGGCCTACATCGCCAGGGACCCGATCCACCGCAGCTATCACCACCATGAGATGACCTTCTCGATGCTGTACGCATTCAGCGAGAACTACGTGCTGCCGATCAGCCATGACGAGGTGGTGCACGGCAAGGGCACCTTGTGGGGCCGGATGCCGGGCAATGACCACACCAAGGCCGCCGGCGTGCGCGGACTCTTGGCCTACCAGTGGGCCCATCCGGGCAAGCAGCTGCTGTTCATGGGTCAGGAGTTCGGTCAGCGCGCCGAGTGGTCCGAGGAACGCGGACTGGACTGGTACCAACTCGGCGAGCAGAGCTTCTCCACCGGCATCCAGCGCCTGGTCGCCGATATCAACGAGCTGTACCGGACCCGCCGCGCGCTGTGGTCGCGCGACACCGTGCCCGACGGTTACTCCTGGATCGACGCGAACGACTCGGCCAACAACGTGCTCAGCTTCCTGCGGTTCGGGGACGACGGGTCCGTGCTGGCCTGCGTGTTCAATTTCTCCGGAGCCGAGCATGCCCAGTACCGGTTGGGCCTGCCCCACGCCGGTACCTGGCGCGAGGTGCTCAACACCGACGCCACCATCTACAACGGTGCGGGACTCGGCAATTTCGGCGCGGTCGAGGCCACCGCCGAGCCCTGGCACGGTCGGCCCGCCTCGGCGGTCATGTCGCTGCCGCCGCTGGGCGCGCTCTGGTTCGAACCCGCCTGACCCTCTCGCGCCCAAACTCACCGTTGGGCCCGAAAGTGCGAGTAGATCCGGGCTTTTCGTCGATCTCGGCGATCAGTAGAGCGCGTTGGCCAGATTGCGCCGGCCGGCGATCACGTCCGGGTCGGCGGCATCGAACAGCTCGAACAGCTCGATCAGCCGGGTACGCACCGTCGTGCGGTCGTCACCGGCGGTGCGCTTCACCAGCGCGATGAGCCGGTTGAACGCCGCGGCGACGTCCTGCTGCAGGATCTCGACATCGGCGGCCGCGAACGCCGCCTCCAGGTCATCAGGCGCCGCATCGGCCACCGCGATGGCGTCCTGAGGACGCGTGGTGGCCCGCTGCAGGAAGGTGATCTGCCGGATGGCGCCGCTGGCCTCCGGGTCGTTGGGCTTGCCGGCCAGGATGCCTTGGTAGGCAGCCAGGGCCGCGTCGAAATCGCCGTTGTCGAGATGCGCGCGGGCGGCCTCCAGCTCCGGGTCGACCTGCTCGGGCTCGTCGCCCCCACCACTGAGCTTGCCCGCGGTGGCTTGGAGCAGCGAGTCGATCCACCGCCGCAACTGCTCGGGCGGCTGCGGACCCTGGAAACTGGCGATCGGCTGCCCGCCCGCCAACGCCACGACGGTCGGCACGGCCTGCACACCGAACATCTGCGCCACCCGCGGTGTGGTGTCGACGTTGACCAGCGCCAGGGACCACTTGCCGCCGTCGGCCGAGGCCAACTCGGCCAGGATGTCGCCGAGGGCGGCGCTGGCCTCGCTGCGCGGCGTCCAGAGCAGTACCACGACGGGCACCTCGCCGGAGCGGACCAGCACCTCGGCTTCGAGGTTGGCCTCGGTGACCTCGACGGCACCGGCCGGTGCTGTCGAGGCCGCCCGAGCCGACGACGCGGGAGGTTGTTTCAGAGCGGAGAGATCGACCGCGCCAGCCAGCGCGGGGCCGAGAGAAGAGCGGGGTCGTGTCACATCGACAAGTCTGTCACGTCCCCGCGGCAGTGGCCTCGACCGGGCGTGTAGACCTGCCGAGGCGCCCGCCGCGCTCGGCCCACATGAGGAAGATCACACTGGCCAACGGCACGATGCTGGCCAGCAACGCCAACACCCAGGTGGCCGGCGACCATTTGAACGCCACTCCGACCAGCACCGCGAGCACGACGAAGGCAATGAAGATGCCGCCGTGGATGGGCCCGAAGACCTTGACACCGATCTCGGTGCGGGGTGTGCCCAGGTACTTGAAGTACATCCCCACCAGCAGACCGACCCAGCTGAGCGCTTCGGCCGCGGCGACCAGCCGGAACCAGCCTGCGGCGCGGTGACCATTGACGAGCAGTGCCATGCCGCCATTGTGCCCGAATCGACGGCTGGCTACTACACGCTGTCGTTGAAGGTTGAGAAGGCGCTCAGGGGCGGCGCAGGATCAGCGCATCGCCCTGACCACCGGCACCGCACAGCGCCGCCACCGCGTAGCCGGAGCCCTTACGCGCCAACTCCAGCGCGGCATGCAGGGTGATCCGGGCGCCGGACGCCCCGATCGGGTGCCCGATCGCAATGGCGCCACCACTGACGTTGACCTTGGCCGGATCGACTCCCAGCTCCTTGGTCGACGCCAGCGACACCGCGGCGAACGCCTCGTTGATCTCGATGACGTCCAGCTGATCGACGGTGATGCCCTCGCGCGAGATCGCCTTCTTGATGGCGTTGGCGGGCTGGCTCTGCAGCGTCGAGTCCGGACCGGCCACCACGCCGTGCGCGCCGATCTCCACCAACCACTGCAGGCCCAGTTCCTCGGCCTTGGCCTTGCTCATCACCACGACGGCCGCGGCACCATCGGAGATCTGCGAAGCAGACCCTGCGGTGATGGTGCCGTCCTTGCGGAACGCCGGCTTGAGACCGCCGAGGGAGTCTGCGGTGGTGTTGGCGCGGATGCCCTCGTCCTCGGCGAACTCGATCGGGTCGCCCTTGCGCTGCGGGATCGACACGGGCACAACCTCATCGGTGAAGACGCCGTCCTTCCACGCGGCCGCGGCCTTCTGGTGCGACTGTGCGGCCAGCTCGTCTTGCTCGGCGCGGGTGAACCGGTCGACGTCGTTGCGCTGCTCGGTGAGCGCACCCATCGGCTGGTCGGTGAACACGTCGTGCAGCCCGTCATAGGCCATGTGGTCCAGCACGGTCACATCGCCGTACTTGTAGCCTTCGCGGCTCTTGGGCAGCAGGTGCGGCGCCTGGCTCATCGACTCCTGGCCGCCGGCGACGACGACCTCGAACTCGCCCGCGCGGATCAACTGATCTGCCAGAGCGATCGCGTCGATGCCGGACAGGCACATCTTGTTGATGGTCAGGGCGGGCACGTCCCACCCGATTCCGGCGGCGACGGCGGCTTGCCGCGCCGGCATCTGCCCGGCGCCTGCGGTCAGCACCTGACCCATGATCACGTAGTCGACGAGCGAGGCGTCGACACCCGCCTTCTGCAGAGCGCCCTTGATGGCAATGGCCCCGAGATCGCTGCCCGAAAAGTCCTTGAGCGAACCCATCAGCTTGCCCACCGGGGTACGGGCCCCCGCCACGATCACCGAGGTCGTCATTTTCATCCTCCAAAGGTTCTGTAAAGCCGTTCGGCACCGCCCCGAACGGCCGTAGTGTGGCCTATCACACAGGCATAAAAGTCAGCATGTCAGGTTACTTTGAGTCTATGACCACCGAGCACGTCGACGCCCGACCGGCCCTTGCCAGCGCTTTGGTGACCGCGATCGACCATGTCGGCATCGCCGTCCCGGACCTGGACGCCGCGATCAAGTGGTACCACGACCATCTCGGCATGATCGTGCTGCACGAGGAGGTCAACGAGGAGCAGGGTGTCCGCGAGGCGATGCTCTCGGTGCGTGGCGCGGCCAAGGGCAGCGCGCAGATCCAGCTGCTGTCGCCCATCGACGAGAAGTCGACGATCGCGAAGTTCATCGACACCCGAGGCCCTGGCCTGCAGCAGCTGGCTTACCGCACCAGCGATATCGATGCCCTGTCCGAGCGGCTACGCGCCGACGGTGTCCGGCTGCTCTACGAGGCGCCCCGCCGGGGTACCGCGGACTCCCGGATCAACTTCATCCACCCCAAGGATGCCGGCGGCGTGCTGATCGAACTCGTCGAGCCCGCGGCTACCGCAGAGCACTAGCTCCATCGCCGGGTGGGTCCCCGGTTCGCCCGATTGGCCCAGCACGGCGTGTGCCAGTGCCGTCGGTCGTCCATATCGGAGCCGTCCGCCGGCCACACCAGCAGATGAGCCGTTCCCGGCCTGATCTCGTGATCGCAGCCTGGGCAGCGGTAGGTCTTGTTGGCTCGTGCCGCACCCACCGGGCGCACCTGGTAGTCGTACCCGTCCGGGCCCACCTCCACCCGTGGCGGCGACGGCAGCGGCCGCATCGGCTGCGCGCGCCGGTTCGGACGGCGAGCCATCAGAACAGCCGGAACTCGTCGCTGTCCATGCCGCGCATCTTGTCGTAATCCAGTATCACGCAACGGATCCCGCGATCCTCGGCCAGCGTGCGGGCCTGCGGCTTGATCTGCTGGGCGGCAAAGATCCCGCTCACGGGGGCCAGCAGGGTGTCCCGATTGAGCAGTTCCAGATAGCGGGTCAGCTGCTCGACGCCGTCGATCTCGCCGCGGCGTTTGATCTCGACGGCGACCGAGCGGCCCGTTTCGTCGCGGCACATCAGATCCACCGGACCGATCGCGGTCATGTATTCGCGGCGCACCAAGGTGAACCCCGCACCCAGTAATTCGACGTGTTCGGCGAGCAGCGCCTGCAGATGCGCCTCGACGCCGTCCTTCACCAGCCCGGGATCCACCCCCAGCTCATGGCTGGAGTCGTGCTCGATGTTCTCGACGGTGATGCGCAACTGCTCGCCGGTCTTGTTCTCCACCACCCACAGCAGCTCCGCGCCGTCGGCAGCCACCTCCGGCACGGTCTCGGTGACCCAGCACGGCGGGCTCATCCAGTTCAGCGGCTTATACGCACGGTCGTCGGCGTGCACGCTCACCGAACCGTCGGCCTTGAACAACAGCAGCCGCCGGGCCGACGGGAGGTGGGCGGTGAGGCGTCCGACGTAATCGACGGTGCATTGGGCGATGACGAGGCGCACCGAACCACCATAGATTGCCCCCGGGCAGTCACTAGGCTGACGCCACGATGACTGCGGAAAAGACTGTGGCGCAGCGGCTGGGCCGCGTCCTGGAAAAGGTGACCCGGCAGAGCGGTCGGATGCCCGCCACCTCGGAGTACGGATCATGGATCCTGGGCCGGGTCTCGGAGACCCAACGGCGCCGCCGCGTCCGCATCCAGCTGATCTTGACCACCTTCGTCGTCGGCGCCAACCTCATCGGGGTCGGCGTGGCGCTGCTGGTCATCACGGTCACGTTCCCGGTGCCGAATGTGTTCGCACCGAACGTCCTGTGGATCACCGCAGCCGTCGCGCCTGCTTACATCGCGCTGGCCTTCCTGGTTGGCGTGGTGTGGGCCACCCACCGGATCATCAACAACGTCCGCTGGGCGCTCGAGGAGCGCGAGCCCACCCCACAGGATCAACTCAACACATTCTTCGCCCCTTGGCGGCTCACGCGGGTGCTGCTCGTGCTCTGGGGCGTCGGCACGGTGTTACTCACGATTCTCTACGGGCTACAGGACACCAACTTCATCCCCAAGGTGCTGCTGGGCATCAGTTTCCCCGGCATCGTGGTCTCGGCGAGCTGTCATCTGTTCACCGAGTTCGCGCTGCGGCCGGTCGCCGCCCAAGCCCTCGAGGTCGGCCCCCCGCCGCGCCGTTTCGCCCCAGGCATCATGGGCCGCACGCTCACCGTGTGGGCGCTCG
This sequence comes from Mycolicibacterium sp. J2, assembly GCF_026240945.1. GTDB lineage: Bacteria > Actinomycetota > Actinomycetes > Mycobacteriales > Mycobacteriaceae > Mycobacterium. Next base: position 134,993 of record NZ_JAPFPY010000019.1, read on the forward strand.
GCTCCGGTGTGCCGGTGTTAGGCATCCTGCTCGCCGCGATCATCACCCTGATGTTGGGCAACGTCACCCCTACCCAGTTCACCGTCGCGGTGATGATCCTGGCCGCCTTCGCCCTGGTGTTCGGCTTCGTGCTGATGTGGATCCTGTCCTGGCTGACCGCCACTCCGATCCGGGTCGTGCGCACCGCCCTCAACCGTGTGGAGAAGGGCAACCTGGACACCAACCTGGTGGTCTTCGACGGCACCGAATTGGGGCAGCTGCAGCGGGGTTTCAACTCGATGGTCGACGGTCTGCGCGAACGCGAACGAGTACGCGATCTGTTCGGCCGCCACGTCGGGCGCGAGGTCGCGGCTCTGGCCGAGCAACAGAAGCCCGTGCTGGGCGGGGAAGAGCGCCATGCCGCAGTCATTTTCGTCGATGTCATCGGGTCGACCACCCTGGTCACCAGCCGACCGGCAGTGGAGGTGGTGGCACTGCTGAACCGGTTCTTCGCCGTCATCGTCGACGAGGTGGACCGGCACGCCGGCCTGGTCAACAAGTTCGAGGGCGACGCGGTGCTCGCGGTGTTCGGCGCCCCGGTATCCCTGCCGAACGCCGAGGACGAGGCGCTGGCCGCGGCCCGCGCGATCGCCACCCGGTTACGGGAGGAGGTGCCGGAACTGAACGCGGGCATCGGGGTGGCCGCCGGTCAGGTGGTGGCCGGCAATGTCGGCGCCAAGGAACGTTTCGAGTACACCGTGATCGGTGAACCGGTGAACGAGGCGGCCCGACTGTGCGAGTTCGCGAAATCGGTACCGGGCCACCTGGTGGCCTCCTCGGACACCGTAGCCAGGGCAACCGAAACCGAAAGCGCGCATTGGAGTCTGGGTGAGACCGTCTCGTTGCGTGGCCTGGATGAGCCGACCACGTTGGCCGTACCCGTCTAGTTGCTACGCATACGACGCGAACCTGCTGTCGAATCCCGCTTTGCGGGTGGCTATCTGTTGAAGCTGGTCTGCGCCACACACCGATGTCGTTTTTCCGCCAGTTCTGTCGGCGAGCCCGTGTAAGGGTTGACGAGTGCACGACGATTTCGACCGCTGCTACCGGGCCGTCCAATCCAAGGACGCCCGCTTCGACGGTTGGTTCGTCACCGCGGTGCTCACCACCGGGATCTATTGCCGCCCCAGCTGTCCGGTTCGTCCGCCGTTGGCCCGCAATGTCCGGTTCTATCCGACCGCCGCCGCGGCGCAGCGGATGGGCTTCCGGGCATGCAAGCGGTGCCGGCCGGACGCGTCGCCCGGGTCACCGGAATGGAATGTGCGCGGTGACGTGGTGGCCAGGGCCATGCGGCTCATAGCCGACGGCCTCGTCGACCGCTCCGGTGTCACCGGATTGGCAGCCCACCTGGGGTACACCACCCGCCAGCTCGAGCGGCTCCTACAAGCCGAGGTCGGCGCCAATCCGCTGGCACTGGCCCGAGCGCAGCGGACGCAGACCGCCCGGGTCCTCATCGAGACCACCGACGTGCCATTCAGCGATGTGGCGTTCGCGGCGGGTTTCGCCAGTATCCGGCAGTTCAACGACACCGTTCGGGAGGTGTGCGCGCTGACGCCCACCGAATTGCGCAAACGGGCGCGCGCCAGATTCGGGCGCGACGACCATGTCGGAGCGGACACGCTGTCACTGCGCCTTGCGGTTCGCACGCCGTTCGCCTTCGAGGGGCTGTTCGGTCATCTGGCCGCCAGCGCAGTGCCGGGCGTGGAGGAGGTCCGTGACGGCGCGTACCGCCGCACGTTGCGGCTCTCGCGTGGGAGCGGGGTCGTCAGCCTGACGCCCCATCCCAATCACGTCCGCTGCCGGCTGCGCGTCGACGACTTCCGGGACCTCTCGGCCGCGATCGCCCGCTGCCGCCGCCTGCTCGACCTGGACGCCGATCCGGCCGCTGTGGTGGACGCGCTGAGCGCCGATCCGCAGCTGGCTCCGCTGGTGGGCAAGGCCCCGGGTCAGCGCATCCCCCGCACGGTCGACGAAGCCGAACTGGCCATCCGGGTGGTGCTGGGACAACAGGTGTCGATCAAGGCGGCCCGCACCCACGCCGGACGGCTGGCCGCCGAGTACGGCACCTCGATCGCGGACCCCGATGGCACACTGACCCACACCTTCCCCTCGGTCGCGCAGTTGGCCGAGCTGAATCCCCAGCGGCTGGCCATGCCGGCCAGCCGACGCCGAACGGTCGTCGCCCTGGTGGCGGCGCTGGCCAGCGGTCAGGTCGAATTGGATGCCGGCGCCGATTGGGATCGCTCCCGGGCCCAGCTGCTCGCGCTACCGGGAATCGGGCCGTGGACCGCGGAGGTCATCGCGATGCGTGGCCTCGGCGATCCCGATGCGTTTCCCGTCATGGACCTCGGGGTGCAAGCGGCGGCCGCCGCCATCGGGTTACCGACCGACCGCGCCGCGCTGGACACCCACAGCAGGCGCTGGCGGCCATGGCGTGCCTACGCCACCCAACATCTGTGGACGGCATTGGACCACGCCGTGAACGACTGGCCGCCCAGGTGAGGCAGCAGGAGAAGTTATGGCACATGTGAAGTACCGGACGATAGACAGCCCGGTCGGGCTCCTGACGCTGGCCGGCGTCGATGGGCGGCTTCAGCACCTGCGGATGGTGGACCAGATGTACGAACCCGATCGCAGTGATTGGCAACCGGACGACGACGCATTTCCCGAAGCGGTCGCACAACTGCGGGCGTACTTCGCCGGCGATTGCACCGACTTCGACATTCCCGTGGAATTGGTGGGCACGGCCTTCCAGCGCAAGGTGTGGCAGGCGTTGTTGACCATTCCGTACGGCGAGACACGCTCGTACGGAGATATCGCCGCGCAGATCGGTGCGCCCACGGCATACCGCGCCGTCGGACTGGCCAACGGCCACAATCCGATCGGAATCATCGTGCCGTGCCACCGCGTTATCGGCGCGAATGGCAGCCTGACCGGTTACGGCGGTGGACTGGACAGAAAGAAAATTCTCCTGGAAATGGAGAGGAGCCGTAATGCGCCGGCTTTGTTTTAGTATGCGCGGCGCTTTTCAATACGGAAAAGCAAAATGCCTCGGCCCTCCAATCGAAATTGGAGGGCCGAGGACTTAAATTGTGTTCGGCGGTGTCCTACTTTTCCACCCGTGTGGGTAGTATCATCGGCGCTGGTAGGCTTAGCTTCCGGGTTCGGGATGGGACCGGGCGTTTCCCTGCCGCTATGGCCGCCGTAACTCTATTCACTTTTTCAGTGACCCCCGTTTTGTGTGGGGGAAATCTGTGGTGTTTTGGTGGTGGGGTGGCAGACGTTCCTTGCGGGGTCTGCGTGTCCGATGGTGTGGAGGTGTGGTTGCGAGCGCGGTGTGCGTCAAATGTCTTTTTCTTACACGGTTTGTTGTTACCCCTACCCCCGTGGGGGTGTGGGTGTGTGTAAGTTTTCGGCCGGTTAGTGCCAGTTCCCTGAACCTATTACTAGGTGTGTAGGTCTGGTCTATCAATCCCGTGGTCTGCGGGGGGCCTTATCCCTCCTAGAGGGTGAGAAGCCTGGTCTTGGAAGAGGTTTCCCGCTTAGATGCTTTCAGCGGTTATCCTGTCCGAACGTGGCTATCCAGCCGTGCCCCTGGTGGGACAACTGGTAAACCAGAGGTTCGTCCGTCCCGGTCCTCTCGTACTAGGGACAGGTTTCCTCAAGCTTCTGACGCGCGCGGCGGATAGAGACCGAACTGTCTCACGACGTTCTAAACCCAGCTCGCGTGCCGCTTTAATGGGCGAACAGCCCAACCCTTGGGACCTGCTCCAGCCCCAGGATGCGACGAGCCGACATCGAGGTGCCAAACCATCCCGTCGATATGGACTCTTGGGGAAGATCAGCCTGTTATCCCCGGGGTACCTTTTATCCGTTGAGCGACACCCCTTCCACTCAGAGGTGCCGGATCACTAGTCCCGACTTTCGTCCCTGCTCGACATGTCCGTCTCGCAGTCAAGCTCCCTTGTGCACTTACACTCAACACCTGATTGCCATCCAGGTTGAGGGAACCTTTGGGCGCCTCCGTTACATTTTAGGAGGCAACCGCCCCAGTTAAACTACCCACCAGGCACTGTTCCTGAACCGGATAGACGGTTCGAGGTTAGAGGCCCAATACGGTCAGAGTGGTATTTCAACAACGACTCCACAACCACTGGCGTGGCCGCTTCACAGTCTCCCACCTATCCTACACAAACCGAACCGAGCACCAATACCAAGTTGTAGTGAAGGTCCCGGGGTCTTTTCGTCCTGCCGCGCGTAACGAGCATCTTTACTCGTAGTGCAATTTCGCCGAGTCTATGGTTGAGACAGTTGAGAAGTCGTTACGCCATTCGTGCAGGTCGGAACTTACCCGACAAGGAATTTCGCTACCTTAGGATGGTTATAGTTACCACCGCCGTTTACTGGGGCTTAAATTCTCCGCTTCACCCTTACGAGTTAACGGGTCCTCTTAACCTTCCAGCACCGGGCAGGCGTCAGTCCGTATACATCGTCTTGCGACTTCGCACGGACCTGTGTTTTTAGTAAACAGTCGCTTCTCACTGGTTTGTGCCACCCCCCACCGCTACCCACCGCAAGGGTGTTGACAGTAGGAGGTCCCCCTTCTCCCGAAGTTACGGGGGCATTTTGCCGAGTTCCTTAACCATAGTTCACTCGTACGCCTTAGTATTCTCTACCTGACCACCTGTGTTGGTTTGGGGTACGGGCCGTGTGTGAGCTCGCTAGAGGCTTTTCTCGGCAGCATAGGATCACCAAATTCGCCTCAATCGGCTATGCATCACCTCTCAGGATA
>NZ_JAPFPY010000002.1 GCF_026240945.1 Mycolicibacterium sp. J2
GGACGAATCTCCTTGACCTGAACTGAGATCCACGATCGGTGTGGACTATGCATCCGGCCACATCACCGCGGCGTGCTACCGCACTACTGAGCGCTGTGGTGGCCAACCGGGACTTCATTCGGGAGTCGATCGAGTACCCGACGATGCGGTTGGAGAACACGTCCTTGATCGCGCAGAGATAGAGCTTGCCTTCATCGGTGCGATGCTCAGTAATATCGCTGAGCCACAACTGATTTGGGCCACCGGCGGTGAAGTCGCGTTCGACAAGATCATCGTGGACCGGTGGGCCTACCTTGCCGTTCTTGCCGCGCTTCTTACCGAACACGCTCCACAACCGATTCTGCGAGCAGATCCGCCAGGCGGTGCGATCGGCCATCGACTCGCCGGCCTCTCGGGCCTCTTCGGCCAGGTAGCGGTAGCCGAACTCCGGATCGTCGCGGTGAGCGTCGAACAGGGCGTTGGCACGGTAGGCCTCGATGACCTGGGCGTCGGTGACGGGATTGGCCCGCCAGCGGTAGTAGGGCTGGCGGGCGAGCTTGAGAACCCGGCACGTCACCGCGACGGGGATCCCGTCGGCGGCGAGCTCCTTCACGAGCGGGTAGAGCCTTTTCCCGGAAGGTTGGCCTGCGACAGATAGGCAGTCGCCCGGCGCAACACTTCGTTCTCCTGCTCCAACAACTTGATCCGCCGCCGCGCGTCCCGCAACTCAGCAGACTCGCCGGTGCTCTTGCCCGGCTTGGCGCCCTCGTCGATATCGGCCTGGCGCATCCACTTGTGCAAGGTCATCGGGTGGACACCGAAATCGGTGGCGATCTGCTCGATCGTCACCCCGTCATCGCGGTTGCGGGCCACGCGCACGACGTCGTCGCGGAACTCACGGGGATAGGGCCTTGCCATGGGGACATCCTTCCAGCCCGCCCACGCAGGGCAAGCCAACTCAGATGTCACCTACTCGTGCAGCAGACCCCTCGATCGCCGGTGGCGGTTGACTAGTCGGTGAATGCCCGCGAGTACCGGCAACCATCGCGATCCACCCAGGCTGCCACCGCGCCGATCACCGGTCCGAACACGAGGTGCTCGGGCAACCGGGCATCGGTGCCGATCCGGAACCTCGACCCGCCGACGGCAACCAGTTCGACCTGATCGGTGGGGGCCTCGACCCCGCCGGCGGCGATCAGCACGAGACCGCCACCGCGGGTCACCACGCGAAAATTCGTGAACCACGGTGAGTAGGAACGGTAATGCCCACACAGCGGGGCCAGCGCACCGGCATCGGACGCGGTGGTCGCCGCCGGATGCGCACCGCCGAAAACCTTTGGGCCCCAAATCCACACGCCGTCTCGGAAGACCAACGTGAACATGTCCAGCGACGGTGTCCGAGCCACCGCGCCGCGGCTCCACGTGCGTACCAGTGCCGCCCGTTCCGCCGCATGTGCATCCACATGCTCCAGGGCCAGCCGGACCCGGTCGCCGTCGTGTTCCTCGACGCCGACCCGCACGCGCTGCCCGCCGGGTTCGGTGAATTCACCGATCAGTTCCCCGGTGTCGTCAGCACTCCACCAGTGCGGGTCGAGCCCGCCGACGGGCACCGTGCCGGGCTGGCGCAACTCCGCGGCGACGCTGCGGGCAATCGCCTCGGCGACCGGGGAATCACCGGTGGCGTTGGTGAGGACGCAGACGGCCATCCCGTCGTCGAGGTCGGCCAGCAGGAACGAGGCGTAGCCCACCATGCCGCCGCCGTGCGACAGCACCATGCGCCCACCGCTGCGTTCGGTGTTGATGCCGAGGCCGTAGCGGCTGGCGTCGCTGGGCGGCACGCCGGGCAGCACCGGGATGTCTTCGCCGTCGGGGGCGGTGCTGCTCACCATGATGTCGAAGTCATGGGCATCCAACACTGTCGTATCATCCACTGTGCCCCGGCCCAGCAACATTCGGGCAAACCGGGCCATATCGGATGCGGTGGCGGCGATATTGCCGTCGGCGCCGGCAACTTCCAGCCAGGGTGCCTGCACCAGCGGGTCGCCCGGGATCCACGGACGGTCGTCACGCAGTGGCTGATAGCCGCGCGCCAAGGACGGGTAATCGTCATGCGTCACCCGCGCGATGGTGCTCGTCATCCCCAGTGGACGCAGGATCTCGTCGCGTACCAGATCCGGCAACGGACGCCCGGACACCTGCCGCGCCACCAGGCCCGCCAGGATGAAACCCAGATTCGAGTAGTGGAAGAACGTTCCCGGTTCGGCAGGCGACACCTCGCCGCTGAAGGCCGCGGCCTGACCGAGCTCGTCGGGCAGGGCATCGACCCCGGCCACCAGACCCGCCGTGTGGTTGAGCAGCCGCTCGATGGTGATATCGGGCCCGCGCAGCGGTTCCGGCAGCCAGTCGAGCACCGCACCCACGGGATCGGCGAGTCGGATCAGCTCCCGCCGCGCCAGCCGCAGCATCACCATCGAGGTGAAAACCTTGCTGATCGAACCGATCTCGAAGCGGTGCTGCGGGCCGACGGGGGCGCCCGCCACGAGGTCGGCAAACCCGAATCGGTGTGAGAACACCACGCCGTGCCGGTCGACGGCCACCACGGCGCAACCGGGCACCGCCCAGTGTTCGCAGATGGCAGCCGCGACCGCCCGCGCGGACTCAGTCATCCGCCCGCGCCAGCAGCTGTTCCCGGCGCAGCAGGTCGTCGAAGGTCTCCCGGCGCACGGCCAGCCGCGAGCTGCCGTCGCGGCAGAACACCACGGGTGGCCGCAGCGCGGTGTTGTAGTTGTTGGCCATGGTGTAGCAGTACGCGCCCGTCACCGGAACGGTGACCAGATCGCCCACCACCGGGGAGACCACCGGCACATCCCGGGCGATCTCGTCCCCGGATTCGCAGTGACGGCCCACCACATCCACCATCTCAAGGGGCCCGCTGCGGTCGATCACCGACGGTTGGAAGGCCTGCCCGTACAGCGAGACCTCCAGATTGTCGCCCATGCCGCCGTCCACGGCGACGTGAGTTCGCTTGCCGCGCTTGACGGTGACGACGCGATAGGCAGTGATCCCATTGCGGGCCACCATCGAACGGCCCGGCTCCACCAGCAGCTCCACATCGGTACCGAGGTGCCGATGCACGGCCGAGACGAGCCGCTGGGCGTACTCGTCAATCGACGGCGCGGTGTCGGCGCTGGTGTAACGCACTCCCAGACCGCCGCCGAAATCGTAGACACCGAACCGCTCGAACTCGGCGAGCGCCCGCACGGCGGCATCGAACTGGTCCAGATCCAGTAACTGGGACCCGACGTGCGCATGAAGGCCACGCAGATCGAGCATCGGCTCGTTGCGGATATGCCGGATCACCTCGGCGACCTGGTCCGACGGGATACCGAACTTGGAGCTGTCGTGCCCGGTCATCATGGCGGCATGGGTCTTGGCGTACATGGCCGGGCTCACCCGCAGCAGCACCGGAACCGGTTGGCGCGCAAGGCGGGCGATGCGCTCGACGTCGTCGAGGTTGTCGACGACGATGTAGCGCACCCCCGCGTCGACGGCGGCGCGGATATCGTCGTCGGTCTTGGCGTTGCCGTGAAAGACCGTCCGCCCGGGATCGGCTCCGGCGGCCAGCGCCAACCCGAGCTCACCCGCCGCGGCGGTATCGGCACCGCAGCCCTCCTCGGCCACCACCCCGATCACCGACGCCGAAGGGAAGCTCTTCGAGGCGAACAACACCAGCGAGCGGGGATGGCGGCTGCCGAAGGCCTCGACATAGGTCCGTGCCGTGTGCCGCAGCGCGCCTTCGTCGATCAGATATGCCGGGGTGCCGTACTGTTCGGCGAGGTCGGCCACGGCGCAACCGCCGATGAGCAGCCGCCGGCGGTCATCGAGGGCGGTACCCGGCGGGTACAGCGACAGGTCGATATCGGTTGGCGTTCGCAGCGTGGTCATCGCTACCTTTCGTGGCCGGGGGAGATGCCCCTGGTGTTTTGGGACCGGCACGCGGCATCGTGCCGGTCGAACCGCGCGGCCCATCCGGCGGCTTTGGCGGGGTCGGGTTCGACGATGTCGGGCCGGTGGTGGGTTACCGCTGCGGTGTGCGGCCAGCCCAGCGCCGATCGCCCGGCGAACAGGGCCGCCCCCAGCGCCGAATGGTCGTGCTCGTGCCGATCGAAGGTCACGGTGCAGCCGGTCGCGTCGGCCAGATCCTGGCGGAAGATCGGTGCGGCGCCGCCGGAACCACTCAGCATGATGTCTGCCCGCACTCCACAGGCATCGGCTAGTACGTCGAGGCAGCGTCGCGATTCGAGCACGATTCCGGCCAGCAATCCACGCGCCAGTTCCGCGCGGGTGGTGCCCAGCGTCAACCCTTCGACAGCCCCCACCAGTCGCGGATCCCACAGTGCACCTTGTTCTCCCGGTGACAGGTAAGGCAGCACCAACGGTGCGGACTCCAACGCGGCGGTCGCGGCGAGCTCGGCCAGCGCGGCCGGACCGGCATCGACGCCCAGCAGGTCGGCCAACCACTGCATCGCCGAACCCGTTGCCAGCAAATCCATTTCGAGTCCGTAGCCGGGACCGGCCATCGGTGTCACGAGATAGCGCCCGGCCGCATCGGTGACTACGGTAGGGGACCAGCCGAGGATCACATTGCTGGTTCCGGCGATATAGGCGACGGACCCGGGGCCGTGCACGCCGAGGCCGTAGGCGCCCAGCACGGAGTCCGCCGCTCCGACGACGACGGGGATGCCGGCATCGACACCCCACCGGCGGGCCACCGCCGCCGTCAGGGGACGGTGCTCCGATGACGGGGTGACCTCGGGTACCGCCACCGCACCGGCGGCCGAAAGGACAGCGCTGTCCCATGTTTCGGTGTGCAGATCGTAGGCGCCATAACCGGCTGCCGTGCTCGGGTCGGTCAGTAGCTCCCCGGTCAGCGCCTGGAAGAGGTAGTCCTTCGCGCCCGCGACCATGGTCGCCGGCGGTAAGCCCAGCCGGACCCGCCTGGCATGCATCGCCAGCAGATACCGGCCGTCGAACCGCTGCCCGGTGCGCTGGTAGAGCACATCCGCGCCGACCCGATCGGCGATGAGGTTCCCCTCGGCTTCGGCGCGGCCGTCCTTCCATGTGACGGCAGGACCGACCGGGATGCCGTCATCGGACAGGTTCACCAGGGTTGGCAACATGGCCGACAGTCCGATGGCCCGCCACGACCGCGGGTCGGTCAGCTCGGCGAGCCGGGCCACCGCGGTATCGCAGGAGGTCAACCAGTCCGCCGGATCCTGTTCGGCCGCCCCGGGTTCCGGTTGGGCCGTCGGGTATTCGGCGCGGGCGCGCGCGACGCACCTACCGGTGGCGTCGACGGCCACCGCCTTGAGACTGCTCGTCCCGAGGTCGATGCCGATCGCCAGTGCGCTACCGCTCACGCGCCACCACGGTGAGTGCGGCGTCGGCCGCGGTGAGGGTGTCGTCGATATCGGCATCGGTGTGCACCAGCGATACGAAGAGGTTCTCGAATTGCAGCGGGTGGAACAGCACCCCGCGCACCACCATCTCCTGGTACCAGCGGGTGAAGACATCCTCTCGGGCGTGTGCCGCCGCGTCCCGCCAGTTCTTGATGGGGCGGTCGGTGAACCACAGTTGGAACACCGTACCGATCCCTTCCACGTACGCGTCGATACCCTTCTCGTCGGCGATGGCCTTGAGGCCGCGGCCCAGCCGGTCGCCCAGTGCGCGCTGCCGCTCGTAGAGACCGGGGGTCGCCAGTACGTCCATGGTCGCCGATACCGCCGCGCATTGCACGACGTTGGCGTTGTAGGTGCCCGAGTGCGAGTAGGTGCCGTCGGCGATCAGGCGCATCGCGTCCTTCGTGCCGCCCACGGCGGCCACCGGGAAGCCGCCGCCGATGCCCTTGGCGTAGGTGGTCAGGTCCGGGTAGACGCCGAACCATTCCTGGGCGCCGCCGCGCGCGAAGCGGAACCCGGTGATCACCTCGTCGAAGATCAACATGGCACCGTGTTTGGTGGTCTGCTCGCGCAGCAGTTCGAGGTAACCCGGCTCGGGGAGGATGCACCCGGTGTTGAAGACGGCCGGTTCGGTGAGCACCGCCGCCACCTCATCGCCCCGCTCGGACATCAACTTGACGAAGCTCTCCGGGTCGTTCCAGGTCAGCACCACCAGGGTGTCCGCCAGTTCGGCCGGGACGCCGCGTCCCATCGCGACGGGCCGGGGCCGGTCGGCGGGTCCGGCCAGGTCGGGGTCCACGTGGTTGGACCAGTACACGGTGTCCTGCCAGCCGTGATAGTGGCCCTCGAAGCGGACGATCAGCCGGCGCCCGGTGGTGGCCCTGGCCAGACGCACCGCCGTTCCCACGGCCTCCGAACCGGAGTTGGTGAACCGGACCTGTTCCAGGCCGGGGACGGCGGCCACCACCTTCTCGGCGGCTTCGATCTCCAGTTCGTAGGGCAACCCGAAGCAGGTCCCGTAGTCGGCGATGGCGCCGGCGACGGCCGCGGTGACCTCGGGGTGCCGATGGCCCAGGATCATCGGGCCGAGGCCGAGAAGGTAGTCGATGTACTCGTTGCCGTCGACATCGCGCAGGCGTGAGCCGCGGCCCTCGGAGATGAACAGGGGATACGGTTTCCAGCCGTTGCGTGGTAGCCGTGCCGTGCTCCCGGCGCCGCCGGGAATGGTGCGGCACGCACGTTCGTAGAGGGTCCTGGTGGTGGCGGTCCGTTCGGCGAAGGTGGTGTCGAACGTCGTCATAGGGTGCCTTTCCTCGCGTCCTGAGCAATAAACATACTCAGTATACTAAGCATAAGTCAGTCGCCGTCCGCGAATGCGGAAGCGGGGTGCAGGAATTCGATCAAGGCCCGCACCGGGGTACCGGTGGGGCCGGCAGGCCAGGGATGCGCGTCGTGCTCCAACCATGCGGCCGAACCGTTGTCGATGTGTACCCACGGCACCTCGCCGACGAAGGTGCGCAAGTACGCGGCCGCCAGTTGGCCGGTGTCGGGTACGCCGGGGCAGATGTTGGCGGTATCGGCGACGTGGGACACCGGCATCGACACGTACGGCGGCGGCAGGGGCAGCAACCATCCGCGGTCGAAGGCCCGCGCCCCGGCGTCGACGACGGCCGCCCCAAGTTCGGAGGAGGTGGCCCAACAGCCCCAGAACCCCGGACCCAGCCCGCCGGAGTCGGTCAACGTTCCCACGTCGATCAGGTGTGCCGGGCGTTGCGCGGCAAGCCAACCCAGCGCATCGGCCAGCACGAGCCGACCTTCGCTGTCGGTGTCGAGCACCTCGGTGGTGCGCCCGCCGGGGTGCGACAGCACATCACCGGGCCGCAGCGCTGCCGGTCCCGGCATGTTCTCGGCCATCGGCAGGATGGCGATGACCGGTGCCTGGCGGCCCAGGGCGGCGGCGCCGATCACCGCGGCCGCCACCGATGCCGCGCCGGCCATATCCGATTTCATCCAACCGAGTTCGCCGGCGTCGCGTTTGAGGTTGATTCCCCCCGAGTCGAAGGTGATGCCCTTTCCGGCCAGGGCCGTGGTGGGCCCGGCGCCGTCGACCCGCAGTTCCACGACGAGTGGGGCCTGCGCGCTGCCGGCGCTCACCCCCAATGTCCCGCCGAAGCCACGGGCCTGTAGCGTCGCCGCGTCCCATACCGTGACGGTGACCGTCTCCGGTGCCAGCTGGCCGGCGAAGTCGGCCACCTGAGCGGCAAAATCGTTGGGGCACAGCTGGTTGGCCGGCGTCTGCACCAGCTGTCGCACCCAGGCCGTCGCGCGCACGATGACGGCGGCCCTGGCCAGGGGCACGGTGGCGTCGGCCGGGGAATCGTCGACGATCTCGATCGCCGCGCCCGGCCCCGTCGGCTCCGGGGCTCGCCGGTATTGCCACCGCCCGAGCGCGTGGCCCTGCGCGACGGCACCGAGCGCGCCGCTGGATTCCAGCGCAAGGGTCGAGACGACGGCCCGCCGGCACCGGGCGGCCAGCGCCGCGTCGAACAGGGCGTGGGCCGATTCGACCCGAGATCCCAAACCCACCAGCACGATCCGCAGCGGACCTGCCGGCCGGTCGAGCACCACGACCGAGCGGGCCGCCTGGCTGCCGTCGAAATCCGGATCGGCTGCGGCGAGTTCGGCAACGTCCACGCCCAGCGCCGCACCGAGAGCGGCGGCTCCCCGGCCGCCGCACACGCCGTCACCCGTGGCGAACACACCGACCACGACGTCGATGTCCTGCCTGCCGGCCAGCGAGCCGGCCAGCTCGCCCGGCCGCAGCCGGGTCAGCGGGCTGTCGGTCACTGGACCGGATGCACCTGCAGCAGGGTCTGGGTCGAGAGGTTGTTCACCGATCCGACGAGTGGGGAGAGCAAGAACCCCGTCCATTTCGGCGAATGCGCCTCGATCACGTTCTGGTAGGCGAGCACGATGTACGGTCGGTCGTCGAAGGCGATCTGCTGCATCTGGTTGATGATCTGCTGCCGCTGCGCGCGATCACGGGCGACGCCCTGTGCCGTGTAGAGCTCGTCGTACTTGGGGTTGCAGTACCCGCTGTCATTGTTGTTGCCCCACTGTGCACAGGTCAGGGCGCTGAGCTGAAAGTCGGGATCCACCGGGGGGATCCAGTCCCACATCGCGACGTCGAAATCGTCATAGGTGTTGTCGGCTCCCATGATCGCGGCGCTGGCGGCGTCGGTGTCCATCTTGCGCATGACCAGGTTGACACCGGCTTCGCGCAGGCTGTTCTGCGCCGTCTGGAACATCCGGTCGCCCGCACCGTTGATCTCGGTCGGGAAGATGACGTCATAGGACATCGGCACGCCGTTCGCGACTCGGATACCGTCGGGGCCCCTGCGGTATCCGAGACCGTCGAGAATCGCGTTGGTCTGGCCGATGTCGTACGGCAGGGCCTTGATGGAGGCATCGTGCCACCCGGTGGCGGGGGCGACGATCGTCGATCCCGGCGTCGCCATGCCGAGCCAGGCCGTGCTGACCATCTCGTCGCGGTTCATCGCGTACTCGAATGCCTTGCGCACCTGGGGGTTCAACAACTCGGGGTGGTTCTTCTTCTTCGGGTTGGTGTTGATCACCATCTCGTAGAAGCCCGAGCTCGCCGTCGTACCGACCTCCTGACCCGCGTCCTTGAGCGAGGGAACCGTGGTCGCGGGTGTCGATTCGCCGATCATGTCCACCTGCCCGGTGCGCAGGGCGGTCACCATCGCATCGGAGTTGGCGAAGATCTGGAGGCCGAACCCGCCGATCTGCGGTTTGGTGGCGCCCCACCAATTCGGGTTGCGCTCGAACAGGGCGAGCTGATCCTTCTTGTACTGCGTGAGCCGGAACGGGCCACCCGATACCATCGGCGCACCGTTGTCGAAGGTGGTGATCGCCTTGCCGTCGCCGGTGGCGTATTGCGCCCAGATGTGTTCGGGAAGGATTGGCACCTGCTGCATTTGGGCCAGCACATTGGAGACCGGTGCGGTGTAGCTGAGTGTCAGCTGGTTGTCGCCGGTGGCCGTCGCGGACGCCAGATTGTGGATGAATCCGGCGAGCATGCCGGTGGGGCCGTCCTGGAACTGCTTGATGGTGGTGAGGGTGAAGGCGGCGTCCTTGGCGGTCAGGGGTTGGCCGTCGGACCACTTGGCGTCCTTGACCGTGTCGAATGTCCACGTCAGGCCGTCGGGCGAGGTGTGCCACGCGGTGGCGAACGACGGCTGTAGCGAGAGGTCCTTGGTGTCGTATTCGGTGAGGTGTGGATACACGTACTGGTAGGTGACATTGCTGTAGTCCGAGCTGGACACGAACGGATTCAGTGAGTCGATCGAGGCGCTCACCCCGATGCGCAACACCGGTGCGCTCGACTCTTGGGATCCGTTGGAACCCCCGCAGCCGGCCAGTGCGGCGGTTGCCGCGGCGATCGAGACCACCGCACACATTCGGCGAAACTTCATCTGGACCTTCCCTCGTCCTGCGGGCTGGGGCCCGGCGACCGGTTGATTTTCTTCGCCGCTGAAGGCCTCGACCTACGTGACAGTTCGTAACACGTGGTTCACTTGGCGTGCTTAGTATGATGACTAGCTCAAGTGTCGTCAACAGGAAGGGCTGCGGGTGGCGGGATACCTCTGGAAGCGCACACTTTTCGCTCTGGTGACCATCTTCGTCGCCCTGACCGTGAATTTTGTGTTGTTCCGGGTTCTTCCCGGCGACGCCGTCACCCGGGTTTCCCGCGTGCCCAACGCCTCGCCCGAGCTCCGGGCTGCGCTGGAAGCTCAGTTCGGGCTCGACAAGCCGTTGTGGGAGCAGTACCTGCGATACCTCGAACAGCTCGGCCATGGCAATCTCGGCGTGTCCTTCACCACCCGTCAACCCGTGCTGGACAACCTGATGGAGGCGTTCGGCAACACGCTGCCGATGGTGGCGACCGGCACGGTGATCGCCATCGTCCTGGGTATAGCGGTCGGTGTCTACGGGGCGGTCCGGCGCAACACCGTCGGCGACCATCTGTCCACCGGAATCGCGGTGGCGTTCTACGCCTTCCCGACCCAGTTTCTCGGCATGATGCTGCTCATCCTGTTCGCCGGCGTGCTGCCCTCGGTGGGGATGGCCGACCCGTTCGCGGTCGCGCTGTCCCCTGGTGAGCAGTTCCTCGACGTCGTCCGGCACATGACCTTGCCCACGCTCACCCTGGTCCTGACGCTGTACGCCGAGAACGCACTCATCGTCAGGTCCGCAATGCTGGAGACGCTCGGTGAGGACTACATCTTGACCGCCCGCGCCAAGGGGCTGTCCCGACGCCGGATCATCTGGGCGTACGCCCTGCGCAATGCGGCCCTGCCGACCATCACCCAGGTGGCCTTGTCGCTGGGAGCGGTGGTCAGCGGCTCCATCCTGGTCGAGGTGATCTTCTCGTGGCCGGGTATCGGACGCGCGCTGTATGACGCTGTCCTGCAACGTGATTACCCGATGCTCCAGGGTGGCTTCCTGGCGATCACGGTCACCGTGGTCATCCTCAACTACCTTGCCGACCTGCTGTACTTCCGCCTCGACCCGCGGGTCGGCCAGTGAGCGAGGAACCGATCGTGACCACATCGTCGATGCCGGCGCAGCGCCGGGGCGCCTGGGCGGCGCTGCGCACCGCGTCGGGCACGCCGGCCGCGATCATCGGATTCATCGTCATCGGGCTGTTTCTGGTCGTGTCCGTGTTCTCCGGCTGGATCAAGCCGTACAGCACCGCGCTGCCCAGTTGCGCGGTGTTCCAACCACCGTCGGGCCGGCACTGGCTGGGCTGTGACGACGGGGGCATCGACATGCTCAGCCTGGTGTTGCAGGGCGGTCAGGTGTCCATGTTCGTCGGCTTCACCGCGGCCGTCATCGCCATCGTGATCGGAGCGGTGTTCGGTGTGCTATCCGGCTACTTCGGCGGGTGGGTGGACACCGTCCTCATGCGAATCACCGACTATTTCATGGTCATTCCACAGATCGTGCTGATGATCGTGGTCGCCGCGGTGTGGGGGCCCAGCCTCAGCCACGTCATCCTGGTGATCGGGTTTCTGATGTGGACCAGTACCGCGCGGGTGGTCCGGGCTCAGGTGAAGAGCCTGCGCGAGCGGGTCTACGTGCGGCGGGCGGTGTCGATCGGGGCCGGGCACACCCGGATCATCCTGACGCACATCGTCCCTCAACTCGGCCCGCTGCTGATCGCCAACACCGTCCTGGCCATCACGCTGGCCATCTTCAACGAGACGGCACTGGCCTTCCTCGGCCTGTCCGATCCGACGGCGGTGACCTGGGGAACCATCATGGAGCACGCGTTCGAGCGGGGTGCCGTCAGCACCGGCGCCTGGTGGGCCATCGTGCCCGCCGGATTGTGCGTGGCCGCCCTGATCGTTGGCTGCTATCTGGTGGGCAATTCCATCGAAGACGGACTCAATCCGAGGCTGCGGTCTTCCTATCTGTCGACCACATCGTGGCGACTGCGGCCGCTGGTCGGCCGCGGAGAGGACGCGCTGTGACCGAGCCGAACGCGCTCGAACTGGTGGACCTGAACGTCTGGTTCGATCCGCGGGATCACCCGCGCGACAACCCGATTCACACAGTCAAGAACGTCTCGCTGAAGGTCGCACCCGGCGAACGGGTCGGCCTGGTGGGCGAATCCGGCTGCGGTAAGACCACCACCATCCTGGCTGCCATCGGGTTGCTCCCGGCGTCCGCGACGGTCGGCGGGCAAGTACGTATCGACGGCCAGAATGTGATCGCCGACGGGGAAGCCGGCATCCGGCCGCATCGATGGACCGACATCGCCATGGTGTTCCAGGGTGCGATGAGTGCCTTCAATCCGGTGAAGACGGTCGGTTGGCAGATCCGGGAGGCGCTCGAGGTACACGGAATCGCCAGGGGGGCAGCCGCACGCGTGCGCACCAAGGAGTTGCTCGACCTGGTCGGCCTCCCGGCGGACACCGATGCCAAATACCCGCATCAACTGTCCGGAGGGATGAAGCAGCGGGCGGTGATCGCGATGGCACTCGCCTGCGAGCCCAAGGTCCTTCTCGCCGACGAGCCGACCACGGCACTCGACGTCGTGGTGCAAGACCAGGTGCTGCGCCTGCTGGTGCGGCTGTGCACGGAGCTCGGCCTGGCGCTGGTGCTGGTCACCCATGATCTCGGGGTGGTGGCCCAGGCCTGCACCCGCGCCGCGGTGATGCGTGCCGGTGAGATCGTGGAAGAAGGCCCGGTGGACGACCTCTATCGGCGTCCGGCCCATCCCTACACCCGGGCGTTGTTCGAGGCGACACCCAATCTGGCCGATGTCCGCCCACTGGCCGAACCCCTCGATGCGAAAGCTCCCCTGCTCGAGGTCACCGACCTGCGGGTGACCTACGGCGACCTCGCGCGCAGGCCCGGCCGCCGATGGCTCTCCAGGCGGCCTGCGTCGGCGTCGAGCCCGGCCGAACCCTCCGACGCGGTGGCCAATGTCAGCCTGCGGGTTGCCGAAGGCGAGCTCGTCGCCCTGGTCGGCCAGTCCGGTTGTGGCAAGACCACCACCCTGCAAGCGATTCTCGGTATGCAACCGGTACGGTCGGGCTCCATCCGCATCGACGGCGTCGAGGTCACCGATCTCGGCCCGCGGGCCTGGCGACCGCTACGTCGCAACGTCCAGATGATCTACCAGGACCCCTACGAGGCGCTCGACGGACGGCTGCGCGTCGAAGACACCGTACTGGAACCCCTTGTGGTGCACCGCATCGGCGGTGACCGCCGGCAGCGACGGGCCCTGGTGGCCGAGACCCTTCGCGATGTGGGTCTCGACCCGGAAGCACTCGCGCAGCGCTACCCGCACGAGCTTTCCGGCGGGCAACGCCAGCGCGTCGCGATCGCGGCCAGCCTGGTGCTGCGCCCGCGTCTGCTGCTGGCCGACGAGCCGGTCTCCATGCTCGACGTGTCGGTGCGCACCGGCGTGCTCGAACTCCTCGACAATCTCCGGCGTGAGCATCGGATGGGCATCCTGATGATCACGCACGATCTTTCGACGGCCGCGGCCTACGCGGACCGGATCGTCGTCATGCGGGACGGTCGAATCGTCGAGACGGGCGCCCCGTGGCAGATCGTCAACGAACCCACCGCCGACTACACCAGGAAATTGTTGGACAGTGTGCCCAGCCCCGACCCACAACACCACCTGCCCTGACGCCGGCGTGCCGTCAGCGCGAGCGAGCCGATGGTGGGGGAGAGCCCAGCGGACGAACCGACCACGGCCCGTTGTTCTCCGGTTCCATCAGCCGGGGACTGGAACTGCCCGAGACGTAGAACAGGAATTCGCGGGCCGGGTAGGTCTGCTGGAAGCTGTCGAACGCTACGCCGGCGCCATTGACGCTGACCCCGCGGATCCGCACCACGTAGTCCTTCGTGGCGAGCCGAAGGTGTTCGCGTTCCCACGAATTGGGGTGATCGACCTCGAACACCTGCTCGACGAAGTCGTCGGTGAACCCGTATCGCTCGGCGAGGAAGTCATAGAGCGACTCGCCGCCGGCGAGGCGATTCTCGTCGAGCGCCGGCACGATACTGAGCGGCAGCACGGCCTTCTCCAGGACCTTCGGGGCGCTGCCGAGCCGGCGCAGACGGCAGATCTCCCACACCGGCTGCCCGGCGTCGATACCAAGTGCTGCCGCGTGTTTGGGGCTGGGCAGCCCGACCAGCATGCTGACCAGTTCGGTGTCGAGCTGCACTTCGTCGCCCTGGCTCTTGAGCGTCTCCAAGAGTGCGCCGGGACGAGACGGTTCGCTGACCAGGCGCTGCGGCGCCACGAACGTGCCAACGCCTTGGTGGCGCACGATCTTGCCGCTGCGGGTCAGCTCGTCGAGGGCACGGCGCACGGAGATCACACTGACCCCGGCCATCTCGGCGAGTTCGGCCGTACTGGGCAGCTGATCACCCTCGGTCATCCCGCGCTCTTCGATCATGGACACGACGAGGTCGTAGACGTGCTGATAGCGAAGGGCGCGTTGGGATCCCTTGTCGCGCGATCGCGCGCCGCTCTTCGGTGCGCCTTCGGTCACAAATCCTCCAGGGTCGGCCGGCGACCGATCATCCGGGGCTTTTCTTCAGTGCCCGCAGAGTAGCCGTCTCAAACGAATCTTCACACATTGTTATACAAGGAATGAGGATTGACGTGGAAATCATCGTCGCCCCCGACCCCGCCGGTGTGGCCGTCGCGGCCGCCGACATCGTCACCGACGTGGTGCGCACCGAGCCCGCGGCGGTGCTCGGGCTCGCCACCGGATCCAGCCCGCTCGGTCTCTACGCCGAACTCGCAGCCAGGGTGGTCAGCGGCCTCGACCTGACCGCCGTGCGGGGATTCGCCCTTGATGAGTATGTGGGTTTGGCGCCGCACGACCCGCGCAGCTATGCCCACGTGATCCGCACCACGGTCACCGATCCGCTACGGCTGCACCCGCGTAACGTGCTGGTGCCCAACGGTATCGGAGACGATCTGTCGGCGGCGTGTGCCGGCTTCGAGGCCGCCATCGCCGCCGCCGGCGGTGTTGATCTCCAAGTCCTCGGCATCGGGCGTAACGGACATCTCGGCTTCAACGAGCCGATGTCGCCCTTCGACTCCCGCACCAGGGTCGCGACGCTGACCGAGTCGACCCGCAGGGACAACGCCCGATTCTTCGACAGGCCGCAGGACGTGCCCGACCGATGCGTGACACAAGGGCTGGGCACCATCATGGACGCGCGGATCGCGCTGCTGATCGCCACGGGTCCGGCGAAGGCCGGTGCCGTGGCCGCCGTCGTGGACGAACCCGTCACCCAAAGCTGTCCGGCGTCCATCCTGCAGCGCCACGAGCGCGCCGTGCTGGTGCTCGACGAGGCGGCCGCCGCCCGACTGCGGTGAGGTGACCCTCGGGGGTCAGGCCAGGTCCCGCGCGAACGGGCCCACCCGCGCGATGAACCGGTCGAAGAAGACGGCCGGATCGACCTCGACCCCGACGTGCGCGTTGAGGTCGCGGCCCCACCGGCCGTTCCAGTCGGCCACCGTCATGGCACGGGTCAGGGTGCCGGTCAATTCGACGTCGACGGTGGCCTGCCGATAGCACACCAACTCCGGGTCCAGGGCCACGGCCGCGGCCAGCGGGTCGTGCAGATGCGCGAGATACCCTTCGCCCTGGTCGAAATGGAACTCGAAGTAGAACCGCATCGCGTCCTCGAGCACCCGGATCAACGGGTTGGCCGCGGTGGACCGGGTCCCGCGATCGTCGAGCACACTCATCGGCGCCGACGGCGCACCGGCGGCCGCCGCCAGCCGGGCCAGGATCGACGGTGTCATCACCGCGTTCTCGGTGAGGTTGAGGCCCAGGATGATCGGCAGGTGCGTCGGTTTGTGCAGACCCCACGCCGCACCCCAGACGGCGAACACCTCGGCCGCGGCCTCCGGATCGACACTGATGTTCCACTCCGCGACGGCCGTGGTGTTACCGCGATAGTCGAATGCCCCACCCATGATCACCAGCCGGCGCAGCAGCCTCGGCAGCGCCGGTTCCTTGCGCAGTGCCAGCGCCAGATTGGTCAGCGGCCCGGTGACCAACCCGATCAGCTCACCGGGATGCGCGTGCGCGGCGTCCACCCAGGCGTCCGCGGCGTCGTAGGGCGTGAGTGCCTGATCGGCGGCCGGTAACCGGGCATAGCCCAGACCTTCTGGGCCGTGGGTGTCCTCGGCCGTGCGCAGCGGGATGCTCAGCGGATTCTCCGCACCCTTGGACACCGGGACCCCGGTGACGCCGCACAAACTCAGCAGGCCCAGATTGTTGACGCACACCTGATCCACCGGAACGTTGCCCGCCGTCGACGCGATGCCCACCACTTCGGCGTCGGCACTGGCGAACAGATAAGCCAGAGCCATCGCGTCATCGACACCGGTGTCCACGTCGGCGAACACCGGCTGCCTCGTTGCGCCTGTCACGTCGCCCACCCTAGGACGCGACCGTTACCAGTGCACCCCCGGTATCAACCGGACAGCTCGCTTCACCGGCCGGGGCACTCGCGCGGTACGGGGGGCGCGGACCGCCCTCCTGGGCTGGCGCGTCACCGGCGGCGGTGCGTCGGAGGGTTCCATGGGCTCGGCCGTCGCCTCGCCCCTGGCGGCAGCCGAATCCGGGTAACCCAGGTAGATCTGATGCAGCACCCGCCTCGACAGCCGCGGGGTGAAGTAGGTCCCCAGATCGGCCAGCGTGCCGACCGGGGTGTCGATCCGGGCCGGCTTCTCGATCAGGCCCCGCACCACCATGGCGGCGGCATGCTCGGCGGTGATCGGCGGCATCGGGTTCAACCGTTTGGACGGCGCGATCATCGGGGTGCTCACCAGCGGCATGTGGATGTTGGTGAAGGTGATGTGATCCGAGAGCGTCTCGGTGCCGACCACCTCGGCGAAGGCATCCAAGGCTGCCTTGCTCGGCAGGTAGGCGCTGTATTTGGGACTGTTGGCCTGGACCCCCGCACTCGACACGTTGACCACGTGCCCGAAACGCCTTTCCCGCCAATGCGGTAGCAGCGCGAGCACCATGCGGACCGCCCCGAAGTAGTTGACGGCCATCACTCGCTCGTAATCGTGCAGGCGGTCCGTGGAGGCCGCCACGGACCGGCGGATCGACCGTCCGGCGTTGTTCACCAGATAATCCACGTGCCCGAACCGGCCGAGGATGTCCTTGACGGTGTGCTCCACCGACGCCGAATCGGTGACGTCACACGTGAAGGCGTGGGCTTTCCCACCGGCAGCGCGGATCTCGTCGATCAGCTCGTCGAGCGCATCGGCATTGCGGGCCAGGGCGAAGACCGTCGCCCCGCGTTGCGCGACGGCGACCGCGGAGGCCCGGCCGATACCACTGGAGGCCCCGGTGATGATGACGTGCCGTCCGACCAGCGGACCGTCCGGATCGTCCCGACGGGCCCGGTCCGGGTCCAGATGCTCGGCCCAGTAGCGCCACAACTTCGGTGCATACGTTGCGAATTCGGGTACCTCGATGCCGGTGCCGCGCAACGCCTGCGCCGTGTGCTCGGCGGTGAACGTGGGGGCGAGGTCGACGACATCGAGTATTTCGGGCGGGATCCCGAATTGGACAGCGGCCATATTGCGCAGCACTTTGGCCCGGCCGGTCGCCTTCAGGACCGGCATCGCCGTCACGCTGGGCAGCGCGCCGCGCAGCCGTGGTAGGCCGGCCTCCCTCGCCACTCCACGGTAGATGTCGCTCAAGCCAATGGATTTCGGTGCGGTCAGGTGGAACGTGCGCCCGTCGTGGTCGGGGCTGTGCATCAACTCGACGACGGCTTCGACCACGTAGTCCACCGGCACGATATTGGTGCGCCCGACGTCGGGCAGCACCATCGGAGTGACGCGGGGCAGTATCGCCAGTTTTGCGAGCAACCCGAAGAAGTAGTACGGGCCATCCACCTTGTCCATCTCGCCGGTGCGGGAGTCGCCGACGACCGCCGCGGGCCGATAGATCCGGTATCGCAGCCCGCTGGCCCGGACCAGTTGTTCGGCCTCGAACTTGGTCTGGTGGTACGGCGTGGGCAGATCCTGGGCGACGTCGAAATCGTCTTCGGTGTAGACCCCCGGATAGCTACCGGCGACGGCGATGGAGGACAAATGCTCCAAGGTGGCGCCCAAGCGTCGGGTCAGGTCGATGACGGCGGCGGTGCCCTCCACGTTGGCCGTCCGTTGCTGGGCGGCCGGGGCGGTGAAGTCATAGATCGCCGCGCAGTGCGCCACGTGGTCGATGGTCCCCAGCTCGGCGAGCACCTCGTCGGTGAGCCCCAAGCCCGGTACCGCCAGGTCTCCCACCAGTGGTTTGACTCGCGACCCCCAGGATTGCGCGAGCTGCTCGAAGCGGCCGAGCGAGCCTCGCCGCACCAGCACCCAGACCTGCGCCTGGTCGTCGCGCTGCAAAAGCCGGGACACGATACGACGGCCGATAAACCCAGTACCGCCGGTAACGACATAATTCATGCGGTCATGGTCGTCCTTGAGACGGCGCACGTCAACCATGGGTTTTGGGCGTGGGCGTCAATTCCTCGCGGCGAGCGTCATGTCGATGTCACCCATGCCGCGCACAGGGCTTACGAGGACAACGCCTAGCGGGACAACGTAGCCATGGCGAGTCGTTCGTCGGCCTGCTCCACTGCAACGTCGGGGACCGTCAGGTCAACGGGGAGCCGGTGCTGGGATCAAGTCTGGTCGCCGTCACGTTCAGGATGCACGTCGGATCCATCCCCGCCATATCCTGGTGAAACGCGGGGCTCTGCAGGTAGGCCCGCTCGAGGGACTCGAGATCGGCTCCGTCGGGATAGGACGCGAGGACGTAGAGGCGATGGTCGGTGTCGTCCGGGCTGGTCCAGATGCCGTGCAGGGTGATGTCGAATTCCCCTACGGTGCCAAGATGTCGAGGATAGACGTCGTGTTGGTAGGTCCGTAGCGACTGCGCATCTTTCAGGGTGTACACGCGCCATTGGTAGACGCTCATGGCTGCTGCTCGGCCCAGGGCAGCAGTACGCACTTGCCCGTCGAATGGCGGTCTTCGATCAGCCGGTGCGCCGCGGCCGCCTGCGACAACGGCAGTTG
Source organism: Mycolicibacterium sp. J2 (assembly GCF_026240945.1). GTDB lineage: Bacteria > Actinomycetota > Actinomycetes > Mycobacteriales > Mycobacteriaceae > Mycobacterium. The sequence continues at coordinate 19,096 of NZ_JAPFPY010000002.1, forward strand.
TGCCCCCAGTTCAACCTTGAGCCGACCGTTCACTACATATTCGGCGAGTTCGGCTACCACAGAGGCTATTTCACGCCGATCACCACTGAGGTAGGGGTAGATGCTGAAGAATCCCAGCGTCTGGTTGCCGAACAACCGTCCGGCCGCGAACTCGGCGTCGAAGTCGATGACGGGGGACGTCTTGTCGGCGCCGCCGTATGCGCTCAGCCGGCCGAACGGGGCCAGCGACGCAATCGACTGGGTGAACGCCTCTCCGCCGACGTTGACCAACGCGGCGTCTACGCCGCGGCCGTCGGTCGCCTCCATCACCTCGGCGCTCCACTGCGGTCGGGTGTAGTCGATGCAGACGTCGGCACCGAGGTTCACGACCAGCTGCCGCTTGGCCGGCGTGCTTGCTGCGCCGATCACCTGGCGTGCACCGCGAAGCTTCGCGAGCTGAACGGCCATGGAGCCCAAGCCTCCTGCCGCAGCGAGGATCAGTACTGTCTCGCCAGGTGCGAGCCGCACGCCGTCGCGAAGTAAGAGGTGGGCGGTCACGCCTTGGACGAGCAGCGCGGTGCTCTCGGCGTACCCGATCTCGCGCGGTAGCGGATACACCGCGTCTGCTGCCGCGACGACATACTGCGCGTACGCGGCCGGTTCGGCTCCCGATAGGAAACCGAAGGCCCGATCACCCTTCGCCACGGTCGAGGCGCCCGCACCGACCTCTTGCACGGTGCCGGCGAATTCGGCGCCCAGCAGGTGGGGTAGTGGAGGCTGAAACGGATAGTTGTTTCTGCGTTGTTCGATATCGGCGAAGTTGATTCCCGCGGCCTCGTTGCGGATCAGCACCTGCCCCGGGCCCGGTTGGGGAATGGGAACGTCTTCGTAGACGAGGCTTTCGGGTGGCCCGTATCGATGGATCCGGATGGCCTTCATGGTGTCGCTGCTCATCACTGTCTCCATCGTGAGCTAAATTAGTAGGTGTAATCAAACTATATGCGTATTAGTTTGGTCATGCCAACTAGTTCTCGCCGAAAGTGACGGGCGACATGCCGCAGCAGGAACCACCCGCGCAGCGAATCCATCCGGCGATGGTGAAGCTGATTCACCAGATGAGCCGCCCCGAGACGCGCACCAAGCTGCTGGGCGATGCCGGGCACGACCTGACGCCCGTCGACGTCGACCTGCTGCGGACCATCATTGCCAGACAACCGGTGAGGGCCTCGCACCTGTCCGATGCGCAGGCGGTCGACAAGTCGACGATCACCCCCCAGATCCGCCGACTGGAGCGACGCAAGTTGATCACGCGGAGAACAGATCCCACTGATCGCCGGGCCGTGTTGCTGAGCGCGACCGCGCTGGGGCGCGAGACCAGTCATCGGATGGACTCCACCGGCACCGAATTCATCGAAACCGCATTGCGGCATTGGCCGAAGAAGGATCAAGCCATGTTCGCCACCTTGTTCTGCCGTTTCGTCGATGACCTCGCTGATCAGCCTGCCCACTAAGCTGGTCGACGCGCCCTTATCGCGCACCCCCGCGAGCAGTAACGAGGTATCACGTATGACTGTTGATCTCCCTGGCGAAGCCCTCGAACTGCGATCGCTGGTCACCTCGGCAGGCGTTCTCGAACTCTCGCTGCACGACGTGCCTGTTCCGACCCCAGCCGCACACCAGGTCCTCGTACGCATCGAGGCGTCGCCGATCAACCCCTCCGATTTGGGCCTGCTCGTCGCCGGCGCGGACATGACCCGCGCGACGGTCACGGGCACACCCGATCGTCCCGTTGTGACCGCGCCCCTCGTCGAGGGTGCGGCAAACACCATGACCGCTCGCCTCGACAAGTCCCTGCCCGTCGGCAATGAGGGCGCCGGTACCGTGGTGGCGGCGGGATCGTCCGATGCGGCCCAAGCCCTGCTGGGCAAGACCGTGGGCATCGCCGGCGGGGCCATGTATGCGCAATACCGTGTCGTCGACGCTCGAGCATGCCTGGTCCTGCCCGACGGCGCTTCGGCGAAGGACGGGGCATCGTCGTTCGTCAATCCCTTGACCGCACTCGGCATGACCGAAACAATGCGCCGTGAGGGACATACAGCTCTGGTCCATACCGCCGCGGCATCCAATCTCGGCCAGATGCTGGTCAAGCTCTGCCAGAAGGACGGCATCCCGCTGGTCAACATCGTGCGCAAGCCCGAGCAAGAGGAGCTGCTGAAATCGCTTGGCGCAGTGCACGTCCTCAACTCGACGTCGCCGTCATTCACGGCAGATCTCGTCGACGCTCTCAAGGAGACCTCGGCGACCCTTGCTTTTGACGCCACGGGCGGTGGAGTGTTGGCCAGCCAGATCCTCAACGGCATGGAGGTCGCGGCCAACGCGAGCTCGGGGGAGTACTCACGCTACGGGTCGAGCGTGCACAAGCAGGTGTACATCTACGGCGGACTCGATACCAGCCCGACGGTCCTCACCAGGAACTTCGGCATGGCATGGGGCATCGGGGGATGGCTGCTCACCCCCTTTCTTCAGGGCGCCGGCGACGAGACCATCAGGCGGATGCGCGCCCGCGTGGCCGACGAACTCACCACGACCTTCGCAAGCAGCTACACCCGCGAAGTGTCATTGCCCGGAATGCTCCAACCGGATGCCTTCACCGAGTACGTCAAACGGGCGACAGGGCAGAAGTTCCTCGTAACGCCGTGATTATCAACCACATTCGGAATAACCGGCCGATGGCGTGTCGAGGCGAGCCGCCATCGGCTAGCGTCAGCCCCGAGCTCGTCACACCAGCAAGGGAGCCCCGTATGCCGATCGATCCGGGCGCCGTCGGCGCCACCACCGAACCCCAGGATTTCACCTGGACCGACCGCGAGACGCTGCTGTACGCGCTCGGCGTGGGCGCCGGCGTCGACGATCTGGCGTTCACCACCGAGAACAGCCACGACATCGACCAACAGGTGCTGCCCACCTTCGCGGTGATCGCCTGCTCGCCGTTCGCGGCCGCCCTGCGGATCGGCACCTTCAACTTCGGCATGCTGCTGCACGGTTCGCAGGAGATCCGGCTGCACCAGCCGTTGCCGCCGGCCGGCCGGCTGCGGGTGCACTCGGAGGTCGCCGACATCCAGGACAAGGGTGAGGGCAAGAACGCCGTGGTGATGCTCAAGGGCTACGGCGCCGACCCGGACAGCGGGGTGGTCGTGGTGGAAACGCTGACCACCGTCGTGATCCGTGGCGAGGGCGGTTTCGGTGGCCAACCCGGGCAGCGCCCACCCGCCCCCGAGTTTCCCGACCGGGCCCCCGACGCCACGGTGGCGCTGCCGACCCGCGAGGACCAGGCGCTGCTGTACCGGCTGTCCGGCGACCGCAATCCGCTGCACAGCGACCCGTGGTTCGCGCAGACGCTGGCCGGCTTCCCCAAGCCGATCCTGCACGGGTTGTGCACCTATGGGGTCGCGGGCCGGGCGTTGGTGGCCGAACTCGGCGGCGGGGATGCCACCAAGGTTCATGCCATCGCCGCGCGCTTCAGCTCCCCGGTGTTCCCCGGCGAGACGCTGACGACCACCATCTGGCGTACCGGCCAGGGGCGCGCGGTGTTCCGTACCGAAGCGGCTGCGCCGGACGGTTCGGGTGCCCGGGTGGTCCTCGACGACGGTGCCGCGGAGTTCACCGACTGAGTCGGAGGCGGCCAGCGCTGGCGTTCGAACAAATGTTCGACTAGTCTGGCCGGGGTGGGCTGGCACAACGGACCGCCGACCTGGTCGGAGATGGAGCGGGTGCTGGCCGGCCGCGCCCGCCGTATCGAGCCGCCGACCGCGGACGGCGGGGACAGTCCGGCCTGGTCACGCAAGCGTGGCCCCTACCAGCCGGCGGGCATTGAGCGCAGCGGTTCGCGTGTCCCGTACGCGGAGTTGCACGCGCACTCCGCGTACAGCTTTCTGGACGGGGCCAGCACGCCGGAGGAACTCGTCGAGGAGGCGGCCCGGCTGGATCTACGCGCCATTGCGCTGACCGACCACGACGGGCTCTACGGTGTGGTGCGGTTCGCCGAGGCCGCCCGCGAACTGGACGTGGCCACGGTGTTCGGAGCCGAACTGTCGCTGGGTAACGTGCCCCGCACCGAGGAGCCCGACCCGCCGGGCCCGCATCTGCTGGTGCTGGCCCGGGGAACCGAGGGCTACCGGCGGCTGTCCCGCACGCTGGCCGCGGCGCATCTGGCCGGCGGGGAGAAGGGCAAACCGCGCTACGATTTCGACGCGCTCACCGAGGCCGCGGGCGGGCATTGGCACATCCTCACCGGATGTCGCAAAGGCCATGTCCGGCAAGCACTCTCGGAAGGGGGGCCGGAGGCCGCGGCGCGGGCACTTGCCGATCTGGTGGACCGGTTCGGCAGCGACCGGGTCAGCGTCGAACTGACCCAGCACGGCCAACCGTGCGATCACGAACGCAATGCCGCACTGGCCGAGCTGGCACCCCGGTTCGGAGTGGGGGTGGTGGCCACCACCGGTGCGCATTTCGCCGAACCGTCCCGCGGTCGGCTGGCCATGGCGATGGCGGCCATCCGGGCCCGCAACTCGTTGGACACCGCGGCCGGCTGGCTGGCCCCGCTGGGTGGCTCGCATCTGCGGTCGGGGGAGGAGATGGCCAGGCTGTTCGGCATCGACGCCGTCACCGCCGCAGCCGATCTCGGTGAGCAGTGTGCCTTCGGGCTCAGTCTCATCGCGCCCCAGTTGCCGCCGTTCGACGTCCCGCCCGGGCATACCGAGAACAGTTGGCTGCGCCACCTCGTCGAGGCCGGCGCCGCCGAACGGTACGGGCCACCGTCACACGCGCCCAAGGCCTACGCGCAGCTCGAACACGAGTTGCGGATCATCGAGCAGTTGAACTTCCCGGGGTATTTCCTGGTGGTACACGACATCACCCGGTTCTGTCGGGAGAACAACATCCTGTGCCAGGGCAGGGGTTCGGCGGCCAACTCGGCGGTCTGTTACGCGCTCAAGGTCACCAACGTCGACCCGGTCCGCAACCAGTTGTTGTTCGAACGATTCCTGTCCCCGGTGCGCGACGGCCCACCCGATATCGACATCGACATCGAGTCGGACTTGCGCGAGAAGGCCATCCAGTACGTCTACGAACGCTACGGACGGGACTACGCCGCGCAGGTCGCCAACGTCATCACCTATCGCGGCCGCAGCGCGGTCCGGGACATGGCGCGCGCACTGGGCTTCTCGCAGGGCCAGCAGGACGCGTGGAGTAAACAGATCAGCCGATGGAACGGGTTGGCCGACTCACCCGACGTGGAGGACATCCCCGAGCAGGTGGTCGACCTGGCCACCCAGATCACCAACCTGCCCCGGCACATGGGCATCCATTCCGGGGGCATGGTGATCTGCGACCGGCCGATCGCCGACGTCTGCCCGGTGGAATGGGCGAGGATGGAGAACCGCAGTGTGCTGCAGTGGGACAAAGATGACTGCGCGGCAATAGGTCTGGTGAAATTCGATATGCTGGGTCTGGGCATGCTCTCGGCGCTGCACTATGCCATCGACCTGCTGGCCGAACACAAGGGCATCACCGTCGACCTGGCTCAATTGGACCTGTCCGAGCCCGCGGTGTACGAGATGCTGCAACGTGCCGATTCGGTCGGGGTGTTCCAGGTGGAATCCCGCGCCCAGATGGCCACCCTGCCGCGATTGAAACCCCGTGAGTTCTACGACCTGGTGGTCGAGGTGGCGCTGATCCGTCCGGGCCCCATTCAGGGCGGATCGGTGCACCCCTACATCCGGCGCCGCAACGGCCATGAGGAGGTCACCTATGACCACCCGTCGATGGAACCGGCGCTGCGCAAGACGCTGGGGGTGCCGCTGTTCCAGGAGCAGCTGATGCAATTGGCGGTCGACTGCGCCGGCTTCAGCGCCGCCGAGGCCGACCAGTTGCGCCGCGCCATGGGGTCCAAACGGTCCACCGAGCGGATGCGGTTGCTGCGCAACCGGTTCTACGACGGCATGCGCGAAAAGCACGGTATCACCGGCGCGGTCGCCGACCGTATCTACGACAAGATGGAGGCCTTCGCGAATTTCGGCTTCCCGGAGAGTCATTCGTTGAGTTTCGCGTCGCTGGTGTTCTACTCGTCCTGGTTCAAACTGCACCATCCCGCGGTGTTCTGCGCGGCGCTGCTGCGGGCCCAGCCGATGGGCTTCTACTCGCCGCAATCGCTGGTCGCCGATGCCCGCAGGCACGGAGTGCAGGTGTACGGCCCCGACATCAACGCCAGCCTGGTACACGCCACCTGTGCGAACGCGGGACTGGACGTGCGGCTGGGTCTAGGGGCGGTCCGTCATATCGGGGAGGCATTGGCCCAGCGCATCGTCGACGAGCGAACGGTGCACGGGCGGTTTGCCTCCCTGCTGGACCTGACCGCGCGGGTGCAGCTGTCGGTTCCGCAAACCGAGGCGTTGGCGACGGCCGGTGCGCTGGGCTGTTTCGGGATCACCCGCCGCGAAGCGCTGTGGGCCGCGGGTGCGGCCGCGACCCAGCGCCCGGACCGACTCCCCGGGGTGGGAGCCTCCTCGCATGTGCCCGCGCTGCCCGGTATGACCGAACTCGAGCTCACCGCGGCCGATGTGTGGGCCACCGGGGTTTCCCCGGAGCGCTATCCCACCGAGTTCCTCCGGGAGAGTTTCGACGAGCTGGGCGTGATTCCCGCGGGCCGACTGCTCGAAGTCCCGGACGGGAGCCGAATCCTGGTGGCCGGGGCGGTCACTCATCGGCAGCGTCCGGCGACGGCGCAGGGCGTGACGTTCATGAACCTGGAGGACGAAACCGGCATGGTCAATGTGCTGTGTTCACCGGGTGTGTGGTCGCGGCACCGCAAGCTGGCGCAGACGGCCTCGGCGTTGATGGTGCGCGGCATCGTGCAGAACGCCAGTGGGGCGGTCACGGTGGTGGCCGACCGGATGGCCCCGGTGCAATTGCGGGTGGCGTCGCGGTCCCGCGATTTCCGTTAGCGGTCAGCTCACCTCGCGCTGCAGTGTTCCCCCGATCGGGGGACACCGAGTTCATCCTCGCCATCCACCGGTCACCGGACAGACCCCGCGGGTGGATCCGGGCATTCTTTTCTCAACGGCGAAACAAGCCGACAACAGAACCGAAAACCCCACTCACACAGAGGATTACAGAAATGATCTCGATCATCCGCACCCTGGCCCTGCCCGTCGTCGCCGCCGGTGTCATCGGCGCCGGAGCGCTTGGCCTGGCCGGCACCGCCGCCGCAGCCACCCAGGTGAACCCCGGTGACCACGGCAGCCACTCCTTCAGCCCCGAGGTCAAGGCCCACCCGGCCCCGAACATGGCGCCCGGCTGGCATGCCCACCACGGTCCGGCCCGGGTCGCGATCCTGCAGAACCGCTGACCGAACCAGCGCGAGCCCCACCTGCGAAAGCGGATGGGGCTCGGCGTGTATCACCCCTCGGTCGGCGTGGTCCAGACCTTGTCGACCGAGATCTTGATGCGGGTGCTGTACCCGGACATCGCCTCGGTCAGCCCGAATTGTGCGGCGGCCTTCTCATATTTGGCCCAGTACGGCGCGTCGTCGCGGCCGTCCACGCCTTCGGCGTCGATCCGGGCCCTGCCGCCGACCACGATGATGCCGCCGCCGTTGCCGTCGGAGTCCAGGTTCAGGCTCACCTGCGGGTGGTTGCGGATGTGGCGCACCTTGGCCGCCGACGGGGTGGTGTAGATGACGAGGTCGGTGCCGTCGAAGTAGAACCACACCAATTTGGGCACCGGCTGCCCGGATTTGGCGACGGTGGTCAGCCAGCCGTAGTCGTCAGAGGTCAGGCGGTCGGTGATGTCCTGCGTCAGGTTTGTGGTCATGGACGGAATGTAGTCTCGCGATATGACTGGCGATAAGACACTGAACCTGTCCGCGGATGAAGTTCTGACCACCACCCGTTCGGTGCGCAAACGCCTCGATTTCGACAAACCGGTGTCCCGTGAGGTGCTGCTGGAATGCCTCGACCTGGCATTGCAGGCGCCGACAGGTTCGAATTCACAAGGCTGGCAATGGGTTTTCGTGGAGGACCCGGTCAAGAAAAAGGCCATCGCCGATATCTACCGCACCAACGCCACCCCGTACCTGGCGTCGCCGAAAGACTCCTTCGGCGATGCCCGCGACGAGCAGATCGATGCCGTGCGGTCGTCGGCGAGTTACCTCAACGACAACATGGAGAAGGCGCCGGTGCTGTTGATCCCGGTGCTGGAGGGTCGGCCCGACGGTGCGCCCGCCGGGGTCAGCGCCTCGTTCTGGGGGTCGCTGCTGCCCGCGGTGTGGAGTTTCATGCTGGCGCTGCGGTCGCGCGGATTGGGCTCGGCCTGGACCACCCTGCATCTGCTCGGCGACGGGGAGAAGCAGGCCGCCGAGGTCCTCGGTATCCCGTTCGACAAGTACTCGCAGGCCGGCCTGTTCCCGATCGCCTACACCAAGGGCACCGATTTCAAGAAGGCAAAGCGGCTGCCCGCCGAGCAGTTCGCGCACTGGGACACCTGGTGACCGTCAGTGCAGCGCGGCGATGATGCGATCGGTGAGCTTCTCGCAGTAAGCGTCGTCGACGGGTAGCTGCATCACGGCCAGCCGCCAGTACAGCGGCCCGGCCAACAGGTCCAACGCCAGGTCGAAGTCGGTGCCGACCGGCAGCTGCCCGCGTTCGACGGCCCGGGTGAACAGTTCGGCGGCCTTGATGCGGCGTGGTTCGCGGACATGCTCGCCGAGCACCGACGCCAGTTCGGGATTGCGGATGGCCTCGGCCAGCAGGTCGGGCCCGATGCGGCGGACCATCGGATGTGACAGGGTGTCGCGGGCGGTGCGCAGGTACTGCAGCACATCCCCGCGCAGGGTGCCGGTATCGGGTACGTTGATGGCGGCGACGGCCGTCTTCGAAACGAGTGCCATCGTCATGTCCAGCTTGGATCGCCAGCGCCGGTACACCGCCGCCTTGCCGACGCCGGCACGTTTTGCCACGGCGTCGATGGAGAGCCGGCCGTACCCGCTCTCGGCCAGTTCGGCGAAGTACGCCTCTTCGATCGCAGCGGTCACGTCGTCCTGGAGCACCGGCCCGCCGGAGGTACGGCGGCGTGGGGGAGTGGTCACGCACACACCGTAGCCCAAACGGAACGGTTGCGTTCCGTTGAACTAGGTGCCACTATTGACGATACGTAACCGTTCCGTTTCGTTTAGGAGGCCTGATGAAATTCCTGTTCGAGGACGAGTCCTTCTCGTTCGAAACCCTGCGTGCCGCCGGCTTCGCCAACTACGGTGGCGCCGATCTCGGCGAGATCCTGGTCACGGCCCGAGCCATCCCCGAAGGCGACGAGGTGGCCTGGCACCGCGCATGGAAAGACACCGCCCAACGGGCCGAGGCCCAAGGGCGCGAATCACTCGGCAACGGCCATCTGGTCAGTGCGCGGGAGGCCCTGCTGCGGGCATCGAACTACTACCGAACCGCCGAGTTCTATCGGCGTGTCGACCCGGCCAACGATCCCGAGGTGACCGCGTTGTCGCGCGCCGCGCAAGACAGCTTCCTGTCCGCGATCGAATTGTTCGACTTCGCCTTCGAGCGGGTCACCATCCCGTACCTGGACACGACGCTGCCCGGCTACCTCTATATGGTCGACGACTCCGGGCAGCCGCGACCGACCGTCATCTACAACAGCGGATACGACTCGACATTGGAAGAGTCCTACTTCGCGATCGGCGCCGCGGCCCTGGCCCGCGGCTACAACGTGCTGGCCTTCGACGGTCCCGGCCAGGGCGGCGCGATCCGGGAACAGGGACTGGTGTTCCGGCACGACTGGGAGGCCGTCATCACGCCGGTGCTCGATTTCGCGCTCACCCGTGCCGAGATCGCCGCCGACCGCATCGCGTTGTTCGGCTATAGCCTGGGCGGCTATCTGGCGGCCCGCGCGGCGGCCTTCGAGAGTCGGCTTGCGGCGGTGATCCTGGACGACGGCGTCTTCGACTTCGGCTCCGCCGTCGCGCGGTTGATGCCGCCCTTCCTCGGCCGGTGGATCGCCGACGGCAACACCGGGGCTGCCGATCAGGTGCTGACCTTGCTGACGGCGGCCAACACCCAGCTGCGGTGGGCGCTGCGCAACGGGGTGTGGGTGATGGGTGTCGCCAGCCCCGCCGAGCTACCGGGGGTGTTCGCCCGCTACACGCTGGCCGGCATCGCCGACCGGATCACCGCGCCGACCCTCGTGCTCGACGCCGAGAACGACCAGTTCTTCAAGGGCGAACCGCAACGCGTCGCCGATGCCCTGGTCAATGCCAAGGCCACCCTGGTCACCCTGCGGGAATCCGAGGGTGCCGGCGAACATTGCCACATGGGCGCCATGGGTCGGGCCCATCAGGTGATCTTCGATTGGCTCGATGGCGTTCTGCCGCAGCCGAACTGAGTCACACGGCGCCGATGAACCCGTGTTGGCGCCAGGCCTCGTAGGCCGCCACCGCCGCGGCGTTGGAGAGATTCAACGAGCGACGCCCGGCCAGCATCGGGATGCGCACCCGGCCGGTGATGTGGGGGTCGCCCAGTGTTTCGGCGTCCAGGCCCGTCGGCTCGGGACCGAACATCAGCACATCGCCGGGCTGATACGCGACCTCGGCGAACGAACGGTCGGCGTGCGCGGTGAACGCGTACACCGCCGCCGGCATCAGCGCCGCCCACGCCGATGCCAGATCGGGGTGCACCGTCACCGACGCCAGATCGTGGTAGTCCAGGCCGGCCCGGCGTAACTTCGGTTCGGACAGGTCGAAGCCCAGCGGCTCGACCAGGTGCAGTTCGCATCCCGTCGCCGCCACCATCCGGATGGCGTTGCCGGTGTTGGGTGCGATCCGGGGCGAGTAGAACAGCACACGAAACATCCGACGATGATGTCATCCGGCCCCGCACACGACGGGGCAACATCTCGGTCACGAACCGTGCGCGAAGGCTCGCGAACTGTGGAAAGCGCTGCATGCGGCTGTCATACTCGACAAATTGCGACAGGCGTGCCACGCCGGCCCCCGTAGGGGCAAACACAGCAGGAAACGATGAGCAACGAATTCGCGCACGCCACAACGCAAGACGCCGCTGATGCGGTCAAGCGGCCGTCGCGCTGGGCGCTGAGCAACTGGCCCGTCGGCTGGAAAGTGCTTGCCATCGCCCTGGTTCCATTGGTGCTCGCCGGGGTGCTCGGCGGGCTGCGGATACATTCCGGGCTCGGCGCCGCCACCGATCTGCGCCGGGCCGCCGACCGGGCCGACCTGGTACCGGCCATCGTCAAGTACATGGCCGCGCTGGACGCCGCGCTGCTGGCCACCTCCACCGACACCGATGTCCAGCCCGCCGTCACCGCCTTCGATGCCAGCCGGAAAACCCTGGCCGACAAGCTGGCCGGCACCGACGCGGTGCCCGATGTCGACAAGGGTGTCACGACGATCCTGCAGGGCGGCCAACAGCTCCTCGACGGTGTCACCTCGAACGCCATCGGCCTGCGGGACCGGATCACCACCTACGCGCCCCTCCTGTTGACCGCCGAGGACGCGATCAACGGATCGGTGCGGGTGCAGGACGAGCGGATCCGAGCGCAGACCGTGGGGCTGTCGCGCGCGGTCGGCGCCCGCGGCCAGATGATGATGCAGCAGCTGCTGGTCGACCGTGGCGCCGATCTGCCCGAACCGGAACTGCGCACCTCGATGATCACCCTGGCCGGTACCGAGCCGTCGACCCTGTTCGGGATGAGCCAGGTGCTCGGTGTGGGCTCGGCCGACGCGCAGAAGCTGCAGGAGCAGATGGTCCGCCGGATGGGCATGATGTCCGATCCGGCCATCCCGCTGCCCAACAACCCGGACTTGGCTCAGTCCATCCGGGCCACCGATCAGATCGCGGGCAAGATCGTTGCCGACACCGCAGCATCGATCACCGCGGCGGTGCACGATCAGGCCGATCGTCAACGCAGCACCGCGATCCGGGACACGATCGTCGTCGTGGGCGCCATGCTGGTCGCCCTGATCGCGGTGGCCCTGGTCGCGCGGTCCCTGGTCCGGCCGTTGCGGCGGCTGCGCGACGGCGCGCTCAAGGTCGCCCATCAGGATCTGGCCCGCGAACTGGAGCAGGTCCGCGCCGGCGGCGACCCCGGCCCGATCCGCCCGCTGCCGGTGCCCACCACTGAGGAAATCGGCCAGGTTGCACACGCCGTCGACGAGCTGCACGAACAGGCTGTGCTGTTGGCCGCCGAGCAGGCGCGACTGCAGCTGCAGGTCACCGACATGTTCGAGACGTTGTCCCGGCGCAGCCGATCCCTGGTCGACCAGCAACTGGTGGTCATCGATCAGCTGGAACGCGACGAGGCCGACCCCAAGCGGTTGCAGAGCCTGTTCCAACTGGACCACCTGGCCGCCCGGATGCGCCGCAACGGGGCGAACCTACTGGTGCTCTCCGGCACCCGGTTGTCCCGTGAACAGTCCGAGCCCGTCGCGCTGACGGCCGCCGTCAACGCCGCGGCCTCCGAGGTCGAGGACTACACCCGGGTCGCCACCGCGGCGCTGCCCGACACCGACATCGACGGTGCCGTCGCCGCCGACCTGGTGCACGTGCTGGCCGAACTGCTGGACAACGCGCTGCGCTACTCCCCGCCCACCACCTATGTGCGGGTGTCGGCGGTGCACACCGGCGACGGCGCGCTGGTCATCGAGGTCGGCGACGAGGGTCTGGGCATGACCGAGGCCGACCTGCGGGTGGCCAACACCCGGCTGCAGTCCGGCGGTGAGGTCAACCCCTACACCGCACGGCATATGGGTCTGTTCGTCATCGGCCGACTGGCCGCCACCCACGGTCTGGTGGTGCGGCTGCGCAGCACCGTGACCGGTGATCCGTCCTCGGGGATCACCGCAGGCGTCTACGTCCCGCAGAGCCTGCTGGTGGGGGAGGGCGGTGCCTCGTTCACCGAATTCGTCCCGGCGCCACCGACATCGGTGGTGTCCCCGGTCGCGACCCGGCCCGTCGAGCCTGCGCCGGTGCCGGTAGTCCCGGCCGTGTCGTCGATGTCGGATGCTGGTTCGCTTCTGCCGCAACGTCATCCGGGGGCGAGTGGGATTGCCGGTGGCGCGGTGAGTGAGCCACCGGCCGGGTCCGCCGAAAAGCCCAGCGAGAAGCCCACCGATACTTCGTCCTTCTTCGCGGCGCGTGCGCAGGTGCCGGCCGAACCGCAGCCGCCCAGCGCGTCCCCGACCGGGTCGGACGACGCGATCTACCAGAAGATGCTCTCGGAATGGCTCGTCGACCCGACCGATCTGGGCGCCAGTACCGACCTCGATTGGAAGTCGGTCTGGGACAACGGCTGGTCGGCAGCCGCCGCGGCCGAGGACGCCCCGGTGGCCGAACACACGCCCGAGGGGCTGCCGGTCCGCGAGCCGGGCGCCCGGCTGGTGCCGGGAGCCGGCGGCGACCCGCTAGCATCTGAACCCGCCGGCGACGAGTTCGACACCGGTCCGCTGCCGGACCCGGCCGCGGTCCGGGCGAGCATCAGCAGCCACTTCGGGGGTGTGCACGCCGGCCGGACGCACGCGCGCGAGACCGGAGGAATCGAATGAGCTACCCGGCGGGGCGCAGCGCGGCGACCGGAGGGGCAACACAGCGGCAGTCACTGGACTGGTTGGTGTCCCGTTTCGCCCGCGAGGTCGCCGGGGTGTCGCATGCCGTCCTGGTATCCGCCGACGGTCTGCTGATGGCCGCCAGCGAGCACATGCCGATCGAACGGGCCGACCAGTTGGCGGCGGTTGCCTCTGGGCTGGCCAGCCTGTCGACCGGCGCCGCCCAACTGTTCGAGGGCGGCCACGTCATGCAATCGGTGGTCGAGATGGAGAACGGTTACCTGCTGCTGATGCGGGTGGGCGACGGCTCCCATCTCGCCACGCTGGCCACCCGGACCAGCGATATCGGCCAGATCGGTTACGAGATGGCCATCCTCGTCGAACGTGTCGGCACCGTCATCCAGTCGGCCCGGCGAGCGCGCCGGCCCTCGTGAGCCGGGATGGACAGCTGGGAGGCCGACGCCGGTGAACCGAGTCTGGTACGGCCCTACACGCTGACCGGTGGCCGCACCGAGCCGGCCGTCGACCTGCCGTGGGAGGCGCCGATCCGGACACGCGATCTCGGCCCGGCGCCGCGCTGGCCGACGAATGACGTGCGGGCGCGGATACTGGAACTCGGCGGGGACGGTCCGTCGGTCGCGGAGATCGCGGCCCGCCTGTCGTTGCCACTCGGCGTCGCGCGGGTGCTGATCGGAGATCTGGTCACCCAGGGGTATCTCACGGTGCTCCAGACACTCGGCGACGCCACCTCGACCGACGAACGACGCGAACTGATCGGAAGGACGTTGCGTGGCCTACGGGCTCTCTAGCCACCGAACGAGCTCCACCAAGATCGTCATCTCCGGTGGTTTCGGTGCGGGCAAGACCACCTTCGTCGGCGCGGTGTCGGAGATCATGCCGCTGCGCACGGAGGCCCTGGTGACCACCGCGTCCGCCGGTGTCGACGCGTTGGCGGCGACACCGGACAAGAACACCACGACGGTGGCCATGGACTTCGGCCGGATCACCCTGGCCGAGGATCTGGTGCTGTACCTGTTCGGCACGCCCGGACAGCGCCGGTTCTGGTTCATGTGGGACGACTTGGTGCGCGGCGCGATCGGCGCGGTGATCCTGGTCGACGTGCGACGGTTGCAGGACAGCTTCGCCGCGGTGGACTTCTTCGAGGCGCGCAAGCTGCCGTTCATCATCGCCGTCAACGAGTTCGAGGGCGCCGCACGGCACCCGGCCGCCGCGATCCGGCAGGCGCTGGCCCTCCCCGAGGGCATCCCGATCGTCTCGGTCGACGCCAGGGATCGGAATTCGGCGCGCGACGCACTGATCGCCGTCACCGAATACGCGCTGGCCGCGCTGCCGTCGTGACGGAGCCGGTGTGGGTGGACCGCGAGTTCACCGGCCACGACTTCCGCGGCGAGGACCTGAGCCGGATCCGCACCGAGCGCACGGTCTTCGACGAGTGCGATTTCAGCGGCGTCGACCTCACCGAATCCGTGCACGCCGGCTCGGCCTTCCGTAACTGCACGTTTCGTCGGGCCACGCTGTGGCACAGCACCTTCACCAACTGCAGCCTGCTGGGCTCGGTATTTACCGAGGCCAGGCTGCGGCCGGTGGTCATGACGGAGGTCGATCTGACGCTGGCCGTCCTGGGCGGCTGCGACCTGCGCGGTATCGACCTGTCCGGGTCGCGGCTGCGGGAGGCCAGCCTCGTCGGGACCGATCTGCGCAAGGCGGTGCTGCGCCAAGCCGACCTGACCGGCGTGCGGGTGCAGGACGCGAAATTCGAGCAGGCCGACCTGCGCGGCGCCCGCGTCGACCCCACGTTCTGGACGACGGCGAAGGTGCGCGGCGCGCGGATCGACATTCCGCAGGGCCTGGCCTACGCCGCCGCCCACGGCCTCGACATCCACGGCGAATGAGCGATTTGTGCACGTTTCGTCACGCCAGGCGTTACGAAACGTGCACAAATCCCTAGCCGGCTTTGAGCCGGATCTTCCACCGCACGAAGCCGACGTAGAACACCGATAGCGCGGCCAGCATGCCCATGTCGAACCACCACGTCCCGGCCGTGTGCTTCCAGTGCGAGTCGTCCGGTGACAGCGGCGCAGGCACCAGCCCGGTCAGGTCGATCGTCGACGCGGTGGCGGCAAAGCCCCAGCGGGCCGGGGTTGCCCACGACATCTGGTCCAGCACGATGCGTCCGGTCACCGGGATCATGCCGCCGGAGAACACCAGCTGCGACATGATCGCGATGACCAGCAGCGGCATGATCTGCTCGTTCGACTTGGCCAGCGCCGAGAGCGCCAGACCGACCATCGCCGCGCACACCGTGGTGGCGGCCACGTCGACGTAGAGCTCCAGGCTGCGCGGCAGCAGCAGACCGGATGCGACGGCGCCCTCGCCCCACCCCTTCCCGAGGATCGCGATGGTGACCGCGATGGCCGACTGCACCAGCGCGAAGATCGTGAAGATGGCCACCTTGGCCAACAGGTAGGCCGATGTCGACAACCCGACTGCTTGCTCGCGCAGGAAGATGGCGCGTTCACCGATCAGGGCGCGGATGGTCAGCGCGGTGCCCATGAAGATGGCGCCGACGTTGAGCAGCACCAGGATCTGGCCCGGCTCATTCGGGGCCTCACCGCCCTTGATCGCCGGCACCGGCAAGCCGAAGCCGACGTCGCCGGGCACGGTCAAGGCCAGCGTGCCCATGATGAACGGCAGTAACGCCAGGAAGATGAAGTAGCCGCGATCGGAGATGGTCAGCCGGAACTGCCTGCGCGCGATCGTCGAGAACTGGCGCACCAGACTGGTTTTCGCGGGCTTGCCCAGATCACCGGGTTTCTCCGACGGCGGCGCCGGGGGAGTCGGGGCGCTGCGCTCCAGGTACCGGCGGTGCGCGGCGTCCGGGTCACCGGCCACGCTGGAGAAGATGTCGGCCCAGTTCGTGGTGCCCAGCTGCGGACCGATCTGGCTCGGCGGCCCGGCGAACGCGGTCTTGCCGCCGGGTGCGAGCAGCAACACCTGATCGCAGACGTCCAAGTAGGTCAGCGAGTGCGTCACGACCAGCACGACGCGGCCGGCGTCGGCCAGCTGGCGCAGCATCGTCATCACCTGGCGGTCCAGCGCCGGGTCCAGGCCGGAGGTCGGTTCGTCGAGGATGAGCAGCGACGGGCCGGTCAGCAGTTCCAGCGCGACCGACGCGCGTTTGCGCTGGCCGCCGGACAGCTTGTCGACGCGGGTCTCCAGGTGCTTGGTCATCTCGAGCTCTTCGAGCACCTGCATGACGACCTGTTCGCGGTCCTCTTTGGTGGTGTCCGGCGGCAGCCGCAGTTCGGCGGCGTACATCAGCGCCTGCTTGACGGTCAGCTGACCGTGCACCACATCGTCCTGCGGGACCATGCCGATCCGGGACCGCAGCGAGGCGTACTCGGCGTGGATGTCGTGACCTTCGAAGGTGATCGTGCCGCTGGTCGGGTGGGTGTAGCCGGCGACCTGCTTGGCGAAGGTGGACTTGCCGGCACCGGACGGCCCGATCACCGCGGTGAGCGTGCCGGGCCGGGCGTCCAGCGAGATGTTGTCCAGCAGGGTCTTGTTGCCCTCGATGGTCCACGTCAGCCCGCGGACCTCCAGGCCGCCGGTGCGGGTGTCGGCCTCGGTTTCGGTGCGCCGGGCCAGCGTGCCGCCGGCGAAGACCAGGTCGACGTTACCGATGGTGACGACGTCACCGTCGCGCAGCGTCGCCTCGTCGACGCGCTGACCGTTGACGAAGGTGCCGTTGATGCTGCGGTTGTCGCGGATCTCGGTGGCCCCACCGACGGGCACCAAGGTGGCGTGGTGCCGCGAGGCCAGCACATCGGGAATGACGATGTCGTTGTCGGTGGCGCGACCGATCTTGATCCCGCCGGCCGGCACCTCGGGCGCACGACCCGGCCGCAGGATCTTGAGCATCGTCGTGCCGATGTTGCCGTCATTTGACCGCGAAACGGCGGTGGGCCCGATGGTGGTGGGCGGCGCGGCTGGTGCCGGTTGCTGGTAGGTCGGGTGCGGCGCGCTCTGCTGGACACCGGACGGGTACTGCGGCATCGGCGCGCTCGGCTGGGGGGCCGACGGGTAGTGCGGGCCGGTCGGGTAGTTGGGCTGCGGTCCCGACGGGTACTGCGGGTGCGGCCGCGAGGCCGGCGCGGCCGCCGGGCCTGCCGTCGGCCACGGGCTCGACGACGGCGGCTGTGTCGGCCATGCCGTGCTCTGCCGCTGGGTGACCGGTATCGAGGTGGTCTGCGGTGGTGTGCCCGCCGAGCCCTGGTGCCGGCCTACCTCGAAGGTGAGCTGCGGACCGTCCGGGTTGCCGATGTTGATCCGCTGCCCGTCGACGATGTCGACGGTGGGCACCCGCTGCCCGTTGACGTACATCCCGTTGAGAGAGCCGTTGTCGATGGCGATCCATCGCCCCTGGTCGAAGCGCAGCACCAGGTGCGCGCGCGAGATCAACGGATGGGCGATCCGAACATCGGCGCGCAGATCGCGACCGACGACGACATCGTTGCCAGCGGAGAAGGTCCGTGCGGACCCGTCGTAGCGAACGGACAGGGCGGGCGCTGCGGGTCGGCTCATCGCTCCCAACTCTATCGGTAGCCGGCGGCAGACACGGGGTGGTACACCATTGCGTTACCCGCCGAGGGCGGGCCGCATCCGCCCACCGTGCTCGGATCTCAGTGCACCAGCGCGTCCGGGGCGCCGGTGAGCACGCAGTGCGTATGGGTGTAGATCGTCGGCATGCACAGGTTGCAGTGCGTGCACGCCGACCTGGTGTCCCGATCGGCCTTGATCCGGTTGATCAGGTCGGGCTCGGCCAGCAGGGCGCGGCCCATCGCGACGAAGTCGAAACCCTCGGCCATCGCCAGGTCCATGGTCTCGCGATTGGTGATGCCGCCGAGCAGGATCAGCGGCATCGTCAGCTCGGCGCGGAACAGCCGGGCCTCCCGCAGTAGGTAGGCCTCCCGGTACGGGTACTGCCGCAGGAAATTCTTGCCCGTCATCCGCATACCCCAGCGGATGGGCGGTTTGAAGGCACCGGCGAACTCCTTGATCGGGGCGTCGCCGCGGAACAGGTACATCGGGTTCACCAGCGAGCTGCCCGCGGTGAGTTCGATGGCGTCCAGGCCGCCGTCCTCTTCGAGCCACTTGGCGGTCTGGAGGGCTTCGGTGTTGGTGATCCCGCCGCGCACCCCGTCGCTCATGTTCAGTTTCGCGGTGACGGCGATCTGTCTGGCGCCATGCTTGTCGACGGCGTCGCGGACCGCGCGCACCACCGCGCGGGCCACCTTGGCGCGATTCTCCAGGGAGCCACCGAACTCATCCGTGCGGCGATTCAGCAGCGGCGACAGGAACGCGCTGGCCAGGTAGTTGTGGCCAAGGTGCACCTCGACGGCGTCGAACCCGGCGTCGATGGCCAGGCGCGCGGCATCGGCGTGCGCGGCCAGTACGTCGCGGATGTCGTCTTTGGTGGCCTTCTTGGCGAACCGCATGGACAGCGGGTTGAAGAACCGGCCGGGTGCCAGTGCCTGCGCCTTGTTGGTCCGGGCGTTGGCCACCGGGCCGGCATGGCCGATCTGGGCGCTGATCGCGGCCCCCTCGGCGTGGATGGCCTCGGTGAGCCGGCGCAGCCCGGGCAACGCCTCGGGGCGCATCCACAGCTGCCAGCCGTCGGTGCGACCGCCGGGGGACACCGCACAGTAGGCGACGGTGGTCATCCCGACACCACCGGCCGCGGGCAGCCGGTGGTAGTTGATCAGGTCGTCGGTGACCAGCGCATTCGGTGTGGACGCCTCGAACGTGGCGGCCTTGATGATGCGGTTGCGCAGGGTCACCGGACCGAGCTTGGCGGCGCCGAACACGTCGGTGGACACATTCTGCGAACTGTTCATAGTCGGAGCCTGCCACGGCTCCTGACACAATGGCACCCGTGGGTGCGATTACGTTGGACGGCAAGGCCACGCGCGACGAGATCTTCGTCGATCTCAAGCAGCGCGTCGCGAAACTGACCGAAGCGGGCCGGACGCCCGGGCTCGGCACGATCCTGGTCGGCGACGACCCCGGTTCGCAGGCCTATGTGCGCGGCAAGCACGCCGATTGCGCCAAGGTGGGCATCAATTCGATCCGCCGGGATCTGCCCGCCGACATCAGCCAGGCCACCCTCGACGAGACCATCGACGAGCTCAACGCCAACCCCGAGTGCACCGGGTACATCGTGCAGCTGCCGCTGCCCAAGCACCTGGACGAGAACGCCGCGCTGGAGCGCGTCGACCCGGACAAGGATGCCGACGGTCTGCACCCGACCAACCTGGGCCGGCTGGTACTCGGTAAGGAGGCCCCGTTGCCGTGCACGCCGCGCGGTATCGTGCACCTGCTGCGCCGCTTCGACGTCCCGATCGCCGGCGCGCATGTGGTGGTGATCGGGCGCGGGGTGACAGTGGGCCGCCCGCTGGGCCTGTTGTTGACGCGCCGGTCGGAGAACGCGACGGTGACGTTGTGCCACACCGGGACTCGTGACCTGGCGGAGCTGACCAGGCAGGCCGACATCATCGTCGCCGCGGTCGGGGTGCCCTATATGGTCACCGCGGACATGGTGAAACCCGGTGCCGCAGTGGTCGATGTCGGGGTGAGCCGGGTGGAGGGCAAGCTGACCGGTGACGTGGCCCCGGACGTGTGGGATGTGGCGGGCCATGTGTCCCCCAACCCGGGCGGTGTCGGACCGCTGACCCGGGCGTTCCTGCTGACCAATGTGGTCGAACGCGCCGAGCAGTCCTGAGCCAAACACCATGACGCCCAAGGAGTTCGCCCGCAAGGTCTTCGGCGGTCAGTGGCCCATCCTGACCGTCGGGGCCATCTTCGTCGTGGCCTTCGTGCTGGTGGTGGCCGGGTACTGGCGCCGGGGCGCGCTGGTCATCGCGATCGGTGTCGGGGTGGCCGCCGCGCTGCGGCTGGCGCTGACCGAGGACCGGGCCGGATTGTTGGTGGTGCGGTCCAAGGTGATCGACGTCGTCACCACCGCCACGGTCAGTGCGATCGTGCTGTACATCGCCTGGACCATCGACCCGCTGGGTACCTCCTGACCCCTGTTCGGCCCTCGTTCACGGCTCGCCCACGTCGACGACGTGCAGGCCGCGGCCGCAGCCCGCTGGTGCGGTCAGCCCAGCGTCGCCCGGAGCCCGACCGTCACGTAGGGCAACGCCAGTCCGGTCGTATTCACCAGTGCCGGATGGGTTCTCAACAACTCGCGGACCTTATCGAGCGTGCGGGTGCGGACCTCGGCCGGTGAGGTGATGCAGTAACTGCGCGAGGCCACCAGGTCGACCAGCGCCTGCGGGGTCAGATAACTCGTCCATTCGAAATGGGCGCGCTCGACCGCGGTGAACGGTTCGGGCAGGATCACTTTCTGTTCCAGGGCGTGGTCCTCGTGGCCGATGATGCGGCCGAGGTCTTTCACCCACCCCATCCGTTCGTCACGGGTGTTCCACACCAGCCCGAGCCGGCCGCCGGGACGCAGCACCCTGGCGATCTCGGCCACCGCGCGCTCGGCGTCGAACCAATGCCAGGCCTGGGCCACCAGTACCGAATCCACGCTGTCGTCGGGTAGCGGGATCTCCTCGGCCGTCCCCAGCAGCGCCGGGGTGTCGGGCAGCGAGGCGGACAGTACCTCCAACATTTCCGGGATCGGGTCGACGGCGATCACGTCGAGTCCGCGTTCGGCCAGTCTGATGGTCAGCTTGCCCGTGCCGGCGCCCAGATCGAGCACGGTGCGTGCACCCGGCGGGAGCAGCCAGTCGATCGCCTCCGGCGGGTAGGACGGCCGGCCGCGCTCGTAAGCGGCGGCTTCCTCCCCGAACGACAGCGACCGGGGCCTGGTCGACCCGCTCACTGCGATGCGAGCTTCAGCGTCTGCCGGACGAGGGCACCCACCGCATCGGTCTCGACCAGGAAGCCGTCGTGGCCGTAGATCGAGTCCACGACGTTGAGCCCCGAGCACCCCGGCAGCAGGTCGGCCAATTCCTGTTGCAGGCGAATGGGATACAGCCGATCCGAGGTGATCCCTCCGACGATCGTCGGCACCTGGCACGACTCCAGCGCCGCGGCCACCCCGCCCCGGCCGCGGCCGACGTCATGGCTGGACAGCGCATCCGTCAGCGCCACATAGGTACCCGCGTCGAACCGGGACACCAGCTTGGCGCCCTGGTACTCCAGGTAGCTCTCGATCGCGAAGCGGGCGTCGTCGTCACCTTGGAGGTCACCTTGCAGATCGTTGCCGAATCGCGAATCCAGTTCGGCCTCACCGCGATACGTCAGATGGGCGAACCGCCGGGCGATCTCCATCCCGGCGCTGGGCAGCCGCCCGGTCCCATGATAGTCGCCGCCCTGCCAGTTCGGGTCGGCCTTGATGGCGGCCACCTGGCTGCTCTGCGTACCGATCTGGTCGGCGGTGGCGCGCGCGCCGACGGCGAGCACCAGTGCGGTGCGCACGGTGTCCGGGTGGCCGATGATCCATTCCAGGGCCCGGGCTCCGCCCATCGAACCGCCGATCACCGCTGCCACCCGGGTGATGCCGAGGGCGGCGAGCGTCGCCAGATCGGCGTTCACCTGGTCGCGGATCGTGATGGCGGGGAACCGGGATCCCCACGGGCGCCCGTCCCTGGCCAGCGAGCTGGGTCCGGTCGAGCCGCGGCAGCCGCCCAGCACGTTGGTCGAGATGGCGCACCAGCGGTCGGTGTCGATCGGGGCGCCCGGCCCTGCCACACCATCCCACCAGCCGGGGGTGGGATGGCCGGGGCCGGCCGGACCGGTGACATGTGAATCACCGGTCAGCGCGTGCAGCACCATCACGACGTTGTCGCGCTCGGGGGACAGCTCGCCCCAGCGCTGGACGGCGATGGTGACATCGTCGAGCACGGCGCCGCTCTCCAGCGGCAGCGAACCGATGTCGACGAGGGCGGTCTCGCCTTCGGCAGGCAGGGACACAGCGGGGCGGGTATCTGACACGGTCACACTGCCGCCGCCGTGTCGGACGACACCTGCCGGGCCGCCGCGAAGCCCTGCTCCAGATCGGCCAGGATGTCGTCGATGCCCTCGATACCGACGGCCAACCGCACCAGGCCCGGGGTGACGCCTGTGGTCAGCTGTTCCTCGGCGGTCAACTGCTGATGGGTGGTGGACGCGGGATGGATGACCAGCGAGCGCACATCACCGATGTTGGCGACGTGACTGTGCAGGGTCAACGCGTCGACGAAAGCCTTGCCGGCGGCGACCCCGCCGGCCAACTCGAAGGCCAGCACCGCACCGGTGCCCTTGGGGGCGATCCGGCGGCCCACCTCGTACCACGGGGAGGTGGGCAGGCCCGCGTAGTTCACCGAGAGGACGTCGGGATGACCGACCAGGTAATCGGCGACCCGTTGCGCGTTGGACACGTGACGTTCAACACGCAGGCTCAGCGTTTCCAATCCCTGCGCGATGAGAAAAGCGTTGAACGGCGACAGCGCACTGCCCAGATCGCGCAGCAACTGCACGCGCGCCTTGAGCGCGTAGGCGGGTGCGCCCAGGTCGGCGAACACCACGCCGTGATAGCTGGGGTCGGGTTCGGTGAAGCCGGGGAACCGACCGTTCGTCCAGTCGAAGGTGCCGCCGTCGACGATCACACCGGCGATCGCCGACCCGTGGCCGCCCAGGTACTTGGTGGCCGAGTGCACGACGATGTCGGCGCCGTGTGCGATCGGCTGGATCAGGTACGGCGTGGCGATGGTGTTGTCGACGATCAGCGGCACGCCGTTGTCGTGCGCCACGGCGGCGACGACGGGAATGTCGAGCACGTCGATCTGTGGGTTGGAGATGGTCTCGGCGAAGAAGGCCTTGGTGTTGGGCCGTACCGCCGCGCGCCAGGACTGTGGGTCGTCGGGGTTGTCGACAAAGCTGACCTCGATGCCGAGCTTGGGCAGCGAGTAATGGAACAGGTTGTAGGTGCCGCCGTAGAGCCGCGGGCTCGAGACGATGTGGTCACCGGCCGCGGCGAGGTTCAGGATGGCGAACGTCGCGGCTGCCTGCCCGGAGGACACGAACAGGGCGGCGACACCGCCTTCCAGCGCCGCCACCCGCTGCTCGATGACATCGGTGGTCGGATTCATGATCCGGGTGTAGATGTTGCCCGGCTCGGCCAGCCCGAACAGCGCGGCGGCGTGATCGGTGCTGTCGAACGTGTAGGACGTGGTCTGGTAGATCGGCAGGGCGCGCGCGTTGGTGGCGGCGTCGGGGGTCTGGCCGGCGTGGATCTGCTTGGTCTCGAAGGACCAGCTTGCGAGCTTGTCTTCTAGTGTGCTCATGGGAAAACGAACCTCCATCCGTGTCTGGGGGTCCGTCCGTCAGCACGGACCCGCGCTTGCCGGTAGCCGCCTGTCGGCTACACAACCTGGTCCTCACCCGGAGCACCCCACCGCGGTTGGAGGGTTGCCGGCCAGCAAGCCGGGGCTTGTTGCTGGCACTCATGACCGATACGAAGCCTAGCTCACCACGTCGACCGACGGCCAGCGGGTTCACCGCGCGCCATCGGTGCGCCGGGACAAAAAGCTACTGGTCAGTAGTCAAGGTTGGCCCGTCACGCGATACGGGGCCCTTGTAGTGTTGCGCTCGAGAGCTGCCGAAACCCGGCCAGCCTCAGCAGACAGTGACACGCCAAGGGAAAAGGCACCCACCACCAAGGGGTACGTCGCTTTTGGGCCCGTGTCGCACGCCGCATATCTGACACCGACAGTGAGGCCGTACGAACAACCATGAGCGCCCAGCAGCCGACCATCATCTACACGCTGACCGACGAAGCCCCGCTGCTTGCCACCTACGCCTTCCTGCCGGTGATCCGAACTTTCGCCGCCGCCGCCGGTATCGACGTCAAGACCAGTGACATCTCGGTGGCCGCCCGCATCCTCGCCGAATTCGGCGACTACCTGACCGATGAGCAGAAGGTGCCCGACAACCTCGCTCAGCTCGGCAAGCTGACCCAGGATCCGTCGGCCAACATCATCAAGCTGCCGAACATCAGCGCCTCGGTGCCGCAGCTGCTGGCCGCGATCAAGGAGCTCAAGGCCAAGGGCTACGACCTGCCGGACTACCCGGGTGAACCCAAGACCGACGAAGAAAAGGCGATCAAGGTCCGCTACGGCAAGATCCTGGGCAGCGCCGTGAACCCGGTGCTGCGCGAAGGCAACTCCGATCGCCGCGCCCCCAAGGCCGTCAAGGAGTACGCCCGCAAGCATCCGCACAGCATGGGGGAGTGGTCGCAGGCCTCCCGCACGCACGTCGCGACCATGAAGACCGGCGACTTCTACCACGGTGAGAAGTCCATGACGCTGGACAAGGCCCGCAACGTCCGCATGGAACTGAAGACCTCCGGTGGCGAGACGATTGTGCTCAAGCCCGAGGTCAAGCTCGACAACGGCGACGTGATCGACAGCATGTACATGAGCAAGAAGGCGCTGATCGACTTTTACGAAGAGCAGATCGAGGACGCCTACAAGACGGGCGTCATGTTCTCGCTGCACGTCAAGGCCACCATGATGAAGGTGAGTCACCCGATCGTGTTCGGCCACGCGGTCAAGGTCTTCTACAAGGACGCCTTCGCCAAGCACGGCAAGCTGTTCGACGAGCTGGGCGTCAACGTCAACAACGGGCTGTCCGACCTGTACGACAAGATCGAGTCGCTGCCCGCCTCGCAGCGCGAAGAGATCATCGAAGACCTGCACCGCTGCCACGAGCACCGGCCGGAGCTGGCGATGGTCGACTCGGCCAAGGGCATCTCGAACTTCCACTCGCCGTCCGATGTCATCGTCGACGCCTCGATGCCGGCGATGATCCGCCTCGGCGGCAAGATGTACGGCGCCGACGGTCGCACCAAGGACACCAAGGCTGTCAACCCGGAGTCGACCTTCTCCCGTATGTACCAGGAGATGATCAACTTCTGTAAGACCCACGGCCAGTTCGACCCGACCACCATGGGCACCGTCCCCAACGTCGGTTTGATGGCGCAGAAGGCCGAGGAGTACGGCAGCCACGACAAGACCTTCGAGATCCCCGAGGACGGCGTCGCCGACATCGTGGACAACGACACCGGTGAGGTGCTGCTGAGCCAGAACGTCGAAGCCGGCGACATCTGGCGGATGCCGATCGTCAAGGACGCCCCGATCCGGGACTGGGTCAAGCTGGCCGTCAACCGGGCCCGGCTGTCCGGCATGACGACCGTCTTCTGGCTCGACGACGAGCGCCCGCACGAGAACGAACTGCGCAAGAAGGTGAAGGCCTACCTCAAGGAAGAGGACACCGAGGGGCTGGACATCACGATCCTGCCGCAGGTGTGGGCCATGCGGTACACGCTGGAGCGCGTCATCCGCGGCAAGGACACCATCGCCGCGACCGGCAACATCCTGCGCGACTACCTCACCGACCTGTTCCCGATCCTGGAGTTGGGCACCAGCGCGAAGATGCTCTCGATCGTGCCGTTGATGGCCGGTGGCGGGCTGTACGAGACCGGCGCCGGTGGCTCCGCGCCCAAGCACGTCAGTCAGTTGGTGGAGGAGAACCACCTGCGCTGGGACTCCCTCGGCGAGTTCTTGGCCATCGGCGCCAGCCTGGAGGATCTCGGCAACAAGACCGACAACGCGAAGGCCAAGGTGCTGGCCGACACGCTCGACACCGCCGTCGGAAAGCTGTTGGACGAGAACAAGTCTCCGTCGCGTAAGGCCGGTGAGCTGGACAACCGGGGCAGCCAGTTCTACCTGTCGCTGTACTGGGCGCAGGCGCTGGCCGAGCAGACCGAGGACAAGGAGCTGGCCGAGCATTTCGCGCCGCTGGCCAAGACGCTGGCCGACAGCGAGGCCGCGATCGTCGCCGAGCTCAACGCGGTGCAGGGCGGGCACGCCGACATCGGCGGCTACTACTACCCGGATCCGGAGAAGACGGCGGCGGTGATGCGTCCGAGCAAGACGTTCAATACCGCGCTGGAGGCCGCCAACAGCTGAGCAGCGCCGACACTACGGTTTGTGTCGAGATCTCCGTGAATTAGTGCCACAAACCGTAGTGTCGGCGTCACCCGGCGGGCGGCGTCGCGCGCTGGGGCTCGGTGTAGGCGTCGACGAACTCGCTGATCAGCTGGGCGACCCGGCCGGGCGCCTCGAGCATCGGGACATGCCCTACCCCGGGCAGTCGGGTGACCTGCGTGTCGTGCGGCAGGTGGTCGACGAAGTAGCGGGTGCCGCGCGGGGTCGGGAACACCCGGTCCTTCTCGCACAGCACCAGATGGGTGGGCACGCCGACGTCGGCGAGTTCCAGCAGGCCGGGCAGCCGCAGCGTTTTGACCAACAACTGCAGGTATGCGGTGCAGTGGGTGGCGTCCTGCACCAGCAATTCCAGGTCGGCACGGCTGGGGCCGTCGGCGGGCCCGCTGACCGCCAGAGTGGCAATCCGAGTAGCGAACGGCACATCCAGGATCCGTGGGCCGATCAGTCGGGCGGCCAGCAACGCCGGCCCACCGAGCACGAACTTCAGCACGGTCTCGTATTTGGTGAGCGAGTGCTGCCCCCAGCCGCCCGCGGGGGCGATACCGGTCAGGGTGCGCGCCCGGCCCCGGCGTTCCAGTTCGAACGCCACCCAGCCGCCCAGTGAGTTTCCGACGATATGTGCTGTTTCCCAGCCTCTTTCGTCCATTCGGCGTTCGACATCGTCGACCAGGGTGGCGGTGTCCAGCAGCCAGCCGGGCGCGCGCGGTCCGCCGTGGTGGCCGATCATGGTGGGGGCCAGTACCTCGTAGCGTCCGGTCTGGGCCAGCTGGGGTGCCACCGTCCGCCAGACGTTCTGCGAGCACAGGAACGGGTGCAACATCAGGATCGGTTCACCCGTCCCGAGATGGATCGGCGCACGTTCGGTCATACGGCCCGACAGTATGTCGGTACCGGCGGTACCGCAAGGATTCCCTGTCGGTGGGCTGCACTAGGGTGCTGGCGTGATCGTCACCACCGTCAACGTCAACGGCATCCGCGCGGCCGTCAAACAGCGTTCCGACGAAAACCTGGGATTGCTGCCCTGGCTGAAGGAGTCCCGCGCCGACATCGTCTGCCTGCAGGAGACCCGGGCCGATGACGAGCAACTGCGCGACGCCCTGGCTCCCGCCTTGGCCGATGATTGGCACCTGGCTTCGGCGGAGCCACATGTCAAGGGCCGCAACGGTGTTGCCGTGCTCTCGCGCACCCCGTTCAGCGCGGTGCGGATCCTGGAATCCGAAGAGTTCGCCACCCACGGCCGTTATATCGAGGTCGACACCGAGGGTGCCACCGTCGCCAGCGTCTACCTGCCCACCGGTGAGGCCGAGACGGAACGGCAACTGGAGAAGGAACGGTTCATGGCCGCCATCGAGGCCAGGATGGCGCACCTGTTGGCCGGCAACCGGGACACCGTGCTGTGCGGCGACTGGAACATCGCGCACACCGAGAACGACATCAAGGCCTGGAAGAACAACGTCAAGAAGTCGGGGTTCCTGCCCAGCGAACGGCAGTGGCTCACCGACCTGATGGCCACCGGCTGGGTGGACGTGGTGCGTCGGCTGCATCCCGACGTCGCCGGCCCGTACAGCTGGTGGTCCTGGCGCGGCAAGGCCTTCGACAACGACGCCGGCTGGCGTATCGACTATCACCTGGCCAACGCCGGCCTGGCCCAGCGTGCGGTATCGGCTCGGGTGGAGCGAGCCGAGTTGTACGCGCTGCGGTGGTCAGATCACGCCCCGGTGACCGTCGAATTCTCCTGACGGCCGGTTCAGCATCCCTGTCGGTTGGGAATCAGGGCCGGGTCCTCGGTCAGCGCGGCACGGACCACCTCGAAGACCCGCGGATCCCAGGTGAGCGCGGCGTCCCAGGGCAACCCGGCAGCGTCGGAGACGTAAATGCTGTGCGTGTCGTCGAAGACCGCGCAGCGGCGGTGGGGCAGGACGCGTTCGTCGATGTCGGTGGCGAGCGCGCTGCGCCGACTGACCAACCCGTCGTTCGGCCATACCGTCGGATTCGCCGATCCCGGTACGTCGAACCGAGCACCCGCGATGAGGGTCACCGGGATGGTGTCGAGTACGCCGGCCTGGAATTCGTTCCAGCCGCCGGGGCCCATCAGGTAACCCTGGTTGACTTCACGACCCGATCCGCTCATCAACCGGGTCACCTCGTCACCGAAGGCACGCATGTTCTGCTCGCAGAACGCGTCGCCGAGGCAGTCCGAGAGCGGGGTGATGCCGTTGGCGTAGTCGGACAGGAAGGAACCCTGCCACGGGGTGCCGAGCGTCGTCAGTGAGCGGATCCGGATCGGCGAGTGCAGGGTGTGCAATACGCGGATCGCCGCGCGGGAGTACAAGCCGCCCATCGAGTGCCCGATGATGTCGACGGTGCTGACCCCTCGAGTGTCGTGCAGGTAGGTCAGGAAGCGGGCAAGGTGTTCGCCCGCGAGGTCGATCGAGGCGGTGGAATCGACGGTCATGTTGTCGGGCAAGGTCGTTGGGCAGTCGCCGAAGGCCCCGAAGCCACCCTGGTCGACCACGACGCCGCGCCCCGCCATCGCGGGCGAGGTGTACACGACATGGCCGGCATCCAACAGCATCTGCCGCAGCGCGGTGTCGGTGTTGCCGGCGGCCAGGCCGGAGCGGCACGCGCTTCCGGGTTCGGTGAACGGACTGACCGCGGCCCCACCGGAAACGATGACCACCACCCGTCCCGGCTGTGGTGCGGCCGCCGCGGTAACGGGCGCAAGCAGGCTCAGCGCCAGAAAGACGCAGCACGTCAGGCTGATTCGCACGGCTGGGATGCTATCCCGGCTATCGACCTGCTGCGCGGTATTGCGAAAGGGTGATGGCCTGCAAGGTAATTCAGGGTGTCGCAGTCACACGCACCGCCCTCCGGCGCGGATCGGATCACCACGGCGAACCGGATCCGGCCGACCGGCGCACGTTCCTGCAAGTGCTGCGGCAACTGACCCGCGCGGAATTCGGATGACAGCAGTGCAAAAATCGAGGGATCATGAGCACTCCAGCCAAGCCCGTCGTGTTCTCCGGCGCGCAGCCCACGTCCGACTCCCTGCATCTCGGTAACGCGCTCGGGGCGGTCAACCAGTGGGTGAGCCTGCAGCACGACTACGACGCCTACTTCTGCGTCGTCGACCTGCACGCCATCACCGTCGCGCAGGAACCCGAGGTGCTGCGCAAGCGCACGCTGGTCACCGCGGCCCAGTACCTGGCCTTAGGGGTGGATCCCGCGAAGGCCACGGTGTTCGTGCAGAGCCAGGTGCCCGCCCATGCCGAGTTGGCCTGGGTGCTGGGCTGCTTCACCGGGTTCGGTCAGGCCTCGCGGATGACGCAGTTCAAGGACAAGTCGCAGAAGCAGGGCACCGACTCGACCACCGTGGGTTTGTTCACCTACCCGGTGCTGATGGCCGCCGACATCCTGCTCTACGACACCGGCCTGGTACCCGTCGGTGAGGATCAGCGCCAGCACCTCGAACTTGCCCGTGACCTGGCCGAACGCATCAACGCGCGCTTCCCCGGCACCTTCGTCGTGCCCGAGGCGATGATCCCCAAGGCCACGGCCAAGATCTACGACCTGCAGGATCCGACGGCCAAGATGAGCAAGTCGGCGGCCACCGACAAGGGCCTGATCAGCCTGCTCGACGATCCGAAGAAGACGGCCAAGAAGATCCGCTCCGCGGTCACCGACAACGACGCCGAGGTCCGCTTCGATCCGGAGAACAAGCCGGGGGTGTCGAATCTGCTGACCATCCAATCGGCGGTCACCGGAACCGATATCGACAAGCTGGTCGAGGGCTACGCCGGTCGCGGCTACGGCGACCTGAAGACCGAGACCGCCGAAGCCGTCGTCGAATTCGTCACCCCGATCAAGAACCGGGTCGACGAATTGTTGGCCGATCCCGCCGAGCTCACCGCGGTGCTCGCCGCGGGCGCCGAGCGGGCTGCGGCCGTGGCTACCAAGACGCTGCAGCGGGTATATGACAAGGTGGGATTCTTGCCGCCGACGCGCTGACACCCGGGAGAGACCGCATGGCCGAGCCGGACGACAAACCCGGTGTGCTGGATCGACTGCGCACCCGCTACCCCTGGTTCGACCGGGTGATGCGGGCGCAGGGGCGTTACAACGACTGCAAGGGCGACTTCTACGCCGCAGGTATCACCTATTTCACGGTGTTCGCGTTGTTCCCGCTGCTGATGGTCGGTTTCGCCGCGGGCGGTTTCATCCTGGCCAGTCAGCCGCAGCTGATGGACCAGCTCGAGCAGCGGATCAGGGAAACGGTGTCGGGGGACTTCGGCAGCCAGCTGGTGCAGCTGATGGATTCGGCCATCGCCTCGCGCGGCACCGTCGGCCTCATCGGCCTGGCCACCGCCGCGTGGGCGGGCCTGGGCTGGATGTCCAACCTGCGGGAGGCGCTCAGCCAGATGTGGGAACAGCGCGGCGAGAAGGATGGCTTCCTGCGCACCAAGCTGTCCGACCTGGTCGCCCTGCTGTCGGTATTCGTGGCCATGGTGCTCACGATCGGCCTGACAGCGCTGGCCAACAAATCGGTGATGACCCGGGTGCTGGACTGGCTGGGGCTGCACGACATCACGACGCTCGGCGGGCTGCTGGGCATCGTGTCGTGGTTGATGTCGGCGCTGGTGTCGTGGCTGCTGTTCACCTGGATGATCGCCCGATTGCCCCGGGAGCCGGTGGCCTTCGGCAGTTCGGTGCAGGGCGGGCTGCTGGCGGCGGTCGGCTTCGAGATCTTCAAACTGGTCGGCTCGCTGTACCTGTCCTCGGTGCTGCACGGTCCGGCCGGCGCCACCTTCGGCCCGGTGCTGGGTCTGATGGTGTTCGCCTATATCACCGCCCGGTTGGTGCTGTTTGCGACCGCGTGGGCGGCCACCTCGAAGGAGAGCATGCTGCTGGTCCCGGTCGAACCGCCGGGGCCGGTGGCGATCACACCGCGGGTCCAGGTACGCGAGGGCATCGGCGTCCCCGCCGCGGTGGCCGCGTTCGCGGCCGGGGCGCTCGGCACGCTCGGTCTCTCGCGGCTTCGCCGACGGTAGTGGCCGACCACTTTCAACCCCGCGGTGTCTGGTCCCGGGACCTGGGCATCGAGGTGCCGATCGTGAACGCGCCGATGGGCGGCGTGGCCGGCGGTCGGCTGGCCGCCGCGGTGTCGCGGGCCGGCGGGTTGGGCATGATCGGCATGGGCAGCGCGGCGACACCCGACGCGCTGCGCCGAGAGCTCGCCGAACATCAACGCTGGGGCGGCTCGGCGCGGCCGTTCGGGATCGGGCTGGTGCATTGGGTGATGACCGATCGGCCCGAACTGTTCGAGATCGCGTTGGCCGCCCGGCCGGCCCTGCTGTCGGTGAGCTTCGGCGCGGACTGGTCCTGGGTGGCCGATGCACACGCCGCCGGCGTGCGGGTCTGCACGCAGGTGGCCCGCCCGGAGGACGCGCGACGCGCGGTGGCCGCCGGGGTGGATGTCGTGGTGGCCCGCGGCGCCGAGGGCGGCGGGCACGGCGAGCCGGCTATGGCGATGCTGCCGCTGCTCGTCGAAGTCCTTGACGCGGTTGATGTTCCGGTGCTCGCAGCGGGTGGTATCAGCTCGTCGCGGGCGGTCGCGGCGGTACTCGCGGCCGGTGCGGCCGGCGCCTGGGTGGGCACGGCGTTCGCGGTGACCCACGAGGCGCTCACACCGGCGGCGGCCCGCGCGGAACTGCTGGCCGGCACCGAGACCGAACTCACCCGTGAATTCGATATCGCCGCCGGGTACCGGTGGCCCGCGACCATGCCCGAGCGGGTGCTGCGCGGCTCGGCGGTCAATGCGGGTCAGGGGGTTAGGGAGGTGTGCGAGCAGCTGTCCGCTGCCGAGGTGCTGGCCCGGTTGGTTCAGGCCTGAGGTCGGCGGTTCATCGACCGGGCGGCCATGATCAGTGCGAAGACGATGATCGCGCCGACCACCCCGACGCCCACCCGCACCGGTACGGCGTCGGCCGGCGGCAGCGCGGTGGCCGCGACCGCGGTGGGATCGGGAGCGTCCGCCTTCTGCTTGGGCAGCAGCGACGGGTCGGGCTCGATCAGCTTGCCCACCTTGGTGCCCGGCGCGGTGGCGAAGCCGTAGTCGAGCAGGTGCGCGGCCTGTTCCCACGGCGCGATGGGCTCGCGGGTGCCGCGCAGCAGCACCGCCACCAGCCGCCGACCGTCGCGTTCGGCGGCACCGACGAAGGTCTGGCCGGCGTCGTCGGTGTAGCCGGTCTTACCACCCAGCGCGCCCGGATAGTTGTACAGCAGCTTGACGTCGTTCTCCAGGTCGTAGCCGGGATGGTCGTTGTCCTCACCGGGCCGGGCCGGATACCCGGGGAACGGGTACTTCTCGGTCCCGACGATGCGGGTGAAGGTGTCGTTGCCGAACGCGTAGCGGTAGAACAGCGCGATGTCGTAGGCCGACGTGCTCATACCGGGACCGTCGAGGCCGGACGGTGTCGCGGCACGAGTGTCGCGGCCGCCGAGTTTGTTGGCCAGCGTGTTGATCTTCTGCAGCGCGGTGTCCATGCCACCGACCTGGACGGCCAGGGCGTGCGCGGCATCGTTGCCGGAGTGCATCAGCAGGCCGTGCAGCAGATCGTTGACGGTGTAGTGGCCGCCCTGGTCGACACCGACCCGGGTGCCCTCGGCGGCCGCATCGTCGGACGTACCGATCACCTGCCGGTTCAGCGGCAGTTCGTCGATCGCCTGCATGGCGATCAACACCTTGATGATGCTGGCCGGCCGGTGTCTGCCGTGCGGGTCTTTGGCGGCGATGACGTCACCGCTGTCCAGATCGGCCACCACCCAGGCCTCGGCCGAGATGTCGTTGGGCAGTGGCGGGGTGTCCGGGGCGACGACGACGCCGCAGTTGCCCATGGCGTCCCCGCCCACCGGAGTGGCCGGCACCGGCAGCGGCGCCGGCGGGTCACCTGCCTTGGGCACCTCGGACGAGTCCACCGCGGGTGGGGTCGTCACACGGAAGGGACATGGATCCGGTGGGGCCGGGTCGGCGTGCGCCATGGCCGGTCCAGCGGCCAGGAAAAGCGCCGCGGCCAGGGCCGTAGCGCGGCGGAGCGGGGTTTTCTTGGTCGCCATCGTCTCAGCAGATTAGGTGACGACGCTGCCGATCGGCGGGAGCCGCGCTGTGACAGGTGGGGTTTGTGTTACGAAGGTGATCCTGCCGGGAGGGCGCAATGGGCGAGCGCATCGGAGCCGATCGTGCTCATCCAGAGCCGGCCGTCCCGCTCGACGAGCCCGGTCACCTGACCGAAGTGGGGATGTTTGCCGTGGATGCCCCCGACCGCCCGCCCGGAGTCGGGGTCGAACGCCACCGCCCACACCTCCGAGGGCATGTCGGGTTGTAGTGCGGCGGGCAGTTTCCACACCAGCTTGCGCAGCGCGGGCGAACGGGGGGCCAGCCAGTCGGCCGGTTTGTTGACCGGGCAGACCAACGCGACCCAGATCCGGCCGTCGCTGCCGGTGCAGATGTTGTCCGGCATACCGGGCAGATGCTGCACCAGTGGGGTGACGGTGCCGGCCCGCGGTCCGGTCAGCCAGTACTTGGACAGTCGCCGGCCCTGGGTCTCGGCGAAGACCAGTGCCGATTCGTCGCCGGTCACGGTCAGCCCGTTCGCGAAGTACAGCCCGCTGACCAGGGTGCGCACCGAGCCGTCGGCCTCGAGCCGGTACAGCCCACCGGTGCCGCGGGCCTCGAAGATGGCCGCCTTGAACCATTCGTAGTGGAAGTCGCTGGTCGACTCCGTGAAATATATTGTGCCGTCTGATGTTTCGGTGACATTGGAACAGAACTGCAGCGGGCGCCCGTGCGGCGCGGGGCCGGCGCCGTCGACGGGGACGGTTCGGGTCAAGGTGGTCAACTCGCCGCTGCCCGGGTCCAACGCCAGCAGTCCTCGATAGCTGTCGCAGATCAGCACCCGGCCGTCGCGGGCGACGTGCAGCCCGAGCGGGCGCCCGCCGGTGTCGGCGACCACGGCCGCATCGCCGTCGGGGCTCAGGCGCACGATCCGGCCGTCGACCAACCCGGTCCACAACGCGCCCGCGGCATCGGTGACCACGTCTTCTGGCCCGTACCCGGGCATCGGCACCAGGGTCAGGTCGGGAAGCGGGAACTCCGGCAGCGGATCCACCGGTGGCGGCTGCCAGCGGACGGGGTTGATGGCGGGTTTGGCGGACGGGGCAGGCACGAAAGCGACGGTAGCCCGCCGACGACGACGGCCGGGCGGTTTCCCGCCCGGCCGTCGTGACAAGCCGTGATCTAGAGGCGCCGCCCGGCCTCGCTGAGCACCCCGTGCAGGATGTCGTAGATCGCGTCGAACTCCTTCTGTCCGCTGATCAGCGGGGGAGCCAACTGCACTACTGGGTCGCCACGGTCATCGGCACGGCAGTACAGACCGGCCTCCCACAGCGCGGGAGTCAGGAAACCGCGCAGCAGCCGCTCGGACTCCTCGTCGTCGAAGGTCTCCTTGGTGGCCTTGTCCTTGACCAGCTCGATGCCGTAGAAGAAGCCCTCACCGCGGACGTCACCGACGATCGGCAGGTCGTAGAGCTTCTCCAGGGTGGCCTTGAACACCGGTGCCTGCTCCTTGACGTGGGCGTTGATGCCCTCGCGTTCGAAGATGTCCAGGTTGGCCAGCGCCACCGCCGACGACACCGGGTGCCCGCCGAAGGTGTAGCCGTGCCCGAACACCGTCTTGCCGTCGTTGAACGGCTCGAACAGCCGGTCGCTGGCGATCATCGCACCGATCGGGGAGTAGCCCGAGGTCAATCCCTTTGCGCTGGTGATGATATCGGGGACATAGCCGAAATCGTCGCAGGCGAACATGGACCCGATGCGGCCGTAGGCGCAGATCACCTCGTCGGAGACCAGCAGCACGTCGTACTCGTCGCAGATCTCGCGAACCCGCTCGAAGTATCCGGGCGGCGGCGGGAAGCACCCGCCGGCGTTCTGCACCGGTTCCAGGAACACCGCCGCGACGGTATCCGGGCCCTCGAACTCGATGGCCTCGGCGATGCGGTCGGCGCAGTAGCGTCCGAACGCCTTCTCGTCGTGCGCGTAGGCCTCAGGCGCCCGGTAGAAGTTGGTGTTCGGAGCCCGGAAGCCGCCCGGGGTGAGCGGCTCGAACGGCGCCTTGAAGGCCGGGATGCCGGTGATGGCCAGCGCGCCCTGCGGGGTGCCGTGGTAGGCGATCGAACGCGAAACCACCTTGTGCTTACCGGGTTTCCCGGTCAGCTTGAAGTACTGCTTGGCCAGTTTCCAGGCGCTCTCCACCGCTTCGCCGCCACCGGTGGTGAAGAAGACGCGGTTCAGGTCGCCCGGTGCGTAGTTGGCGATCCGCTCGGCCAGCTCGACGGCCGTCGGCGTCGCATAGGACCACAGCGGGAAGAAGGCCAGCTGCTCGGCTTGGCGGGCCGCCGCGGCGGCCAGCTCCTCGCGGCCGTGCCCGACCTGCACCACGAACAGACCCGAAAGTCCGTCGATATAGCTGCGGCCCTGGTCGTCGAAGATGTTGACGCCCTCGCCGCGGGTGATGATCGGCGGGTTGATGTCGGCGCCGTGCCGGGCGAAGTGGCCCCACAGGTGGCGTTTTGCCTTGGCGGACAGATCTGTCGAAATAGATTGTGCTACATCAGTAGTTGTCATCGCGTGCCCCAATTGTATTGCTGTTTAACAAGTTTGAGATAAACAAGAGTCTCGGTTGATATCACCCCTGGCACGGCACGGATCTTGGTGTTGAGTAGGTCGAGTAGGTCGTCGTCGTCCTCGCAGACGACTTCGGCGATGGCGTCGAAGGTGCCCGCGGTGAGCACCACATAGTCCACCGATTCGATGGCCGCGATCTTGTCGGCGACCTTGGTGGTGTCGCCGGTGCAGCGGATGCCGATCATGGCTTGGCGGGCGAAGCCCAGTTGCATCGGATCGGTGACCGCGACGATCTGCATGACGCCCGCGTCGACCATGCGCTGGACGCGTTGGCGCACGGCGGCTTCGGACAGGCCGACGGCCTTACCGATCCCGGCGTAGGACCGCCTGCCGTCCTGCTGCAACTTCTCGATGATCGATTTGGACAACTCGTCGAGCTGAAAGGCCGCCCCGGGACGGGAGTGGTTGATTCGCAGGGAGACGGCGGACGCGCCGGGCTGTGAATCTGGGTTCGACATGCTGACGATTGTGCACGGAATCCGTAGTTTGGGGCAACCATTTCCATTAAATCGCGCGTTTGAGATGTCTCAGACCGGTGGAATGCGCAGCGGTCCTCGGGTAGCGTAGGGCCTCGTGACCACCACCCAAACCCCTGTTGTCGCTGGTAGCTGGATCAACGGCGCGGCGGTGCAGACGGGCGGGCAGCCCTTCTCGGTGATCAGCCCGGCCACCGGCGAGGTGGTGGCGAGCTACGCGCTGGCCACCCCCGCCGACGTGGACGCCGCCGTCGCCGCCGCCCGCGCCGCGCAACCCGGCTGGGCCAAGGCAGCCCCGGTGGAGCGGGCCGGCGTGCTGGCCAAGCTCGCCGAACTGATGGAGGCCAACGCCGCCACCTTCATCGCCGAGGAGGTGGCCCAGTGCGGTAAGCCGGTGCGGCTGGCCACCGAGTTCGACGTCCCCGGCAGCATCGACAACGTAGCTTTCTTCGCCGGTGCGGCAAGACATTTGGAAGGCAAAGCCACCGCCGAGTACTCGGCGGACCACACTTCCAGTATCCGGCGTGAGGCCGTCGGTGTGGTCGCCACCATCACCCCGTGGAACTACCCGCTGCAGATGGCGGTGTGGAAGGTCATTCCCGCATTGGCCGCCGGCTGCGCCGTCGTCATCAAACCAGCGGAGATCACGCCGCTGACCACACTGACGCTGGCGCGGATCGCCGCCGAGGCGGGGCTGCCCGCCGGTGTGCTCAACGTCGTCACCGGTTCGGGAGCCGATGTCGGCACCGCGCTGGCCGGGCACCGCGACGTCGACGTCGTGACCTTCACCGGGTCGACGGCGGTGGGCCGCAAGGTGATGGCGGCCGCGGCCGTGCACGGCCACCGCACCCAGTTGGAACTCGGCGGTAAGGCGCCGTTCGTGGTGTTCGACGACGCCGACCTGGACGCGGCCATCCAGGGTGCGGTCGCCGGCGCGCTGATCAACTCCGGTCAGGATTGCACCGCGGCCACCCGCGCGATCGTGGCCCGCGACCTCTACGACGACTTCGTCGCCGGGGTGGGCGAGGTGATGAGCAAGATCGTCGTCGGCGACCCGCACGACCCTGACACCGATCTGGGGCCACTGATCACCACCGCGCATCGCGACAAGGTGGCCGGCATGGTCTCCCGCGCCCCCGCCCAGGGCGGGCGCATCGTCACCGGCGGAGTCATCCCGGACCTGCCGGGGTCGTTCTACCGGCCGACGCTGATCGCCGATGTCGCAGAGGATTCCGAGATCTACCGCGACGAGATCTTCGGTCCGGTGCTCACCGTGCGCGCCTTCACCGACGACGATGACGCGCTACGGCAGGCCAACGACACCGATTACGGGTTGGCCGCCTCGGCCTGGACCCGCGACGTCTACCGCGCGCAGCGTGCTTCCCGCGAGATCGACGCCGGCTGTGTGTGGATCAACGATCACATCCCCATCATCTCGGAGATGCCGCACGGCGGTGTCGGGGCGTCCGGGTTCGGCAAGGACATGAGTGACTACTCGTTCGAGGAGTACCTGACCATCAAGCATGTGATGAGCGATATCACCGGGGTGGCCGACAAGGCATGGCACCGAACGATTTTCACGAAGCGCTGAGCGCCGGCACCGCGGTCACCGTGATCGCGACGGCGGCGAGCCGGGTGTGGTTGCCGGTCTGGTGGAAGTGGTTGCCGCTATCGGTGGCGCCGATGTACACGGTGTCGGTGCCGCTGTACCCGGGGGTGGCCAGATAGGTGAACGTCCCGTCGAGGTTCTTGGTGAACGCCACGCCGGTGATGGTGCTGGTGGAGATCGGATCCCCGTCGTAGTCGCTGACATCGACGGCGAGATCGACGGCAACGTACCCGTCGTCGGTCCAACGGGTGCCCAGGACCCGGACCGCGTCGATATCCGGCGCGGTGTTGTCGAACATCGCCTCCAGCTTGCGGTAGCCGTTCCAGATCGATTGCAGTATCGGGTTGTTGGCGTGCCCCGGCGCGGGGTTGAACCCGAACGCCCCCAACGCGTTGAGCACGAACGTCCGCAGCGGTGACGACGGCCGGCTCGGCGCCGGTCTGACCTCGGTGATGGTCGCGGTCACCGACGGAAGATCGGTCGCCGATGC
Organism: Mycolicibacterium sp. J2; assembly: GCF_026240945.1. Classification (GTDB taxonomy): domain Bacteria; phylum Actinomycetota; class Actinomycetes; order Mycobacteriales; family Mycobacteriaceae; genus Mycobacterium. The sequence continues at coordinate 58,092 of NZ_JAPFPY010000002.1, forward strand.
CGCCGACGACGACCCTGCTTGCTTGTCGGTGCCGACGATCAACGAGTTACCGGCGACAGCGGGCGCTGCGGCGGTGGACAGGCTGGTGTGCACCGCCGCCGTGACGACCGAGGCCTTGTCGCCCGTGTGATCGAAGAGGGTCTCGATACGCCGGTATCCCGCCCACATCGCTTCCAACAGTGGGTTGTTGGCGTGACCGGGCACCGGGTTGGGGCTGAAGCCGAACACCCCGAGCACGCCGAGCACCAGCGTCCGGATGCCGGGAGCCGCGGTGCTCTGGGTGGGCGCCACCGCGGTGGTGGTGGCCGTGACCGCGCCTGCCACACCGACCTGGACCGCCGGGCCGGCCGGGGCCGCAACCGGTGCCGTGGACGGCTTGTCGGTCGGGGTGTCGGAGGTCCGCGGCTCGGTCGCTGCGGCTGTGGCCGGTGCGTCGCGCACCGCGGCGGTCTTGGCCGTGCCGACTCGCGCGGTGGTTCGCTTGCTGTCCCGGCGGGCGTGCCGGGTGGTGCGACGATCGGCCGGTTCGCTGATCTGGCCCTCGGACTCCTTGGCGCCCTCGGGTTCTTCGCCACCATTCGGGTTCTGCGACGTGGACGAGCCGGTCACCCCGCCCGCTTCGGGTCCCGTCGTCGCTCCTGTCGACGGTGACGAATGAGCTACCCCACCGGAGCCGGCGGTGCCACCCGCACCGGCACCGCCACCGGTGCCACCCGCACCGGCGCCGCCGGACGTGTCACCCGCACCGGCGCCGCCGGTGGAAGACGAGCCGCCGGACGCGCCGTCGTCGGCCCATGCGACCTGCGGAAAGGTGAGTGCGCTGCCGATGCCCACGGCCACGGCCACCGCCCCCACCCGACCCATATGTCTCGAACCGTCCACCAGCCATGACGATTTGGTCGGTCGGGACATGCGCCACCTATTCAGTCGCTGCGAGACGGGGATTCGGCATGACGATAACGTCAAATTTCGGGTGCTGTCTGTCCGTCAATGGTGTGACGCTGCGTGTAGACAGAATCGGGTCAGTGTTTGCTGAACTCCTCGCCCGTCTCCGGGTTGATGGCCCGCTCGCCGGGCGGCAGGTTGGACAGATCCGGGGCGATGACGGTGGGCATGTCGCCGGAGTCGGGCAGTCCGAAGCGGGCTTCCACGGCGGCCTGGTCACCGACGGTCTCCAGCACGAGGTCGTGGCTGCGGCGCGGCAGCGTGACGCCCTTGAAGAAGCCGGGCGCCATGACCCGCCAGACCAGCATGAGGACCAGCCCCAGCACCAGTGCACCGACGCCGACCACGGCCACGGCGCCGAACCCGAAGATGGTGACGTTGTTTCCGTCGTCGTCGGTCAGCCAGTCCGGCGTGGCGTACTGGATCAGGCCATAGACGAACACCACCAGCAGGATGATGCCGCCGAGCAGCGGGACGACACCGCGCATCATCAGATCGCGGACGTTGCGGGTCAACGTCTTCCGGTAGAACCAGACGCAGGCGAAGCCGGTCAGGCCGTAGTAGAACGCGATCATCAGGCCCACCGAGCCGATGAGCGCCGTCAGCAGGTTGGTGCTGATCACCGTGAACAGTACGTAGAAGACGGCGCTGACGACCCCCATCGCGATGGTCGAGGTGGTGGGGGTCAGGTAGGTGCGGTGGATCTTGGCGAACGAACCCGGCAGCGCCTTGTACACGCCCATCGACAAGGTGGTGCGTGCGGTGGGCAGGATGGTGGTCTGCGTGGATGCCGACGCCGAGGTCAGGATCGAGGCCGAGAGCAGCAGCATGCCGACATGGCCGAGGACACTGTCCCCGAACAGATCCGGTCCGATCGCGGCGAACACGTCGGCGGAGTTCTCCGGGTTGCCCAGGCCGATGCCGTCCGTGCCGACCCCGGCGAAGGCCACCGCTGCGACGCTCACCAAGGCGTAGGTCGCCAGCAGCAGGAAGGTGGAGATGACCGCGGCCCGGCCCGGGGTACGTCCGGGATCGTCGGATTCCTCGTTGCACGCCACCGCGGTGTCCCAGCCCCAGTAGATGAAGATGGTGGTCAGCACCGCGGGGGCGATGACGGTGCCGAAATCCAGTCCGCCGGGCCAGAACCAGGACAGCGACGGGATCAGCGAGTAGTCCTCGGCATTGTGGGTGTACACCTTGATCAGGGCCACCACCGAGAGCGCGATCAGCACCACCACCTCGATACCGAGCAGGGCGTACTGCAGCCGGGCCGAGACCTCGATACCGCGGTAGCAGATGTAGGTCATCACCGCGATCCAGATGACGCCCGCCACCGTGGACCACAATGTGCTGCTGGCCAGCGTTGCGGCCGACTGCCACCCGAGATCACCGGCGAAGGTGAACGAGTATGAGCCGGCGATCTGGGCCAGGTTGGCCATCACGATGACGTCGGCGGCGATGATGCCCCAGCCGCCGAGCCAACCCACCACCGGCCCGAATGCGCGCGAGGCCCAGGTGAAGGTGGTGCCGCAGTCCGGTTCGGCCTTGTTCAGTTCCTGGTAGGCCACCGCGATGAGGTACATCGGGATGAACGAGATCAATACGATGGCAGGCGCTTTCACGCCGGACAACAGGGCACCGCCGCTGGCGATGATGAGGCCGAGGGTGGCCGCCAGGCTGTAGGCCGGGGCTGTCGAGGCCATCCCGACGACGATGCTGGACAGCAGGCCCAGCGCGCCGCCCTTGAGGCCCTTGCTCTCGACGGCACCGCCGCCGGGTTCCAGGGTGAGTTCGCCCTTGCTCATCGCTTCTCCCTGCTGATTACCTATGATTTTCAAACGAAGGATACGGTTTCAGTCGTTTTAGCGCTTGTCAACAACGAAATTAGTTTTCGCAGCCTGGCTACGGTGACGAGCCGGGGGCTAGGGTTGTCGGGGTGACCACCGCGGCGCGGGCCACCGAGTTCGAGGCGCCGCGTCCGCACCTGTTGGCAGTCCTAGCTGCGCCCCGGTGACCCGGTCGGTAGCGGCGGCGCGATCGACCAGATCACCTCGCTCTCGCCGGAGTCGGCGTTTTCCCAGGCGTGCGGGGACTGGGCCGAAAACGTGTAGCAGTCGCCTGCGGCGAGCGTCATGTCCTGGCCGTCGACCGTCAGCCGCAGCCGGCCGCGGACCACGACGGCGACGATGGTCTTGGAATCCAGGGTGTAGGCGCCGCCTGACCCGCCGCCCGGTTGCAGCACGGTGCGCATCACCTGGACGTGCCGCTCGGTGGCCGGGGTCAGCAGGTACTCGCGGATGCCGCTGCCGCCCATCTCCAGCGGCGCGCCCTGACCGCTGCGCACCATCGCCGAATCGGGGAAGTCGAACAGCGCACCCACCGAGACCCCGAGGATGGCGCAGATCCGCAGCAGGTTCGGCACGGATACCGCCGTCTGGCCGCGTTCGACCAGGCTGAGGAAACCTTTGGTCAGCTCGGCCTGGGAGGCGAGCGCATCCAGGGTCAGGCCGCGTTCCTGTCGCACCGCCCGCAACTTCGGTCCCAGCCGGGTCATCTTGGAGTCGACGTCGGAGGTACGACCCGCGCCGGCGGTGTGGCTTCGTGGCATGGGCTCTCCCGGCGGTCGGGGCTCGGGAGCGGCGACCGTCTCATTCGCGATGGTGGTGTGACACGCCTTGCAGGCGGAAGTTTAGCGGGATATAACTTCGACAAAAGTTTTGTGTCATTAAACAGGCGGGATGGGCCATGAGTCAGACCGGCGATCGTGACGCGCACACCGTGCGGGCAGCGGTGTTCATCGAGCCGGGCACGCCGGTGCGCACCGTGCAGGTGCAGCTGGCCGCACCCGGACCCGGCGAGGTGGAGGTGGCCATCGCCGGCGCCGGCGTCTGCCATTCCGACCTGCACGTCGTCAAGGGGGAGTGGGACGTGCCCGCCCCGGTCGTCTTGGGCCACGAGGGCTCCGGGGTGGTGACCGCGCTCGGCCCGGGCGTCGACGGGCTGGAGGTCGGCGATCATGTGGTGCTGTCCTGGGTGCCGGGCTGCGGTGGCTGCCGGCAGTGCGAACTCGGCAGGCCGTGGCAGTGCGAGGTGGCCGCGAACGTCGTCGCTGCCGGCGGCGTGTTGTTCGACGGCACCAGCCGCTGGAGCAGCGACGGGGCGCCGCTGCATCACTATCTGGGTGTGTCGTCGTTCGCCGAGCGGGTGGTGGTCCCGGCCTCCGGGGCGGTGCGGATCCGCCGGGACGCGCCGCTGGACGTGGTCGCCCTGGTCGGCTGTGCGGTGGCCACCGGCGTCGGCGCGGTGCGCAACACCGCCGGCGTCGAGGAAGGTGCCACGGTGGCCGTCATCGGCTGTGGCGGCGTCGGGCTGTCCTGTATCCAGGGCGCGCGGCTGGCCAAGGCCGGCCGTATCGTCGCCGTCGACATCGACGCGGCCAAGTTGGACCACGCGCGCCGGCTCGGCGCCACCGACACCGTCGACTCGTCGGCCACCGACGCCGTCGAGGCTTTGAAAGCTCTTGTCCCAGAAGGCCTCGACTACATCTTCGACGCCATCGGCAAGATCGTCACCACCGAACAGGCCATCTCCGCGCTCGGGCTCGGCGGTGCCGCCGTCATCGTCGGACTGCCGCCGACCGGGTCGACGGCACGGTTCGACCCGCTGGTACTCGCCGAGGCCAACCAGCGCATCCTCGGGTCCAACTACGGTTCGGTCGACCCGCAGCGCGATATCCCGGCCCTGGTCGACCTGTACATGGACGGTGAGCTCGAGCTGGATTCGCTGGTATCCGGGCGCCGCCCCTTGGAGGCGGCGCAGGACGCGCTGGACGATCTGGCCGCCGGCGGCGCGCTGCGCACCCTGCTGGTGCCCTCGCTGGCGGGCGGGCAATGACCGCCCTGCTGTCCATCCGCCGGCTCGGTGCGCTCACCATGATATGCGGAATCCTTGGTGCACCGGTGCTGGCAGATGCGTTCTACGACAACATCTTCCCGGTGCCCCGGCGCCGACGAACGTGTTTGCCGACGCGTTCGTCACGGTTCTCGTACTCGGGATCGTGGGATTCGTGGCGCTGAAATTCGGCGATCCGGTGGCGGCGGAGCGCGCGGGCACGTATGCAGAAGACAGCTCATCCAACGAACAGAACCAGGAGTGATTTTTCATGGCGCAGTACGCAGTGGTCGATCCCGCATCCGGTGAGGTGCTCCGTGAGTACCCCACGGCGACCGACGCTCAGATCGAGCAGGCGCTGTCCGCGGCGGCCGGCGCCTACCGGGATTGGTCCAAGAACTCGACGCTGGAAGACCGCGTCGCGTTGATCCGCAAGGTCGCCGCGTTGCACAACGAGCGTCGCGACGAGCTCGCCGCCATCATCGTGCGCGAGATGGGCAAGCCGCTGGACCAGGCCACCGGTGAGGTCGAATTCAGTGCCGCCATCTACGAGTTCTACGCCGACAACGCCGCCAAGTTCCTCGCCGACGAACCCATCGAGCTGCTCGATGGCGAGGGGTCGGCGCTGATCCGGCGCGGCCCGGTGGGTGTGTTGCTGGGCATCATGCCGTGGAACTATCCGTACTACCAGGTGGCGCGATTCGCCGGCCCCAACCTGACGCTGGGCAACACCATCCTGCTCAAGCACGCCCCGCAGTGCCCGGAGTCGGCGGCGGCCATCCAGCAGATCTTCGACGACGCCGGCTACCCCGAGGGCGCCTACGTCAACATCTACGCGACCAACGAGCAGGTCGCCGACATCATCGCCGACCCACGCGTGCAAGGGGTTTCGCTGACGGGTTCGGAGCGGGCGGGGGCGGCGGTCGCCGAGATCGCCGGCCGCAACCTGAAGAAGGTGGTGCTCGAGCTCGGCGGGTCCGATCCCTTCATCGTGCTGTCCTCCGACGATATGGACGCCACCGTCGAGGCGGCGGTGGCCGGGCGGTTCGAGAACACCGGACAGGCCTGCAACGCCGCCAAGCGGTTCATCGTCGCCGAGCAGGTGTACGACGAGTTCCTGGACAAGTTCACCGCCAAGGTGCTGGAGCAGCGCGACGGGCTGGCCCCGCTGTCGTCGGAGGCCGCCGCGCAGCGGCTCGCCGAGCAGGTCGACCGTGCGGTGGCCGGTGGGGCGAGGTTGACCACCGAGGGCGAGCGCAAGGGCGCGCACTTCCCGCCCGGCGTGTTGACCGATGTGCCAACCGATTTCCGCGAGGAGCTGTTCGGGCCGGTCGCCATCGTCTACAAGGCCGCATCCGAGGACGAGGCCGTCGAACTGGCTAACGACACGCCGTTCGGGCTGGGCTCGTACGTGTTCACCACCGACGACGAGCAGGCGAGCCGGGTGGCCGACAAGATCGACGCCGGCATGGTGTTCGTCAACGTCGTCGGCGCCGACGGGGTCGAGCTGCCTTTCGGCGGGGTCAAGCGATCCGGCTTCGGCCGCGAACTCGGCCGCTACGGCATCGACGAATTCGTCAACAAGAAGCTGATCCGCAAGGGATAGGCCCGGAAACGAACGTGAGCTTGGGTGCGAGATCCGGACCGGATCTCGCACCCAAGCTCACATTGGGCTGCAGAGAGAAGAACTACCGCGCGAACATCAAGGCGCGCTTGACCTCTTGGATCGCCTGGGTCACCTGGATGCCACGCGGGCAGGCATCGGTGCAGTTGAAGGTGGTGCGGCAGCGCCACACCCCGTCGACGTCGTTGAGGATGTCCAGGCGCTCGGCGGCACCCTCGTCGCGGCTGTCGAAGATGAACCGGTGCGCGTTGACGATGGCGGCCGGGCCGAAGTAGCTGCCCTCGTTCCAGAACACCGGGCAACTCGTGGTGCAGCACGCGCACAGGATGCACTTGGTGGTGTCGTCGTAGCGGGCGCGGTCGGTCTGGCTCTGGATCCGTTCCCGGGTGGGCGGGTTGCCACTGGTGATCAGGAACGGCTTGACGGCCCGGAACGCGTCGAAGAACGGCTCCATGTCGACGACGAGGTCCTTCTCCACCGGCAGTCCGCGGATCGGCTCGATGGTGATGGTCAGCTGCTTGCCCGGCTTCTTGGGCAGCAGGTCACGCATCAGCACCTTGCACGCCAACCGGTTCACACCGTTGATCCGCATGGCGTCCGAACCGCACACGCCGTGCGCGCAGGACCGGCGGAAGGTCAGCGTCCCGTCCAGGTACCACTTGACGTAGTGCAGCAGGTTGAGCAGCCGGTCCGACGGCAGGCAGGGCACGCGGAAGCTCTGGAAGCCGGCGGCATCGGGGTTGTCCGGGTTGAACCGGGCGATCTTCAGCGTCACCATCACCGCGCCCTCGGGCACGGGCGGCAGCTCAGGGCCACCGGCTTGCGGCTTGTCGATTACGGGTGCACTCATGATCAGTACTTCCGTTCCATCGGCTCGTACCGGGTCTGGACCACGGGCTTGTAGTCCAGCCGGATATCGGACAGCAGCTCGGTGCCTTCTTTGTAGGCCATGGTGTGCCGCATGTAGTTGGTGTCGTCGCGGTTGGGGTAGTCCTCACGCGCGTGCCCGCCACGGGATTCCTTGCGGTTCAGCGCGCCGACGACGGTGACCTCCGCCAGCTCCAGCAGGAAGCCGAGCTCGATGGCCTCCAGCAGGTCGCTGTTGTAGCGCTTGCCCTTGTCCTGCACCGTGATCCGCGAGTACCGCTCTTTGAGCGCGTGGATGTCGGTGAGCGCCTGCTTCAGCGTCTCCTCGGTGCGGAACACCGCGGCGTTGTTGTCCATCGACTGCTGCAGCGCCGTGCGGATATCGGCGACGCGCTCGTTGCCGTGCTCGGAGAGGATGTCACCCACCCAGCCGACCACCATGTCGGCCGGGTTCTCCGGCATCTCCACGTGGTTGTGGTTGTTGGCGTACTCGGCAGCCGCGATCCCGGCCCGCCGCCCGAACACGTTGATGTCCAGCAGCGAATTGGTGCCCAACCGGTTGGAGCCGTGCACCGACACACACGCGCACTCGCCGGCCGCGTACAGACCCGGCACGATCGTGTTGTTGTCGCGGAGCACCTGGCCGTGCACGTTGGTCGGAATCCCGCCCATGACGTAGTGGCAGGTCGGGTACACCGGCACCAGCTCGGTCACCGGGTCCACGCCGAGGTAGGTGCGGGCGAACTCGGTGATGTCGGGGAGCTTGGCCTCCAGCACGTCCTCGCCGAGGTGGCGCACGTCGATGTAGACGTAGTCCTTGTTCGGTCCGGCGCCGCGGCCTTCGAGCACCTCGAGCACCATCGAGCGGGCGACGATATCGCGCGGCGCCAGGTCGACGATGGTCGGCGCGTAGCGCTCCATGAAGCGTTCGCCCTCACCGTTGAGCAGCCGGCCGCCCTCGCCGCGCACCGCCTCGGAGATCAGGATGCCCAGGCCGGCCAAACCTGTCGGGTGGAACTGGTGGAACTCCATGTCCTCCAAGGGGAGTCCCTTGCGGAAGATGATGCCCAGGCCGTCACCGGTCAGGGTGTGCGCATTGGAGGTGGTCTTGTACATCCGGCCCGATCCGCCGGTGGCGAAGACGATCGCCTTGGCATGGAACACGTGGATGTCACCGGTGGCCAACTCGTAGGCGATGACACCGGTGGCGACGGGGCCGCCGGGGGTCTCGGTGAGCGCGATGTCCAGCGCGTAGAACTCGTTGAAGAATTCGACGTCGTGCTTGACGCAGTTTTGGTACAGCGTCTGCAGGATCATGTGCCCGGTGCGGTCGGCGGCGTAACAGGCCCGGCGGACCGGGGCCTTGCCGTGGTCGCGAGTATGCCCGCCGAACCTACGCTGGTCGATGCGGCCTTCGGGGGTGCGGTTGAACGGCATCCCCATCTTCTCGAGGTCATAGACGGCGTCGATGGCCTCCTTGCACATGATCTCGACGGCGTCCTGGTCGGCGAGGTAGTCCCCACCCTTGACGGTGTCGAAGGTGTGCCACTCCCAGTTGTCCTCTTCGACATTGGCCAGCGCGGCGCACATCCCGCCCTGGGCGGCGCCGGTGTGGCTGCGGGTCGGGTACAGCTTGGTCAGCACGGCGGTGCGGGCCCGGGGGCCGGCTTCCACCGCGGCGCGCATTCCGGCGCCGCCGGCACCGACGATCACGACGTCGTAGCGGTGTTCAACAATCATTTCCTACAACTCCAGCTCAAGAGATGTTCGCGTCGAACGTCAGCAGCACATAGGTACCCAGTACCAGGGTGAACAACATCGACAGGGCCAGCAGGGTGTTCAGCCAGAACTTGGTCGAATCCTTGCGGGCGTAATCGGCGATGATGGTGCGCATCCCGTTGCCGCCGTGCAGTTGGGCCAACCACAGCAGCAGCAGGTCCCAGGTCTGCCAGAACGGCGAGGCCCAGCGCTGCGCGACGTAATTGAAATCGATTCGGTACACGCCGTTCTGCCACATCAGCATGATGAACAGGTGGCCCAGTGCCAGGAACACCAGGACAATGCCCGAGAAGCGCATGAACAGCCACGCGTACTTCTCGAAGTTGGGCATGCCGCCCGGGCGCCGCGGGGCGCGCGGGTTGTCCAACCCGGCGGGCCGGTCGTAGCTGCGTTGCATGACCGGGGCCGGTCCGCCGCGCTCGCTCAGGTGGTCGTAGGGATTTTCGCCGCTCATAGAAAACGCTCCGCCATGTGCATGCCGAGGACTCCCAGCGAGGGGATCATCACGGCCAACCAGATTCCGGCAATAACCCACAGCATCAGGCGCTGGTAGCGCGGGCCGTGCTGCCAGAAGTCGATGAGGATCACGCGGATGCCGTTGAGCGCGTGGTACAGCACCGCCGCGACCAGACCGGCCTCCATGAGACCGATGATGGGCGTCTTGTACGTCTCGATGACTTCGTTGTAGGCCTGCGGGCTCACCCGCACCAGCGCCGTGTCGAGCACGTGGACGAACAGGAAGAAGAAAATGGTGGCACCCGTGATGCGGTGCAAAACCCAGGACCACATGCCTGGATCGCCGCGGTACAGGGTGCGACGGCGGCCCGGTTTTGATCGCGGTGCCGGTGTATCGGAATCCGCAGCCGTAGCTGTGCTCATAGGGGTGTCCTCCAACGCCATCGGTGGACGTCCGGGGACAAGGCTGTTATTCGTCCCCAAACCTCGGGGCGACTCTAATCCCAAATGGAACCGACTTAGAACTAGCGTGGAGCCGAAAGGGGCCGTTCTACCACAAAGTTAGGGTTGCCTACATTGGTTCTAGCCTTCGGATGTCGATCCTTCGGAATGCATTCAGATCATCCTTCGCGGAGGGTGTCATGAGCCTGGAAATCGACTGGAAATTGTTGCGAGACAACGCAATCGAAGCGTCGCGCGGGGCCTATGCGCCGTATTCGGGTTTTCCGGTCGGAGCGGCCGCATTGGTCGACGACGGCAGGATCATCCGCGGATGCAATGTGGAGAATGTCTCATATGGCCTAGGTCTCTGTGCCGAGTGCGCTGTGGTCTGCGTCCTGTTTTCCGGCGGTGGCGGACGCCTCGTCGCGCTCAGTTGCGTGGCCGCCGACGGCGCCCCGTTGATGCCGTGCGGACGCTGCCGACAGGTGCTCTACGAGCACGGCGGACCCGAACTGCTGATCGACCATCCCGACGGTCCGCGCCGGCTGGCCGACCTGCTGCCCGACGCCTTCGGGCCTGCCGATCTGGAGCGCGCATGACCACGAAGCCGGGCGTGACTTCTGACGCTCATCACGGGTCGCATCTCGATGCTCCGTCCGTCATCCGGACCAAACGCGACGGCGGCGTCCTCACCGATGAGGCCATCGACTGGGTGATCGACGGCTACACCCACGGACGCGTCGCGGACGAACAGATGTCGGCCCTGCTGATGGCGATCTTCCTGCGCGGCATGACCCCCGCCGAGATCACCCGCTGGACCGCCGCGATGGTGGCCTCCGGTGAGCGATTCGACTTCACCGATCTGGGCCTGCCCCTGGTCGACAAACACTCCACCGGCGGGGTCGGTGACAAGATCACCATCCCCCTGGTACCGGTGGTACTGGCTTGTGGCGTAGCGGTTCCGCAGGCCGCCGGCCGCGGCCTTGGACACACCGGGGGCACCCTGGACAAACTGGAGGCCATCGCCGGGTTCACCCCGGAGCTGTCCAAAGAGCGCATCCGCCAACAGCTTCGCGACATCGGAGCGGCCATCTTCGCCGCGGGCGATCTCGCCCCGGCCGATCGCAAGATCTATGCGCTGCGCGATGTCACCGCCACCACCGAATCGCTGCCGCTGATCGCCAGCTCGGTGATGAGCAAGAAGCTGGCCGAAGGAGCGCAAGCCCTGGTTCTGGACGTCAAGGTGGGCCGCGGCGCGTTCCTCAAGACCGAAGCCGAATCCCGCGAGCTGGCGGCCACCATGGTGGCGCTCGGCAATTCCTACGGCGTCCCGACCCGGGCGTTGCTCACCGACATGAACCGTCCACTGGGCCGCACCGTCGGCAACGCGCTGGAGGTCGCCGAGTCGCTGGAGGTGTTGGCCGGCGGCGGCCCGCCCGACGTGGTCGAGCTGACCCTTGCGTTGGCGGCCGAGATGCTCGACGCCGCCGGGATCGATCGGGTGGACCCGGCCCAGACCCTGCGCGACGGCACCGCGATGGACCGGTTCCGCCGGCTCGTCGCCGCCCAAGGCGGTGACCTGAGCCAGCCGCTGCCGCTCGGCACACACACCGAGACGGTCACCGCATCCAGCGCCGGGGTGATGGGTGATATCGACGCCATGGCGGTGGCGATGGCCGCGTGGCGGCTCGGGGCGGGCCGCGCCGCCCCTGGGCAGCCGGTCCAGCTCGGAGCCGGTGTCCGCATCCATCGCAGGCCAGGTGAGCCCGTGTCCGCGGGTGAAACGGTGTTCACCCTCTACACCGAAACGGCCGAGCGGCTACCGGCGGCATTGGCCGAACTCGACGGCGGGTGGAGCGTCGGCAGCGGGGCCACGGAGCTCGGCCCCGTCGTCGTCGACCGTATCGGGTAGGCGAACACGTGATGACGGCCCGGGCGATCCGCGCGCCTGCGCCGCCTCGGACGAGCAAGATGGACAGATGAGTACGCCGCTGACCCTCGACCTGATCACCCAAGCCCCCAAAGCGCTGCTGCACGACCACCTCGACGGCGGGTTACGCCCGGCCACGGTGCTCGAGCTGGCCGATCAATTCGGGTACGACGAGCTACCGGCCACCGAGGTCGACGAGCTCGCGACGTTCTTCCGTACCGCCGCCCACAGCGGGTCGCTGGTGCGCTACCTGGAACCGTTCGCGCACACCGTCGGCGTCATGCAGACCCCGGAGGCCCTGCACCGGGTGGCCTACGAGGCCGTCGAGGATCTCGCCGAGGACAACGTGGTGTACGCCGAGATCCGGTTCGCCCCTGAACTGCACATCGATCGCGGTCTGTCGCTGGACGCCGTCGTCGACGCGGTGCTCGGCGGCTTCGCCGACGGCGAGAAGGCCGCCGCGGCTGCCGGCCGCACCATCGTGGTGCGCTGCCTGGTCACCGCCATGCGCCATGCCGCACGGTCCCGGGAGATCGCCGAGCTGGCCATCCGGTTCCGCGACCACGGCGTGGTGGGCTTCGACATCGCCGGCGCCGAGGCAGGCTACCCGCCCAGCCGGCACCTGGATGCGTTCGAGTACATGCGAAGCAACAACGCGCGCTTCACCATTCACGCCGGTGAGGCCTTCGGCCTGCCGTCCATCCACGAAGCCATCGCCTTCTGCGGTGCCGACCGGCTGGGCCACGGCGTGCGCATCGTCGACGACATCACGGTCGGCCCCGACGGCGCGGTGCGGCTGGGCCGGCTGGCGGCGATCCTGCGGGACAAGCGCATTCCCCTGGAACTGTGCCCGAGCTCCAACGTCCAGACCGGGGCGGTGGCCAGCATCGCCGAGCATCCGTTCGACCTGCTGGCCCGCACCCGGTTCCGGGTCACCGTCAACACCGACAACCGGCTGATGAGCGACACCACCATGAGTCAGGAGATGCTGCGGCTGGTCGAGGCCTTCGGCTACGGCTGGAGCGACCTGGAACGCTTCACCATCAACGCGATGAAATCCTCGTTCCTGCCGTTCGACGAGCGGCTGGCCCTCATCGACGGGGTGATCAAACCGCGCTACGCAGTGCTCATCGGCTGAGGACGGTCCGTAAGGTCGTCGCGAACTCGCCTGGCGCGCTGAGGAATCCGCCGTGATCGCCGGGGAAGATGACCGGCTCACGGTGCAGCAGCGTGGCCAGCGCCCGGGTGGTGGCGTCGGTGAGCAGGTGGCCGGACTGCGCGCCCAGCGCGACGACGATCCGCGCCGGTCCCGCGGTCAGTGCCGCGGCATCGGGCAGGTACCGGGTGGTCTCCCGCAGTTCGTGGTCGAAGAAGCGGGCCGATTCGGCCCGCCGGGTGGCCGCCTCGTCGGGGGTCGGCTCCGGTCCCGGTGGTGGACCGGCTTCTGCGGTCGCTGTGACCTCTGCGGCCTCTGCGGCCGCTGTGGCCTCTACGTCGAAGCCGGCGTTGGCCATGAACGCCCTCCACGCCGCCGCGACCCCGTCTCGGTGGAACGTCGCGATGATCTCCTCGGTGGCCGCGCGGTGCCGGGCGGCGTCGGGCAGCAGCTCCAGCAGCGGCGGCTCGTGGGCGACCAGGGTGCGCACCCGGCCGGGGTGGCGGGTGGCCAGCGCCAGCCCGGTCACCGCGCCGCCGCTGGATCCGAACACGTCGGCGGAGTCGGCTCCCAGCGCGTCGAGGATGGCGGCCACGTCGTCGGCACGCAGGTCCGGTGTCGCGTCCTGGTCGGGGTCATGGATCGTGCTGCGGCCCAGGCCCCGCGGGTCGTAGGTGACGACGGTGTGGTCGGCGGCCATGGCGTGTGCCAGGGGCAGGAATTCCGCGGCGGTCATCGGTGAACCGATGACCAGCAGCAGCGGCCCGCACCCGCGTACCTCGTAGTGCAGGCGGGCGCCGGGAACGTCGAGTGAGCGGCAGATGAGTCCGTCGGTGGTGGTCATGCCGGTATGGACCGGCCACCACCACCGAACTCATCGGTACTCATCGGTGATCACTCGTGGCGCAACCGCGATTCGACGAAGCTCTCCAGCTCCTCCCACTGCTCCACGGCCTTGGCGTACGGCGCGGCCGGCTTGGCCACACTGCCCGGCTCGATCAGGTAGGAGACCAAAGCACCGAGCGGCTGCGTGCTCTCCAGCGCCTTGGCGACGCTGGTGTCCTCGGCGTAATCGCCGACATCCCGGAGGAATTCGACGGCCAGCTCCAGCTGGTCGCGGTCGACGGCGTCCGGGCCGTCGGCGATATCGTCGGCCAGGCCGGACAGCACGTAGATGTTGTCGTCGGTGACGTCCACCCGCAGGGATCCGTCGGTGGCCGCGGTCCTGATGATCTCGTAGGCGCTGTAGCCGGACAGGTCGCTCTCGTGCTCGTCGGCCAGATAGCGGGCCAGCGCCCGTTCGGAGCTGAACACGCTGATGCGGCCATTGCGGCCGAGGAACTTCGGGTCGTCGCCGACATAGCAGCGCAGCGTGTACAGGGTGCCGCCACTGGTCATGATCCGCACCGGGTCGATGCCGACCTGGGTCCAGAAGTCCTCGTCCCCGCCGAGCACCTGGCGCTGGGCCTCGGCCTCCAGTGCCTCGCTCTCCTCGTCGGTGTCCACCTCACCCTCGATGACCACCTCGTCGTCGTCGGCGACGGCGAGATCGTCCTCGTCGGGCTCAGGTGCCGGCTCGTCGAGCTCCTGCTGGGCCTTGGCGGAGTCGGCGGCGCTGACCTCCGGCGTGTTGACCAGTTCGTCGATGACGTCGATGACCGAGTCCCACGAGCGGCCGATCACCGCCTCGATCTCGGCCCAGCGTTTGCGTCCGGCGCGGCCGGCGAAGGCCTCCAGCCCGCCGCCGATGGTGCCCAGCACGGGGTTGCCGTTGAACAGTTTGGTGATCACCGGCAGGTCGCACACCGACCCGATGGCCGAGACGATCACCAGGGCGCGGCGCACGGCGTCGACGGAGTCCTCGGTGGGCTTGTCCGCCACCAGGGCAGGTACCTCGATGAGGTCGTAGAGGTGCGCGTCGTCGGGATCGAGCCGATGCGCATTGGCCTTGGTGAGCTTCTCCCAGGCCGGGTGGTCGGTGAGGTCGTTGTCGGAGTTGGTCCGCACGAACGCCGTCAGGTCCGCCACCGACTCGAACGCGAACAGGTCCTCGTCCTTGCCGAGGAAGGCCTCCCATTCGTCGCCGGCGTCGCGCCAGCGGGGTGCCCACAGGGTGTACAGGTCGCCATTGGTCAGTCCGAGCCGGACCGGCACGATGTCAGCCGCCATGGCGCACAGCGTAACGATGCAGGCTGAACGCTCGGGGGCCACACCCGTAGTTCACGCCGTCGGGCGCCAGAACCCCTGAAAGCCCTGCCCGGCGTTGGTGGTGCGGACGGCCGAGAGCTGCACCGGATCGCCGGCCTCGATCATCGTGCCGTTGCCGACGATCATGGCGACGTGACCGTCCCACACCGCCAGGTCGCCGGGGCGCAACGATCCGGCGTCGACGGCGGCCCCGATGTCCTGCTCCTGGGCCAGCCGCGGGATCTCCAAGCCCGCCTCGCGGTAGGCCCACTGCGTCAGCCCGCTGCAGTCCAGGCCCACGCCGGGGGTGGTGCCACCCCAGTCGTACGGCACGCCCAACTGGGTCAACGCGTGCCGCACGGCGCTGGCCGCGACGGCATTCGGCGCGGTGGCGGTGCTGCCGTCGGGCAGCCGAACGGCCACCCCGGACCCGAAGTCGGCCGGATCACCCACCACGGCGCCGCGCCGCCGGTCGGCCGGCGTGGCCCGCTCCAGTGCCCCGCCGAGCCCCCCGGCCAACGCCGGCGCCAGCCCAGTCCCGGTCGGCGTGAGCGCCCCCATCGCCCCTGGCGCGGGTGCCGGCCCCGAGAAACCGGCCGGGGCCGGCCCGGCCAGGCCGGCCGGTGCGGTCGGCACAGTCGGGTGGGGCGCGGCGCCGATGGTGGCGGCGTGGCCGTCCAGCTCGGCGCGTAGACCGTCGACCACGTCGGTGGCGCGCCGTTGGGCATGCCCAGCCCGCTCGGCCAGCTCCTCGGCCACGCCGGGGTCGTCCAGCCGCGGTTCCAGCTCGGCGGCGCAGGCTTCGAAGTCGGCGATGATGTCCTGTAGCCGGGCGCGGGCCCGGGCGATCGCATCCGCGGCTGCGCCGACCCGCTGGGCCAGCAGCCCGACCCTTTCGGCCAGCGTGCGCACGGCGACCGCGACCTCGTCGGTGGATCGCGCCGCCGCGGCGCCGGCTTCCCCGGACCACGCGGCGTCGTCCCAGGCGCGGGAGGTGCCGGTGGCCAGCGCGTCGAGCCGGTCTTTGGCGTCGTCGAGCAGCGCCGAGGGATGCTCCGCCGCCGCCCAGCCGGGCCCGATCTGTGCGGCCAGGTGGTGCAGGGGTGCGGCCAGCGTGGCGACCAGCGCGCTGGACACGCTCAGCCGCCGAGGGTCGAGATCGATTGCTCCACATGATGTTCGGCATCCCGATAGGACACCGCGATACGCCCGGCGGTCAGTTCGGCGAGCCCGAGCTGGGACCCGAGTTCGGTGACCGCCCGCGTGGTGTCGGCCACCGCTGCGCGCAGGGCGGCGACCAAGGCGTCGGCGACCGGCCCGAACAGCGCGGGAGCCGAGTCGGCGGCGGCGGGCAGGGCGGCGGCCAGCGCACCGAGTTCGGCGGCGATGCCGCCCAGGACGGAGCCGGTGCGGTCGATGGCGGCGGTGTCGGCGTGCATGTGGGTTATGACGCACGCCGGGCAACGGCGGTTCCATTCGAATCCGGCACTTCGCCGCGTACCGCGCCGCCCGATCGGTGTCCGGCTAGTCTTTCGCCCCATGGATGTCCGGGTCGTCGATCACCCCCTGGCCGCTGCGCGGCTCACCACGCTGCGCGACGAACGCACCGACAATGCGGGATTCCGGTCGGCGTTGCGCGACCTCACCCTGATGTTGGTGTACGAGGCGACCAGGGACGCCCCCGCCGAAGAGATCCGGGTGCGCACCCCGATGGCCGAGACGGCCGGTTCCCGATTGGCGAACCCGCCGCTGTTGGTGCCCGTCCTGCGGGCCGGTCTGGGCATGGTGGACCAGGCTCACGCCTTGATCCCGGAGGCACAGGTGGGCTTCGTCGGCGTCGCCCGCGACGAGCGCACGCATCAGCCGACGCCGTATCTGGCCTCGCTGCCCGAGGATCTGAGCACCCGCGCGGTGTTCGTGCTGGACCCGATGTTGGCCACCGGCGGCTCCATGGCGCACACCCTGACCCTGCTGCAGCAGCGCGGCGCCACCGACATCACCGCCATCTGCGTGGTGTGTGCCCCCGAAGGCATTGCGGCACTGGAGCGCACCGCCCCCGAGATCCGGCTGGTGACCGCCACCATCGACGACGGGCTCAACGAGATCGCCTATATCGTGCCGGGTCTCGGGGACGCCGGCGATCGACAGTTCGGTCCGCGCTGACGTCTCACCAGGCCTGCGCGGCGGCCACCAGGTCGGCGCGCAGCGCGGCGGCCGTGATTCGGGCCCCGGCCAGGTCGTCGGTGGGCGCGCACCGCACTTCGATATAGGACTTCAGTTTCGGCTCGGTGCCCGAGGGGCGGATCACCACCCGGATCCCGGCGCCGGTGAACACCAGCGCATCGGTGCGCTGCAGGCCGGGCCGCTGCCCGAGATCCTCGACGGTCACCGGGATACCGGCAAGCGCGGCAGCGGGATTCGCGCGCAGGGCGGCCATGGCTTCTGGCGCATCGTCGACGCGGCGGGTTACCGCGGCCGTCTCGTGCACACCGTGGCGACGGGCCAGGTCGTCGAGCGCGTCGAGCAGGGTGCGGCCCTCGGCGGCCAACGTGGCCACCAGATCGCACACCAGGACCGCGGCGCTGATGCCGTCCTTGTCGCGCACCGTCTCCGGGTCCACGCAGTGCCCGATCGCTTCTTCGTAGGCGTAGACCAGGGTGGCACCGGGTGCGGTGGCGCGGGCCAGCCACTTGAAGCCGGTCAGGGTTTCGGCGTGCCGCGCGCCGTGGTGCGCGGCGATCGAGGCCAGCATGCGCGAGGACACCACCGTGCTGGCGACCAGCGCGCTCGCCGGGTCGGCGAGCCTGGACAGCAGGTATTCGCCCAGCAGCCAACCGGTTTCGTTGCCGGTGAGCATGCGCCAGCCGGCGGGTCCCGGCACGCCGACGGCGCACCGGTCGGCGTCGGGGTCCAGCGCGATGGCGACATCGGCGCCGATGTCGGCGGCCAGGGTCAACAGCAGGTCCGCGGCGCCCGGCTCCTCCGGGTTGGGGAACGCGACCGTGGGGAAGTCCGGGTCGGGGGCGAACTGCGACTCGACCACATGCACATCGTCGAAGCCGGCCAACGCCAAGGCATCCAAGGCGAATTCGCCGCCCACGCCGTGCATGGGGGTCAGCGCCACCCGGGCGGTGCCGGACCCGCGCCGCACCGCGGCGGCCCGCTCCAGGTACGCGGTGAACACCTCGGTGCCGTGCGGCTCGACGGATCGGCGCGCGATGTCCTGCGGGGCGCGGGCCATCGCGGCCTCGATCTCCCGGTCCGTCGGCGAGATGATCTGCATGCCGCCGTCCAGATACACCTTGTAGCCGTTGTCGTTCGGCGGGTTGTGCGATGCGGTGATCTGCACACCCGCCGCGGCGCCGAGGCGTCGCACCGCGAACGCCGTCACCGGGGTCGGTGCGGGCTGCGGCAGCATGACGACGGAAAAACCCTGGGCGGCAAGCACTTCGGCGGTCGCAACGGCGAACTCGTCGGAGTGGTGGCGGGCGTCGCGGCCGACCACCACCGTCGACCCGGCCAGGTGACGGTCCTTGAGCACCTGCGCCAGTGCCCACGTTGCCCGGGTGACCGTACCGACGTTCATGGCATCGGCACCGTCGCGCATCGGGCCACGCAGGCCCGCGGTGCCGAAGGTCAGGGCCGGTGCTGCCGGGCGCTCGCCAGTCATGCGCTGATTGTGCCCGCCGCCGCGGAGTCCGCGTCGGCCAGCTTGCGCAGCACGGGCGCCACCAGCATGAGCAGGTCGAATTCCAGGTCGGTCAGGGTGTCGCGCATGGTGGTGTGCAGCCACGCATCGCGCTCGGCGCGGTCGGCTTCCAACAGCGCCAGGCCGGCGGGGGTGAGTTCGATGAGCTGACGCCGGCGATCGTGCTGATCGGGCCGGCGCCCAGCGAGCCCGCGCCCGACCAGGTCGTTGATGCCGTCGGTCAGTGACTGCACCCGCACATGCAGCCGGGCGCCCAGTTCGGCCGGCGTGGTGGAACCGGCGCGGCTCACCTCGCCGAGCAGTTCCAGCTGGCTCAGGGTGAGGCCGTGGTCGGGGCGATGGCGGCGCATCTGGCGGGTCACCGCCATCATCGATTCCCGCAGCTCGGTGGCGGCCGAGGTGTCTTTACTAGCCATATAACAAGGATAACCTTGGTATTTGACCTCAGTCACACAGTTTGAATGTCCACAAAGACAAGTTCATACTTGATATAGATATGAAGCGGTTCGCGAAGTGGGTGCTGTTGCTGGCGGTCAGTGTGGCCGTCACGGTGCCGCTCACCGTGGCCGGTGTGCCCTCGGCGGCCCTGTTCGCCGCGTTGGTGGTCGGCATCGCCCTGGCGCTGGCCGGCCTGGCCCCGGGCGGCGTGCCGCGCCGCGCCGGGGTCGCCGCCCAAGGTGTGCTCGGGGTGTACATCGGCACCATGGTGTCGCAGAACGCCGTCGCCGCTCTCGGGCCGAACTGGCTGCCGGTGCTCGGTGTCGCGGTGGCCACCCTGCTGCTGTCGGTGCTCGCCGGGGCGCTGCTCGGGCTGCACCGTGATGTCAGCCCGCTCACCGGATCGTTGGCCCTGGTGGCCGGGGGAGCGTCGGGTCTGGTGGCCATCGCCCGCGAGCTCGGCGGCGACGAACGCGTGGTCTCGGTGGTGCAGTACCTGCGGGTCGCGCTGGTCACCGCGTCGATGCCGGTGGTCGTCACCCTGGTCTACCATGCCGACAAGAGCCATGGTCACCTCGCTGCCGTGCGCGAAAGTGCCACGGCACCTTGGTATCTCAGCATCGTCATGCTGGTCGGGCTGGTGCTTGTCGGGTCCACCGCCGGCAGGTTGATCCGGTTGCCGGGGGCCGGGTTGCTCGGGCCGCTGGCGCTGACGGTGGTGCTGCAATTGACCGGCATGTCGTTCGGACTGAGCGTGCCCGCCGTGCTGGTTCAGGCCGGCTACCTGGTGATCGGCTGGCAGGCCGGTCTGGCCTTCACGCGGGAATCGCTGCGTGCCGTCGCCCGCATCCTGCCCACGGCGCTGGCACTGATCGTGGTGCTCGGCGTCGCGACCGCCGGTCTGGGCGTCGCGCTGGCCCACTTTGCCGGCCTCACGCCGCTGGAGGGGTACCTGGCCACCAGTCCGGGCGGGGTCTATGCGGTGCTGGCCACCGCCGTCGAGACCGGCTCCAACGTCACCTTCATCATCGCCGCGCAGGTGGTGCGCATCCTGATCATGCTGTTCATCGCGCCCCTGTTGGCGCGGGGGATGGCCCGGCTCGGCGGTCAGAGGCGAGCGATGACCGCGGCCAGCAGGGTGCCCATCCGCGTGGCGGACTGACGGCCGGCCTCCAGCACCTCGGCGTGCGACAGCGGCTGGCCCGTCATGCCCGCGGCCAGATTCGTCACCAGCGACACGCCCAGCACCTGCGCTCCGGCTGCCCGCGCGGCGATCGTCTCGTGCACCGTCGACATGCCCACCAGGTCCGCGCCCAGGGTGCGCAACATCCTGATCTCGGCCGGCGTCTCGTAATGCGGGCCGGGCAGCCCGGCATAGACACCTTCGGTCAGTGTCGGATCGATCTCCCGGGCCAGGGCCCGCAGCCGCGGCGCGTACGCGTCGACCAGGTCGACGAACTGGGCGCCCACCAGCGGGGAGCGCGCCGTCAGGTTGAGGTGATCGCTGATCAGTACCGGTTCGCCCACCCGGTACTCGGTGCGCAGCCCGCCGGCGGCATTGGTCAGCACCACGGTGCGCGCCCCCGCAGCGCAGGCCGTGCGCACCGGGTGCACGACATGGCGCAGATCGTGCCCCTCGTAGGCATGGATCCGGCCGACCAGCACCAGCGCGTGGCGGGCGCCGACCGGAACGGACAGCACCTGACCACCGTGTCCGGCCGCGGTCGGCGGGGTGAACCCGGGCAGTTCGGCCATCGGGATGGTGGCGCTCGGCGGCCCGAGTTGCTCGACGGCGGGCGCCCAGCCCGACCCCAGCACGACGGCGACGTCGTGGGTGTCGACCCCGGTGCGTTCCCGGATCGCCTGCGCTGCGGTATCGGCCGTCAGCTGTGGATCAGTCACGAATGAGATACTGCCAGGATGCCCACGGTCACCGCGTTGTCGAGCGTCGAGGATGCCGTCCATCGGCGTGGCGGGGACCTGATCGAACTGTCCCACGCGATCCACGCCGAACCCGAGCTGGCGTTCGAGGAACACCGCAGCTGCGCCAAGGCCCAGGCGCTGGTGGCCGAGCGCGGTTTCGCGATGACCGCCGCGGTCGGCGGACTGCCGACCGCCTTCCGGGCCGAGTACGGCAGCGGTCCGCTGGTGGTCGGGATCTGTGCCGAGTACGACGCGCTGCCCGGCATCGGGCATGCCTGCGGGCACAACATCATCGCCGCGTCCGCCGTGGGCACCGCGCTGGCGCTGGCCGAGGTGGCCGACGAGTTGGGCTTGACCGTCGTGCTGCTGGGCACCCCGGCCGAGGAGACGGGCGGCGGGAAAGCCTTGTTGCTCAAGGCCGGAACCTTCGACGACATCGCCGCGACGGTGATGCTGCACCCCGGCCCGATCGATATCGCCGCGGCACGTTCGCTGGCCCTGTCCGAGGTGGCCGTCGGGTACACCGGGCGGGAATCGCACGCCGCCGTCGCGCCGCATCTGGGCATCAATGCCGCCGACGCCCTGACCGTCACACAGGTGGCCATCGGCTTGCTGCGCCAGCAGCTCGCACCCGGGCAGATGGTGCACGGTTTGGTCACCGAGGGTGGCCAAGCCAGCAATATCATCCCGGCGCACACCGAGCTGCGCTACACCATGCGCGCGACCACCATGGAGTCACTGCGCGAACTGGAGCAGCGGATGGCGGGCTGTTTCAGCGCCGGGGCGGTGGCCACCGGCTGTACGCACACCGTCGCCGAGACCGCGCCCGCCTACGACGCGCTGGCGCCCGATGCGTTCCTGTCCGAGGTGTTCCGGGCCGAGATGCTGCGCTTCGGGCGGACGCCGGTGGCCAAGGAACTGGAGACGGCCCTCCCACTGGGCAGCACCGATATGGGCAATGTCACGCAGGTGATGCCCGGCATCCATCCGGTCGTCGGCGTGGACGCCGGCGGCGCGTCGATCCACCAGCCGGAGTTCACGGTCGCCGCGGCCGGCCCGTCGGCGGACAAGGCCGTCACCGAAGGCGCCATCATGTTGGCCCGCACCGTCGTCGCGTTGGCGCAGAACCCGACCGAACGCGACCGGGTGCTCACGGCGCACGAACGGCGGAGGGCGTCATGAGCCTGCGCGAGCACACCGCGGCCTGGATCGCCGCCCACCATGACGACCTGGTGACCTGGCGACGGCACATCCACACCCATCCGGAACTGGGCAGGCAGGAGTTCGCCACCACCGAGTTCGTCGCCAACCTGCTGGCCGATGCCGGGCTGAACCCGAAGGTGTTGCCCGGTGGCACCGGACTGACCTGTGATTTCGGGCCCGACGACGGGCCGCGGGTGGCGCTGCGCGCCGATATGGACGCGCTGCCGATGGCCGAGCGCACCGGTCTGCCGTTCGCGTCGACGGTGCCCGGGGTGGCGCATGCCTGCGGGCACGACGCGCACACCGCGGTGCTGCTCGGCGCGGCGCTCGCGCTGGCGTCGGCCCCCGAGCTGCCGGTCGGGGTGCGGCTGATCTTCCAGCCCGCCGAGGAACTGATGCCTGGTGGCGCGATCGACGCGGTGGCGGCCGGGGCGGTGGCCGGGGCGACGCGGATCTTCGCGCTGCACTGCGATCCACGCCTGGAGGTCGGCAAGGTGGCCACCCGGCCCGGGCCCATCACCTCGGCGGCCGACTCCATCGAGATCACCCTGCACTCACCGGGCGGGCACACCTCGCGACCGCATCTGACCGGGGACCTGGTGTACGCGCTGGGCACCCTGATCACCGGCGTGCCGGGCGTGCTGTCACGGCGGATCGACCCGCGGCTGAGCACCGTGATGGTGTGGGGTGCGGTCAACGCCGGGGTGGCGGCCAACGCCATTCCGCAGACCGGCACGCTGGCCGGCACCATCCGCACCGCCAGCCGGGAGACCTGGCTGACGTTGGAATCCCTTGTCAGGGAGACGGTTTCGTCGTTGCTGGCGCCGCTGAAGGTGGAGCACGCGGTGAACTACCGCCGTGGTGTCCCGCCGGTGGTCAACGAGGAGACCGCCACTCGCATCCTGACCCATGCCATCGAGGCGCTGGGGCCCGACGCGCTGGCCGACACCCACCAGTCCGGTGGCGGTGAGGACTTCTCCTGGTATCTGGAGGAGGTGCCCGGCGCCATGGCGCGACTCGGTGTGTGGTCCGGTCGCGGCCCCCAGTTGGACCTGCACCAGCCCACATTTGACCTGGACGAGCGCGCACTGGCCGTCGGCGTCCAGGTCATGTCCAACCTCGTCGAGCACTCCGCTCCCTGACGTTTCTTCCGCGAGCGGCCGTGTCTGCACACCGACACGCCGCCATGGCTGGCATTTTGGGGACGCTCGCCGGCTGAGTTATCCACAGATCGTCGCGCGGGGCTGTCGTGTTCAGTGGCGGTCGCCGACGATCGGTGCCATGGTCGACGAGCTCATCGAACTCTTCCGGGCTCAGGGTGGCGTCGCCACGAGTGCCCAAATCCTGACCCACATGGCACGCCGGGCATTCGAGGCAGCGATCAGTTCCGGTGCGCTGGAACGCCTTTGGCAGGGCGTCTACTGCCTGGGCGCGCCGGACGATGCGCTGCGCCTGCGCGGTCTCGACTTGCTCTGCGGCAGAAGGGTTCCGGTATGCCTGGCCACCGCCGCGGCGGTGCATGGGTTCGACACCGAGGACCCGGCCGAGTTGCATGTGCTCAGCCCGCCGGGCACGCACCTGCGATCCGCGGACCGTTTGGTGGTGCACCGGCGCAACGACGCCCCGCTGCGCATGATCGCCGAAAGGCTGACCACCGAACCGAATTGGACAGCCGTCGAGGTAGCCCGCGCGCTGCGTCGTCCCCGTGCCCTCGCGACGTTGGACGCGGCCCTGCGCAGCGGCAGTTGCGACCGGGCTGGGTTGCGTCGGGCCGCGCGCGAGCAGTGGGGGCGGCGCGGCATCGTCGCTGTCCGTGACCTCATCGAGTTCGCCGACCCACTGGCCGAGTCGCCGATGGAGAGCGAGGCCCGGTTGGTGATGCGCGAGGGCGGGCTGCCGGCACCGGTGCTGCAGTACGAGGTTGTCGACGGAAATCGGGAGTTGCGCCGGCTGGATTTCGCCTGGCCATTCGCGGGCGTAGCCGCCGAGTACGACGGCGAGGCGGCCCACAGCGGACCCGACGCGATGCGCCGCGACCGGCGCAGGCAGGCGGCGCTGCAGGATATCGGGTGGACCGTCATACCCATGTTGGCCGAGGATGTCCGGCGCCAACCGGTGGAGCTTGTCGCACGGATCGAACGTCAACTGCTGCGACGGGCGGCGTGAGCGTCCGCAAAATGCCACTCATTGCGGCGTGTCGGTGTGCAGACACGGCCGCTCGCCGAAGAAAGCGTTACGTGCCGGGGCCGACGTTGGCGGCGGGGCGGGTGCGCAGGTCGTGGACGTACTCGGCGGGTGCGCCGGCGATCTCGGCGGCGTCGGCCATCACCCCGAGGTAACGCGCCGACGGCAGTCCGCCCTCCCAGGCGTCGACCACGTAGAGCCAGGCCAGCACCGGATCGGTGGTGGTGTCCGAGGACAGCCGGTCCACCCGGCAGCGGATCTTCTTGTGGAAGCCGAGCTCGGAGCCTTCCCAGCGGTCCAGGTTTTCTTCGTCCTCTTTGGTCATGTCGTAGAGCACGACGAAGACCTTCTCGTCGGGATCCTCGACCAGGGTCGCCAGCGCGCCCTCCCAGCCGATGTCCTCGCCTCCGAAGGTCAGGCGCCACCCGTGCAGCCAGCCGGTACCAGCGACCGGCGAATGCGGGGCGCGCTGCAGCATCTGGTCCGGATGCATGTTCGACCCGTAAGCGGCGTAGAGCGGCACGGGCCAACTTTAGGCGGTTCGGCGGGGGAGAGCGAAGCGACCCGGGGATCGGCACATGTGGGCTCGGCCGCAGTCACCCACTACGTTAAGGGCGTGCCCACCCGCATCGTGATCATCGGCGGCGGACCCGCCGGCTACGAAGCAGCCCTGGTCGCCGCGTCCCGCGGCGCCGACGTCGCGCAGGTCACCGTCGTCGACAGCGACGGTATCGGCGGCGCCTGCGTGCTGTTCGACTGCGTGCCGTCCAAGACGTTCATCGCCTCGACCGGCGTACGCACCGAGTTGCGCCGCGCCAACGGCCTCGGCTTCGACATCGCCATCGAGGACGCCAAGATCTCGCTGGCCCAGATCCACAACCGGGTCAAGACCCTGGCCAGGTCGCAGTCGGCCGATATCGGTGCGACCCTGCTGAACGCCGGTGTCAACGTGGTCAAGGGCCGCGGCGAACTCGTCGACAGCGTGCCCGGCATGGCCCACCACCGCGTCAAGGTGACCACCGGGGACGGCAAGGTCGGCGTGCTCAAGGCCGATGTGGTGCTCATCGCCACCGGCGCCACCCCGCGGGTGCTGCCGGGCGCGGTCCCCGACGGCGAGCGCATCCTGAACTGGCGCCAGCTCTACGACCTGACCGAGCTGCCCGAACATCTGGTGATCGTCGGGTCGGGGGTCACCGGCGCGGAATTCTGCAGCGCGTACACCGAGCTCGGGGTGAAGGTCACCGTGGTGGCCAGCCGCGACCAGATCCTGCCGCACGAGGACTCCGACGCCGCCGCGGTGCTGGAGGAGGCGTTCTCCGAGCGCGGGGTGTCGCTGGTCAAGAACGGCCGCGCCGAGTCGGTGGTCCGCACCGACGCCGGGATCAAGGTCACCCTGGCCGACGGTCGCACCGTGGAGGGCAGCCACGCCCTGATGACCGTCGGTTCGGTGCCCAACACCGGCGGCCTCGGCCTGGAGAACGCCGGTATCGAACTCGGGCCGGGGAACTATCTCACCGTGGATCGGGTGTCGCGCACCAAGGCACCGGGCATCTACGCCGCCGGCGACTGCACCGGCCTGCTGCCGCTGGCCTCGGTGGCCGCCATGCAGGGCCGCATCGCGATGTATCACGCCCTCGGCGAAGGGGTGAACCCCATCCGGTTGCGCACCGTCGCGTCGGCCACCTTCACCCGGCCCGAGATCGCCGCCGTCGGGGTGCCGCAGACCAAGATCGACGACGGCACCGTGCCCGCGCGGACGTTGATGCTGCCGCTGACCACCAACGCCCGCGCCAAGATGTCGTTGCTGCGCCGCGGTTTCGTCAAGATCTTCTGCCGGCCGGCGACCGGCGTGGTCATCGGCGGTGTGGTGGTCGCGCCCATCGCGTCGGAGTTGATCCTGCCGATCGCGCTGGCGGTGCAGAACCGGATCTCGGTGGGCGACCTGGCCCAGACGCTGTCGGTGTACCCGTCGTTGTCCGGGTCCATCGTGGAAGCGGCGCGCCGGCTGATGGCGCATGACGATCTCGACTAGCGACCTGGACTAAAGGCGAGTTCGGCAGCGCGGCGCGGCGCATCGCCGGGTCCGGCAACGTAGGCTCGGAATCGTGACTGACCCGATCTCAGGCAATCGTCAAGCTCAGCTCGGGCCCGACCAGCGTGCGACGGCCTGGCAGCGGCTGGGCAGTGAACAGTTCGACGTCGTGGTCATCGGTGGCGGTGTGGTCGGCTCCGGTGCGGCACTGGACGCCGCGACGCGTGGACTGCGGGTCGCCCTTGTCGAAGCCCGCGACTTCGCCTCCGGAACCTCGAGCCGTAGTTCCAAGATGTTCCACGGCGGCCTGCGTTACCTCGAGCAGTTGGAGTTCGGCCTGGTTCGCGAGGCGCTGCACGAGCGCGAGCTGTCGCTGACGACGCTGGCCCCGCATCTGGTGAAACCGTTGCCCTTCCTGTTCCCGCTGACCAAACGGTTGTGGGAGCGGCCCTACATCGCCGCCGGCATCTTCCTCTACGACCAGCTGGGCGGCGCGAAATCCGTTCCGGCACAGAAACATCTGCTCAAGGCCGGCTCGTTGCGGCTGGCTCCCGGGCTCAAGCGCAGTTCACTCATCGGCGGCATCCGCTACTACGACACCGTGGTCGACGACGCCCGGCACACCATGACGGTGGCGCGCACGGCCGCCCATTACGGCGCGGTGGTGCGGACTTCGACGCAGGTGGTGGCGCTGCTGCGGGAGGGCGACCGGGTCACCGGGGTGAAGGTGCGTGACTCCGAGAACGGCGCGGTGACCGAGGTGCGCGGGCATGTCGTGGTCAACGCCACCGGGGTATGGACCGACGAGATCCAGGCACTGGCCAAGGAGCGCGGCCGGTTCCGGGTGCGGGCCTCCAAGGGGGTGCACATCGTGGTGCCGCGGGACCGCATCGTCAGTGAGGTGGCGATCATCCTGCGCACCGAGAAGTCGGTGCTGTTTGTCATCCCGTGGGGCACGCACTGGATCATCGGCACCACCGACACCGACTGGAATCTGGATCTCGCGCACCCGGCCGCCACCAAGGCCGATATCGACTACATCCTGGGACACGTCAACACGGTGCTGGCCACCCCGCTGACGCACGACGACATCGACGGGGTGTACGCCGGGTTGCGGCCGCTGCTGGCGGGCGAGAGCGAGGAGACCTCGAAACTTTCCCGTGAGCACGCGGTGGCGGTGCCCTCGCCGGGATTGGTGGCCATCGCCGGCGGCAAGTACACCACCTACCGGGTGATGGGCGCCGACGCGATCGATGCTGCAGCCGAATTCGTGCCGACCCGGGTGGCCCCGTCCATCACCGAGAAGGTGCCGCTGGTGGGGGCCGACGGCTACTTCGCGCTGGTGAATCAGACCGAACACGTCGGCAGGCACTACGGCTTGCACCCGTACCGCGTGCGGCATCTGCTGGACCGGTACGGGTCGCTGATCGGTGAGGTGCTGGCCATGGCGGACGGCAAACCCGAACTGCTGGAGCCGATCACCGCCGCCCCGGTGTATCTCAAGGTCGAGGCGGTGTACGCGGCGGCCGCGGAGGGCGCCCTGCATCTGGAGGACATCCTGGCCCGGCGCATGCGCATCTCGATCGAGTATCCGCATCGCGGGGTGGACTGTGCGGCCGAGGTCGCCGAAGTCGTTGCGCCCGTGCTGGGTTGGAGTGCCGCGGAGGTGGACCGGGAGGTGCGCACCTACCTCGCCCGGGTGGAGGCCGAGGTGCAATCCCAGACCCAGCCCGACGACACCTCCGCCGACGCGCTGCGGGCCGCCGCGCCCGAGGCCAGGGCCGAGATCCTGGAACCGGTACCGCTGAATTGAACGTGCCGGGTCGGCCGGGCTACGACGGTATCGGCCCGTCCCGACTGCGGGTGCAGGGCGGCAATCTGCACGACGAGCTCCAGCGGCGGTTCGGTGCCGGGGCCAAGGTGCTTGCCGGTGAGGTGTTCTGCGCCGACGGCGCCGTTGCCGACGCATCCACCGTGCTGCCCGCCGGTGCGCATGTCTTCCTGTATCGGGAGCTGCCCGACGAGGTGCCGGTGCCCTTCGCGATGCCCATCCTGTACCGCGACGACGACATCGTGGTGGTCGACAAGCCGCATTTCCTGGCCACCATGCCGCGCGGCGGGCACGTCGCCCAGACCGCCCTGGTGCGGCTGCGCCGCGAGTTGGGCCTGCCGGAGCTGAGCCCGGCGCACCGGCTGGACCGGCTGACGGCCGGGGTGCTGTTGTTCACGGCGCGCCGTGCGGTTCGTGGCGCGTATCAGACGATGTTCGCCACGGGACTGGTGCACAAGACGTATCTGGCCCGGGCATCCGGCACGCCTACCGTCGAACTGCCCACGGTGCTGCGCAGCCGGATCGTCAAAGAGCGCAGTCGGTTACAGGCTTTCGAGGTGCCGGGGGAGCCCAACGCCGAGACCCATGTCGAAGCCCTCGGCAACGGCCGCTACCGCCTGTTGCCGCGGACCGGCCGCACGCACCAGCTGCGCGTGCATCTGGCCTCGATCGGGATCCCGATCGACAACGATCCGCTCTACCCCGATGTGACCGATATCGCACCGGGGGACTTCTCCCGCCCGTTGCAACTGCTGGCGCAGCGGTTGGCGTTCCGGGACCCGCTCAGCGGCGTGCCCCGGGAATTCGTCAGCCGCCGGACGCTTAATTAACGTAATCGATAAATCATTCGCTGCGCCAACGGGAATTGCGCGAGCGGCGACGATTCAGTTTGTCTTGCGGATGAATTGCGCAATACCGCCGTAGTGGCGCAGCGTGTGCGTCTCGGCCAAGGGATTCCGGTCGAAGATGTACTCGACATAAAGCTTCTTGATATTGCGCGCCAGTGACGCCGGGATATTGTCGATGACCTGCGCCTCGAGTCCCTCGATATCGATCTTCAGAATGTCGATGTGACCGTGCTTGCCGATGATTTCCTTCAGCACCGTCTGCGAATTGACGCATGTCACGGTCAGGGTGTGGTCCAGGTGTGCGTTCACCCCGCCGTACCGGCCGCTGTCCTCCCAGCCGAACTCCACCTCGCCGTCGCTCATGCCGACCGCGACCTCCCGGAGTTCGTACCGCCCCTCGAAGGGGTGCAGATTGTCCTTGAGCTTGGCCACGTTGGACGGTAGCGGCTCGAAAAGGTACGCGTAGGCCGCGGGGGTGCGGGTGAGGAAGTAGGCGGCCGAGATGCCGATATTGGAACCGAAGTCGACGATCACCTCGTCGGAGCTGTCAGCGTGGTAGTCGTCGCGGCAGAAGATCTCGTTGACCGTGAGCACGTCGTGCCCGGAATTCAGGCCCAGCGCCAGCCAGGACTGTGGGGTGCGAACGCGGACGGTGTACGGGTACTCGCCGGTGCCGGCCAGATAACGGGTGAACATCCGGACCGGATGGTCGTAAAGCCGCACCATGTTGCGGGCAGCGACGTAATGTCGGCGTTGCAACAACGAGCTCGCAATTTTTCCCAACTGGCGTCCAGCAACCTGCATCTTCACCTCCGTCGTTGCGGGGGCGCGCTAATCCGCAAGGCTCGAATGATCCCCTCGTACGCGCCTAACAATAGCTGTCGAGCTCGTCAAATACTTGCCCGGGCCGTCGTTGGTCGCGAGCGAGCGGTGTGACCGCCTTCATCGTGGCTGATCGATGTTCATTGCTGAGTATGCACGTAAGTACCCGCCTCGCGCTAAACCAAGACATTTGCCACACCGCCGGATCGGGCTCGATCCGGCTCCGATGACCTGGTCCGATCTGGTCTACTGACGGCCATGGATCGCGCCCGGTTCGACACGCTTTTCGACATGTCCGGAAGGACCGTCGTGGTCACCGGCGGCACCCGCGGGATCGGCCTCGCGCTGGCCGAGGGTTTCGCCGTGGCCGGGGCCCGAGTGGTGGTGGCCAGCCGCAAGCCCGACGCGTGTGCGGCTGCCGCGCAGCGGCTGCGCAGCCTGGGGGCGGCCGCGATCGGGGTGCCTGCGCATCTCGGCAACGTCGACGACCTCGCGGCGCTGGTGGACCGCACCGTTGCCGAGTTCGGCGGGATCGACGTGGTGGTGAACAACGCCGCCAACGCCCTGGCGCAGCCCCTCGGGTCCATGACGGTCGAGGCGTGGGACAAGTCGTATGCGGTCAATCTGCAGGGCCCGGTATTCCTGGTGCAGCACGCACTGCCGCACCTGAAGCAGAGCCCCGCGGCGGCGGTGCTGAACATGGTGTCGGTGGGCGCGTTCAACTTCGCGCCGTCGTTGTCCATCTATGCCTCCGGCAAGGCTGCCCTGATGTCGGTGACCCGATCCATGGCGGCGGAGTTCGCGCCGCTGGGCATCCGGGTCAACGCGATCGCGCCGGGGCCGGTCGACACCGACATGGTGCGCAACAATCCGACCGAGGTGATCGAGGCGATGGCGTCGAACACCTTGATGCGTCGGCTGGCGTCACCCGACGAGATGGTCGGTGCCGCACTGCTGTTGTGCTCGCCGGCCGGTAGCTACATCACCGGGCAGGTCGTGATCGTCGACGGGGGCGGCACCCCCCGCTGATCCACCGCGGCCGCACCGGGGTCAGTCCGCGCTGCGCCAGCCCCGCACCCCTACGGCGATCATCCGCATCTGTTTGACGGCTATGCGCTTGATCTCCTCCAGGGCGGCGGGGTCGGCGGCGTCCTCGGTGGTTTCCGCGATCGAGATCATGGCGTTGACGAACAGGTTGGCCAGGATGTTGAGATCCTCGCTGCTCCAATTCTTCAGACCGGGAAACCGGGCCAGGTCGATGGCGAGTTCGGAAGTGAGCAGCCGGATTTCGGTGCGAATGGCGTAGCGCAGCACGGCAACGCCGCTGGCCCGTTCGCGGGTGATGAAGCGCCAGTGCTCGCGGCGCTCGCTGATGCTCGCGATCAGGATCTCGGCGGAGGATTCGATGACGTGGTTGGGGTCGAGCTTTCCGGCGCGCGCGCCGCGCAGCATGTCGCGCAGCGATCGGAAGGACTCGTCGATCAGCACCAGGCCGAGTGATTCCATCGAATCGAAATGCCGGTAGAAGGCTGCCGGCACGATTCCCGCCTTGCGAGTCACCTCGCGCAGGCTGAGCCCGGTGAAGCTGCCCTCCTCGAGCAGCTCCAGTGCGGCGGCGACGATCGCCCGGCGCGTGACCTCTTTGCGTTCCTCTCGGGACAGGGTGTCTCGCGACCGCGACCGACCCGAGCGCGCGGACCGCCCGGCGCGGGACTTCGGAGACTCGCTATCCACAACCATCGAGCCTACAACCGGATACTCCTCCGATTCGGCCGACGTTCCGGTGTCAAGTGTTTGTGAATTCAGAGTACGTATGTTCACCGTGTTATGCCCGTCACAACCTGCTTGTTTTCCTTGACCATGCGCTTTGCGTCGATTCACAGTGTACATATGTTCACCGAAACGTTGACGCACAAGCTGCGCGACCGGGTGCTCCGGTCGCCGCTCCTGGATCTGCTCACGGGACCGCACGGCGTCGATCGCTACACCGAGATCGTCGATCCGGTGTGGATCAAGGGCGCCGCGCGCGCCAAGGTGGTGGCGGTCCGCCGCCAAAGCGCCCGCAGTGTCACGCTGACGCTGGAACCGAACGCCGCCTTCGCCGGATTCCGTGCCGGCCAGCACATCAACCTGTCCGTCGAGATCGACGGCCGTCGCCGTACCCGGCCCTATTCGCCGGCCAACGCCGAAGGCAGCCGGCTGATCGAGTTGACCGTCGGTCTGCACGACGGCGGTCTTGTCTCCACCTATCTCTACGAGAACGCCAAGCCGGGCATGACCGTCGGTCTGGACTCCGTCGGCGGCGACTTCTCCATGCCCGACGAGCGGCCCCGGCGCATCCTATTCGTCTCTGGCGGCAGTGGGATCACCCCGGTGATGTCGATGCTGCGGACGTTGCTCGCCGAAGGATTCACCGGGGAGATCGCGTTCGTCCACTACGCCCGGTCAGCCGAGGAGGCTTGCTACCGTGACGAACTCGACGCCCTGCCCGGGGTGAAGGTGCTGCACGGCTACACCCGCGACGATCGCGGCGCAGACCTGGACGGGTACTTCGCCCCACATCACCTGTCGGCCGCCATGGCCGACCCCGAGGCGGTGTACGTGTGCGGCCCACCCGCGCTGGTCGACGCGGTGCGGACGTTGTGCCCGCAGGCGCTCTCGGAGAGCTTCGTTCCGCCCGTCTTCGCCGCCCCGGCGGATTCCAGCGGCGGCACGGTCACCTTCACCGGCAGCGGTGTCGAGGTCACCGACAGCGGAAAGACGTTGCTGGAGCAGGCCGAGGCGGCCGGCCTGAAACCCGACAGTGGCTGCCGGATGGGCATCTGCTTCAGCTGCACCAGGACCAAAACCCAAGGCGCGGTGCGCAATCTGCTCAACGGCTCGGTGTCCACCGATGCCTGCGAAGACATCCGGATCTGCATCACCGCTCCCGTCGGTGATGTCGCGATCGACCTGTAGACGACCTGTTGACCCCGGACACGAAAGGCAAATCATGACTACGCTCGAATTGCCCCGTACCTCTGCCGCGCCGGCCCCGGCGCCCGCCGCCGCGACATCGGCGAAGTACACGCTCACCCCCGAACAGTTCGAGGCGTTCGGCGCCGAACTCGACGCCATTCGCGAGCGCCAGCTGGCCGATCTCGGCGAACGCGACGCCGACTACATCCGCAAGATCATCAAATGGCAGCGCAGCCTGGAGGTCGGCGGGCGCGCCCTGCTGTTCCTGCCGCCGGCCTGTCCGATCGGGACGGTGCTGCTGGGCCTGTCGAAGATCCTGGACAACATGGAAATCGGCCACAACGTCATGCACGGCCAGTACGACTGGATGGGCGATCCGGCGTTGCGCGGCCAGAACTTCGAGTGGGATTCGGCCTGCCCGTCCAATCAGTGGCGGCACTCGCACAACTACATGCACCACACCTACACCAACATCGTGGACCTGGATCGCGACATCGGCTACGGCGTGCTGCGGATGAGCGAAGACCAGAAGTGGCATCCCTACTACCTGGGCAACCCGCTCTACGCGTTCCTGCTGATGGTGTTCTTCCAGTACGGCGTCGCGCTGCACGAGCTGGAGACCGAGCGCATCCGCGCCGGCGAGATCAAGCTGCGGGACAAGAAGGACATGCTCACCGAGATGTGGGCCAAGGTCAAGAAGCAGACCATCAAGGACTATGTCGCCTTCCCGCTGTTGGCCGGCCCGTTCGCGCCCTTCGTCTTCGCGGGCAACATGACCGCCAATCTGATGCGCAACGTGTGGTCCTACACCATCATCTTCTGCGGGCACTTCCCCGAGGGCACCCACGAGTTCACCGTGGAGGAGACCCGTGACGAGACCCGTGGCCAGTGGTACTACCGGCAGTTGCTGGGCTCGGCGAACCTGACTGGCGGCAAGTGGTTTCACATCTTCAGCGGCAACCTGTCGTTCCAGATCGAACACCACCTGTTTCCGGATATCCCCGCGCACCGCTACGCCGAGATCTCCGGCGAGGTCAAGGAGATCTGCGGGCGCTACGGCCTGCCCTACAACAGCGGACCGCTGCCCACCCAGTTCTTCTCGGTGGTCAAGAAGATCTGCCGGCTGGCGCTGCCCTGGAAGTGATTACGCCGTCTGGCAATTCGGGCACCAATAGCTGATCCGGTCGCCGCTGTCGTCCACCTCGATGGTGGTACCGCAGCGGCGACACGGTTCGCCGGCCCGGCCGTACACCCACAGCTGTCGGCCGCGCCGGGTATCGCCGGTGGTGCAGCGGTTCCAGCGGGAGCGATTGAGCCACAACATGTCCCGAGCGCGCTGCACCAAACGCAGGGGGTCTTGGACGCTGTCCACCCGAGCGGTGGGCCTGCGGCCGAAGACGAAGCACAGCTCGTTGGCATACACATTGCCGACCCCGGCCATCACCCGCTGGTCCAGCAGGGCCGGCGCCAGCGGTCGGCCGGGATCGGCGGTCAGGTTGCTCGCGGCCAGTCGCGGATCCCAGTCCGGGCCGAGCAGGTCCGGGCCGAGGTGGGCGACCACCTCCTGATCGCGGGCACGCTCCAGGACCTCCAGGATGCCCAGATCGATACCGGTGGCCAGGGTGTCGGCGGTGCCGAGGACGGCGCGGATGCGATGTGGCGCCACCCCGGCGGGACCGATCCGCCAGCTGCCCTCCATCTTCAGGTGTGAGTGGATGCTGGCGCCGCCGTCCTCGGGGCCGACCCGGATGAACAGGTGCTTGCCCCGGCTGACCACCTCCTCGACCACCTGGCCGGACAGGTCCACCGTGGCGTAACGCGGTACCCGGATATCGCAGCGGGTCAACGTCTTTCCTGCCAGTGCCTGCCTCAGCTTGGCGGCAGTGTGGAAGACGGTGTCACCTTCGGGCATACCCCCATTACACCGCAACCTCGGCGCGGTTCTTCTGGTGGCGGTGCTGACGGTCCAACACCCCGAAATAGAACGCGTACGCGAAGGCGCAACTGGTGAACAGGCTGGAGACGAAGAACAGCCACGGCCGCCTGATCCCGCGCCGGTACCCGTCGACGACGGTGAACAGCGGCAGCAGGATGACGTTGATGATGGTGTAGTCCTGGCTGGCCGAACTGGCCGCGGGGTTGGTGTAGCCGAGCGCGATGAACTGTTGCCAGCTGCCCGGGCCCCAGAACGGGTTGCTCGACGGGGTCGCGTACTCGGCGACGAAGCGGGCGTTGAAGTAGTAGCCCAGGACGGTGGCGGCGATACCGACGACGTAGTAGGTCGCCTCGAGCACCGACACCTGCGGGCCGGTGGCGGGGTGGGCGAAGATGTCGCGGTTGGTGCGGACGATCCAGGCGATGACGGCGAATCCGAGCAGCAGGTGAACGGCGAGCGAGACCATGCCGTCAGTATGGCCCCCGCGACGGCATGTTTTGTCAAATTTGACATTACTCGGGGTTCAGCGCAGGCGTAGTCCACGCGGAGTCCTGGCGAAACCGGCCTCGGTCAGCGCCTCCTGCGCTGCCTCGCGTGCCTCGTCGGCCCCCGGGTCGTGCACCGAGACCCCGTTGACCCGCTCCACCACCAACGACGGAAGGCGGCGCTCGTGCACCAGCCCGGCCAGCGCACCGGCCGCCGCCTGCTGCGCGCCCGACTCGGCCCCGAAACTCAGCAGCGAGCGCCCGCCGCGCTCCAGGAACCACACCAGCCGGCCGTCGACCAGCACCACCAGCGCACCGGCCTTGCGGCCCGGGCGGAAGTCGCCGCACGCCGGCCAGGGCAGGGCGGCGCCGTAGGGATTGGCCGGATCCGTCGCCGCCAGGACGACGGCGTGCCATTCGGGCCGTTCCGGGTCCACCCCGTCCAGATAACTGCGCAGCCGGTCGACGGTCGAGGCGGCGGCGAACTGTGCGCCACCGAGTGATTCGATGAAATAGCCGCGCTGGCACCGCCCCGCGTCCTCGAAGGCGGTGAGCACCTTGTACAGCATCGCGAATCCGCCGGGGAAGCCCTCCGTGGCCCCGCGGGTCAGCACTCCGTGCCGGTTGAGCAGCAGCTCGGCCTGGAAGTGGCTGCGCACAGTGGAATCCAGCTCCGGCGCCGGTAGTGCCGACCAACGGCCGGACACCTTCGGATCGGCACGCGAGGTGGGGTGCGCGACGCGATAGCGGCTCAGCCGGGGCGGGCTCTTGTGTTGCCGGTGCGCGGGAGCCCGGCGCGACCCGTGCAGCACCGCACGCACCGGCGCGAACGTGTCACCGGTGACCCAGCCCGCCCAGATCAGCTCCCACAGTGCGGCGGTGAAGGCGTCGTCCTTGCCCGGCTCGGCCAGCTGCCGGAAGAAATAGGCACCGCCGACCGAGAGGGTGTCCAGGATGCCGCGGTGCACGTCGGTGAACTCGATCTCCGCCGGAGCGGCCAACGTCAACGGCGCCGACTCGGCGAGGTGAAACGCCACCCACCCGTCCGCGGCGCCGATCTGCCCGGCGCCGGACCAGGTGACCTCACCGGAGGCCAGCAGTTCGTCGAGCATGGCGGGTTGGTAGTCGGCCACCCGTTGGGGCAGGACGAGCGATTCGACCGCCGAGGCGGGTAGTGCCACCCCGGCCAGCTGCTCGATGACGGCGGCCAGCCCGTCGATCCCGCGGTTGTGTGCGGACGAGACATGCTGCCAGGCGGGCAGGAATCGACCGTAGGCCGCCGGGCTGACCGGCTCCACCGCGGCCCGCAGCGCGGCCAGCGAGCGGCGCCGCAGGATCTTCAGAACCGTTGCATCACACCACTGTTCACGCGCCGTGGCGACGGCTGCCGACGGGGCGTCGCTGAACTCACCGCGCACCAGTTTGCCGTCGGCGGCCAACCGGCCCAACACGTCGGCGGTGACCCGCAACCCGAGGCCGAACCGGGCTGCCGCCTCGTCGGTGCTGAACGGCCCTCGGGTGCGCGCGTAGCGGCCGAGCAGCTCACCCAGCGGGTCGTCCACGCTCTCCAGGAACGTCGCCGGCACCCCGACCGGAACCGCCACCCCGACCCCGTCACGCAGCAGGCCGATGTCCTCGATGGACGCCCACCAGGTCGCCCCGGCGAACGACACCGTCAACGCCCGCCGGGCGGTGCGCAGCCCCTCCAGCCAGCCACCGATATCGTCGGCCGCGCACCGGGCCTTTAGCTCCTCCTCGGTCAACGGGCCGAGCAGTCGCAGCAGGTCGGCGATGCCCTCGGCATCACGGGCGTGCCGTTCGGGATCGAGGTGCTGCAACTGTCGAGTGGTGGTCGCGGTCACATCGGGATCGAGCAGATCGCGCAACTCCACCCGGCCCAGCAGTTCGGCCAGCAGCACGCTGTCCAGGGACAGTGCCGCCGCCCGGCGCTCGGCCAGGGGGCTGTCGCCTTCGTACATGAAGGCACCCACGTAGCCGAAGAGCACCGACGCGGCGAACGGTGACGGGGTGGTGGTTTCCACGTCCACCAGCCGCACTCGGCGCTGGGCTATCCGGTTCATCAGATCGGTCAACGCCGGCACGTCGTAGACGTCCTGCAGGCATTCCCGGACCGTCTCCAGAACGATGGGGAAGTCCGGATACTTGCGTGCGATATCGAGCAGTTGCGCGGCACGCTGACGTTGATGCCACAGCGGTGAGCGTTTGCCGGGGTGGCGCCGCGGCAGCAGCAGTGCGCGCGCCGCGCACTCGCGGAAGCGGGAGGCGAACAGTGCGGACCCGCCCACCTCGGCCGTCACGATCGGCTCGATCTCGTCGGCGTCGAACACGAAAATATCGGGCCCGGGCGGCTTTTCGTCGGTATCGGGGAGCCGCACGATGATGCCGTCGTCGGAGGCGGTGGGTTTTTCGTCGATGCCGTAGCGCTCATGCAGCCGGCGCGACACCGCCAGCGCCAGGGGCCCGTGCACCCGCAGTCCGTACGGCGAGTGCAGGATGATCCGCCAGTCGCCCAGTTCATCGTGGAAACGCTCCACCACCAGGGTGGCGTCGGTGGGTACCACCCCGGTGGCCTCGCGCTGCTCGTCGAGCAACTGCCACAGGTTGTCGGTGGCGTAATCGTCGAAACCTGTTTCCCGGCATCGCACCTCGAAATCGTCGCGGCCCAGGGCTGCGAGCTCGCCGGTGAACCTGCCCACTGCGGCACCCAGTTCGGCGGGCCTGCCCACGCTGTCGCCACGCCAGAACGGCAACCGCGCGGGCTGTCCGGGGGCCGGTAGCACCATCACGCGGTCATGGGTGATCTCGGTGATCCGCCAGCTGGTCGCGCCGAGGGAGATCACATCACCGGGACGTGACTCGTAGACCATCTCCTCGTCGAGCTCTCCTACCCGAGAGGGCTTTTCGGTGGCGAGGTAGACGGTGAACATGCCGCGGTCGGGTATCGACCCGCCGGAGGTGACGGCCAACCGCTGCGCTCCGGGGCGCGCGGTCAGGCTGCCGTGATCTCGGTCGTACACCAGGCGGGGACGCAGCTCGGCGAATTCGGTGGAGGGGTACTTGCCGGACAGCAGGTCCAACGTCGCCTCGAACGCGCTGCGCGGTAGCGTCGCGAACGGCGCGCTGCGCCGGACCGTGTCGAACCAGGCCTCCGCGTCAAGGGGCTCCAGCGCGGCCGCGGCCACCGTGTGTTGGGCCAGTATGTCGAGCGGATTGGCAGGCACTGCCATGGTTTCGATCTCGCCGGCCTGCATGCGGTGCACCGTGACCGCGCAGTCGATCAGGTCGGTGCGGTGATTCGGGAACAGCACACCCTGCGATATCTCGCCGACCTGATGGCCGGCCCGGCCGATGCGCTGGAGCCCGC
The DNA here is from genome assembly GCF_026240945.1 of Mycolicibacterium sp. J2. Lineage (GTDB taxonomy): Bacteria > Actinomycetota > Actinomycetes > Mycobacteriales > Mycobacteriaceae > Mycobacterium. Next base: position 97,122 of record NZ_JAPFPY010000002.1, read on the forward strand.
TGGCCACCGACGGGGGCGCCGACACCTGGATCACCAGATCGACCGCGCCCATGTCGATACCCAACTCCAGGCTGGAGGTGGCGACGACGGCCCGCAGGCGCCCGCTCTTCAGGTCGTCCTCCACCGCGGCTCGCTGCTCCTTGCTCACCGAACCGTGGTGGGCGCGCGCGAGCAGCGTGGGCGCGCCGTGGCTCTGGCCGCTGGCCATCAGCTGGGCGGGCGCCCCACCGCCCACCTTCGGATTATGCGACTCGGGCAGCTCGATCCCGCTGCGCTCGGCATGGATCTCGTTGAGCCGTGAGGTGAGCCGCTCGGCGAGGCGCCGGGAGTTGGCGAACACGATCGAGGACCGGTGCGCTTCGATCAGGTCGACGATGCGTTCCTCGACATCCGGCCAGATCGAGTTGTCGGCCAGATTCGCCATATCCGGCACCGGCACCTGAACCTTGAGGTCGAAGGTCTTGTCGGCGGGCGGGGCGACGATGGTCGTGGGAGCGGCGCCGGCCAGGAAACGCGCCACCTCCTCCGGTGGACGCACCGTCGCCGAGAGGCCGATGCGCTGGGCGGGCGCATCGAGCAGGGCATCCAGTCTTTCCAGCGAAAGCGCAAGGTGTGCGCCGCGTTTGGTGCCCGCGACGGCGTGCACCTCGTCGATGATCACGGTGTGCACGGTGGCCAGCGTGTCGCGGGCCGACGACGTCAGCATCAAGAACAGTGACTCGGGGGTGGTGATGAGCACGTCGGGCGGTGTGGTGACGAGTGCGCGACGCTGCTGCGGTGTGGTGTCACCGGACCGCACGCCGACGGTGATGTCCGGGGCCGGCTCACCGAGACGTTCGGCCACCCGCGCAATCCCGGTGAGCGGGGTACGCAAGTTGCGCTCGACGTCCACGGCCAGCGCCTTCAGCGGTGACACGTAGAGCACCTTCGTGCCGCGGCTCCGCGCGCCGCGGGCCAGCCCGTCGATGGCCCATAGGAATGCGGCCAGCGTCTTGCCCGACCCGGTAGGCGCGATGACGAGCGTGTGCTTGCCGTCGGCGATGGCCGTCCAGGCCTGTGCCTGAGCGGCGGTGGGGGCGGGGAAGGTGCCCGTGAACCACTGCCGGGTCAGCTCGCTGAACCGGCCGAGTGGATCGGGGGTCACCATTCGTCCATAGTGCCGGGAGGGTCCGACAAGTTGGCGATCGGCAGCGTAATCGCTCGTCAGCGGGCGTCGGGTTGGACGGCGGCGACCAATGCGCCGGGAATGCCAGGAACCCGGCCGAGGGCGTCCAGCAGGGCGTGCGCACACGTGTCTGCGACGAAATCGCCGCCCATCGTCGGGTCGAGCACCCGCTGGCGGCAGAACTCGAAGGTGAACGCCAACCAGGCATACACCGTGACGCGCAGGTCGCGGGCGAGTTCCGGGGCGGGCGCGGCGCCGCACGCATCGGTGATGGCGGCGATGATGCGGTCGGCTTGGCGGTCGTTGTCCAGTTCGTCGATGCCGCGCAGCACCGGGTCGGCCCGGCCCATCCCCATATAGGCCGCCCAGGCCCCGTGCGGATGCTCCTCGTCGTACCGCAGGTAGGCCAGCACCCCGGCGCGCAGTTGGTCGAAAAGACTCTGACCGGGTTCGGGTGCCTTGTTGGTGGCCTCGAACAGGCGCTCGCCTTCATTGCGGACCACCGCGGCGAAGAAGGCGCGTTTGTCCGGGAAATAGTGGTACATCAGCGCACGGGAGATCCCGGCGCGTTCGGCGATCTCGTCGATGCGGACCTCGTCATAGGGGCGCTGCCCGAACACCTCGGCGCCGAGGGTCAGCAACTCGGTCCGCCGGTCGTCGGGGGACAGGCGTCGCCGTGAGGCACCCATGCGGAGATCGTAATGGGCACGTGTTCAACAGCAATGCCCGCGTCACCCACCCAGCGAGCGCTGATACCGGCGCATCCCGGCGATCCAGCGCTCATAATCGGCGCCTTTGCCGCGGTACATGTCCAGCACCGCCGGGTGCGGCAGCACGAGGAACCGGTCGTCGCGCACTCCGGCCAGCGTCGCGGCGGCCACCTGATCGGCGCTGAGCACCTCACCAGCGGTGGTGACCGCGGCACCGGCGACCCTGGTGGCCGCGTCGGTGGAGTCGGTGATGCCGCCGAGAAGGGGCGTGGCGACACCCATCGGGCATACGCAGGTGACACCGATCCCGTTGTCGCCGTAGGTGATGGCCAGCCACTCGGCGAAGCCGACGGCGGCGTGTTTGCTGACGGCGTACCCGGCTGCGCCGACCTGAGAGAGCAGACCGGCGGCCGAGGCGATGCTGACGAAATGCCCGCTGCCACGCTGTAACCATTCCGGGACGAGCGCGTCGGCGGCACGGATGTGCGCGCGCAGGTTCACCGCCAGGATGCGGTCCCAGTCGCCGTCGCTGCCCAGTCCGGGGGCGCCGATGATGCCGGCGTTGGCGACATAGATGTCGACGGGCCCGAAGGACGCCCGCGCGGTGTCGATCAGCGCGGCGATGCCCTCGACCGATGCGGCGTCGGCCCGCACCCCCACCGCCCCGGCACCGATCGCTTCGGCGGTCACGGCAACGGCGTCACCGTCGACATCGCCGGCCACCACCGACGCGCCGGCCCCGGCCAACGCCTCCGCCAGCGCCCGTCCGATACCCGAGCCGGCTCCGGTGATGACGGCCACGCTGCCCTCGATCCTCATGGGATCTGTCTACCGTACGAAAGGATCTTCAGGCGCACCCGGTTCCGGGTCGGGCAGGCGTGTGACAGCGCCCTTGCACTCGATCACCGGCAGGCGTACGATAGAACATACGTTCGAAAAAATGGTCGCCCGCGATCGACACTCACGGGCTTTGCCGCGACTGATGGTCGCCGAGGGTACGACGGTCCTTTTCGAGGACTGTGAGAACCGATTTGCCTAGCTGATGCCTGAAACGTGTTTCTGCCTAAAGGTATTCGAAAGGTTCCCGGCATGGATGCCACCGATGTCGACAGTTTCGTGGATGCGTTGATCGACGATCTCGCGGCGACCCCCGCGCCGGACGACGAGGCTCAACGCACGTTGTTCCATCTCTTGGACTGTCCCCGGAGGCTTGTTGATGACGAGCCACTACTGACGGTGTTGGCGGCCGCGGTCGCCGCCCGAAACCTGCTCGACCATGTCATCTCGTCCGCCACCGCAGCGGCCGAGCGGCTCCGAATCCCGGCACGACGGCATCTGCGTTCGGGGGCTGATCTGCTGACCACCCTCGGAATGGCCCCTGCCGCAGCACAACGCGCCGCAAGGGTCGGCCGCGCCGCGCACACTCTGCCCGCGCTCACCGCGGCCCAGCGGCTGGGCGGAATCGGTATCGAATTCGCCGACGCCGTGGGGCGGGGGACCGTCCACATCGACAAGCGGACCCCGCTGTCGGAGGCGGATCGTGCCGGGGTTGTGCGGCAGCTGATGGTTCAGGCCAGCCCCGCAGACGTGGCGAAGAAGGCCCGTGCCATCGCCATCGATCGGGCCGCGGCGCTTCCCGCCGAGCACGGCGCCGTACCAGTCGCTGAGAACGTCGACCTCAACAAGATGACGTTGGCACACAACGACGACGGCCGGGTGAGTGCCACGCTGGACCTCGACATCCTCACCGGCGAGGAACTGTGCGCTGCGTTGGATCCGTTGTGCCGGCCAGTGCCCTTGCCGGACGGCTCCCCGGATCCCCGCCCGGTGGGGAGGCGGCGCGCCGACGCATTCGGGCAGCTGCTGCGCACCTACCTGTCGCACTCGGCGCGCCCGATGTCCGGTGGCGTGCTGCCGCACGTCACCCTGATCCGGTCGACTGCCTCGCAGCCGGCCACGTCACAGGGTGACCGGGTGGACGACCTCGGATTCGGTGGCCCGGTCAGCCCCGTGACCGCGGAGCTGATTTCCTGCGACTGCACCCGGACCTCGGTGACCGTCGACGGCGCCGGTGTGCCGCTGGACGTGGGGCGCAGCGAGCGGCTGTTCACTCCCGCGCTTCGCAAAGGGCTGGCCGTCCGCGATCGTGGTTGCGCGTTCCCCGGCTGCGGACGACCGGTGTCCTGGTGCGACGCCCACCATATGCAGCCCTGGAGTCAAGGAGGAACAACCAGTCTGGACAACGGGATCCTGCTGTGCCGGTGCCACCACACCCTGATTCACCACAGCCGTTGGCAGGTCTATCTCGGCCACGACCGCCACCCCTGGTTCATTCCGCCCCACGACCCGGGAGGCTTTGAACCCGCACACCTGCCCTCGCACGCCCGACGGACCATGACCGACCTGCCTGCGGCCGCATGACCGCGTCGGACGCACCTTGACAACTCCACAGTGACCCCGCGCCCGCGGCGTGCGACCGGAAGCTCGACTAGAAGGTGTTGGCCAACCGGTCGGCGAGGATGTTCGCGAAGCGTGCCGGATCGTCGAGTGAACCGCCCTCAGCGAGCAGTGCTGTGCCGTACAGCAATTCGGCGGTATCGCTGAGCCCCTCCGCTCCGGCCGCCAAGGCGTCTCGCAGCCCGGTGACCAGTGGGTGATCGGGGTTGAGCTCCAGGATGCGCTTGCCGACGGGCACGTCCTGGCCCGACGCACGGTACATGCGGGCCAACTGCGGGGTGATGCCGAACGTGTCGGTGATCAAGCAGGCCGGTGAGGACGTCAACCGCGTCGACAGTCGGACCTCCTTGACGTGCTCGTCGAGCGTTTGTTGAAGCCACGTCAGCAGATCGGCGAAGTCCGCGCGCTCGGAGTCCGAAGCCGAGTCGTCCTTGGCGCCAAGGTCGACTTCGCCCTTGGCCACCGACTGCAACGTCTTGCCTTCGAACTCGGGGACCGTCTCGACCCACACCTCGTCGACCGGGTCGGTGAGCAGCAGCACCTCGTAGCCCTTGGCCCGGAATGCCTCCAGATGCGGCGAGCGCTCCAGCAGTTGGCGCGATTCACCAGTGGCGTAGAAGATCTGGTCCTGATCTTCTTTCATCCGCGAGACGTAGCCGGCCAGGGTGGTCGGAACATCCTCGGAGAACGTGGAGGCAAACGACGACAACGCCAGCACCGTGTCGCGGTTATCGGTGTCGGAGAGCAGGCCCTCCTTGAAGGCCCGGCCGAATTGCGTCCAAAACGTCGTGTAATCGTCGGGACGGTTGGTCTGGAGGTCCTTGATCGCCGCCAGCACCTTCTTGGTCAGGCTGCGCCGGATCACCTTGATCTGGCGGTCCTGCTGCAGGATCTCGCGGGACACGTTGAGCGACATGTCCTGCGCGTCGACGACACCCTTGACGAACCGCAGGTATTCGGGCATGAGCTCGTCGCAGTCGCCCATGATGAAGACGCGCTTGACGTACAGCTGTACACCGGTGCGCGCGTCGCGGTTGAACAGATCGAACGGCGCCTGCGAGGGGATGAACAGCAGCGCCTGGTATTCGAAGGTGCCCTCGGCCTTCATCGTGATGACATCGAGCGGCTCATCCCACGCGTGGGCGATGTGCCGGTAGAACTCGTGGTACTCCTCATCGGAGACCTCGCTCTTGGGCTTGGCCCACAGCGCAGTGCGGGAGTTGATCGTCTCGGTCTCGACGGTCACGGTCGGCTCCGTGCTGTTCTCGCCGTCGTCCCCGCCGTCCTCCCCGGTGGCAGGGACCGTCTTCTCGACCTCCATCCGGATCGGCCAGGAGATGAAGTCGGAGTACTTCTTGACCAGCTGCCGGATCTTCCAGGGCGCGGTGTAGTCGTGCAGTTCGTCGTCGGCGTCCTCGGGCTTCAGGTGCAAGGTGACCGACGTGCCCTGAGGCGCGTCGTCGACGGTGGCGATGGTGTAGGTGCCGTCACCACTGGACTCCCAACGAGTGGCGGTGTTCTCGCCGGCCTTCCGAGTCAGCAGCACGACGGAGTCGGCGACCATGAACGTCGAGTAGAACCCGATGCCGAACTGGCCGATGAGGTCGGTCGCATCACCGGCCTGCTGGGCCTCACTCAGCTTGCGGCGCAGCTCACCGGTCCCGGACTTGGCCAGGGTGCCGATCAGGTCGACCACCTCGTCGCGGGACATGCCGATCCCGTTGTCGCGGATGGTCAGTGTCCTGGCGGAGGCATCGGGATCGATGTCGATGTGCAGATCCGACGTGTCGACGTCCAGATCCTTGTCCTGGTACGCCGCCAGCCGGAGCTTGTCCAGCGCATCGGAGGCGTTGGAGATCAGCTCCCGCAGGAACGAGTCCTTGTTGGAGTAGATGGAGTGCACCATCAACTGCAGAAGCTGACGTGCCTCGGCCTGAAATTCTCTGTGTTCGACCTGCTCGCTCACCCGGCCATAGTAAAACTGGCCGAGCTACCCGAACTGGACACCCTGGGCGAGCGGCAGCTCGGAGGAGTAGTTGACGGTGTTGGTCGCCCGGCGCATATAGGCCTTCCACGAATCCGACCCCGACTCGCGGCCACCCCCCGTCTGCTTCTCACCGCCGAACGCGCCGCCGATCTCGGCGCCTGAGGTACCGATGTTGACGTTGGCGATCCCGCAGTCCGAGCCGTCAGCCGCCATGAATCGTTCTGCCTCGCGGATGTCGGTGGTGAAGATGGCCGATGAAAGGCCTTGGGGCACCGCGTTGTTGAGTTCGATCGCTTCATCGAGGGTGTCGTAGGTCAGCACGTAGAGGATCGGGGCGAAGGTCTCGTCGTGCACCACCGAGGTCTGGGCGGGCATCTGCACCACCGCAGGCCGCACGTAGTAGGAGCCCTCCCCGAGATCGACGCGCTCTCCGCCGACCACCGCACCGCCGTCGGCGCGGGCCTGCTCCAGCGCGGCCACCATGTCCCGGTAGGCGCGCTCGTGCACCAACGGGCCGACCAGGGTGCCGTCGGCGGCGGGGTTGCCCACCGGCAGGCTGCGGTAGGCCGCGGTGATCCGGTCGACCAAGTCATCGGCGACCGACCGGTGCGCGATCACCCGGCGCAGGGTGGTGCAGCGCTGCCCGGCGGTGCCGGCCGCAGAGAACACGATGCCGCGCAACGCCAGATCGAGATCGGCCGACGGCGTGACGATCGCGGCGTTGTTGCCGCCGAGCTCCAGCAGCACCTTGCCGAACCGCCGCGCGACCCGGGGGCCGACCTCGCGACCCATCCGCACCGACCCGGTGGCGCTCACCAGCGCCACCCGCGGATCGTCGACCAGCAGTTCGCCGATCTCCCTGCCGCCCTGGATCAATCGGCAGATCTGCTGCGGTGCGCCGACGTCGGCCGCGGCGCGCTCGACCAGTGCCTGACACGCCAGCGCCGTCAGCGGGGTGAGCTCGGACGGTTTCCACACCACCGTGTCGCCGCACACCAGCGCGACGGCGGTGTTCCATGCCCACACTGCGACCGGGAAGTTGAAGGCGGTGATCACGCCGACCACGCCGAGCGGATGCCAGGTCTCCATCAACCGGTGGCCGGGACGTTCGGAGGCGATGGTCTTGCCGTACAGCTGCCGGGACAACCCGACGGCGAACTGGCAGATGTCGATCATCTCCTGCACCTCGCCGAGAGCTTCGGAGGTGATCTTGCCTGCTTCGACGGTGACCAGGGTGGCCAGGTCGGCCTTGTGTTCGACCAGCAGCTCGCCGAGTCGCGCCACGACCTGACCGCGCACCGGGGCCGGGGTGGTGCGCCAGGCGGTGAAGGCATCGGCGGCTTGGGCGATGACGGAGTCGGCGTCGGCGACCGAGGTCTCGGCGATGGTGAACAGCACCTCCCCGGTGATGGGGGTGCTGGCAGGCAGGCCCGCCTGCGCCTCGGTGAGATCGGCGCCGATGGCCTGCAGCGCCAAGCGCACCCGGTCACGTAATTCACCGGCGGTGGGCAGGGTGGATTGCATGGTGGTCATGATGCCGCCTTCTGGTAGAGATCGTAAGGATCGTGGATGTGGTGGCCGATCGCGCCGGCCAGCCAGTCGAGGCTGTAGTGGGGCGTGTCGGTGGTGTCAGCGATGTCGGCGGTATCGGCGACGTTGGCGTCGCGATCCAGGTTGGACCGGAAGATGCCCGCCGCCGATGCGGGCAGGAAGTCCTCGTAGACAACGGGTTTGGCCGGGTCGCCGCCGACGTAGTAGGCCAGGCCGGCGGCGGCCATCTCGGCATCGGTGCCGGGGAAGTAGTCGTTCCAGCGGGCCGGGTCGGCCATGGCGGTGTCGTAACGCTGTCGGCCGAGCGGGGTGAGCGCGACTCCGCGGGCCTCGACCTCGCCGAAACGCACCCGTAGCGCGCCGTCAAACTCGGCACCGTCGACCCCGCGGAACCGACGCGGCTCCGCGAGCGCCCGAAAAGACGTCTGCCGCAGTAACACCGCGGGCCCATCGGTACGCGGTGGACCCTGGATAGCGTCGATCATCGTGATCCCGCGCGCCGTCATCCGCCGGTAGAGCTCGTCGATGTCCAGCACCCGCGGGGTCAGGTGATTGATATGGGTGGTGCCCACACCGGCGATATCGGCGGCCACTGCCGACACTGCGCTCAGTTCGTCGTACCAGGCCTTGTCGATGGGCGTCCGGGACAGGGCGAAGGCGGCGGTGGCACGGGCCACAAAGTCGTCCGCCTCGTCCGGGCGCGCCCCACCGCCGTCGGCGATGCGACGCGCGTCGGCGATCAACGCGGGATCGAACAGCTGCCGCTGCGCCACGAACCGGTCTACCCTGTGCCGCAGGTCGGCGTCGAAGAACCGGGCATCGGCGGTGGCCAGCATCGAGGTGAACACCCGGAACGGGTTGAACTCCAACTCTTCTGCCTCGATCGGCCGGAATGCGGTGGAGACCACCGGCACCGGCGATGCGGCGTCGCGCAAGTCGTAGAAGCCGACCGGGTACATTCCGAACGCCGCGAAAAGGTCTGCGACATCGGCCATCTCGGCGGCACTGCCGACCCGGATGGCGCCGTGCCGCTCGGCGGTGACGCGCTGCAGCGAACCGAGCCGATCGCTGTCCGCGTCGCCGGCACAGTCGCGGTTCACCTCGGTGCTGACGTGTACCAGGGTGGTATAGGCGGGCACCTCGGCGCCGTACATGGCCGACAGTGCCGCGGCGAAGGCGGCGCGCAGCTGTGCAGGACGGATCATGCGTGCGCGCCCCTGCGATACAGTCCGGCCATGTCCGATGCCGACCATCTCGACGATATCGACCGGGCGCTGGTGCGCGAACTTCTCACCGACGGCCGGGCCACCCTCGCGCATCTGGCGGCGACGGCGGGCTTGTCGGTGTCGGCGGTGCAGGCCCGGGTACGGCGGCTGGAATCGCGTGGCGTGGTCACCGGGTACGCGGCACGCGTCGACCCCGAAGCGGTCGGCAACATGCTGTCGGCGTTCGTGGCCATCACCCCTCTCGATCCGTCTCAACCCGATGATGCGCCCGCCCGCCTGGAGCACATTCCCGAGGTGGTGTCGTGCCACTCGGTCGCGGGCGAGGAGAGCTACATCCTGCTCGTGCGGGTGGTGTCGCCGCGGGGTCTGGAAGACCTGCTGCAACAGATCCGGACAGCCGCCAACGTACGCACACGCAGCACGGTCATCTTACAGACTTTTTACGAAGGCCGCGAATATTTACCGTAGATATTCCTGTTGTCGATAGGCCACACCGTAAATATTGCGTTAGTATCGCGGGCATGACTGCTGTCCTGCCCGACCGTGACGTCTCCGTATCCGCCGGCGAGGTGCCCGCTGTCCTGAGCCGCAGCATCCTGGCCGACGGGTTCGACTTCGTGCTCGACACCGAGCGGTCCGGTGGTTCCTATCTGGTCGACGCGCGCAGCGGTGCGCGCTACCTCGACATGTTCACCTTCTTCGCCTCCTCGGCGCTGGGTATGAACCATCCCGCGCTGACCAGTGCCGCGGCGCGCGCAGAACTGGGCGCTGTCGCGGTGAACAAACCGAGCAACTCCGACATCTACAGCGTGCCCATGGCCCGGTTCGTCGACACGTTCGCCAGGGTGCTCGGCGACCCCGCGCTGCCGCACCTGTTCTTCATCGACGGGGGAGCGTTGGCGGTGGAGAACGCGCTGAAGGTGGCCTTCGACTGGAAGAGTCGGCACAACGAGGCGCTGGGCAGAACCGCCCCGGGCACCCGCGTATTGCATCTGCGCGGCGCCTTCCACGGCCGCAGCGGATACACCATGTCGCTGACCAACACCGACCCCAACAAGGTGGCCCGGTTCCCGAAGTTCGACTGGCCGCGCATCGACGCACCGTATCTGCGGCCGGGTGTCGACCCCGTGGAACTGGAGGCCGAATCGCTGCGACAGGCGCGCGCGGCATTCGAGCGCTTCCCCGATGACATCGCCTGCTTCGTCGCCGAGCCGATCCAGGGGGAGGGCGGCGACCGGCACCTGCGTCCCGAGTTCTTCGCGGCGATGCGCGAACTGTGCGACGAGTTCGACGCCTTGCTGATCTTCGACGAGGTGCAGACCGGATGCGGGATGACCGGCACCGCATGGGCTTACCAACAGTTGGGGGTGCGGCCTGACGTGGTGGCATTCGGCAAGAAGACGCAGGTGTGCGGGGTGATGGCCGGCGGCCGTGTCGCCGAGGTGCCCGACAATGTGTTCGCCGTCAGCTCGCGGATCAACTCCACCTGGGGCGGCAACCTCACTGATATGGTGCGGTCCCGGCGCATCCTCGAGGTGATCGAGGCCGACGGGCTGGTCGACAATGCCCGGGTGCTCGGTGCCTACCTGCTGGACCAATTGCGGTCACTGGCAATCGAATTCCCGGATGTCGTGCTCGATCCGCGGGGTCGGGGCCTGATGTGTGCCTTCAGCATGCCCACGACGGAGCTGCGTGACGAGGTGATCCGCACGCTGTGGGACCGGCACGTCATCATGCTGCCCAGCGGGGTGGATTCGGTGCGGTTCCGGCCGGCTCTGACGGTGACGACGGCCGAGCTGGACGCCGCCATCGACGCGGTTCGAGCCGCGGTCCGGGACGTGTTGCGCGCGACCTAATTCGAGCGCTTACCCACATACACGCCCTCGGGCCGGAACCGCAGCATCGGTTCGTCGTACTCTTCCAGCGCGTGCGCCACCCAGCCCGCGATCCTGGCGATGCCGAAGACGGTTTCCGGCGCGTCGGCGGGCATCCGGAATTGCAATGCCATCGCCGCCAGCGCGAGATCAGAATTGACGAAATCGCCTGCCGAAGAGATGGTTTCGACGGCGGCGTGCACCCGGGCGCCGCCGCCGGCACGCGCCAGCAGGTCCAGTAGGGCCAGTGCGCGTGGATCATGCTCGCGGTAGATGCGGTGCCCGGTGCCCGGAATGCGCTCCCCGGCGCGCAGGCTCGCGGCCAGCGCGGTGACCGGATCGGCCAGCGCAGCGCGCAGATAGCGGTAGGCAGCGGTGGCCGCACCACCATGCATGGGCGCGTCCAGCGCGGCCAGCCCCGCGGCAACAACCGAATACACGCCGGCTCGGGCACTGGCGGCGACCCGTGCGGCGACGGTACTGGCCGCCAGGTCGTGGTCGGCCAGCAGCACCAGGGCGGCGTTCAACACGCCCACTCGCGCGGGCGTCGCGGCCAACGGCGAGAGCTTGGGCCACAGTCTTTTTGCGTATGACCCGGTGGTGATGTCGCCGCCCGCGGTGGGCAGCGCAGCCGACACCGCTTCCAGGATCTGCATCGCCTTGGTGGCCACCACCGGACCGGTGCGCTGATGGCGCAACGGATCTGCCGCGCCGGCGAGGTCGACCGCAATGCGCACCACGTCAAGCAACCCGGCGGTATCCGGCAGGGCCGCCCGCAGGTGGGTGGCCGCACCCTCGTCCAGCGGTGACCGCTGCGCCGGTACGTCGTGCCCCCACAACAACCGTGCTACGTCGAGGAAATCCCGGCTCACCAGTTCACGGGCCGGGATGCCGCGGTAACACAGTTCGTCGCCGGAGAGCGAGGTGAGCTGGGTGCGTATCCGCTCCACCACCCCGGCCGGCGGGCGGGTCCGCACACCGGCACCGGCCAACGCTTCGACCTCGTCGACGGCGAACACGCTGCCGCGCACCCCGGCGATGCGCACGCTGTGTAACCGGCCGCGGCTGACATAGGCGTACACCGATTCGCGTTTGATCCCGAGCACCTTGGCCACCTGTGCGGTGCTCAGGTAATCGTGCCCGTCGTGGTCGATCGCAGCAGGCCAGCGCCGCGTGTGTCGCCGGTGCGCTGCCATCGCGACATCCCCTCATATTGATCGAGTCAACATTGACTGTAGTCAACAGTAAACCGAATGTGGTTGTACCGCTTGAGTAGAAGGAGGACTACCCGATGGTCGACACCCTCATCGAGGCCGCGCCTGGGCTGGCCAACATCGTGGCAGCCGACACCGCGATCGGCGATGTCCGCGGGGACGAAGGTTTCTATCACTACGGCCGATACCCGGCCGTCGAGCTTGCCGTCAGCCGCAGCTTCGAGGAAGTGTGGTTCCTGTTCGTGCACGGCCGGTTGCCGTCGCCCACCGAGGCGGCCGCGTTCGCCGCGCACACCGCCACGCTGCGCGCCATCCCGGCCGATGTCGCCCCGATCCTGCGGATGGTCGCACTCGGCGGCGCGACGGACCATCCGCTGGCCGCGCTGCGTACGGTGCTCTCGGCAGTGGCCACGGCCCTCGGTCTGGAACCGGTATGGGATCTCGACGAGGACGCCAGGCGCCGCGACGCGCTGTTGCTGGCGTCGATCACCCCGACGGTGCTGGCCGCCCTGTACCGGATCGGGCAGGGCCTCGACCCGGTGCCACCGGACCCCGCCCTGCCGGCCGCGGCGCACTGGCTCTACCTGCTGACCGGCCGACAGCCGGCCGCCGAGCATGCCCGCGCCATCGAGCAGTACTTGATCGCCACCATCGACCACGGCTTCAACGCCTCGACGTTCACCGCGCGGGTAGTGGCCTCGACCGGCGCCGATGTCGCATCCGCGATCTGCGCAGCCCTTGGCGCCTTCTCGGGTCCGCTGCACGGCGGCGCGCCGGACCGCGCGCTGGACGCCCTCGACGCGATCGGCGACCCCGCCAACGCCACGGCCTGGGCGCATGCGGCTCTGGATCGCGGGGACCGCATCATGGGGTTCGGTCACGCGGTGTACCGCACCGCCGATCCGCGCGCCGAGCTGTTGAAGTCGATCGCCATCGGCCTGGGCGGTGAGCTCGCCGACCGCGCCGTGCGGGTGGAGCGCGACGTGACCGACGTCCTCGCGCAGCGGCGCCAGGGCCGGGAGTTGCGCGCCAATGTCGAGTTCTACGCCGGCGTGGTGATGGAACAGTGCGGGGTGCCGCGCGCGATGTTCACCCCCACCTTCGCGGTGAGCCGGGTGGTGGGCTGGTCTGCACACATCCTTGAGCAGGCCCAGTCCCGCAAGATCATTCGGCCGCGGGCGCGCTACATCGGGCCGGAGCCGGTGCGGTCAGCCTTGGGCCAATAGCGCCCGGATGGTGGACCGCAGCCGGGGCAGCTCGGCGCCGCCGACCAGGGTGCATCCGTGCAGTTCGGCGAGTTTGCGTGCGGCCGGGGTGAACTCGTGATTGGTCACCACCATGGTGCGGGTGCAGTCCTGCATGGGTGCGCCGGCCACCACCTCCTGGACGGCGCCGGTGCCCACCGGCCGGGCTTGGCGTTTGCATTGGATGGCAAGCCGATTCGGCCGGCGCCCGACGATCAGGTCGACGCCCCAGTCACCGGTCAGCGCGGTCATGATCACCGGGACGCCGCAGGACCGTGCGATGCGGGCGACGTGATCCTCGAACTCGGCGCCCGACATCGCCGCGACCGTATCCTCCCGCGGCGAGGGTGTGCGCAGCCCCGCGAGGAAGTGCGGGCCGATGCGCAGCACCGCCGGTACGGCAACGGCGCATACCAGCGCGGCCTGCCACCGCTGCCCGTAGGCGTAGGCCGCCACCCCGGCGGCAATCCCGATCACCAGGAGCAGTCGCATACGCACGGGCGCATCCTAGGACGCGGGGCCGACATCCCCGTTCAGCGCGCGCCACACCCGGGCCGGTGTCATCGGCAGACGATACATCCGCGCCCCGCATGCCCGCGCGATCGCATTGGCCAGCGCCGGGGCCACCGGGTTGTACGGCGACTCGCTCATCGACTTGGCGCCCAGCGGTCCCAGCTTGTCGAAGGTGTCGGCGAAATACACCTCGGTCACGGGAAGATCGGCAAGTTGCGGAATATGGTAGTTGCGTAGGACTTTGGTGGTGACCTCGCCGCGGCCGTCCAACCGGATCTCCTCGAACAGGGCGGTACCGATGGCCTGGGCCACCCCGCCCTCCACCTGACCGCGGCACTGCTCGGGATTCATCACCACCCCGGCGTCGGCGGCCTGCACCGACTGCAGGATGCGCACCTCACCGGTCTCGACATTGACCGCCACCCGGAACCCGTGCACGTTGAAGGCCACCGACCGAGGGGTGCCCTCGTGGCGGCCGTGACCGATCAACGGACGTTGCGTGGCCCCGGAGTCGCGCAGCTGGCGCAGGTCGCGGCAGGCGGACTGCACCGCCAGCCCGGCGACCACGGTGCCCGCCGACCCGAATGCCCCGGTGTCGTAGGCGGTGGCGTCGGTGTCGGACTGGCGCAGCCGAAGCCGGCTCAGCGGAACTCCCAACGCCTGGGCCGCCAGCGCCAGGTGCACTGTCGAGGTGCCGTTGCCGAACTCCGCGGTGCCCACCGACACCGTGTACATCCCGTCGGCGTCCAACTCGACCGACGCTTGCGAGTAATGGCCCCGCGGCGGGATCGTCGCGATCATCGCCACTGCCATACCTTGGCCGACGCGCCACTGCGGTCCATCCGGCGGCGCGGCACCGTTGCCGCGAGCGAGCGCGGCCTGCACCAGATCCAGACATTGGTCCAGCCCGTAACTGCCGAAGGTGAGGTCGTCGTCGGCCACGTGCGCATCGACGAAGGCATCACCGGGCACCACCACATTGCGCCGGCGCAGATCGAAGGGGTCGATGCCCAACCGATCCGCCAACTCGTCGAGCGCCGATTCCACGGCGAAGATCACCTGACCCAGGCCGTAGCCCCGGAACGCACCGGAGGGAAGGTTGTTGGTGTACACGGCCTGGGCGTCCACCCGCTTGTTCGGGCAGCGGTACACGGCCATCGATTCACCGCAGCCGTGAAACATCACCCCGGGGCTGTGATTGCCATAGGCGCCAGCGTCCACCAGCACGTCGACGGCCAACGCGGTGAGCACACCGTCCGCGCCGGCCGCGGCGGTCGCCGCCACCCGGAAGGGATGCCGGCACGGGGCGGCGATGAACTCGTCGGTGCGGCTGAACTCGTAACGCACCGGCCGGCCCAGGCGCAGCACCGCCAACGTCACCAGGTCCTCGGTGAGCAACTCCTGCTTGCCGCCGAAACCACCACCCACGCGGGCGGTGAACACCCGGACCCGGGCCTGCTCCAGCCCGAAGATGCGACACAGCTCGTCGCGGACCAGGAACGGCACCTGAGAGCTGGTGCGAATCACCACCCGGCCGTCCGCGTCGATCCAGCCGGTGCAGCCGTGGGTTTCCAGGTGGCTGTGCTGGACACGCTGGGTGGACCACCGCCCGCGCACCACCGCACCGCCGGCATTCTCGGCCGCGGCGATACCTGCCGCGACATCGCCCACCCCGCCGTGCAGTTCGGCCACGATATTGCGCTGCGGATCGGCGATGCGGGCAGCCGCGTCCTTGTCGCCGTGGATCGCCGGGGCGCCGGGCCGGCGGGCCTGCTCGGGATCGAACACCGCAGGAAGTTCGGCGTATTCGACCGCGATGGCCCGGCACGCCTTCTCGGCGGCGGCGAGGCTGTCGGCGACCACGGCGGCCACCCGCTGCCCGACGAAGCGGACCGTCCGGTCGAGCACGTAGGTGTCGTCGGGATCGTCGGTGCGCTCCTCGTGCCGTGCCGTGGAGAACGGCACGGGGGGACTGTCGAGGGGGGTGAGGATCAGCTGCACGCCCACCACCCGCTGCGCCGCCGAGGTGTCGATGGACACGATGCGCGCATGAGCGACGGGACTGCGCACCACCGCGAGGTGGAGCAACCCCTGCGGGGCGTGGTCCATGGTGTACGGCTCGGTGCCGGTCACCACCCGGCGCGCGGCGGGGGCGCCGGGGGAGGCATCGCCGGTGTTGACGGTTCCGGCCAGCGCGTCGGTGATGGCGCGGTAACCGGTGCACCGGCACAGGTTTCCCTTGAGGTGCTGGGGCAGGTCCGCGCGTTGCTCGGCGGTCAGCGCCGATGCGGTGGTGACCATTCCGGCCGTGCAGAAGCCGCACTGGAAGCCGGCCGCGTCGGCGAACGCGCGCTGCACCGGATGCAGGTCGTCGGGGGTGCCCAGGCCGGCAACCGTGGTCACCGAACGCCCGGCCGCGCGGAACGCCGGGTACACGCACGAATGCACCGCGGTCTCGTCGACCAGCACCGAGCAGGCGCCGCAATCACCCGCGTCGCACCCCTTCTTGACCTCGAAGTGGCCCTGCTCGCGCAGGTAGGTGCGCAGGCACTGGCCGGGCCGCGGAAGGTCCTGGGCGGGTTCGCCATTGATGATCATGCGAGTTCCGCCGCGACCTGCCGGGCGAGCACCAGCGTCATCGCCCGACGCCAGTCGGGGTCGCCGTGGGCGTCGTCGGTCCAGGCGGAGTCGGGTATCTGCGCGTGGGCGGCCGCCACCTCGTCCGGATCGGGCACCGCGGCGAAGGTGAACGTGTAGGGCCGCACCGTCGCCGCCGTCACGGACAACCCGAACCGGCCGTCGGTGTCGCGGCGGCCGATGACCACCACCGCCGACCGGCCCAGTGGCGCGGGCGCCAGCTTGCGGAAGGCGGTGCGGGCGGCCAAGGTGCGCGCCGGGAGGAACACCGAACGCACGATGTCACCGGGGGCCAGCACGGTGGTCGACTCGCCGGTGACGAATTCATCGATAGGGCAGCGGTATTCAGTGCCGTCAGGGCGCCACACCGTCACCGTTCCGGCGAGTGCGGACACCATCGAGATCATCGCACCAGCCGGGAAGGCAAGGCAGAGGTTGCCGCCGACGGTGGCGGTGTGCCAGATCTTGAACGAGGCCAGCAGGGCCGCACAACATTGGTGCAACAGCGGGACGCCGAGCTCTTCGGACAACCGGGACACCTCGGCGATGGTGCAGGTGGCCGCCAGCTCGACGCCGTCGGCGGTGCGGGTGACCGATGGCCAGCCCAGGCCGGCCAGATCCACCAACCGGGTCAGGTGGGGCTGAGGTTCGGAAAACAGCCAGGTGCCGCCCGCCAACACCGCGTCGCCCGGGCCGAGTGGCCACAGCTCGTCGCGGTGGCGCGGGGCGTCGATCACCTCGACATCGTTGAGATCCACCTGTCGACGGTAATCAAGCCGGGCCGCACGCGCATGCCCAATGCCGGCGTGCGTTTACCGGTCGGGTCCGCGGGAACCCGGCGGTGATGCGAGTAACCATGCGCGACGACGGCGATATCCGCTCGGCGGTGCGGTTCGGTCTGGGCACGGCGGTGGCCGCGGTGAGCTTCCTGGTGGTGGCGGCCCTGTTGGTCGGCTCCTGCCACGGAGCCATCGCGGACTCGGCGGCGTGCGGGCCGCCGCAGCGGCTGGCGCTGGCCTTCGGCGCACCGGTCATCCTGCTGATCGGTGGGCTCTACGCCTTCGTGCGCACCTACCGAGCCTGGAAGCTGCGGCACACCTGGTGGGCTTGGCAGGGGGCCGGCTGGTTCCTGATGTTGTTGATGCTGCTGACGCTGACCATGGGCCTGCCCGCGCTGGCCGGCCCGGTGCTCGGCTCATGACCGCCGTGGCGCCGCTGTGTGCGCTGGCCCTGGTGTGCAGCCTCAAGCCCAGCCCGGCGCCCTCCAGCAGTGAACTGATGGCCGACCAGGTCTGCTCGGCACTGCGCACCATGGGTGTCACCACCGAGACGGTGCGGTGTGCCGACCATGCCATCGCCCCGGGCGTGCAAGCCGATATGGGCGGCGGTGACGAGTGGCCGCAGATCCGGGATAAGGTGCTGGCCGCCGACATCCTGGTGCTCTCGACGCCGGTGTGGCTGGGCCACCCGTCGAGCATCGCCCAACGAGTGCTGGAGCGGTTGGACGCCGACCTGTCCAGCACCGACCAACTGGGCAGGCCCGTCATGGTGGACAAGGTGGCCGTCGTGGCCGTGGTCGGCAACGAGGACGGCGCGCACAAGACCGTCGCCGATCTGTTCCAGGCGCTCAACGACATCGGCTTCTCCATCCCGGCGCAGGGCTGCACCTATTGGAACGGCGAGGCCATGGGCAGCATCGACTATCTGGACCTCGACCGGGTACCCGATGCGGTGTCCTCGACGACGGTCACGGCGGCGCGCAACGCGGCACACCTGGCCGAGTCGCTGCGCACGGGCGGTTACCCCCGCTACGCCTGAGCGGTGTACTTCCGTCCCGGACACCGGCGATCTACCCTTGATAACAGCCTTCTCACCGGTCCGCGGTGGCCGGGAGGGCAGGGAAGAGGAGGGTTGCCATGAAGGGCCCGAAAGACCCAGTCGATCACACTCGCACGACGCGCCCGCATGCCGGTGAGTCCATGAAGGACAATCTGATCATGCCGGCGCTCATCCTCATTGGAGTGGCGTTGGTGTTGTTCGTTGCGAGCCTTGCAGCTTTTGCCACAAGGCATTTCGACGTCGGCTTGACGGTGGCCACGCTGTCCGGCGCCGGGCTACTGGTGGGTGCGCTGTGGCTGGCGCTGGAACACGTCCGGGTGCGCCGCATCGAAGATCGTTGGTATGCAGCGCATCCCGAGGCGCCGCGGCAACACCCGAACAGCTGAACGCACCCAGCCCAGCAGATCGGTGATCTGCTGGGCTGGGTGAGTCCCCTCGCGGGTCAGTGCTGTTGGGCCCGCTGGCGTTCCTCGGCGGCCTGCGCACCGCCGCGGGCGGCGTCGGCTTCGGCCTCCTTCTTCGCCGCGTCGCGCTGCGCATCCGCCTTGTCCTGCTGGGCTTTACCTTCTTCGGTGAGATCGTGGCGGCCGGTCACCGTGCCGACGGCCTCCTTGACCTTGCCCTTGGCGTCCTCGACGACACCGCTGACGGCCTCTTCGGGTCCGGTCTTCTTGTCAGTCATCATTACCTTTCCGCTGCCGGATTGGTGTGTATTACTCGGTTACCACGCGGCGGCATTGCCGCGCCCGATGGGAGGTTTCCCGTCCCCGGCGGCCCGCAAACACCTGGCGCGTCTGGCGTATCCCGCGCTCGGGCGTGGTTTCACCGAGGGGGGAATCGGGTATCCGGCCGCCACTGGATTCGACCGATGGAGGCTTCCATGTTCCGGGGATTAGCCGGCACGATCGTGTTGATCTGGCTGTTGATCGGGGTGTTGGCAGCCTGGCAGCGCGACTACTTCCACACCGGCCAGACGAACTGCGCCACCGCGGGCCAAATCGCGCTCACGGTGCTGGCCGGTCCGTTGAACTACGCCGGCGTGAACCCCAAGGTGGTCGACTGCCGGCTTCCCGAGCCCAGCGCCATGCCGGCTGTCATCGCGTGAAATGAGGTAATCATGGTGGTTCTCGGAGCGATCCTGCTCATCCTCGGACTCATCCTCAACGTCTACGTGTTGTGGGTGATCGGTGTGATCCTGCTGGTGGTCGGCGCCGTCTTCTGGCTGCTCGGATCGGTCGGGCGGCCGGTCGGTGGTCGCCGCTACTGGTATTAGCCCCGCGGGCGTCGACCATGGGTACTGACGTCGACCACCCCGAGCGTGACCAGCGGTGGAACACCGCGGCCAGGGGCGAGACGGCAGCCCAACGGCTCGACCGTAATTGGGCCAGCCTGTTGCAGGAAGTACGGGTCGTCGAGACAGGCGTGCAACTGCTCACCGGCCTGCTGCTCACGCTGCCATTCCAAAACCGGTTCGACCGGTTGGACGCCGCGATGCGGGTGGTGTACCTGGCCACCGTGGGGTGTTCGCTCGGGGCCACGATTCTTCTGGTGGCGCCCATCGGCATGCACCGCATGATGTTTCGCCAGCACCGGCTCGACGTGATCGTCGCGGGCGCCCACCGGCTGGCGTACTACGGGCTGTTCCTGCTCGCGCTCGCGTTGGCCGGTGTCTCGGTGCTCATCTTCGATGTGGTGGTGGGTGCCCGTGCCGGCATCCTCGCCGGTAGTGTCACCGCGCTGGCGCTGATCGGGCTGTGGTTGGTGCTGCCGCTGGTGCTGCGCCATCGGCCACCGCCCTGACGGGCGCACGTTTGTCCCCGGTCAGGCTCGGGTACCTGGGGAGCATGACCAGCTTTGGCTACACCTTGATGACCGAACAGAGCGGGCCGAAAGAGTTGGTGCGCAACGCGGCGGCTGCCGAAGCGGCTGGTTTCGACTTCGAGGTGTGCAGTGACCACTTCTCGCCATGGCTGGCGGCCCAAGGCCATGCGCCGCACGCCTGGACGGTGCTGGGCGCGGTTGCCCATGTGACCGAACGGGTGGAGCTGTTCTCCTATGTCACCTGCCCCACCATGCGGTATCACCCTGCCGTCGTCGCGCAACAGGCCGCGACCCTGCAGATCCTCGCCGACGGCCGGTTCACCCTGGGACTTGGCAGCGGCGAGAACCTGAACGAGCATGTCGTGGGCAAGGATTGGCCCACGGTCAGCCGCCGTATCGACATGCTCGCCGAAGCCATCAAGATCATCCGAGAACTGTTCAGCGGTGAGCTGGTCGACTTTCGGGGCGAATTCTTCGAAGTCGACTCGGCCCGGCTGTGGGACATCCCGGATGTGCCGGTGGCCCTGGCGGTGTCGATGACCGGGACGAAATCGGTCGAGAAGCTGGCCGATTTCGCCGACCACCTGGTCGACACCGCGCCCGACGGCGATGTCGTCGAGACGTGGCGACGTCGCCGTCGGGCGGTGGGCCTACCCGACGGCCGAGTGGTCGGTCAACTGCCGGTGTGCTGGGATCCGGACCGGGACAAGGCAATACAGCGGGCGCACGAGCAATTCCGCTGGTTCAGCGGTGGGTGGTCGGTGAATGCCGACCTGCCGACAACGGCCGGATTCGCCGCCGCCAGCAAGTACGTCCGCCCTGAGGACGTTGCCGAGAGCATCCCGTGCGGACCCGATCTCGACGCGATCGTGGAGGCGGTGCGGCCCTACCGCGACGCCGGGTTCACCGATATCGCGCTGGTCCAGGTCGGCGGTCAGGCGCAGGACCAGTTCTTGGCCGAGGCCGCCGAGCCGCTGCTGGCCGCACTGCGGGCCGAACTCGGATGACCGACCGGCGCGTGGTGCAGGTCATCCCCGGCGGCCCGGTGATCATCGAAGGGCCGGTTGCCATCGAGTTGCCCGACGGTGCGGTGGTGGAATCCGACCGGTTCAAGGTCGCCATCTGCGCGTGCCGGCGGTCCCGCAACTATCCGCTGTGCGACACCAGCCACCGGAAGAAGCAGCGCAAAACGGCCCCGAAATCAGCTGAGCGGCAGCAGGAGTGAACTGCGCTCGTCACGCCAGCATTTCATGAGGTGGTTGGCCAGGCGGTCCTCGACGAGTTCGAAGGCCCGGATGCCGAACACCACGTCGGACTCCAGTTCGGGTTCACGAGCCAGCAGGTCGCCCACCACATCGGTGCGCACCACCTGCTCGTGCACGGCGTCGGCCTCGACATGCTCCAGGTAGAACCGCGTGCACGCGGTCGGTGCGCCCATGCGCTCCAGCGCATCGGCCAACCGCTGCGACCCCGGGGACGAGGTGATCTCCGTGGCCGCGAAGTGTCCGACCGTCGCGCCGCGCCAGCGTCGGTGCAGGCCGAACATCGACATCAGGTTCACCACGGCCAGGGACTCGGCAGGCACCGCCTCCAGGTAGGCCAGGTAGCCGTCGTCCAGCCCGGCGGCGGCCATCAGGTCGGCGAACAGCCGCTGATGGACCTGCGGCCCGCGGCCACCGCCGAACTCGTCGAATTCGACGGCCACGAATGACGCCTTGGCCTGACCGACCAGCCGCGGGATCACCCAGGCGTGCGGGTCGGCCTCTTTGAGGTGATAGATGGACCGGTGCACGAAGTACTCGCGCATCTGCTCCCAGCTACCCTCGGCCAGCAGGAAATGCGACGGGCCGCTGCCGTCGACCGGTTCGATCGACAGCCGGTCCATTTCTCCGGCCGCGTCCAACCCGCTCAGATCGCCGATATCGCGCCGGATGTCGGCCAGGAAAGCGGCTTCCAACCGGCCGCGCAGCTCGATCAGCGCGGGATCCCATTCCCACCCCGCATCGACACCTTTGAACCCGCGGTAGAACAACTCGTAGCACAGCTGTAGCGCCAAGTGGAGGTCCAGGCCGTACGGGTCTGCTTCGGCGAGTGCACTGTCCAACGAATCGTCAAGGGCGACACCTGTGGTCAGTCGGTCGATCACCGCGCCGGACAGGGGGCCTGCCGGTGCGGGCACGCCATGTGTGATCTCGCCCATGATCAGATCTGCTGGCGCAGCCGATGCCAGCCCGTGCTGAGCTGATCGCTGCCCTGCTCGAGGGCGGTTTCGGCGAGTTCGGCGCCTCGGCGGCGGGCCTTTTCGGCGATCGGGGCACCGCGTTCGATGGCGGTTTCGGCGAGCTCGGTGCCTCGGCGGCGGGCCTTTTCGGCGATCGGGGCACCACGTTCGATCGCGGTGGCGGCCAAATCCCGGCCGCGCTCGGCGCCGACCTGTAAACCGTGTCCGATCTTATCGGCAATGTCGCCAATCTCGACGTCCGGACCGCTGTCACCGAGGGGCAGGGCCGCCGTGACCGCACCCGCGGCCAATCGCGCGGCGCGCCGGCCGCGCCAGCCCAGTGAGGGTTTGCCCGCGGTGTCGGCAGAGGCCAACAGCAGGCCCCCGATGAGGCTCAGATCGGTGAGGAAGCCCCGGCGTTTGGCGGCCTTGCGCTCCGGATCGGATTCGTTCCAGAACATGTGATCACCCAGGTTGCCGGGGATCACGGTCGCGGCCAGCAGCGCCGAGGCGACGCGCGGGATGCGGCCGGTGGCCAGCAGCAGCCCGGCGCCGATCTGGACGCCGGCGTTGACCCTGGCCACGGTCACCGCGTCGGACGGCACCTTCGTGCCGACCGGGTCGGGCAGTGTCTGTAGGCCTTCCAGGGTCGGGCGTACGACGTCGGAGGCGGACTTGGTGTCGAGGAGGGTCTCGACGCCCTGTCCGATGAATGCGACGGACAGCAAGGGACGGGCGACTCTGCGCAGCAACATGTGGTGGGGGATTCCCGGCATCAGCGGCGCCGAAACATCCTCATGGCAGCGCCGCCGGGGCTCGGGTGTAACCGGGTCGTAAGGTGATGTGCTCCGAACCGAGCCGCGCGATATCGGCCCAGCGGGCCACGAAGGTGCCGCGATGCCGCCACCGGGCCAGCGCGGCGATCAGCACCGGCGCGTTCGTGCCGGTGCGTTCGTACCCCAGATACGACGAGGTGGTGCGCGGGCTGACGACCAGGCCGAGCACCTCGGGCCTGCCGCGGTCCCGTGGCGCCGCGAGCCGGATGTCGATGACGGTGCCCACCGGATGATGGTCGGTGTCGACAACGGCCATGCCGAGGACCCTACTCAGCTGCATGCCGGCCTCCCGGGATATGACCGATGATGTGCTCGCGTAGCCACTGTTCGACCCAGTGCGCATCGGCGACGATGTCGGTGGGCGCCAGCTGCACGGTGACGCCCATCCGGACGACCGTGTCCCACGGGATTTCCCGCAGCCGGGACCGGGGCGGGCCACCGCCGAAGATCCTGGTGCCCAGCACCTGACCGGACAGGATGCCGGTGACCGTCGGAGCCGCTGCCCCGCTGGGTATATCGCGGTCCAGTTCCACGCCGTCCAATTCCAGATCGTCGAGGATGCCCACCGGATCACCGGCGTCGTCGACGAGTTGGCGGTCCAACAGGTGCAGCCGGGCATCCAGGATCCGCTGCGAGGCCGTCACTGCCCGGCTCTCGTCACGATCATCAGCGGGATCGCGGCCAGCGACGCCACCACGATGATCACCAGGTACACAGAGGCCAGCACGTTGGTCACCCTTCCGTTGACGTGGTCACCCATATAGTCGCGGTCGTTGGCCACGATGAGAATCGGCAGATAGGTCAGCGGCAGCGCGATTGCGGAGAACACCACCGAATATTCGGTCACCAGAACCGGATCCACGCCGGTGTACAGGACGGCAACACCCAGGATGATCGAGACCAGCATCACGATGTGGAAGCGCGCGGCGTCCGCGGGCTTGCGGAATTTGCCCCACCGCCAGCCCAGGAACTGCGCCAGGATGTAGCCGCTGGACAGCGTCGTCTCCAGCGCTGCACCGAACGTTGCCGCCACGATGCCGATGATGGCGAAGGCCAAGGCGAGCTTGCCGCCGGCGGCGACCACCGGCATCACCACCTCAGAAAGCGAGGTCACCTCGATTCCGCCGGGTAGCAGCACGATGGTGGCACCCGCCGCGATGGCCACCGACAGCACCCCGCCGAGCGGGAACCCGATCATCACGTTGACCCGGGACACGCCGAGATCCTTTGTCGTCCAGTGCTCTTCGACTGCACCGGAGGAGAAGAAGAACACCTCGTACGGTGTCATCGCCGCCCCGAAGAGGGCCACGGCGTAATACCAGTACGTGGCCGCCGATTCGGACTGGGGGATGATCGGATGGGTCACGGCATGCCCGAGCGCCGACCAGTCGGGCATCAGGGCGAACACGGCGACGGCGAAGACGATCAAGCACAACCCGGTGAGCCCGGTGAGGTTCTCCATGACGCTGAACTTCACCCGCCACACCACGATCCAGACCGCGAAGGCCGCCAACGGAATCCACAGCATGCGGCCGACATCGCTGGCCAACTGCAAAGCCAGTGCGACACCGCCGATCTCGGCGGTCAGCGTCATCAGGTTGATCAGGAAGGAGGCACCCAGGTTGGCTGCCGCGGTGCGCGGGCCGAGGCGTTCCCGGATGAGCTCGAAGGTCGCTCGACCGCTCACCGCGGCCACCCGTCCGGCCATCTGGGCGAACAGACAAATGCCCACCACGCCGACCACCACCACCCACGCCAGCGCCAGCCCGAACCGCGACCCGACAACGGCATTGGTCACGAGGTCCCCGATGTCGAGGAAACCCCCGATGGCGGTGAGGATGCCGAGTGCGACCGCGAAGAGCTTCTTCATCAGCGGCGTCGCGCGCATCGGAGAGCTGCACGGCGGCCAGTTGTGCGGTGGACCGACCGCGGTGGAACAAATCCAGTGCGAGAGCACCGCTGCGGGCGGCCGCGGTGCTCTCCTGCGTGGCCTTGGCCAACTGGCCGGGAGCGCCGTCGCGGTTGGCCGGGCACTGCGTCAGCAGCAGCGCGAGGGCCACCGTGCACAGCACAGCAAGCGTCCACTTGCGGATGGCGCGCAGTCGTTTTCCGTTGCGTGCCATGTCCGGTTCGGCCTCAGCTGTCCCGGTCGAAGTCGTCGTCAGCGGTGTCGACGACCTCGTGCTGCTCTTGCCAGTCCGCACCGGAGGCCTCCAGTGGAGGTCCGGCGGGGTCGGTTACCGGGTTCTCTTCGTCGGGCACCGGTTCGGTGACATCGCGGAGCTGTTCGACCGCATCGGCCTCCGGCACCGCATCAGGGAACTGTTCGCGGTCCATTCGGGCGGGATACCCGCGGCGCCGGAATCGAACCCCACGCTTCACGACCGCCGGGGAGACCGGGTAGCGCGCACCGCGGCCCTAACCGACCGGGGCGCCCCAGGTCAAATCGGGCAACCGCGTTTGAACCCTGGCAGCAGCAGGGTATGACACGGCCATGGCATGGTCAGGCCATCATGGGGCCCAGGATGATGAACGTGGCGGCGTAGACGCCCGCGGCGATCAAGAGCAGGACGCCCACCGCGATGGCCACCGCCACGAGGATGCGGCGACGCGTCTGGGGCTCGATCTTGGACATGCCAGCCGAGTACCCGCCGGGCTTTCGGAACACACGCGTGTCGGGTGGCCCAGTGCGATCGATTGATACCGAAACGACGTGGGGTAGCCTCCGTGCAGATACCCCGGGAGGTCTGATGACTGGGATTAACGGCGACGACGGCGTGCCGGCCTCCGGCGACCGTTCTGTCGAGCTTCGGGTGGCCGCGCGGCTGGAGAACCTGGCTGTGCTGCGCACGCTGGTCGCAGCGGCCGCCACCTTCGAGGATCTCGACATCGATTCCGTCGCCGACCTGCGACTGGCCGTCGACGAGGCGTGCACGCGGTTGATCCGCTCGGCCGCGCCGGACTCCGTGCTGACGGTCCAGATCGACCCCGGCGACGACGCCTTGCAGGTCCACGCGTCGACAACCTGCCAGGGTGACGACGCCATCGTCACCCCGGACAGCTTCAGCTGGCACGTGCTGCGTTCGCTGGTGTCCGATGTTCGGACCTTCGCGGACGGTCAACATGTCGGCGCCGGCCGGCTGGTCGGGATCTCGTTGACCGCGAAGCGAGTGGGCCTGCTGCAGTGACCTCGGAATACACGGACGTCATCGACATGTTCCGTGAACTCCGCGCGCTTCCTGAGGACTCCACTCAGTTCGCACGGCAACGTGAACGGATCGTCGAGCGCTGTCTACCGCTGGCCGACCACATCGCGCGCCGCTTCGGTGGTCGCGGTGAATCCCACGAGGACTTGGTTCAGGTGGCCCGGATGGGCCTGGTGAATGCCGTCAACCGCTTCGACGACACGGCCGGATCGGATTTCGCGTCGTTCGCGGTTCCCACCGTGATGGGCGAGGTGCGCCGACACTTCCGCGACAACGGCTGGTCGGTGAAGGTCCCGCGGCGGCTCAAAGAACTCCACGTTCGGATCGGCAGCGTCACCGCCGACATGGCCCAACGGCTGGGCCGTGCCCCGAACGCCACCGAATTGGCCGCCGAGCTCGAGATCGATCGGGAAGAAGTGGTCGAGGCGCTGGTCGCCGGCAGTTCGTACAACACCCTGTCGATCGACAGCGGGTCCGGCGGCGACGACGAGGCACCGTCCATCGGTGACACCCTGGGCAGCGACGACCTCGCGCTCGAGCAGGTCGAGAACAGGGAGTCGTTACGACCCCTGCTGGACGCCCTGCCCGAGCGGGAACGCACCGTGCTGGTGCTGAGGTTCTTCGAGAACATGACCCAGACCCAGATTGCCGAGCGCGTCGGGGTGTCCCAGATGCATGTATCGCGTCTGCTGGCGAAATCCCTAGCGCGCCTTCGCGACGATCTGAAGTAGCGCCGACGGATCGCGTTGCAGCCTCAGCAACGCCGCCGTTACGGATTCTTCCACGGGCAGCACGCCGTCGGGGTCGCAGATCCGGAGCAGGCGGCCGACCGCGTGGCTGGGAACCAACGTCCAATCGATGCCCTGTTCGGTCGCGCGGGCACCCATGGTGCGCACCGCGGAGAACGCGGCGGTGCCGAAGAACACCACCCCCGTGAGGTCGAGGACCATCTCACGCACGTGCGGAAGATGCAGGACGACATAGTCGGAGAATTCGCGGCCATTGGCCGCATCGATTTCGCCGAACACCGACAGCACGGCGGTGGACGGGGCAAGCCATTTGGTGCAGTAGGCCGCCATGTCGCATTCGGTGATATTCGAGGCGGCGTTACGCCTGGATTGAGGAACGGTGAGGTTGTGCATTTGTGACTCCATCAGTCGGAATACGGGATTCGTACTGTGGTCACGTCAAGTAGTTCAAGACCGGTCGAAGGGCCCTAAGGGTGCAGGACCTTGCTAGTTGTCCCCCACGTCAATGACGCTCGCATGAGGCTGTGAACTCAACCTTCGTCTGACACTACGCCACCTGTCGCGGCGGCACAATCGAATCGGCCTACCGCTGCCGTCCGGAGCCGATCAACCTGCGGAATCCGTGGCAATCGGGCTTGTCTTCACGCTGCCGGAGGCCGCGCGTGCGTCGTCACCGTCGCCTCGTCAGCAGGTGCGCGACCGGAACACGTTGACAGAGAACAATGTTGATGCTCAGGCCGGGTTCTGTGCGCCGTCGACGCGATCAGGACCTGCCGCTGCGGGTTTCGTGCCGGTTGGCCTTCTTGATGGCCTCGACCAGTTCGTCCTTGGTCATCGTCGACCGGCCGGGGATGTCGAGCCGGCGCGCGATGTCCATGAGGTGCTTCTTGGTGGCGTTGGCGTTGACGCCCTCGGAGGTCTCGCCACGGGCATGGGGGCCGCCGCTGCGAGCCCGGTCATCGGAGGGGCCCGGCGCGTCCTTGGCCTCCCAATGATCGCCCACCTTTTCGTAGCTGTGTTTGAGCGCCGAGTACGCCACCCGGTGGGCGCGTTCACCCTCGCCGTACTCCTGCGCCGCCGCGTCGTGCGCCTTGGCGAAGATGCGCTGCGCCTTGGCGTCGGACTTCTGCAGCGTGCTGGGCAGTTCGTCGCGGCGGGCCTTGCCGCTCTTCGTGGTCTTGGGCATTGCTTCTGCCTCTCGCTCGGGTGCCGTTCTCGCGTGCCTACCGCACCACTGGGAAGAACGACGTCCCGTCCTCGGGCGTGCCGTCCTCGGGCTGCTTGACCTCCACCCGCTCCTCGGCGTCGGGGTCGCGCGCCGGTTGCTCCGGCCGGACGTCGGGCACCTCGGCGGCCAGTTTGTCGTCCAGGGATTCCCCCTCGACGGCCTCCTCGCTGGACATGCCGAACTTGTCCGACCCCTGCCAGTCCTCGGGCGGGTCGACAACCTCGTCACCGTCGGCGTTGCGGACCTCGTCGGAGTCGGTTGCCTCGTCGGGTGGCAGTGTGCCGTATTCCTGTTCCTGTGCGGCCATGCGGTCAGGGTGCCCGAGGCGCCGGTCGGTCAAACACCGGGCAGCCAACCACCCCAGCTCAGGCCAGCCAGCCCTGCTGCACGTCCCAAGCCGGGCCGGCGGGCGGGGCGTCGTCGCGGGTCACCGTGGCCTGGATCAGTCCGTAGGGCCGGTCATCGGCATTGAAAACCTCGTTGTTGTTCTCCAGGCCGAACGGGGACAGGTCGTAGACGAAGTGATGCTTGTTGGGAGCGGACAGCCGCACCTCGGCGATGTCGGGGTGGTTCTCCAGCACCGCCCGCCCCATCTGGAACAGCGTCTGCTGCAGGGCCAGTGACTGCACCACCGCGAACTGTTCCACCAGAGCCGCTTTCACCTGGCCGTACACCGTCTCCCAGTCGACGGCGGTGCTGGTGAAGCGCCACTGTGCCACCAGCGAGGTGGCCATCACCCGGTCGTGGGTGGGTTCCAGGACGGTGTAGGGATCGGTGAGAAAGCCTGCGAACTCCGACCCCGTCGACTTCAGGATGACCAGATCCTTGAGCCCGCCCACGACGTACTCGCCGGACCCGTCGACGGTGACGGCGGCCGTGCGCACCTCCTGGCCCTTACGGATCCAGGTGTGGTCGTGCTCGGTACCGCCGACCACCGCGCGTTCCCAGGCGTACTCCTCGATCTCGATCCGGGCCGCCTGCACCGGGGCCACGTCGTGCACGAAATGCCGCGCCAGGGCCAGGCCGTAGTCCTCGACAGAGCCGATGCCCTTCTCCTTGGCATAGGCGTAAGCGGTCTGTTTCTGCGTGTCGGTGGGCAGCACGTCGGACTGATCACCGGCCAGATGCGCGGCGGCGAAATCGCCACGCAGGCATGTCGATACGTTGATATCGCGGATCTCGTGGCGCGGCTTGTCCCGGTAGATCCGCACCACCCGGTTCTCGGCCTTGCCGTACTGGTTCTTGCCCAGGATGATCTGCGACATGGTCAACTTCCTCGGTAGGTGGAGTACGCGAACGGTGAAAGAAGCAGCGGGACATGGTATTTCCCAGTGGCGTCGGTCACCTCGAAGGTGATGACGACCTCTGGGTAGAAGGTCGGTGCGGCGGTGAAGTAGGACCCGGTGTCGAAGGTCAGCCGGTATATCCCCGGCGCCAAGCCCTCGGCCAGCGCTGCGATGCGGCCGTCGTCGTCGGTGTGGGCGGTGGCCAGCACCGTGCCGGTCGCATCGGTCAGCGTGACGGCGATCCCGGCCGCGGGCGTGCCCGCCACGGCGTCCAGGACATGAGTGCTCAGGTGTGTCATGCCCACGATCCTGACGCGGTCATGCCGGATCGCTCAACAGACGCTCCAGACGCAGTCGGTTGATCTTGGCCAACTCGCTGCGCATCACTCGGCGCTCGGTGTCGGGATCGTTGTCCAGCCGCTCGGTCAGGATGTCGAGCAACTCCTGCGCCTGCCGTCCGCTGGCACACACCAGATAGACGTAACCGAACTTGTCCTCGTAAGCGCGGTTACCTTCGGCCAGGGCCACTTTCACCTCGTCGTCGGCCGAGGCCATCCCGGCCTGCTCACGAGCCGAGGCCGCGTTGTCCACCTTGCCGCCGATCCGGGGGTGCCCGTCCAGGGCCGCGTCGATCTCGGTGTCGGGCAGCTCGGCGAGTACTCGGTCGGCGCGGTCGAGGAGGGCCTGGGTGTCCGGGAACGGCGCGCCGGCGAGCACCCGGCGGGCCCAGATGGGCGAGCTGCACACCTCGAACAGCGCGTGCATGCGTTGCCGGTCGGTGAGTGCGTTGAAGCCGGCCAGACCGATCGCTTTCACGACAGTTCGTTGAGGCGGCTGAACCGGGCGGCGGCAATGGGGTTGGCATCGGCCACCAGATCGGTGAACCGGTAGTTGGCGATCTTGGCCACCTCGATCAACGCGAAGGCCTTCTCTGCGGAGTCGGAGTTGTCCATCCGGGACCAGCCGTTGCGCAGTACGCGGTCGAAATGCTCGGTCTCCCTGGCACAGATGATCAACGGGAAACCGAAGTGCTCGCGGTACGCGGTTGCCAACTCCACCACGTCATTGTGGTCGGACTCGTCCAGATTGGACAGCGCCACGTGGTCGACGGCCAGCGCGTGCCCGGTCTCGTCCTCGGCCCCCAGATCGTTGAAGGCGTTGAGCAACTCCAGTTGCTGCTCGGACGACCCGGTCAGGACGGCGTCCTGAAACGCCTCGCGCAGTGCCTTCGTGTCGCCGAAAGGCCGCTGCGCGTAGGCGCGCTCGACCGCCCACGGCACGTCCTGCACCACATGGCCGAACACCTCGGTGAAGCGTTCGGCGGTCATGGAGTTCACCTCGGCCAAGGTGATCGACCCGCCACCGGCGACCCGCGGGCCCCGTGAACCGGTATGGAAGAACACGATATTGAGCACGATGGCAGCCACCGCCCCGATGCTGATACCGCTGCCGAAGATGAGGTTCAGCCCGGTCGGCATGGCCTTGGCGATATCGGGATAGGCGGTCACCCACAACGCCAGGGCCAGGCTGGTGGTCACGATGATCAGATTGCGGTGATCGGTGAAATCGACCTTGCCCAAGGTCTGGATGCCTACCACGGCCACCGTTGCGAACAGGGTCAGCGCCGCGCCGCCCAGCACCGGGTTGGGAATCGAGGCCACCACCGCGGCGACCTTGGGCAGGAAGCCGAGCAGGATCATGATCACCCCGGCGGCGGCCACCACCCAGCGGCTCTTGACGCCGGTCAGCCGGACCAGCCCGACGTTCTCGGAGAACGCCGTGTACGGGAACGAGTTGAAGATGCCGCCGATGGCAGTCGCCAACCCGTCGGCGCGCAACACGTTGCCGATATCGGCGGCCTTGATCCGTTTGCCGACGATCTCACCGGTCGCGATGGTCGAACCCGTCGACTCCACCGCCGTGATGAGCAGCACGATGATCATGGTCAGGCAGGCCACGAAATCGAACTTGGGCATACCGAACAGGAATGGGGGAGTGAAACCGACGGCGGCGGCCTGGCCGACCTTGTCGAAGTTCATATCCCCCAACGCGAAGGCCACCGCGCATCCGATCACCAGGCCGAGCAGCACGGCGATGGTGGCCATGAAACCGCGGAACAGCCGTTGGATCGCGACGATGATGGCGATGGTGCCCAGCGCGTACAGGAACCAGCGGATGTTCGTCGGGTCGGTCTCGTGGGTGTGCGGATTGGTCACGGCGTCCAGCGCGCCCACCGGCACCAGACACAGTCCGATGATGGTGATCAGCGTGCCGGTGACCACCGGCGGGAAGAACTTCAGCAGTTTGATGAACACCGGCGCGATGAGGAAGGTGAACACCCCGGCGACGATCACCGCGCCGTAGACGTAGAGCAGACTGGGCGCGCCGCCGCCGTGGGCCAGCCCGATGGCGATGATGGGCGACACCCCGGCGAAGGTGACACCTTGCAGCAGCGGCAGCCGGACCCCGATCTTCCAGAACCCGACGGCCTGGATGATCGAGGCGATGCCGCAGGTGAACAGGTCGGCGGTGATCAGCTTGACCAGGTCGGCCTGCGGCAGGTTGATCGCGCCGGCGATGATGATCGGCACCAGGACAGCGCCGGCGTAGAAGGCCACCACATGCTGGAAGCCGTAAGTGGCCAGCTTGCCGACGGGCAGGACCTCGTCGACCGGGTGCGTGCGTTTGGTCGGTGCGGGGTTGAGCGACTCAGGCGGGGCCGTCATCGTTCAAGAATCGTTCACGTTCACACTGTTCGCATGTCGAGTGGGCACGAAGTTGCGGGGGTGGTGCTGGCTGCCGGGGCGGGAACGCGCTATGGGATGCCCAAAGTGCTTGCTCACCAAGGAAAGTGGCTGCGGTCGGCGGTCGCGGCGCTGGACGGCGGCGGTTGCGGGGACGTCGTGGTGGTGCTCGGGTCGGCGCAGGTCGAGGTGCCCGCGCCGGCCAGGGCGGTGCGGGCCGAGGACTGGGCCCAGGGTCTGTCGGCGTCACTGCGGGCGGGGATCGCGGCCATCGACGCCGACCTGGCCGTCATCAGCCTGGTGGACACCCCGGACGTCGGCGCCGACGCGGTACGGCGGGTGCTGGCTGCGGCGTCGGCGACCGGGCTGGCGCGCGCCGGCTATGCCGGCCGGCCCGGGCATCCGGTGGTGATCGCCCGACGGTTCTGGCCGGCGCTGCTGACCGCACTGCACGGGGACACCGGGGCGGCCCCCTTCCTGCGGGGGCGTGCCGATGTGGTGCAGGTCGAATGCGGCGACCTGGCCACCGGGTTTGATGTCGATGAGCGCTTGCGCGAAGAGCGTGAGACGGATTGAGCGCTTGCGCGAAGAGCGTGAGACGGATTGAGCGCTTGCGCGAAGAGCGTGAGACAGATGGGGCTTAGAGCAAGCCCAGCCGCTCGACGGCGGCCCGCTCGTCGAGCAGCTCGGCCACCGAGGCGTCGATACGGGCCCGGGAGAACTCGTTGACCTCCAACCCCTCGACGACCTCCCAGGCGCCGTCGACCGCACGCACGGGCAGCGAGGCCACCACCGTCTCGGGAATGCCGTACACACCGGGGGAGGGCAAGGCCACCGAGGTCCAGTCGGCCGGGTCGGTGCCGTCCACCCAGTCGCGGACGTGGTCGATGGCGGCATTGGCCGCCGACGCCGCCGACGAGGTGCCGCGGGCCTCGATGATCGCGGTGCCGCGGCTGGCCACCGTCGGGATGAAATCTTGTGTCAGCCAATCGGTATCGGCTGCGAACTCGGCACAGGGGCGCCCGCCCGCCGTGGCGTGGAAGATATCCGGGTACATCGTCGGCGAATGGTTGCCCCACACCGTCACCCTGGACACGTCACCGACGTGCACCCCGGCATGGGCGGCCAGCGCGGCGACCGCCCGGTTGTGGTCCAGCCGGGTCAGCGCGGTGAACCGGTCGGCGGGGATATCCGGGGCGTGCGCCGAGGCCACCAGGGCGTTGGTGTTGGCCGGGTTGCCGACCACGACGACCCGGACGTCGCTGCCGGCACCGGCGTTCAGGGCCGTGCCGGCATCGGCGAAGATCGCGGCGTTGGCGGCCAGCAGGTCGGCGCGCTCCATGCCCTTGCTGCGCGGCTTGGCGCCCACCAGCAGGGCCACGTCGACGCCGTCGAAGGCGCGGACCGGGTCGTCGTAGACCTCGATGTCGACCAGCAGGTCGAAGGCACTGTCCACCAGTTCCATCACCACACCCTCGGCGGCCTTGATCGCCGCGGGCAGTTCCAACAGGCGCAGCGTGATCGGCACGTCCCGGCCGAGCAGTGCTCCCGCCCCGATGCGGAACAGGGCGGCGTAGCCGATCTGGCCGGCGGCGCCGGTGACGGTGACGACCTTGCTCACGTGTGTACCTCCAGGCCGAGCACGGACTGCGCGTAACGCCGCACGGTGTCCTCGGAGATCGCGGCGGCGTCCTCGAAGCCGGGCCGGCCGCGGCTGCTCAGGTGACCGGTGACGGGGTCGAGGGCGACCTCGGCCAGCAGTTCACCGGTGGTGGGCTCGCAGACCGCCCAGGTGTAGCGGGTGTCGTCGGCCCAGCCGTCCTCGGCGTCGTGTACATAATCCAGGTCGGTCTCGCCGAGGTCGGCCAGCGCGGGCCGGTCGTCGATGCGATCGTCGCACCGCAACCCGCGCAGGTACCACTGGCCGTTGTTGATCTCTACGGGTTCCATCAGCCCTCCCAGAATGCCGAATGGCCACCTATCGCAGCGGATTCGGTAGAACCCGTGCCATAAGTGGCCATTCGACGTGAAAAGTTACTTGATCTCGGCGATCACGGTGCCCTGGGTGATGGCGGCGCCGGCCTCGACGGCCAGCCCGGTGATGACGCCGTCCTTGTGCGCGGTGACCGGGTTTTCCATCTTCATGGCCTCCAGCACCACGACCAGGTCGCCGGCGGCGACGGTCTGGCCCTCTTCGACGGCGACCTTCACCACGGTGCCCTGCATCGGCGCGGTGACCGAGTCGCCGGACGCGGCGGCCGCGCCGGAGGCGCCACGCTTGCGCGGCTTGGGCTTCTTACGGATAACCCCGGCGCCGGCCGCGGCGCCGCCGCCACCCCCGAGGGTCAGGTCACCGGGCAGCGAGACCTCCAGGCGGCGGCCGCCGACCTCGACGACCACCTTCTGACGCGGCAGGTTGTCCTCGTCGTCCAGCGGTTCACCACCGGTGAACGGTTCGACGGTGTTGTTCCACTCCGTCTCGATCCAGCGGGTGTGCACGTCGAACTTCTCACCGTCACCGATGAACGCCGGGTCGGCGGTCACGGCACGGTGGAACGGGATGACGGTGGCCAGGCCTTCCACGTTGAACTCGGCCAGGGCGCGGCGCGACCGGGCCAGGGCCTCTTCCCGGGTGGCACCGGTGACGATCAGCTTGGCCAGCATCGAGTCGAACTGGCCACCGATGACCGAGCCGCTCTCCACGCCGGAGTCCATGCGGACACCGGGGCCGGTCGGCGGTTCGAACTTGGTGACCGGGCCGGGGGCGGGCAGGAAGCCACGGCCGGCGTCCTCGCCGTTGATGCGGAACTCGAAGGCGTGGCCACGTGGGGTCGGATCCTCGGTGATGTCCAGCGCCTCGCCGTTGGCGATCTTGAACTGCTGCAGCACCAGGTCGATGCCGGAGGTCTCCTCGGTGACCGGGTGCTCCACCTGCAGGCGGGTGTTGACCTCGAGGAAGGAGATCAGGCCGTCCTGGCCGACGAGGTACTCGACGGTGCCCGCGCCGTAGTAACCGGCTTCCTTACAGATGCGCTTGGCGGACTCGTGGATCTCCTTGCGCTGCGCGTCGGTCAGGAACGGTGCCGGTGCTTCTTCCACCAGCTTCTGGAAGCGGCGCTGCAGCGAGCAGTCGCGGGTGCCCGCGACGACGACATTGCCGTGGGTGTCGGCGATGACCTGCGCCTCGACGTGGCGCGGCTTGTCCAGATAGCGCTCGACGAAGCATTCGCCGCGGCCGAAGGCGGCGATGGCCTCACGGGTGGCCGAGTCGAACAGCTCGGGGATCTCCTCGAGGGTGCGGGCCACCTTCATGCCGCGCCCACCGCCACCGAAGGCCGCCTTGATGGCGATCGGCAGGCCGTGCTCCTTGGCGAACGCGAGGATCTCGTCGGCGTCCTTGACCGGATCGGGGGTGCCCGGCACCAGCGGGGCCTGGGCGCGCGCGGCGATGTGGCGGGCGGTGACCTTGTCGCCGAGGTCGCGGATGGACTGCGGGCTGGGGCCGATCCAGATCAGGCCCGCGTCGAGCACGGCCTGCGCGAAGTCGGCGTTCTCACTCAAGAAGCCGTAGCCGGGGTGGACGGCGTTGGCGCCGGACTTCTCGGCGGCGTCGAGCAGCTTCTCGAACACCAGATAGGACTCGGCCGAGGTCTGGCCGCCGAGGGCGAACGCCTCGTCGGCGAGCCGCACGTGCGGGGCGTCGGCGTCCGGCTCGGCGTAAACGGCCACGCTGGCGAGCCCGGCGTCCTTGGCGGCACGGATCACACGGACAGCGATCTCGCCGCGGTTGGCTACGAGCACCTTGGAGATCTTCGAGCTGGCGTGACTGGGCACTGCGCCTCCTGATGGCAGGTATCTCTAAGAAACGTCTTAAACAATCTATCGGGCGAAGTGTATGTGTCCAATTCCGGGGGTGGCGAGTCGGGACCCCAAAATTGTCAAGTCACCGTTGCGATTTCGGTAAACACATGTAACTACTGACGAGTACGACGGCGGGGCGCGGCGGCTCGGTACCCGGAAACGCCGGACCGGCGGCGCCCGGGTGGGCGCCGCCGGTCCGGCGTTCGGTACCAGTGGTGGTCAGGCAAACGGTTCAGGCAAACAACGTCGGGATGCCCTGCATCGACGGTGCGGGTTCGACACCGAGCACATTGGCCAACAGGGACGGCGTCACGTCCAGCACGTCGACCTCTTTACGGGACGGATCCGCCGTGACAC
The DNA here is from genome assembly GCF_026240945.1 of Mycolicibacterium sp. J2. Lineage (GTDB taxonomy): Bacteria > Actinomycetota > Actinomycetes > Mycobacteriales > Mycobacteriaceae > Mycobacterium. Next base: position 133,848 of record NZ_JAPFPY010000002.1, read on the forward strand.
CCGCGCCTGCGGCGAGCAGGATGCCCTCCTCGATGTGGTAGCCGGTGTTCACGCCGCCGATGCGGTACTGGACCTCCAGCCCGATATCGGCCGGGCTGCCGGTGACCGGCTCGGAGCCGATCGGCTGGAACTCCAGTGTGGTGGCGTCGCTGCCCTGCGAATAGTCGATGCCGAAGGTGACCGTCTTGCCTTCCACCCGCACGCGGGCGAACAGCGGCCCCTTCCCGGGCACCGTCACCGACGTCAGCGGTGCGGTGGCGGCCTGCGCCTGCTCTTCGGTGTCGAACACCAGCGAGACCATCGGGTACATCGCCAGGCCCAGTTCGGCCGGGGCCACCTTGAGCTTCGCGAGCAACTTGGTGTGGTCTTCCAGCACGAACCGGTTGTCGTCGACCTTGACCACCTCGACCGGCCCCTGGCCCATGCTGGCGGCGACGACGAGCATCGCCTGCGGATTCTTGGCCAGGTACTTGCGGATCCGGCCCAACTGACGGTCCGTGATGTCCATCGCCGCCACGATGAAACTGCCGTACACCTCGTCGGCGGAGTATTCGTACTTCTCGGTGTAGCCGGGCATCCCGTCGCCCCAGAACCGGTGCATCATGCCGGCGACGTGGTTGGTGAAGAACGCACTAAGGCGTGGCTTGTGCTTGCGCTGCAACTTCCAGTACATGTCGAAGCTCAGGGGGGCCTGCATGGCCGACCGGAACGCCTTGTAGCGCGGGTCGGTGCGCTCCTTGACCAGATGGGTGCCCAGGGTGGCCACCGAGCGCGGGGTCAGGCCCAGCCGAACCAGGTCGACCGCGGTGGCAGCGAGTGTCTTCGGGTTCAGCAGCGCGTCGGGAGAGAAGCCGTTGGCGCCGGTCATCGCGAGGTTGAAGGCCTGGAAGCGCTCCAGCGCGGCCGGATACGTCTTGGCGTCCTGGCTGAAGGTGTCCGGCACATAGAAGCCGCCGTGCCGGAACTGGCGGGCCGGCCAGCTCTGCATGGGCCCGAACAGGCCGACCGAGAGGCCGGCGCTTTCCGCCACATCCCAGATCGGGTCACCGCGGAAGGTGGTCGGGTCCTGGCCGAGATCGAACGAATTGTGGTCGTAGGTCGACGTGTGCAGGGTGGGCCAGGTGCGCCACGGCTGCAGACCCTGCAGGTCTTCCCGGTCCTCGTGCACCGTCGTCAGGGACTGGCCTTCGCGCAGCAGCGCGGCGACATTGGACTGCGGACGATGTTTGACGTAGATGTCGATGACATCCCACGGCACCTCGTTCAGCTCGTAGAGGATGACATCCCTGCGCTGACGGTTCATCGAGGCGGAACCTTTCGTATCGCTTGCACTGTGTTTGCCGGGCTGATCGCCGCGACTGGTGAGCGCGAACGCCACACCAGGTTCCCCCCCGCCCCGCCATTGTTGCATGCGCACAGACAAAGCGCCGGTGTTGGCCGCTTTCCTGGCATCTCTCAGAAGTGATGTTGCCCATAGCGGGCGGTGGATATGGCGCGGTGGGCCCGACTGGTTGACGGGCGTGCTACTTAGCTCGCGCGCAGCCGGCGCTTGATCCGGGTCAGCATCGCCGACATGCCCCGCAGCCGCAAGGGGCTGATCAACTTGGCCAGTCCCAGATCGGCGTAGAAATCGTCGGGTACCGCCAGGATGTCCGCCGCGGACTGGCCGTCCAGACCGGCGGCGAGGATCGCCGCGAAACCGCGGGTGGTCGGGGCCTCGGCCGGAGCACTGAAGTACAGGTGAACGTGGTCGCGATCGGACGCGTCGACCTCCAGGAACAGCGGCGACTGGCACTCCGGGACGGGTTCCATGGCCGCCTCTTCCAGATGTGCCGGCAGCGGTGGCAACTCGTTGGCGAACTCCAGCAGCAGCTGCAGCTTGTCCTGGCCGGTGACGTCCTGGAACTCGGCGACCACCTCCGCGAGCGCGGCCGGCATCCCCGAGGGGGCGGTCATACGGTGCCCGGCTCTTCTCCGGTGACCACGGGGACGCGCACCGCGTTACCCCATTCCGTCCACGAGCCGTCGTAGTTGCGCACGCCGGGCAGGCCGAGCAGATGGGTCAGCACGAACCAGGTGTGGCTGGAGCGCTCCCCGATCCGGCAGTACACGATCGTCTTCTGATCGGCGCCCAAGTGTCCGTAGAGCTTGTCCAATTCGGCCCGGCTGCGGAACCGGCCACTCTCGTCGGCGGCCTTGGCCCACGGGATCGACACCGCGGTGGGGATGTGGCCGCCGCGCAGCGCGCCCTCCTCCGGGTAGTCGGGCATGTGGGTGCGCTCGCCGGTGTACTCCTGGGGAGACCGGACGTCGATCAGCGGCTGGCTGCCCAGCGCGGCCAGCACGTCGTCGCGGTAGGCCCGAATGGGGGCGTCGTCGCGTTCGACGACGGGGTAGCCGGTGCTCTGCCGGCTGGGTACGTCCAGCGTGGTCTCGCGTCCGTGCGACACCCACAGGTCGCGCCCGCCGTCGAGTAGCCGCACATCGGGGTGGCCGAACAGGGTGAACACCCACAGCGCGTACGCCGCCCACCAGTTGCTCTTGTCGCCGTAGATCACCACGGTGTCGTCCCGGCTGATGCCCTTGCGGTTCATCAACTCGGCGAACTGGGCACCGTCGATGTAGTCGCGGACGGTTGCGTCGTTCAGGTCGGTGTGCCAGTCGATCTTCACCGCCCCCGGGATGTGGCCGGTGTCGTAGAGCAAGACGTCCTCGTCGGATTCGACGATGGCCAGCCCGGGACGGCCCAGGTTGGCCGACAGCCAGTCGGCGGTGACCAGGCGTTCGGGATGGGCGTACGCGGCGAGAGCGGGATCGGGATCGGCAGCAAGAGGCACGACATGAGCGTACCCAGACCGTCCGCGGTCAGAGCAGGCTCTTGGCCAGGATCGGCACGGTGACGGTGGCGTTGTTCGTCGACAGACCATTACTGCTGGTGACGGTGAACGTATCGGAGTAGGGCCCCAGCAGGGTCGCGTTGCTCATCGCGAGCGCGGTCGGGGTGTAGGTGTAGGCGCCGGTGGTGGCGTTGATGGTGACCGATCCGGTGAGCAATGTCGGGATGCTCGCCGAGTAGGTCACCGCGCCGCCGTCGGGGCTGGTGGACGTGACCGTGCCGGTCACCACGCCGGTGGTCTTGTTCTGCACCGGGGTGGACGTCGTCGGCTTGCTCGGGGTGTCGTTGGTGGCCGGTGAGATCGGCACCGTGAGCGTGCTGCTCGAGCTGATGCCCAGCGCGTTGGTGGCGGTGACCGTGACGGTGTCTTTGGTGATGACACCGAGATTGGCGTTCTGGCGGGCCGACACGCTCGGGGTGTAGGTGTAGGCGCCGGTGCTGGGGTCGATGGTGACCGATCCGGTGAGCAGCGTCGGGGTGCCCGCCGAGTAGGTCACCGCGCCGCCGTCGGGACTGGTGGAGGTGACCGTGCCGGTCACCACGCCGGTGATCGTGTTCTCGTTGACCGTCGAGGTGGGTTTGGCCGGAGTGTCGTTGGATGCCGGGGATACCGGCACCGTGACGAAGGTGGAGCCGCCGGTGTAGTAGCCGTTGGTGGCGGTCACGGTGAAGGTATCGGTGGTGATGACGCCCAGATTGGCATTGATGCGGTTGGCCGTGGTCGGGGTGTAGGTGAAGGTGGTGCCCGTGATGGTCACCGAGCCGCCGAGGGGCTTGGAGCTCACGGTGTAGGTCAACGGCAGGTTGCCGGGGTCGGTCGCGGTCAGCGTGCCGGTGACCACGCCGGTGACGGTGTTCTCGCTGAGATTGCTCACCGTCGGAGTGGTCGGGGTGTCGGCGACCGGGCTGATCGTGACCGTGACGGTGGCCAGGCCGCTGGTGAAACTGCCGTTGCTGGCGGTGACCCCGAATGTGTCGGTGGCGGGGTGACCGGTTGTGAGCTGGGCGATCTGCGATTCGATTTGGGCCAATGAGGTGGGCACATAGGTGAAGGTGTTCCCGTTGATCGTGATGCTGCCCTGAGTGGGCAGCCCGATCGCGGAATAGGTCACCGCGGTGCCGTCGGGGCTGGTCGAGGTCAACGTTCCGGTGACCACTCCGGTGGTCGAGTTCAAACTGATACCCGATGCCACCGGGACGGTGGGGATGTCATTGGCGGCCGGCTCGATGGGCACGGTGATGAGCGCGGTGCTGGTGTAGGTGCCATTGTCGGCGGTGACAGTGAAGACATCGGCGGTGATGACGCCGAGGTTGGCGGTCAGGCGCGCGAGTGTGGTTGGGGTGTAGGTGAATACGCCGGTCGAGGCGTTGAGGGTCAGCGTGCCGGACACGGGTGGGGTGGCGGTGTAGGTGAGTGCCGATCCGCCAGGGTCGCTGGCGGAGATGGTGCCGGTGACCGTGCCGGTGACGGTGTTGGCGTTGACGTTGATCGCCGTCGGGGACGTCGGGGTGTCGTTGCTGGCCGGCGATACCGGCACCGTGATGAATCCCGGCGCGCTTGTCTGACCCGACGCGTTGCCGGCGGTGACGGTGAAGGTGTCGGTGGTGATGACGCCGAGGTTGGCGGTCAGGCGCGCGAGTGTGGTTGGGGTGTAGGTGAATTCGCCGGTGCTGCTGTCGAGGGTGAGGGTGCCGCCGAGGGGGCCGGTGAGCAGGTGGTAGCTGACCGCCGTGTTGTCCGGGCTGGTGGCGCTCAGGATGCCGGTCACCACGCCGGTGGCGACATTCTCGTGGACGTTGCTCGCCACCGGGGTGCTCGGCGTGTTGTTTGCGGAAAGCACCGGCACGGTGACGGTTTCGTTGGTGGCGGCCACCCCGTCGCTCGCGGTGACGGTGAACGTGTCGGAGGGATTGAGGCCGAGGGCGGCCAGCGCGCTGCCGAAGACGTTCGACTTGTAGGTATAGGTACCGCTGGTGTCGATGTTCACCGAGCCGAACAGCGGATTGGTGTACACCGCGTAGGTCAGCTGCGCGCCCGCCGGTTCGGTGACGTTCAGGCTGCCGGTGACGGTGCCGGTCACGGGATCGGACGTGGTGGTGGGTGTTCCCGTCTTGGGGACAAGTCCCGCGAATTGTTCTGCGCCGCGGTAGAAGCCGTAGATGAGGGCGCTGACGAAGTCCGTCGGCGCGACGGGGCCGGAGAGGCCGTTGGCATTCAGCGCGGCGATGGTGGACGGTGCGGTGAAGTAACTGATGACGGCGGTCTGGATGGACGCGATGAACGGGTTGGTGCTGGTCGCGTGTGGCGCCGTGGTGACGGTGGCGTCAGCGGCGCCGGTGACGGCCGTCGTGGTCGTCACCGCCGTCGCTTTGGGGGCGACTGTGGCTGTGGCTCTGGTGGCGGTGGTGGTGGTGGTGGTGGTGGTGGTGGTCGTGATGGTGGGGGTCTTGGCTGTCGCAGCCGTCGGAGTTGCCGGAGCCGCCGAGGTCGTGCCGTCGGGTGTGGGACTGGCGACGGTCTTGGCCTTTGCCGCGGCGGTGGCGGACTTCGTCTTCTTGTTCGGTACGGGGTTCGGGGCCGTCGTCGCGGTGCCGGCGTCGGGGGTGGTCGTCGTGCCGCTGCTCGACGACGGTGCGGTGGCGGGCTTCGTCGGCTTCTTGTGACCCGCGTGCCCGGTCGCCGACGTCGTGTCCGCCGCGCCGGTGGTGGCCGTGGAACCGCTCGTCGGTGTCGTTGTGTCCGACCCGGGTGTGGCATTGGCCGTGCCGGTCGCACCGGCCATAGCCGCGCCCAGTCCCAAGGTCACGGCACCGACACCGAGCCAGTGGTAGGGCTGGCGGGACGGCGTGGGCGCGGCGCGGTGCGCGCCCTTCCTGGACCGGTGCGCACCCGACATGCGTTCCTCCATCTGGGCTCGGTGCCGACACGCCGCGGACGGAGAACATCGCGCCCCGGGAGTCGTCTGCGTCAACGTCAATTTCCTATCAGAGTTCGGGCCGACGGACGCACCAATTGGGAAAAATTATTGACGCGGATGTAATGGCTGTGAGCAAATCACTAGATGATCTGCCAAAAGACAAAATCACGGCACTATCAAGCGACTGGGTCGCCGTTACGTGTCGTCCATGTGCGCTGACAGCAAATTTACATAATGTTCCCAGCTCAATTTCAGCAAAGGATGCGCCGGGGGATTGTCATCGTGGTGATGGTGGCGACGGGAGGTGCGGCAGTCACCGGCTGTACCACCACCATCGCGGGACATCCCGGCCCGAACGCGGCGCCCACTGCGCCGGCGACGAGCAGCGCCGCGGGGACGCCCGATGGCCCGAGGGTGAGCGCGGCGGCGCTGCAGAAGATGGTGACCGATCAGCTCACCGCCGCCGGCGTGACACCGCAACGGGTGGACTGCCCACAGGATCTCCTCGGCCGGGTCGGGCAGACCGCCCGGTGCGATGTCACCGTGACCGCGGTGAACAGTTTCGAGCCGATCATCTCGGTGACGGCGGTCGACGGGACACAGATCTCCTACGCGATGACGCCGTCGGTGACCGCCGGTCAGTTGCAGGTCGCCGTCGCCGACATGGTGGGCCGGTCGACCACTACGGCGCCAGAGGCGGTGAGTTGTGAGTCGGGTCTGGCAGGCACGGTCGGGGCGACCGCATACTGCGCTGTCACCGTCGGCGGCGTCGCCACACGCCAGGCGGTCGCCGTCACGCGGGTGCAGGGCTTGTCGATGGAATACCGCCTCGTTCCGGAATCGACTGCCGGCGCGGCGCCGGCGGTCGAGCCGGGCCAGGTGCTGCCCAAGGCCGTCGCCGAAGGCGCGCTGCTGGCTCAGCTGCGGCAGTCCGGTCAGAATGCGGATTCGGCCAGCTGTCTCGGGGATCTGCGGATTGCCGTTGATGCCACCATGGCGTGCGTCGCGGTGACCGGCGGGCAGCCCCGGGATTACGTGTTGGCGGTCGCTTCGGTGGCCAACGGCAGTGTCACGTTCAAAGTGACACCGGCACAATGATATTCGTGGGACGGTGGATCATCCGGGTGCTGCCGGGTTGGCGCTCCACAACGCGGAGATACTGATACCGAGACTGTCCAGCAAGGTACGCAGCAAGGGCAGGCTCAGTCCGATCACGTTGGACGGGTCACCGTCGATGCGGTCGACGAACCAGCCGCCGAGTCCGTCAAGGGTGAATGCACCTGCCACCCAGAGTGGTTCGCCAGTGGCCAGATACGCCTCCAGGTCGGATGCGGCCGGTTGGGCGAAATGCACCGTGGTGTGCGCTGTCTGGGCCGCGCGTCCGACGACGGCGCCGTCGCGCAGCCGCAGCACAGTGTGTCCGGTGTGCAGCACGCCGGGGCGCCCGGCCATGGCTTGCCACTGCGCGCGGGCGGCGTCGACACTGCCCGGTTTGCCGCACAGGCGGCCGTCCACTTCGAGCATCGAATCACAGCCGATGACAACGCAATCCGCGCCGACACCGGCCGGCAGCGATCCGACGACCCGGTCGGCCTTGGCCGCCGAGAGCGCCAGCACCACCTCGGCCGCGGGCGCATCCGGCAACGACGCGATGACAGCGTCCTCGTCGACGTCGGAGACCTGCACCAGCGGGTCGACCCCGGCCTGGCGCAGCACCGACAGCCGGCCCGCGGAGGCGGAGCCCAGCACCAGCCGGGTCAAGCGCTCAGTGCCTCATGTGGGTGCGCTCCAGCAGGGTCACCCGCTGCCAGCTGTGCACCTGGTAACGCAGCTTGTCCACCGGGTGGCCCCACAGGTCACGGGCCGGCGGGGTGGTGTCCACCGGGCCACCGCCGGCCGCGGACAGCACGCCGATCAGGGCGGCCAGTTCCTCGGCGGTCGGGTTGCCCTTGACCACCTGGATGTGCGGTTCGTGCGTGCTCGCTTCCGCGCCTTCGGTTTCCGGCACCGAGTTCTCCCCGCTCACAGTGGCTGAATCGTTCGCTCCGCTCACAGTGGAATGTTCCCGTGCTTCTTCGGCGGCACCGAGCTGATCTTGCGCTCCAGCAGCCGCAGCGCGGTGGCGACGTAACCGCGGGTGTGCGACGGCGGGATGACCGCGTCGACGTATCCGCGCTCGGCCGCGACGTACGGGTTCACCAGCGTGTCCTCGTAGTCCTGCTGCAGCTCCAGGCGCAGCGCGTCGACGTCCTCGCCCTTGGCGGCGGCGTCCTTGAGCTGCTGGCGGTACACGAAACCGACCGCGCCGGAGGCACCCATGACGGCGATCTGCGCCGTCGGCCAGGCCACCACCACGTCGGCGCCCATGTCCTTGGAGCCCATCACGCAGTATGCCCCGCCGTAGGACTTGCGGGTGATGACGGTGACCTTGGCGACCGTCGCCTCACCGTAGGCGTAGAGCAGCTTGGCGCCGCGCCGGATGATGCCGTTGTACTCCTGGTCGGTGCCGGGCAGGAAGCCGGGCACGTCGACCAGCAACACGATCGGGATGTTGAAGCAGTCGCAGGTGCGGATGAACCGCGCCGCCTTCTCCGAGGCGTTGATGTCCAGGCAGCCGGCGAACTGGGTGGGCTGGTTGGCCACGATACCGACGGTGCGGCCGTCGACCCGGCCGTAGCCGACGATGATGTTGCCCGCGTAACCGGCCTGCACCTCGAGGAACTCGTCGTCGTCGAGGATGCGCGAGATGACCTCGTGCATGTCGTAGGGCTGGTTGGGTGAGTCCGGGATCAGGGTGTCGAGCTCGAGGTCCTCCTCGGTGAGGTTGTCCTCGATGGCGCCCGGGTGCGGCGGCGCCGCGAACCGCGGCGGGTCGGCGTAGTTGTTCGATGGCAGGTAGCTCAGCAGGTCCCGGACGTAGTCGAAGGCGTCCTGCTCACCCGAGGCGACATAGTGCGCGGTGCCAGACTTGGCCATGTGGGTGTGCGCGCCACCCAGTTCCTCCATGGTGACGTTCTCACCGGTGACGGTCTTGATGACATCCGGACCGGTGATGAACATCTGGCTGGTCTGGTCGACCATGATGATGAAGTCGGTCAGCGCGGGGGAGTAGACGTGCCCGCCGGCCGCGGCTCCCATGATCAGCGAGATCTGCGGGATGACACCCGAGGCCAGGATGTTGTTGCGGAAGATCCGGCTGTACAGGCCGAGCGAGACCACGCCCTCCTGGATGCGGGCGCCGGCGCCGTCGTTGATGCCGATGAGCGGGCGGCCGGTCTTGATGGCCAGCTCCTGGACCTTGACGATCTTCTCGCCGTAGACCTCGCCGAGGCTGCCGCCGAAGACGGTGGCGTCCTGGCTGAAGATGCACACGTCGCGGCCGTCGATGGTGCCGTAACCGGTGACCACGCCGTCGCCGACGGGGCGGTTGTTCTCCAGGCCGAAGTTCGTGCTGCGGTGCTTGGCCAGCGCGTCGAGTTCGACGAACGACCCCTCGTCGAGCAGCGCCAGCACGCGCTCGCGTGCGGTCAGCTTGCCCTTGGCGTGCACCTTCTCCACGGCCGCTTCACCGACCGGGTGCTGCGCCTCCTCGGCCCGCTTGCGCAGATCGGCCAGCTTGCCGGCAGTGGTGTGGATATCGACTACATGCGGCGCGGCCGGTGCGGACGGATCAGTAACGCTCGTCATGGGTGTCGATGCTAGCGGCACTTCTAAGAACTGCATAAGAGAGGTGCGAGTTTTGTCACTGTGTCGCCCCCGGAGGTGAAGCTGTGTCGGTGCCGCCCGCCGTCCGCGACTCCGTCGCCGCCCTGCTGCTCGACCGGGTCGGTGATCACCGGCTCGGCCTGCGCACCCGCGAGCGGGACTGGACGTGGGACGAGGTGGTCGCCGAGTCCGCCGCGCGGGGCGCGCTGGCGCGGGCGTTGCGCCGCGAGGAGCCGTTCCACATCGGGGTACTGCTGGCCAACGTCCCGGATTTCGTGTTCTGGCTCGGCGGGGCCGCGTTGGCCGGGGCCACCGTGGTCGGGATCAACCCGACCCGGGGTGAGCGCGAACTGGCCGCCGAGATCCGGCACGCCGACTGCCGGCTGATCGTCACCGACCGCGCGGGGGCCGGTCGGCTGCGCGGATTGGACCTCGGCCTCGGGCCCGACCGGATCCTGGTGGTCGACACGCCGGAATACGCCGCACTCGTCGGGGCCCATCGCGTTCGGCCGGCCGCCGCGCCGGGCGTGGGTGCCGACAGCCTGCTGCTGTTGCTGTTCACCTCCGGCACCACCGGCGCCTCCAAGGCCGTCAAATGCAGCCAGGGCCGGTTGGCCCGGATCGCCTACACCGCCGTGCAGAAGTTCGGGCACCACCGCGACGACGTGGACTACTGCTGCATGCCGCTGTTCCACGGCAACGCGATCATGGCGTTGTGGGCACCGGCGTTGGCCGTCGGTGCGACGGTGTGCCTGACGCCGGCGTTCTCGGCGTCCGGGTTCTTGCCCGACGTGCGGTATTTCGGGGCGACGTTCTTCACCTATGTCGGCAAGGCGCTCGGTTACCTGATGGCCACCCCCGAGCGCGCCGACGACGCGGACAACCCGCTGCAGCGCGGTTTCGGGACCGAGGCCTCGCCCGACGACCAGGCCGAATTCCGGCGCCGGTTCGGTGCCGAGTTGTTCGAGGGGTACGGCTCCAGTGAGGGCGGCGGCGCCGTGGTCCTGGCGCCCGACGCCCCGGCCGGGGCGCTCGGCAGGCCCGCCCACGACGGTGTGGTGATCGTCGACCCGCAGACGTTGATGGAGTGTGCGCCTGCGGTTCTGGACGAGCACGGCCGGGTGTGCAACCCCGACGACGCCGTCGGCGAGATCGTCGACAAGTTCGGCACCCGCAGCTTCGAGGGCTACTACCGCAACGACGACGCCGACGCCGAGCGCATCCGCAACGGGTGGTACTGGACCGGCGATCTGGGTTACCGCGACGAGGTGGGGTTCCTCTATTTCGCGGGCCGGCGCGGTGACTGGATCCGGGTGGACGGCGAGAACATCTCGGCGCTGACCATCGAGCATGTGCTGCGCCGGCATCCGCTGGTGGTGGCCGCCGGGGTGTACGCGGTGCCCGATCCGCGGTCGGGTGATCAGGTGATGGCCGCGATCGAGGTGGCCGATCCCGGCGGCTTCGACGTGGCGGCGTTCGCCGAATTCCTGTGCCGGCAAGGTGATCTGGGTTCCAAAGGGCTGCCGCGCCTGCTGCGGGTGTCCGCGCAGCTGCCCGTCACCGGTTCCAACAAGGTACTCAAACGCGAACTGCGACAACAACGTTGGCGCACCGATGAGGCGGTGTACCGGTGGGCGGGCCGCGCCGGTGCGCGGCCCCGGTACCGGCTGATGGACGAGGCCGACAAGCGGTCATTGGATGCCGAATTCGCCGCCCACGGCCGGCAGCGTCACGTCTGACTGGGTCAGGCGGGCTTGCGTAGCACGATCACCGATAAGCTGGCCAGTCGCGGGATCGGGTGCCTGCGCAGGAAATTGCTCTTGGCGTTCTCCAGCGCGTGCAGCGGCGGGATGACCGAGTAGTAGGTATGCCCGAAGCTGGACTTCCACTGCTCGACTTCGAACCCGAACTCCTCGAACTTCCGGAACGCCGTCTTGGTCGGGCCGGTGGTGCCGCGATAGTAGGCCGGGAACTTCTCCAGATTGGGCATGTCCAGGCGCCCGGGTTGCACCTTGTCCAGGATCCTGCGCGCGGTGTGCTCCGGGATCATCTTGTTGACCAGGAACGGGAACGTCCCCAACGCGGGGAAGAAGTGCACCGACAGTCCGCCCGGCCGCAACAAGTTGAAGCAATTCTGATGGAACACAACGGGATCGGGCAGGTGCTCGCAGAGCATCTTGGAGAACACCAGGTCGTAGGTGCCCAACTCGTCCTCGATCGGCTGGCACAGGTCGGCGACCCGGGTCCGGACGTCGACGGCGGCCTTGCCGAGCTCGACCTCGGAGATGTCCACCACCACCCGGTGTTCGGCGAATCCCCACTTCTGCGCGTCGCCCACGACGGGGTTGGCGCCACCGCCCAGTTCGGCGACCGCGCGCACCCCCTCCCGTCGGGCCAGTGCCAGGACCGACTCGTCATAGCCCTGCCACAGTTCGGTGAAGTCGCAGTATTCGACAGCGCCCGGTGTCCCGGGCGTCTCGGTGAGGTAATTCAGCGTCATCGGCTTGCCCCCGCAAAGTCGTCAGATGAAATTCGGACGCTACCGCCGGTCATCATGTGGTGGGCGAGATTGGACGAAAATCCTCTCGATCGGTGACCAGGTGCCGCTGCACGTCAACAGATTTCGAGTCCGCGTCAATTTTCGCCGGGAGGCTCTCCGCCATCCGGATGCGGCATTTCCCGAGCATCTGCGCGCGCGGTATGTGACGTGTGAGCAAAACTGGGGCAATTCGCGGACGCCGGTGTATTTGCTCGCGCAAGTACATGCGTGGGTCCGGGTCCGCGGGTGCCGGGCCGCGCCGGCGTCGCGAGCGCGGAACGCGTTTGCGTGGTCAACTATCAGCAACCCCGGGAGCGACCGATCCGATGCCGATGACGGAGGACAGTGCCGGTGAAGCCGCTGAGCAGCGATCGAACCTACGGCCCGTCGGCTTTGCTGTCGGATATTAACGGGGTTGGTAACATACCGCTCGACAGGCTCGTGTGGGCCGGCCCGGCCGGTCCGTCGTGGGGATCGCCGATCCAGTGTCGAGGACATATGCACCAGCCAATGGGAGGCAGGATCGCTCGTGGAACCGATGGCTGAGGTGCGGCGCAGATTCGACGGTGTCGACGGTCCCAAGGTGGCGATCGCGCACGACTACCTGACACAGCGTGGCGGCGCCGAGAAGGTCGTGCTCTCCATGAGCCGGGCGTTCCCGGACGCGCCGATCTACACCTTGCTGTACGACCCGGAGCACACCTATCCCGAATTCGCCGACCGCGATGTGCGGGTGTCGGGCGTCAACCGGATACCGCTGTTCCGCCGCAATCACCGGCTGTCCCTCCCGGTGCTGCCGATGGCGGCGTCGTCGATGTTCGTCGACGCCGACGTCGTCGTCACCAGCAGCAGCGGCTGGGCGCACGGCTTCCGCACCAACGGGCGCAAACTGGTGCACTGCCACACCCCGGCGCACTGGCTGTACGCGGCGGAGTACTACTTCAAGCCCGACGGGGACCGGCTCAAGCGCGCGGTGCTCAAGACCGGCGCACCGTATCTGCGGTCCTGGGACCGCCGCGCCGCCCGGAGCGTGGACCGCTACCTCGCCGTCTCGACCACCATCCGGGACCGGATCAGGGATGCCTACGGCATCAGCGCCGACGTGCTGCCGTCCCCGGTGGCCATCAAGGAGACCTCCACGGTGGAGGCGGTGCCCGAGGTGGAGCACTGGGCCGGTGCCGACGGCGACTCCTTCTATCTGTGCGTGTCCCGGCTGCTGCCGTACAAGAACGTCGAGGCCGTGATCCGGGCGTTCGCCGGGTCGCAACGTCGCCTCGTGGTGGTGGGCCACGGCCCCGAGGCGACGCATCTCGAACGGATCAAGACTCCCAATGTGGCCATGCTGTCCGCGCTGACCGACGCCCAGATGGCCTGGCTGTACCGCTCGTGCAACGCGCTGATCGCGGCCAGCTACGAGGACTTCGGCCTGACCCCCATCGAGGCGGCGGTGTGTGGCCGACCGAGCGTCGTGCTGCGCTGGGGCGGCTTTCTGGACACCGTCGTCGAGGGCCGCACCGGGGTCTACTTCGACCGGCCGGAACCCGAGGCGATCGCCGGCGCGCTGGACCGATTCGAGGCGGCCGACTTCGACCCGGACACGCTGCGCGCCCACGCCGACCGGTTCACCGAGGCGCGCTACGCGGAATCGCTCTACGCCGCGGTCGACGAGCTGGCCGCCGAACGCAACGGCGCCGGCCGGGATGCCGATCGGTGAGTGGACGGTAACGACTCGACGGGCGGCGGTGCTGCCTGGATGGCTATGGTTGTGACGCAAATCCCCAAAGGAGAACCCCGCCCATGACCCGTGAACCCGCGAAGGCCGATCCGGCGGATGTCGCCCGCAAGAAGGCGGCGGCGCCCGCATTGCGGACCGCCCCGGACCCCGTCTGGGTGCTCAACGACGAGGGTCGGGTCATCGACTACAAGATGCAGGGCATGACCCGGGCTCGCAAGATCCGGAACCGGCTGGGCGAGTTGATCTTCAACAGCTTCATCACCTTCATCCCGTCGCACACCATCCGGCAGGGTTACCTGCGCCTGATGGGTGCCAAGATCGGCAAGAACTCGTCCATCCTGCGCGGCACCACCGTGCTGGACATCGAGTTCCTCACCATCGGCGACGGCGTGGCCATCGGTTTCCGCTGCCTGCTGGATTCGCGCGCCGGCCTGTACATCGGCAACAACGTCACCGTCGCCAGCGATGTGCACTTCATCGGCGGCGGGCACGACATCAATCACCCCGACTTCCTGCCGGTGCCGATCCCCACCGTCGTCTGCGACTACGTGTGGATCGCGTCGCGGGCGATGGTGCTGCCGTCGCTCATCGGCCGCGGTGCCGTGGTGGCCGCCCACGCCCTGGTGAACAAGGACGTGGGTGAGCTGGAGATCGTCGGCGGCGTCCCGGCCAAGGTGATCGGGAAACGCGACGCGGACGCGCTGAAGTACGAAAACAAGCATCGGCCGCTGTTCTACTGATGGCCGCGTTCGCCGATCACCGGCTCGTCTTCATCGCGCCGGCCGAGGGCCAGACGGCGGTGGGCGACTATGCCGAGGACCTCGTCACCGCGCTGCGCCCGCATTTCGGGGAGATCGCCGAGCACCGGACCCTGGGACCGGGCGGCGACAGCCTGGCCGACCTGCGCCGGCACCGCGCGCAGGTGCGCAGGCTGATCGCCGAGGGCCCGCCGGGCCGGACCCTGGTGCACGCCGAACTGTCCACCGGGGTGCTGCCGACGTTCTGGTCGGTGGCGGGGATCGACGGCGTTCCGGTGACCGCGACCGTGCACGACCCGCCGCAGGGGCTGTGGTTCCTGGCCCGCACCCGTTTCATCGCGAAATCCCGGCTGCTCACCCACGGCATCCACTACCCGCTACGGCCGGTGTCGCGCGCCATCGAGGGCGCGGTGCACGGCGAGCGGACCCTGGTCGCGCTCACCGAGACCGGCCGGCGGTCCATCGAGCGCACCTATCCGCGCACCCGCACCGCGTTCATCCCGCACCTGGTGCGCGACCGGCCGGCCATCACGCCGGCGCAGGATCGTCCCAAGGCGGTCGGATTCTTCGGATTCGTCTACCGCGGAAAGGGATTCGAGGAAATCGCCCGCATCCGCGCGGAGCTGCCCGACGACATCCTGATCCGGGTGGCCGGCCGCGGCACCGAGTCGCTGCCGCGGGCCGACGGTATCGAGATCCTGGGCGGGGTGGACGGCCCCGCCGAGGATGCCTTCTTCGCGTCGGTGCGGGCCATCGCGCTGCCGTACGGCAAGCGGCACTTCTACGCCGAGACCTACCCGGCCTCCGGAGTGGTCGCCCACTCCATGGCCTACAGCACCCCCGTGGTGTGCACCGGGTACGGCTCCCTGGCCGAACTCGGCACCGCCGACGGGGTGGTCACCGTGCCACCCGTCGAGGGTGAGGTGGCCGCCGGCCTGGCCCGCGAGATCACCGCGCTGCTGAACGACCGCGACCGGCTCACCGAACTGGGCCGCAACGCCGATGCTGCCCGGCACGCCCGGTCGGCCGCGCGCACCGCCGAGGCGTTCGTGCAGTTGTGGTCGCGCACCCTGGCCGGGCAGCCGGAAGATGCCTGAGCCGGCGCCCGAGCAGGTCTCCCGAGGGGCGGACGAGCACGCCGGCACCTCCAAGCACCTGATCCAGACCCTGTGGGCGGTGTTCTGGTTGTACGGCGGCCGCGGTGTCGGGCTGCTGTGGACCGTCCTGCTGATCGGGCACCTCGGCGTCGCCGACTACGGCCGCTACGGCATGGCCTATGCGTGCTTCTCGCTGATCGGGCCGCCGCTGGACAACCCGTTCGCGGTCCGGTCGGTGCGCGAGTCGCAGGAACGTTTCCTCGCCGAACGCACCACCCGCTATCTGCTCGGGGTGGCGCTGATGCTGGTCGGCGCCGCGCTGGTCGAGGTCAACTACATCGCCTGGTTCGGGTTGTTCGTGGCCGGCGGCGAGATCGCGCTGAAATCCTGGCAGAGCCAGGCCGCCAGGGACGGGCAGCCGCAACGCGTCGCACAGATCGACACCTTCCGTCAGGTGGCCAGCGTGGTGATGGCCGCCGGCTACCTGTTCATCGCCGACGAACCGACGCTGCAGGCGGCCAGCCTGTGGTTGGTATCGCCGTACGCCGTGGCCGCGGTGGGCATCGCCTTCGTCGTGCCGCGGCACCGGCCGGGACTGCCGGGCTCGCCGAAACTGATCGCCATCCTGGTCGGTGAAACCCTCGGGCTGGCTGCCTATCTGCAGGGCGACGTGCTGCTGCTGGGCTGGCTCACCAACGACACCATCGTCGGCTACTACGCCATCACCACCACCGCCACCATCGCCGTGGTCGCCGTCGGGCAGTCCTTCGGGATGTCCTACAACCACACGCTGCGGGCGGGGGAGGGCGACCTGTCGGCCGGCCCGCCGCTGAAGAGCACGCTGATCCTCGGCGCGGCGGCGGGATTGTTGATCCTGCTCGCGGGCATAGGTCTGCTCATCTCGCCGGCCCCCGAGCAACTCGCGTTGGCGATGATGGTCATGTCGCTGTTCTGCGCCATGCGCACCATCAGCTCGGTGTTCCAGGCGGTGCTCTACAACCAGCGCCGCGACGGGATCCGGCTGGCCGCCAACCTCGGTCTGGTCCCGGTGAAGTTGGGCTTGGTCGCGCTGCTGGTCGGTGCGGGCGCGGTGGGCGCGGCCATCGCGACCGTCATCACCGACGCCATCCTGCTGGCCATCTACGCCCGCGTGCTCTACCGGAAAGTGGATCGGTGACGAGAACCAACCCCAGGACCGAGGTGACGTTCCTGCTGTCCAAGGATCCCGTCGCCGAGCACGGCGGCGACCTGGAGCTGTCCCGGCTGGTGATGGGTCTGGCCTCGGATTCGTATGCGGTGTCGGCGATCTGCCTGTCGCACCAGCCGCCGGGTGAGTTGGACACCGATATCGTCCCCGGGGGCCTGCCGCTGACCCGGGTGCCCAAGTCGGGGGTGCGGCCGGCGCGACTGCTGATCGATGCCGCCCGCAGCCGGCGCAGCCTGGTGCACGTCCGGTTCGACAACGACGCACTGGTCCGTGCCATCGACGCCTCGGCGGCCGACATCTTCGTCGCGGAGCACAGCTACATGGCCGAATCCTTCTTGCGCAGCCGGCATTCCGGCTCCGCCCGGTTCGTGGTCAACACCCACGTCAGCGAGTCACTGGTGTGGCGGGCGAGTCGCGGCCTGCTGGGCCGGCTGCAGGTCGGTCAGCTGCTGCGCGACGAGGTCCGGGTGGCCCGCGCCGCCGACGCGGTCGGCACGTTCGACGCCGAGGAGGCCGAGTTCTACCGCAGGCGCGGGGTGCGCGACGCCCGCTGGCTGGACCTGACGCTGCAACCGCTGGATCAGGTCGACGTGGCCGCCACGCCGCCCCGGCTGGTGCTGATGGGCACCCGGGACTGGCCGCCGAACCAGGAGGCCTTCCTGGAAGCCCTGCGGCTGTGGCCGCGGATCTGTGCCGGTATCCCCGGCGCCGAGCTGTGCGTGATCGGCGCGAAACACTCCACGGCGCCGGAACCGCACTACCCCAGCGGAGTTCGCGATCTGGGGTTCGTCGACGACCTGCCGGCATTCCTGGCCACCTGCCGGTCGATGATCGCGCCGATCCGCACGGGTGGCGGTGTGCGGGTCAAGATCCTGGACGCCGCCAGGATGGGGCTGCCGGTCGTCGGCAGCAGCCCGGCCGTCGGATCACTCGGGCAGCTGCTCGAGCTCGGGGTCCACGACGACGACGAGGCGTTCATCGCCGAATGCCGGCGCTACCTGCTCGACGCCGGTGCCGCCGCGGACGCCGGCGACCGGCTGTACCGGCTGAACCGTCAATATTGGGAGCAGCGGCGCCCGCACCGAACCGTCGAGGGACTGTTGTCGGGGACGGTGCCGGCGCAGGCCGGCTGACCGCGACTAACCCGGAGCGCGGGCCGGGGCCGCGGTGGCCGGTATGCGCGCCGCGCCCGGCGCGGTCTCGACCACGTGGGCCGTTTGCCGGAGTTCGTCGGCGTACGCCAGGAAGGTCAGGAAGATCGTGTACAGGAACACGATCTGCGGGATGACCACCACGGGGTGATCCAGATTCAACGCGACGACCGAGAAACCGATAAAGACACCGCCATACAGAGCGCGGGGTAACGAGTTTGCTCGCAGCAGCCGGAATCCGATCACGCACCCGATGATCACCATCGCGATGAACGCGATGCCGACAAAGATGCCGGCGCGGTGGATGGCGATCAGCGGTGCATTGGAGACGAAATTCTGGATAAATGCGTAGGCGCCGTCTTTGAATTCGCGCTGCGACCAACCCCAGCCGAACAACCAATGCCCGCTCATGCGGCCGGGGAATTCCCGGATCGAGTCCATGCGGTCGGTGGCGCCGGCGTCATTCGAGCCCAGAGTGCCCAATAGTCGGGTGCGCACCGAGGGCACCAGCATGGCCGTCGTGAACGCCACGATGAGCGCACCCACCAACAGCTGGCGGTCCCGCGAGCGCATCTTGTGGAACAGGAACACCAGGGCCACGCCGACCAGCGTGGTGACGATCGCCGACCGGCTCAGGGTCAGGGCGATGGCCAGGCCGAGGATGGTCACCGCCACCGCGCGCTGCCAGCCCACCAGCAGGATCATCGCGATGACGAAGGCGATCACCAGGCCGATTCCGGCGGCGTTGGGATCCAGCCACAGGCCGCCGAGGCGGGTGAAGCTCTGGCTGCCCATGCCCACGGCGAACCGGTCCGTGCGCGGCAGATTCGAGACACCGCCGGTGAAATAGAACCGCTCGGTGTTGGCCACCGCATAGCCGAACAGCCGAAATGGCTGCAGCAGCATCTGATTGGAGCCAATTGCCACCGACGCGATACCGAATGCGGCATTGAATGTCGCCGCGTAGACGAAGATGCGGCCGAATTTGGCGAGATGTTCGGCGGGCAGCGCGAGCAGGGCGAAGAACGCGGATGTCGCGATGGCCCATTTCGTGTAGTCCATGACATTCACGATCGAGGTGTAGGTGCACACCATCGCGATGCCGGAGACGATGACCAGGATCAGGACCGCCTTGGCCAGTGTCGGCCACCTCTTGGTCGCGGTCGGGTGCACCCACGCGGCGAGCAAAGCCCCCGCGGCGAACGGAAGGTACAGCGGCACGTGCACACCGGGGAAGTAACCGAACGGCAGCGCGCCGATGGCAATCGCCATGCCCCAGTACAGCCACAGCGGATGACGCAGCCCGATGTACACGCCGACGGCGAGCGCCAGCAGCGCGGCGACGCCCAGGATCGCGATTTTCCCGCCGACCGCGGCGGCGGCGCCGACCCCGGCGGCCAACACAATGATTACGGCGCCGATGACCACATCGCGCCGGGATATCGCGCCCAGATTCATTTCGGACCCGCCCTCATCCGGCAATGATGTCCACTGCATTGTTGCACCCGCCACGCATTTAACTATCCTTGCATTGGTTTCGCTGGACGTGCCACCAGGGTGCGGCCGGCATCCGGTGTGCAACCTTGTCGCGGACGCTATCGTTGCACTGTTGTCTCGACTGAGAGCGAATGGGAGTGCTTCTTGGCCATCGGTGATTACCTGCGCATTTTCCGCAGGCTGTGGTGGGTGGTTGTGGGGGCACTGGCGATCGGAGCCGTGGTGGGGTACCTGACCACCTTGTTTTCCACACCGCAGTACGCATCGACCGTCCGACTGTTCGTCACGACCCAGAGCGGTACCTCGGTCGGTGACGCCTACCAGAACAACTTGTTCTCGCAAGAACGTGTCTTCTCCTACGCGGGCCTGGCCACCAGTGAGCAGGTGGCCGTGCGCGCCGTCGACCAGCTGAAGGCGCCCATCACCACCGACGAGCTGCGCGCGAAGATCACCGCGGTGCCCATGCCGCAGACCGTGCTGCTCGACGTGACCGTCAAGGACGCCGACCCGGCCGCGGCGCAGCGGTACGCCAACGCCGTCGCCGATCAGCTGGTCAAGGTGACCGCCGAGCTGGAGACGTCGCGGCGCGGCGGCGAGGCCGCGGCGGGTGCGGTGATCGTCGACGAGGCCAGCTACGGCACCTTGGTGCCGTCCATGGGCCTGGCCACCCGGATCGCGGCCGGTGCCGTGGGCGGTTTGCTGGTCGGCGTGCTCATCGCCCTGGCCATCGGGGCATCGGATACCAAGCTGCGCCGCCGCGAGCGCGTCGAGGAAGTGTCCGGCGTGGCGCTGCTCGGCACCCTGATCGAGGACGACAGCCGCGACGGTGTCGTCGACATCGCCGCGGGCGGGCCCGCCGTCGAACGGTTGCGGGAACTGCGCACCAACGTGCAGTTCGCCCGCACCCCGGGCGGGCAGCAGCCGCGGGTCATCGCGGTCACCAGCCCGTCCCCGCAGGACGGGCGGTCCTCCACCGCGGTCGACCTGGCCGTGGCGTTCGCCGAGGCCGGCCACTCCGTGCTGCTGGTCGACGGGGACCTGGTGAACCCGTCGCTGCCGGCGCTGCTGAAACTGGCCCCCGAGGACACCGCTCGGGCCGCAGCCAACGGCTTCACCACGCTGGTCGCCGGCCAGCACGACATCTCCGAGACCGTCATCGACGTCGCCGATCGCGGCTTCTCGCTGCTCGCGGCCGGACCGGTGCCGTCGGTGCGCGGTGAGCTGTGGGGCGACGAGGCGGTGCCGCGCGTGCTCGAGGTGCTGCGCAGGCACTTCGACTACGTGATCATCGACACCCCGCCGCTGACCAAGTACTCCGACGGCGCGGTGGCCGCGGCGCTCGGCGACGGGGCCCTGGTGCTCGGCCGGATCGGCCACACCAAGTCCTCGGCGCTGCGCAAGGCCCTCAGGGTGCTCGACACCGCCCACGCGGGAGTGCTCGGTGTGGTGGCCACCTGCGAGCCGGGCCATCGCCGGGAATTGACCGGACACCGCAAGCAGCAGAACGCCGCCGGTGACCAGGGTGCGTCACAGGACGGTCCGGATGAGGACGGCGCACGCCACCTCGCCAGGTCGCAGACCACGGGTTAAGTCGGTGTCCACGCTGGTGTCGCGGACGGCCGCCCTGCTGGTGGCCGCCGCATCGGTGGTGTTCCTGGTGTCGGCATGTGCGCCGGCACCCGCACCGCCACCGCCGGACGAGACGCCGGCGATCAAGACCTTGACGCCGCCGTTCAACGGCAAGCCGCGACTGTCCCCGCCCGATATGACCGATGACGGTCCGGGCTCGCTGATCTCGGTGGAGCCGCTCAAGGGCGCGGACCTGCTCGACCAGGACGACGCCACCTACATGCGGGTGGTCTACCGGTCCACGTCCGGGGTCGACGGTTCGCCGACCCAGGTGTCCGGTGCGATCGCCATCCCGCCGGGCAACCCGCCCAAGGGCGGCTGGCCCATCCTGGCGTTCGGTCAGGGCACCAAGGGCGTGCTCAACAAATGCGCCAGCAGTCTGTACGGCAGCCTGCCGCTGAACCAGTGGACCATGTCGGTGTTCGTGCAGGCGGGTTTCGCCGTCGCCGTCACCGATTTCCAGGGCGCCGGGGTCGAGGGCTTCCAGCATCCGTTCCTGGACGCAAAAACCTACGGCTTCAACGTGATCGACTCGGTGCGCGCGGCACGCCGGGTCGGTGCGGACCTCAGCGACAAGTGGCTGGCCTACGGGCACTCGGCCGGTGGCCTGGCGGTCTGGGCGGCCGCCGAACAGGCGCCCAGCTACGGCAAGGGCCTGAACCTGCTGGGCACGGTGTCGATGGCGCCGGCCGCGGACATGTCCGGACTGGCCGACGCCGCCTGGAACGAGACGCTCACCCCGGACCAGCGGATCACCATGGTGTTCGCGCTGCAGTCGCTCAAGTGGTTCCACCCGGAGATGGACCTGGACGCCTACCGGCGCGGTGCCACTGCGCAGAACTGGGATGAGCTGCTGGACTGTATCCCGCCGAACTTCGACGACATCGCCCGGGTGCGCTCGCTGATGACCAACGCCGACCTGAAACCGGCCACCTACGAAGACGTGGTGTGGCTGCGCGACCGACTGCAGGAACTGGCCGTGCCGCAGGCGCGCATCGAGACGCCGATCATCGTCGGCTACGGCACGCAGGACACCTTGGTCAACGAGAAATGGTTCGAACGGGCCCTGGACCGGGCCTGTGCGATGGGCAGCCCGATGGAGATCAGGAAGGGCCCGGGGAAGGGGCACGCCGATCTGGACAGCGGGTACACCCTGCCCTGGCTGATGGACCGGCTGGCCGGTATCGCCCCACCGCCGGATGACTGCGCGGGCCGAAGTTGAGAGCCCCGGTCGACGTCCCGCGGTTCCGCGACTACCTGAAGATCATCGCCGGCGGGTGGCTGGTCATCTTGCTCGCCACGCTGGCCTCGGCGGGTGCGGCGTACGGGGCGCAACAGTTGCTGCGCGACCGCGACTACGAGGCGTCGGTGTTGTTGATGGCGCAGGTGGCCGGTGACCCGGCCACCTTCTCGGCCTACGCCGGCGGGATGGGCGCCAACGCCCGCATCGCCACCTATGTGGGGCTGGCGCAGTCGGATCTGGTGGCCCGGCGCGCCATCGATCAGATCCCGGGTGTCGGGATGACGCCGGAACAGTTGATCGCCGAGACCTCGGCCACCTGGGAGCCCGGCGGGGTGAACCGGTTCGGCCGGCCCAACTCGGCCCTACTGCGGGTGAAGGTCACCGATCCGGATCCGCGCCGCGCCGTCGGATTGGTCAATGCGGTGGCGGCCAACCTGATGGCCATCTCGCGGGAGCTGGAATGGATCCAGTCCCAGCCCACCGACCCGATCCAGTACACCGGCCCGATCGCCGAACTGGTGCCGGTGGACGCCGCGACGACGGCCACCAGGGTGCCCGCGCCGATGCTCAAGGGTGTCGCGGTGGGCGCCGGGGTGGGTTTCGCGCTCAGCCTGATCCTGGTGCTCGCGGTGGGCATCACCCGGGACAAGGTGTTGACCCCGGCACAGCTGAATCACATTGCCAAGCAGGCGATGTCCGGTAACGCGTAGGAGAGGGTTGCGGATGCGACGTTGGAAGTCCGCGGCGGCGGTCCTGGCTTCGGTGGCGCTGGCCTCCGGCCTGATCGCGGGCTGCTCGCAGGCCAAGCCCGCGCAACCGCCGGCGGGCTCGGGGGAGCCGTCGATCCAGCTGCCCGCCGACTATTCGGGTTCCGGGCCGGGCACGCTGATCAGCGCCACCAAGTTCGACACCATCGACCGCCGCATGCTGCGGGTCTCCTCGGTCGCGGCCCGGTTCACCTACACGTCCACCTCGGGGATCGACGGCAGCCCGCAGGTGGTCTCCGGCAGCGTGTTCGCGCCCAACGGTGCACCGCCGGACGGCGGCTGGCCCGTCATCGTCTTCGGGCACGGCACCACCGGTGTCGAGCCCGACTGCGCACCCTCGCTGTCGCCGACACTGTTCGGGTTCTCCGACGCGGTCCGCGCGCTCATCCAGCTCGGCTATGTCATGGTGGTGCCGGATTACCAGGGCCTGGGCACCCACGACACCTATCACCCGTACCTGGACGCCGCGACCGTCGGGCACAACATGATCGACGCGGCCCGTGCGGTCCGCAAACTGGTCCCCGACACGTCGGACAAGTGGGTGGCCTTCGGCGTCTCCCAGGGCGGCCAAGCCTCTTGGGCCGCAAACGAATTGGTCAATACCTACGGTGCCGGGGATACCCGGCTGGTCGGCTCGGTGAGCGTATCGTCGGCCGCCGACGTGACGGGTCTGGCCGACGTCGCCGCCGAGGGCAGGCTGACACCGCAGCAGGCCGTCGCGCTGGCGCTGTTCCTGCGCGCGCTGAAGAACCAGGTCCCCGACCTGAATCTCGACGATTTCCGCCGGGGACTGGTGAAGGAGAACTGGGATCTGCTGACCGGTTGTTCGGATGTCGACGCGCAGAAGCGCCTGGAGATCGCCAACCAGGTGCAGCCCGACGACCTGCGCCCGGCCACCCCGCAGGCCACCGACGAACTGCGCGGCTACCTGAACCGGATGAGCGGGCTGCCGCGGTTCCAGGCCAGCGCGCCGATGCTGATCGTGCACGGTGACGCCGACGAGACCGTTCCGGTGCAGTGGACCGAGGAGGCCGTCAAGCGGGCCTGCGATCTCGGGGACACCCTGGCATCGTTCATCGCGGCCGGCCGCCACCACGGCGATTTCGATCCCATCGTGGCGCTGGACTGGGTGCAGAAGCGGTTCGCCGACGCCCCGGCCGACAACACGTGCACCGTCGAAGGTGGACCCTCGATCCTGAAGACCACCTGACCCGGACGCGACGACCCGGAGAAGCCATGACAGATACCAACGCCGCCCGCGAGGACGCCCAGCCCGCCATCGAATCGCAGGTGCTGGCGACGTCGCCGACGCACCGGCGCATCATCGGCCTGGACGGGGTGCGCGGGCTGGGCTGCCTGGCCGTGGTCGCCGGTCACGTCGGGATCGCGTATTCGCCGATCGTGCACCACAAGGCGAAGTTGGACATCCTGGGCCTGGCGCTCATCCTGTTCTTCGTCCTGAGCGGATTCCTGCTGTTCCTGCCCTATATCCGCAAGCTGACCAAGCCGGCGGACAAGGCCACCATGCCCGACACCCGGCAGTACGCGCTGCACCGCGTGTTCCGGGTGTTCCCCGGCTATCTGGTCATCTTCTTGATCTGCAACTTCGTGCTGCAGGTGGCCTACGTCCAGAACTCGGCGACCCAGCAGCTGGGCACCGATCAGGGCACCGGCATGATCACCGATCCGTGGGAGCTGCTGGCCAACCTGACGCTCACCCAGACCTACGTCCCGGAGTACGTGCAGACCGGCATCAGCCCGTCCTGGTCGTTGACGCTGGAGATCGCGTTCTACGCGTCGCTGCCGCTGCTCGGCATGCTGTTGTTCGGACTGCGCAAGCGCACCGGTGTCGCGCCGCTGACGCTGGCCTGCCTGGCCCCGGCCATCCTGCTGGTGCTCGGCGTCATCGGCCGGTTGTTCGCGCCGCTGGTGTTCCAGGCCACCGGGGAGACCAGCGTGGCCATGCAGAACTGGGGTCCGAACTGGGCCGCGGTGTTCATGCGCAGCTTCTTGACCAATGCCGATCTGTTCGCGTACGGCATGTTCGCCGCCATCCTGTTCGTCGCCATCGAGCAGGGTGTCATCGGCCCCCGCGCCGCCAAGCGGATCTGGGTGCTGTCCATCCCCGGACTGTTCGTCGCGATGGTGGCCGCGCTGGCGATCACCATGACCGGAAGTGCCTTCGCGACGGCCGGAATCGGTTTCGTCTCAGCCATTTTCATCATCTTGATCGTGCTGCCACTGGCGTGGGGCGGGAATTCGAAACTGGCCAGCTTCCTGGATTACAAGCCGTTCCACTTCGTCGGCGTCATCTCGCTGTCGGTGTACCTGTGGCACTACCCGATGCTGCTGCTGCTGGGCCGCTACGGCCTGGCCGCCGGGGACACCTGGGGTGGCATGTTCCGCAATATCGCCGTCGTGGCGGCGGTGACCATCCTGCTCTCCACCGCCACCTACTACCTGGTCGAGAAACCCGGCCTGGGCCTGGTCAAGCGATTCCGGAAGAGTTGATGCGCCACAAGCTGTGGTGGGGCGGATCGGCCCTGGCCGTCGTCGTGGTCGTCGTGATCGGCATCGTGCTGGTGATCCGGCGCGACGACGCCAAGCCGGTGGGTCAGGGCGCCGAGACGGGGGCGCAGCCCGTGGCGGGCGCCCAGCTGGGCGGACAGGATCCGGGTGCGCTGATCAGCGCCAGCACCATGCCCGAGTTCAACAAGCGGGCGCAGGGCGCGGCGATCAACGCGGCCCGGGTGGTCTACCACTCCACCGAGGGCGACACCGGCGCGCCCACCGAGGTGTCGGCGTCGGTGTTCGTACCGCCGGGCGACGCGCCGGCCGGTGGGTGGCCGGTCATCGCGCTCGGCCACGGCACCGTCGGCATCGACGAGCCCTGCGCGCCGTCGCTGTCGGCCTCGCTGCTGAGCATGGCCGAGGTGGTCGACAAGTTCATCGCCTCCGGCTATGCGGTCACGCTGGCGGACTTTCAGGGCCTGGGCGCGCCGGGCGTGCACCCGTACCTTGACGCGCGGACGGCGGGCCGCAACATCATCGATTCGGTGCGCGCCCTGCGCAAGACCTTTCCGAACGTGTCCGACCGGTGGGCGGCCTGGGGCGGTTCGCAGGGCGGAGGGGCGGTGTGGGCCGCCAGTGAGCTGGCCGGCGGCTACGCCCCGGACCTGAACCTGATCGCGACGGTGGCGCTGGCGCCGGCCGCCGACGTGGCCGGCCTGGTCGACAAGGCCGTCGACGGCACCCTGAGCAAGGAACAGTCGGCGGCCCTGGTTCTGGTCATCGAGTCGATTGCGCGGCTGGACCCGGCGATCAACCGCGACGACTACCGGCGCGGCATCGTCGCCGAGAAGTGGGATGTGCTGATCGCGTGCGCCGGTGATGCGGTGCGCGACCGCGAGGCCGTCATCGACAAGATCCGGCCCGGCGACGTCGCCCCGCACGACGCGGCGGCGGCCGACCGGCTGCGTGACCACCTGCGGGCGTGGGCGCTGCCCCAGCAGCGGTCCACCGGCCCGCTGTCGGTGACCTACGGCGGCGAGGACGAGTACATCGACCCGGCGTGGACCGCCCACGCGATCGAGGCCGCCTGCGCCATGGGCACGCAGCTGATCTCCGAATTCCAGCCCGAGCACGGCCACGGCGACCTGGACGTCGGCGAGCAGTTCGGCTGGCTGCTCGACCGGATGCACGGCACCCCCGCCTCCGGCGGCTGTGCCTGAGCCTCCGGCGGCTGCCTGAGCCGCAGGTCAGTGCCCACGAGGTGCGCCGTCAGCTGCCCGTTAGCTGCATCGTGGCGGTACGCCCGGCACCGCGTTTGCGATATCAACAAGAGTTGGTACAACGCAAACGTCGTCACCACAGTTGACAGGATTCGACGGCAACGTAAATATTGTCCTCGGTTTATCCGGCCTCCGGGCGTAGTTCGTGGTTAGATCGCACTGTTCGCACGGCGCGGAACCAACCCCTTGGTTGGCCGGCGCGCAAAGTCGTTCTCGGCGGCGGGCAACGGTCGGAAAAGGGTGGGAGCGACATCGCTCACACAGCGAAAAATACGCGCTGGATGTTGCAACTTACGCGAAAGAAAGCGATAGTTTAGGCGAGCCGCGATAGTCTGCGAGCAACAACGCTCGACTGGCGCAGCAAAGAAGGTGGACCTCCAGGTGACTCTTGTGAGAGAGACGGCAGCGCCAGTCGCCGTAGAACGTGCCGAACCTGCCGTTGCCCGTATCGGTGGGTTGCACTGGCAGCGTCGTTACGTTCTGGCCCTGACCATCACCGACGTCTTCGTGGTCGGTGCCGCGATGGCGTGCGCCCAAATGGTCCGGCTCGGCCGGCCAGTTACCGATTTCGATCCGCTGACCAAGTACTTCGGCCTGCTCTCGGTCATCTTCGGTTTCATGTGGCTTGGTTTGCTGACGGCGTACCGGTCCCGGTCGCCACGAGTCGTCGGCGCCGGCATGGAGGAATACCGCCGCGTCCTGTCGGCCACCCTGTCCACGATCGGCGTCGTCGCGGTCACCCTGATGATCTTCCGGCCCGAGTACGCGCGCGGCTATCTCGCACTGGCCTTCCCGCTCGGGCTGGTGTTCCTGATGCTCGGGCGCAGCGGCTGCCGCCGCGTGCTGAACTTCTACCGGCGCCGCGGACGGTGCGTCACCTCGGTGCTGGCCGTCGGCAACCCGGTGGCCGTCAAGAGCCTCGTCCAGTCGCTGGACCGGACCTGGTGGTACGGCTACTCGGTGGTCGGTGTGTGCCTGACCGGGCGGCCCGGTGGCGGCACCCTGGAGGTGCCCGGCGTGGGCGCGCTGCCGGTGCTCGGTGACGAGGGCCAGGTCGAGGAGGCCATCGCCCAGGTCGGCGCCGACACCGTCGCGCTGACCGCCACCGAACACCTGGGGCCCGAAGGCGTGCGCGAGCTGTCCTGGGAATTGGACCGCCTCGGCGTGGACCTCGTCGTCTCGCCCGGCATGGTGGACGTCGCGGGGCCCCGCCTGACCATGCGCCCGGTGGCCGGCCTGCCGTTGATCCACGTGGAGAAGCCGCAGTACAGCGGCACCAAGAAGCTGCAGAAGCGGGCCTTCGACGTGTGCGTGGCGGTGACCGTGCTGCTGATGGCTTTCCCGCTGCTGCTCGTCAGCGCGCTGGCCATCAAGCTCACCAGCCGCGGCCCGGTGTTCTACCTGTCGGAGCGGATCGGCCTGGACGGCAAGCCCTTCCGGATGATCAAGCTGCGCACCATGGTTGCCGACGCCGACAAGATGGTCGCCAGCCTGGCCGACAAGAACGAGATGGACGGCGGCGTGCTGTTCAAGATCCGGCAGGACCCCCGGGTCACCCCGATCGGCCGCATCCTGCGTCGCTACAGCGTCGACGAGCTACCCCAGTTCATCAACGTGCTGAAGAAGGAGATGAGCGTGGTGGGCCCGCGCCCGCCGCTGCCGAGTGAGGCCGACTCCTACACCGATCAGGTGCGCCGCCGGCTGCTGGTGCTACCCGGTATCACCGGCCTCTGGCAGGTCAGCGGCCGGTCGGACCTGTCCTGGGACGACTCGGTCCGCCTGGACCTGTCCTACGTGGAGAACTGGTCCATCAGCGGTGACCTCGTCATCGCCTTCAAGACCGTGCGGACCGTGCTGGGCGGGGTGGGCGCGTACTGACCAGGGCCGCCGTCGCGGCTTCGGTAGCGTGGATTCGTGCCGCGGTCCGTGTCTGAAACCCCGTCTGAGATCCCATCCGACACGCGGGTGCCCAGTCGGCCGCGCCGCATCAGGCGCGCAATCGTCGCCGTCGCGCTGATCGCCGTCGTCGTCGCCGAAATCGCCGCGGCCGTGGCACTTCTCCCGTTCGCGGTGCCGGTCGGGCTGGCCTATCTCAACCTCTTCCCGTCCTCCGGCGGCGCGCCGGCCCCGATCCAGAGCGCCGACCGCAGCGGTTCCGGCCCGGGGACGCTGGTGTCGGCCACCACGATGCCCGGGGTGACCCGCAGGATCGAGGCGCGGGGGCTGCGGGCCGCGCGGGTGTTGTACCGGTCCACCAATGGGGACACCGGCGAGCAGACCGTCGTGTCCGGCTCGGTGTTCGTCCCGACGGGAACCCCGCCGCCCGGTGGTTGGCGGGTGGTCGCGGTCGGGCACGGCACGCTCGGCATCGACGGGCCCTGCGCACCGTCGTTGTCCGACAACATGATGGGCCTGCTGCCGTTCGTCACCGCGTTCACCGGCCGCGGTTTCGCTGTCGCGGTCGCCGACTATGAAGGCTTGGGCACCAAGGGAAACCACCCATATCTCGATGCCCGTACCGCAGGCCTGAACATCATCGACAGCGTGCGGGCGTTGCGGCACACCTTCGGTGACGTGTCTTCGGTCTGGATGGCGTTCGGCCACTCTCAGGGCGGCGCGGCGACCTGGGCCGCCGACGAGCAGGCCGGCCGGTATGCCGCCGACCTGACCCTGATGGGGGCGGTGGCCGCCGCGCCGGCCGCCGACGTGTCCGGGTTCGTGGACAAGGCGCTGGCGCACACCCTGACCCCGGATCAGCTGCTGGCCATGCCGGTCATCGTGGAATCGCTGGCCCGCAGGCATCCCGACCTCAACCGCGACGACTACCGGTCCGGCGCGGCCACCAAGTACTGGCAGGTGCTCACCGCCTGTCAGGCGCCGGAGATCTATCAGCGCGGCGACGCCGGGGCGCAGCTGCGCCCCGAATTCGTCGCGCCCCGCGACGCTGCTGCGGCCGACCGGCTGCGCCGGCTGCTGCGTGATTGGGCGCTGCCGCAGCGTCCGCTGTCGGCGCCGCTGTCGGTCTGGTACGGCGGGGCCGATACGCTGGTCGACTCGGCCTGGACGGCCGCAGCGATCGCGAAGGCGTGCGCCATGGGAGGAACGGTGACGGTGCAGTTCGAACCGGGGAAGGGACATGGAGACGTCGACCTGGCGTCCCAATTAGATTGGATGGCAAAGCGTTTCGCCGACCAGCCGGTGCCCGATGACTGCTGAACCGCGGGCACTGGACGCCGCGGCGCTGCGCGCCGCACTCGACACGCAGGACACCGAGGCGGGACCGTGGCGCCGCCTGGACGTCGTCGAGGTCACCGGATCCACCAACGCCGACCTCATCGCACGCTCCCGCGACGGTGACGACATCGCCGGGGCGGTGCTGCTGGCCGAGCATCAGACCGCCGGTCGTGGGCGCGGCGGGCGGTCGTGGGCGGGTGTGCGGCATGGGCAGATCATCATGTCGGTGGGTATCGCCACCGACGGCGTCGACGAGCAGCGCTGGGGTTTGGTGCCGCTGCTGGCCGGCGTCGCGGTCGTCGACACGCTGTCCGCGTCGGGAATCGACGCCGGGCTCAAGTGGCCCAACGACGTGCTCGTCGGCACCGCCAAGATCGCCGGGATCCTGGCCGAGGTGGCCTCGCCGAAACCCGTCATCGTGCTGGGGATCGGGTGCAACGTCGCAGTCCGGCCCGAGGATATCGGGCAGCCACAGGCCACCTCGGTGTATCAGCTCGGGGTCGAGGCGGATCGCACCGATATCGTGCGGACGTTGTTGGCGCGGCTGGGGGAGCGGATCGGGCAGTGGCGGACCGGTGACACCGACGCGCTGCTCGACGACTACCGCGCCCGCAGCGCGACGTTGGGGGCCCGGGTGCGTGCCCAGTTGCCGGGAGGCCGGGACATCGTCGGCACGGCCGAGGCAATCGACGGGCAGGGCCGGCTGCGCATCGGCACCGAGAGCGGCAGTGAAGTGGTTTCGGCGGCCGATATTGTGCATTTGCGGCCCGCGGGCGACGGGGTGGTTGAGTAAAGTCACACCGTGGGCTACCCGGAGAACGTGCTGGCCAAGGATGAGCGGGTGGTGCTGCACCGGCATCCGCACTGGAAGCGGTTGATCGGCGCGGTACTGGTGCTGCTGGTCGCCACCGCGCTGGCGGCCTTCGGCGCGGGCTGGGTGAACCAGACCGATTGGGACGGCAACGCCAAGCGGATCCTGTTCGCGGTCATCGGCGTGATCTGGCTGATCCTGGTGGGTTGGCTGACGATTTGGCCGTTCCTGAATTGGTGGACAACGCATTTTGTCATCACCGACCGCCGGGTGATGTTCCGCCACGGGCTGCTCACCCGCAGTGGGATCGATATCCCGCTGGCCCGGATCAACAGTGTGGAATTCCGGCACGGCCTGCTGGACCGCATGCTGCGCACCGGAACGCTGGTCATCGAGTCAGCGGCGCAGGATCCCCTGGAATTCCACGACATCCCGCGGGTGGAGCAGGTGCACTCCCTGCTGTATCACGAAGTCTTCGACACCTTGGGTTCCGAGGAATCGCCCAGCTGAGCCGGGCGGCGGGACCGCCGCAGCGGGGTGACGGTGCCGCTGGCCTGCTCGTGGTGGTCCTCGAACGCCTCGGCGATACCGCCGGCGGTGAGCGTGGATTCCAGCGCCTTGTCGGGGTTGCGCGCGAACTCGTCGGGGAAGACGAAGCGGCGGAACGCCCAGAACCGGAAGGCCATCTGCAGCAGGTTGCCGATGACGTACGCCGAGACGAAGTCGGCGATGTTCTCGACGGTGAGTGACACCTCGGGCACGCGCAGCCCCAGCATGTAGCTGGACACCCACAGCGGGGCCATGCTCAGCAGCACCCCGACGCCGCTGACCACGAAGAACAGCAGCGCCTCGTGGTGGCGTTCGCGGCCGCCGCGGTCCTTGAAGCTCCACTCCCGGTTCAGGATGTAGGAGGCGATCACCGCGACGATGCCGGCGATGATCTTGGCGGTCACCGGCTTGGGTTCCAGCACGGTGAGCTTGAGGGTGTAGAAGATCGCCGAGTCGATGACGAAGGTGGTGGCACCGACCAGTGCGAATTTGATCAGTTCATGGTGCCGCTCGGCGAACGGCCGGATCGGGCGAGGCAGCCGCGCGATCGTGGCATCAGCAAAGGACACGAAGAGACAGTCTACGGAAACTCACTGGCCGACGTGAACCTGCGCAGGTCGCGGTGGGTGTGGGCGGCCCCGGTACGCCATGGGATCCGCCATGAAAACATGGTGCCGTGCCACGTACTCCCAAGAGCTCCGCCGCGCCCGTCGTCGCCATGATCGGTGGCGGACAGCTGGCCAGGATGACCCACCAAGCGGCCATCGCCCTCGGTCAGACGCTGCGGGTGCTGGCGGCGGCCGCCGACGAGCCCGCCGCTCAGGTCAGTCCCGACGTGGTGCTCGGCGCGCACACCGACCTGGAGGCGCTGCGTCGGGCGGCCGCCGGAGCCGACGCCCTGACCTTCGACCACGAGCATGTGCCGACCGCCCATCTGGAGCGGCTGGTCGCCGAGGGGGTCAACGTGGCGCCGCCGCCGCAGGCGCTGATCCATGCCCAGGACAAACTGGTGATGCGGCGCAGGCTGGAGGCGCTCGGTGCGCCGATCCCGCGGTTCTCGGCGGTGGCGAGCGTCGACGACGTCGACGCGTTCGCCGCCCGGATCGGCGGTCCGGTGGTGATCAAGACCATCCGCGGCGGTTACGACGGCCGTGGTGTGGTGCTGGCTCGCGACCTGGCGCATGCCAGGGAGGCGGTTGCCGGTTATCTGGCCGACGGTGTCGAGGTGCTGTTGGAGGAGCGCGTCGCCATGCGCCGGGAGCTGTCCGCCCTGGTGGCGCGCTCGCCGTTCGGGCAGGGCGCGGCGTGGCCGGTGGTGCAGACCGTGCAGCGCGACGGGATCTGCGTGGAGGTCATCGCGCCCGCGCCGGGCCTGCCGGGGGAGGTCGCCGCCGAGGCGGAGGCGCTGGGCCTGCGGCTGGCCGACGAGCTCGGTGTGGTCGGGGTGCTGGCCGTGGAGCTGTTCGAGACCATCGACGGCGCGATCCTGGTCAACGAATTGGCCATGCGCCCACACAATTCCGGGCACTGGACCATGGACGGTGCCCGCACCAGTCAGTTCGAGCAGCACCTGCGCGCGGTGCTGGACTACCCGCTCGGTGACACCGCGGCGCTGGCCCCGGTGACGGTGATGGGCAATGTGCTGGGCGCGGCGCAGACCCCGCAGATGTCGATGGACGAGCGGGTGCACCACCTGATGGGCCGGATGCCCGACGCGAAGGTGCACCTGTACGGCAAGGGGGGGCGGCCGGGCCGCAAGATCGGCCACGTCAACATCGTCGGCGGCGGGGGCCAGGGGTGCAGCGATGACCCGGAATACGTTGCGGCACTGAGGGAACGAGCGCAGCGGGCGGCGCACTGGTTGTCGCACGCGCAGTGGACCGATGGATGGGACGGGCACTAGACCGTGAGTGACAAGCGCAGCCCCCGCGTCGGGGTCATCATGGGCAGCGACAGCGACTGGTCGGTGATGGAGGCCGCGGTCACCGCGCTGGCCGAGTTCGACATCCCGTTCGAGATCGGGGTGGTGTCCGCGCATCGCACCCCGGGCCGGATGCTCGACTACGCCCAGACCGCGGCTGGCCGGGGCATCGAGGTCATCATCGCCGGCGCCGGCGGGGCGGCGCACCTGCCGGGCATGGTCGCCGCGGCCACCCCGCTGCCGGTGATCGGTGTGCCGGTGCCGCTGGCGCGCCTGGACGGGCTGGACTCGCTGCTGTCGATCGTGCAGATGCCGGCCGGGGTGCCGGTGGCGACGGTGTCGATCGGCGGGGCGCGCAATGCGGGCCTGCTGGCGGTGCGGATTCTCGGCGCGAGCGACGCCGCGCTGCGCTCCCGAATGGAGGCCTTCCAGGCGGGCCTGGAGCAGATGGTGCTGGAGAAAGACGCGGCGTTGCGCAGCCGACTGCTCGGCGATTGAGTGAATCAGGATTAACCGGCTATGGTTACTGGCGAGTAGCGAGGAGATCCGATGGTTGCCAACCCGTCCTTTGACCTGTTCCAGCTGTCCGACGAGCACAACGAGCTGCGCACCGTGCTGCGCGCCCTGTGCGAGAAGGAGATCGCGCCGTACGCCGCCGAGGTGGACGCGCAGGCGCGCTACACCGACGAGGCGCTGGCGGCGCTGGACGGCTCGGGTTTCTCCGCGGTGTTCATCCCCGAGCAGTACGGCGGCCAGGGCGCCGACGCCGTCGCGGCGTGCATCGTCATCGAGGAAGTGGCGCGGGTGTGCGCGTCGTCCTCGCTGATCCCGATCTGCAACAAGCTGGGCACCACGGGTCTGCTGATGCGTGGCTCCGAGGACCTCAAGCAGAAGGTGCTGCCCTCGATCGCCGCGGGCGAGGCCACCGCGTCGTACGCGCTGTCGGAGCGGGAGGCCGGCAGCGACGCGGGCGCGATGCGCACCCGGGCCGTGGCCGACGGCGACGACTGGATCCTCAACGGCACCAAGTGCTGGATCTCCAACGGCGGCAAGTCCACCTGGTACACCGTCATGGCAGTAACCGACCCGGACAAGGGCGCCAACGGCATCTCGGCGTTCATCGTGCACAAGGACGACGAGGGTTTCTCGGCCGGGCCCAAGGAACACAAGATGGGCATCAAGGGGTCGCCCACCACCGAGCTGTACTTCGAGAACTGCCGCATTCCCGGTGACCGGATCATCGGTGAGCCGGGCACCGGGTTCAAGACCGCGCTGGCGACCCTGGACCACACCCGCCCGACCATCGGTGCGCAAGCCGTGGGCATCGCCCAGGGCGCGCTGGACGCCGCGATCGCCTACACCAAGGAGCGCAAGCAGTTCGGCAAATCGATCGCCGATTTCCAGAACACCCAGTTCATGCTGGCCGATATGGCGATGAAGATCGAGGCCGCCCGGCTGATGGTCTACACCGCCGCCGCCCGCGCCGAGCGCGGTGAGCCGAACCTGCAGTTCCTGGCCTCGGCGTCGAAGTGCTTCGCCTCCGATGTGGCCATGGAGGTCACCACGAACGCCGTGCAGCTGTTCGGTGGATACGGCTACACCGTGGACTTCCCGGTGGAGCGGTTCATGCGCGACGCCAAGATCACCCAGATCTACGAAGGCACCAACCAGATTCAGCGCCTGGTGATGTCCCGTCAGCTGCTGCGCTGAACGGGCCGTCGCGGGGTCGCGTCAGCTCCAGAGTGACGCGACCTTGCGGTAGGCGGCGCGGACGGTCTCGCTGCGGCGGGCGATATGGGCCGGGTGCTTGGGCACCGGCACCAGCACGCTCACCGGATGGTTGACGAACACCGACTCGAACACCGCGGTCATGGTGCGGTCGGCGTAGGCCCGGTCCAGCGCGTGGCGGTACCGGTCGGCGTGCTCGGGCTGGGTGAACAGCACCTTGTTGTAGCCGATGTAGAACGGCACCAAGGCACCACCCTGCTCCAGGTAGTGCACGGTGCCGACGCACACCCCGGGCCACTGCTGGTTGAACACGTCGTCGGCGATCACGACGCCGCCGTCGACCAGGCTCTCCTCGGCCAGCCGCATATCGCTGAGCACGATCTCCTCGGTGTGGCCGCCGTCGACCGAGAACAGCCGCACCCCCGACAGCGCCGGGATGTCACCGGGCACGATCTGGGTGGAATCCCCTTGGTGCACGACGAGGTCGGTGCGGTCGGCCCAGCGGTCCAGGTTGCGCAGGAACTCGCTGCGGTCGCCTTCGCCGGACTTGTCGATGTTAGCCGCCTGGTTCTCGAACAGGTCGATCGCGATGGCCTGCTCACCCGGTTGCTGGAGCAACTTCATGGCGATGAAGAGCTGGCCGTGATGGACGCCGATCTCGGCGATGGGCCCACGGATACCGGCCGCCCGCTGCTGCTCGTCAACGGCTTGTAGCAACCCGATGGCCGCCGACTCCGTATAGCCCTGCACCCGTCGATGCCCGAAGTGCCGATATGCAGCGAATCTCATCGCGATGCTTCCCACCTGTCACAGGGTACCCACGAGGCACCCATCTGGCATATAGCATCACATTATTGACGCAAAGGATATTTGGTGCGAGTGCAACCGCCCTGCTCAGCCCTTGGTCACCTTCTCCATCGTGCGCCTGCGCTCCAGCGCGCCACTGTCCGGGTTTGCCACGAGGACCAGGGAGGCGCCCGCGGACAGCACGGCGAGCAGCTGGGCGATCAGATCTTCGGCGGTCGCCCAGCCCGCGGTGGACAGCACCCGGTCACTGTCGGTGAGGCCGCGCGAGGCGGCCGCGTCCGCGGCGGCGGCCAGCACCTCGCCGACGGTCCGGCCGTTGAGGGCGGGGCCCGGCGCGCGCTCGGGGATGATCTGGTCGCCGTGCACCCGTACCGCGGTGGCATAGTCGGTGACCCCGACAGGCAGGCCGGGCGCCGGTTTCCCGAACGGATCCAGGGACAGCACCACCACCTCACCGGCTGCCGTGGCGGCATCGGCCTCATCAAGCCGGTCCGCGGTGCACAGCGCGATATCCGCGTCTGCCGAATCCGGTCCGAACACCGCTTCCGCGCCGATCCACCAGATGCCCAGCAGTACCGCGGCGGTCTGCCAGTGGGCGGGCAGCAGCACCGCCACCCGGCCGCCCGGTCCGGCGCCGAGTTCGTCGCGCAGCAGATTGGCGGTCTTGGCTGCCCAGTTGGCCAGCGTCACCGTCGACAGTTCGATGCGCTCACCGCTGGCGTCGTCGTAATAGGTGATGCGCGGCCCGACGGGGTCGCGGCGCATCAACGGATCCAGCAGCGCCGCGCTGACCGTCGTCATGTCAGTTCACGCACGCCGGGTCGTCGGACCCCGCGGTGAGGATCGGTGACGGCGGCGGGGGCGGCTCGGCCGTGTCGCCGGTACCACCCGCGCTCTGCTCGATGACGGCGGAATCGCCGGATGTCCCGGTGGGGCCGTCCAGCCCCGAGCCCGGCCCGGTGTAATCAGAGGACAGCACCACGCGCACCGTCCCGGGCGCCAGTGTGGCGTCCTCGACGATCGGAAGGTTGCCGAGTTCCTTCGAAATTGCTTGCGCCCCAAGGTCGTCGGTCTTCGCCACCTGCACCTGGCTGTTGGTGACGTGGGCGCCCTCGTTGTTGCCCACCGCGCCCGCGGTGAAACCCTTGCTGGTCAACACCTGCTGTACCGACCCCGCCAGCCCATTGATATCGGTGTCGTTGACCACGTCGGCGGTGGTCTTCTCCGGCGAATAGCTGAGCTGCTCGGTCTTCCCGGCGGCCTGGTCGCTGAGCAGGCTCTCGACCCAGTCGTGCACCTGAACCGGGTCGACCCGCACGACGCTCTGCATGCCGTCGTCGCTCCAGCCGTCCTCCTGCAGGATCGGGATGGTCGCGAAGGCCACCGACCCGGCGGCCAGCTTCTGCAGCTGCTGGATGAAATCCATGATGTCCCAGCCGTCGGAGAGCACCACCGAACGCTGAACCGCATCCTGCAACCGGTTGAGGGTGGACGGACTGGACAACGTCTTGCCGGAGATGACCTCGTGGGCCAGCGAGGCCATCACCGACTGCTGGCGGGTCACCCGATCAAGATCGCCGCGGGGCAGGTCGTGGCGCTGCCGAACGAAACTCAGCGCCTGCGGGCCGTTCAGCTTCTGCCAGCCTGCCGGGAAGTCGGCACCCGAAAGAGGTTCGTACACAGCGTTTTTCAGGCATACGTTCACGCCGCCGAGTGCATCGGTGATGAGCGAGAAGCCGAGCAGCCCGATCTCGGCGTAATGGTCGACGGTCACCCCGGTGAGTTTGGCGACGGTCTTGATCAGCGCTTCCCGTCCGGCCTCGGTCGCCTTGGGCTCGGCGGTGGCGGGGTCCTCGCCCTGCACCTCGACCAGCTGCTTCATCTTGTCGAGCTTCACCTCGCCGAAGACACCGTTGATCTTCATCTTGCCGAGCCCCGGGGCATCGACATAGGAATCGCGGGGGATCGAGATGGCCGTCGCCGAGCGCCCATTGTTGGGGATGCGGACCAGGATGATGGTGTCGGTGTTGGTCGAGACGTCGTCACCGGCGCGCAGCGTGGCCAGCTCCTCGGCGGAGAGGGGATTGCCGTGCGCGTCGGTGCGGCTGTCCAGCCCCACCAGCAGGATGTCGATCGCGCCGTCGTCGCCGCCGCCGCCCAGCGCCGCGGAGTTGACGTGGTTGATGCCGTCCTCGAACGAGCGCACGGTGCTCCAGGCCACGCCGGTGCACACCACGATGGCGGCAGCGGCGATGACGGCGATGGTCCGGGTCACCTTCACGCGTGATCTGCCTCCCGGCCCGGTTTCTGCATTGGCTCAGGCTACTGGCGCTGCCGCCGAAGTTGCGGGAGCGCGCACCCGGCGTGCCAGCGCGCATCGCGCAGGCCCGGCGCTCAGCAGATCCGCAGGTGCCGGCCATCTGCGCAGGTCCGGTACATTGGCGGGCATGAAGACGCCGCTGCGCAGGGTTCTCGGCCGGTTCGCGATGTTGGTCGTGCTGGTCATGTCGATGGGGGCGGTATCACCGGTGACGGCGCACGCTGCGGTGGTGGCGCCGGCCGACGGCTACGGCTTCGCCCAGGGCTACACCTGGGCCACCGGCAACCCCGGTGATGCCAGCCGCGAGATCGACGCGGTCGCCAAGACCACGGCCTCCTGGATTCGCGTGCCGGTCGACTGGGGCGTCATCGAGGGCAGCAAGGGCCAGTACAACTGGGGTTACCTCGACAATTTGGTGAACTCGGCGGGCGCGCACAAGCTGCGGGTGCTCGGCATCATCTCCAACACCCCGCTGTGGGCTCGGCTGGAGGGCGCCCAGCTGCTGTTCCCGTCATCACCGCCGCGCAACCCGGCTGATTACGGGGCCTTTGCCGCGGCGGCGGCGAAGCGTTACGCCGGCCGGATCAACGCGTGGGAGATCTGGAACGAGCCGAACCTGCCGCTGTTCATGGGCTTCGCCGACAACAAGGCGGGCCGGTACGCGGACATGCTGAAGTCGGCTTACGGCGCCATCAAGTCGGTGCAGCCGGGTGCCACCGTCATCGCGGCCGGGCTCAGCCCGCTGGACGGGCCGGACTCGCCTCCCGGATTCCTGCAGCAGCTCTACGACGCCGGTGCCGGTGGCTCCTTCGATGCTGCCGCCGCCCACCCCTATGTCTTCCCCGGCGGTCTGGCCGCCGACAGCAACCACGGTTGGTCGGATGTGCTGCGCATGCGCGATGTGATGAACGCCCACGGTGACGGTGGCAAGAAGATCTGGCTGACCGAGATGGGCGCGTCGACCAGCGACATCCCCGGCGACGGCGTGAGCCAGCAGGAGCAGGCCAAGCAGATCACCGACGTGCTGGCCGCAGCCGCAGCGGTGGGCTGGACCGGTCCGGCCTTCATCCACGCGGTGCGCGATCTGGACACCGGAAACCGCAATGACCGGGAGGCCAACTACGGCGCGCTGCTGACCTCGGACTGGCAGCCGAAGTTCACGGCCGGAGTGCTTGCCCGTTAGGGGTTTCGGACGCGGCGCCGGTGAGGTGCAGGACACAGCGTGGCACGCCGCTACCCTCTACGACCGTGAGTGACCACCTCTTCATCGTGACGGTGACGTACTCACCGGGCCCGCATCTGGACCGCTTCCTGGCTTCGCTTGCGCATGCCACCGAGCGGCCGGTGACGGTGGTGATGGCCGACAACGGCTCCACCGACGGCACCCCCGAAGAAGCGGTGCAGCGCTACCCCAATGTGCGGCTGTTCCACACGGGTTCGAATCTGGGTTATGGCACCGCGGTCAACCGAGCGGTGGCCGAGTTCGTCACCGACGATGACTGGCTGGTGGTGGCCAATCCCGATGTCCAGTGGGGCCCCGACAGCATCGACGAACTGCTGGCCGCCACGCAGCGGTGGCCGGCCGCCGGCTCGCTGGGGCCGTTGATCCGGGATCCGGACGGCACGGTGTACCCGTCGGCGCGACATCAGCCCAGCTTGATCCGCGGCGGTATGCACGCGGTGATCGGCCCGGTGTGGAAGAACAATCCGTGGACGGCGGCCTACCGACAGGAGCGGCTCGCGCCGAGCGAGCGTCCGGTGGGCTGGTTGTCGGGGTCGTGCCTGTTGTTGCGGCGGGCGGCGTTCGACCAGATCGGCGGATTCGACGAGCGCTACTTCATGTATATGGAGGACGTCGATCTGGGGGACCGGCTGACCGCCGCCGGGTGGCAGAACGTCTACGTGCCGTCGGCCGAGATCGTGCACGACAAGGGACACGCGGCAGGCCGTGATCCCGCGAAGAACTTGGCCGCGCATCATCGCAGCACCTACACTTTCCTCGCCGATCGGCATCCCGGCTGGTGGCGGGCACCGTTGCGGTGGACTATTCGGGGGGCCCTGGCTGCCCGGGCTGGACTCGTCGTCGGACATTCCCGGCGTAGACAGGCGAAAGGACGGCTCTAGGCATGGTCGATCCGGCGAAAGTCGATGCCGTCATCCTGGTCGGTGGACAGGGCACCCGGTTGCGCCCGCTCACCCTGTCGGCGCCGAAGCCGATGTTGCCGACGGCCGGGCTGCCGTTTCTGACCCACATGCTCTCCCGCATCGCCGCGGCCGGGATCGAACATGTCGTGCTGGGTACGTCGTACAAGGCCGAGGTGTTCGAGGCGGAGTTCGGCGACGGTTCCAAGTTGGGCCTGCACATCGAGTACGTGGTGGAGGAGCAGGCGCTGGGCACCGGGGGCGGTATCGCCAACGTTGCCTCGAAACTGCGGCACGACACCGTGCTGGTCTTCAACGGTGACGTGCTCTCCGGGGCAGACCTGGGGGCGCTGCTGGCCTGCCATGAGGAGCACCAGGCCGATGTCACCTTGCACCTGGTCCGGGTCAGTGATCCCAGGGCGTTCGGCTGTGTGCCCACCGACGCCGACGGGCGGGTTACCGCCTTCCTGGAGAAGACCGAGGATCCGCCGACCGACCAGATCAATGCGGGCTGCTACGTGTTCCGACGCGAGCTCATCGACGAACTGCCCAAGGGGCGGGCGCTGTCGGTGGAGCGTGAGGTGTTTCCCGCGCTGCTGGCGCAGGGCCGCAAGGTGTGCGGGTATGTCGACAACTCGTATTGGCGGGATATGGGCACGCCCGACGATTTCGTGCGCGGTTCGGCCGACCTGGTGCGTGGGATCGCCCCGTCGCCGGCGCTCAACGGTCAAGCCGGGGAGCGGTTGGTGCACGACGGCGCGGCGGTCGCCCCTGGCGCGCTGCTGATCGGCGGGACGGTGGTGGGTCGCGGTGCCGAGATCGGGGCGGGAGCGCGGCTGGACGGTGCGGTGATCTTCGACGGTGTCCGGGTGGCCGCCGGTGCGGTGATCGAACGGTCCATCATCGGATTCGGCGCCAGGATCGGACCCCGCGCGCTCATCCGCGACGGCGTGATCGGTGACGGCGCCGATATCGGCGCGCGGTGCGAACTGTTGCGCGGCGCCCGGGTGTGGCCCGGGGTGACCATCCCCGACGGCGGGATCCGTTACTCCACCGACGTCTGACGCTGCCGCGCCGCGGCACCGAGTGCGGCCAGGGCCGGGTCGCCCGCGGGCAGCGCGTCCAGCGGCCACCACCGCAGATCGAGTGATTCGTCGCTGCGCACGATGTCGGCGCCGGCCGGCGCGCGAACGATGAACTGTAGATCCAGATGCCGGGTGGGCAGGCCGAGCGAGCAGGTCAGCGGGTGCACGTGCACGCGTGCCAGGCCGGCATCCAGGCGCAGCCCGACGATCCCGGATTCCTCTTGCGCCTCGCGCAGCACGGCGGCGGCGATGTCGACGTCCTCGTCCTCGCAGTGTCCACCCAGTTGCAGCCAGCGCCCGATCCGCGGGTGCAGGGTCAGCAGTGCCTGGCTGCCGCTGTCGTCGAGTACCAAGGATGACGCCGTGATGTGGCCGGGTTCGCAGGCTCGCCGGCAGGCGTCCGGGCGAGCCAGCACGAAGGCCAGCACCGCGTGCCGCAGGGCATCCTGCTCGGGATCGGGTGCATCCCAGCGGGTCAAGGTGTCGACGACGGAGGCGTGCAGGGTCACCGGACGACCAGCAGACCGTCGGTGCCCGCCGGCTCGCGGGGCGCAGGCGGTTCGAGGGGGTGGCCGATCGCGATGGCGCCCAACGGCTCCCAGTCCTCGGGTAGCTCGAGTTCCCGGCGGACGGTGTCGGCGGCGAAGATCGTCGACCCGATCCAGCAGCTGCCCACCGCCCGAGTGGCCAGGGCCACCAGCAGTCCTTGCACCGCGGCGCCGGCGGCCACGGTGAACATGGTGTGTTCGGCGGCCGTGCGGGCCGGGTCAGGATAGGTGTGCGCGCCGTCGGGAACCATGAACGGGATGACGACCTCGGGGGCGTCGTAGAGGATCTGGCCCCGGCCCACCCGCCGGGCGACGTCATCGGGGGAGCGCCCGTCACCGGTGAGGTCGGATTCCCAGCGGCGCTTCATCGCATCCAGAAGTCTTGTGCGGATTGCCGGTTCGCGCAGCCAGACGAACCGCACCGGACGGGTGTGATGCGGCGCGGGAGCCGTCAGCGCCTCGGCCACCGCCGCCTCGATCAGTGCCGGATCGACGGGGTCGGGTGCGAATCGGCGGATGGAGCGGCGCAGCAGCTGGGCTTGGCTGCGGCCCAACGCGATTGCCTCGGCGGTGCCCAGCCAGAACAGGTCGTCCTCGCCGTTGCGCACCAGGGCGCGGCCGCCGGAGCCGTCGTCGTGCAAGGTCAGGCCGCGCACCACGGCCACCGGGATACCGGTCAGCTTGCCCTTCACCAGATCCGCGGCGGCGG
Organism: Mycolicibacterium sp. J2; assembly: GCF_026240945.1. GTDB lineage: Bacteria > Actinomycetota > Actinomycetes > Mycobacteriales > Mycobacteriaceae > Mycobacterium. The sequence goes on from NZ_JAPFPY010000002.1 coordinate 176,635, forward strand.
CCAGTTCGTCGGCGACCGCGATCTCGGTGACGATCAGTTCGTTGCCGAAACCGTCGTGCGAGCCGCCGTATCCGTGTAGCACTCGCAGACCGGCCGCGCCGATGGCGACATCGGTCTGGCCGTTGCGCCAGGCCCGGCCCATCGTGTCGGTGACCACGACGCCGACCCGGACGCCGAGTCGCTGAGCCAGACCGTCGCGCACGGCGGCCGCACTGCGGTCCGGGTCCACCGGTAACAGCGCCAGTTCGGCGGCGTCGACGTTGGAGCCGTCCACGCCCGCCGCGGCCTGGATCAGTCCGAAAGCGTTCTCGGTGATCAACGTCCGGCCCTTGCGTGCGAGCACGCGGACGGCCTCGTCGTCGATGAGTTTGCGGCGCAGCGCGTCCCGCTGCTCGGGGTCCGACGGTGCGGCGACGATCCGCCCCTCGGCCTTGGACAGCACCTTGCTGGTGACCACGACGACATCGTCATCGCGCAGCCAGTCGGCGGCGGCGGCGATGGCCGCCGCTACGTCGTCGCCGGGCCGGAACTCACCGAGGCCGTGGACGGGAATGATCTGGATCGCCGCCGACGTGCCATGGTCGGTGCCGTCGTCGGTGCGCGCCGATGTCACAGTGTCAAGCCTGCCAAACGGATACCGGCGCGCACCATCTCGGCGGTGGCGGCCGGATCGGTCATCAACAGGGGCGCCTGCTGCACCCGCACGCCGTCGATATCGGCGGTGTCGCCCCGGTCGATCAGCCAGCCGTCCAGGATGCCGGTGCCGCTGCGGGCGCCGAAGTGCGCACCGACGCCCTGCGATGAGGATTCGACGCCGATCACCCGCAGGCATTCGTCGGCCATCCCGCGCAACGGCTTTCCGGCCACGATGGGGGAGTACCCGATCACCGGGGCGGCGGTGGAGCGCAGTGCGCCTCGGATGCCGGGGACGGCCAGGATGGTCCCGATGCTGACCACCGGGTTGGACGGCGCCAGCAGCACGACATCGGCGCCGGCGATGGCGTCGAGCACACCCGGTGCGGCGGTTGCCTTGTCGGATCCCACGAAGGCGAAGCTGTGCGTCGGGATCTGCGCGCGGTGGCGCACCCACCACTCCTGGAAGTGGATGGCTCGGCGTTCGCCGTCGGGATCGGTGACCACGACATGCGTTTCACTGCGGTCGTCGGTGACGGGCAGTAGCCGCGCGCCGGGCTGCCACCGGTCACACAGCGCCTCGGTCACCTGGGACAGCGGATAGCCGGCGCGCAGCATCTGGGTGCGCACCAGATGGGTGGCCAGATCGCGGTCGCCGAGGCCGAACCAGTCGGGCTGCACGCCGTAGGCGGCGAGTTCCTCCTTGGCGTGCCAGGTTTCGTCGCGGTGGCCCCAGCCGCGTTCGGGATCGATTCCGCCACCCAGGGTGTACATGCAGGTGTCCAGGTCCGGGCAAATACGTACGCCGAACATCCAGGCGTCGTCGCCGACGTTGACCACGGCGGTCAGTTCGTGCTCGGGCGTCTCACCACCGGCCGCAGCCGGGCTGTCGTGGCTGGCAAACTGCCCCAGCCCCAACAGATGCTGCACGCCGAGCAGGAACCGGGCGCCACCCACGCCGCCGACCAAAACGGTGACTTTCACGCTTCAGACCCTAGGCCAGCGCACCGGTGTGGCCGACATCGCGGCGGATGTGGCGAACACGCCGGTGCAGGGACACGCCGGATCTACGTCACGAGATGGTATGAAAATGCCCTCCACCGCTTGACCCTGGCAGCTAACAAGTGTCTAATCACATCAGTGTCATTTCGCGGTTGCAGCCCCGGTTTCGGTGTCGCAGACCAAGATTCGATCACATGTTCGAAGGTGTTCGACAGTGAGCGTATCGGGGATGGCCTTACACCACAATAGTGATGGCGGGAGTGGAGCTCCGTAGAGCTCCAATATGGGGACTATTAATCAGGTGAGGAGGCGGAACATGTCTTTTGAGCAGGTCGATTTCGACCGCGTGCTCCGGTTCGACGACCGGCAGCTCGGTTCAGTGGACAACGAACCGCACACCACTACCGGTTCGGTGCCGTTCGAGGTGACCGGACGCCCGCAATTGAGTTTGGTACCGGAGCGGATGGACTTCGACGCGGTGGCGGCCGACGAAGACGACGATCAGTGGCAGGAGCGCGCCCTGTGCGCGCAGACCGACCCTGAGGCCTTCTTCCCCGAAAAGGGCGGCTCCACTCGTGAGGCCAAGCGCATCTGCCAGGGCTGCGAGGTTCGTGATCGCTGCCTGGAGTACGCGCTGGCCAACGATGAGCGATTCGGCATCTGGGGTGGGTTGTCCGAGCGGGAGAGACGCCGCCTCAAGCGCGGCATCATCTGACGCAAGAACGGCTCGGCCTCCCGGCCGAGCCGTTCTGCTTAGGTGGGTCCGTGTAGGTGGCTAATCGTCGTCGATCGATGGGTCGATGACCGACGGTTCGACGCCCAGATAGGTGGCCACTTGAGCCACCAGTATCTCGTGCAGGAGATCCGACAGATCGTCGGTGTCCTTGGCGCGGCGTTCGATTGGCTTGCGGAACAACACAATTCGCGCCCGGGTGGAGTTACCCCGGACGTCGACGCCGGCCGGGATCAGCCGGGCCAGGGCGATCGGACCGTCGGCGACCACCTCCGGCGGCCACTGCACGCTGTCGGGATCCTTGGGCGCGATCCGCGGGATCTCGTCGACTGCGACGTCGAGGGTGACCACCCGGTCATGCCAGCGCCGCTCGATCGGTTCGTAGGCTTCCAGCACCGCCATGTCGAAACGCTCGGCCCGGCTGCGCCAGCCCGGCACGGTCGGCGGCAGCAGCGGCCCGCGCATATCGCGGCCGCGGCGTGATCCGCGATGGTTACGCTGCGCCACGGATGAGATGGTAACGGTTGGAGATCGGCGCTCGTCGCACTGCGCGTGTCCGGGTGCCCGCGACGTTTCCGCACGATAATCTTCGCAGCGTGAATGTTCCCCGTCGCTGCTGCCGGCCCGGGTGCCCGCACTACGCCGTGGCGACGCTGACCTTCGTCTATTCGGACTCGACAGCCGTCGTCGGACCCCTGGCGACCGTGTCCGAGCCGCACTCGTGGGATCTGTGCGTCGTCCACGCCGGACGGATCACCGCGCCACGTGGCTGGGAGTTGGTGCGCCATGCTGGGCCGTTGCCCGCGCACCCCGATGAGGATGATCTGGTCGCGCTCGCCGACGCCGTGCGAGAACGCCACGACGGCCTGCCCTCGATGGTGAACGGCGTGACCGCGGGCTTCTCCGACCCGTCGACAGGTGTTCCCGGGGGCGCGTTGATCGCACCGCCGATCCGCCGCCCGGAAACCAACGGACGCCGCCGCGGCCACCTTCGGGTGCTGCCCGACCCGCCGGAGACCGGCGCCGAATAGCGCACCGGCGGGACCTGCGGCGGTGGAATAACGGAGCCACTAGGCTGGCTGCCGAGTCACCATTCCCACCCCGGTCGATCCAGAGAGCGAGGACAGCCATGCCTCGGCCCGCCGCCGCCGTGAATGCTGTGATCAAGGCCTACGACGTACGAGGACTGGTCGGAGAGCAGATCGACGAGGCGTTCGTGCGCGATGTCGGAGCCGCCTTCGCCCGGCTGGTGCGTGCGGAGCCCGCGACCCAGGTGGTCATCGGGCACGACATGCGCAGCAGCTCACCCGCCCTGTCCGAGGCGTTTGCCGAGGGTGTCATCGCGCAGGGGCTGGACGTGGTGCGGATCGGCCTGGCCTCGACCGACCAGCTGTACTTCGCCTCGGGATTGCTGGACTGCCCGGGTGCCATGTTCACCGCCAGCCACAACCCGGCCGCCTACAACGGCATCAAGCTGTGCAGGGCGGGGGCCAAGCCCGTCGGTCGCGAGACCGGTTTGGCGACCGTCACCCAAGAGGTCATCGACGGTGTGCCGGCGTACGACGGAGCGCCCGGTCGCGTGCAGGACCGCGACGTGCTCGCCGACTACGGTGCTTTCCTGCGTTCGCTGGTCGACCTGACCGATCTGCGCCCACTGCGGGTGGCGGTCGATGCGGGCAACGGGATGGGGGGGCACACCACGCCCGCGGTGCTGGGGGCGATACCCGGACTCACCGTGCTGCCGCTGTACTTCGAACTCGACGGCACGTTCCCCAACCACGAAGCCAACCCGCTGGATCCGGCCAATCTGGTCGATCTGCAGGCGCACGTCATCGCCACCGGGGCCGATATCGGATTGGCCTTCGACGGGGATGCCGACCGTTGTTTCGTCGTCGACGAGAAGGGCATCCCGGTTTCGCCGTCGGCGGTCACCGCGTTGGTGGCCGGCCGGGAATTGGGACGCGAGATCGGGGCCACGATCATCTACAACCTGATCACCTCCCGCGCCGTGCCGGAACTGATCGTCGAGCGCGGTGGCACCGCGGTGCGCTCCCGGGTGGGCCACTCCTATATCAAGGCGCTGATGGCCGACAGCGGCGCCATCTTCGGCGGTGAGCATTCCGCGCACTACTATTTCCGCGACTTCTGGGGTGCCGACTCCGGTATGTTGGCGGCCCTGCACGTGTTGGCCGCCCTGGGCGAGCAGCAGCGGCCGCTGTCGGAGCTGATGGCCGACTACCGCCGCTACGAGGCCTCCGGCGAGATCAACTTCACCGTCGCCGACGCGCCCGCGGTGGTCGACTCGGTGCTCACCGCCTTCGGCACCCGAATCCAGTCCCTCGATCATCTCGACGGGGTGACCGTCGATCTCGGTGAGGGTCGGTGGTTCAACCTGCGCAGCTCCAACACCGAGCCGCTGTTGCGGCTCAACGTGGAGGCCCGCACCGGCGAAGAGGTCGACGAGATCGTGCACGAAGTGGGCGAACTCATTGCCGGGGCAAGCGAGTCGGTCCCGTGACCTCACGGGCCGCCACGATCGATCTGGACGACGTCGAGGGCTTGCTCGCCGCCGATCGGGATGGTTTGTTGCGTGCCGCTGCGATGGCCGGGGCCCAGGTGCGGGCCATCGCGGCCGCGGTCGACGAGGGCGCCTTGGACCCGGTGCGTTCCGATCTGCCGCCCCGCACCCTGATCTGGGTCGCTACCGGCGGTCCGGCCCAGACGGCGGGGTTGTTGCTGTCGGCGGCACTGGGGGCGTCGACATCGGTGCCGATGGTGCCGGCCGCCGAGGTGCCACCGTGGATCGGTGCTCTTGACGTGTTGGTGGTGGCGGGGGCCGACGCCGGCGACCCGGTGCTGGTGGCCGCGGCCGCCACCGGCGTGCGCCGCGGCGCCAGGGTGATCGTCGTCGCGCCGCACGAGGGGCCGCTGCGCGATGTCACCGCCGGTCGTGCGGCACTGTTGCCGCCGCGGTTGCCGGTGCCCGAGGAGTTCGGGCTGTGCCGTTACCTGGCCGCCGGTGCGGCGGTCTTGGCCGTCCTGGATGCGGGCATGCGGGTCGACATCGGCGCGCTGGCCGACGAGTTGGATGCCGAGGCGTTGCGCAACAGCGCTTCTCGTGAACTGTTCACCAATCCGGCCAAGACGATCGCCGAACAGGTATTGGGCCGTGACGTGGTGTTCACCGGTGACACGACCGCGTCGGTCGCGCTGGCCCACCATGGCGCCGCGGTGCTGCTGCGGATCGGCCACCAGGTGGTCGCCGCCGCCGGCCTTGCCGACGTTTTGGTCGCAGCGGGCGAATTGAACTCAGGGCCAGCCGACTACGAGACGGCCCTGTTCCACGACGAAGAGATCGACGGGCCGCTGCCGGCTCGGGTCCGCGTGGTGGTGCTGACGTCCGACGAACACCGGCCTGCGGTGGTGACGCGAACCGAAAGCCTGGCCGACATCATGGTGCTCAGCGCCGATGACGTTCCCGACTTGGCGACGCCGCGAGCGGCCGGACGCCCCGAACAACAACTGGCCATGCTGGCCGTGCGGCTGGAGATGACGGCCGTGTACCTGAGACTGGCGCGAGGGTGAGATCGTGAATCTGCTGCACGGCGCGGTGCGCAAGTATGCCTGGGGATCGCGGACTGCCATCGCCGAATTCACCGGACGGCCCAGTCCCACAGTGCATCCCGAGGCGGAGCTGTGGCTGGGTGCACACCCGGGGGATCCGGCGCAGTGCGAGACGGCCGACGGTGTGCGTTCGCTGCTGGAGATGATCGACGCCGACCCCGACGGCCAACTCGGCCAACCGATCAGGGCCAGGTTCGGCACCGCGTTGCCATTCTTGGCCAAGGTGCTGGCCGCCGACGAGCCGCTGTCGCTGCAGGCGCACCCGAGCGCCCGCCAAGCCGAGCAGGGCTTCGAACGCGAGGAGCGGCTTGGCATTCCGGTGTCGGCGCCCAACCGGAACTACCGGGATCGCAGCCACAAGCCGGAGCTGATCGTCGCGCTCGGCCCGTTCGAGGCGCTCACCGGATTCCGCTCGGCGGCACGCACCGTCGAGTTCATGCGCGCGCTGGCCCAGGCCAACCCGGCCGCCGACCTGGACCCGTACATCACGTTGCTCAAGGACCAGCCCGACGCCGACGGCCTGCGGGCGCTGTTCACCACCTGGATCACCGCACCGCAGCCCGATCTGGACATCCTGGTGCCCGCGGTGCTCGACGGGGCGGTCGGTTACCTGCGCTCGGGGGAGACGGACTTCCAGGCCGAGGCCAAGACCTTGCTGGAACTCGGGGAGCGCTATCCCGGAGACGCCGGTGTGCTGGCGGCGATGCTGCTCAACCGGATCACCCTGCAGGCCGGCGAGGCGGTCTACCTGTCGGCCGGCAACCTGCACGCCTATCTGCACGGTGTCGGCTTCGAGGTGATGGCCAACTCCGACAACGTGTTACGCGGCGGTCTCACGCCCAAACACGTCGACGTGCCCGAGTTGCTGCGGGTACTGGACTTCACGCCGACGGGAGACGCCAAGATCGCCCCGCGTCCTGTGGGGGACGGCCTGGAATGGGTGTATGACACCCCGGCGCCAGAGTTCGCGGTGTCGGTGCTGTCGGTCGAGGGCGAGCACCTCGGTCATGAGGTCGATGCGCCCGCCGAACACGACGGCCCGCAGATCCTGCTGTGCACCCAGGGTTCGGTGGAGGTGTTCGCGAAATCGGAGACGGTGACCTTGGCGCGCGGCGCCGCGGCGTGGGTGGCCGCCGACGACGGTCCCATCCGGCTGCGCGCCGACGAGGCGTCGAAACTGTTCCGGGTCACCGTCAACTTCTGACCGGAACTCTTCCACCGCCCGATTGCCTGCTGAATCGGTGCGTATCCGTTGGGTGGTTCCCCGTCCCAGCGGTCAGGGTGCCGGCCGGCCGGCACCTACCCGAGTGGACGGTTTCGGGCGCCCGGTCGGTCGGTAGACCGCCGAAACCGTTGTGACTGGCGCCACAAGGGCTCACGGTGGTCGGTGCAAGCATTCATCGACCACGGAAGAGCACGCTGATGGCCATTGAGCTGAACCAGATTTGGGATTTCCCGATCAAGGAATTCCATCCGTTTCCCCGCGCGCTGCTCGGTGTCGGCGCGCACGACATCATCGGTGTGGAGGCCAAGAACCTCGGTTTCAAGCGCACCTTGCTGATGACCACCGGCCTGCGCGGTTCGGGCATCATCGAGGAACTCACCGGCAAGATCGAATACCAGGGCGTCGAGGTGGTGCTCTACGACAAGGTGGAGTCCAACCCCAAGGACTACAACGTCATGGAGGCCGCCGCGCTGTACCAGCAGGAGAAATGCGACAGCATCATCTCCATCGGCGGTGGCTCCAGCCATGACGCCGCCAAGGGCGCCCGCGTCGTCATCGCCCATGACGGCCGCAACATCAACGAGTTCGAGGGCTTCGCCAAGTCCACCAACAAGCAGAACCCGCCGCACATCGCGGTATCCACCACGGCCGGAACGGGTTCGGAGACATCCTGGGCCTACGTCATCACCGACACCTCGGACATGGAGCACCCGCACAAGTGGGTGGGTTTCGACGAGGCCACCATCGTCACCCTGGCGATCGACGACCCGCTGCTGTACTACACCTGCCCGCAGCATTTCACCGCCTACTGCGGATTCGACGTGCTGGCCCACGGCAGCGAGCCGTACGTGTCCCGCCTGGACTTCGCTCCGTCGCTCGGAAACGCCTTGTACTCGGTGGAGTTGGTGGCCAAGAACCTGCGTGAGGCCGTGTTCGAGCCGCGCAATCTCAAGGCCCGCGAGGGCATGATGAACGCGCAGTACATCGCCGGGCAAGCGTTCAACTCCGGTGGCCTGGGCATCGTGCACTCGATCAGCCATGCCGTGTCGGCGTTCTTCGACAGCCACCACGGACTGAACAATGCCATCGCGTTGCCGCGGGTGTGGGAATACAACCTGCCCTCGCGCTACGAGCGGTACGCGCAGTTGGCCACGGCGATGGGCGTGGACACCAGGAACATGACCACCGTGCAGGCCGCCGACGCCGCGGTCGAGGCCGCGATCCGGCTGGCCCAGGACGTCGGCATCCCGGACAACTTCTCGCAGGTGCGCACCGACTCGTACGCGAAGAACCGGATGAACACCGGGAAGTACGCGGGCCGGGGCGATGTCATCAAGGGCGACGACAAGACCGTGCTGGCGATCTCGGAGCACATCCAGGACGACTGGTGCACCCCGGGCAATCCTCGCGAGGTCACCGTCGACTCGATGATTCCCGTTGTGGGACATGCCATCAACGAGTCCTACTAGCCGGTGATGCGGACCCGTTCGGCGGCCGTCGTGGCCGCTGAACGGGCCCGTCGACACAACAGGAGATCGACATGACCGCTGAGACGGTCCGCAGGCTGGACGACCCCGTCACCTTCGACAACGCAGCCGACCTGTCCGCTGCGTTGCGCGAGCAGGACTACATCGCCGACGACGACCTGGCCACGGTCGTGCACCTGGCGACCGCGCTGGATCGGCCGTTGCTGCTGGAGGGACCGGCCGGGGTGGGCAAGACCGAACTGGCCAAGGCGCTGGCCGCGGCCGGTGGCAGACGGTTGATCCGGCTGCAGTGCTACGAGGGCCTCGACGACAACCGCGTGCTCTACGAGTGGGACTACGCCAAGCAACTGCTGCACGTTCAGCTGCTGCGCGACCGGATCACCGCTGCCACCAACGGTATCGACGATATCGAGGAGGCGTCGCGATACCTGGCCGAGCGCGACTTCGGGCTCTACTCGGAGGCGTTCCTCTCGGTGCGGCCGCTGCTGGAGTCGGTGCTCTCCGAGCAGCCGGTGGTGCTGCTCGTCGACGAAGTCGACCGCACCGAGGAGGCGATGGAAGCCCTGCTGCTCGAGGTGCTGGCCGAACGGCAGGTCACCATCCCAGAGATCGGGACCTTCGTCGCGCGCTCGGTGCCGTGGGTGGTGCTGACGTCCAATGACACCCGGGAGCTGTCCGCGGCCCTGAAACGCCGGTGCCTGCACTACCACCTGGATTTCCCCACCCCGCAACGGGAACGGGCCATCGTCGGGGTGCGTGCCCCGCACGTCGAGCCGGCGGTGGTGGCCGGTGTGGTGGAGCTGGCCCGCACCCTGCGCGAGTTGCCGCTGCGCAAGAGCCCGTCGATCTCCGAGGTGATCGACGCGGCCCGGGCCGCGGCCATCCTGGGCACCCCCGATGACGGCGTGCTGCTGTCGGCCCTGGTGAAGTTCAGCAGTGACCGCGATATCGCGTTGCGGCACTTGATGTCTACCCACGATGATCCTGATCCGGCCGGACCGGCCGAGCGGGTGACGGTGGCGTCGCGGCCGGCGAACACCACCACCGCGGCCTTCCGCGGCCGGGGCGGCCGGCGATGACACCGTCGCAGCTGCTGGACGCCGTCGCTGCGGCGTTCGGTCAGCTACTGCGCCGAGCCGGGGTGGCCACCTCACCGGCCGAGGTGATCGAGGTGCGCCGGGTGCTGGGCCTGCTCGGCGCCGCCGACCCGGTGGCGCTGCGGGCGGCGCTACGCGCCACGTGCGCGAAATACGGTCGTGAACAACGAGGTTTCGACCGCGCGTTCGACGCCATGTTCGGCGCGGTGGCGCAGCAGCACCAGGAACGTGAGGCGGGCCCGAGCCGTGCGCACACCGGCTCGGGCCTGCCCGACCACCTCGACGTCGACGAGGATGCCGAGGTGGGCCGGTACGCCGAGTACAACGAGCGGGCCGCCGAGGTCGGCGAGCACTTCGACACGCCGGAGGCCGACCGGGGTTTCAACCCGCACAAGGACGACGATGACTACAGCGTGACGGGGGCCGACGACCAACTGACCGTGTCGGCGGAAGCCGATGAAGGCCGGCGCGGCATGCGCTACACGGTGGAAGTGGATCGGGCCGCTGCGGCGGTGGCCGGTGACCTCGCCGACTCGGTGGCCCCGGTGGTGGCCGGTGCACTGAGCTTCGACGATCCGGATGCCATCCTGGCCTGGCTGGACGCCTATGACCCGAGCCGCACCTACGGCGGCGAGGCCGGTGAGCCGCTGACGGCCGAACAGTTGAGCCAGCTGACCCAGGCCGTCGAAGGGTTCGTCGCGGCGCTGGCCGAGCGCAGCGGGCTCACCGCCGCCGACACGCCGGACACCGCAGCCGACACCGGGCTGGCCGCCGATATCGACCTGGCCTGCCATGAGGTGCTGCGCCGGATGCGGGGTGCACCGCGCCCGCGTCCACGCGAACAGGGCAGGGGCCGGCTGGACATGCGCCGCACCAGCCGGGTCGCGCTGCGCACCGACGGGGTGCCGTTCCATCTCGTCATGCGGACGCCGCTCCCGGACCGGATCCGGCTGCTGGTCATCGCCGACGTGTCGCTGTCGGTGCGTCCGGTGACGGCGTTCACCCTGCGGCTGGCCCAGGCCCTGCACCGTCGGGCCCACCGCTGCCGGGTGATGGCCTTCGTCGACCGGCCCGTCGACGTCACCGAGATCCTGCTGCGCGCCGGCGGTGACGACGCGCTGGCCGCCGTGCTGGCCGAAGGCCAACTGGACCTGCAGGCCAGCAGCGATTACGGCCAGGTGTTCGGCGAGATGCTGCGCGGTCAGGCCGATGCGCTGGATTCCCGCACCGCGGTGTTGATCGTCGGTGACGGCCGCAGTGGCGGGTTGCCGCCCGGCGTGGAGCGGCTGCGGGCGCTGCGCCGGCGGGTGCACCGGCTGGCCTGGGTCACTCCCGAACCGCACCGCTACTGGCGCCAGGCCACCTGCGCGATGCCCGATTACGCCCAGGTGTGCGACAAGGTGGTGGTGGCCGCTGACGCCGACGCTCTGTTGGCGCGCGCCGGCGAACTGGCGCACGCCCTTTCTTGATCCCGGATTCACCTACCCGATCGGGTAGGTACCGCCCTGTCCACCTGCACGTTGGTCATCCTCGGCCACCGACGTAGGGTGGGTGTGTTACGTGGATCACACAGCAGGGAGTCGTGAGGTGATAGCGCAAACGCGGGGGGCACCGCCAAGGGCAGGCGGAGCGACGGGTGTTGCGCTGTCGGTGCCGACGGCTCGGGGGGACGGAATGCCGAGCCGACTGCTGAAGTTCCACGCGCCGGAGATCGTGTTCGGGCTGGACTCGATGGCCGAGGCCGCCCACGCCGCCCTGCGCCTCGGCGGGCTGCGGCCGCTGCTGGTCACCGATCCAGGGCTCATCGAAGCGGGCTGGGTCGACGAACTGGTCCGGCATCTGCGGGATCAGGGTGTGGCGGTCAAGGTGTGGAGTGCGCTGACACCCAACCCGAAGGACCACGAGATCACCGCGGGTCATCAGTTCTATCGAGCGCACGGGTGCGATGTGTTGATCGCCCTCGGTGGTGGTTCGGTGATCGACGCCGCCAAGGGCATCGCCATCCTGTCCGCCAACGGCGGCGACATCCTGGACTATGCGGGCGTGGACAAGGCGACCATGCCGATACCGCCGCTGGTGGTGTTGCCGTCGACCTCCGGCACCGGGGCCGACGTGTCGCAGTTCTGCATCGTCACCGACACCACCCGCAACACCAAGATCACCATCCTGGGCCGGTCCCTGGTTCCCGATATCACCGTCATCGATCCTCGGCTGCTCACCACCATGCCCGAATGGCTCAATGCCGCAACGGGTTTGGATGCGCTCACGCACGGTATCGAGGCCTTCGTGTCTCTCGGCCACAACCAGCTCACCGATCACCACGCCTTGCGGTCGGTGGTGATGGTGACCGAGAACCTGGTCACCACCATCGAACGCCCACAGGACATGTCGGCCCGGGTGTTGATGGCGCAGGCGGCGCTGGAGGCCGGTTTGGCGTTCACCAACGCCATCTTGGGCGCCGCACACGCGATGAGCCATCAGGTCGGCGGGCTGCTCGACCTTCCCCACGGTGTCATCAACGGCGTGCTGCTGCCGCATGTGGTGCGGTTCAACGCCGAAGCCGACCCGGCGCCGTTTGCGGCCATCGCCGCGTGCCTGGGTATCGCCGACCAGCGGGCGCCGCAGTTGGAATCGGCGCTGGCGCTGGCCGATCGGCTGCAGGAGCTGGCGCGGCAGGTCGGGGTGCCCCGCGGGCTGGGCGAACTCGGGGTACGCGACGAGGACGTCCCGGTGCTGGCGCACAATGCCATGGCCGACGCATGCATCACCACCAATCCGCGGGCCGCCGACGAAGCACAGTTGCGGGCATTGTTCCGGGCCGCATTGTGAGTTCCGGTTCGCTGCGGCGCCCGACGCCGGACCTGGAGCGGCTCACCGGGGTGCGTTCCGGCAAGGGCACGTTCTATCCGGAGTTCCGGGTGGCAGCGCTGCGGACGGAACGGGTCATCGCCGCGCTGGATGCCATCTCGCGCGCACTGGTGCAGACGGTCAACGGACCGGAGAAGCTGGTGCGGGCCGTGGCCGAGGCGGCCCGCACCCATCTCGGCGCCCAGTGGGTGCTCATCGCGCTTGCCGACGGGGCACTGCCGGAGGCGCGCCCGCGCCACCTCATCCTGGATGCCGACGGATACGCCTACTCGTTCGAAGGGCTTTCCGGCGCAAAACATCCCGTCCCGCACCTGCCCGACGCCGTGCTCAACCGGCTCAACGACATTCTGCGCGGTCAACTCGCCCAGTTCCGGTTGCCGGTCATCGAACCGCACCACGCGCACGTGCCGATCGAACTCGACGGCGGGGTGATCGGTGCGTTCGCCGCCTGGACGCCGAGCGACCGCATGCTGGACGGCACCGACGAGACCGTCATGCGGATCCTGTCCAGCCAGACTGCTGTGGCGCTGCACAACTGCGAACTGTTCCAGCGCGCCCAGACGCTGCTGGCGCAGTCCGAGGCGCGTAACGCCGAGTTACTGGCCACCCAGCGGGAACTCGGCGCTGCCCAGCAACATCAAGTCCTCGATTCCGAACGCCACCGGATCGCCCGCGAACTGCACGACAGCGTCGCCCAGACGGTGCTGTCGGCCGGTATGCAGATCGAGGTCTGCCGTAGCGAGATCCAAGCCCGTGCCGGTGATCTGGCCGGATCCTCCGACCTCCTGGACCGGCTGCACACGGCCAAGACGCTCACCCGGTCGGCCACCGAACAGTTGCGTTCGGCCATCTACACCCTCAACCAGCCAGGAGACGCCGGCCGGTCCACGCTGCCCGAGTTGATGGAGCAACTGGCCACCGTGCACATGCCCGAGGATCTACGGGTCTGCCTGAAAGTGGAAGGCGCGGTGGCCGAGTTGCCCGGTGACGTCGAGCACGCACTGCTGCGGGTGGCGGGGGAGGCGTTGTTCAACACCGCCATGCACGGCAACGCGACCCGGGCGATCGTGCGGTTGCGGTACCGGCCGGCGACGGTGACGCTGTCGGTCGCCGACGACGGTACCGGCGACCCGGACAAACTGCGACTGATGTTGCGGATGGCCGAGGCCACCGACGTCGACGGACGCCACCGTGGCCTGGCCAACATGCTGGCCCGCTGCCGCGAACACGGCGGCACCTTCGCGGTGCAGCGCTCCCGCATCGGCGGGGTCCGCGTCGTTGCAACCATACCCAGGAAGGGGATTCCCTCATGACGGTGCACGTCCGCAGCACCCCGACCGATGCCGTGCCCGACCCGTCGGCAACGGCCATCCGGCTGGCGCTCGTCGACGACCATCCGATTCTGCGGCAGGGGCTGAGGTCGGTACTGGAGCGCGAGGGTGACCTGGTGGTGGTCGGCGAGGCGTCCAGCGAAAACGAGGCGGCGGCGATGGTCGCGGCGGTACGTCCCGACGTCGTGCTGCTCGACCTGAAGCTATCGGCCGGCTCCGACTTCGAGGGATTATCCCTGTGCGCCAAGCTGTCCGCCGCGCACCCGCAGATCGGTCTGCTGGTGCTCACCACGTTCCTCGACGAGGGCCTGGTGGTACGGGCGGTGCATGCAGGAGCTCGCGGCTACGTCGTCAAGGACGTCGACACCACCGAACTGGTCCGCGCCATCCGGGCGATCTCGGCGGGTGAGAGCGCGTTCGATTCGCGCAGCGCCGCGGCGGTGGTGCGCTCGCTGAATGGCCGCACCGAACAACGCGAGCAGCTCACCGACCGCGAGATCGAGGTCTTGCGCCTGCTGGCAACGGGCCTGTCCAACAACAAAATCGGTGAGAAGCTGTTCATCTCGGCAACCACCGCGAAGTTCCACGTCAGCAACATCATGCGCAAGCTGCAGGTCAGCCGCCGGGCCGAGGCGGTGTACGCGGCCAGCAAGCGCGGCCTGATCTAGCCTGCCAGGATCTGCTCGCGCAGGATGTCGGCGTGCCCGCAGTGCTGCGCCAGCTCACGCAGCACTTGCAGGTACACCCAGCGCAGGGTGCGCGGGCCCGCGGCGTGACCGGTCGCGACGGTATCCAAGGGCAGGTCGGCGGCGATGGTTCTGGCTGTCGCACAGGTCTTTCGATGCGCCGCCAGAAGGGTGGCGATGGTGTCCTCGGCGCCGAGCTCGAACGACTCGTCCACGCTCTGTGCCCCGAATGCGGTGCGGTCGGTACCCCCGACACATTGTTCGAACCACACCCGCTGCATCCAGGTCACGTGCTTGAGCAGGCCCAGCAAGGTGGTGGCCGACGGGACGAGCCGCCGGCGCGCCTGTTCCTCGGTCAGGCCGTCCAGCGTCCGTTCGATCGCCGCGCGGTAGTCCTCGATGAAAGCCTCCAGCTGAACCCGTTCCGGTTCCAGGAGGACCTCGAAGGCGCTCATCGGGATTTGCTCGGCCAGAGTGACATCCGTTTCAGCAGCCCGTCGCGCAACCCCACGGTGTGGAAGGTGACGGCGCAGATGTGGGCGGTGAACGCGGCGAACAACAGGTAGGCGAGCACGGTGTGGGTGCTCCGCAGCGCCGCGTACAACGCGATTCCGTGCGGCGCGATGCCGGGCAGGTGCAGCCCGGCGAACAGCGTGACGGGCGAATCCGCGGCCGACAGCATGGCCCAGCCGACCAGCGGTTGGGCCAGCAGCAGCGCGTAGAGCAGATACTCCGAATACGTGGCCATCTTGCGTTCGGCCTTACCCATGGTCGCCAGGAACGGCGGCGGCCGGTGCGTGAGCCGGTTGATCAGGCGGACCACCGCGAACACCAGGATGAGGATCCCGAGCGGCCGGTGGATCGCCAAGAGCAGCGGGTAGTACGTGAGGGCGGCGACCATGGTGACGCCGAGGAAGAACTGGCCGATCACCATGACCGCCATCGACCAGTGCAGTAGTCGGGACAGCAGGGTGAATCTCACCTGGGTGTCAGTGCTCACCGCGGACCACCTGTTCGACGTTGACTTCGCTGGGCGACTTGGGCTCTCGGGCCCGACGGTTGAACGATTGGGCGTAGACCGCCGAACGTGCCCTGGGCAGCGGATCATCGGATGCGGCCAGCCCGTCGGGCAGCACCAGTGGATCGAAGTTGATGTCCCTGGCATTTCCGGGGGCCTCGGTGGCCAGCCTGTCGATGGTGAGCACACCCGCCTCCACCGTCGGGCGATCGGCGGGCCACCCGAGGGTGGCGTCGTGGGTGGGATCACCGGGCTGACCCAACGTCAGGACCAGCCGCCAGGAGACCGGACCGCGCTGCACCTGCTCGATGAGGGCGTCGAAGAGGGAATCGTCGCCCTGCGCTTGGGTGGTTGCTGGTTGCGCCGGGATCAGTGACCACCGGATGGGCGTGGTGTGTGCGTTCTCGGCGGTGGCCAGGAATGCGTTCAGGCCCCAGAACGTGCTGTCGGCGAAACCGGCACTCGGTGGGACGGTCTTGATCACCTTCATGGCCGCCGCGGTCTCCGGATGGGCGGCCAGGAACGCCGACATCGCCGCGGGATCGGGTTTGCCGGTCTTGGGATCGGGCTTGGAGGCCAGCATCCGGTCGTAGAAACCTTGCGGGGTGCTGTCCGGGAACACCGGGATGTTGACCATCGCGGTACGCCACTGCTGGCCGTCCGACGTCTGGAACAGCACCCCCAACCCGCGCACGGTGGCGGGCTGGTCCTTCTGGTCGGGCAGGGTGCCCGACAGCGAGAAGCGGGCGATCACTGGTACGGTGCCGCGGCGGAAGACGGATGCCTTCGAGACGTCCGTTGCCGCACCGGTGCTGGTGAAGGTGCCGGTGGCGGCGACCCCTTTGGCGTGGTTGCGGCGGAAGCCGTCGTGGCGGCCGTAGAGCTGCTCGAACCGGTCGGTCAACCGCGCGGCCGTCAGCCGGGGCGGTCCCAGCCAGTCGGAGGCGACGGCAACCCCGCCGGCGCCGACCGCCACCACGCCCGTGACGGCGGCCAGCCCGACCAGGGCGTCACGACGATTGAGGCCGAAGCCCCGCTGGTTGTCCTGGGTCATGCTGTCCAGCCTGCCTTCTCCTTGCGTACTCGTCTTCCGATGTGCTCAGAAAGGGAGGTCGAGCCGGCCGTTGGTGGTGTCCAGCTCGTCATGATTGGAGCCGTGCAGACCGATGACATAGGGCACCTGCGGGTTGGTGCCGTAAGGCACCAGCGGGTCGGTATCGGCGGCGGCGACGGGTGCCAGGGCAATCGCAATGCCGGCCCCGGCGCCCAGCACGCAGGCCAGGGTGCGGGTGGTGGCGGTGACGAGCGCGGAAATGTTCATGCTTTGACCTTGCCGAGCCTCGGCGATGATTGGATGGTCGAATTCTGAAGATTTGATGTAGGTCCTGGCCGGTGGTACCGGCCGGGGCATCATGGAGAAATGCCGGACACTGCGGGCGTGCCGACGCTGCGCGCCTTGATCGTCGACGACGAGGTGCCGTTGACGACGGTGGTGGCCAGTTACCTCGTCAAGAACGGGTTCGAGGTGCACACCGCCCACGACGGGCCCGCCGGGCTGGCGCAGGCCCGCACCGTGGACCCCGACGTGGTGGTGCTCGACGTCGGGCTCCCAGGGATGGACGGCTTCGAGGTGTGCCGCCAGCTGCGGATGTTCTCGGATGCCTATCTGGTGATGCTCACCGCCAGGGACACCGAGGTGGATACGGTGGTCGGCCTGTCGGTCGGTGCCGACGACTACGTCACCAAGCCGTTCAGCCCACGCGAATTGGTGGCCCGAATCCACGCGATGCTGCGTCGGCCGCGCCGCGACACCCGCGAGCCCGATCCCGGTGCGCCACATCCGCCGCGGACCATCGGCGAGCTGCGGGTCGACGTCGGATCGCGCGAGGTGCACCTGGGGGAGCAGGAAATCCCCCTCACCAGAACAGAATTCGATATCCTCGCCGCGCTGTCCGCGCGCCCCGGACAGGTGCTGGGACGCCGACAGCTGATCGAGGCCGTATGGGGGGACAACTGGGTGGGCAACGACAACATCGTCGATGTGCACATCGGACATCTGCGCCGCAAGCTCGGTGACGATCCCGCGCAGCCTCGTTACGTCACCACCGTGCGCGGCGTCGGCTACCGCATGGGCCGAGGGTAGTGGTGGCCGGCGACGTCGCGCGGTTCGGCATCCGCACCCGGTTGCTCGCGGCCAACTCCGTTGTCGTGGTGGCCAGCATCGCCACCACCATCGTGGTCGCCATGTTGGTGGGCCCACCGATGTTCCAGCGACTCATGGATGCTGCCGTGCAGCCCGGCAATGCGACCGACCATCCCTATCAGCGGGCCTTCGCCCGCGCGACGACGATGTCGGTGGGCACCGCGCTCGCGGTGTCGGCGGTGACGGCACTGGCGCTCAGCTGGTACCTGAGTCGTCGGGTTTACCGGTCGGCCTCCGAATTGGCCAGCGCGGCAACGGCAATCGCCGACGGGCGCTACGACGTCCGGGTGTCAGCCACCGGGCTTGGCAAGGAGTTCGACGAAATAGCCGCGGCGTTCACCTCGATGGCGCAGCGCCTCGGCGACGTCGATCGGAGCCGGCGGCAGATGCTGGCGGACCTGGCCCACGAGATCCGCACCCCGGTGGCGGTCCTGGAAGCCTATTTCGAGGCGTTGGAGGACGGCGTACAGACCTTGGACGCGGAGACGATCGGCGTGTTGCGGGATCAGACCCGCCGGCTCACCCGGTTCAGTGCCGATGTCGGCGCCCTGTTCAGCGCTGAGCAGCGTTCGGATGCCATCGATGTGCGCCCGGTCGAAGTCGGTGAGGTGATCACGAACGCGGTGGCCTCGTTCGAACCGCAGTACCGCGCCAAGGGCGTGGACTTGGCCCACCGGATCGACCCCGGCCTCCCGGCGGTCGTGGGGGACCCGGAACGCATCGGGCAGGTGCTGACCAACCTGCTCAACAATGCTCTGCGGCACACCCATGGCGGAGACCGGGTCAGGATCGGTGCGCGGTTGGCCGGTGCTGCCGTCGAGGTCTCGGTGTGTGACAACGGCGATGGCATCCCGGCCGAACACCTCGGCCGGGTGTTCGAGCGCTTCTATCGCGTCGACACCGCGCGCGACCGTGGGCACGGTGGTGCCGGTATCGGGCTGGCGATCGCCAAGGCGTTCGTCGAGGCGCAGGGCGGCCGGATCGTCGCCGCCAGCGCCGGGACCGGCCATGGGAGCACCTTCACGTTCACGATCCCGGTGCGTTAGCTGCTATCGCCGATCGAGTACCAACCACCCGCCGTGGTGTTCGGATACCGTGAATCGCATGGATGGTGGTGCGGCACAGAGCCGTTCACCGAGTGTCCGCAACGTGGCGATATCGAATCGGCGGATGTGTCCGTAGCAGGCTTGCGGCTGCTCCTCGAACGGTACCGCGACCACCACCCGGTACCGGGCCAACCGCAACGCCTCGGTCAGCACCCGGTCTCCGGTCGGCTCATCCAGATGCTCGAGCAGGTGCAGCGCGGTGACGGTGTCAGCCGCATGGTCGGGTAGGGGAACCCGGCCGGCATCGCAGCGCAAGGTGCGTACCGGGCGCCGCAGCCGGCGGCTCACCGCGTCCAGCAGATCCATCGTCGGCCCGCTCAGGTCGGTGGCCAGCACCTCGAAACCACTGCGCTGCATGCGCAACGGAAAGAAGCCGAAGCAGGACCCCAGGTCGATCAACCGGGGCCCGACCACCAGCTCGGCGGCCCGCTCGTGGACGGGGGCGAACGCGGCGCTGCCGTCCTCCAGCGCAGCAATGGAGTTGCGGTAGAACCGCTGCCATGCCGCGATGCCGCCGTCGACCGTCGATCGCACCACTCCCGTGAACACCTGCTCGAACTCCGGGCGGCCGCGCAGCCAGGACCCCAGCTGCTGAGTCAGCAGCACCGCGAGTTCGTCGGTCAGCTCGTCCGGTGTCAGGTCGTGCTCGACCGTCAGCACGGCGCCCTCGCGAGAGGCGGTGAACCGGGCGCGGCGCCCGTCGTCGTGCGGCGGGCGCCGCAGCACCCGCACCCCGTCACCGTGCCACACGCCGACGGATGTCGGCGCGAGCGGATCGACCTCGGCGGGATCCAGGAGAGCGACGGTCATGGTGGACAACGTTATTGGCGGCAACGGTGGATCCGCCCGCGCCAACTGGGTGCGATCTGCGCCTGACCGGGTGGGTGGCCAACTGCCCGTCCGGCCAGTGTTGCCTGACATCGGTGTGACTTAGCGTCAGTGGTGTCCATCACAGCCCTGGAGGTACCGATGCCCACTCATGACACCACCGAGAACACCGCGACGGTAACGCCGCTGGTCGAGGAGACCTTGGTCGAGGAGGTCCTCATCGACGGCATGTGCGGGGTGTACTGACATGCCGTTCGATCCGAACGGCGCCTGGCGGCTACACCCGCAGGTCGCCGTCCGGCCCGAGCCGTTCGGTGCGCTGCTGTACCACTTCGGCACCCGCAAGCTGTCCTTCCTGAAGAACTGCACGGTGGTCGAGGTGGTGCAGTCCCTGCCTCGGTATCCCAGTGCCGCGGCCGCTCTGGAAGCGGCGGGGGTGCGGGATTGCGAGACCTACACCAAAGCTCTTGCCACGCTGGCGCACTCGCAGATGTTGGTGCAGTCATGACGACGTTTTCGCCGGCGGTGACGCTCAGCGATCAGTTCGAACTGGGCCTGGACGCGCCCATCTGCCTGACCTGGGAGTTGACCTACGCGTGCAACCTATCCTGCGTGCACTGCCTGTCGTCGTCGGGCCGCCGTGATCCGCGTGAGCTGAGCACACGTCAGTGCAAGGACATCATCGACGAGCTGGAACGCATGCAGGTGTTCTACGTGAACATCGGCGGCGGTGAGCCGACGGTGCGCTCGGATTTCTGGGAGCTGGTCGACTACGCCACCGAACACCATGTGGGCGTGAAGTTCTCGACCAACGGGGTACGCATCACCCCCGCCGTCGCCGCCAAGCTGGCCGCCAGTGACTACGTCGACGTGCAGATCTCCCTGGACGGTGCCACCGCCGAGATCAACGACGCGGTGCGCGGTCCCGGGTCGTTCGACATGGCGGTGCGCGCCTTGACGAACCTCCAGGCTGCCGGCTTCAAGGACGCCAAGATCTCCGTCGTCGTCACCCGGCACAATGTGGAGCAACTCGATGAATTCAAGGCGTTGGCGGATCGTTTCGGAGCGACGCTGCGGATCACCCGGCTGCGCCCATCGGGTCGCGGCGCCGACGTGTGGGACGAGTTGCACCCCACCGCGGCGCAGCAGCGCCGGCTCTACGACTGGCTGGTCGCCCGCGGTGACGGTGTTCTTACCGGGGATTCGTTTTTCCATCTGTCGGCGTACGGCAGTGCCCTGCCCGGGCTGAATCTCTGTGGTGCCGGCCGCGTGGTGTGCCTGATCGATCCGGTCGGCGACGTGTATGCCTGCCCGTTCGCCATCCACGAGAAGTTCCTGGCCGGAAACGTGCTGACCGGCAACGGATTCCAGGATGTCTGGCAGAACGCGCCGCTGTTCGCCGAACTGCGCAATCCGACCACCGGCGGTGCGTGTGCATCCTGTGCGCACTTCGACAGCTGCCGTGGCGGATGTATGGCGGCCAAGTTCTTCACCGGGCTGCCGATGGACGGCCCGGATCCCGAATGTGTACAGGGCTACGGAGAATCGGCGCTCAGTGCCGAGCGCTCCGTCCCCCGCCCGGCCGTGGACCATTCCCGGTCGCTGCCGCTGACGGTGCTCAAGAAGCCCAAGCGGGTGTGCGACGTCAACCCCGTCAGTGAATTGTTGTAAGGAGCGAAACGATGGCATGGTTCGAGACCGTCGCCGAGGCGCAGCGCCGCGCCGCGAAACGGCTGCCGAAGAGTGTGTACAGCGCGCTGTTGGCCGGATCGGAGAAGGGTAGCACCGTCGCAGACAACACCGCGGCGTTCGGTGAGCTCGGCTTCGCGCCGCACGTCGCCGGTCTGTCCAGCAAGCGTGATCTCGCCACAACCGTGATGGGCCAGTCGATTTCGTTGCCGGTGTTCATCTCGCCGACCGGGGTGCAGGCCGTGCATCCCGACGGCGAGGTGGCAGTTGCCCGCGCTGCCGCGGCGCGGGGGACCGCGATGAGCCTGTCGTCGTTCGCCAGTAAGGCAATAGAAGAGGTGGCGGCAGCCAACCCGCAGACCTTTTTCCAGATGTACTGGACGGGGACCCGCGACCAGCTGGAGGCCCGGATGGAACGGGCGCGGGCGGCCGGCGCCGTCGGCCTGATCCTCACCACGGACTGGTCCTTCTCACACGGTCGGGACTGGGGCAGCCCCAAGATTCCGGAACGCATGGACCTCAAGGCCATGGCCCGGTTCGCGCCGGAAGGGTTGCGGCGCCCGCGTTGGCTGCTCGACTTCGCCCGCACCGGCCGGGTGCCGGATCTGACGGCGCCCAATCTCGCCGAACCCGGAACGCCGGCGCCCACCTTCTTCGGCGCCTATGGCGAGTGGATGCAGACGCCGCTACCCACCTGGGCGGATATCGCCTGGCTACGGGAGCGCTGGGGTGGTCCGTTCATGCTCAAGGGCGTCATGCGCGTCGACGATGCCAAGCGTGCCGTCGATGCCGGTGTCAGCGCCATCTCGGTCTCCAATCACGGCGGCAACAACCTCGACGGCACGCCCGCCTCGATCCGGGCGCTGCCCGCCATCGCGTCGGCCGTCGGCTCCGATGTCGACATCGTGCTGGACGGCGGTATCCGGCGGGGTAGCGACGTGGTCAAGGCGGTGGCCCTGGGTGCGCGTGCGGTGATGCTCGGCCGGGCGTACCTATGGGGCTTGGCCGCCGGTGGCCAGGAGGGCGTGGAGAACGTGCTGGACATTCTCCGCGGCGGCATCGATTCGGCCTTGCTGGGGCTCGGCTTGTCCTCGGTGCAGGATCTCCGGCCGTCGGACCTGGTCATTCCGGACGGCTTCGCCCGGGCGCTGGGAACCTGACCAGGTTGTTTTACAAATAGCGGGCGTTTGTCTAGACGCCGGACAAACAGCGGTCTATAGTCAACTGCACTGGTGATGCCACTCACAGGAGGAGTTGACTGACGATGACGTCGCAAACCGATCTCCGGGCCCAGCCGGTCCCGGCTGCCGACTGGCGGGACCGCAAGCGTTACCTCTGGTTGTTGGGCCTGATCGCGCCAACGGCGCTGTTCGTGATGCTGCCGGTGGTATGGGCGTTGAACCATGCCGGCTGGTCGGCCGCGGCTCAGGTCCCGTTTTGGATCGGGCCGCTGCTGGTGTACGTGCTGCTGCCCATCCTGGACCGGTTTTTCGGGCCTGATGGACAAAACCCGCCCGATGAGGTGATGGAGCGGCTGGAGAACGACAAGTATTACCGCTACTGCACCTACATCTACATCCCGTTCCAGTACGCCAGCGTCATCATGGGTGCCTACCTGTTCACCGCGTCCGACCTGGGTTGGCTCGGGTTCGACGGCGGGCTGGGCTGGCCGGCCAAGATCGGCCTGGCCCTCTCGGTCGGGGTGCTCGGCGGCGTCGGTATCAACACCGCCCACGAGATGGGCCACAAGAAGGATGCGCTGGAGCGCTGGTTGTCCAAGATCACCTTGGCCCAGACCTGCTACGGCCACTTCTACATCGAGCACAACCGCGGGCATCATGTCCGCGTCGCCACCCCGGAAGATCCCGCGTCGGCGCGGTTCGGCGAGACGTTCTGGGAGTTCCTGCCGCGCAGCGTGTGGGGCAGCCTGAAGTCGTCCTGGGAGCTGGAGGCCAAGCGGCTGGAACGGGCCGGGAAATCGAAGTGGCACCCGTCCAACGACGTGCTGAATGCCTGGGCGATGTCGGTCGTGTTCTACGGCGCCCTGCTCGCGATCTTCGGCCTGGGTCTGATCCCGTACATCCTGATCTCGGCGATCTATGGTTTCGCCCTGTTGGAGACCGTCAACTACCTGGAGCATTACGGGCTGTTGCGGCAGAAGCTGGAGTCCGGCCGGTACGAGCGGTGCGCGCCGGTGCACAGCTGGAATTCCGATCACATCGTCACCAATCTGTTCCTCTACCACCTGCAGCGGCACAGCGATCACCACGCCAACCCGACGCGGCGCTACCAAACCCTGCGCAGCATGGACGGTGCGCCCAACCTGCCCAGCGGGTATGCCTCGATGATCGGGCTGACCTACTTCCCGCCGCTGTGGCGCAAGGTGATGGACCATCGGGTGCTGGCCCACTATGACGGCGATATCACTCGCGCCAACATCCATCCGCGGATGCGGGACAAGGTGCTGGCCAAGTACGGAGCTGAGGCATGAGCGACGCTGGCGAGGGAATCGCATGAGCGCCTACCGCTGTCCGGGCTGCGACTACGTCTACGACGAAGCCAAAGGGGCTCCGCGCGAGGGCTTTCCGCCGGGAACGGTCTGGAGCCAGGTACCCGACGACTGGACCTGCCCGGACTGCGCGGTTCGTGAGAAGGTCGACTTCGAAGAGATCGGTGCGAAAGCATGAGTGACTACAAGCTCTATGTCTGCGTGCAGTGCGGATTCGAGTACGACGAGGCGAAGGGCTGGCCGGAGGACGGCATCGCCCCCGGCACCCGGTGGGACGACATCCCCGACGATTGGAGCTGCCCGGACTGTGGCGCGGCGAAATCGGACTTCGACATGGTCGAGGTCTCAAGGTCTTGACCGCCGATTGGGTGGGGTTAGGCGATAACCTCGGCCCTATGAACACCTCGATGCCCCGGCGGACGGTGCCACGCGTGCCGTACGCCGAGGCATCGCGGGTGCTGCTGCGGGACTCGATCCTGGACGGCATGCGCGAGCTGCTGTTGGTGCGGGACTGGTCCTCGATCACCCTCACCGATGTGGCGCGTGCCGCCGGGATCAGCCGGCAGACCATCTACAACGAATTCGGATCCCGGCAGGGGCTGGCCGAAGGCTATGCGCTGCGGCTGGCCGACCGGCTGGTCGACGCCGTCGCGCACGCCATCAACCACAACGTCGGCCAGGTGTACGAGGCATTCCTGGAGGGCTTCCGGGCCTTTTTCGTGGACTCGGCGTCCGACCCGCTGGTCATCTCGCTGCTGACCGGCGCCGCCAAGCCTGACCTGCTGCAGATCATCACCATCGGCAGCGGGCCCATCATCACGCGCTGTTCGGCGCGGCTGCAGGACACCTTCCAGACCAGCTGGATCCGCTCCAGCGACGAGGACGCCGGGGTGCTGGCCCGCGCCATCGTCCGATTGGCCATGAGTTATGTGTCCATGCCGCCGGAAGCCGACCACGATGTGGCCCGTGACCTGGCCCGGCTCATGTCGCCGTTCGCCGAACGATACGGTGTAATCGACACCCCTTAGCTGTCAGAGCGCCGAGCGCCTGTCCCGCGAGCCCGCAGGCTAGAGGTGTCTTCGGGGCACAGCTGTGCCGCCGACAGTCATTGACGGTTCAAAAAAGAGGGGCTCTTACATGTCTGAGCTGAAGGTTGATGTCCGCAACGGCATCGACTACAAGGTCGCCGATCTGTCGCTGGCCGAATTCGGCCGCAAGGAAATCCGCCTGGCCGAGCACGAGATGCCGGGCCTGATGGCGCTGCGCCGCGAATACCACGACGTCCAGCCGCTCAAGGGCGCGCGGATCTCGGGTTCGCTGCACATGACCGTGCAGACCGCGGTGCTGATCGAGACGCTCACCGCGCTCGGCGCGCAGGTCCGCTGGGCCAGCTGCAACATCTTCTCCACCCAGGATCACGCCGCCGCGGCTGTGGTGGTCGGTCCGCACGGAACCCCGGAGGAGCCCAAGGGCACCCCGGTGTTCGCCTGGAAGGGCGAAACGCTGGAGGAGTACTGGTGGGCCGCCGAGCAGATGCTCACCTGGGAAGGCGAGCCCGCCAACATGATCCTCGACGACGGTGGCGATGCCACCATGCTGGTGCTGCGCGGTGCGCAGTACGAGAAGGCCGGCGTGGTCCCACCCGCCGAGGACGACGACTCGGCCGAGTGGAAGGTCTTCCTCGAGCTGGTCCGCAAGGGCTTCGAGAAGGACAAGACCAAGTGGACCAAGATTGCCGAGTCCGTCAAGGGCGTCACCGAGGAGACCACCACCGGTGTGCTGCGGCTCTACCAGTTCGCCGCCGCCGGTGAGCTCGCGTTCCCGGCCATCAACGTCAACGACTCGGTCACCAAGAGCAAGTTCGACAACAAGTACGGCACCCGGCACTCGCTGATCGACGGCATCAACCGCGGCACCGACGTGCTGATCGGTGGCAAAAAGGTGCTGATCTGCGGCTACGGCGATGTCGGCAAGGGGTGCGCCGAGTCGCTCGCCGGCCAAGGCGCCCGGGTGCAGGTCACCGAGATCGACCCGATCAACGCGCTGCAGGCGCTGATGGACGGCTTCGACGTGGTGACCGTCGAGCAGGCCATCGGTGACGCCGACATCGTCGTCACCTCGACCGGCAACAAGGACATCATCACCCTCGAGCACATGAAGGCGATGAAGGACAAGGCCATCCTGGGCAACATCGGCCACTTCGACAACGAGATCGACATGGCGGCCCTGGAGCGCTCCGGTGCCAAGCGGATCAACATCAAGCCGCAGGTCGACGAGTGGATCTTCGGTGAGGACGGCAAGTCGATCATCGTGCTGTCCGAGGGCCGGTTGCTGAACCTGGGCAACGCGACGGGGCACCCGTCGTTTGTGATGAGCAACAGCTTCTCCAACCAGGTGATCGCCCAGATCGAGCTGTGGACCAAGAACGACGAGTACGACAACGAGGTCTACCGGCTGGCCAAGCATCTGGACGAGAAGGTGGCCCGCATCCACGTCGAGGCGCTTGGTGGCACGCTGACCAAGCTCACCAAGGACCAGGCCGAGTACATCGGCGTCGACGTCGAGGGTCCGTACAAGCCGGAGCACTACCGCTACTGAGCCCGGTGCCCACAAGATTCACGCGGACGATCGCCGCGACGGCTCTGTGCGCCGTCGCGGCGATCGGCTGTTCACACCGCAACGACGAATCCCAGCTGCCACCCGAGCCGCCGGTGCCGGTGCGCCACGACATTCCGGCCCTGGTGGCGGTGTTTCCCACCATCGGGGCTCCCGAAGCCGTCTCGTGGGTGCAATGGACCGGCGATGCCGGTGCCCCCACCGCCGGGGTGCGGTGGACCGATGCCGTGGTGAAGCTCTCGCCTGAGGTGACGGAAGCCATGATGAAGCTCTTCCAGCCCACCGACACCGGCCGCAAGCCACGGGTGCGCGACGAACTCAGTGCCGAAGTGCCCCAAGGCCCGTTCCTCACCGGCCAGCGCCTCGACAACGGCTTCTCGACGCCGCCCGCGACGAGCACGTACGCATTCCTGGATCGCAGCCACGCCACCCTGGTGCTGCAGGCCACGAGCTTGGATTAGCCCGCATCCGCGCTGCGTAGAATTCTGCTCAGCGATCGAGGGGGGCGAATGGCTGAGGACGCGGTCATCCGGGAACTGGCTGCGGCGGTGGAGCGCAGTCCGGAACTAGCCGAATTGCGGGTGCACCTGGCCACCCTGTTGGTCGAGCGCGAGCGTTTCGCCGAGGCCTTGGCCCATTGCAGTGCGGTGTTGGCGCAGGACGCGACGCATGCGGCTGCTCTGTCCTTATTGCAGCGGTGCACGGCCGGGCTGGCGGGCCCGCCCCCCAGTGCAGGCGGTTCCTCGCCGGAGTTCGACTGGGGGGCTGCCGAGGATCAGGTCGCCGATATCGTCAAACCGGCCTTCGTCGACGATCCAGCCGCAGTGGTCGACGAGAATGATTTCGACGCCGTGCAGCGGCCCGTGACGCGGCTGACCGATATCGCCGGTATGGCCGATGTGAAGAAGCAACTCGAACTCTCGTTGCTGGGACCCATCCGCAATCCGGACCTGATGAAGACGTTCAAGGTGTCGGCCCGCGGTGGGCTTCTGCTCTACGGGCCCCCCGGATGCGGCAAAACGTTTGTGGCGAAAGCTGTTTCGGGTGAATTGGGGGCGAACTTCTATCAGGTCGGCATCGCCGACGTGCTCTCTCGCTGGTTGGGCGAGAGTGAGAACAGCATCCGCGCGATCTTCGACAGTGCCCGCCGCAACGCTCCGTGTGTGCTGTTCTTCGACGAGGTCGACGCGCTGGGGCATCGCCGCTCGGCGTTGAGCGGCTCGGCGGGGCTGCGCACCGTCGTCAATGCGCTTCTGGAGGAACTCGATTCGGCCACATCGGTCAACGACGGTGTGTACGTGCTCGGAGCGACGAATGCGCCGTGGGATGTCGACCCGGCGCTGCGCCGGCCGGGGCGATTCGACCGGATGATCTTCGTCCCGCTGCCCGACGCCGAGGCCAGGGCAGCCATCATGAAGCTGCATCTGCAGGACCGACCGGTCGAGGGCATCAATCTGGCCGAGGTGGCCAAGCGCACCGACGGCTTCTCCGGTGCCGACCTGGCGCACATCTGCGACTCCGCCACTCAACTGGCGATGGCGGATTCCCTGAGTAGCGGGCAGATTCGGCCGGTCCGCATGTCCGATGTCGACACGGCGCTGACGCAGATCAGGCCGTCGACGGGGCCGTGGTTCGACACGGCGCGCAATGTGGTCGAGTTCAGCAACCGAGACGGAACCTACGACGCATTGGCCAAGTATCTGCGGCGCCACAGGGTTCGGTGATGTCCTTGGCCGCCGATGCCGGTGATGTCGCCGCGGCGTATCTCGATACCGGGAACTACCAGCGTGCGGCCGAGGTGTTGCAATCCGCACTGGCCGGCGATCCGGGGAATACCGTCCTGCTGGCCCGCTACGCCCAGGCGCGGTTGGGACTCAAGGACTATGCAGGGGCCGCGTCGGCGGCGTACTCGGCGCTGGGAGTGGCGCCGACGAACGCGTACGCCAAACGGGTCTACGCGCTCGCCCTACACGGCCTCGGCCGCTACCACGAGGCCAGGTGGATGGCATGGCGGACGGTGACCGAGCACCCTGACGACTATCGGGCGCATTACATCTACGCCCATCTACTGCACCTGGCCGGATTCGATCATGATGCCTTCTTGGTGATCAACGAGGCGGTGCGGCTGAACCCCGCCTCCGCGGACGTTCGCGTGCTGCGCGGTGACATCTCCCGGTTGATGTGGAACAGGTCCGCCGCCGAGGCTGACTATCACGAAGCGCTGCGGCTGGAACCCGATAACGCCTCGGCCGTGCACAATCTGGCGGTCAGCAGGCTGCGCTGGGGCTCGCTGACGACGGCGGTGCGCGGCTTCCTGGGAGCGGGCCGGCTCGATCCGGAGCTGGGTCCGTTGGCGCGGAAGAACATCGGTGCGGTGCTGATCAGGGTGCTCAGGCTGGCGACGGCTTCGGTGGTCTTTCTTGCGGTCGCGCTGATCGCCATGGGCGGCACGCACGACCTGCACCATTCGACGGTGCTGCCAAGGGTATTCGCCGTGGTGCTGAGTGCCGGTTTGGGTGCGGTCGTCGTCTGGGTGGTGCGCAGTGTGCCGCGCGCGACGTTGCGCGCGGTGCTACGACAACGCTTCCTGTTGGTGATCCGGCTGGTCTTTCTCTTGGTCGCGATGGCCATCGGGATCGGCACCGCGCTGATCGGTGCGGCGACCTTGGCGGGAGTGCTGGGGCCTGTGCTGTTGCTGGGCGTGATCGGCTTGACGGTGTTGGGCTGGCTGGTCGGCCAGTAGGCTGCGTCTGTGCGGGCCACGGCGATCCTTGTGACCATTCTGCTGCTGGTCACCGGCTGCGGGCCGGGCCGCAACGCGACGTCGGCTCCGTTTCCCGCGGCGGCGGGCCGGGGGCCGTGTGCCGTCGACACCGAGCGTGACGTGCCTGCCACCATGCGGGACGGGGTGGTGTTGCGCGCCGACGTCTACCGACCAAGGAACACCGGTCCGGTCCCGGTGATCCTGATGCGCACCCAGTACGGAAAATCGGGAGCGCAGGTGGAGCCGTCGCGGTATCAGTCACCGGATTGGTTTGCCTCGCACTGTTATCTGGTGGTGGTTCAGGATGTCCGCGGTCAGGGCAGCTCCGGCGGCACGTTCAGCGAGTTCACCAATGACATGAACGACGGGTACGACTCGGTGGAGTGGGCCGCCGCCCTGCCCGGTTCCGACGGCAAGGTGGGCATGTACGGCTCGTCCTATGTCGGGGCCACCCAGTGGCTCGCCGCGGTCACCGCGCCGCCACATTTGGTCACCATCGTCCCGGCCAACACCGGATCGGACTACTACGACGGCTGGACCTACGAGGGCGGGGAGTTCCGGTTGGCGTTCGTGCAGCCGTGGGCCATCGACTCCATCGCCAGCACCGCCGCCCGCAACCGCAACGATCAAGAAGCGTTGGCGCGTCTGCAAGCGGCGGCGGCTGATCCGACACGGTGGCTGAATTTCCGTCCCTTCAAGGATCTTCCGCCGATGCAGCCGAACAACCCGGCCGTCGCGCCGTGGTACTTCGACTGGATCCGGCACAGCACCCGCGACGACTTCTGGCGCGCCGTCAGCATCCGGGACCGGTACCCGTCCGTGCGGATTCCGGTGCTGCATTTCGAAGGTTGGTATGACGCGTTCCTGGCCGGTGGAGTGCAGAACTTCGCCGGGATGACGGCCCGCGGCGGCAGTGATGTCGCACGCGCCAACCAGCGTCTGGTGATCGGGCCGTGGGATCACGTGGCCTGGGGTCGGCCCGACTCGCGTCCGGCGCCGATGCTGTCCGATATCGGCCCGGTCGGCAACAGTCCGATCAACGACCTGATGCTCCAGTGGTACGACCACTTCCTCAAGGGCGTCGACAACGGCATCGGTGGGACACCGCGCGTCGACTATTTCGTGATGGGCGCCAATACATGGCGCCACGCCTCGGGTTGGCCACTGCCGCAGACACAATGGGTGAACTGGTACCTGTCGGGCAACGGCGGACTGGCCGAGCGCAAGGGGGCGTTGCAGCCGGTACTTCCTGCGGCGCAGGGACCCGACACCTACACCTATGACCCGGCCTATCCGGCACCGAGCCTGGGTGGACATTCATGCTGCGGTGCGCTGTCGGGGCCGCAGGGTCCCTATGACCAGACACCGGTGGAACAGCGCTCGGATGTGTTGGTGTACGACTCGGCGCCGCTGTCCCAGGACACCGAGATCACCGGGCCCGCGACGGTGACGCTGTGGGCATCCTCGTCGGCGGTGGATACGGATTTCACCGCCAAACTCGTCGTGGTGAAGCCCGACGGGCAGGCGGTGAACCTGAACAACGGGATTCTGCGGACCGCGTTCCGGGACTCGCTATCGCAGCCGACGCCGATCGTGCCGGGCCGGCCGTATGAGTATCGCATCGAAATCTGGCCCACCAGTTACGAATTCCGGGCGGGGGAGCGGGTGCGGCTGGAGATCTCCAGCAGTGATTACCCGCAGTTCGCGCCGAATCCCAACACCGGGGCGCCGTTCGGCCAGGACACCAGGACGCTGCCCGCCGTGCAGACCATCCTGCACGATCCCGCTCATCCGTCGTCGATCACGCTGCCGATCATCCCGGCCGGCTGAGCCCCGAACGTGAGGTCGTGCGCCACTTCTCTGGACATCTTCGTAACCGAGTTCACGTTCGTGGCGGCGGTCAGGGCCGGAACCGCTGGACCGCTTCGGCGCCATCGTCATCGCCGGATGCTCTGAGCCCGTCGATGACTCCGTCGATGTCGGCGGCGGGGCGGTTTTGGCTGAGCTTGAACTTGGCCTCGATCCGGCTGATGGCGATCTCGATGCCCACGATGGCGCGCAGTTGGCCTGCGAGGTACTTCTCGGGGGCGTCGTCGACGCTCCACGGCTGGGGTCGGTTGGCTTCGTGCTTGTCTGTGAGCCGGCGCACCAGGCTGTCCAGCCATGTGTGGTCGTCGTGCACGGTGACGGTGCCGTACACGTGGGCGGTCAGGTAGTTCCAGGTGGGCACGACACGGCCGTGCTCGGCTTTCGACGCATACCAGCTGGGGGAGATGTAGGAGTCCGGGCCGCGGACGATCACCAGCGCCTCGCCGAGGACGGGCAGTTGCCACTGCGGGTTGTTGCGGGCCACGTGGCCCTGCAACGTGCGCTGCTCGGCGTCGTAGACGAACGGCAGCATGGTGGCGACCAGGCCATCCGGTGTGGCGGTGATCAGGTCGGCCGCGCCGTGGTGGGTGAGCAGGTCATCGACCGAGGCGTCGTCGGCGGCGAAGTGGGCGGGGACGTACATGGGTCAAGGGTCCGGGACGGGTTGGTTGGTGGGCAAGGGGTTATCGGCGGTGCATGCCCAGACGGTCGGGACTCTCACGTGAGGACTGTGACCTCTGATGTGGGGATTTCTGGCAGCGATACATGTGGGTAACCACGTCGAATAGTGTCGGCAAGGCCTTTCAAAGCCTCGATATCGTTCGGTTCGATGTTGGTCGAGCCGATGTCGAAGAACCTGCCAACATCGGTCTTGTAGGCGCCCTCGCTGAAAACCACCTTGAGGATCAGACCTCCTCCCGCGGAGTTGTAGAGCGTAAAGTCCCACGGGTTCATCGCTACTCGTGTCACGTCCACTACAGCACTTCTCCTGTCGCAACGTCGATCACCGTGTCATCGATATGGGCAGTGAGCAGCTTCTGCAGAACGGCCGGCTCACACACGACGCGTTTCCTCGACGTGGATATCTTCGAGCGCATCGGGTTCGACCAGCCCTGTCCAGCCCATGTATTGGTCTCCGTCGAAGTCGAGCTCTCTCGCAACGTCAGGAGAGCCGACAAACTCCACGAGGATCCGGCCGTCGGGTTAACCGTTTGCGCAACGACACGGTATGTCCGGCAAGCTTGGCCGATGCTACGACGTCGATGATGCCATCGAGTGCGGATATCGGCAGTTTGACTAACTGACCGAGATCCGCACGGCCGGAATCGATTTTCCCTAGTGCTTCGGGTATCTGAAGTCCCGATGGCGGGAGTACGGCGATCCAATCGTCGCCACCGAAATGGATCTTGAGGCGACAGCCCCGGTACTCGGCGACCGCGCCGCAGGTTGGCACATCAAGCATCAGGAAAGTTCGCGTTCGTCGACGGTGTGCACACGAATATGCTCCAGTTCGGCAACGTGCACCTCGCCGAGAACCTCGTACTTGTCTGGGCGTTCCATGCCCGGTAGGCCCCCTAGTGCGTCGAAATCCCTTCCGAGATAAACGACGTTTGCGACGTCGCCGATGATTATCCCTACCTCGAAAGGATGACCGCGCCACTCGCAGGTAGTCTTCACGGTTCGCATTCGCTGAATCTGGTTGGCCGCTACGATGTTCTCTCCGCGCACCCAGGTCTTCTTGGACCGCTCGAACTCCGGCGGAAGAGGGTCGTCGTCCGACAGGAGACGTACGCGATCTTTGAGATCCCTAGCGAAGTACTCGCGCCCACGGTAGGTTGCGTAGGTCCCGGAAGCGGGGATGCCGTAAGCGTCGTTGTTCACTGCGAGGCCTTTACGCGATCACGCTGACCGCTGCGGTGGACATTCCCCGTGGACGAAGGGTCCGATATGGCCGCGGTGTGTGAGGGCTGCTTGAGACCGATCATGGAGGTGTGCGGCACCGTCACTCCTCGTCCCGATATGGCTGCTCAAAGGACATGTGAGCCAAGGGTACGACCGCCACTTCTTCTGTCACGTCTGTCAACTCCGCTACCGGTACCCGTCCGAGGACTTCATATTTGTCGGGTCGTTCCATCCCGGGAAGGTTGGATACTTCGTCGAATGCCTTCCCCAGATAGAAGACGTCGGCAAGAGCGTTGCTGATGATTCCGACCTTGAAGTGGTGACCTCGCCACATGCATGTTGTCTCCACGCTGATGAGTTCGTCGATATCGGTGATAGACACGAGCTTCTCGCTCTTCACCCAGTCGTAGGCGGACGTGTTGAACCCGGTGGGCGGCGGATCATCGTTGCTAAAGAGCCACACTCGATGAGTACTTCGGAGGGCAAAATACTCTCGTCCCATGTACGTCGCGTAGTCACCGCTACCGCGGATACCGCACTCTGCGCCACCCCTCGACACATCCGTCATTTCGAGCTGGCCTCTCCGACGCGTGCGCGGAATTTCGTTGCCCGACCACCGAAGAGACGGCTACGCGAGCTTCGACAAGAGCTGATGGCATGCGTCTGACTCATCGTGGAACCTCACCAGGCTATTTTTGTTCCCACGTTCGTACCAGAATACTTCCCAGTTGCCATCGGAAGCCTGCTCGATGCACCATGCGTAGTCCGCTCGGCCCCCGAGAGCCACGATCTCGTTTGGTACCCTCATCGCCGACAATGTCGTCGCCAGTTCGACCAGATTCACTGCGGAGCTCCATCGGCTGTCGGTGGTGAGCCATGGCCGGGAGTTGCCTCGGCCTCATTCATCCGTACATCTTCAAGATGCCTGTTCGTGCGGCATCGAAGTGGTTCTCGATGCGTGACTTGACCCAATGCAACGGGTCCTCAAAGCTCTCGTACTCGGCCTTCGCGGTTCTAGCCAGTTCGCTGAGCGGCAGATCCGGCAACTCCACGAATCGCGTAAAGTACTGCCATTTCTTGCTTTTGCTTCGCAGACCAAATTCGTTCGGCGCATCCAACGTGCCGATCATGCAGTTCGTCTCGCCTTCACGAGAGGATCGGTAGATCTGGATCTTGCAGTCCTTGCCGACGTAATACACCACACTGAGATGTCGGCCTCCGTCGTCGATGGCGTCGTCGATCGCGTCGAGCGAAAAGCCCATGGCGCTCAACGTAGGGCCAAGTAGCTCTTGGACTTCGGCTGGGAAATCAGACATTGTTGTCGCCTTTCATGCGTATCCACGAGTCTCCGACTCGCTCGTAGCCATACTCCGCAGCGTGAGTACTGAGAAACTCGACCTCCATTGCGGAGAAGGATCCTGGCCGTTCAAAGGCCATGTGCTCCAAGGATGAGTACAAGTCGCGGTCCAAAACGTACTCAATGCGGGCTACGCCGTTCTCCATTTGAGTTCGAAGAAACTGCTCGTTGACTTGCCAACCAAGAGTTTTCGCGTCGCGCTCGCTCAGTCCATGCACGACCGCCTCCCAGGCTTCGTCGCCGGTATCAAAGTAATATCCGCCACCGTTGAGCCTTGCTTCGCCGATGTACCCGCCGTCCTGGCCGTCCCACTTTCCCAGTACGACTCGATCTGCCCCCTCTATGCGGTGGGTGGACCAGTCTGAAACTTGACGAGCTATGTCCGTTGTCGGGTGGCCGTTCATGAATGCTTCGTTCAACAGGTGCGCAGTCTCGGTGGCTTGCGGAAGACTGTGACCAAGCTCTGGTGGGTGCTCGCCGTTGATTGTGTGAGCACTCGAATTGTCGAGAGCATCATCGGGCCAATGTCTTTCCGGCGCTGCGTGTTCCCGGCCATCGTGGCCAACCTGGTCAGCGTGTGAGTACTCGCTAGCCGATGATTGCGCCTGTTCGACGTGACTCACCTGATTAGCTTGAGGGTCAGGCGATTTGGATGCATTGAGGTAATCGCGCGGGATTTCATCCGACAGTCCGGCGGTGGGCCGGTCGGCTGCGTCGCCCCCTACACCTCGGTCGTCGCCACCTCCGGCCACACCCCTCGGTTCTGTCGGCTCAGCCACTCCGCGTGTGACGTCGCCACGCTCGCCAGCCAATCCGTCGGATTGCTGATGTACGTGCGCTTGTTGATGGTCAGGGGATGCTCCACCGTCGGTGCCGACGGATCGCTCAGGGACATCACCGTCATGTGATAGTCGATCGTTTCCGCGGTCTCCTCGGTGCGTTGGATCGTGATCCTCCACTGGTGCGGATATATCTGCCGGCCGGGCAAGGGACTCCCGGTCCTTTTCGCCTCCGCGTACTCCTTCGCCACCAGATCGGTCGGCAGGCTCGACTGGACCGTCACCACTCCCGTTTGCTTGTCGATGATCAAACTCGCCATCCCGAGGCCACGGGTCAAGTTCTCCTCCGGAGGGATGTCCTCCTTGCAAATCCACCCACTGTCGAACGGGGCCACGTTGAACGTCACGCCCGGCTGTATCTGCGCCAGGTACGCCGTCGCCTGCTCCGTGGTCTCCAACTCCGCCATCGTTGTGCTCGCCTACCGGTAGGTGGTGTCCGTCTCCGGCCACACGCCCTGATTCTGACGGCTCACCCACCTCGCGTGTGACGCCGCCACTTTCGACAGCGGATCCCTCGGGTCGCACAGACCCGTGTGCTTCTCGATTGTCAGCGGGTGATCCTGCGTCGGCTCGGGGGGATTGCTCAGAGACGCCGCCGTCAACCGATATGCGATCGTCGTTGTGTCCTCCTGCGTACGTCGAATCCTGATCTCCCACTGTTGTGGATAGATCTGGTTCCCGGCCCGGTTGAGTCCCGTCTCCTTGAACGTCGTGTACGCCTCGGCCACCATCGTCTCCGACCAGCTCGGGTACTGATACACGATCCCCGTCTCCGAATCGATCACCAGCCTCGCCAGTCCCACTGCCTGGCCCGCCGCCATCTGCTCCGGGGAAAGCACTTTCGTCGCCATCCATCCGTACTGAAACGGTTGCACGTGATAGGTCTGGCTCGGAGCCATCTCGGCCAGATACGCCAGCACCTGTTCCCTGGTGTCCAATTCCGGCATGGTGTGCTCCTTGACTGGGCTCGATCGGCGTGAAGTGCAGGTAGGTCGATTGGTTGACCATCCAGGGAGGCGGTCGGTCCGAGGTCAGTCCCTGTTGCGGATCCCACCACACCGGACCGCCGCCGCCTTCGGGATGCACGATGACCGTCGCATGTGACCCGCTGCTGATGGGCATTCCGTGGGTGTCGAAAAGGTATTCGCCGGTGATCAAGTCGCGGGCGTGCCAGCCGTTGACCACCAGCGCGGCAGATCCGGGGCCGAGTTGGTCGATGTACTGGTGGAGCAGATCGAACTGGTCGGAGAGCCCGTGGTCGGGAAACTCCAATAGTCCATCGCCGAGCCAATTTTGGGCGCGATTCAAGCCGTTGCGCTCGCCGGATTCCCTGTCGATGGTCCCGTCCGGCAATTCGTCCAGATACCGCGGCGCGGAGACGGTCGGCTCCCCGCGGAACGATGACAGCGCCGAAAGTGAACAGTCGAGACAATTGTTCGAGCGGCCGTCGACGGTCGGCCCACCATCATTGATCAAGTTGCCGTAGTCGTTCGTCCGGGGATCGGCATGCCGAACGTAGTGTCCCTGCGGGTCGCGCAGGGCGTCCTCCACCGCCCGCTGGTACGCGGGATCCTCGACATGGTCGAGCTGGTGCGGCCCGTAGATTCGATCGTTCGCCGGATTACCTACCGGCCCAGAATGATCCGGCTGCCCGGGCCCGTTGCCGGCACCCGGGTCATGGCTGGAGCCAGCGGGGTCAGTGGGATGATGCGCTGCGGTGGTGGGAGTCTCATCCCGGTGAGGAGCGGAATGGTCTTCGGGCCGGGCTGCGGGAGCATCCTGCGTGGGGCGTAGCGGTTCGCGCGCGGGCGCCGATTCAGGCGGGTTCGCGCTCGCCTTCACCGGCGCCGACGGTGAACGCTCGGCCGACGGTCCCGCGCCACTGGGTGATGGTGAATTCGTCTGCGGGGAGCGGGTTTCCGGCGAGCGACCTTCCGGCGCCCTCGTCTCCGGCGTCCGCGTGGACCCGTCCGGGGTCGGCGTGCGGGCCGCGGGGGAGTGATCGCCTGCGGCGTGCACGGGGCCGGCGACGTGCGGACCCATCGGCATGCCGCCGACCATGGGCGTTGGCGCGGCGGGGTGTTGTTGCCCGGTGTGAGTCGACGCCGGACTCGATTCGACGGGTTCGGATGGCGTGGGCTGGGGGGCAGCCGGCTCGTGGGTCCTAGGCTGGTCGACTGTCGGCTGGTGTTGCGTCGGAGTGTGGCCGGATGCCGGCGCTTCGCTGCCGGTGGGCGTAGGGGTTTCCCTGGCATCAGTGGTGTGCGAACCCGCCTCCGGCGCATGCGAACTTGGCTCCGGCGCGTGCGAACCCGCCTCGGGCGCATGCGTACTCGGCTCTGGTGTGCGTGGCGTCTCGGGACCCCCTGCCGGGCCGTGTGTTTCGGGCGGGGGCGAGGCGGCCGGTGGCGACGCCTCGGGAGCGCGCGGCGATGCTTCCGGCGCACTCGGTGACGGCTCCGGCGTGTGCGGCGTCGGTCCCGGCGTATGTGGCGGTGGGCTCGGTGGTTGCGATGCTGGCCCGTCCACTCGGCCGGGCCCGGAATCCGCGGCAGACGGCGGAACCGAACGCCCCGGTGGATCCGGTGGCGGGTTGCCACCACCTCCTTGATGGCTGCCGCCGGGCGTGCTCTGCGGCCCCGGTGGATCGGGTGGGCCGGCCGGTCCGTGCGGGCTGTCGAGCCCGCGCGGCGTGGTGGGCGCGTCGATACCGTGCGGGGCCGTCGGCCCGAGCAGGGAATCGGGCACCGCGCCGGGCCTGACCTCCGGCACATCGGGGATCCCTTGCCCGCCCGGGAGATCTCCCACCCCGTCAAACTTCGGCGCGCCGCGGCTCCACTCGCCGATTTCACGGAGCTTGGGCAGGCGACCCTCTTCCAGTACCCGGCGGGTCATGTTCAGGCTCTTGGCCACGCTGCCGGTCTTCGAGAGCGCCCCGCCCGGCACGAACAACGACCCGATATTGAAGGCCGCCTCACCCGCGCCCCGGCCGGGGTGGTCACCCTTCCATTGGTCCAGCGCGATGAACTGCTTGCCCATTTCGGCCAGCACGCCGGGTGCTTTGCTGGGATCGTTCGCCACTTCCCAAGCCTTTTCGGCCATGCCCTTCCACGTAGCCGGATCGGCCATCGACACGACACCGGACACGGTGTTGATCAGACCGTTGGCTACACCCACCTGGAAGTCGGTGTACAGGGTGACGGCGTCGGCCAGGAAATTGCCGACGTCGTCGCCGAACTGAGCGACCAGAACGGGCCGGATCCACTTCTGGAAGGCGTCAGCGGCATCGCTGATCATTTCCTTGAGTTCGTTGAGCAGGCCGACGATGCCCTCGACCTGGCGCTGGAAATTGCCCAGCACGGTACTGACGTCGCGAGCGACCTCGCGGAGCACCTTCATACCATCGCCGGTGAAGAAGTCGGTCACCGTGTCCCACAGCCCCGACAGCGACAACCGGTCCAGTAGTCGGCGGATGGCATCCTGGACCTGTTGCACCTGCTTGGCGAAATCCGAGATCTTCTGGGCGGTTGTGGTGGCCGTATCCGTCAGGTACGACATGGCTGTGCCCAGGTTGTCGAACGCCTCGGCGATCTTGTCGCCTTCGGGAATGTGCTGCGCCGCGACGGCCGGCTTGAGGGCATTGAGCTCCGACTGGAAGATGGCAAACCCGGTGCTGAAATTTCGCCATTGCGCCGCAAGAACATTCATCATTGCCGAATGACCCGACGGCCAGCTCATCGCCGTGCCGGCAATCAACCCCAGCCCGGGCAGCACCTGCAGCAGCGGCTCGACCAGGTACCACTTGCCGGGCGGCGGAACCATGACCCCGTTCGGTCCGGTGGGCAGATCGGCGGCCACCTTCTCGGCCGACGCAGGGCCGACGCCGCCGGTTGGGCCCTGGCCGCCGATGGTCGACGCCGCATCCGCATTACGGTAGTTGTAGCCGGTTGCCTGGAGCATGCGGCCCACGCCTAGGTACGAATTCGCCGCCATGGCAAGTGTTTTCGCGAAATCGTCCGCGATTCGGCCATACTGCAGCCCAAAGCTCAGGCCCGCGGTATCGGCACCGGAGGCGATGCCACCGCCCAGCGCCGCACCCAGTGAGTCGGACAGCATCGCCAGCTGCATTCCCAGCGACTCGACGCGCTTGCCCGCGTTGATCAGGACGTCCGGATCCACTTCGATCCGGCCGTGCGCCGAGGCGACTACCCCCACATCGCGCCGTTTCTGGTCACGGCTTCCGAGTAGTTCTTGTGTGCCGCCTGGGCGATCGACCGCAGCTGCTTCAGCGCCGATTTCATCTGGTCGGCGCCGTCCTCCCACTGCTGCTGAGCCTGGGCCTGTGAATCCGAGCCCTCGCCATGCCAGGACGCCCGCAGCGCGGCCATGGTGTGGTCGATGTCCTCCAGGGACTCGGTGACCTCACGTTCGAACGCCTGCATGTGCTCGATCGCCGCCTGCAACGTGCCGAAATCGACCACCAGTTGCGTCATCGCGGCACCTCACCGGTCGGTGGCTGCGCATCGGACGGCGGCGGTTCGACGGGTGCCCTGCTCGCCGCGTTTCTCCGCCTCGGCCGATTGCTGGACGGCCTGTTCGACGATCTGCTCGACGGCCTGGCCGACTTGTTGCGCCATCCCGGCCGCCGCTTGGGCGGCCTGGGCCAGCCCGGATGACACCTGACCGCCGAGCTGCCCCACCTGGGACACGGCATCGGAGGCTCCGGAGGCCGCCGCACCCGACGCCGAACCCGCCGAACCCGCCGAACCGGCTGGTCCCGCCGAACCGGCCGCACTCGCTGGGCCCGGTGACGCCGCGGTGGGTGTGGTCGCCCCGCTCGGCGCCTCCCCACCGGCAGCAGCCGGCGCCGGCCCGGCGCTCGGCTCCGGGGATGCCGACGCGATGGCGCCCGCGCCCTGCTCGTCGGCGCGGGCGTACTGATCGGCGGCGACCCGCAGCAGCTCGGACATGGTCTGTATGCCGCGAATGACCTGACCGGCGCCGTTGTGCCACTGGTCCCATGCACCCGAGAATGCGGACGCCGCGCCACCCTTCCAACCCGAGCCGAGCAGCTCGCGGGTTTCCAAGTCGACGCTGGACAGGCCGTCCTGCAGCCGCTGTCCCGCATCACGCAGCCGGCCCGACGCGAGGTGCAGGTCGGACACGACGACCTCGACCGGACGTTCCATCACACCCCCGTGTCCCTCGACGGTCCGCTCCACAGTGCAGCTTATTAGCCGCAAAGGGGGACCACATGCACCAGTTACGCTCGCCCGGTGCTGATCGTCATCGAAGGCCTGGACGGCGCGGGCAAACGCACCCTGACCGAAGGTCTCCGGGCCGGGTTCGAGGCGGGCGACAAGTCGGTGACCACGCTGGCCTTCCCGCGCTACGGCGAATCGGTGCACGCCGACCTGGCGGCCGAGGCGCTGCACGGCGGCCACGGCGACCTGGCCGACTCGGTGTACGCGATGGCGACGTTGTTCGCGCTCGACCGCGCCGGCGCCCGCGATGAGATCCTGCGCCGCGCCGACCGGTACGACGTCGTCATCCTGGACCGTTACGTCGCGTCCAACGCCGCCTACAGCGCCGCCCGGCTGCATCAAGGCGCCGACGGTGACGTGGTGGCGTGGGTGCACGACCTCGAGTTCGGCCGCTTCGCGTTGCCCCGCCCGGATTGGCAGGTGTTGCTCGACGTTCCGGTCGAACTGGCCGAGCAACGCGCCGTGTCCCGCGCGGCGCAGGAGTCCGACCGGGCCCGCGACGCCTACGAGCGCGACGGCGGCCTGCAGCGCCGCACCGGTGCGGTGTACCGCGCGCTGGCCGCCGCCGACTGGGCCGGCCGATGGGTGGTGGCCGCCCCCGACGTCGTTCCCGCGGAGCTGGCGGGCACCCTTCTGGCTTAGGTCCGAACCCGTCGCGGTGTGGCACCGGCGGTTTGTCACGGTTTGGTGACACCATGGTGTCCCATGAGGCAACGGATCCTGGTCGTGGACGACGACCCCTCCCTGGCCGAGATGCTCACCATCGTGCTGCGGGGGGAGGGTTTCGACACCGCCGTCATCGGTGACGGCACCCAGGCGCTCACCGCGGTGCGGGAGCTGCGCCCCGATCTGGTGCTGCTCGACCTGATGCTGCCGGGCATGAACGGCATCGACGTGTGCCGGGTGCTGCGCGCCGACTCCGGGGTGCCCATCGTCATGCTGACGGCCAAGACCGACACCGTCGACGTGGTGCTGGGCCTGGAGTCCGGTGCCGACGACTATGTGATGAAGCCGTTCAAGCCCAAGGAACTGGTGGCCCGCGTCCGGGCCCGGCTGCGCCGCAACGACGACGAGCCCGCCGAGATGCTGTCCATCGCCGATATCGACATCGACGTGCCCGCGCACAAGGTGACTCGTGCCGGGGAACAGATTTCGCTTACCCCGCTGGAGTTCGACCTGCTGGTGGCGTTGGCGCGCAAACCGCGGCAGGTGTTTACTCGTGATGTGCTGCTCGAACAGGTGTGGGGATACCGTCACCCTGCCGACACCCGTTTGGTGAACGTGCATGTCCAGCGGTTGCGGGCCAAGGTCGAGACCGACCCGGAGAACCCGCAGGTGGTGCTGACCGTTCGAGGAGTGGGATACAAGGCCGGACCGCCGTGATTTGTCGGCTCGCCGACGTCGTGATTTGTCGGCTCGCCGACGTCGTGATTTGTCGGCTCGCCGACGCCGTGACATGTAGGCAGTACCAGTGATCTTCGGCTCGCGGCGTCGAGTCCGCAGCCGCTTCCGCGGCTCCGGTCCGGTGGTACGCGGGCTGGGCGCCCTCGGCAGGGCAATCGGTTTCGCGTGGCGACGCTCGCTGCAGTTGCGCGTGGTGAGCCTGACTCTCGGGTTGTCCCTGGCCGTCATCATGGTGCTCGGTTTCGTGCTCACCAGCCAGATCACCGACCGCATCCTGGAAGTCAAGGTGCGGGCCGCCACCGAGCAGATCGAACGTGCCCGCAACACCGTCAGCGGCATCGTCGGCGGTGAGGAGACGCGCTCACTCGACTCCAGCCTGCAGCTGGCACGCAACACCCTGATCGACCGCAAGGTCGACACCGGTGCGGGGCTGGCCGGTGCCTTCGACGCGGTCCTCGTGGTGCCCGGCGACGGGCCGCGGGCGGCCACCGCGGCGGGTCCGGTGCAGCAGATCCCCAAGGAACTGCGCGATTTCGTCAAGGCCGGCCAGGTCAGCTATCAATACGCCACCGCGCACACCGACGGCTTCTCCGGGCCGGCGCTGATCGTCGGCAGCCCCACCTCGTCGTCGGTCCCCAATCTTGAGCTGTACCTGATCTTTCCGTTGACCAACGAGGAATCCACCATCGCGTTGGTGCGCGGCACCATGGCCACCGGTGGCATCGTGCTGCTCGGCCTGCTCGCGGCCATCGCCCTGCTGGTGGCCCGCCAGATCGTGCTGCCGGTGCGCTCGGCATCACGGATCGCCGAGCGGTTCGCCGAAGGGCATCTGTCCGAACGCATGCCGGTCCGCGGCGAGGACGACATGGCGCGGCTGGCGGTGTCGTTCAACGACATGGCCGAAAGCCTGCAGCGCCAGATCACCAACCTCGAGGAATTCGGTAATCTGCAGCGCCGCTTCACCTCCGACGTCAGCCACGAGCTGCGCACCCCGCTGACGACGGTGCGGATGGCGGCCGACCTGATCTACGACCACAGCGAGGACCTGGACCCCGCGCTGCGCCGCTCCACCGAGCTGATGGTCAACGAACTGGACCGCTTCGAGACCCTGCTGGCCGACCTGCTGGAGATCTCCCGGCACGACGCCGGTGTCGCCGAGCTGGCGGTGGAGGCGGTCGATCTGCGCTCGGTGGTGCAGAGCGCACTCGACAACGTGGGGCACCTGGCCGCCGACGCCGGCGTCGAGTTGGACGTCGACATGCCGTTGACCGGGGTGACCGCCGAGGTGGATCCCCGTCGGGTGGAACGCATCCTGCGCAACCTCATCGCCAACGCCATCGACCACGCCGAGCGCAAGCCGGTGCAGATCCGGATGGCTGCCGACGAGGACACCGTCGCCGTCACCGTCCGCGACTACGGTGTCGGCCTACGCCCCGGCGAGGAGAAGCTGGTGTTCAGCCGATTCTGGCGTTCGGACCCGTCGCGGGTCCGCCGCTCCGGCGGCACCGGACTGGGCCTGGCCATCAGCATCGAGGACGCCCGGCTGCACCAGGGCCGGCTGGAGGCGTGGGGTGAGCCCGGCAAGGGTGCCTGCTTCCGGCTCACCCTGCCGCTGGTGCGTGGCCACAAGGTCACCACCAGCCCGTTGCCCCTCAAGCCCGTCGATCAAGCGGGCGCACCGCGCCGGGAACGCGAACCGGCGGGGGAGGGCGTGTGACGCGCCGTCTGCTGGCCGTGCTCTGCGCAGCGGTGCTGGCCCTGTCCGGCTGCGCCGGTGTGCCGAGTTCGTCGTCACCGCAAGCGATCGGCACCGTGGAGCGTGCCGCACCACCCAGCCTGCCCACCCCGACCCCGGGCATGGACCCCGACGTCCTGCTGCGTGAATTCCTCAAGGCCACCGCCGATCCCGCCAACCGGCACCTGGCGGCCCGCCAATTCCTCACCGAGTCGGCGTCGCGAGGCTGGGACGACGCCGGCAGTGCCCTGCTGATCGACCGGGTGGTCTTCGTCGAAACCCTTGGCCCCGAACGGGTTTCGGTGAACATGCGGGCCGACATCCTGGGTTCGCTGTCCGACATCGGGGTCTTCGAGACCGCCGAGGGGGCGCTGCCCGACCCGGGGGCCATCGAACTGGTGAAGACCTCCGGCGGCTGGCGCATCGACAAGCTGCCCAACGGGGTGTTCCTGGACTGGCAGCAGTTCCAGCAGACGTACAAGCGCAGCACCCTGTACTTCTCCGACCCCACCGGTAAGACCGTGGTGCCCGACCCGCGCTACGTCGCGGTCGCCGACCCCGACCAGTTGGCCACCGAACTGGTCACCAAACTGATCACCGGACCGCGCCCCGAGATGGCCCGCACCGTGCGCAACCTGCTGGCCGCGCCGCTGCGCCTGCGCGGGCCGGTGACGCGCGCCGACGGCGGCAAGACGGGGGTGGGGCGTGGCTACGGCGGCGCCCGGATCGACCTGGAGAACCTGTCCACCACCGATCCGCACACCCGCCAACTGCTTGCCGCACAGATCATCTGGACGCTGAACCGGGCCGGGATCAACGGCCCGTA
Organism: Mycolicibacterium sp. J2; assembly: GCF_026240945.1. Lineage (GTDB taxonomy): Bacteria > Actinomycetota > Actinomycetes > Mycobacteriales > Mycobacteriaceae > Mycobacterium. Next base: position 221,250 of record NZ_JAPFPY010000002.1, read on the forward strand.
CGTGATCAACGCCGACGGCGCGGCGCTGGACGACCGGTTCGCCGACGGCTGGGACACCGCCGACGTGGCGGCCAGCGACCCCGGCGCGGCCGACGGTGCGGCCGCCGGCCTGCACGCCCTGATCGGCGGGTCGATGGTGTCCCTGGACGGCCAGAACGCGCCCCGGGTGCCCGGTGCCTTCGGTCAGACGCCCGGACAGGTGTCGGCGGCGTTGTCGCGCAGCGGCCAGGAGGCCGCGACGGTGGTGGTGTTGCGGCCCGGCGCCCCCGACATGTCCTCGTCGCTGTGGATCGGGCCGCTCGGCGGCAACACCGGCCAGGCCATCGACGGCCGGACCCTTACCCGGCCCACCTGGTCACTCGACGACGCGATCTGGATCGTCGTCGACGGCAACAACGTGGTGCGCGTCCTGCAGGAGGCGGCCTCAGGGCAGCCGGCCCGCATCCCCGTGGACTCGACGGCGGTCGCGACGAAGTTCTCCGGGCCCATCTCCGAACTGCAGCTGTCCCGCGACGGCACCCGCGCCGCCATGGTGATCAACGGCCAAGTGATCCTGGCCGGGGTCGAGCAGACCCCGGGTGGGCAGTACGCGCTGACCTATCCCCGCCGGCTGGGCTTCGGGCTCGGCGACACCGCGGTGTCGTTGTCCTGGCGCACCGGCGACGACATCGTCGTCACCCGTACCGATGCCGCGCATCCGGTGTCCTATGTGAACCTCGACGGGGTGAACTCCGACGGGCCGGCGCAGAACCTGGTCGCGCCGGTGACCACCGTGGCGGCCAACCCGTCCACGGTGTACGTCGCCGACCAGCGCGGCGTGCTGCAGTTGTCGGGCTCCGCGGCCGAGAACGACCTGAACTGGTCCGAGGTGCGCCCGCTGATGGTGGCCGGCGCGCTGCCGGTGTTGCCCGGCTGACGTGTCGGTGCCCGGCGCCAGACTGAGCGCATGCTCCTCGACCTGGTGCTGCCCGTCGAATGCGGTGGCTGCGCCGCGCCCGGCACCCCCTGGTGCCCGGTGTGCGACGCCGAGCTGCGCGCCAAGGCCGCCGAACCACGCGTCGTGACACCCCGCCTCGATCCGGGCGTCCCGGTGCTGTCCCTGGGGCGCTACGCCGCGGTGCGCCGGCGGGCCATCGTCGCGGCCAAGGAACACGGCCGGGCCGACCTGATCACGCCGTTGGCGCTCGCGGTGCGCACCGGACTCACGCAGCTGCTCACCTGGGGGCTGCTGGACACGCCCCTGACCGTCGTGCCGGGACCCACCCGGTGGACCGCCGCGCGCCGGCGCGGGGGCGACCCGGTCGGCCGGGTGGCTCGGCTGGCGACCGGTGGGCTGCCCGGGGTCACCGTCACCCGGTCCCTGCGGCTGACCGGCTTCGCCAAGGACTCGGTGGGCCTGTCCAGTGCGGACCGACAGCGCAATCTGGCCGGCCGGGTGCGCGTGCGCGTCGCGCCGACGGCCCCCGTGCTGCTGCTCGACGATGTGGTGACCACCGGGGCCACCGCGTGTGCGTCGGTCGCCGCGCTGCAAACCTGCGGCGTGTCGGTGCAGGCGGTGCTGGCCATCGCCAACGCGTGATGACCGGCGGTGACGGGGACGCCGATTGCCGCGAGATGAAGAACTCAAAACAGGTCTGCGAAATTGGTGGCACAGTCAGGTGAACACGGACTACGTTGGGGCCAACCACCCGTGAAGGTTTCACGGCGGCACCCTTCACGGGCGCCCATGCAACCGAGCGGCTGCCAAGAAGCGGTAGGAGGTGAGTAGTCGACACCTTGCGCCGGCGGGCGCCGCTTCTGCACTGCTCCGTCGACGCGTTTCTTTGACATTCCGGGCACGCCGTGCGCGTGCGACACCGCAGGAGAAACGAGTTGTCAAGTATGTCAACCCAATCCGTGCAAACCGATCGCAACACCATGGTTATGGACGAGGACGACGCACCGCGCGTCACCAACGCCGACGTCGTCGTCAAGGGCCGTAACGTCGAGGTTCCCGACCACTTCCGGATATATGTCTCCGAGAAGCTGGCTCGGTTGGAGCGCTTCGACAAAACCATCTACCTGTTCGATGTCGAACTCGACCACGAGAAGAACCGGCGCCAGCGCAAGAACTGTCAGCACGTCGAGATCACCGCGCGCGGTCGCGGGCCCGTGGTGCGCGGCGAGGCGTGCGCGGACAGCTTCTATGCCGCGCTGGAATCGGCGGTCTGCAAACTCGAGAACCGGTTACGCCGCAGCAAGGACCGGCGCAAGATCCACTACGGCGACAAGAGACCCGTTTCGCTGCACGAGGCCACCGCGGTGATCCCGCAGGAGGAGCTGCCCAGCGAGCCCGAGCCGGCACCCAGTGAGGTGGCCGTCGACGATCATGAGCCCGGCCGGATCGTGCGCACCAAGGAGCATCAGGCCACGCCGATGACCGTCGACGACGCGCTCTACGAGATGGAGCTCGTCGGACACGATTTCTTCCTGTTCCACGACAAGGAGTCCGACCGGCCGTCGGTGGTCTATCGCAGGCACGCCTACGACTACGGCCTCATCAGGCTGGCCTGAGGCCCCATCCGGCCATATCCGAGCAATATCCAGCACGAGCCCCCGGCGCGCAGCCGGGGGCTCGTGGCGTCATTCGGGTTGCATCTCGCGGGGCAGCCGACGGCGGTCACCTACGATGGACCGCAGTTACCAGCTGAGATTCCAATCCACCCGAAGAGGAAATAGCGTGCTCGAAAAGTTGCTCCGTCTCGGTGAAGGCCGCATGGTCAAGCGCCTGAAAAAGGTCGCTGACTATGTGAACACCTTGTCCGATGACGTGGAGAAGCTGACCGACGCCGAACTCCGTGCCAAAACCGACGAGTTCCGCAAGCGGGTCGCCGACGGAACCGAGCTCGACGATCTGCTGCCCGAGGCCTTCGCCGTCGCCCGCGAGGCGGCCTGGCGGGTGCTGGGACAGCGCCACTTCGACGTCCAGGTGATGGGCGGCGCGGCATTGCACTTCGGCAACGTCGCCGAGATGAAGACCGGTGAGGGCAAGACCCTCACCGCCATCCTGCCTGCCTACCTCAACGTACTCGGCGGCAAGGGCGTGCACATCGTCACCGTCAACGACTACCTGGCCAAACGCGATGCCGAGCAGATGGGCCGCGTGCACCGCTTCCTCGGGCTGGAGGTCGGGGTGATCCTGTCCGGCCTGACCCCCGACGAACGGCGGGCGGCGTACGCGGCCGACATCACGTACGGCACCAACAACGAGTTCGGGTTCGACTACCTGCGCGACAACATGGCGCATTCGGTCCCCGAGATGGTGCAGCGCGGCCACAACTTCGCCATCGTCGACGAGGTCGACTCGATCCTGATCGACGAGGCCAGGACCCCGCTGATCATCTCCGGCCCGGCCGACGGCGCCTCGCACTGGTACGCCGAGTTCGCCCGGCTGGCCCCGCTCATGAAGAAGGACGTCCACTACGAGGTCGATCTGAAGAAGCGCACCATCGGTGTGCACGAGATCGGCGTCGAGTTCGTCGAGGACCAGCTCGGCATCGACAACCTGTACGAGGCCGCCAACTCGCCGCTGGTGAGCTATCTGAACAACGCGCTCAAGGCCAAGGAGCTGTTCGAGCGCGACAAGGAGTACATCGTCCGCAACGGCGAAGTGCTCATCGTCGACGAGTTCACCGGCCGTGTGCTGATCGGCCGCCGCTACAACGAGGGCATGCACCAGGCGATCGAGGCCAAGGAGCATGTGGAGATCAAGGCCGAGAACCAGACCTTGGCCACCATCACCCTGCAGAACTACTTCCGGCTCTACGACAAGCTCTCCGGCATGACCGGTACGGCTGAGACCGAGGCCGCCGAGTTGCACGAGATCTACGGCCTGGGCGTGGTGGCTATCCCGACCAACCGGCCGATGATCCGCGTGGACGCCTCCGACCTGATCTACAAGACCGAAGAGGCCAAGTACATCGCCGTGGTCGACGACGTCGTCGAACGCTACGAGAAGGGCCAGCCCGTCCTGATCGGCACCACGTCGGTCGAGCGTTCCGAGTACCTGTCGCGGCAGTTCACCAAGCGGCGCATCCCGCACAACGTGCTCAACGCCAAGTACCACGAGCAGGAGGCGAACATCATCGCCGAGGCCGGCCGCCGTGGCGCCATCACGGTGGCCACCAACATGGCCGGCCGCGGTACCGACATCGTGCTGGGCGGCAACGTCGAGTTCCTCGCCGACAAGCGGCTGCGGGATCAGGGCCTAGACCCGGTCGAGACGCCCGAGGAGTACAACGCGGCGTGGGACGCCACCGTCAAGGCGATCAAGACCGAGGCCAAGGCCGAGGCCGAGGAAGTGATCGCCGTCGGCGGTCTGTACGTGCTGGGCACCGAGCGGCACGAGTCGCGGCGTATCGACAACCAGCTGCGCGGCCGCTCCGGCCGTCAGGGTGACCCGGGCGAGTCGCGGTTCTACCTGTCCCTCGGCGACGAGCTCATGCGCCGGTTCAACGGGGCGACCCTGGAAACCCTGCTGACCCGGCTGAACCTGCCCGACGACGTCCCCATCGAGGCGAAGATGGTGACCCGGGCGATCAAGAGCGCGCAGACCCAGGTCGAGCAGCAGAACTTCGAGGTCCGTAAGAACGTCCTCAAGTACGACGAGGTGATGAACCAGCAGCGCAAGGTCATCTACAAAGAACGCCGGATGATCCTCGAGGGCGAGAACCTGCAGAAGCAGGCCCACGACATGATGGTGGACGTCATCACCGCCTACGTCGACGGCGCCACCGGCGAGGGCTACGCCGAGGACTGGGATCTGGAGAAGCTGTGGGAGGCGCTCAAGACCCTCTACCCGGTGGGTATCGATCATCACGATCTGCTGGATTCCGATGCCGTCGGCGAGCCCGGCGAGCTGACCCGCGACGAACTGCTGGGTGCGCTGATCGAGGATGCCGAGCGGGCGTACGCCGAGCGCGAGAAGCAGATCGACGCGATCGGCGGTGAGGGCGCGATGCGGCAGCTGGAACGCAACGTGCTGCTCAACGTGATCGACCGCAAGTGGCGCGAGCACCTCTACGAGATGGACTACCTCAAGGAGGGCATCGGCCTGCGCGCGATGGCCCAGCGCGACCCGTTGGTGGAATACCAGCGCGAGGGTTACGACATGTTCGTCGCGATGCTCGACGGGCTCAAAGAGGAGTCGGTCGGCTTCCTGTTCAACGTGGCGGTCGAGGCGGCTCCGCAGGCACCTGCCCCGCAGGCCACCCCGATGTCCCAAGGGCTGGCCGAGTTCGCGGCCGCCGCGGCGCAGCAGGCGCAGGGACAGGTGGCCACCCAGGAGCGGCCGGCCGGGGTGCAGGCCAAGGGCATCCAGGACGGCGACCGGGCCCCGGCGCTGACGTACTCCGGACCGGCCGAGGACGGCTCGGCCGAGGTGCAGCGGTCCTCGGGTGGCCGCCATGCCGCACCCGAGCCGGGCACCCGCAAGGAACGCCGCGAAGCGGCCCGCCAGCAGGCCCGCCAGTCCAAGCGGCGTTAGCCCAGCTGCAGCGCCACCACCTGCCAGCGCCCGGCGACCAGTTCGATGCGGGCCGCGATGACCCGCACCCGCGCACCGCGGGTATAGCTGGCGAACACCTCGGCGGCGTCGACGCGTTCGGGCCCGCATCCGGCGGCCCGGCGCAGCCCCAGCCGGCGCAGTACCGCGGCCCCGCCGGGTTGGGGTGTCCGGGCCAGCGCCACCGTCGCATCGACGAGGCCGGGCGCCAGCAGCCCGCGCAACTGTGTGGCCGGCCGCCTGCGGTCGATCACCTCGAGCACGCGGCGCAGCGCCGCGTCGGCGAACGCGCCCGCCGGTGCCGGCACCGGCTCGGCAGGCTCGCTGCGCGGGGCGAACCGCAGATGCGGTGCGGATCTCTTGCGCAGCACCAGGGCCGGGGGCGGGCAGGCGACCGGGCCCAGTGGCGGCGGCTCGCAGTCGATGATCGGCCTCGTCACACACGAGGGGCGAGGTTCGGCGGCGGGATGCGGAAGGGTGGTCACAGTGAGTCTCTCCAAGACGATTCCAGCGCTACGGCACGGACAGGACGCTGCTGGAGAGGCACAGGCATATTGATGATCGCACGGTTGCGGAGGGCTCCCACGCACCTGTGATGCGGCCCCGGGTGCATTGCCGCTAAGTTGACGGTCATTCGTGCGTTTACCTGAACGCCGGGCCGACGGACCAGGGGGGAGGGGCCACACCACGATGGTGACCAGGTTGTCGGCATCGGATGCGGCCTTCTTCCACATGGAGAACACGGCGACCCCGATGTACGTGGGGTCGCTGTCCATCGTGCGTAAACCGCGTGCCGGGCTGAGTTACGAGTCGGTGCTGGAAACCGTGGAGCGCCGGCTGCCGCAGATCCCGCGCTACCGGCAGAAGGTCCGCGAGGTCAGTTTCGGCCTGGCCCGCCCGGTGTGGATCGACGACCGCGACTTCGACATCACCTATCACATCCGGCGTTCGGCGCTGCCGTCCCCGGGCAGTGACGCCCAGCTGCACGACCTGGTCGCCAGGCTGGGTTCGCGGCCGTTGGACAAGACCCGGCCGCTGTGGGAGATGTACATCGTCGAGGGGCTGACGAACAACCGGATCGCCATCTACACCAAGTCGCATCAGGCCCTGGTCAACGGGATGTCGGCGCTGGAGATCGGCCATGTGATCGCCGACCGCAGCCAGAAGCCGCCGGAGTTCGGCGAGGACATCTGGATCCCGGCCCGTGAACCGAGCGACACCGCGCTGCTGCTGGGCGCGCTGGGTGAGTGGATCACCCGGCCCACCGCCCAGCTGGCCGCGATGCGCTCGACGGTGACCGAGGTGGCCACCAACGCCGGCGCGCTCGTCGACGTCGGGCGCCGGGTCGCCGAGGTGGCCAAGACGGTGGCCCGTGGCACCGCGCCGAATAGCCCGCTCAACACCACCGTCTCGCGCAACCGGCGCTTCACCGTCGCCGGGCACCGTCTGGACGACTACCGGGCCCTGCGGGCCCGGTACGACTGCGACGTCAACGACGTGGTGCTGGCCGTGGTGGCCGGTGCCTTGCGGAACTGGCTGCTGTCGCGGGGCGAGCCGGTGACGGCCACCTCGACGGTGCGCGCGATGGCGCCCAACTCGGTGTACCCGGACGCCGAGATCGATTCGACGGGGCCGGGCCAGGCCATCAGCGAGGTGTCCCCGTTCCTGGTCGACCTGCCGATCGGGGAGGGCAACGCGGTGGTCCGGCTGTCCCAGATCGCGCATGCCACCGAGTCGCATTCCACCGCGGTCAGCCTGGTCGACGCGCGCACCATCGTGACGCTGTCCGGGTTCGCGCCGCCCACCCTGCACGCCATGGGCATCCGGGTCGCCACCAGTTTCTCGGCCCGCCAGTTCAACCTGCTCATCACCAACGTGCCGGGCGCGCAGAAGCAGATGTACATCGCGGGCACCAAGCTCATCGAGACGTATGCGGTGCCCCCGCTGCTGACCAATCAGGTGCTGGCGATCGGCGTGACGTCCTACAACGGCATGCTGTATTTCGGCATCAACGCCGACCGCGACGCGATGAGCGACGTGGACGTCTTTCCGTCGTTGTTGCGAGAGTCCTTGGACGAGTTGTTGGAGGCAGCCCGTTGATGCGCGTGTATGTACCGGCCACGCTGGCGATGCTGCAGCAGTTGATCGCCGACCGGGTGATCCACGCCCGCAGCGGTACGGCGTTCGCGGTCACCCCGGCCCTGCGCGAGGCGTACGCGCACGGGGACGACGAGGAGCTGGCCGAGGTGGCCCTCGGGGAGGCGGCGTTGGCGTCGCTGAGATTGCTGGCCGGCGGCGTCGGCGACCTGCCGCCGCGCCGCGTCGTGGTGGTGGCCGACGCCGACGAGGTCGCGGTGCGGCCCGACCTCGACGACGCCGTGGTGCGGCTGGCGGGCCCGATCGAGCATGACCACATCGTGGCCGTCTACGTCGACAACGCGGCCGCGGAGGAGGCGGTGCTGGCGGCCATCGAGGTGATCGACGCCGCTGACCTCGGCGACGAGGATGCCGAGCTCACCGTCGGGGATGCGCAGGACCACGATCTGGCCTGGTACGCGCCCCAGGAGTTGCCATTCCTGCTCGAACTGCTGTGACGGTGTCGGGCCGATCACAGGAATAAGTTACCGCCGAGTACTAGATACGGCACCGTAGGTTACGGTACCGTAGGTTTCGTGGCCAAGAGCACCGTCAAGAACACGGCCAATGTTGCCGATACGGTCCGTCCCTCGGTTCCGGGGCCGGCGCACTGGAAGACCCTGCGTGCCATTGCGGGCCGGATCACCACCCCGTTGCTGCCCGACGATTACCTGAAGCTGGCCAACCCGCTGTGGTCCGCGCGCGAGTTGCGCGGCAAGGTGGTCGAGGTCCGGCGTGAGACGTCGGATTCGGCGACCCTGGTGATCAAACCGGGATGGGGCTTCACCTTCGACTACGAGCCCGGCCAATACATCGGCATCGGGCTGCCGATCGACGGGCGCTGGCGGTGGCGGTCCTACTCGCTGACCTCGCCTCCGGTGACCGGCAGCGGGCGGCGCGCCACCATCAGCATCACCGTCAAGGCCATGCCCGAGGGTTTCCTGTCCACCCACCTGGTGGAGGGTGTCACGCCCGGCACCATCGTCCGGCTGGCGGCACCGCAGGGCAACTTCGTGATGCCGGATCCGGCGCCGGCCCAGGTGCTGTTCCTCACCGCTGGCTCCGGGATCACCCCGGTCATGTCGATGCTGCGCACCCTGGCCCGACACGACCAGATCACCGATATCGTCCACGTGCACTCGGCCCCCACCGAAGCCGACGTGCTGTTCGCGGCCGAACTGGCCACCCTGCACGAGACATACCCCAGCTACCGGCTGATCGTGCGGACCACTCGGACGCAGGGTCGGCTGGATCTGCTGCGCCTCGGCGAGGTGGTGCCCGATTGGCGGGACCGTCAGGTGTGGGCGTGTGGCCCGGAGGGCATGCTCGATGATGCCGAAAGGATTTGGACGGCAGCCGGATTGGGCGAGAAGCTGCACCTGGAGCGGTTCGCGGTCTCGCGGGCGGCGCCGCACGGCACCGGTGGCGCGGTGACCTTCGAGCGCAGCGGCAAGACGGTGCAGGCCGACGCGGCGACGTCGTTGATGGAGGCCGGCGAGGGCGCCGGTGTCCGGATGCCGTTCGGCTGCCGGATGGGCATCTGCCAATCCTGCGTCGTCGGCTTGTTGGACGGACACGTGCGCGATCTGCGCACGGGCGTCGAACACGAACCGGGAACGCGTGTGCAGACGTGCGTCTCGGCGGCGTCCGGCGATTGTGTGCTGGACGCATAACTGTTTACCCGGAGCTAACCTACGGTAGCGTAGGTTACGCTAGAGTAGGAAACGGATAGGAGGGTTGACCAGTGGCTATTACCGATGTGCCGGCGTTCGCACACTTGACTGAAGCCGATATCGAGAGCCTGGCCGTCGAACTCGACGCGATCCGGCAGGACATCGAGGACTCCCGCGGCGAGCGCGACGCACGCTATATCCGCCGCACCATCGCCGCCCAGCGCGCCCTCGAGGTGGCGGGCCGGGTGATGCTGGCCGCGAGTTCGCGGCGCTCTGCCTGGTGGGCCGGTACGGCGACCCTGGGCGTGGCCAAGATCATCGAGAACATGGAGATCGGCCACAACGTCATGCACGGCCAGTGGGATTGGATGAACGATCCCGAGATTCACTCCTCGACGTGGGAGTGGGACATGAACAGTGCCTCCAAGCACTGGCGCTTCACCCACAACTTCATGCACCACAAGTACACCAACATCCTCGGCATGGACGACGATGTGGGCTACGGTCTGCTGCGCGTCACCCGCGATCAGCGGTGGAAGCCGTTCAACGCCTTCAACCTTCTCTACAACACCGCCCTGGCGATGCTGTTCGAGTGGGGCGTCGGACTGCAGCACCTGGAGCTCGGCAAGATCGCCAAGGGCCGTGACGACCGCAAGGCCACCATGGTGCGCCTCAAGGAGTTCGGCACCAAGTCCGCGCAGCAGCTGTTCAAGGACTATGTGGCCTACCCGGCGTTGACGTCGTTGTCGCCGGCCGCCACGTACAAGTCCACCGCGCGGGCCAACTTCTGGGCCAACGTGATTCGCAATGTCTGGGCCAACGCCGTGATCTTCTGCGGTCACTTCCCGGACGGTGCGGAGAAATTCACCAAGACCGACATGGTCGGGGAGACCCGTGGTGAGTGGTACCTACGCCAGATGCTGGGCAGCGCGAACTTCCGCAACGGTCCGGTGCTGCGCTTCATGAGCGGCAACCTGTGCCACCAGATCGAACACCACATCTACCCGGACCTGCCCAGCAACCGGCTCTATGAGGTGTCGCTGCGGGTGCAGGCGGTCTGCGAGAAGTATGACCTGCCCTACACCACCGGTTCGTTCCTGGTGCAGTACGCCAAGACGTGGCGGACCATTGCGAAGCTGTCGCTGCCGAACAAGTATCTGCGCGACACCGCCGACAACGCGCCGGAGACCCGCAGTGAGCGGATGTTCGACGAGTTGGAAGGTTTCGGGGTCGAAGATCCCGCCACCGGACGGCGTCGCGGGCTCAAGACCGCCATCGCGACGGTGCGAGGGTGGCGCCGGGACAAGCGCGCCGCTTAGGACGTCCGGACGCCTAGCGAATCCCGCCCTTCACGTGCGAAGGGCGGGATTCTCTGTCTCACGGACGATCCGGCAGGCCGCCGATCACCACCAGGCCCGCGGCCTCAGTAGGCGGGCTCATTGAGCGTCGCCAGCAGCCGCCGCGCCGCGCTCACCCGCGCCGCCGCGGCGCCGGTCAGCTCGTCCAGTGCACATTCCGGATCGGCGGGCGGGCCCATATGGCCACAACCCCGTGGGCAGTCCAGTACTGCCTCGGCCAGATCCGAGAAGGCCTGCACCACGTCGTCGGGGGCGATATGCGCCAGACCGAACGACCGCACACCCGGGGTGTCGATCACCCAGCCGGACCCGCGCAGCGGAAGAGCGATCGACTGCGTCGAGGTGTGCCGACCCTTGCCCACTCCGGTCACCTCACCGGTCGCCCGATCAGCATCGGGCACAAGGCGATTCACCAATGTCGACTTCCCGACGCCGGAATGCCCCAGCAGCACCGTCACCTTGCCGGTCAGCATCGGCGCCACCACGTCCAGCGGGTCGTCGCGCCCGGCGGTCACCACCGTCAGATCCAGATCGGTGAACTGCGCGGCGAACGGTTCCGCCGGCGCGAGATCGGATTTGGTGAGACACAGGATCGGTTCCAGTCCACCCGCGTAGGCGGCGATCAAGGCCCGCTCGACGAACCCGGTACGTGGCGGCGGGTCGGCCAGCGCCACCACGATGAGCAGCTGATCGGCGTTGGCCACGACCACCCGCTCGGTGGGGTCGGTGTCATCGGCCGTGCGGCGCAACACCGTTCGACGTTCCGCGCGCCGCACGATACGTGCCAGCGTGTCAGGCCGCCCGGACAGGTCGCCGACGATGCCGACCTCGTCGCCGACCACGATCGGCGTGCGGCCCAGTTCCCTGGCCCGCATCGCGGTCACATGGCGATCCGGGTCGCCGTCGAGGGCGCACCCCCAGCGGCCGCGGTCCACCGTGACGACCATCGCCTCGGCGGCATCGGCATGATCGGGGCGATTCTTGGTGCGCGGCCGTGACCCCTTGCCCGCGCGTACCCGGACATCGGACTCGTCGTAGTCGGCCGCTCGCAATCCGCTACCCCCGGTCGTCCAAGAGCATTTCGGTCCACATGCCGGGAAAATCCGGCAGCGTCTTGGCCGTGGTGCCGATGTCTTCGACCGTGACGCCGGGCACCCGCAAGCCGATGATCGCCCCCGCGGTCGCCATCCGGTGGTCGGCGTACGAATGCCAGGTGCCCCCGTGCAGCGGCACAGCCGTGATGACCAGACCGTCGGGCGTCTCGGCGCATTGCCCGCCCAGGCCGTTGATCTCGGCGCTCAGCGCGGCCAGCCGGTCGGTCTCGTGCCCCCGCAGATGTGCGATACCGCGCAGGGTCGACACCGAGCCCTCGGTCGCCAGGGCGGCCAGTGCGGCGATGGACGGGGCCAATTCGCCGACATCGTGCAGGTCCACGTCGATGCCACCGTAGGACGGCGCGCCCTGCACCTCCAGATGTGCTTCCTTCTGCACCGCAATGACACCGACTCGGGCCAGCAGGCCGAGGATCACGTCGGCGGGCTGGATGCTCACCGCGGGCCAGTGGTCGATGCGCACCGTCCCGCCGGTGACTGCTGCCGCCGCCAGGAACGGCACGGAGTTGGACAGGTCCGGCTCGATGTCCCAGTGCCGCGCGGCCACCGTCCCCGGCTCGACCCGCCACCGGTTGGGTTGCGAATCATCCACCGCCACACCGGCGTCGCGCAGCATCGTCACCGTCATCCCGATATGTGGGGCCGAGGGCACCGAGGTGCCGGTGTGCACGACGGTGAGCCCCGCGCGGAAGGTCGCCCCGGCCAGCAGCAGACCAGAGACGAACTGCGATGACCCGGAGGCATCGATGTGCACCTCACCGCCGTCGGCGCCGCCGTGCCCGCGCACCTGGAACGGCAGACCGTCACCGTCGATGTGTACCCCGACGTCCCGCAACCCGTTCAGCAGCGGGGCGATGGGCCGGGCACGCGCCTGCTCGTCCCCGTCGAAGGTCACCATTTCGGTGCCAAGGGCGGCCACCGCGGGGACGAAGCGCAGCACCGTGCCGGCCAGTCCGCAGTCGATCCGGGTTCCGGGCGCCGGGGCGATGGACCCTCCGATGGTCAGTTCGGTGTCCCCGATAACGGTCAATCCGAGGGCCTGCAGCGCACCGATCATCAGGTCGGTGTCCCGGCTGCGCAGCGCGCCGCTCACGGTCGACTCGCCCCCGGACGCGGCCAGCGCGGCCAGGATCAGCGCCCGATTGGTCAGCGATTTGGACCCCGGCACGGTCACGGTGGCGTTCACGGGTTCGGATGTCGACGGTGCCGGCCAGTCAGTCACGACCTCTATCCTGCCTGGTATGTGTGGGCGATTTGCAGTGACCACCGACCCGGCGTTGCTGGCCGAGAAGATCAAGGCGCTCGACGAGACCGCCCAGACGGCCAAAGAGAGTGGTCCGAACTACAACGTGGCGCCCACCACGACCATCAGCACCGTGGTCAAACGACACACGCAACCAGACGACGAGTCCACCCGGCGGATCCGGTCGATGCGGTGGGGGCTGGTCCCGGCGTGGGCCAAGACAACCGCCGAGGGCGGGCCGGACACCAAGGGCCCGCTGCTCATCAACGCCCGCGCCGAGACCCTGACCACTTCGCCGGCGTTCCGCGGATCGGCCAAGAGCAAGCGCTGCCTGGTGCCGATGGACGGTTGGTACGAATGGCGGCCCAACCCGGCCGCCGACGGCAAGAAAGCCACCAAGACGCCGTTCTACATGTACGCCGGTGACGGCGAACCGCTGTTCATGGCGGGGCTGTGGTCCACCTGGCGGCCCAAAGATGCTGCCCGGGACAGCCCGCCGCTGCTCAGCTGCACCATCATCACCACCGACGCCGCCGCCCAGCTCGCCGATATCCACGACCGGATGCCGCTGACCATCAGCGCGGCCGACTGGGACCGCTGGATGGACCCCGACGCGCCGATCGACGAGGGGTTGCTCCGCGGGCACGGCGACCTGGACCGCATCCAGATCCGCGAGGTGTCCCGGCTGGTGAACAGCACCCGCAACAACGGTCCCGAGTTGATCGAGGCCGCCCAGCCCGAGCCGGGGCTGTTTTGAACCACGACGTCGTCGACGCCCTCGGCGCGGACCTGCGCGCGGCCGGCTACACCGTCGACGGCGTGGCCGAACTGCTCGGCACCGATGCGTACGCCGCCCTCGGCCGGGGCGTGTGGTGGCCGGCCCTGCGCGCCTGCGACGCCGCGGGCGGACCGCTGGCCACTCTGGTGCGGTTGTTCCTGCTCGGCGCCGACGAGAGCCCACAGCGCGTCGCCGAGGCGTTCCCGACAGCGGGGCTGGCCGCGCTGACGGCGGAGGGCGTGCTGGTGGACACAGGTGAGACCGTGCGCGCAATCCTCGACATCCGGCCCTACAGCGACTTCCTCGTGGTTTCCGATCAGGACGCCGCCTTGCGGGCCGGGCCTCTGCACCGTGATCACGTGCTCGGCATCGGCGGCGCCTCGGTCTCCCTGGCCCGCGCCGTGGTCCGCACGCCGGCGCGCCGCGCCCTGGACCTCGGGACCGGTTGCGGTGTGCAGGCCCTGCACCTGGACGGCCATTGCGATCACATCGTGGCCACCGACACCAACGAACGCGCGCTGGCGCTGGCCGCGGCTACCGCCCGGCTCAACGGCATGTCGTGGGAGCTGCGGCACGGCAGCCTGTTCGAGCCGGTGGCGGGGGAGCGGTTCGACCTCATCGTGTCCAACCCGCCGTTCGTGGTGGGCGCCGGCGACCTGGACTACATCTACCGCGACTCCGGGGTGGCCGGGGATGGCTTGTGCCGCAGCATCATCGAACAGATTGCCGACCACCTGAACCCCGGCGGTACCGCGCACATCATGGCCAACTGGATCGTGCGCGGCGATGATTGGAGTGCCCGGGTGCGGGACTGGCTTGCGGGTACCGGGCTACACGCCTGGGTGGTGCAGCGTGAGCTCGCCGACCCGGTCAGCTACGTCGCGCTGTGGCTGGCCGACGCCGGCGAGGCGACCGAACAGGCCGCGCAGCGCGGCGGTGCGTGGCTGGACTGGTTCGCCGAGCAGGGCATCACGGGTATCGGCATGGGATTGATCTCGCTGCGGGTGCCCGCCGCGGGGGAACGTCCGGAACAGACGTGTGAGGAAATCCTCGACGAGCCGGTTACCGGGCCCGAGGTCGACGCCTTCTTCGAGCGCCGCACATTCCTGCGGCAGACCACCGACGAGGCGCTGCTGGCCGCCCGGTTGTCCACGGCGCCGGTGCTTTTGGAGGAGCAGTCCCTACCCAGGGAACACGGCTGGCAGCAGATCGGTGCGGCGGTGCGCCGCCCCGGCGGCCCTGCCGCGGTGATCGGCGTCGACGAGGTGTTGCGCGCCCTGCTGGCGGGTTGCCGCGGCGAGGTGCCGCTGGGGGCGTTGATCGACCTGCTTGCCGCCCACCACGGGGTCGACGCCGCCGCACTCGCCGAGGCCGCGCTGCCGGAGATCCGCGAGGCCATCGGCCGCGGAATCCTCTATCAAGCCGAGTGATGCCGCGGTGGTGTTCAATTGCTCCTCGCGTGCGCGGTGATCATCGCGTACGGGGCCCCGAACTCGACGCCGTCGGGGCCGGCATGCGCATCGAGCGCCACGCGGAAGGCGTCCACCAGCCGAGCCCGCATCTCGTCATCGAGCCGGGCCAGGATGTCCAGGTGCATGGGGGATTCCCGCGTGATGAAGTCCACCGCCCGCTCCACCGACGCGAAACGCCAAGGGTGTGAACCGGTTTCGATGGTGACATCGGTGAAGTCGGCGGCCAGTCGGGACCGCGCGGTATCGGGGTCACCCCACTGGTCGGGACCGTACGGCGCGGGCGGCCGCGGCCCGAGCACCTCCACAATCGGGTCGTAGAACGGGTTGTCGGCAGCGCGCACCCAGGTGGAGAAGCCGAGTACGCCACCCGGGCGCAGCAGCCGGGTCAGTTCGGCGACCATCGCGACGGGTTCCACGAAGATGATGCCCATATTCGACACGGCCGCATCGAAACTCGCATCGGCCAGGCCGGTGGCGCCGGCATCGGCGGCCACCCAGCGCACGGTGTCACCGCCGGGTTTCGCGGCGGCGATGGCCAGCAACTCAGGGGTGATGTCCACGCCGGTCACGCGGGCGCCGGTCGCCGCGGCGGCCAGCGCCGCGTTGCCGGTACCGCAGGCCAGATCGACCACCTCGAGCCCGGGTAGCGGGACCACGGCACCGACGGCGGTGAGCAGCTCGGAAGCGATGGGCGCGATACGTTCGGCGACGGATTCGTACCGTCCCGCGGACCAGATCGACGAGTTGGGCACGGCCCCAGCGTAGGTCAGTCGACCGGCAGTCCGGCCAGGTACGCCGCCACGCCCAGGACGGCCGCGCCGATCAGCGTGCTGACCACGCCGCGACGGGCCACCAGCAACGCCGCCGCGGCCAGCGCCAGCACGCCGAATTGCCAGAGTTGCTGGGCGGCCAGCGCCAACGGCACCGCCGAGCCGGTGATGGCACCGATGACCGCCGGCCCGGCGCCGGTCAGAAAAGCCTGCACGTATCGGTTGGCCCGCAGCGCGTCGAAATGCCGCCCACCACCGATCACCATGACGAACGACGGGCCGAACGCGACCAGGGCCGCCAGCAGGGCACCGCCGACGCCCGCGGCCGCATAGCCCACCACCGCCACGGTGTGCAGCACCGGCCCAGGGGTGATCTGGCCCAGGGCCACCGCGTTGAGGAATTCGGCGTCGGTCATCCAGTGGTGCCGGCGCACGGCGTCGTCCTGCATCAGCGGGATGATGACGAACCCGCCGCCGTAGGACAATGCACCCACCTTGAACGCCGTCCACACCAGGGCGGGAATCCCGGCCAGCGCCGGCGCGGCGGCCAGCAGCACCGGCCACGCCTGCGCCCCGGCCCGCGACGCGGCGATGCGGGCCACGATCTCCAGCACCCCGGCGGCGATCAGCACCAGCACCAGCCAGGGGCCGGTCAGGGCCGCGGCCACCGCGCCGGCGAGGAAATAGCCGATCCAGCGGATCCTGGGCCACGGCGTCTCGCCGGCCCGTCGCCAGCTGGACGGGATCAGCCCGACGGCGGCGTGCAGCGCGACGGCCGCCACCGCCGCACCGGCCCCGGCGGCCGCGCCTCGCGCCCAGCCGGGCGCCCCGCCGGACAGGAAGAACGCCGCCAGCGCCAGGATGACGACCAGCCCCGGTAGGATGAACGCCAGCCCGCCGACCAGGGCGCCGCGCACGCCGCGTAGCCGCCAGGCGGTGTAGATGGCCAGCTGCGTCGACGCGGGACCGGGCAGCAGGTTCATGGCCGCGATGGCGTCCTCGAATTCGTCGGCGTCCAGCCACCGTCGCCGCTGGACGCACAGTTCGCGCAGCATCGCGATATGGGTCGGTGGCCCGCCGAAACCCAGACAGCCGATCCGGCCCCACTGTGCGGTGATCGTCGTCAGCGGCACCAGGGGCTCGGCCACAGGGGTCCCTTCGGGTCAGCGGTTGCGCACCAGCTCGACGGCCGCCTCGGTCACCGGGTCCACCGCCGCGGCGTAGGTGTCGTCGTCGGGATGCTTGCGCACGAAGCTTTCCACAAACGGACACAGCGGCACGATGCGCAGTCCCGCCTCCACGGTGTCGCGCAGCGCCTGCCGAATCAGCGTGCTGGCCAAGCCTTTACCACCGAACTGCTCGCCGACCTCGGTGTGGAAGAAGATTCGCTGCCCGTCATGATCCAGATATTCGGCGAAGCCGGCGAGCTCGTCGCCGTAGTACACCTCGAACCGCGACAACTGTTCAGCCGCAACCACCCTGGCGTTCATCCGCGGTATCCCGGCGGGTTCGGGCTGTCCACCCACAGGTCGACGCCCAGCTCCGAGCCGGGCACACAGTCATACACCGACAGGTCGGTGACGCCGGAATCCAGCAGCACGTCCTCACACAGCAGGCTCTGCCCGGTGTATTCGCGGGCGGGCTTGGTGAAGATCGCGTAGGCCGCATCCGCGTACACCTCGGGTTTGCGTGCCTTGGCCATCGCCTCGTCGCCGCCGAGCAGATTCTGCACCGCGGCGGTGGCGACCAGGGTGCGCGGCCACAAGGTGTTCGACGCGATCCCCGCCTCGCGCATCTCCTCGGCGATGCCCAGCGCGCACAAGGTCATTCCGAACTTCGCCATCATGTAGGCCGTCGGCTTGAGCCACTGCGATTCCAGCCGCAACGGTGGCGACAGGGTCAGGATGTGCGGGTTGGCGCGGCCCTTCATGTGCGGGATGCAGGCCTGCGACACGGCATAGGTGCCGCGGATCTGGATGCCGTTCATGAGGTCGAACCGCTTGAGCGGTACCTCCTCGATGGAGCCCAGGTTGATCGCCGAGGCGTTGTTGACGCACAGGTCGATACCGCCGAACCGCTCGACGGTCTGGGCTACCGCCGCCGCCACCGAATCGCCGTCGCGGACATCCCCGACGATGGGCAGCGCCTGTCCGCCGGCCTCTTCGATCTCCTTGGCCGCGGTGTAGACGGTGCCTTCGAGTTTGGGATGCGGCTCGGCGGTCTTGGCCAGCAGCGCGATATTGGCGCCGTCGGCGGCGGCCCGTTTGGCGATGGCCAGCCCGATACCGCGGCTGGCGCCGGAGATGAACATGGTCTTCCCGGATAGCGGCGCTTCAGTCATGGGTGCACCCTATGCCGCACGGATGTCGGCGATCACGGCGTTGGTGGTCGCGACCAGATCCTTCGGGGCCAACGCCACGTCCCAGCCCCGCTTGCCCGCGCTGCACAGCACCCGGTCCCAATCCAGCGCCGAGGCGTCGACCACGGTGGGTAGCGTCCGCCGCTGCCCCAGCGGCGAGATGCCGCCCAGCACGTAACCGGTGGAGCGTTCGGCCGCGGCCCGATCGGCCATGGTGACCTTGGCAAACCCCAGCGCCGCCGCGGCGGCCTTGAGTGACAGTTTCGACGGCACCGGCAGCACCGCCACCGCGAGGTCCCGGCCGGCGGCCACGACCAGCGTCTTGAAGATCTGCGCCGGGTCCAGCCCGTGCGCCGCGGCCAGCTGGTCGACGGCCTCCGCCCCGAACGAGTCGGCGCGCGGGTCGTGCTCATAGCGCAGGATCTCGTGCCCGACGCCGGCGTCGATCAGTGCTGCGATCGCCGGGGTTGCTGCGCGTGCCACCGGGCCAGCCTAGTGCCGGGGAATGACCAACCCAGGGTCGGCGTTACTGCAGGTGCGACGGGGCGCACCAGCCGCCGGCGGGATTTGTCGGCGTCAACCTCTAGGATCGTGGAAGGAGTTTCTCAGTGTCAACGGCATGCCTGGAACGTCCGGCGGATGTGCTGGAGCCGTTCGGCCGTGCCGAGAGGGAAGGGATGGGTCCAGTCACGATGACCGATATAGACGAGGCCGCACCCGCCCCGACCGAAGAGACCGACGCCGAGCTCACCGCCCGCTTCGAACGCGACGCCATCCCGCTGCTGGACCAGCTCTATGGTGGCGCGCTGCGGATGACGCGTAACCCCGCCGATGCCGAAGACCTGGTGCAGGAAACCATGGTCAAGGCGTATGCCGGGTTCCGCTCGTTCCGCGAGGGCACCAATCTGAAGGCGTGGCTCTACCGCATCCTGACCAACAC
Organism: Mycolicibacterium sp. J2; assembly: GCF_026240945.1. Taxonomy (GTDB): domain Bacteria; phylum Actinomycetota; class Actinomycetes; order Mycobacteriales; family Mycobacteriaceae; genus Mycobacterium. The sequence goes on from NZ_JAPFPY010000002.1 coordinate 240,633, forward strand.
CTACATCAACAACTACCGCAAGAAGCAGCGCCAGCCGTCGGAGTATCCGACCGAGGAGATCACCGACTGGCAGCTGGCGGCCAATGCCGAGCACAGCTCGACGGGTTTGCGGTCCGCGGAGGTGGAGGCGCTGGAAGCCCTGCCGGACAGCGAGATCAAGGATGCTCTGCAAGCATTACCTGAGGAATTCCGAATGGCGGTGTACTACGCCGATGTCGAGGGATTCCCGTACAAGGAGATCGCGGAAATCATGGATACCCCGATCGGCACGGTGATGTCTCGACTGCACCGAGGCCGTAAGCAACTGCGTGACCTGCTGGCCGATGTCGCGCGTGACCGCGGATTCATCCGCGGGCAACTCGCCACCGAGGAGGTCTCGTCATGAGCGACGAGTTCAGCCGCAACGAGGAACACACGTTCGTCCCGCCGGTCGGCCCGGTCGATCCCGAGCATCCCGAATGCGCCGCGGTGATTGCCGAGGTGTGGACGCTGCTCGACGGTGAATGCACCCCGGAGACCAGGGACAAACTGCGCCACCACCTCGACGAATGCCCGACCTGCCTGCGTCATTACGGGGTCGAGGACCGCGTCAAGAAGATGATCGCCGCCAAATGCGGCGGCGAGAAGGCCCCCGACACCCTGCGTGCCCGGCTGCGGCTCGAGATCAGCCGCACCACCATCATCAGGGGCTGAGCCGCCAGCCCCATAACGAAACCGCCCGGACTCTTGCGAGTCCGGGCGGTTTCGTTATGCGTATCTGGTCAGCGCACAGACTTCGAGCCGGCGTTGGGACGCTTGCCGTGGTTGGCCTTGCTGTGCTTCCGATCGCGCTTCTTGCGGCCTCGCTTGGCCATGGTTTTACCTTCTTTCCAGATTGACTACCGTCGACGCTTGCCTAGATTGTCTCACGGCGCAGGCGGTGCTCTGTCCACCGCATGGTGTGGTTCGATAGAACCCTCAACAGCAGTGCTCGCCGGAGGAGTGGGGTGAAGATGGCCGAGGATGTACGCGCCGAAATCGTGGCCAGTGTGCTCGAGGTCGTCGTGAAGAAGGGCGACCAGATCGGCGAAGGCGACACCCTGGTGCTGCTGGAGTCGATGAAGATGGAAATCCCGGTGTTGGCCGAGGTCGCGGGCACCGTCACCGAGGTCAGCGTGGCCGTCGGCGACGTCATCCAGGCCGGCGACCTCATCGCTGTCATCAGCTAGCCGCTCATGTCGACCCTCGGCGATCTGCTTGCCGAGCACACCGTTCTGCCCGGCAACGCCGTCGACCATCTGCACGCGGTGGTCGGGGAGTGGCAGCTGCTCGCGGACCTGTCCTTCGCCGACTACCTGATGTGGGTGCGCCGCGACGACGGGACGTTGGTGTGTGTCGCCCAGGTGCGGCCGAACACCGCACCCACCGTGCTGCTGGCCGACGCGGTCGGCACCGTGCAGGACGACCCGGCCATGCCGGTCGTGGCCGATGCGTTCGACTCCGGGGTCATCGGCCGGGAAAGCGACGCAGGCCAGACCGATGCTCGCGACGGCAACTGGCTCAACGTCGAGGCGGTCCCGGTGCGCCACCGCGGCCAGGTGGTCGCGGTCCTGACCCACCAGACGGCGCTGGCCGACCGGCGCAAGACCAGCCCCCTCGAACGGGCCTACCTGGACTGTGCGGGGGATCTGCTGCGGATGCTCAACGAGGGCACCTTCCCCAATGTCGGTGATGCCGCGATGTCGCGATCGAGCCCACGGGTCGGTGACGGCTTCATTCGCCTCGACGTCAACGGGGACGTGACTTTCGCCAGCCCCAACGCGCTGTCGGCGTACCACCGGATGGGGCTCAACGCCGAGCTCGAGGGCCACAATCTGATCGCCATCACCCGTCCGTTGATGAGCGACCCGTTCGAGGCCCAGGAGCTGGCCAAACATGTCCGGATCTCGGTGGCCGGCGGGGCCAGCACCCGGATGGAACTCGATGCCGGCGGCGCGGCGGTGCTGCTGCGCACCATCCCGCTGCTGGCCGGCGGCGAGGCGGCCGGGGCTGCCGTGTTGATTCGCGATGTCACCGAGATCAAGCGCCGCGACCGGGCGCTGCTGTCCAAGGACGCCACCATCCGCGAGATCCACCACCGGGTGAAGAACAACTTGCAGACGGTGGCCGCGCTGCTGCGGTTACAGGCCCGCCGCACCAACAATGCGGAGGGCCGCGAGGCGCTCAACGAATCGGTGCGCCGGGTGGCTTCCATCGCGTTGGTGCACGATGCGCTGTCCATGTCGGTCGACGAGGAGGTCAACCTCGACGAGGTGGTGGACCGCATCGTGCCGATCATGAACGACGTCGCCTCCGTCGACAGCCCCATCCGGATCACCCGGGAAGGCGACCTGGGGGTGCTGGACGCCGACCGGGCCACCGCGCTGATCATGGTGATCACCGAGCTCGTGCAAAACGCGCTGGAGCACGCCTTCGACGGTCAGGCGTCGGGAGCGGTCACCATCCGCGCGGAGCGGTCCTCGCGGTGGCTGGACGTCGTGGTGCACGACGACGGCAAGGGCTTACCGGAGGGCTTCAGCCTGGAGAAGTCGGATCGGTTGGGACTGCAGATCGTGCGCACCCTGGTTTCGGCGGAACTGGACGGTTCGCTGGGTATGCACGATGTCGCCACCGGCGGCACCGACGTGGTGCTGCGGGTACCGATCGGGCGGCGCAGTCGCTTCACCCTTGACAGCAAACTCTAAGCAAAAGAATTGCGGCCCCGCCGAATTCGGCGGAGCCGCAATACGTGCGGGAGCGGCGATCAGACGCCGCTGCGCGCCTTGGTGCGAGCGTTGCGACGCTTGAGCGCGCGGCGCTCGTCCTCGCTCATACCGCCCCACACGCCCGCGTCCTGGCCGGACTCCAGCGCCCACGACAGGCACTCGGTGGTCACCGGGCAGCGGTTGCAGACGAGCTTCGCGTCAGCAATCTGCGCGATCGCCGGGCCGCTGTTCCCCACGGGGAAGAACAGTTCCGGATCCTCGTCGCGACAAACCGCCTTGTGGCGCCAATCCATGAGTCCAACTCCTTACCGTTTGCGCGCGAAAGCGCACGAGCTTTTTTCTTCGGCTGTTAACGCGTGCACATGAAATGTTTCTGCACTGTTGCATCCGATGCTTTCACAGGCTGAACAGATGTCAATAGCGGCGCGTTAACTCGTGGGCAATGTCACTACCCGGGCGGGTTATCTGAGCCCTCACCCGTTTGTACTACACTCAACTCACTTGCGCTCAAAATTTTTTGAGGCTTCTCTAAAACTCCAGTTCAGAGCGTTTTCGGCGCGGGCGCTACGACCGCCAGTGCGTCCGGTACGGACGTGAACGTCATTGATTCGCGCTTTCCGATGTAATCACCGTCGATCTGGCAGTCCACGGGTGTGTCACTGGTCACTCGCAGCCATGGCAGGTCGTCCTCCCGGATCAAATGGCGCGCTTTGATATCCGGTTTGGCGGACACCATGCGCCGAACCAGGCCGAGGTTGGCCCACACGTTCATGCTGGTGGTCGCGAACACGCCGAGGCCGGTGTCGAAGGTGGTCGTGGGATTCGTCCAGACCGGTCGGGTGTTGGCGTAGGTCCACGGGCTGGAATTGGACACGAAGGCGAAATGCACCCCGGTCACCGCGTCGCGGTCGGGCAGGTGCAGTGTCAACGTCGGTTCCTTGCGGGCGCTGGCGAGCACTTCGCGGATCGCCACGCGGATGTAACGCGACGGGGTGACCTTGCGCCCCTTGGCGCGCTGGGCTTCCACGGCGGCCACCACGGCACCGTCCACACCCATGCCGGCGGTGAACACACCCCATCGTTCGCCACAGTCCATCAGCCCGATGCGTCGCCACGGCGCACCCCCACGGTGCGCGCTGAGCAGGTCGACGAGCTGGTTGGTGGCCTCGATCGGATCCGGGCTGATGCCCAGGGAGCGGGCGAACACGTTCGCCGAACCGCCCGGGACCACGCCGACGGCAGGCGAGTGCGGTGCCCGGTGTCGCAGGATCCCGTTGACCACCTCGTTCACGGTGCCATCGCCGCCGTGCACGATGACCACGTCGATTCCCGTCGTGGCGGCCTCCTCGCCGATCTCGACGGCGTGGCCGCGGTGGTTGGTGTGCACGACGGTCAGGTCGGTGCGGCTTTCCAGCGCGTGGGCCAACAGGTCACGGCCGGCCGCGGTGGTCGACGTAGCGTTCGGGTTCACGATCAGCACGGCACGCACGGGGTACGAGCCTAACCCGGACCGGTTACGCGTCGGCCTCGCTGCGCAGCACGGCCAGCACGTTGTCGATCAACGGTGAGCGGCGCCGTGCGTGGTGCGCGGCCACCAGGTCGACGCCGACGGTCTCCGGGGTCAGGGGCACGTAGTGCACCCCGGCGAGGTCCAGCGCCGCGGTCGGGGCGGGCACGATCGCCACGCCCAACCCGGCTGCCACCAGGGTCACCAGGGTGGAGGTCTCCATCACCTCGTGCCGGACCCGTGGGACGAAACCGGCGTCCGCGCAGACGGCGAACACGATGTTGCTCATCACCGAACGGCCTTGGCCCGCATGGGTGATGAAGTCCACATCACGGAGTTGTTCGACGGTCAGGGACGCGTGCCTGGCCAGCGGATGCCGCGACGGCAGCGCTACCAGCAGGCGGTCCCGCCGGATGGTCTCGGTGACGATGTCGTCCTGCAGGATCGGCGGGCGCAACAGGGCCAGGTCGATATCCCCGACCGCCAATGCGGCCAGTTGGGCCGGTGCCAGCATCTCGCCGCGCACCCGCACCTCGATCCCGGGTAGGGATTCACTCAGCGCCCGCACCAGCCGGGGCAGCAGCGAATAGGTGGCCGAGCCGACACAGCCGATGATCAACTGGCCCTCGGTGCCGGCCTCGATCCGGCGGGCCTGGCGGGCGGCATCGTCGACCGCCTCCAGAATCTGCACCGCTCGGCTCAGGTAGGCCCGCCCGGCGGGGGTGAGCTCGACGCTGCGGGTGGTGCGGGTCAGCAGTGCGACGCCCAGCTCGCTCTCCAGCTGGCGGATCTGCTGGGACAACGGCGGCTGCGCGATGTGCAGACTCTCGGCGGCGCGACCGAAGTGCAGGTGTTCGGCGACGGCGCGGAAGTAGCGCAGGTGGCGGAGCTCCACAATTGAGACTTTACAACTCTCAATAAGCCGGAAATAAGTACTTCAGGATATGGCTGCGTCGGCCTAGCGTCGATGCCATGGATGTCGTGATCTGTAACCCGCTCCGGACGCCGGTGGGCCGGATGGGCGGTGTGCTGGCCCCGCTGACCGCCGCCGACCTGGCCACCGCGGCCCTGCGCGAGCTGGTGCGGCGCACCGGCCTCGGCGAGGGCGATGTCGACGACGTCATCCTCGGCAACGGGTACGCCAACGGCGAGGCCCCGGCGATCGGTCGGATCGCCGCACTGGATGCCGGACTGGGCACCGCGGTGCCCGGCCTGCAGATCGATCGGCGCTGCGGATCCGGCCTGCAGGCGGTGCTCTACGCCGCCGGTCAGGTGGCGACCGGGGCAGGCCGGGTGATCGTCGCCGGCGGTGCCGAGTCGATGTCCAACGTCGAGCATTACGCGCTGGGCTTGCGCACCGGGGTGCGCCACGGTGCGGTGGTGCTGGCCGACCGGTTGGATCGGGCCCGTGAAACCGCCGGCGGGGCTTCGCATCCGGTGCCTGGCGGGATGATCGAAACCGCGGAGAACCTGCGTCGCGACTACGGAATCAGCCGGACCGAGCAGGACGAGTTGGCCGTGCGCTCGCATCAGCGGGCCGTCACCGCGCACGAATCCGGGTTGTTCGCCGAGGAACTCGTTCCGATCGACGTCGCAGGAACCGTCGTCGATCGCGATGAGCATCCCCGAGCCGGCATCACCGTCGACAAGCTGGCCACGTTGCGCCCGATGCGCGCCAAGGTTGACGACGAGGCCACCGTCACCGCGGGTAATGCCTCGGGGCAGAACGACGGCGCGGCGATGTGTGTGGTGACCACCCGCGATGATGCCGAAAAACTGGGTTTGACAGCGATGTTGGCCCTGCGGTCGTGGGCGGTCACCGGCTGCGATCCGGCGACGATGGGCCTCGGCCCGGTCGCCGCCACGGCGAATGCTCTGGACCGCGCCGGTCTCACCCTCGACGATATGGACCTGATCGAACTCAACGAGGCGTTCGCCGCCCAGGTGCTCGCGGTGCTGGCCGAGTGGAAGCTCGATGCACTCGACGAGCGGCTCAACCCGCTGGGCTCGGGGATATCGCTGGGGCACCCGATCGGTGCGACCGGTGCCCGCATCCTGGCCACCGCGGCGCATGAGGCGCGCCGCCGCGATGCGCGTTATGTGCTGGAGACCATGTGTATCGGCGGGGGACAGGGCCTGGCCGCGGTGTTCGAGGTGCTCCCGTGAGCGCCGTGGAGGTGCACGCGGTGGTGACCGGTTCCGGTCCGGCGGTGGTGCTGTCCAACTCGCTGGGATCCGATCACCGGATGTGGGATGCCCAAGTGGCCGAGCTGGAACGGCATTTCACGGTCGTGCGGTATGACACCCGGGGGCACGGACAGTCACCGGTGCCCGCCGGCCCCTACTCGATCGACGACCTGACCGATGACCTGGTGGCCCTGTTGGACCGGCTCGGTATTGCGCGGGCACACGTGGTCGGACTGTCGCTCGGCGGGATGACCGCGATGCGGCTGGCCGCACGTAACCCCGACCGTGTCGACCGCATGGTCCTGCTGTGCACCGCGGCGCAGTTGCCGCCGGCGCAGACCTGGACCGACAGGGCGGCCACCGTCCGGGCCGGCGGTGCCGCCGCGGTCGCTTCCGCCGTGGTGGCGCGGTGGTTCAGTAACGGCTATTCCGGCGACCGCGCGTACTGGGAGACGATGGTCGCCGGCACACCCGCCGAGGGATACGCCGCGTGCTGCGAGGCCATCGCGAAACTCGACCTGCGCGAACAGCTTCCGACGATCTCGGCCCCGGTGCTGGCCATCGCCGGCAGTGACGACCCGTCGACCCCGCCCGCCACGCTGGCCGGCATCACCGATGCGGTGCCCGAGGCCCGCCTGCTGGTCGTCGACCAGGCCGCGCACCTGGCCAACGCCGAACAGCCCGGCGTCATCACCCCCGCCATCATCGAGCACTTGGAGCAGTCATGACCCTGAACAAGGTCGTCGGATCGGCCGCCGAGGCGGTGGCCGATATCCCGCACGGCGCCAGCCTGGCCGTCGGCGGATTCGGATTGGCCGGCATCCCTTGGTATCTCATCGAAGCGCTCTTGCACCAAGGCGCCGGCGATCTGACCATCGTCAGCAACAACTGCGGGGTGGACGGTGCGGGCCTGGGCCTGCTGCTGGAAGCCCACCGGATCAGTCGGGTGATCGCGTCCTACGTCGGGGAGAACAAGGAGTTCGCCCGGCAGTACCTCGCCGGCGAACTGACGGTGGAGCTCACCCCGCAGGGCACACTCGCCGAACGGATGCGGGCCGGCGGCAGCGGTATCGGTGCGTTCTTCACCCCCACCGGGGTGGGCACCCTGGTGGCCGACGGTGGTCTGCCGTGGCGCTACCACGCCGACGGATCCGTCGCGCTGGCATCGCCGGCCAAGGAGGTCCGCACGTTCGGCGGCAAGGAGATGGTGCTCGAGGAGTCCATCGTCACCGACTACGCACTGGTCCGTGCGGCCGTCGTCGACCGGGCCGGCAACTGCAAGTTCCACGCCGCCGCACGCAATTTCAATCCGCCGGCGGCGATGTCGGGACGCATCACCGTGGTCGAGGCCGAGCGGGTCGTCGAGGTGGGGGACCTGCATCCCGACGAGATCCACCTGCCCGGCATCTTCGTGCAGCGCGTGGTCGAACTGACCCCGGAACAGGCCGCGCACAAGGAGATCGAAAAGCGCACCACCCGCCCCCGAGGAGCCGACCGATGAGCTGGAACCGCGATCAGATGGCCGCCCGCGCCGCCCGTGAACTGCGCGACGGTGATTACGTCAACCTCGGCATCGGGCTGCCCACGCTGATTCCCGACCACTTGCCCGAAGGCTCGGAGGTCACCCTGCACGCTGAGAACGGCATCCTCGGCGTCGGCCCGTTCCCGTATGACGACGAGGTGGACCCCGACCTGATCAACGCCGGAAAGCAGACGGTGTCGGTGGTGCCGGGGGCTTCGTTCTTCGACTCCGCGACCAGCTTTGCGATGATCCGGGGCGGCCATGTCGATGTCGCAGTGCTCGGCGGGATGCAGGTCGCCGCCAACGGCGATCTGGCCAACTGGATGGTACCCGGGTCGATGGTCAAGGGTATGGGCGGCGCGATGGACCTCGTCAGCGGAGCGGAGCGGGTCATCGTGCTGATGGATCACATCGCCAAATCCGGTGCACCCAAATTGGTTTCGTCGTGTGACCTGCCATTGACGGGCAAAGGCGTGGTGAGCCGGGTGATCAGCGATCTCGGGGTGTTCGACGTGACCGGTGACGGATTCGCGGCGGTCGAACTCGCCCCCGGCGTGTCCTTCGGCGACATCGTCGCCAAGACCGGCGCCCCGGTGACCGACGCCCGGATCGCCGTCGCTTAGCCCGTCAAAACGGTGGTGGTTCGTCATGGGCGGCCATCTGGGCTTCGTGTTCTCGGCGTTGTTGTTCGAGGCGGTGCTGGTTGGCAGTGCGTTCGGCGTTGATGCGTCGGGTGTGTTCGTCGGTTCGGCTGTGTTGCCGGCGCGGCATGTGCTGGCAGCGTCCCGGGGTCGTGGAAGTGGCTGTGGTGCGCGGTTTGCCGGTGGGGGTGGCCAGGGTCGGGAACCATTGGGCCCCTTCGGGTTCGGTGAGGTAGGTGTGCCCGGTGGGGGTGCTCCAGATGATCGTGCCGTCGGGTAGTTGGTGGTCGCGCCAGCCGGTGTGGAAGGTTTTGAGCAAATGATGGAATCGGCAGAGGCACTTGAGGTTTGACGGGTGTGTGGGCCCGGCGGGATAGGGCACGGTGTGGTCGATATCGCAGTCCCACGCCTTCACGTCGCAGCCAGGGAATCGGCAGGTGATGTCGCGACAGCGGATGAAGTCGGCCAACGCGGCTGACGGGCGATAGCCGGGTTGAGCCCCGGCGGGTATGCGTAGCTCGCGTCGTTTGGCGGTGTCAGCCAGCTCTTTGAGTGCGTCGGCGGGCAGTGCGCCGTAGCCGGGCAGATACGCCGGGGTCTCTGAGTCACCGTCGAGGGTGGCGTTGTCGGCGATCACGTGGACTGTCACCCCGACGGTGGCCGCGGCGGTGGGTGCGGTGCGGGCGGGGCAGGCGGCGTCCTCGCAGTGGCAGGGTGGGCGTTGGCCGGTGGCGATGGCGGCGAAGGCGTCGGCGCGGCGCTGGTCTTTGGTGCGGGTGTCGGCCGGGCACCGTTGTTCGGCGCGGGTGTCGAGCAGGATGTCCCAGGCGGAGGCCGCGAGGGCGTTGATGTTGGCCCACACTCCGCCCATGCCGGGCTGGGTGGGCGTGACATCGACGTAGCGGTCGCGGCGGGGCCGGTCGGGATCGCGCACGCCGACGGGGTCACAGGTGGCGATCACCTGGTCGATGCGATGTTCGGTTTTGGGTCCGGATAGTCGTGCCCAGCGGGGAGCTTTCTGGGCCAGCTGGGTGTCGATGCGGGCCATCAGAGCGGGGTCGGTGATCAGTTCGGTACGGGCCACGATGGTGGCGATCATCCGGTAGTCGATGACGCCGGTGGCGTAGACGGCGGCGACCCGGGGCAGGCGGGTGCGCAGCGTGATGGCCATCTTGACCTGGGCTTCTGCGCGTTTCCGGCTGATGGCCAGGGCGGTGGCGACCTCGGCGACCAGGCTGAGGTGTCCGTCGATGGCCCAGCACAGCTTTTCGGTGTCGTCGTCGGGGGCCAGTATCTCGTAGAGGTCGGCGATCGCGGCCAGTCGGCGGGCGCCCTCAGCGTTTTCGGCGCGGGCGGCAGCGCGCATCTGGTCCACCGCGTCGGCGGCCGCCTTCGATTCATCGAACATGTGTTCGACGATACCCGTGCCCGCCGACTCGGAGGCGCATCAATTCTGGCCTCGGCCACGCTCGTCGCTTAGGTCAACTAGTAGCTAGGTCACCTAACCAACGAGGATCGTCACAGGTGCCGCTCGACGATCGACGCCGCCCGCGCAGCGCCGTCCTCGGACCGGATTTGTGCGCCGATACGTTCCGAGGCCGCCCTGAGCGCGGGATCCAGGGCAGCGCGGAAGCCGTCGGCGAGACGCTCGGCCGTGAGCCGGCGCTGCGGGATGACCGTCGCGCACGCGCCGATCTCCCGTAGCCGCCGGGCCCAGAACGGTCCGTCGCCGTAACCGGGGAGTGCGACGGTCGGCACGCCGGCCCGCAGGCCTGCTGCGGTTGTTCCCGCGCCGCAGTGATGCGCCACGGCCGTCACGCGGAGGAACAGCCAATCATGTGGCGCGTCGCCGATGGTCAGGACGCCGTCCGCGGCGGCATGCAGTCCGGCCCAGCCGGCTTGCACCAGAACCCGGGTTCCGGCCAATTCTGCAGCGTGAACGATGAGTTCCGACAGCGCGCGGGAGCTTTTCTCGCTCACGACCACGCTTCCCAGGCCGACGAACACCGGCGGCGGCCCCGCGGCCAGAAATCGGGCGAGCTCTTCCGGCGGCGTCCAGGACAGGTCGTGGGGAGGCCACCAATAGCCGGTGATCTCCAGGCCGGGCCGCCAGTCGGCGGGACGTGGTGCGACCGACGTCGAATAGCCGTGCAGCACGGTCCAATTCGCCGCGGTCCGGAGGCGGCGTAACCGGCGGGCGGACACCTTCGGCAATCCCAGGCTACGGCGCAGGTTCGCCACGACGCCCCCGTAGAGACGGTCGAAGACCCCCGCGCCGAACTCCGCCACCAATCTGTTGCCGCGTGCGCCGAGGTTGCCGCCACCGAGGATGGCGGGCGGGTGGGCCGCGGTCGTCGATAGCGGCTGCATCCGAACACCGAGTGCCGGAATGCCTTTCGCCTCGGCCAGCGGATGTCCCGCCATTTCGGCGAACGGCGAGAGCAACAGCAGGTCGGTGGCCTCGTCAGCGTTGGCACGCAGAATCGCGGCGCCGAGTGTGCGCATCCCAGACGGTGCGACGAACGCCGCCAGCCCCTTGGTCGGGTCCTCGGCATCGTCGAGCGCTGCAGGCAGTTCGCGAAACGTCAAGCCGCAGCTCGTGATCATGGACGCGAACGGTGAGTACGCGGTCACGGCAACGTCGTGCCCTCGGCGCTTCAGCTCGGTGCCCACACCGGCAAGTGGTGCAACATCTCCGCGGCTGCCGACGGCGATGATGCTGATCCGACTCATGTAGCCGCGACCGCCTTGTCGAAGATCCGCACCAGATCCTCGCCGTACGACCTTGCATCGAATTCGGGTTGCCGCAGGATCTTCTCGACGACCGCGTTGACGGCACCGCGCAGCGCAATCGCCATCGATCCCGGCGGGAAGTCGCCGAATTCGCCATCGGCTTGTCCCGCGGCGAGAATGGCGACGGGGTCGAGTGCGGCGACGCGTTCAGCGGTTTCGTCGCTGAGCCGCAGATCTTCGGAGCTGATCTGCGTCAGCGCGGCCAGATGGGTCCGGTGCGTATCGAAGTATGCAATGTTCGACCGGATATAGGCGGCCAGTTTCCCGCTCGCGGTCGTCTCCCTCTCGATTGCCGGGATCACAACGTCGAATGCCGCGGCATACATCGCCTCGACGATCGCTTCCACCAGTTTGTCTTTGCTGCCGAAGTGGTAGAGCACCGCGCTCATCGCCAGGCCGACGTGGTCGGCGATCTTGCGGATCGAGGTCTTGGCCCAGCCGAGTTCGGCGACCACCTCGATGGCGCCGCCGATGATCTGGGCGCGCCGCGCCGCCTGGATGAACGTCACGTCTCCAGATCGCATGATCTGAGGTTAGATCAGTTGATCTATTTTGGGAACCGCTGGTCAGCCCGCGGCATCCGGCAACAGTGCCGGGCAGTTCCCGTACGCATCGGCCGTCAGCTCGAAATGCCACAGCTCGTTGGCATACGTCCGGCACAACCCGAACCGCGCACCGTTGGCGATCAGCCACTGGTCGGCACCCGTCCCGCCCACGTCGACGGCCTCGCCGATGACGTGCTTGGAGTGCTCGGGCGTCTGCACGTACTGCCGGGCGGCGGCGACGCTGCCGTAGGTGGCCACCGCGTCGTCGAGCAGCCGCTGCTGGAACTCGGGGGACCGCCAGCCGGAGGTGATGGTCATCGTGACGCCGTCGGCCGCGGCCGCGGTGGTGGCGTTCTGGATGGCGCTCAACAGCGCCGGATCCAGCCGGCCGATGGCGGGATTCTGCACGTCGAAGGCGGTCAACACCTGATCACCGGACAGCGATCCGTCGGCGGTGTCCGCGTGCGCGACCGGGGCCGCGCACAGGGCGCCCACGGCCAGCGCAGCCAACACCATCATCCTTCGCATGGCCTTCAGCCTACGTCCGGCGACGGGAACACCCCGTCGACATAACGCCAGGTGCCGTCCCCTCCGCGCCGGAAGCGGCTGCGCTCGTGCAGGATACGCCTGCGCCCGTGCGCGACGTACTGGGCGCGGAACTCCACGATGCCGGTGGCGTCGTCGGGGCCGCCGGCCTCGGTGTCGACGATCTGCAGCCGCCGCCAGGTGATCGTCTCGTCCAGGTCGAGCGAGGCGGGCCGGGTGGCGCGGGCCCAACTGGACATCAGGTAGTCGGCCAATCCGAGCGCGTACGCGCTGAACCGGGAGCGCATCAGGGCTTCGGCCGTCGGCGCCGTCCGGTCACCCCGGTGCAGCGCACCGCAGCAGTGGTCATAGTCGGTGCCCGATCCGCAGGGGCAGGAGTCACTACCGAGCACGCGCCACCGCGACCCCGTCGGCGATCTGATCCACCAGACCCTCCAGTTCCGGTCGGTCGGCCAGCCATGCCAACGCTATTCTTGCTGGCGCCCAGGTGCTTTCGTCGATCGGGATGAGCTTGAATTCCGGTGGAGAGAAGATCCGCCCGACGAACGACGCCGGCGCGTAGGTCACCAGCGCCACCAGATGACGGTTGAACACCTGGGTTGCCATTTCCAGCTCGCCGCCGAGCTGGCCGGTGGTCCGCACGATCCTCGTCACGCCGCGGGCGGTGAGCCCACGGGTCAGCCCCGCCAGCACCACCGGATTGGGCCTCGCGAAGTCGATGACGACATCGCGGTCGCGCAGCTGCTCGATACACACCACGTCGTGGACGGCCAGCGGATCGTCGTGGCGCACCGCGATTGCCCCCTGATACCGCGCGACGACGCGGTGCCGCAGGCGTTGATCCGTTGACGGCAGATGAATCAGTCCCAGCTCGAGATGCCGGGAGATCAACTTGGCGGTCACCTCGGCCGCCGAGCCCGGCACGCTGAATTCGGTCGGCACCGCAAGGGCGGCGACGGTGGTCTCCAGCAGGGCAAGGAAATCCGACGGCGCGTAAGCGGTGGCACCGATACGCACCGGAGTCGCAGCCCCGGTGATACGCGCCGCCGTCGCCTTCAGGTCATCGACCCGACGCAGGATATCCCGCGCGGGTCCGAGCATCTGCGCACCCAGCGGCGTCAGCCGCACGTCGTGGTAATTGCGTTCGAACAGCGCCCCGCCGAGCTCGCGTTCGAGCAGTTTGATCTGCTTGCTCAGCGGGGGCGGGGTGATCATCAACCGGTCGGCGGCACGTTTGAAGTGCAACTCGTCGGCGACCGCGACGAAGTACCGCAACCGGGTGACGTCGATACCCATGATCCCCGCATCGTACGAGGTGGTCAGCCCTCGGCCGTCTCCAGCACACCGCGCGCGATCAGTTCGTCGATCTCGGTGTCGGTCAAACCCAGCAGCTCCCGGGCGATCTCGCGGGTCTGCTCACCCAGGAGCGGGGCTTGCCGCAGCGGTGGATCAGCGACCCGCTCGGCATGCACCTGAACGTTCTCCAGGATGTACGGTTCGGCGCCGTGCGGATGGATTTCCTCGCGGAAAGCGCGGCGCGCCACGTAGTACTCCCAGTCCGGGAGGTCGGCGGCGTGGAACACCGCGCCCGCGGGAACCCCCGCGGCCTGTAACAGCTCCATGGCTTCCACCGGCGTGTGCCGAGCCGTCCAGGCCGCCAGGTCCTCGTCACCGATCACCGCGCGCAGCGCCGCCTCGTCGGACGCGTCCCGCGCGGTCACCGCGATCCAGGCGTCCTCGCCGGCGGCCGGGAACAGCCCCCACGACGCGGTCGGCCGGGCCGGCACCTCCCCGGCGATCTCGGCGGCGAGGTGGCTCAGCATCACCTCCGACTGCGCCACGCTGACCGCGCCGCCGGCGCCGGTGCGTTCGCGTCGCACCAGCACGGCCATGGCGCTCAGTGCGCCGATGCGGGCCGCGACATGGTCGGGATAGACGGTGACGGTGTCGCAGAATGTGTCGGTCCCGTCCGGGTACACCCAGAGGTCGGTGACGCCGGCAGCTGCACGCACCAACGGGCCGTAGCCCATTCGTGCCGCCCAGGGGCCGGTGGGCCCGAACGCCGAACTGTCCACCACCACGATGCCGGGATTGATCGCGCCCAAGGTGGCATGGTCCATGCCGAGCGTCGCTGCCACACCGGGTTTGAAGTTGGTCAGCACCACATCGGACATCCCGACGAGGCGATGGGCCAGTGCACGTCCCTCGGCGCCACGCAGGTCGATGCCGATGGAGCGTTTGTTGCGGTGTCCCGCCGCGTAGGTGTGGCTGACCGACGTCAAGCTGCCCCGCAGACCGTCGGGGAACGCCGAATTCTCGATCTTCACCACATCGGCGCCCAGGTCACCGAACAGCCGGCCGGTATCGCTGCCCACCACGATCACCCCGAGGTCCAGCACTCGTAACCCTTCCAGTGGAAGGCCCTCGTTGCGGCGCGGCCGGGCGCCCAAAATAGGTGCAGCAGACGGTCGTTGGGCTGATGAAGCTGCGTCCGTCAGTGTGCTGGCACGGTGGCCGTCGATCTCGACGATCCCCACCGGGATGGGCGCACGACGTCCGCCGCCGAGGTCCACCTCGCGGAAAAGGCCGCGTTGCTCGACGTGGTCGGTGCGTAGCGCCTCCGGCAGCGTCAGCACCGCGGCGGTGGGCACGCCGTGCCGCTGGCCCTCGGTCTCCAGTTCGGCCCGGGTCCGGTCGGCGCAGAACCGGCCGATGGCCGCCAGCAGGGCGGGGGAGCCCAGGCGCACACGCAGGCTGTCGAAAGACGGATCGGTGAATTCCTCGGGCCGGCCCATCCAGGTCAACATGCCGTGCCATTGCCGTTTGGCCAGCAGGCAGATTCGGATGTGGCCGTCCTTGCACGGGATGATCGGGTACCGCAGTTGCTCGGCGTTCCAGTTGCGGCGCTGCGCATTCAGCGCCACCCCGCCCGCGGCCGTACCGGCCGTCCCGAACGGCGGGTCCAGGGTTTGCATCGCCCCGTCGAGCACCGAGAAGTCGATGAGATCGCCGGTGCCGGTGCGTAACCGGTCGAGCAGCACACTCATCGTCAGCACTGCGGCCTGTGCCGCGGCGACCTGGTAGGGCAGTTGGCTGCCCGGCGGCACCAGTGGTGTCCGGCCGGGGATGCCCGACCGGGACAGCTCGCTGGTCAGGGCGTGCAGCACCGGTGTGGTGGCCTGCCAGCCGCGGAACCGGTTGTCCCTGCCGAAATCACTGATGGAGAGGATGACCAAGCCCGGATGCTCAACCCGAATCGTCTTGACGGCCAACAGTTCTTCGGCTGTCGAACCGGGCGCGGTGTTCTCGATGAGAATGTCGGCGTCGGCGAGCAGGGGTCGCCAGCCCGCCGGGTCCACCGCCACGGGTGTCATGCCGTGCCGATTGATCGCTGTCGCCAGCGGTGCCGGATCGATGACCGGTTCGGTGACTTCGGACAGCACCACCGGGGTGACGCGGGCGCCCAGGTCGGCGAGCAGCCGACCCACGGCGGTCATCGGCCCGGAGGTCAGGTCGAGCACCGTCACACCGGATAGCGGTGGGTCGTAACCCATCAGGATCTCCGGGCCTGGCGGAACGGGATGTCGCGGTCCACCTCGGGCTCCTTCGGCAGCCCGAGCACCCGCTCGCCGATGATATTGCGCTGGATCTGGTCGGTGCCACCGCCGATCGAGGTGAAGAAGGCGTTGAGCGTCAGGAAGTTCACGTCATCGGCTTCGGCGTTGTCGGGGCCGTCCAGCAGCGCCTCGGCGCCGATGATCTCGGTCTTCAGCGCCGCCTCGGAGTGCAGGATGCGCGACATCGCCAGCTTGCCCAGCGACATGATGGAGCTCGACGTGCCTTGGGCGGTTTCGGCTTTCGCGCGGGCGTTGTTGAGCGCGTTGAGTTCTCGCAGGGCCAACACCTGCGCCAGGTCCTTGCGGATCACCGCGTCGTCGAGGCGGTCGTGGTCGCGGGCCAGGTCGATCAGGCAGTCGGCGCGGGTGCGGTTCCGCGATCCGCGACCGGTGTCACCCATGATCGACCGCTCGTAGGCCAGCGCCGTCTGCAGCACCCGCCAGCCGTTGCCGGCGCCGCCGAGCAGATGGCTGTCGGGTACTCGGGCATCGGTGAGGAACACCTCGTTGAAGTGCGATTCCCCGGTGATCTGTACCAGCGGCCGTACCTCGATGCCCGGCTGGCGCATCGGGATGACGAAGAAGCTGATTCCCTTGTGTTTGGGCACATCCCAGTCGGTGCGCGCGACCAGCAGGCCGAACTCGGCGGTCAGCGCACCCGAGGTCCATACCTTCTGACCGTTGACCACCCATTCGTCGCCGTCCCGGACGGCTGTGGTGCCCACCGCCGCGAGATCCGAACCGGCTCCGGGCTCGCTGTAGAGCAGACACGTCCGCGTGCGTTCGGTCAGGAACCCGCGCAGCAGCGCGGCTTTCAGTGCGTCGCCGCCGAACGTCAGGATGGTGTTGGCCGCGATGTTGTACTTGTCCTGCCGCGCACCGGGTGCCTTGACGGCCCGGAATTCCCGTTCGATGACGGCGGCCGATTCGCGCGGGTAGGCCCGGCCGAACCATTCGGTGGGGTAGGTGGGGACGGCGTAACCGGCGTCCAGCACCTTCTCCAGCCAGGCGATCTTCTCCGGCGAACTGGTCCATGGGTCAACGGTTTTCGGCAGTCCGGTCCAGTGCTCGCCCAGCCAGGCCCGGACTTCTGCGGTCAGGTCGTCCATCTCAGCCTCCCTTGGCCACCAGGTAGCGTTCCCGGAACTGTGCGGGACTGCCGAACAACTGCATGCCGGTGCGGGCCCGGCGCAGGAAGCGGTGCGCCGGGTGTTCCCAGGTGAACCCGATGCCGCCGTGCATCTGGATGGCCTGCATCGCCGTCGCCTGATAGGCCTGCGCACAGGTGAATCCGGCCAGGGCCACGGCTGCCTCGGCGTCCTCGGAACCGAACCGGGTGGCCGCGTGCTGTGCGGCGGAGGTGGACGATTCGACCTCCAGCAGCAGATCCGCCGCCATGTGCTTGAGCGCCTGGAAACTGCCGATGGGCCTGCCGAACTGGATCCGTGTCTTCAGATAGTCGACGGTCATCTCGAAAATGCGCCGAGCGCCGCCCGCCTGCTCACCGGCCAGCGCGATCACCGCGAGATCCAGTGCATACTGCACCGCCTCCCAGCCCGCCGTCCCGATCCGGCGAGCGGCGACGCCGTCGAAGGTGAAGGTGGACAACGGGACCGACGGGTCGAACACGGTCGCGGCCACCCGCTGCAGCCCGGGGGCCTGCGGTTCCACTTCGAAGACTCCGATATCGTGTCCCACCCGGGCCGCCACCAGCAGGACATCGGCGACCTGTCCGTGCAGCACGTAGTGGGCGGTGCCGCGCAACGTGTCGTCGTCGGCACGCACTGCCACCCCGCCGGGGGTCCAGGTGCCGGCGGCGCCCGTCAGCGCGACGGTGCCGATGACCGAACCGTCGGCCAGGCCCGGCAGCAGGCGGCGGCGGTCGGCCTCGCTGCCGGCCGCCGTGACGAGTGCGGTGGTCAGCACCGCGCTGGTCAGAAACGGTGCATCGAGCAGGGCGGCGCCGATCTCCTCGGCGACCGCCTCCAGTTCCGGGGCGCCCAGGCCCACGCCGCCGTACTCAGTGTCCACCAGCAGGCCGGCCACCCCTTGGGCGGCGAGTTTCTGCCATACGGCCGGGTCGAACCCGTCGCTCACCTGCCGGGACAGCAGGTCCCGCACCGCCGAGCGCAGCTCCGCGCGTTCGGCCACGCTGATCGTCATGGGTCCATGCAACGTGACCGGCGGCGCGATGTACATCATGCTTTGCGACACCGATACGTTTCCGAAAGGGAACCGTGCGTCAGACCCGGTTCACGACGTGATCCCGAGCCGTTCGGTCGGCACGTCGCGGGTTTCGCGGGCGGTCAGCGCCGATGCCGCGGCGATCACACAGACCATGCCGGTGAAGATGCTGATCACCACCCAGCCGCCTTCGCGCACCCCGCCCAGCGCGGTGACGATACTCGGTGCGAAACCGGCCACCAGGAAGCCCAATTGGGTGCCGATCGCCACTCCGGAGAACCGCACCGTGGTCGCGAACATCTCGCCGTAGAACGCCGGCCACACCGCATTGGCCGCGGCGTAACCGAAGGAGAAGGTGGCCACCGCGAGTGCGAAGGTCAGCAGCTGGTTGCCCTCGCTCATCGACAGCATGTAGAAGGGCATCAGCACCGCCGAGGACAGGGCGCCGTACACGAACACCGGTTTGCGGCCGATCCGGTCGGCCAACTTGCCGAACAGCGGCTGGGTGGCCAGGGCGAACACATTGGCCACCACGACCAGCCACAGCGTGACGTCGGCAGGCAGGCCGACCTTCTTGCCGTAGGCGATGGCCAGGTTGCTGAAGACGGTGGACACCGCGGCGATGAACGCGCAGAAGATGACCCGCAGCACGTCGGCCCAGTGGTCGCGCAGCAGCGGGATCAGCGGCATGCGGGCGATGGTGCCGGCGGCCTTGGCCTCGGTGAACTGCGGTGTCTCGTGCAGCCGGCGGCGGATGAAGTAGGCCACCACGACCACCACCGCACTGAGCCAGAACGGCACCCGCCAGGCCCAGGTGTACTTCGCCTCGTCGGGCAGCGACACGAATGGGATGAGCACCAGTGAGGCCAGGATCAAACCGCCCTGGGTGCCGGTCAGCGTCCAGGAGGTGTAGTACGCGCGCTGGTGGTCGGGGGAGTGTTCGAGGGTCAGCGAGCTGGCGCCGGCTTGCTCGCCGGCGGCCGAAAAGCCTTGCATCAGACGGCATATCACCAGCAGCGCCGGGGCGGCCCAGCCTATGGTGGCAAAGCTGGGCAGGCAGCCGATCAGGAAGGTGGAGATGCCCATGAGCACCAGGGTGAACATCAGCACGCGCTGGCGGCCGATGCGGTCACCGAAGTGGCCGAGGATGAGGGCACCCACCGGCCGCGCGACGTAGGCGAAACCGAAGGTGGCAAACGACATGACCAGGGCCGCTTCCTCGCCGGACGGGAAGAACACGTGCGGGAAGATCAGCGCCGCGGCCGAGCCGAACAGGAAGAAGTCGTAGTACTCGACGGCGCTGCCCATGAAGCTGGCCAGGGCGGCGCGGCGCGGAGTGCGCGCCGTGGCGGCCTCGGGTGGTTGCGTGGTGGTGGCCATGGTTCTCCTTTGAACGGATTATGTTGGGCTGCGCTGGCTTAACCGACGAGTTTGCGGAAGTGGGCCGACATCCGGCCGGCGTCCGGGCTGATCCCGGTGATCAGGGCGAAGGCGTCGACCGCCTGGTGTACCGCCATGTGGCCGCCGTCGAGGGTGCGGCAGCCGGCGTCGCGGGCCGCCCGCAGTAGCGCGGTGTCCAGAGGGCGATAGACAATGTCGGCCACCCACATCGCCGGATGCAGCAGGGCCGGGTCGAACGCGATACCCGGGTGCTGGGCCATTCCGGTGGGCGTGGCGTGCACCACTCCGTCGGCCTCGGGTAACAGCACCGCGAGTTTGTCGAACGACGACGCGTCGACGTGGGCCAGCGGGTTCCGCGTTGCCAGGTCGGCGGCCAGTGCGCTGGCCCGGTCGGGATCGAGGTCCACCACGGTCAGGTGGCCTGCGCCGAGCCGCAACAGGGCGGCGGCCACCGCGGTGCCCGCCCCGCCCGCACCGACCAGCACCACCCGACCGGTGTCGGCGCCTGGCAGGCCCTCGTCGAATCCGTGCGCGAATCCGGTGATATCGGTGTTGTGCCCAAAGGCTTTCCCGTCGCGGAACAACACGGTGTTCACCGCACCCAGCTCCCGGGCGGTGTCCTCGACGCCGTCGAGGTGCTCCAGGACGAGTTGTTTGCAGGGGTGGGTGATGTTGAGCGCGTCGTACCCCAGCGCCGGTGCCCACCGCAGAAGCTCCCCGACGCGGTCGGGGGCCAGGCCCAGCACATCGAGGTCCAGCGTGCGGTACACGTAGTCCAGGCCGTGGGCCCGGCCCTCGGCCATGTGCAGCGCCGGGGTCAGCGACGGGCCGACGCCGGTGCCGACGAGCCCGACGAGATAGGGGTGCGGTGCGGCCATCGGCCCGTGCTCCTTAATGTACGAACTAGTACGTACGCAAAGTAGAGCACTGTGGTGCGCGTCGCGTCAAGCGATCACTGTGAGGCGCGTCTCGTGATCAGGGGTGGCTGGTCAGCCAGCCGACGACGACATCGCCCAGCATTCGGCGCAGGTGAGCGCGACGCGATGTCTCGGTCAGGTCGGTGTCGAAGAGATAGCCGAAGGTGTACTGGTTGGCGACCTGGAATACGCAGTACGAGCTGATCACCAGGTGTACGTCCAGGGCATCGACGTCGTCGCGGAACGCGCCCGCGGCCCGGCCGTCGCGCAGGATGTCGTCCAACAAAGACGTCGCGGGCCGGGACAGATCGCGCAAGTCGTGAAGCTGCTTGATGAATGCGCCGCGGTGGATGTTCTCGATCGACACCAGCCGGATGAACGCGTCGTGGGCGATGTGGTGGTCGAAGGTGACCTCGGCCAGCCGGCGGATGGCCTCCACGGGGTTGGCGTGGTCGACCCGCAATTTCTGCTCGGCCTCCCGGATGCCGCGGTATGCGTGTTCCAGAACGGCCAGGTAGAGCTGCTCTTTGCCGCCGAAGTAGTAGTAGATCATCCGCTTGGTGGTGCTGGTGCGTTCGGCGATCTCGTCCACCCGCGCGCCGGAGTAACCGGACTCGGCGAACACCTCGGTGGCCACCGCCAGTAGTTCGGCGCGGGTGCGCTCGGCATCGCGCTGAAGTTCGGCTTTGGGCTTGGCGGCCATGACGGCTGAGCTTACCGAGGGTGTGCCCCGCGGCGGCGCAGCGCTTCCGTGGCAATTAACTGTTTGGTACATTGACAACCGGAGTGGCCCCCGTCACAGGAGGAATGATGAAGACGTCGATCGCCACGGTCTCGCTGTCCGGCTCGCTCGTCGAGAAACTGCACGCCTGCGCGGCGGCCGGCTTCGACGGCGTCGAGATCTTCGAGCCCGACCTGATCGCCGGTGACCACTCCCCGGAGGAGATCCGCCAGTTGGCCCGCCGGCTCGGTCTGTCGCTGGACCTGTACCAGCCGTTGCGCGATCTCGAGGGCGTGGACGAAACGGTGTTCGCCGACAATCTGCGCCGGGCCGGGGCCACCTTCGCCACCGCGCAGCGGCTCGGCATCGGCACGGTGCTGGTGTGCTCCAACGTGGCGACGGCGACCATCGACTCCGACGAGGTATCGGCCGCCCAGCTGCGCCGCATCGGCGAGCTGGCCGCCGGCTACGGCATCCGGATCGCTTTCGAGGCGCTGGCATGGGGGCGTTACATCGACGACTACCGGCGCGCCTGGCGGGTCGTCGAGCTCGCCGCGCACCCGAATGTCGGTGTCTGCCTTGACAGTTTCCACGTGCTCTCGCGCGGGCACGACCCCTCGGAGATCGAACGGATCCCCGGGGAGAAGATCTTCTACCTGCAGCTGGCCGACGCGCCCGCACTCAGCATGGACGTGTTGTCCTGGAGCAGGCACCACCGGTTGTTCCCCGGTGAGGGCTCGTTCGACCTGGCCGCGTTCGTGCGGCACACCCTGGCCGCCGGCTATGCCGGTCCGTTGTCGTTGGAGGTTTTCAACGACACATTCCGCCAGACCGATCCCGGACACACCGCCGTGCATGCGCTGCGCTCGCTGGTGTGGCTGCACGATCAGGTCGCGCACACCCTGACCGATGCGAAACCTCCGACCGGCTTCGACTTCGTCGAGATCAAGGCCGAGGACACCAGCGAGGTCGAGGTGCTGCTGCAGCGTTTGGGCTTCACCCCGCGCGGCCGGCATCGCAGCAAACCGGTCTCGTTGTGGTCGGCAGGCGAGGCCCGGGTGGTGCTCAACGAGCAGCAAGCCCGCGACCAGGTGCCCCACGTGGCGGCGATCGGACTGCAGGTGCCCGACACCGAGGCCACGTCCCGGCGGGCAGCCGAACTGATGGCGCCCGCCGCGTACCGGCGGACTTACGCCGCCGAGCAACCGTTCGGTGCCACCGTCGCGCCCGACGGGACCCAGTTCTTCTGGGTGACCTGCCCACCGGCCGAGCCGGCCTGGGTCGCCGAGTTCGACGGCGGCCTGCCCGCCGCGGGGCCGCAGCTGGTGATCGACCACGTCAACCTCACCCAGCCCTGGCAGACGGCGGAGGATGCGGTGCTCTTCCTGACCAGTGTGTTCGGGCTCACCGCCGGCGAGCCCGCCGAGGTGCCCGGTCCCAAGGGGCTGGTGCGCAGCCAGGTCATGCACAACGCCGACAAGTCGGTCCGGCTGCCGCTGAACGTGGCGCCGCACATCATGGACGACGCCGGCCTGCCCCAACACATCGCCTTCGCCTGCGCCGACGTCCGCGCGCTGGCCCGCACCGCGCACGCGGCCGGCCTGCACTTCCTGGCCATCCCGGACAACTACTACGACTATCTGTCCGGCCGGTTCGGGCTTGCCGAGGACACCGTCGCCGAACTGCGGGAACTCAACCTGCTCTATGACCGGGCATCCGGCGGTGCCGAGTTCATCCACTTCTACACCGGCACCGTCGGCACGGTGTTCCTGGAATTCGTGCAGCGCATCGGTGGCTACGACGGCTACGGCACCGACAATGCCCCGGTGCGCCTTGCCGCGCAGCGCGGGCGTCTCGGTACCGTACGTTCGTGACCGAACGCGTACTGCTGCTCGTCAACGGGCCCAACCTCAACCTGCTGGGCACCCGCCAGCCCGAGGTGTACGGCGCCACCACGCTGGCCGAGATCGAGGCCGCGGTGAGCGCGTTGGCCGCGCAGTTCGGTCTGGCCGTGCGCACTGTGCAGAGCAATCACGAAGGCGCGCTGATCGACGCCATCCACGCCGCCCGCGGCGAATGCGCCGGCATCATCATCAATCCCGGTGCCTACAGCCACACCTCGATCGCCATTCGGGACGCGCTGTCGTCTGTCGACCTGCCGGTGGTGGAGGTGCACCTGAGCAACATCCATGCCCGCGAGGAGTTCCGGCACCACTCGTTCGTCTCGGCCGTCGCCGACGTGGTCATCGCCGGGGCGGGTCCGGCCGGTTACGAATACGCGGTGCGGCATCTGGCGGCGAAGTTCGCATGAGCCTGCAACCCCCGGTCGTCCGCTACGCCGGATTCCTGGTGACCGCCGAGGCCGTCGCCGCCCTCGTGATGGCCGTCGTGCTCGCGGTGTTGGCCACCGGCGGCACCGACAAACACACCCAGGGTTTCAACGCCTACGGCACCGCGGGCTGGTTCGCCATCATGGGCAGCGGTCTGCTCGCCGGCGGATGGGCGCTGATCACCGGGAGGCGGTGGGGCCGCGGTATCGGGATCTTCGCCAACCTGCTGTTGCTTGGGGTGGCGTGGTACCTGTTCACCTCGCATCAGGCGGGCTACGGGATCGCGGTGGCCGTGCTGGCAGTGCTCACGATCGGCATGTTGTTCACGCCGTCGGCCGTGCACTGGACCACCGGGCAGGATTAGACCTCGCCCGCCAGCGCGGTCAGCTCCGGCCCGGACACCCGGTAGGTGGTCCACTCGGTCTGCGGTTTCCCGCCGACCGCGTCATACAGCGCGATCGCGTTGACGTTCCAGTTCAGCACCGCCCAGGACAACCGTGTTCCGCCGCGGCGCACACACTCGGCGGCCAAGGTGGCCAACAGCTTCCTGGCCAGCCCGCGGCGCCGGAACGCCGGACGCACGAACAGGTCCTCCAGGTAGATCCCCGTCACCCCGTCCCAGGTGGAGAAGTTCAGGAACCACACCGCCGTCGCCGCGGCCTGCCCGTCGACCTCGACCACATGTGCGTACGCCACCGGTTCGGGACCGAAAAGCGCTTGGTGCAAATGGCTTTCGGTGACGGTGCATTCGTCGAGAGCGTTCTCGAACTCGGCGAGTTCGCGGATCATCGACACGATATCCGCTTCGTCGCCCGGTCGGGCCCAACGGATCGACTCAGTCATCTTCTGCTCCCAGTCCTGTCAGGATCGTCCGGAACTTGGTGGTGGTCTCGTCCACCTCGTCATCGGGATCGGATTCGGCGACGATCCCACCGCCGGCGTGGGCCAGCGCCGTCCGCCGGTCCGGGCCCAGCACCGCACACCGGATCGACACCACCCAGCGGCCGTCACCGCGGGCGTCGCACCAACCGACCGCACCGGCATAGAAACCGCGGTCACCCTCGAGCTCGGCGATCAGGGCGGCGGCGGCGTCGGCCGGCACCCCGCCGACAGCCGGGGTCGGGTGCAGGGCCACCGCCAGATCCAAGGCGCTGGTGCCACTGTCGCGCAGCCGGCCGCGGATCGGGGTGCTCAGGTGCCACAGCGCGTCGGTGCCGTGCAGCTCGGGTTCGTCGGCGATCTGCAGCTCGGTGCACAGCGGTTCCAGTGCCGCGCGCATGACGTCGACCACGAACGCATGCTCGCGCCGGTTCTTGCCGGACGCGGCCAGCGCGGCGGCGTTGGCGGCGTCGGCCTGCGGGTCCGGCGATCGCGGCGCCGATCCGGCGAACGGCCGGCAGATCACCGTCTCGCCCGCGCGCGCCACCAACAGTTCCGGGCTGGCGCCCACCAATGTGCCGGCCGCGCCCAGGTCGGCCAGGTACACGGTGGCGGCCGGATCCGCGGCGGCCAACCGGCGCAGTACCGAGCGCGGATCCCAGGCGGCGTCGGCGCTCAGTTTCAGGGCGCGGGCCAGCACCACCTTGTCCAGGGCCGATTTCCGTAGCCGCGCCACCGCCTCGGCGACCCTGGCCCGGTGCTCGGAGCCGGCCGGCAGCGTCTCGCGGGCCAGCACCGTAGGGGCGGGGAGCACCGGCCAGTCCGGCAGCATCGGCGGGAACTCGACCCGAACGGGGGTGAACAGTGCGGGCCGGGCGCTCAGGTCGAAAGGCAACGCCCCCAACACGATTGGTACGGCACCGGACCGCAGGGCCTGTTGGGCTGCGGGGATCGTGGAGAACTCCTGGCGCACGCCGTCGGCCAGGACCGTCCCGTCCGGCCCGGACAGCACGAACGACGGCGTCACGCCGGCAGGCACGGGTTGACGTGACCGGTGAGGCCCAGTGCGGAGATCTGGCGAACGCCGTGCTCGAAACCGCATACCGCGATCGAGGCCGCCGCCATCGACAACCGGATGCCCTCGGACACCGGCAACTCGATCCAGCGGGTCAGCATCGACCGGGAGAAGTGGCCGTGCCCGACGAACACCACATCACGCTCGGCCATGTTCTCCAGTGCCAGCGCCACTGCTGCGTCGGCGCGCGCGGTGACATCGGCCATGCTCTCGCCGCCCGGGCACGGATGCGTCCACACCGTCCAGCCCGGCACGGTCTGGCGGATCTCCGGCGTGGTCAGGCCCTCGTAGTCGCCGTAATCCCATTCGGCCAGCAGGGGAGTGACCTCGTCGACGGTCAATCCGGCCAGTTCGGCGGTGAGCAGCGCACGCCGGCGCGGGCTGCTGACCACCAGTGGGTTGCGCAACTGCAGGTCGCCCAGCGCCTCCGCGGCGAGTTTGGCCTGGTACCTGCCGGTATCGGTGAGGTCGAGATCGGTGCGTCCAGTGTGCTTGCCACTCTTGGACCATTCGGTCTCCCCGTGTCGGAGCAGGAACAGCCGGTGCTGCTGGACAGTCACCCGCACGATTCTGCCCCACGGCGGGCCGAGGGGACCGCGCGCGTGCTTGGATGGGCGGTGTGACGCGAGTACTAGCGGTCGCCAATCAAAAGGGTGGGGTAGCCAAGACGACGACGGTGGCGTCGCTGGGTGCTGCCTTCGTCGAGCACAAGCAGCGGGTGTTGCTGGTGGACCTGGACCCGCAGGGCTGTCTGACGTTCTCGCTGGGCCAGGATCCGGACGGTCTCGCCGTCTCGGTGCACGAGGTGCTCCTCGGGGACGTGGAGCCCGATACGGCGCTGCTGTCCACCCCTGAGGGTATGACGGTGCTGCCTGCCAACATCGACCTGGCCGGCGCGGAGGCGATGCTGCTGATGCGGGCCGGCCGCGAGTACGCGCTGAAGCGGGCGCTCGGGAAACTGGCCGGCCAATTCGATGTCGTCATCGTCGACTGCCCGCCGTCGCTGGGCGTGTTGACCCTCAACGGGCTGACGGCCGCCGACGAGGTGATCGTGCCGTTGCAGTGTGAGACTCTCGCGCATCGCGGCGTGGGTCAGTTCCTGCGCACCATCGGCGATGTCCAGCAGATCACCAACCCGGAGCTGAAACTGCTCGGCGCGCTGCCGACCCTCTACGACTCCCGCACCACGCACAGCCGGGACGTGCTCTTCGACGTCGTCGACCGCTACAACTTGCCGGTGCTCGCCCCGCCGATTCCCCGCACGGTCCGGTTCGCCGAGGCCAGCGCCTCCGGCGCCTCGGTGCTCAAGGGCCGGAAGAACAAGGGTGCCAACGCCTATCGCGATCTCGCCGGGGCGTTGCTGCGGCACTGGAAATCGGGGAAGGCGCTGCCGACGTTCACCCCGGACCTCTAGCCTCCCAGCGCCACCACGGTGTTGCCGCGCTGCTCCAGCAGCGTCGAGCCGGCCACCGCGGGGATCACCGGATCCTGCGACGGCGGGCGCTTCACGTCGATGTGGCGCACACCGGCCCCGGTTTCGGCGTTGAAGACGTCGTAGCCGGAGGTCACCGGCACCAACAGCGAGCCGGCCATGATGGTGGCCGGTCCCACCGGCGCATTGTTGCCCGACGGCGCCACGGTGTACTTGTAGCGCAGCTGGTTGGCATCGAACACCAGCACCGAGTCGCCCGTCCACCAGGTGATCAGGTCACCGGGATGCGACATTGCCGCTTTCGGCGACACCGCCTTGGGCAGCAGTGTGCTGGCGGTCACCGTGCCGGTGTTGTCGACGATGTTGACCGCCGGTTTGGGGGTCGGTACATAGACGGCAGTGGTGGTGTCGGTCACGGCGACGACGCGCGCGTCGGAGTCCACGGAGACCCCGGGTTGCTGCTGGAATTTCGTCGTCGGGGTGTCTTCTTCGTCGGACGGCGTCAACAGGGTCAGCCGCATATCGGCCTGGTTCGGGCAGGCCTCCAGCACCGATACCTGCGATGAGCTAGCGGCGGCGGACACCAGTCGGCACAGCGGATCTTGCGGGACGTCGGGTTTGATCCGGGCGTCCAGCGTCCCCCAGCTGAGCATCCGCACCATGTCCGAGCGCCACAGTTCCAGCCGGCTGTCACCGGCAGAGAGCACCGTGCTGCCGTCGGAGGACAGTGCGACCTCCGGGTCGGCGTACGCGGTGCGCGTCGGGCCGCGCCGCCCGGTTTGGGCGTCGATGGTGCTGACCTGGCCGCAGCCGCGGCTGTCCGGGTACACCGCGACGGCGTACTGATACACCCACGTCACCCCGCACAAGTCGAGATCGCGGGTATACGACCACAGTGGTGCGCCGCCGGCCGGGTCATGCCCGATGACCTCGCGGCCGTCGCCGGTGACGACGGCGCCGCCCACCACCAGGGGCTGGGTGGTCTTACCGCTGGGCGCCGACCACAGTTCGTGCAGGGTGTCGGGGACCGTGGCGGCCGGTTTGAGGGCCGGGACGGCAGTGGCGGCGGGCTTGCTGACCGTGGCCCGCGCATCGCTGGTCCACCAGATCAGGGCGGCGACCACCGCCACCACCACCGCGATGGACGCGGCCGCCACCATGTCGCCGCGGGTACGGCGCTCCGGGGGGATACCGGGCATTTAGCCGGCTGCGGGCGCAGCGGCCTTGCGCGGGCGACGACGGCGCCGGCGCTTGGGGGCGGTGCCTGCCTCATCCGAGCTGTCCGAGCCGACCGGGCTGTCGGCACCCGGGTCGGCGGACTCGGAGTCGGTGACCTGCTCGGGATGACCGGTGGCGGGTTCGCCGCCGCGGGTGCGCCGCCGGGTGCGGGTGCGGGCCGGTCGTTCGGTCCGCTCGGCGCGTTCGGATTCGGTGCGGGCCTTCGGCTTGCGCGGTGCGGCGATCGACCCGGTGGCCTCGGCCGGGATGTTGAGCTCGGTGTACAGATGCTCGGAGCTGGAGTACGTCTCGGTCGGATCCGGATTGTCCAGGCCCAGCGCCTTGTCGATCATCGACCAGCGCGGCAGCTCGTCCCAGTCCACCAGGGTCACCGCGATACCGGTCTTGCCGGCGCGCCCGGTGCGGCCGATGCGGTGCACGTACGCCTGTTCGTCATCGGGGATCTGGTAGTTGATGACGTGCGTGATGTCGTCGATGTCGATACCGCGGGCCGCGACATCGGTGGCCACCAGGACATCGACATCGCCGTTGCGGAAGCCCTTGAGGGCCTTCTCGCGCGCGATCTGGCCCAGGTCGCCGTGCACGGCGCCGACCTTGAAACCGCGCTCGCTCAGTTCGTCGGCGACCTTCTGCGCGGTGCGCTTGGTGCGGGTGAAGATCATCGTCGCGCCGCGCCCGTCGGCCTGCAGGATGCGGCTGACCATCTCCACCTTGTCCAGCGCGTGCGCGCGGTAGACGAACTGCTCGGTGGTGTCGTGGGTGGCCGCCGAATGCGGCGCCTCGGCCCGGATGTGGGTCGGCTGGTTCATGAAGGTCCGGGCCAGCGTGATGATCGGGTCGGGCATGGTGGCCGAGAACAGCATCGCTTGCCTGCTATCCGGCGTCAGCCGCAGGATCCGCTCGATATCGGGCAGGAAGCCCAGGTCCAGCATCTCGTCGGCTTCGTCGAGCACCAGCACCGACAGGCCGCCCAGCTGCAGGTGGCCCTGCTGGGCCAGGTCGAGCAACCGGCCCGGGGTGCCGACGACGACGTCGACGCCCTTGCGCAGGGCCTCGATCTGCGGCTCGTAGGGGCGGCCGCCGTAGATCGACGTGACGGTGAACTTGCGGTCGCCGGCGCGCAGGTACTTGGCGGCGGTGGTCAGGTCGTCGAACACCTGCAGGCACAGCTCGCGGGTGGGCACCACGACCAGGGCGCGGGGGGCGCCGGTCAGCGGCCGCGATTCGTCGGTGGAGACCCGGTGCAGCAGCGGGACGCCGAACGCCAGGGTCTTGCCCATACCGGTGCGGGCCTGGCCGATCAGGTCGTCGCCGGCCAGGGCGAGCGGCAGGGTGAGTTCCTGGATGGCGAAGGGGTGCTCTTTGCCGGACTCGGCCAGGGCGCGCACGATCTCGTCGCGCACGCCGAGATCGGCGAAGGTGGTTTCGGTTTTGCTGTTGAGTTCGGTCATATGGTGGTGGTCGGCATCTTTTTCGATGCCTTACTGCCTTTCGTTGTCATTCCTCGTCGCGTATGTCGTCACGCGCGCACGAAGATGACGAGAAAGGGGCCGCTTCTCCCCGGCTGGGGCGATGTCAGCCCGCTGGGCCCTGCCCCGTCTTGAAGGGGGCCGGCCGAACCACGTGCACGCACATTTCCTCGGCTGCGGCGCCAAAAAGCCACTGCCTGCACCCATGATAGCTGGCTTCTGTGCTGCTCGGTCGCTGTGGCGCTCGGCGTCTAGAGTTGGGCCATGCCACAGACGTCGTCAGCACAGCCGGGCACCGGGCCGAAACCGGCGGTCAGGGCCGATCATCCCGGCGTCACCGAACTGTTCGCGCTGCTGGCCTATGGCGAGGTGGCGGCGTTCTACCGGCTGACCGAAGAGGCCCGGATGGCGCCCAATCTGGCCGGCCGGATCAGCATGGCCAGCATGGCCGCGGCCGAGATGCGCCACTACGAACTGCTGCGCGACGCACTGGCCGAACGCAATGTCGACGTTGTGCCCGCGATGACGAAATATGCTCCGGCGCTTGAGAATTACCATCGGCTGACAACGCCGAGCACGTGGCTGGAAGCGTTGGTCAAGACCTATATCGGTGATGCGTTGGCCGCCGACTTCTACCTCGAGATCGCCGATGCGCTCCCCGAGGAAGCTGCCGGGGTGGTCCGGTCGGTGCTCGCCGAGACGGGCCACTCCCAGTTCGTGGTCGCCGAGGTGCGCGACGCCGTGACGGCCAGCGACCGCCAGCGGCATCGGTTGGCGCTGTGGTCGCGCCGGCTGCTCGGCGAGGCCATCACCCAGGCCCAGTTCGTGCTGGCCGATCGTGACGAGCTCGTCGACCTGGTTCTCACCGGCAGCGATGGGCTGCTGCAGCTGGCCGAGTTCTTCGAGCGGCTGCAGCGCACCCATGCCAGCCGGATGCAGGAGCTGGGCCTGGCCTAGTTACCGGGTGCAGGTCGCGATCATCGTGTTG
This sequence comes from Mycolicibacterium sp. J2, assembly GCF_026240945.1. Taxonomy (GTDB): domain Bacteria; phylum Actinomycetota; class Actinomycetes; order Mycobacteriales; family Mycobacteriaceae; genus Mycobacterium. The sequence goes on from NZ_JAPFPY010000002.1 coordinate 271,370, forward strand.
TTGGCCTGTGCCACCAGCGGCGCACCGGCCGCATCGGTGATCGAGCAGTTCAGCTGACTGGTCACGCTGGTCGCGGTCACCGAACTCAACTGCACGCCCGGGTCCAGGGTGATGGTCTTGCGCCACGGCAACGCGACGTTGACGTCGGTCTGCAGCGCGCCCTGCCCGTCGGTGTAGATGATGGTCACCAGGTCAAGCAGTGATTTGGTGCCGTTCACGGTGTAGGTGATGGTGCGCGCGGCGGCCGCCGGATCGGGTGCCGCTGCCGGAGGCGCCGCAACGGGCGGGAGCTGCGCGTCGGTCGTGGGGACCGGCGTCGCGGTGGCCGTCGCCGAGGGGGTGGGTGTCACCGTGGTGATCGTCTCCGGTGCCAGCGCCGGGTTCAGCGCGGTGACCGGCGGCGCGGCCGTCGGGGCCGGAGCGGCCGTTGTCGACGGCGCGGCGGACGTGGTCGCCGCGGCTGAGGTGGTGGAGGCCTGCGTGGCGGACACCGAACCGCTGTCGCCGCCGCCGAGGATGATGCCGGTGCAGATCACCGCCACCATCAGGATGACGCCCGCGACCCCTGCCACCCAGATCCAGCGCCGGTCCAATTCGTCGTGGTAGTCGGCGGGATATTCGTACTCGTATGCGGGCTCGGCGCCGGTGTCGGCATCCAAACCGGCACCGTCGAGGTCATCGTCATGGCCGAGGTAGTCATAGCTGTCGTCGGCATACGGGTAGCGCGACCGGTAACCGGCGTCGCGCGTCGCGGAGTTACGTGAATAAGGCCTGGTCATTGCGTTTCCCAAGTGGTTTCGGTGCGTACCGGGCCGATGCTAATGGGGCTGCAGTGACAGATGAGGCCGACGCGGCGAGGCGCCGTGTCACGGTCCGGCCTCGGTGTGGTGACCGTCGGGTCGCGACCTGATCGGGTGTGGACTTCGCTATCGGCTTAGCGCCCTTGGCGCGGCCGCCGGCGGCGCGTCCACTAGCCTGATGGCGAGCACTGCCCACCAACGAAAGAGGCCACAGCGTGGACATCAAGATCGGGGTCACGGACAGCCCGCGGGAGCTGGTCATCAGCAGCGCGCAGACCCCCGGCGAGGTCGAAGAACTCATCACCAAGGCGCTGGGTTCCGACGGTGTGCTCGCGCTGACCGACGAGAAGGGCCGCCGGTTCCTGGTGCAGTCGACGAAGATCGCCTACGTCGAGATCGGCGCGGCAGACGTGCGTCGGGTCGGCTTCGGGACCGTGGGAGCCGAGGCCGTCAAGAACGGGTGAGCGGCACGTGTGACAGGCCGCCCCAGGCGAACTGCACCGTGCCCTCCACGGCCGCCTCTTTCGAGATGGGGCGGTCGTTGTCGAGCCAGTAGCGCGCACAGTCGACGCTGGTGGACACCAGGCCGACCGCGATCATCCTGGCTCGATGTGCTTCCAGGCCGGAGTCCCGGCTGATCAGGTCGAATACCGCATCGGTACACGATTCGGTGGCGACCTTCACCTGCGCCGACACCTGCGGCTCGGTGACGTAGTCGTTCTCGAAGATCAGCCGGTAGCCCTGGCTGTCGTGCTCGACGAAATCGAAGAAGGCCTGCACCGCGGCGCGCAGCCGCTGCCGGTTGTCGGTGGTGGTGCGCAGCGCTTGCCGCACGCCGGAGACCAGGTTGTCCACGTGCCGCTGCAGCACCGCGAGATACAGCTCCAGCTTGGATGAAAAGTGTTGGTACAGAACGGGTTTGCTGACGCCGGCGCGGTCGGCGATCTCGTCCATGCCTGCGGCGTGGTAACCGCGGTCGACGAACACCTCACTGGCGGCGATCAGCAGCTGCCCGCGGCGTTCGTCACGGGGCAGCCGGTTACCGCGCCGGGTGCCGCCGGTGCCCGCCTTGGCGCCTTTTCGATCGGCGGCATTGGCGAGATCGCTCATCAGGTCCTCTATCTTGTGTGGATCGTCACGACATTACTACCGCACCGTGGGCGAGGCGCCGCTGCTGGCACTTGTGTCGGTGGCGTGCCGGACCGGTGCCCGTCACGGTTTGTGTAATCCTGGTGCGGTGACCTACGACCCGGGGCGTCGCGGGGGCGACCGTATGCCCGGCGGGGCAGAGCGCAGCGACCGGGGGAATGTTTCCGGCGGGCAGGAGCGCAGCGACCGGGGGAATGTTCCCGTGCTGCGCAGTGAATGGCGGGAGCCGCTGCGCGCCCAGCGTGATCCGTTGGCCGAGGATCACGGCCGGCCGCGTGCCAACCGTGACGACCGTCAGCACCTGCGCAAGCAGACCTGGCTCGGTCGGTTCGTGTCCACCTACGGCTGGCGGGCGTACGCGCTGCCGGTGTTGGCCATCCTGACGGTGGTGGTGCTGTATCAGACCGTGACCGGCACCAGCGCGCCCAAGCCGGTGAACGCCGAAGGCCCGGTCCAGGGGCCGCCGACCATCGAGGCGCCCGGCACGGCGATCATCGGTGCGCCGCCGAATGGCCTGTCCCAGTTCGACGTCAACCTGCCGACGGGGATCCTGCCCAACGGTGGGCCGTTCACCGAGGCCGGGGCGCGAACCTGGCATGTGGTGCCCGGCGCCCTGCCCAAGGTCGGCGCGGGGGACACCAAGACCTTCCGCTACACCGTCGAGGTCGAGGACGGCGTCGACACCGCGTCGTTCGGGGGTGACGAGGGCTTCGCGCGGATGGTCAGCGAAACCCTGGCCAACCCGAAGAGCTGGACGCACAACACCCAGTTCGCGTTCGAACGCGTCGACAGCGATGCCGGTGGTCCACCCGATTTCCGGGTGTCGCTCACCTCGCCGATGACGGTGCGCGACGGCTGCGGCTACGACATCCCGTTGGAATCGTCGTGCTACAACCCCGTCTATGACGGCAACCAGCCCCGGGTGTTCATCAACGAGGCCCGCTGGGTGCGTGGCGCCGTCCCGTTCCAGGGCGATATCGGCTCCTATCGGCAGTACGTGATCAATCACGAGGTGGGTCACGCGATCGGTTACCCGAAGCACGAACCCTGCCCGGAGAACGGCGCGTTGGCGCCGGTGATGATGCAGCAGACCTTCTCCACCGACAACGACGACGCCGCCAAGTTCGATCCGGAATCGGTGAAGGCCGACGGCCGCACCTGCCGGTTCAACCCGTGGCCGTATCCGATCGCCTGACGCCCGCACGACGGCTGCGCCGGGGAAGGTTTACCCCTGGATTACCGTTGAAGCAGTGAGCCTGGTGGGATGGACGCCAGGATTGCGATCGACTCAAGGAGGGCGACGGTGACGTCGTTACCACCGCTGGTGGAACCAGCCGCCGAACTGACCCGCGACGAGGTCTCTCGGTACAGCCGTCACCTGATCATCCCGGATCTCGGGGTGGACGGGCAGAAACGCCTCAAGAACGCCAAGGTGCTGGTCATCGGCGCCGGCGGCCTGGGGTCCCCGACACTGCTCTATCTGGCCGCCGCCGGTGTGGGCACCATCGGCATCGTCGAGTTCGACGTCGTCGACGAGTCGAACCTGCAGCGACAGATCATCCACGGCCAGTCCGATATCGGCCGGTCCAAGGCGCAGAGCGCGCGCGACTCGGTGCTCGAGGTCAATCCGTACGTCAACGTGGTGCTGCACGAGCTGCGCCTGGAACCGGACAACGCGGTCGACCTGTTCGCCCAGTACGACCTCATCCTGGACGGCACCGACAACTTCGCCACCCGCTACCTGGTCAACGATGCCGCCGTGCTGGCGCACAAGCCGTACGTGTGGGGTTCGATCTACCGGTTCGAGGGCCAGGTGTCGGTGTTCTGGGAGGACGCCCCCGACGATCTGGGCCTCAACTACCGCGACCTGTACCCCGAGCCGCCGCCCCCGGGCATGGTGCCGTCCTGCGCCGAAGGTGGCGTGTTGGGCATCCTGTGCGCGTCCATCGCCTCGGTGATGGGTACCGAGGCCATCAAGCTGATCACCGGCATCGGCGAGACCCTGCTGGGCCGGTTGATGGTGTATGACGCCCTCGACATGAGCTACCGGACCATCAAAATCCGCAAGGATCCCGCCCGGGAGAAGATCACCGAACTGATCGACTACGAGGCTTTCTGCGGTGTCATCACCGACGAGGCGGCCGCCGCGTCGGTCGGCTCCACGGTGACCCCGCTGGAACTGCGCGAGCTCCTGGACTCCGGCAAGCCGGTGGCGCTGATCGACGTGCGGGAACCCGTCGAGTGGGAGATCAACCACATCGAGGGGGCCGAACTCATCCCGAAATCGGCACTGGAGGCCGGCAGCGGTCTGGCGCAGCTGCCGCAGGACCGGGTCCCGGTGCTGTACTGCAAGACGGGCATCCGGTCGGCCGAGGCGCTGGCCGCCGTGAAGAAGGCCGGGTTCGCGGACGCACTGCACCTGCAGGGCGGCATCGTGGCGTGGGCGAAACAACTCGAGCCCGACATGGTGATGTACTGAGCGCTCTGTGACGCAGGCACCGCTTAGGCTGACGTGCGTGAGTGACGAACTGCCACCGGAGCACGTGTTGGCGGCATTCGGCCTGGCCGGGGTGCGTCCGGTCCCGCTGGGTTCCAGCTGGGAGGGCGGCTGGCGCTGCGGCGAGGTGGTGCTGTCCATGGTCGCCGACCATGCGCGCGCCGCGTGGTCGGCCAAGGTGCGCGAGACCCTCTTCGCCGACGGGATCCGACTGGCCCGGCCGGTGCGCTCCACCGACGGTCGCTACGTCGTCGCCGGCTGGCGCGCCGACACCTTTGTCGCCGGCACCCCGGAGCCGCGGCACGACGAGGTGGTGTCGGCGTCGGTGCGGCTGCACGAAGCCACGGCCAACCTGGAGCGGCCCCGATTCCTCACTCAGCCCCCGGTGGCGCCGTGGTCGGATGTCGACGTGTTCATCGCCGCCGACCGCGCGGCCTGGGAGGACCGGCCCCTGCACACGCTTCCTGCCGGCGCGCGCGTCTCGCCCGGATCGGCCGATGGACAGAAATCGGTCGAGCTGATCAATCAGCTGGCCACCCTGCGCAAGCCGACCCGCAGTCCCAGTCAACTGGTGCACGGAGACCTGTACGGCACCGTGCTCTTCGCCGGCGCCGCCGCGCCGGGCATCACCGACATCACCCCGTACTGGCGCCCCGCGGCGTGGGCGGCCGGCGTCGTCGTCGTCGACGCGCTGGCGTGGGGTGACGCCGATGACGGTCTGCTCGAGCGTTGGAGCCCGCTGCCGGAGTGGCCGCAGATGGTCTTGCGCGCGTTGATGTTCCGGCTCGCGGTGCACGCACTGCACCCACGGGCGACTGCGGCCGCCTTCCCGGGTTTGGCGCGCACCGCGGCGCTGGTGCGCCTGGCGCTGTAGCGCGCTCGTCGTCGCCGAGCGTGCGCTGAGAGCCCCATTTCGGCGTGTTACGGCTGGATTGCGGCGGTGAGCCCCCCGCAACGCAGATGTATTCCATCCCTAACCACCCGGTAATGGCCGGCGCCTGTAATTGGAGACATCCAAAACCACCCCAAACTTGGAGTCCTCCATGGCATTTGATGCATCCATCGCCGAGAACATCGCCACCTCGCTGGCCGAGATTCCCCACCCGTCCCTGCCGAAGGGGTCCAACATCTACGGCGGCACCAAGATCTTCCCCGACTACCAGGCGGAGCAGGGTGAAAGCTACTTCACCCTGGTGCACGGAATCGCCCACGAATCCTCGGTCTCCTTCGTCGCCGTGCTGCAGGCCACCCGCGCGTTGCGCAAGGGCTTCGAATCGGCCATCTACTTCTACGGGCCCGGCGCCATCAATTGCCTTGCCACCAGAGGTTTTCCGAAGACCGGCGACTCCGGGTTCCCCGGCGAGCAGAACATCAACGACGCGCTGGCCACCTTCATCTCCGAGGGCGGCACCGTCTTCGCCTGCCGGTTCGGCTTGGCTCTGCACGGCGGCCGGGAAGAGGACCTCATCGAAGGCGTCATCCCGGCGCATCCGCTCGACGTGCAGGACGCGCTCATCTACTACGCCCGCAAGGGTGCCATCATCAACTCGACATACATGGTCTAGGGCGCATCATGACCACACTTGCCGCGGTCTCGGCCAACTTCACCCGGGATCTTGAACAGAACTACGCGCTCATCGAGGCGCTCACCGAGGAGGCCCGCGCCAAGGGCGTCGACTTCCTGGTGTTCCCCGAGGCCGCCATCGGTGGCTACCTGTCCTCACTGGGCAACCACGGTGACACCGTGAAAACCACCAAACGCTCACTGCCACCGGCTATCCGGCTCGACGGCCCGGAGATCGCCAGGGTGCAACAGATCGTCGGCGACATGGTGATCGCCATCGGGTTCTGCGAACTGGCCGACGACGGTGAGACCCGCTACAACGCCGCAGCGGTGTTGGACGGCAACACCGTCTACGGCAGCTACCGCAAGGTGCACCAACCGCTCGGGGAGGGCATGTCGTATTCGGCGGGATCCGGCTACGGCGTCTTCGACACCCCCGTCGGCCGCGTGGGCCTGCAGATCTGCTATGACAAGGCATTTCCCGAGGCCGCCCGCGTGATGGCTCTCGACGGCGCCCAGATCATCGCCAGCTTGTCGGCCTGGCCGGCGGCTCGCACCGCCACCGCCGAGAATCTGCAGGACGACCGCTGGACCTACCGGTTCAATCTGTTCGACACCGCCCGCGCTTTGGACAACCAGGTCTTCTGGATCGCCTCCAACCAGAGCGGAACGTTCGGATCCCTGCGCTACGTCGGCAACGCCAAGGTCGTCGATCCTGGCGGAAACGTCCTGGCGACAACGCTTCTCGGCAGTGGCCTCGCCGTCGCCGAGGTCGATATCGACGCCACCTTCCGCACCATGCGAGCCGGCATGTTCCACTTGCGCGACCGCAGGCCCGATGTCTACGGCCCGCTCACCGAAGAGTTCGCTCATGCCTGAGATGACTTTCGAGGTGCGCTGGCCCGACGGCAGCACGCAGCGCTGCTACTCACCCAGCTTGGTCATGCACGACTATCTGAGCACCGGAACGCACTACACGGTAGACGATTTCGTCGAGCGGTCCACCCGGGCACTCGGCGAGGCCAGCGAACGGGTCCGCGCCAAATTCGGGTTCGCCTGCACCTCGGCCGCCGACACCGCCGAACGTATCACCGTCGCCGCCGCCCGCTTCCCGCAACAGGCACTCGTCCAGGTCACCCACATGGAGCAGCCATGACCACCAATCACATCCCGGTCGCCATCATCGGCGGCGGGCAGGCCGGGCTCTCGGTCAGCTGGTATCTGGGCCGGATGGGTATCGAGCACGTCGTGCTGGAAGCCCAGACCCCGGCGCATGCCTGGGCCGACACCCGGTGGGACAACTTCACTCTGGTGACACCCAACTGGCACTGCAAACTCCCCGGCTACACCTATGACGGACCGGACCCGGACGGCTTCATGACCCGTGACGAGGTGGTGGCCTGGCTGGCCGGCTGGCTGGACACGTTCACCCCGCCGCTGCGCACCCACACCCGGGTGACCCGGCTGACGCAGGGACCCGACGGGGGCTTCGAACTCACCCTCGACGGGCACGAGACGCTGCGCTGTGACCATGCCGTCATCGCCACCGGCGGCTACCCGCTTCCCGTGATCCCCGCTTACGCCGGCACTCTCGACGGTAGCATCACCCAGATTCACTCCGAGCTCTACCGCAACGCCGACCAGCTACCCGACGGTGCGGTGCTGGTGGTCGGTACCGGACAATCGGGTGCCCAGATCGCCGAGGACCTGCATCTGGCCGGCCGGCAGGTGCACCTCGCCGTCGGTAACGCACCCCGGGTGGCGCGCTTCTACCGCGGCCGGGACTGTATGACCTGGCTGGCCGAGATGGGCCTGTACGACAAACCGGCGCAACAGTATCCCGGTGGCAAGGCCGCGATCGAGAAGACCAACCACTACGTCACCGGGCGCGACGGTGGGCGCGATGTCGACCTGCGCCAGTTCGCCACCGAGGGCATGAAACTGTACGGGGCCCTGGCCGACGGCAAGGACACGCTGCTGCGATTCGAGCCCACCCTGACCACGGCACTGGACCACGCCGACGCGGTGTACAACTCGATCTGCTCGGATATCGACCGCTATATCGACGGCGCCGGTATCGACGCGCCGCCGCCATCGCGGTATGCGCCGGTGTGGACACCCGAAAGCGAGACCACCACACTGGATCTGGCCGAGGCCGGTATCACCAGCATCGTCTGGGCCATCGGCTACCGGCCCGACTACCGCTGGATCGAGGCCAGCGCCTTCGACGGTGCGGGCCGGCCCATGCAGACCCGGGGCATCACCACCGTCGACGGGTTGAGCTTCATCGGCCTACCGTGGATGCACACCTGGGGCTCGGGCCGATTCCTGGGCATCGACCGCGACGCCAAACACGTCGCCGACACCATCAATGGCAAGGTTCGCCGGCGCACCTTCCACACCGACGCCGTCGCCATCTAGGGGAGTCCCGATGTCAGTATCCACGCGTGTCGACCTCGCTCTGCTGGGCTTCCGCGGCCAACCACCGGTCAGCCGCACCGCCGGCGCCGGGCCGAGCGCCGACGGCCACCTCGTCATCGACGGGCTCAACGCCGCCATCCCGCGAAACCCGCAGAGCCCGTTCGTCTTCGACGGCAGCCGAGTTCTGCTCGACGGCGCGGACACCGGTCTGGACGTCGAGGTCGTCGAGCGGCCCCGGTTCTACGACCTGCACACCGCCGACGGGGTGCCGTACGAGAAGCTGGCCCGACTGCACGGGCGCAACGTGCTGGCCACCACCGTCGTGCAGACCTGCATCCGCTACGCCGAAGACCAGCGGTGCCGGTTCTGCACCATCGAGGAGTCCCTGCGCACCGGCGCCACCACCGCAGTCAAACGGCCCGCCGAACTGGCCGAGGTGGCCGCGGCGGCGGTGCGGCTGGACGGTGTCACCCAGATGGTGATGACCACCGGAACCTCGGCAGGAACCGACCGCGGCGCCAGGCACCTGGCCCGGTGCGTGCGGGCGGTCAAGGCGGCCGTGCCGGATCTGCCCATCCAGGTGCAGTGCGAGCCACCGGCCGATCTGGCTGTGCTGGCCGAACTGCGCGAGGCGGGTGCCGACGCCATCGGCATCCACGTCGAGTCGCTCGACGAGGAGGTGCGGCGACGCTGGATGCCGGGTAAGGCCACCGTGCCGATGGACAGCTATCGGGCCGCGTGGCGCGAAGCGGTGCGGGTGTTCGGCCGCAACCAGGTGTCGACCTACCTGCTGGTCGGTCTCGGTGAGGACCCCGACGAACTGGTCAGCGGGGCAGCCGAATTGATCGAGATGGGCGTCTACCCCTTCGTGGTGCCCTACCGGCCGCAGCCGGGGTCACTGGCCGTCGACGTGGACGGCGCCGCGGCACCGGATGCCGCATTGGTGGAGAAGGTGTCCCGTGAGGTGGCCGCCCGGCTGGTCATGGCCGGAATGGCCGGAACCGACCAGCGGGCCGGGTGCGCGGCCTGCGGGGCCTGCTCGGTACTGCAGAACCTGGGGGCATGATGACCGAGCTGTCCATCTTGGCCGGAACCCGGCCTGCCGCAGCACTTCTCATCCATCCTGCCGACGGCGCCGAACTGCAAGCCTACCGCCGGCTGCGCCGCAACGTCTTCGTCGGCGAGCAGGGCCTGTTCGCCGGCACGGACCGCGATGACATCGACGACGACCCGCGCACCGTCGTGCTGGTGGCCACCGCACCGGACGGAGCGGTCCTCGGCGGTGTACGGCTGGCACCCGTCGGCGCCGTCGACGTGGGATGGTGGACCGGCAGCCGGCTGGTCGCAGCGCCCGACGCCCCCGGCGGCATCGGTCCGGCGTTGATCAGGGCCGCGTGCGCGCACGCCGAATCGGCCGGCGTGCTGCGTTTCGAGGCGACCGTGCAGCGGCGATACCTGCCCATGTTCGCCGCACTCGGCTGGCAGACGCTGCGGCACAACGAGTTCGCCGGCCGCCCGCACACGGTGATCCGCTGGCCGCTGAATCCGTTCGATGCGCTCACCGCGGCCACCAAGACCTTTCTCGGCCCGGCCCTGGCACCGCTGCGGGCGACGGCGGGGGCGCTCGGCCCGGCCGGGTTCGTCGGTGACGACGGGGCGCCGATTCCGGGCAGCGATCTGATCGCCGCGTGCGACGCCATCATCCCGTCCATGGTCGAGCGTGACCCCGAATGGGCGGGTTGGTGTTCGGTGCTGGTGAACGTCAACGACCTGACCGCGATGGGGGCTGTGCCGCTGGGACTGCTCGATGCGGTCGGCGCCCCCACCCGGGCCTTGTTGGATCGGATCATCCGCGGTGTCGCGGCGGCCTCGCGGGCGTGGGAGATACCGGTGCTGGGCGGGCACACCCAACTCGGCGTCCCGGCGGCGCTGGCCGTCACCGCGCTGGGCCGGACCGGCGCGCCGGTACCCGGCGGCGGTGGTCGGGCCGGCGACCCGGTGGCGCTCACCGCCGACCTGACCGGCGACTGGCGGCCCGGATACACGGGCCGGCAATGGGATTCGACGAGCGGTCGCGGCGGCGCCGAGTTGCGTGCCATGACCGGCCTGGTCGCGCAGATGGCGCCACGGGCCGCCAAGGATGTCAGCATGGCCGGGATCGTCGGGACCCTGGGCATGCTGGCCGAAGCCGGCGGCACCGGTGCCGAGCTCGACGTCGCGGCCATCCCGCGCCCGGCGTCCGCGGCGATGGGCTCGTGGCTGACCTGTTTCCCCGGGTACGCGATGCTCACCGCGGGTGGCCGGCCGCCGGCCGGGGCACCCGCCGGCGTCTCGACCGCGGTCTGCGGGTCGCTCACCGCCACGCCTGGTGTGCGCCTACGCTGGCCTGACGGGGTGACGACGACGGCGCTCACCTCGCCGGTCACCGGTCTCGGAGCGGCCTGAGGGGAGCCATGGCACCAGTCACGCTGGGCGCGGTCGCCGCCCACTTCGGCCGCGATATGGACCGCGGGGTGTCCAAGGTCGTCGGGATCATCGAGTCGGCGGCCCGCGACGGGGTCGACCTGCTGGTGCTGCCCGACGCCTGCCTCGGCGGCTATATCGGCGATTTCGCCGCACCCGATCCCGACGATCCGCCGCCCGCCCTGGATCCCGACGGCCCGGAGATCGCCGCCGTCATCGCCGCGGCGGGGGCCATGACCGTCTGCGTCGGCTATGCCGAGTCTGCGCCCGGCGGCGCCCGTTACAACGCGGCGATCTGCGTGTCCGGGGACGGTGTCCTGGGCACCTACCGCAAGGTGCACCAACCGGCCGGGGAAGCGCTGACCTATCTCGCCGGTGACGCGTTCGGGGCGTTCGACACCCCGGTCGGCCGGGTCGGCATGCTCATCGACTACGACAAGACCTTTCCCGAGGCGGCGCGGGCGCTGGCGCTGGACGGTGCGCACATCATCGCCGCACTGTCCGCGTGGCCGGCCAGCATCACCGACCGCGCGTCCCGGTTGCCCGCCGATCGGCAGTCCCGGTTGTTCGATCTGTACGACTGTGCGCGCGCCGCGGAGAACCAGGTGGTCCTGGTGTCCTCCAACCAAACCGGTGTGATGGGCAAGCTGCGCTTCCTCGGGCAGGCCAAGGTGGTCGGGCCGGGCGGGGACATCCTGGCCACCACACGCTCCAAGGGCGGCATGGCCAAGGCCGAGATCGACGTCGAGGCCGAGATCACCCGCGCCAGAAAGGTGCTCAACCACCTCGCCGAGCTACGCCCGGACACCTATCGCGCCAAGTCGGTCCGGGGTTGACGGTGCGGATCGCGTTGCTCACCTACTCCACCAAACCCCGTGGGGGCGTGGTGCACACGCTCTACCTCGCCGAGGCGCTGGCCCGGTTGGGTGCCGACGTGACGGTGTGGTCGCTCGCGCGGGCCGGTGACCGGGGCTTCTTCCGCGACGTCGACCCGGCGGTGACGGTGCGGTTGGTGGAGTTCACCGATCTGCCGGGCGACACCGTCACCGACCGCATCATCCGGTCGATCGAGGTGCTGCGCCGCGCGTTCACCCCCGATGACTACGACATCGTGCATGCGCAGGACTGCATCAGTGCCAACGCCGTCGGACGCTGCATCCGCACCATCCACCATCTCGACCGGTTCACCACGCCGGTGCTGGCCGAATGCCACGAGAAGGCGATCGTCGAGCCCTACGGCCGCATCTGCGTATCCTCGGCGGTCGCCGCCGAGGTGCGCGCGGGCTGGGGTTTCGAACCCACGGTGATTCCCAACGGGGTTGATGCACAACGCTTCGCCGTCGCCGCCGCCGACAGGGACGGCCAGGACCGGTGGCGGGCCACGCTGGGGCGGTATGTGTTGACCGTCGGTGGTATCGAACCGCGTAAGGGCACCGTCGACCTGGTCGCTGCGTACCACCTTCTGCGGCAATGTCATCCGGATCTGTCGCTGGTGATCGCGGGTGGCGAGACGCTGTTCGACTACCGCGACTACCGGGCGTCGTTCGAGGCTCGGTGCGCCGAACTCGACGTCGACCCCGTCATCCTCGGCGCCGTGCCCGATGGCGAGTTGCCGTCGCTGGTCGCCGGGTGCGCTGTGTTCGCGTTCCCGTCGACCAAGGAGGGATTCGGCCTGGCGGCGATGGAGGCACTGGCCGCGGGCCGGCCCGTCGTCACCAGGGACCTGCCGGTGCTGCGCGAAGTCTTCGGGGAGACGGTGCGCTTCGCCGCCGACGTGCCGCAGTTCGCCGCGGAAATGGCCGCCGCACTGGATGATCCGGCCGACCCGGCGCCGGGACGAGAGCTCGCCGCGTCGATGACCTGGGAGTCGGCGGCGCGGGCGCACCTGGAGTTCTATTCGAACTGGTGACGGTATTCGCGCAGTGGCACCCGGCCGTCGGCGGCCAGCACGCCTTCGGCCCGCAGCCGTTCCAACTGCCGGGTGGCCAGGTGCGCGGCAGGTCGCCCGGAGGCGGGAATCACCCTGTGCCAGGGCAGATCCGACGAGTCGGTACGCATCACCCAACCCACGATCCGCGGGCTGGACAGTCCCGCCGCCTCGGCGATGTCCCCGTAGGTGCTCACCCGGCCCGCCGGGATCGCGGCCACCAGCGCGCGCACCGATTCGACCTGCTCCTCGGTGACGCGCGCCATCTCAGCCCAGCAGGTCGCGGATGACGGCGGCGGTCTCGGCGGGCCGGGCCTGTCCCACCATGTGATCGCAGTCCAGGTCGACCAACGTGAACCGGTCGCCCACCGCCGCACGCAGGGTATCGAGCAGTTCGCCGGTGACATACGGCGGGGTGGTGCGGGTCGCGCGGATCAGGGTCACCGGAATCGGGTTGGGTGGCAAGGCGATCGGGCGAGTCAGCTCACTCCAGTACGACATCGCCGCCGGAATGCTGATCCGCCAGCCCAGCCGCCCGTTGGGCAGCACCATCAAGTGTTCGTCGAGTTCACGTTCCAGTTCGTCGGATGCCACCTCACCCCACGAACCGGACAGCTTGTCGGCCCGGGCCTCGGCGCGGTCCGGGTAATCGGGGGACGACAGCATGGCGTCGGCGATATCGCGCATCCAGTCGCCGTCGAGCGCCACGGCCGGATCCAGCAGCGCCAGCGCGGAGACCAGATCGGGCCGCGCGGCGGCCAGGGCCAGCGCCACCGCGCCCCCGAAGGAGTGCCCGGCCACCAGCACCGGTCCGGACGCCTGCGCGTCCAGCAGCTCGGCCAGCGCAGCCACATTGGCCTCGATGGTCCACGGGGCGGCCCACGTCGACCGGCCGTGCCCGATCAGGTCGGGAGCCAGGATCGCTACGTCCGGCAGATGACCGGACGCCAGGGTCTCCCACCGTTTACCGTGTCCGGTCAGGCCATGGATGGCCAGCACCTGGACGGGGGAGTCGGGACCGTACCGGTAGGTGTGCAACACGGTGCGAGGGTACTTGTCGGACCCCCGTGGTGACATGTCGGCATGACCGCATCGACCACTGTGCTGGAGCCTGCCGCACTGGCCGACCCAGGTCTGCGTGGCACAGTGCGGGTGCTCGGTGGCCCGGGCACCGGCAAGACCAGCCTGCTCACCGACACCGCCGCCGCGCACATCGCCGCCGGCGTCCCAACCGAATCGGTATTGCTGCTCACCGGTTCGGCGCGGTTGGGTGCGGCGGCACGCGCGCAGATCACCGCGACCCTGCTGCGCAGCGGGTCGGGCGTGGTGCGCCAACCCTTGGTGCGCACCGTGCACTCCTACGCCTTCGCGGTGCTGCGCCTGGCCGCTCAACGCGGCGGTGATCCGCCGCCGCGACTGATCACCGGGGCCGAGCAGGATGGCATCATCCGGGAACTGCTCGCCGGCGACCTCGAAGACGGCGCGTCCACCTGGCCGGCGTCGCTGCACCCCGCCCTGGGCACGGCCGGCTTCGCCTCCGAACTGCGTGATCTGATGGCCCGCTGCGCCGAACGCGGGGTCGACCCGGTGGCGCTGCAGCGGCTTGGTCGGTTGTCGGGCCGGGCGGAATGGGTGGCGGCGGGCCGCTTCGCCCAGGTCTACGAGCAGGTAATGCTGCTGCGCGCCGCGGTCGGAATGGCTGCACCGCAGGCGACCGTGCCGGCGTTGGGGGCGGCCGAGCTGGTCGGTGCGGCGCTCGACGCGCTGGCGACCGACGCCGACCTGCTCGCCGCCGAACGCGCCCGCATCAAGCTGTTGCTCGTCGACGACGCGCAACACCTGGATCCGCAGGCCGCGCTGCTGGTGCGGGTGCTCGCGGCCGGCGCGGGCCTCACCGTGATCGCCGGTGATCCCAACCAGTCGGTGTTCGGATACCGCGGCGCCGACCCCGCCCTGTTGCGCACCGACACCCCGGCCATCACGCTGACCACCTCACATCGATGCTCGACGGCGGTGGCAGCCGCCGTCTCCGGTATCGCCCGCCGGCTGCCCGCCGCCGAGGGATTTGGCGAATTCGTCAGTGGCACCGGTGATCCCGGGCAGGTATCGGTGCGCATCGCGGCCACCGCCCATGCCGAGGCGATGGTGGTCGCCGACGCCTTGCGCCGTGCACATCTCGTCGACGGGGTGCCGTGGTCGCAGATGGCGGTGGTGGTCCGGTCGGTGCCGCGGGCCGGCGCCGCTCTGGGACGCGCGCTGGCCGGCGCCGGTGTGCCGGTGGATCTGCCGGCCGCCGAGCCGGTGCTCAGCCGCCAGCCTGCCGTGCACGCCTTGCTCACCGTGCTCGGAGCCGCCGCCGACGGGGTGACCGGCGAGGTGGCACTGGATCTCGTCACCGGTCCGATCGGTCGGGTCGACCCGGTCTCGCTGCGGCAGCTGCGTCGGACGCTACGCCGTCTGGCAGACCACCAGCGCGACTTCCCGGAGCTGCTCGCCGACGCCGTGCGCGCGGTCCCGGACGGTCTGGGCCCCGAGCACGCCCGCAGCCTGCACCGGGTCGGTGCGGTGCTGGCGGCCGCCCGGCGCAGTCACCGCGCGGGGGAGGATCCCCGTTCCACGCTGTGGCAGGCGTGGCAGCGCAGCGGATTACAGCGTCGATGGGTGGCCGCGGCCGACCGTGGTGGCGCCGCCGGGGCGGCCGCCGAGCGCGACCTGGACGCCGTCACCGCCCTGTTCGACGTGGCCGAGCAGTACGTCACCCGCACCACCGGGGCAACGCTGAAGGGGCTGCTCGACCACGTCGACGGGCTGAGCCTGCCGGTCACCGCCGATCGCGCACCACGCGGTGAGGTCGTCGCGGTGTGCAGTGCCCACGCGGTGCTGGACCGCGAGTGGGATTTCGTGGTCATCGCGGGCGTCCAGGAAGGCCTGTGGCCCAACACCATGCCCCGCGGCGGGGTACTGGGCACCCAGCATCTGGTCGACATCCTGGACGGGGTGACCGAGCCCGGTCAGCCCGTCTCGGTGCGGGCCCCGCTGGTCGCCGAGGAACGGC
The DNA here is from genome assembly GCF_026240945.1 of Mycolicibacterium sp. J2. Classification (GTDB taxonomy): domain Bacteria; phylum Actinomycetota; class Actinomycetes; order Mycobacteriales; family Mycobacteriaceae; genus Mycobacterium. Next base: position 287,246 of record NZ_JAPFPY010000002.1, read on the forward strand.
GCCTGCTCATCGCCGCGATGGGCCGGGCCCGCAGCCGGCTGCTGGTGACCGCCGTCGACGGCGGTGCCGGTGACGACGACGCCATGCTGCCCTCCCCGTTCTGCACCGAGCTCGCCGAGCTGACCACCGACGACGGCCAGGCCGACAGCACGCCGGTCGCCGCCCCGCGGGTGCTGGCACCGGCGGCGTTGGTGGGCCGCCTGCGCGCGGTGGTATGTGCCCCCGAGGCCGAGGTGAGCGACGAGGTCCGTCGCTGTGCCGCACACCAATTGGCCCGACTGGCCGAGGCGGGGGTGGCGGGCGCGGACCCGGCGTCGTGGTACGAGTGCACCGAACCGTCCACCAGCGAACCGCTGTGGTCCGGCGCCGAACACGTGGTCACACTGTCCCCGTCCACGGTGCAGACCCTGACGGATTGCCCGCTGCGCTGGCTGCTGGAACGCCATGGTGGCAGCGACAGCCGCGACGTCCGGTCGGCGGTGGGGACGTTGGTGCACGCCCTGGTCGCCGATTCCACCAGGACCGAGGGACAGTTGCTGGCCGAGCTGGAGAACGTCTGGGCCGGGTTGCCGTACGAATCCCAGTGGTACGCCGACAACGAACTGGCCCGGCACGGGGCCATGCTGGCGGCGTTCGCGCAGTGGCGTGAGCTGACCCGCCGCCAGCTGACCGAGGTGGGCACCGAGGTCGCCGTGGACGGGATGGTGGCGCCCGGCGTGCGGGTGCGCGGCCGCATCGACCGCCTGGAACGCGACAACGCCGGTCGGCTGGTGATCGTCGACGTCAAGACCGGTAAGAGCCCGGTCACCAAGGATGACGCGCAGCGGCATGCCCAGCTGGCGATGTACCAGCTGGCCATCACCGAAGGCGTGCTGCCACACGGGGATGAGCCCGGCGGCGGAGTCTTGGTGTATCCCGGCAAGCCGAGCGCCGGCGGGGCCACCGAACGCACGCAGGACGCCCTGACCCCCGATGCCGCCGCCCGCTGGCGCGACCAGGTGGTCGCCGCCGCGGCGGCCACCCAGGGCCCGACGTTTGTCGCCAGGGTCAACGACAATTGCGGGCACTGCCCGGTGCGCGCGATGTGCCCGGCACATCAGAGAGGGGAGGGCCAGTGATTGCCACCAGGTACAGCCCGGCCGAACTGGCCGACGCCCTCGGCCTATTCACGCCAACCGATGAGCAGGCGGCGGTCATCGCCGCACCGCCGGGACCGCTGGTGGTGATCGCCGGGGCCGGCGCCGGCAAGACCGAGACGATGGCGGCACGGGTGGTGTGGCTGGTCGCCAACGGTTACGCCGCACCGGCGGAGGTGCTCGGGCTGACGTTCACCCGCAAGGCCGCCGGCCAACTGTTGCGCAGGGTGCGGGCCCGGCTGGCCAGGCTCGCCGGTGCCGGACTGTGCCCACAACTGCGATCCGAAGACCCGCCCACCATCAGCACCTATCACGCCTTCGCCGGGGCGCTGTTGCGTGAGCACGGCTTGCTGCTGCCGGTGGAGCCCGACACCCGGCTCATCGGTGAGACGGAATTGTGGCAGTTGGCCTTCCGCGTGGTGTGCGAACACCCGCGGGTGTTCGAGACCGACAAGACCCCGGCCGCCATCACCGGCCAGGTGCTGCGACTGGCCGGCGCGCTGTCCGAACACCTAGTGGACACCGCCGCCCTGACCGACACCCATGTCGAGCTCGAAAGGTTGATCCTGAACCTGCCTCCCGGCCCCAACCAACGGGATACCGGCCCGGCCCAGTGGCTGCTCAAACTGCTCGACACCCAGACCGAACGAACCCGGTTGGTGCCGCTCATCGACGAGCTGCACCGCCGGATGCGGGCGGCCAAGGTGATGGACTTCGGTGCCCAGATGTCGGCGGCCGCCCGGTTGGCTGTGGCCGCACCCCACGTGGGTGACCAACTGCGGCAACGGTTTCGGGTGGTGCTGTTGGACGAGTACCAGGACACCGGGCATGCGCAACGCATCGCGTTGTCGGCATTGTTCGGCGGCGGGGTCGACGACGGCCTCGCCCTGACCGCGGTGGGGGATCCGATCCAATCCATCTACGGCTGGCGCGGGGCCTCGGCCACCAACCTGCCGCGGTTCGCCACCGACTTCCCGCTGTCCGACGGCACACCGGCACCCACCCTGGAGTTGCGGACCAGTTGGCGCAATCCGCCGCAGGCGCTGCATCTGGCCAACGAGGTGTCCGCGCAGGCGCGCCGCCGGTCGGTGAGCGTCCGTGAGCTGCTGCCGCGTCCCGGCGCCGAACCCGGTGATATCCGCTGTGCATTGTTGAACGACGTTGTTGCCGAACGTCATTGGGTGGCCGACGAGATCGCTCGGCGGTATCTGGCCGGTCCGACACCACCCACCACGGCGGTGCTGGTGCGCCGTAACGCCGATGCCGCGCCGATGGCCGAGGCGCTGACGGCGCGTGGCGTTCCCGTCGAAGTTGTCGGCCTGGCCGGCCTGCTGTCGGTTCCGGAGGTGGCCGATGTGGTGGCCATGCTCCGGCTCATCGCGGACCCGACCGGTGGGCCCGCGGCGATGCGGGTACTCACCGGACCGCGCTGGCGCCTCGGTGCGCGCGATATCGCGGCACTGTGGCAGCGGGCGGTCGAACTGGACGGACCCGCCGCGGCCGCCACCACCGCGCAGATCGTCGCGCAGGCCGCGCCGGACGCCGATGCCGCCTGCCTCGCCGATGCCATCTGCGATCCCGGACCCGAGTCCCGCTACTCGGCGCCGGGTTACACCCGCATCGTGGCGCTCGGGCGCGAATTGACTGCGCTGCGAGCCCATCTGGCCCATCCACTGCCCGAATTGGTCGCCGAGATCCGGCGCGTGCTGGGGGTCGACGCCGAGGCCAGGGCGGCCCGTCCGGTGACCGCCGGGTGGGGCGGCGCGGAACACCTGGACACCTTCGCCGACGTGGTGGCCGATTTCGCCGACCGGGCCGATGCCACCGCCGACGGACTGCTGGCCTACCTCGAGGTGGCCGCGGTGGTCGAGAACGGGTTGTCCCCGGCCGAGACCACGGTCGCCACCGATCGGGTTCAGATTCTCACGGTGCACGCGGCCAAGGGGTTGGAGTGGCAGGTGGTGGCGGTTCCACACCTGAGTGGGCGGGTGTTCCCGTCCACCGCGATGGCGCGGACCTGGCTGACCGACGCCGGTGACCTGCCGCCCCTGCTGCGCGGGGACCGGGCCACCGACTCCGGCCACGGTGTGCCCGTGCTCGACACCTCCGATGTCTTCGACCGGAAGGCCTTGGCGGACAAGATCGCCGCGCACAAGGACCATCTGGCGCAACGGCGCGTGGACGAGGAACGTCGGCTGCTCTACGTCGCATTGACCAGATGCGAGCACACGCTGCTGGCGTCGGGCCATCACTGGGGTCCCACCGAGTCGAAACCACGCGGCCCATCGGATTTCCTGCTCGAACTGCGAGCCATCGTGGAAGCCTCGGCCGCATCCGGGGAGCCGTGCGGTGTCATCGACCACTGGGCGCCCGCGCCGGCCGACGGCGATCCGAACCCGTTACGGGACACTGTGATCGAGGCGGTGTGGCCGGCCCGGCCGTCGAGCGCACGGCGCGACGCGCTGGATCGTGGCGCAGAGTTGGTGCGGTGCGCCGACACCTCGGCCGACCTGTCCGCCGCGGATATGGAGGACTGGGCTGCCGACGTCGACGCGCTGCTGGCCGAACGTGCGAAGACCGGTGAGTCGGCACCGGTGCCGCTGCCCGGCCAGCTGTCGGTCAGCATGCTGGTCGAGCTGGGCAAGGACCGGGCTGCGGCGATGCAGCGATTGCGCCGTCGCCTGCCGGTCCGGCCCGACCCGAACGCTTTGTTGGGCACCGCGTTTCACGACTGGGTGCAGCGCTTCTTCCATGCCGAACGGCTCTTCGACCTGGACGACCTGCCGGGTGCGGTCGACGGCGAGGCCGGCCGGGCCCACGCCGAGGAGCTGGCCGAGCTGCAGGCCGCGTTCGCCTCGTCGGTGTGGGCGGCACGCACCCCGGTCGACGTGGAGGTGCCGTTCGACATGATGGTCGGCGCCACGGTGGTCCGGGGACGGGTGGATGCGGTCTTCGACGACGGCGACGGCGCCCATGTGGTGGTCGACTGGAAGACCGGCGACCCGCCCGCCACCCCTGAGGCCGCCCGGCACGCCGCGGTGCAGCTCGCGGTGTACCGGCTGGCCTGGGCCGGAATGACCGATCGGCCGCTGGATTCGGTGCGCGCGGGCTTTCACTACGTGCGCAGCGGGATCACCGTCCGGCCCGACGACCTGCCCGGGCCGGACGAGTTGGCGGCGTTGTTGGCAGAGTCGGACTACGAGTTGCGGTAGATCTTGTAGGCCTGGGTGATCATCGGGATCTGCAGCGGCAGCCGCGCGATGGCGCCGATCCGCATCGGCAACGGCTTGGCGGGGTCTTTGAACCACAGCCGCACCATGTTCACATTGGCCGGAAACACCCCGAGATACAACGCGATCGCGGCCAGCGCACCCAGCTTGCGGGTCCGGGGTGCCAACAGCAGCGCACCGGTGGCGACCTCGGCGACACCGGAGGCCTGGGTGTAGAAGCGGGCGCTGCCCGGCAGCTCGGCAGGCACGATCGAGTCGAACGGCTTCGGCGCGACGAAATGCAGGATGCCCATGCCTACCAGGGACCCGCCCATGAAGCGGGCGCGGGACGGATTGGACTGCTGAACGACGGGCGAAGGGGATGTCATGGTTTCATTGTGGCGTGCTCACCTCCCACCGATCGGTGAATCGTGGCCAAAGGTAGGTTGCGCCGGCGCCTGGAGGCGATCGACCAGAATCTGACGTCGCGCCCGGACGCCGACCTGGTCGACATCTTGAACATCCCGGAGAAGTTCGTCAGCCCCGGCCGCAGGATCTTCATGCGGGTGCTGTGGGCGCTGAGCGCGCTGGTCGCCGCGGTGTTCATCGTCTACATCGACCGCCACGGCTACCGCGATGTCGCGGCCACCCCGGAGGAAAGCGATCCGCTGTCCCTGCTGGATTGCATCTATTACGCGACCGTGTCGCTGTCCACCACCGGCTACGGCGACATCACCCCGTACACCGAATCAGCTCGCCTGGTCAACGTCCTGGTGATCACGCCGCTGCGCGTGGCGTTCCTGATCGTGCTCATCGGCACCACGGTCGAGACCCTGACCACCCAGTCGCGGCAGGCACTGAAGATCCAGCGTTGGAGGAGATCCGTGCGCAACCACACCATCGTCGTCGGCTACGGCACGAAGGGCAGGACCGCGGTGTCGGCGATGATCGGCGACGACGTGGCGCCGGCCGACATCGTCGTGGTCGACGACGACCCGGCCGCCCTGGAACGCGCCAAGAGCGCGGGACTGGTCACCGTCCGGGGCAGCGCCACCGACTCCGAGGTACTCAGGCTCGCCAGCGCCCAACACGCGAAGTCGATCATCGTCGCGGCCAACCGGGACGACACCGCGGTCCTGGTCACCCTCACCGCCCGCGAATTGGCCCCCAACGCCAACATCATCGCCGCGGTCCGAGAGGCCGAGAATCAGCACCTGTTGCGGCAATCCGGCGCGAACACCACCGTGGTCACCTCGGAGACCGCGGGCCGGCTGCTGGGCATCGCCACCCAGACCCCGAGCGTCGTCGAAATGATGGAGGACCTGCTCACCCCGGACGCCGGTTTCGCCATCGCCGAGCGACCGGTCGAGACCAAGGAGGAGGGCGGCTCGCCGCGCCACCTCCCCGATATCGTGCTGGGGGTGGTGCGCGGCGGGGAACTGCTGCGCGTCGACGACGAGCGCGTGGACGCGCTCGAACTCAGCGACCGATTGCTGTACATCCGATCCAAAGATTGAGCAGAAAAACCCGATGAGCGGCTTCACCCTGCGCAACGTCCCCCTGCTGTCCCGGATCGGCGCCGACCGCGACGATCAGGTGCGCACCGATATCGACGCCGCGATCGCCGGCTGGCCCGACGCGGCCGTGCTGTACGTCGACCGGCGCAACCAAGTGCTGATCTCCGGCGGGAGCGTGGTGCTGAGCTCGACGACCGGGCTCGGTGCCACCCCGCCCGCCGATGCGGTGTTCCTCGGCACCGTGGCCGGCGGCCGGCACGTCTGGGCGATCCGAGGTGCCCTGGAGGCGCCGCCGGGTGACACCGCGGAGGTGGAGGTGCTCGACCTGCGCCGCGCCGGGCCGATCTTCGACGATGCCAGCGCCCAACTGGTCGCCACCGCGACCGCGCTGCTGAATTGGCATGACGCCGCCCGGTTCAGTCCGGTCGACGGTGCACCGACCAAGACCGTCAAGGCGGGCTGGGCGCGCATCAACCCGGTCGACGGCCACGAGGAGTTCCCGCGGATCGACCCGGCGATCATCTGTCTGGTGCACGACGGCCACGATCGGGCGGTGCTGGCCCGCCAGACCCTGTGGCCGGAGCGGCTGTTCTCGCTGCTGGCCGGATTCGTGGAGGCGGGGGAGTCCTTCGAGTCCTGCGTGCAACGCGAGATCGCCGAGGAGATCGGGCTGAACGTCAGCGACATCCGCTACCTGGGCAGCCAGCCGTGGCCGTTCCCGCGCTCGCTGATGGTCGGGTTCCACGCCATCGGTGACCCGGAGCAGCCGTTCGCGTTCAACGACGGTGAGATCGCCGAGGCCGAGTGGTTCACCCGGGCTCAGGTGCGTGAGGCACTCGAGCACGGTGACTGGAACAGCGATTCCTCATCGCGGCTGCTGCTGCCGGGATCCATCTCGATCGCCAGGGAGATCATCGAGTCCTGGGCGTTCGCCGACTGATCGAGGCTCAGCCCAGCTTCGCCTTGACCTGCTTGATGCTCGGGTTGGTCAGCGTGGAGCCGTCGGCGAACTTCACCGTCGGAACCACGTGGTTGCCGCCATTGACCGAGCCGACGAACTCCGCCGCGGCCGGATCGCCCTCGATATCGATCTCCGTCCACGAGATGCCCTCGGCCTTCAGTGCGGTCTTCAGTCGGGAGCAGTAGCCACACCACGACGTGGTGTACATGGTCAACGCAGGGCTAGTCATAGTCCCTACAACGTAGTCGACCACCGCCGAATGCCCGGTGGCTGCGCGGTGGTTGTCACATCGTGCTGCCATGATGGACGCCATGCCGTCCGTCGACAGCCTGCTCGGCGACCTCGACGACGAACAGCGCGAGGCCGTCCTGGCGCCCCGTGGCCCGGTCTGTGTGCTGGCCGGTGCCGGCACCGGCAAGACCCGCACCATCACCCGCCGCATCGCGCACCTGGTGGCGGCCGGCCATGTCGCGCCGGGCCAGGTGCTCGCGGTGACGTTCACCGCGCGGGCAGCCGGTGAGATGCGCGGTCGGCTGCGCACCCTCGGGGAGCAGTCCGGGGTGGCCACCGCGGCGGTGCAGGCGGTCACCTTTCACGCCGCTGCCCGCAGGCAGTTGCAGTACTTCTGGCCCCGCGTCGTCGGCAACACCGACTGGCAACTGCTGGACAGCAAGTTCGCGGTGGTGGCCCAGGCCGCCAATCGCGCTGCGCTGCATGCCAGTACCGATGATGTGCGGGACCTGGCCGGGGAGATCGAATGGGCCAAGGCCTCACTGATCACCCCGGAGGGCTACGCGGACGCGGTGGCCAAGGCGGCCCGCGACATCCCGTTCGACGCTGCCACGGTGGCCAAGGTGTACGACGGCTACGAACACCTCAAGACCCACCGGGACGGCACCGCGCTGCTGGACTTCGACGATCTGCTGCTGCACACCGCCGCCGCGATCGAGAATGACGCCGCGGTGGCCGGCGAATTCCGGGACCGGTACCGATGTTTCGTCGTCGACGAATACCAGGACGTCACCCCACTGCAACAGCGGGTGCTCAACGCCTGGCTCGGTGAACGCGACGATCTGACGGTGGTCGGCGACGCCAACCAGACCATCTACTCGTTCACCGGGGCCACCCCGCGGTTCCTGCTCGACTTCTCGCGGCGGTTCCCGGAGGCCACGGTGGTGCGCCTGGAGCGGGACTACCGGTCCACCCCGCAGGTGGTGTCCCTGGCCAACCGCGTCATCGCGGCGGCCCGCGGCCGGATGGCCGGCAGCAAGCTGCACCTGGTCGGCCAGCGCGATCCCGGCCCGAAACCGTCGTTCAGTGAGCACTCCGACGAAGCTGCCGAAGCCGCGGCGGTGGCCAAACGGGTCGGCACCCTGATCGAATCCGGGACACCAGCGGCGGAGATCGCGGTGCTGTACCGGATCAACGCGCAGTCCGAGGTGTACGAGGAGGCGCTCACCGAGGCCGGCATCGCCTTCCAGGTGCGCGGCGGGGAAGGCTTCTTCAGCCGCCAAGAGGTGCGCCAGGCGTTGTTGGCCATGCAGCGTGCCGCCGGCGCCGAGCACGAGGGCGAGCTGCCACAGGTGGTGCGCGCGCTGTTGGAGCCGCTCGGGCTGACCGCCGAACCCCCGTCCGGTACCAAGGCCAGGGAGCGGTGGGAGGCGCTGGCCGCGCTGGCCGAATTGGTCGACGACGAAGTGGCCCAGCGGCCTTCGCTGGATCTGCGGGCGCTGTTGGCCGAGCTCCGGCAGCGTGCCGAGTCCCGGCACCCACCGGTGGTGCAGGGTGTCACGCTGGCGTCGCTGCACGCGGCCAAGGGCCTGGAATGGGATGCGGTCTTCCTGGTCGGCCTCACCGACGGCACGCTGCCCATCTCGCACGCGCTGGCCCACGGGGCCGACAGCGAGGCGGTGGAAGAGGAGCGTCGCCTGCTGTACGTCGGAATCACCAGGGCCAGAGTGTATTTGAACCTGAGCTGGGCGCTGGCCAGGGCCGCGGGCGGCAGGCAGGGGCGCCGGCCGTCCCGCTTCCTCAACGGGGTGGCGCCGCAGACTCCGGCCGACTCCCCGGTGGCGCGGTCGCGCAGACCCCGCGGTCCGGCTCCGCGCTGCCGGGTGTGCAACAAGGTGCTCGACACCGCGGCGGCGATCACACTGCGACGCTGTGAGAGTTGCCCGTCGGATCTGGACGAGTCGTTGCTGGCCGCGCTCAAAGAGTGGCGGCTGCGCACCGCCAAGGAACTGAACGTGCCGGCCTATGTGGTGTTCACCGACAACACCCTGATCGCCATCGCCGAGACCCTGCCGACCGACGAGGCGGCGTTGGTGTCCATCCCGGGTATCGGCGCTCGCAAGCTGGAGCAGTACGGGCCGGACGTGTTGGAGCTGGTCAAGAATCGGTCATGACACCCACAGATCCTGCCAAAACCGCAGGTCAGAAAATCGCTTGTGGGTTTGTGCTGTTACGCTCTAGTCTCAAGATCACCAAATCTCTGCGGCTCGGCGAAAGGAGGGGAGCGACATCATGATCAACATTCACGCTGTGTCCGGCGTAGCCGTCGACGGAATGTCTGTGCGCTCCCTGCTGCCCGTGCAGCCCGCTGCGCCGGCCGTCCATCGAGCTGGTTGGGCGCCCGCTGTCGCCAATCCGCAGCTCAAGCGCCGCACCGCCGCCGCGACACCCAGGTCCGTGAAACGGGGCACCACCTAGGTAGCCCCCACAACGCCGAAACGGCCACGGACCCGAAGTCACAACGGATCCGTGGCCATTGTTTTCGGGAAATCCGATCTGGAACCCCGAACACCTGGTCACCGGTCCACATCAAGACCGACACCGACACAACGACCAGGAAGTAGGGAAAGACATGTCGGACCTGACATGCCAAGAACTCGAACTGCCCGCGGTGCCGTGCCATGGGGGGAATCCTGACCTGTGGTTCGCCGAGAGTCCCGTCGAACTGGAGCAGGCCAAGGCGCTGTGCGCCGACTGCCCGATTCGCAGCCTGTGCCTGTCCGAGGCCTTGGCGCGCCAGGAGCCGTGGGGCGTCTGGGGCGGCGAGATCATCGAGCGCGGCGCCATCGTGGCGCGTAAGCGCCCCCGTGGCCGCCCGCGCAAGGACACCAGGGAAGGCCAGGCGGCCTAGCTTCGGCTAGGCCGTCAGGCCGACTCGCCGGCGAAGCCCGGAACCAGTTCTGTCGCAATGGCTTTCACGGGAACATGGGCATCGAGCTGACAGCAGATGGCGATCGTCGAGGCGATCACCCGCAGCGGGATGGCCAGCTGCGCCGGTAGGTCGAGTTGGCGGGCCATCTTGATCTGGGCCACCGAGTTGTCCATCTGGCCGGCGGCCATCTTCTGCAGCCAGCGGCGGTTGTAGTGGAAGACGTCGACTTCGATGGGCTGGACGTACTGGCGCAGCATGTCGTCGACCTCCTGGGCCGAGACTCGTTGACCCTTCTGGATGAAACCGGCGGCCTCCATGGCCGGCAGCGCCTCGTCGTAGTTCTTGTCCCGCGCCAGCCGGATCGTGGTGCCCAGTGCCACCGGGAAACCGCCCGGCAGCGGTGCCACTGCGCCGAAGTCGATGACGCCCATCCGGCCGTCGGGCAACAGCATGAAATTCCCGGGATGCGCGTCGCCGTGCATCAGGCCGAGCCGCTTGGGCGCGCCGAAGGTCAGTTCGGTCAACCGGGTACCCATCAGGTCCCGCTGTTCGGGCGTGCCGTCGCGGATGATCACCGACATCGGGATGCCGTCCATCCATTCGGCGATCACCACTTTCGGTGCACTGGCCACGATGTGCGGCACCGCGAAATGCGGGTCGTTCTCGTAGGCCTTGGCGAAGGCGCGTTGGTTGTCGGCTTCGAGCCGATAGTCCAACTCCTCCTCGGCGCGCTGGATCAGCTCGTCCACCACGCCCTCCACGTCGGCGCCGGGAGCCAACTGCTTGAACACCCCGACCAGCCGCTGGATGGTCTTGAGATCGGCGCGTAGCGCCTCGTCGGCGCCCGGGTACTGGATCTTGACGGCGACCTCGCGGCCGTCGGACCAGACCGCCTTGTGCACCTGCCCGATGCTGGCCGAGGCCACCGGGGTGTCGTCGAACGAGGTGAATCGGTCCCGCCACTTGGTGCCCAGCTGGGCGTCGAGGACACGGTGCACCTTGGCCGCCGGCAACGGCGGCGCTTCGCGCTGCAACTTGGTCAGCGCTTCCCGGTAGGGCTTGCCGTACTGCTCCGGGATGGCGGCTTCCATCACCGAGAGCGCCTGGCCGACCTTCATCGCGCCGCCCTTGAGTTCACCGAGCACGGTGAACAACTGCTGGGCCGCCTTGTCCATCAACTCGGCGGTGACCTCGTCCTTGGACTTGCCGGTCAGGCGCTTGCCGATTCCGAGCGCCGCCCGGCCGGCGAATCCAACCGGCAGGGTCGCGAGCTTGGCGTTGCGTGCAACGCTCCCACGCTTGATATCAGCCACGTCTCCCATCATCCACGACGCACCTGAATAGGTCAGCAGGGACAACCCGGATGCCGCGACCAACGGCGCGCCAGCACCGATCCGCTGCCCACGTCGAACTCCAGGGTGGTGTCCAGTGTCATCGGCGGTTCCGGAGCGTCCAGAGCGTCCTCCGGTGGGCCGGAATCGGCGCAGCGCATGGCGCGGACCACCCGGTCCACCTGATTGAGCGCCAGCGCGGCGGTGCCCATCAGGGTGGCACGATCGGCGGAACCGACGGTGCGCCGCAACTGGGCGGCGACCGCGGGCCAGGCGGCGTCGCGGTCCCGGCGGTGCCGGTCGGCGCAGGCCAGACACGATGTGACCCCGGGGATCACCAGCGGCCCCACCAACCCTGTGCCGTCGCGCACCCGCACCGGCAGGTGTGGCAGCTCGGCCGCATGCAGATCGCGCACCACCCGCGGATCGACCACCAGGGCATCGGTGAGCAGCACCAGGTCGGCATGATCGGTGCTCACGACGGCATGCGATCGGCTGCTCTGGGTGACGCGGTTACCCGAGCAGCGCAGCGCCCCGGCCAGCAGGTCGGACAGCGGCCCACGGCCGTGGATGCGGATGGTCACCGACCGCGCCGCGGAGTGCCCGACGGTCAGCACCCCGGCCCGGCGCAGCGCGTCGAGCAGGTCGGCCACGGCAGAGTCCGGCATGCCCAGCGCGGTGGCGCGCGCCGAGAGTTCGTCCCTGGTCACCGCGGTGTGCATACCGCGCAGCACATCGGCCAGGACGGCGGCACTCACACCGGCCTGCGGCTGCACCACCACGGCGCGGCGCGGGTCCCAGCCCACCTGCACGGTGTCATCCGGGCGCAGCAGCACCGGCATCGACGGATCGAGCAGATAGCGCCTCATGCACCGACTGTGCCACGGTCGGGCGGGCGCCGGTTTCAGTTATCCACAGGCCCGTCGGGGCCGGGCGTCCCGTCGTCTTCGAGCTCGACCAGCGCCTGGTCGATGCCCGAGGTGTCCCCACCGATGGCCCGGTCGATGAAGGCGGCCGGCTCGTCGAGGTCGTCGGCGCCGGGCAGCAGATCGGGATGCTGCCAGACCGCGTCGCGGGCGTCGGCCCCGACGGCGTCGGTCAGCTTCTCCCACAACGCGGCGGCCTCGCGCAGCTTGCGCGGTCGCAACTCCAGGCCGACGAGCGTGGCAAAGGTCTGCTCGGCCGGGCCGCCGGTGGCCCGGCGCCGGCGCAGCATCTCCGACAGCGCCGCGGTTCCCGGGATGCGGTCACCCAGTGCGGCGGTCACCACGGTCTGCACCCAGCCCTCGATCAGCGCGAGCAGGGTTTCCAGGCGCTCCAGCGCGGCCACCTGTTCGGGGGTGGCCTTCGGTTCGAAGATGCCCTGGTTGAGCAGCTGCTCCATGGCCGCCGGGTCGGCCAGCGCGGCCGGGTTGATACCGCTGGCCAGATCCTCGATCCCGCTCATGTCGATCTTCATGCCCTTGGCGAACGCCTCGACGGCGCTGAGCAGCTGGCTGGACAACCACGGGACATGGCTGAACAACCGGTGATGAGCGGCCTCGCGGGCGGCCAGGAAGGTCAGCACCTCGCTGCGCGGCTGCTCCAGCCCCTCCGACAGACTCTCGACGGCCTCGGGCAGCAGGGCCGCCACTCCCTTGGGTCCCAAGGGCAGACCGATATCGGTGGAGGTCAGCACCTCCTTGGACAGCTTGCCCAGCGCCTGGCCGAGCTGGCTGCCGAAGGCCATCCCACCCATCTGCGACATCATCGCCAGCAGCGGACCCGCCATGGTCTTGGCTTCCTCGGGCAGCGCCGAGGCCCACACCGTGGAGATCTGCTCGGCGACCGGGTCGCACAACCGCTTCCAGGTGCCCAGCGTGTTGTCGATCCAGTCGGTGGGGGTCCACGCCACCGCCTTCGTGGTGCCGGCCGGCAGGGCCGTCACCCCGTCGAGCCACGTCTCGGCCAGGTGCACGGCATCGGCGATCGCGGCGCCGGTCTTCTCCGACACCGGGGCGACGAATCCGATCGAGCTGGACGCCAGCTGCCGGGCCAGGTCGTAGTTGACCGGACCGGCCTGTTGGCCGGTGTTCATCACATTGCCTGCGCCGCTGAACATTTCGCCGAGCTTGGTGAAGATCTGGCCAAGATCGGACATATCGAAGCCGGCGCCGCCGAGCCCGAACGGGTCCGCGCCCGATCCCGGGCCGGGGTTTTCTTTGCGCTTGTCGCGCTCGGGGTCGTCCCCGCTGGAGAAGCCGAAGGGCAGGTCAGCCATGACTTCAACGGTACTCACCCCGGGCCGCGCAGGTGGGGCCGCGGGTCACGCTGTCGGTGAACGCGCTCTACTGTGGGCGGCGTGAACAGGCGGATTATGACGCTGGTGGTGGCGCTGGTGCCGATCGTGGCGTTCGGTGTGCTGCTGTCGTTGGTGACGGTGCCATACGTGTCGCTGGGGCCCGGCCCGACGTTCAACACCCTCGGTGAGGTGGACGGCAAGCAGGTCGTCGACATCAAGAGCACCGACAGCACCGCCGGCTCGATCGTCCATCCCACCTCGGGCCACCTCAACATGACCACGGTGTCCCAGCGCGACGGCCTGACCCTGGGGGAGGCCCTGGCGCTCTGGATGTCCGGACGCGACCAGCTGGTGCCCCGCGATCTGGTGTACCCGCCGGACAAGTCCAAGGACGAGATCGACAAGGCCAACACCAACGAGTTCAAATCCTCGGAGGACAACGCCGAGTACGCCGCGCTGTCCTACCTGAAATACCCGAAGGCGGTCACGGTGGAGTCGGTCACAGATCCCGGACCGTCGGCGGGCAAACTGCAGCCCGGTGACGCCATCGACATGGTCAACAATGTCGCGGTGCCAAATATGGAGGCCTTCCAGGCGATCGTCAAGGCCACCAAGCCCGGCGATCAGATGGTCATCGACTACCGCCGGAAGAACCAGCCCGCCGGCACCGTCACCGTGACACTGGGCTCCAATCCCGACCGCCCGCACGGGTTCCTCGGCATCGGGGTGCTGGACGCGCCGTGGGCGCCGTTCGACATCGAGTTCAACCTCGCCAATATCGGCGGCCCCTCGGCCGGGCTGATGTTCAGCCTGGCCGTCGTCGACAAGCTCACCACCGGCGACCTCAACGGCGGCAAGTTCGTCGCCGGCACCGGCACCATCAGCGCCGACGGCGAGGTCGGCCCGATCGGTGGCATCACGCACAAGATGATGGCCGCCCAGGACGCCGGAGCCACCGTGTTCCTGGTGCCCGCCGACAACTGCGACGAGGCGTTGACGGCCCGCGATGATCGGCTGCAGCTGGTCAAGGTGGACACCCTGACCGCTGCCGTGGACGCCCTGCACACCATTTCTGCCGGTGGCGAACCACCCCGTTGCTGAGAATGCGCTTGGCAGGCCATGCGTAGAGTTGGTGCAGTTGAGGCCCCAGACGTGCCGGCGGCCACGGACCAGGACTGGAGTTGACGAGTGGGTATGCGGCCCGCGGCGCGAATGCCGAAGCTGACACGACGTAGCCGGATCCTCATCGGGGTGGCCCTGGCCGTCGTCTTGCTGCTGTTGGTGGGGCCACGGCTGATCGACACCTACGTCGACTGGCTCTGGTTCGGCGAGTTGGGCTACCGGTCGGTGTTCACCACCCGGCTGTTCACCGAGATCGTGCTGGCCCTAGTGGCCGCGGTGGCCATCGGTGCGCTGGTGTTCGCCGGGATGACGCTGGCCTACCGGACGCGGCCGGTGTTCGTACCCACCAACGGGCCCAACGACCCGATCGCGCGGTACCGCACCACGGTGATGAGCCGGCTGCGGCTGTTCGGCATCGGCATCCCGGTGCTCATCGGTCTGGCCGCAGGCGCGTTCGCCTGGAACTCCTGGACCACGGTGCAGTTGTTCCTGCACGGCGGCGATTTCGGGGTCACCGATCCGCAGTTCGGCCGCGACCTCGGTTTCTACGCGTTCGACCTGCCGTTCTACCGGTGGGTGCTGAGCTTCATGTTCTTCGGCGTGTTCTTGGCCTTCCTGGCAAACCTGGTGGGGCACTACCTGTTCGGTGGTATCCGGCTGTCCGGGCGCACCGGTGCGCTGAGCCGGGCGGCGCGCATCCAACTGGTGTCGCTGGCCGGCACCCTGGTGTTGTTCAAGGCCGCGGCCTACTGGCTGGACCGTTACGAGCTGCTGAGCAACACCCGCGGCGGCAAGCCGTTCACCGGCGCCGGCTACACCGACATCAACGCCGTGCTGCCGGCCAAGCTGATCCTGCTCGCCATCGCGCTGATCTGTGCGGCCGCGGTGTTCTCCGCGCTGGTGCTGCGCGACCTGCGGATTCCCGCCATCGGCCTGGTGCTGCTGTTGCTGTCCTCGTTGATCGTCGGTGCGGGCTGGCCCATGATCGTCGAGCAGTTCAGCGTCAAACCCAATGCGGCGCAGAAGGAAAGCGAATACATCAGCCGCAGCATCACGGCAACCAGGCAGGCGTACGGGCTGACCGATCAGACCGTCACCTACCGCGATTACAGCGGCAACTCGCAGGCCACCGCCCAGCAGGTGGCCGCCGACCGCGCCACCACATCGAACATCCGGCTGCTGGACCCGACCATCGTCAGCCCGGCCTTCACCCAGTTCCAGCAGGGCAAGAACTTCTACAGCTTCCCCGAGCAGCTGGCCATGGACCGCTACGTCGGGCCGGACGGCAACCTGCGCGACTTCGTCGTCGCCGCACGCGAACTCAACCCGGAGCGGTTGATCGACAACCAGCGGGACTGGATCAACCGGCACACCGTCTACACGCACGGCAACGGTTTCATCGCCTCGCCGGCCAACACGGTGCGCGGTATCGCCAACGACCCCAACCAGAACGGCGGCTACCCCGAATTCCTGGCCAGCGTGGTCGGGGCCAACGGCGGCGTGGTGTCGCCCGGGCCCGCGCCGCTGGATCAGCCGCGCATCTACTTCGGCCCGGTGATCGCCAGCGCCCCCGGTGATTACGCGATCGTCGGGCGCAACGGCGGTGACCGCGAGTACGACTACGAGACCAACACCGAGACCAAGAACTACACCTACACCGGTGCTGGTGGGGTGCCGATCGGCAACTGGCTGGCCCGCAGCGTGTTCGCGGCCAAGTTCGCCGAGCGGAACTTCTTGTTCTCCAACGTGATCGGCTCCAACAGCAAAATCCTGTTCAACCGCGACCCGTCCCAGCGTGTGGAGGCGGTGGCACCGTGGCTGACCACCGACAACGGGGTGTACCCGGCCATCGTGAACAAGCGGCTGGTGTGGATCGTCGACGGCTACACCACGCTGGACAATTACCCGTACTCGGAGCTGACCTCGCTGTCGAGTGCCACCATCGACTCCAACGAGGTGGCCGTGAACCGGCTGCTGCCGGACAAGCAGGTGTCCTACATCCGGAACTCGGTGAAGGCCACCGTCGACGCCTACGACGGCACCGTGACGCTGTACGCGCAGGACGAGAACGATCCGGTGCTCAAGGCGTGGATGGCGGTGTTCCCCGGTACCGTCAAGCCCAAGAGCGACATCTCCCCGGAACTGCAGGCCCACCTGCGCTACCCCGAGGACCTGTTCAAGGTGCAGCGCCAGTTGCTGGCCCGTTACCACGTCAACGATCCGGTGACGTTCTTTTCCACCTCGGACTTCTGGGACGTCCCGCTGGATCCGAACCCGACCGCCAGCAGCTACCAGCCGCCGTACTACATCGTCGCCAAAGACATTGCGAAGAACGACAATTCGTCGTCGTTCCAGCTGACCAGTGCGATGAACCGGTTCCGGCGGGACTTCCTGGCCGCCTATATCAGCGCGAGTTCCGATCCGGCCACGTACGGCAAGATCACCGTGCTGACCATCCCTGGTCAGGTCAACGGGCCGAAGTTGGCGTTCAACGCCATCAGCACCGATACCGCGGTCAGCCAGGACCTCGGTGTCATCGGCCGGGACAACCAGAACCGGATCCGCTGGGGCAACCTGTTGACCCTGCCGGTGAGCGACGGTGGGCTGCTCTACGTGGCGCCGGTGTACGCCTCGCCGGGCGCCAGCGATGCCGCCTCGTCGTACCCGCGGCTTATCCGGGTGGCGATGATGTACAACGACAAGGTCGGTTACGGCCCGACCGTCGGCGATGCGCTGACCGAGCTCTTCGGTCCCGGTGCGGCGGCCACGGCCACCGGACCGGCTCCTGCCGATGCGAAACCGCCCACGGCACCGCCGGCGGCGGGCCAGCAGCCTCCGGCCGCTCCGCCGCAGCAGGGCCAGGCGCCCGAGGTGCCGGTGCCGGTGGCGGCCGTCCCGGGTGGCGCCGTGCAGCTCTCGCCCGCCAAAGCCGCGGCGCTGCAGGACGTCAACAATGCGCTGGACGCGGTGCAGCAGGCGCAGCGCGGCGGGAACTTCGCGGACTACGGCAACGCGCTGCAGAAGCTCGACGACGCCATGAACAAGTACCGCGACACCAAGTAGGCCGCGACCGCCGGTTTGTGCGGTTTCATGCGCAACGCGCCGCCGTGTGCGTATGGAACCGCACAAACAGCGGCCCACTTGAACTGCACTCCAAGAAGTTCCCAAGTGGCATTGGGGATCCTTTCTGCCGTCATACGCGCATGGTGAAAGGACTCCGATGACCTTGGCCGACACCCTCGGCGACCGCGGTTTCGACAGCGACGTGTTGTCGACCCTGCCAGAACACTTCAGCGCGCTCGTCGCGCTGCCCGGCGAGCCCGGTTACGAACGCTGCCGCCCATGGAATCTCGCGGCGACGGTGCAGCCGGCGGCGGTGGTGTTCGCCACCGCGCCGCACCATGTCGCCGAGGCGGTGCGCTTCGCCGCCGAGTACGGGTTGCGGGTGACGGTGCAGGCGACCGGGCACGGCGCCACCGTCGTCGGCGACGACACCATCTTGGTGCTGACCTCGGCGATGGC
The DNA here is from genome assembly GCF_026240945.1 of Mycolicibacterium sp. J2. Classification (GTDB taxonomy): domain Bacteria; phylum Actinomycetota; class Actinomycetes; order Mycobacteriales; family Mycobacteriaceae; genus Mycobacterium. Next base: position 305,488 of record NZ_JAPFPY010000002.1, read on the forward strand.
GGAGTGCATGGTCGACGTCACCGAGCGCACCGCGCGGGTGGCCGCGGGCGCCACCTGGCAGCAGGTGATCGATGCGGCGGCCCCGTACGGCCTTGCGCCGCTGTGCGGCTCGGCCCCCGGCGTGGGGGTGGTGGGGTTCCTGACCGGCGCCGGGGTGGGCCCGCTGGCGCGCAGCGTCGGGGTGTCCTCGGATTACGTGCGGTCCTTCGACGTGGTCACCGGGGCGGGGGAGTTGCTGCACGTGACGCCGGATCAGCACGGCGAGCTGTTCTGGGGGTTGCGCGGCGGTAAGGCGACGCTGGGCATCGTCACCGCGGTGCAGATCGAGCTGTTGCCGATCCCCGAATTCTATGGCGGTGCGCTGTATTTCGACGGCGAGGATGCGCCGGCCGTGCTGCGCGCGTGGCATGGCTGGTGCGCTGGGTTGCCCGAGAACGTCAACACCTCGATCGCGCTGCAGCAGTTGCCGCCGCTGCCCGGGGTGCCCGAGCCGCTGGCCGGTCGGCTGACGGTCGCCGTCCGGTACGCCGCACTCGACGACTTCGCGGAGGCGGCAACCCTTTTGGAGCCACTGCGGGCGGCGGCGACGCCGGTGCTCGACACCGTGGCGGTGTTGCCGTACGCGGCGATCGGCGCCGTGCACGCCGATCCGGTCGAGCCGATGCCCGTCCACGAGGATCAGGCGTTGTTGCGTGAGTTGACCTCCGAGGTGATCGACATCCTGCTGGCGGCGGCCGGGCCCGGATCGGCCTCGGTGCAGACCATCGTCGAGGTCCGGCTGCTCGGTGGGGCGTATGCGCGGCAGGCCGAGCACAGCAGTGCGTTCTGCCACCGCAATGCCGCCTACACGGTCACCACCATCGGGGTGCCGGCCGGAGCGACCGCCGAGCTGGTGCCGGCCCAGGCGCGTGCCCTGATGCGAGCGCTGGCGCCGTGGGCGACGGGAGGCCTGCTGCCCAATTTCGCGCCGTCGGCCGATCCGCAGCGGCTGACGCGGGTCTACGACGAGCAGACCCGGGGATGGCTGGCCGATCTGGCTGATCGGTACGACCCGGAGGGGGTGTTCCGGACCGGTCAGGTGGTGCGTTCGGAGCCCCAAAACCACCTCTGAGCACACGATTTGGAGCTGCACGCACCCCTTCGGTAACGTTGTGTTCACCGACGCGGGGTGGAGCAGCTCGGTAGCTCGCTGGGCTCATAACCCAGAGGTCGCAGGTTCGAATCCTGTCCCCGCTACTAGTGTGATGTCGCAAGACATCGGAATAGCCGCGGACCTGCTTTAGGTCCGCGGTTTTTTCTGTTTGGGGCCTTTGGGTTGGTAGTCCCGGGTGGGGTCGAGGGTGAAGTCGCGTAGGACTTCTCCGGTGGCGGCGTTGATGACGGTGATGTGGTGGTCTTGGGCCAGGATCAGGACGCGGGTTCGGTAGTGCTGGCGGCCGATGCCGATGTGGTGCAGGCGTCCGTTGACTCGCAGGGTGACAGCACCGGCTTGGTCGATGCGGTCGGTGCGGACGCGGTTGTGGGTGTCGATGCGGGTTGCTGGGGTGGCTTTGGGGCGGCTGATGTAGGCCGCTGCGGGGGTGGCGTGGTGTGGCAGGGACCGGTGCGGGCGGCGGTGGTTGTATTCGTCGACGAAGCTATCGAGTTGGGTTTGTAGTTCGGTCACGGTGGCGGCTCGGGAATGGCCGGTGAGCCATTTTTTGAGGGTCTGTTGGAAGCGCTCAACTTTCCCGCAGGTGGTGGGGTGGTTGGGGGTGGAGTTGATTTGGTGTACGCCCAGGCGTCGTAGTTCGGCTTCGAATTTGTTGCGTCCGCCTTTGCCGCCGGCGAGGCGGGTGGTGAAGACCATCCCGTTGTCGGTGAGTGTGGAGTAGGGGATGCCATGGTGGGCCACTGTTTTGGTGAATTCGTTGTAGACGGTGGTGGCGATGACGCGCCGGTGGGCCGTCACTGACAGGGCGTAGCGGGTGCAGTCGTCGAGCCAGGACAGGATTTCGGTGTCGGTGCCGTCGGCTAGGCGCCAGTGGGTGAAGTCGGCTTGCCAGCATTGGTTGGGTTGTTCGGCTTGGAAGCGGATGTAGGAGGTTTTGGGGCGTTTGGCGGGTGTGGGTTCGACCAGGCCGGCGGCGCGCAGGTGGCGGCTGATGGAGGCCGGTGAGACGTGTAGTCGGTGGTGGTGTTGCAGGTGCCAGGCGATGGTGTGGGGCCCGGCGTCGAGCCCTTTGCTCGACAGTTGTGTGCGTAGCTCGATGATGAGGTCGATGGTGGCTTGGGGTAGCCGGGTCGGGCTGGTTTTCGGGCGTCGGGAGCGTGGTTGAAACGCGGCGTCACCCTCGTTGGTGTAGCGGGTGATCAGGCGAGAGATCCAGGACTGAGACACCCCATAGTCGCGGGCGACCTGCGACTGGGAGCGGCCCTCGATGAGCACGGCGGTGATGACCAGGCGAGCCTTCGACACCAGCTGAAACTGGCCCACACACCTATGCCGATGTCTTGAGACACCCTATTCCGATGTCCTGAAACACCACACTGTCCCCGCTACTAGCGGAAATGGCCTTCAGGCGACAGCCTGGGGGCCATTTTTCATGGACTTGGGAACGCGTTTGGGAACATGAGCGTCACCAAGTGGCCGCGAAGGACACCCCGCTCGCCATAGCAGAGTGAGCAGATAATTGCTATATTTGCTCACATAGAAGTACGGTGCGAACAGTGAGGGGAAAACGATGCCGGACCTGGTTCTGCGGCCCGAGAACGTCACTGAGCTGCCGCTCGCCTCTCTTCCGCTGCCCGAGTGGGCGGGAAGCGCTCTGGCGGTGATCGCCGCCGCAGCCCGTGAGGGACGCACGGTCACCATCGAGTCGACTGAAGAGACCTTCACTCCCGAAGAGATGGCCCGTGAGATCGGCATCTCCCGCGCCGGCGTCCAGCGCCGCATCCAGCGCGGCGAAATCGCCCATCGCAAGCACGGCAACCGCTACCGGATTCCCCGCACGGAGGTGGAGCGGTTCCGGGCGGCGTACATCAAGGACATGACCGCCGCCCTGGCTGATGATTTCTGAGGGCGAGCTTCTCAGCGAGTATCGCGGGACGCTCGTCTACCTGGATGCCAACGTCCTTGTCCCGAGCATCACGCGGACGCTCATCCTGTTGTGTGCCCAAGACCTGGATTACACACCGGTCTGGAGTCCGTATGCGGAGACAGAGACTGACCGGCATCAGCGTCCCGGCGCCCGCATAATCTCGGAGTTGAGACGACAGTTCGACATCCCCATTGTTCTGGACGAAGAGTCGTCGGTGGACCTGGTGGACACCGACGACAAGGACTCTCCAATCCTGTCCAGCGCCGCCGCCTGTGGAGCCGAACTGCTCATCACCGAGAACGTCAAGGACTTCGGGGTGGTTGACCTTGGAGAACCTCCAGATGTCCGCCGTCCATCCCGATCTGTTCCTCACCGCGCGAGTGCCGGCGGAGGCGTATGTGCGTGTGCTCCGGCAGATGGCGGAGGTCCGCCAACGGTTCCCGAACACCGCTAAGGAAATTCACGCGACCGAGGTCGCGTCGAGGCTGCCGCAGTTGTTCCGCAAGTATCAGCCGCTGCTCGGAGTGGACCCGATGTGGGTGTCCGTGGGGACACGAAGCTGGCGTTTCGCGGCGTGAGGTGTGTGGTGTGCGCGTCGGTACTCGTGGACGACGAGAGTCCCCAGATGGGTATCTGCGTGGGCTGCACCCGGTTGTTGTGAATGGGGACGTTATCCGAGCATCTTGCGCGGGTCCGGGAATCCCATCTTCGTGTAGCCCGGCACCCGCTTCTTGAGTGACGACGCGATGCCGCTTAGGAGATTTCGAGCAGGGCAGTGCAGGAACCAGTCTGGGCGGGAAGCGCCCAGGCCGCGTATCCGCGCGTGACGGAATGCAAATCGCTTGTCAGGCGGCGCGGGGGTGGAAGTCATCGAAGCTGCGCTCGATGACCGTGCCGGTGGGGAAGAACGACGCAATGACGAGGTTCTCATCAACGACGTCTTCTGCCCAATTGACCGGCCATCCGCCATCGACGAGGCTCGTCCGCATCGCCAGGACGAGTTCGTCGCGGGTCAGTGGGACGTCTGCGACTTGCGCGGTTGTGGTGGCCCGATGCGAGGCTGCGCCGGCGAATCCGCGGCTGCATCCGCAACCGCGTTCGGAATCGCGCCGGTCTTTGTCGCATGGTTCCTGGATCCAGACCGGTTCCCCGGCAACGCAGAAGCAGTAGTCGCTGCTGCGGATTCCTTGGGTGAGCGTTGTCGCTACGAGCATCTTCATTTTGCGCCTCCTGGCGGTTGGCGCTGAGATTACGACCGGGCACCGACAAGTGGCATTGATCTGCGCGTATCCGCCAGGTCGGCATTTGAATGCCCGTGCAAATCGCTTGCGGCTGGGTGCAGGGCGCCTTCCCATTGCAGTGCGCTCAATACCGCAGTCTCTTGGCTGCCGCGCTCATCGGGATCCGCTCCTGTTCGATTCGCAATCCGTTGCGGCGCAACAGGTCCAATGCTGCGGCCTCCGCTTCGGTGAGCAGAGCGGTGTCGACCGGTTCGGATGCTGGATCGGGCACCGCCAGGTGCTCCCAGGCGTGCACCGCGGCGGCGTCCATCAGCAGGCTCTCGCAGCCGCGGACCGCGCGGAAGCGGGCAAGGATGGCGAACCCGGCGGCGTCAAGGTCGCCCCAATAGACCACCCGCGGCGCGCTGCGGACCCAGCAGAACTCGGCCACCGCCGTCGAATTGTCGCCCGAGCCGAACACCGCCACCGTTGCGGGCAGTTCCGGCAGGGCCTCCAGGGTCTGCAGGTTCTCCACCACCAACACGCGATCCGGAGCCAGGCCAAGGTGTGTGAGCTCGAGGTCCGGCGCGGCGAACAGTCGCGGCAATCCCCGTCGCAACGCCGGGTCCAGGATCGCCAATGCTCGCAGCACCTCCCGCTCCCGCAGCCCCAGATGCTCGGGCACTCCCAGTGCGACGGCGAGCGCAGTCACCGCGGCCCGGTGCGTGCCCAACCATTTGGTGTCCACACCGGGGATCGGAAGCTGCCGTATCAGCAATCCAGAGTCTGGGTTCTGCGGCAGCCAATCGAGCACGGCGAGCAGACGATCGAAGTCGTTGTCGGACAATGTCTTCCAGTGCCGAAATGTAGCTTCGAGCACCGCCGGCCAGGCCAGTCCGTCGTCAAGCGTGCACAGTTGCTCCCGTCGCCGGCGCAGAGTTCTCCACTGGTGGGCCTGCCCGGCGGCTTCGCAGATCGCGTCGGCGCCGGTGATGGTCACCGCGACCGGGACTAGCTGTCGGCCGAGGCTCGGCCAGCGCCGCTCCTCCCAGGCGGCCTCCAGCGGTGAGTGCTCCCATGCGCGCACCCAGGTCTCCACGGCGTCGCGGTGCGCGGCTACGGCGGCTTCGCTGGGGCTGCCCAGCCGCACGGTCAACGGCGCCACCGCACCGCCGAACACCCACTCCTTGAGGTGCCGGGAGACCGTGCTCGACGCTCGCTTCACCACGTCGGCCGGCAGCATCAGCTTCGGGGGCTCAGTCACCGGCGGCGTTTCCGTCGGTGGCCTCGACGATGGTCGCGACACCGAGGCGGGAGGCCCGCGAATCGCGGATCGATACGGTCGCCACGCCGCCGACGTAGTCCTGCAGCGTGCGGATCATCTTCAACGGCGTGGCCAGGACGAGGTGGAAGCCGAACTGGTCGAACACGTCGGCGGCCCGGCGCGTGTACTCCGGGTCGGACCGGTCAAACGCCTCGTCCAGGACGACAGTGCCGTAGCTGGGAAGGTCGGCGTCGGGCCCGACGAGCTGGTAGCGCAGCGCCGCGGCCAGGCAGAAGAACACCAGCTTCTGGGCCTGGCCGCCGGACAGCGAGTCCGAGGAGTCGTGGTGGTTCACCGCGGATCCGTCGGCGTCGAACTCCACGCCGACGAACGTGACGTGGCGGCGGGTGTCCAGGCAGTGGTTTCGCCAGAGGACGTCACCGGAGTCGGAGGACCCCAGCCGGCCGAGCAGCGCGCGTATCCGCTCGAAGCGCTGTTCCTGGGCCGCGCGATCATCGGCCAGCAGCGAATGCTCCTGCACCCGAGCAATGTCGGCCAAGAAGTCGGTCACGTCCTGGTGCTGACAGTCCCGCACGTCGATCTGCAGAATTCGGTCGCGGTCGAACTCGGAGCGCCGAAGCGAGGAGTTGACCTCGTCGATGCGACGGCGGATCTCGCCGGGAGCCCGGCGGATGCGCATCGCCAGGGTGCCGAGGTTCTGGTTCGACTGGCGTTCGTTGAGCTCGAAGAAGCGGTTCTCCACCTTCGGCAGGTCGTCAGCGCGCAGCCGGCGCAGGAACGCCAGCGCGTCGTCGGCATACCCCGCCTCCGCTGCGAGGTCGGGGTGCTTCCACCTGCTCAGATACCGCAGCAGCAGGGACTCGATTGCGTGCTGGGTGTTGTTCAACGATCGGTCGGCCTCGAGGTGCGCGGCCCGGATCTGCTTCTCCACAGCGTTCTGCGCGGCCGGGAAGCCGTCGAACCGCAGTACCTGGAACGCCTGCTGGCGGAATTGCGTTGGCTGGAGCCGCTGTTAATCAATTCGACGCTAGGGTTCGCCATGGCCGGAGCCCACGAGTACCAAGGCAACCTGACCGACGCCGGTCGCCTCTATCTGCACCTGCGCGGTACCAACGGCGACTATGTTGGCATCGAGTTCGACCTCGCGCGCTCAGCATTCGTCCGATCAAACCGCTCACTACGAGAAGCGTTGTTCACTGTGCCGTTCGGACTCGACGCATTTCTCGACGACTTCCTTGACGTCCTGAGCGGTCGAAGGCAGATCTGGGAGCTCTGCACCGCCGGCACTGCGCAGTGGTATGACGCTGACCGGCTTGCTTCACCAGTCGCATTCCTCTACGAAGTGCTCAGCGAACAGGTACGTCCCGACCTGGCGCGCAAACTAGTGCGAAATGGCTACGGCTACGGTGCGTAGCGTTGTCGTCATGGGACCCCCGGGCGCCGGTAAGTCCACGACTGCAACACAACTCAGCCGACACCTACGCATGCCCTACCGCAGTATCGACGTCGACCGAGAGCGAGTTGCTCGCCGATTTGGTTACTCCTCAACAAGAGCCGAACGGCTGTTCGTCGAGGGAGGTGCCATCGCCTTCGCGGGGTACACAGCTCAGTTCGACCACGCGGTGCTCACGCACTGGTTACAGGACCGGCCAGCTGTGATCGATACTTCCGGCGGCGTAATGGCAATGGCCCATGCGATTCAGAATGCCATTCGGACCCACGATGCGGTCTGGGTGCTCGTGCGCCCCCAGCTTGGCGGCCTCGACGCCTGGCGTTCCCGTCTGGACACGCGGCCGGGATCAGCCGATTGGTGGGATCGTGGCGGATGCGCCGTGCAGCGTGCAACGCTGGAAACAGCAGCAACACTGATGTCCGAAGAGAATCTCATCAGTACCGACGGACACACCGACCAGCGATTGGTGGCAACGATCAGAGAGCGACTGCAATGAGCACAACCCGGCCGGAGACACCGGCGAGTGCGCCGTTGGGAGTACGGCTGTACGGACTGATGACCGTCCAACTGCTCAATATGATCGGTGACGGACTACTGACCGTGGGTGCGACTATTCTCATCGCTCACGGTAGTGACCCCGGCGCCGACCTGACGCTAATTCTCCTATCCAGCTCGGCTGTCGGAATCGCTGCGCTTTTCGGCTCCTCGATCATGCTCGATTCCATCAACCGCCGCGCCGCGCTGATCCTGTTGGATGTTCTGCGTATCTTGGCCGCGCTGCTTGTCACGCTCTATATGACCACGAGCCAGTCGTGGGTGCTTGCGCTCGCGGGATCCTGTGTGGGACTCAGTGTTTCGGTCTACCGTCCGGCACTCAGTGCCTACATCGGTGATGTCTTTTCAACCGACCAGCGGACAGCTGCCAACTCACTTCGTTCCCTTGCATCCAAACTATCGGGCGTAGCGGGGCCCGCTGTGGCCGGAATCCTTGGTGCCCTTCACGTCGAGCGGTATGCACCGGCCGTCGCGGGCATCCTCGCGGCATTGTCTATTTGCGCATTCCTGCTCGGTCCAAAGGGGACCATCAAGGCAGATTTAGAACGCGATGCGCATCCGTTCGCCGCTTTCCGCTACGTGTGGCACCGCAGCTGGATCTTCGCAGTCATCAGTCAGGGGGCCGTGCAGATCGGATTCGTCAGTGCGCCAATGTCAGTGCTCCTGCCCCTGTGGCTCGCCCAGCACGGGGCCACAGCACAGTACGGATTCATAGTCGCCATCGAGGCGGCTGGTGCGGCTATCACGGCCATCCTGCTCATCCGCATACCGAGGCTGCGACCCGAAATTGCTGTGCCCATTCTGCTTCTTCAGGCCCCTTCCGTGCTAGTGATCGCGATCAACGCTCCAAGTTGGCTGCTGTATCCGGCATCATTCGCGCTGGGAGTAGCGATGTGCCTATTCGGAGTGTTGTGGATTGGTGCTCTACAGGAGCAGGTTCCTGCAACCATGCTTGGCCGCGTACTGTCCGTCGATGCGCTCGGCAACGGGGCGTTCTCCGTCGCTGGGCTCGCGCTGGCTGGGTTCGCGCTAGAGAGATTCTCCCCGGCCAGCATCGCTGCATTCATGACCGTAGTGCTGATTGCCTCGGTCGTGGGGGCACTCCTCGTTCCAGGCGTACTAAGCCTCGATCCGTGGATGAATAGGCTGGATGCGGGGTGTCGGAACGAGGAAAGTGCCCTTTGAGCTGGGATGATTGATGTTCCTCACGCATTAATCAAACCCGGTTAGAAGGGCACTTCCAGTGCGAGTGTCGCATGGCTTTGCCGCGGAGTCGGCGGTTTTCGATGATGACCATCTCGTGTCGTGCGCAGGGTTGGTCCCAGTGATGACGCTGGCCGATCAGACGGGACTGTGCGAGCTGTTGGCCGACAAGGTTCGTATCGCCGGGCCGCGGATCACGTCCGCGTCGGCGAACCCGTCACCGAAACTAGCGACGTTGATCGCCGGGATGTGCACCGGCGCCGACAGCATCGACGATCTCGACGCGGTGCGTGCTGGCGGGATGAAGACCCTGTTCGGCGGTGTGTACGCGCCCTCAACTATCGGGATTCTGCTGCGGGAGTTCACCTTCGGACACGCCCGTCAATTGGAGTCGGTGCTGCGCGAGCACCTGGCCGGGTTGTGCGAGCGGGTCGATCTGCTGCCCGGCGCCGATGAGCAGGTCTTCATCGATATCGACTCGCTGCTGCGTCCGGTCTATGGCCACGCCAAACAAGGCGCCAGCTACGGGCACACCAAGATCGCCGGGAAACAGATCCTGCGCAAAGGACTGTCCCCGCTGATCACCACGATCAGCGCCGAAGAGGGCGCCCCGGTGATCGCCGGCGCCCAGCTGCGGGCCGGGAAAACCAACTCCGGTAAAGGCGCGGCCCGCATGATCGCCCAAGCTGTGGCGACCGCCCGCGGCGCCGGGGTCACCGGGCCGATCCTGGTACGCGGCGACTGCGCCTACGGCAACAGCACCGTGGTCGCGGCCTGCCGCCGCGCCGGGGCCCGGTTCTCCCTGGTGCTCACCAAAAGCCGCTCGGTGACCGCCGCGATCGAGGCGATCGACGAGCACGCCTGGACCCCGGTCAAATACCCCGGCGCGGTCCGTGACCCCGACACCGGCGCCTGGATCTCTGACGCCGAAGTCGCCGAAACCACCTACACCGCCTTCACCTCCACCAAGACCCCGATCACGGCGCGGTTGATCGTGCGTCGCGTCAAAGACGCCCGCTACCGAGATGCGCTGTTCCCGGTGTGGCGGTATCACCCGTTCTTCACCGACACCACCGAACCCGTCGACGCCGCCGACATCACCCACCGCCGCCACGCCATCATCGAAACCGTGTTCGCCGACCTCATCGACGGACCCCTGGCCCACATGCCCTCAGGACGGTTCGGCGCCAACAGCGCGTGGACCTTGTGCGCCGCGATCGCCCACAACCTGCTGCGCGCCGCCGGGGTACTCGCTGGCGGAGCCCACGCGGTAGCCCGCGGAGCCACCCTGCGCCGCAAGATCGTCAACATCGCCGCCCGCCTGGCCCGACCCCAACGCCGCCCCATCCTGCACCTACCGTCGCACTGGCCCTGGACACATAGCTGGCTTGCTCTGTGGCGCAACACCATCGGCTACAGCCCACCAATAGCCGCCACCGCCTGACCAACCGCCGAAAGGCCCGACCGGAGCAGACAGGAAAAGCTGGAGCAGACCAGCCGATACCTGCTACCCACAACCGAAATCGTGGCAAGAATCAGCCTCCCTACACCTCAGCGGGGCCCATCCACGGATCGAAG